>JBGCFG010000069.1:0-2970 GCA_045106815.1 Burkholderiaceae bacterium | reverse complement strand
GAGATCACGCTTGATGATGCCGGCGGAATTCACGACGAAGTCGAGCTGCTTTTGTTGGGCAATCAATGCGTCAACCGCGGCTTTGTCCGTCACGTCTAGCGCCACCACTTCGGCTTTGCCGAGTTCTGCATCGGCTTTTGCAGCAGCAAGTTCGGCTTCTGTAAACCCACAGGCAATAACGTGCGCCCCGGCGTTCAAAAATGCCTTCGACGTTGCCGCTCCGATACCGGATACGCCCCCCGTGACCAACGCAACGCGGCCAGAGAAATCAAAATTAGCTGTCATATGTGTCCCGGTTTTATTTACGCTTCAGGAAGAAGCTCCACAGATTGTCGGCTTCCTCCATCTTTAAGATCTCATGGCCGGTCTGGCGAGAGAAGGCCTCAAAATCCCGCCGTGAGCCTGGGTCGGTCGAAATCACTTTCAACACTTTGCCGCTTTCAAGCGCGGTCAAGGCCTTCTTGGCACGCAAAATCGGTAGCGGGCAGTTAAGTCCGCTGGCATCTACTTCCTGATCAACAGCAATTGCGTCAGACATTTCTTCTCCTCTCTCAATCTTTCAAAAACTCTGCGGCTGCTTAGGCACCCAGCTTCTCTGTCGCCCAGGCCTGAACTGACTCAAGCGCTGCGGGCAGCGCGTCAGGATCTGATCCACCTGCCTGAGCCATTTCGGGCTTACCTCCGCCTTTGCCGCCCACCTGGGCCGCGACGTGATTAACCAACTCACCGGCCTTGATCCGGTCAGTAGCGTTTGAAGTCACGCCCGCAATCAAACTGACTTTTCCGGGCGCACTGGTGGCCAATACAATCGCGGCCGAATGCAGACGGCTCTTCAATTCGTCCATCGTCTCGCGAAGCGTCTTGACGTCTGCGCCTTCAATATGAGCGGCAAGCACTTTGATGCCGTTCAATTCAACTGCCCCAGACGCCAGGTCACCGCCTTGCGCGCTCGCCATCTTTGACTTGAGTTGAGCGAGTTCTTTCTCAAGCGACTTTACTTGCTCTGTCATGCCTTCAATACGTCTGGGCAATTCTTGAACGGGCGCTTTCAATACGGCTGCCGCACCATCCACTAAGTCGTCCAGCGCTTCAATACGTTCAAGCGCGCGTTCTCCGGTGACGGCTTCTACCCGGCGCACACCCGCCGCAACGCCTCCTTCGGAGACGATCTTGAACAAACCGATGTCGCCAGTACGCGAAACATGCGTGCCGCCACACAACTCACAGCTTGACCCAATGCGCAGCACGCGCACTTCATCGCCATACTTTTCGCCAAACAAGGCCATAGCGCCAGAGGCAATCGCGTCATCGTAAGACATCATCGCCGTATCGGTGGCGGCGTTCGCCAGCACCTCACGGTTGACGATGGTTTCAACTTCGCGGATCTGCTCGCGCGTCATGGGCGCATTATGGGAAAAGTCAAAACGGGTTTTGGACGCATCGACCAGTGACCCTTTTTGCTGAACGTGGTCACCCAGCACTTCCCGCAGTGCTTTATGCATGAGGTGGGTCGCTGAATGATGGCGCACCGTGTCAGCACGGCTCACCTCATCCACCTGAGCATTGACGCTGTCACCCAGCCTGATGCTGCCTTCCTGCACCGTGCCGTGATGCCCGAACACCTGCGCCTGAACCTTTTGAGTGTCTTCTACCCGGAATAAAGACCCCCCAATCAACAAACGCCCGCGATCACCCACCTGTCCGCCTGACTCGGCATAAAAGGGCGTTTTATCTAGCACGACGACGCCATGCTGACCTGCGTGCAGTTCTTGAACCGACTGCCCCTCGAGATACAAACCGGTGATCTGGGCATCTGAGCCAAGCGTGTCGTAACCGCGAAAATCGGTCGCCACGCCGTCATAGTCAAGCGCCTGACTCATCCGAAACTTGGCCGAAGATCTGGCCTGTTCACGCTGCCGGTTCATGGCCGCATCAAAACCAGCCTCATCCACACGCAGATTGTTCTCGCGACAAACATCAGCCGTTAAGTCGAGCGGAAAGCCAAAGGTGTCATGCAACTTAAACGCGAGTTCACCGTCAAGTACCGCATCTGACTTGCCACGCAGGGGCGCGATCGCGGTTTCAAGCATCTCCATGCCGTTGGCGATGGTCTCAAAGAACCGGGCTTCCTCCTGTTGCAACACCTCAGTTATACGGGCGGCCTGTTGGCGCAGCTCAGGGTAGGCACCGCCCATTTCAGCCGCCAGCGCAGCAACAAGCGTATGGAAGAAAGGCTTGCGCGCACCGAGCTTATAACCATGCCTGATGGCGCGGCGCGTAATACGGCGCAACACATAGCCACGCCCTTCATTGCCCGGAATCACGCCGTCTACAACCGTAAACGCGCACGCACGAATGTGGTCTGCCAGTACTTTGAGCGAGGGGCTGTCGGCGGGCGGGTTTCCACCAGCCGCCTTAACGGCAGCACTCGCAGCGCCCAGCAGATTTACGAATAGATCAATCTCGTAGTTCGAGTGCTTGTGCTGTAAGACGGCTGCAATTCGTTCAAGCCCCATCCCGGTATCGACGCTGGGCTTGGGGAGCGGGTTCATATTGCCCTGTTCATCACGATTGAATTGCATGAACACCAGGTTCCATACTTCGATGTAGCGGTCGCCATCTTCGTCCGGGCTCCCGGGCGGGCCACCCGCAACGTCCGGGCCGTGGTCGTAAAAGATCTCGCTGCAGGGCCCGCACGGACCGGTGTCGCCCATCATCCAGAAGTTGTCTGACTGGTAGCGGCCGCCCTTGTCGCCGATTCGGATAATGCGTTCAGCGGGCACGCCGATTTCGCGAGACCAGATGTCCTAGGCCTGGTCATCGTCCTGGTAAACCGTCACCCAGAGTTTGCCTTTTGGCAGACCGAGCTTGTCAGTCAGGAGGCCCCACGCAAAGCGAATCGCGTCCTGCTTGAAGTAATCGCCGAAGCTGAAGTTACCGAGCATCTCGAAAAACGTGTGATGCCTGGCC
>JBGCFG010000068.1:0-6096 GCA_045106815.1 Burkholderiaceae bacterium | reverse complement strand
AGTAAAGCGCCAGGAATGTCACCCGCGAAAATCGCCATCGCCGCCATGGACGCAATCGCGGCGACAGCAGGCACTGGGTCCATAAAGAAGGTAATGGGCACAAGTAATGCGGTGCCCATTACCGCTGTCAAACCTGGGATGGCGCCAATCACAACGCCCAGAAAGCTGGCGCCGACAATGGCGCCTAAAACGGCCGGATCGAGCACTAACCAAAGTGCTTGCTGTAAGACTTCCATCGTCAGGACAGCATTCGCTCAATCACGCCAAAGGGCAGTGGCACACGGAGTAGCACAACGAATACCAAGTGAAGGACAACGGTTGCTCCGATGGAAGACGCGGTAGCCATCGTAACGCCTGCGCCCATCATGAGCATCAAGGCCAACAGCAAAACGAACGCACTCAACATGAAGCCGATAGACTCGGCAAACAAGATGAATGCAACCGCTGCCACACAGAATGCCCCAGCGCGAATCGCCCGTCGGTCAAGAAACCAATCTGGCAACGATAACCAGGGCTGCGGGTCAAGGTCTGCGGCTTGTTGCCGCTTCAACATCAGCAGCAACCCCACTATGCAACAAGCAACCCCAAGAACCGTCGGAAAAAATGCCGAGCCAAACAACTGGCCCGGCATTGCTCGAAGCTGACTCGCCGCGACGATCAAGGCCACACCACCGGCGACCGAGAGACCGCCGATGAGCCGATCATGAATCTTCAAGTAGAAGCCTACTTGGCAATACCAAGATCAGTCAGTAGCGATTTCGCATCACCAGAGAACTTGTCTGCAAAGCTGGCGAACTTTTCAGGTCCGTCAAACAACGGCGTGATGCCGCGCTTGCTCAAGGCATCCAGCACGTCTTTCGAGTTTGCGCCCTCTTTTGCAGCAGCGGTAATCTTTGCTTTGACATCTGCTGGTAGGCCTTTCGGTGCGCAGAGCGAGAACCAGTTGGTCAATGCAAAGTCAACGCCAGACTCTTTCAAGGTTGGCACATCCGGAAACGCCGGTGACCGCTCTTCTGACATGATTGCCAACACTTTGACTTTGCCAGCCTCGGCGAGCGAACGCGCTTCAATTGGCGACCCTGTAAACATCGAGATGCCGCCAGCAGAAAGGTCTTGCAATGCTGGCGCGCCACCTTTGGACGGCACAAACTTAACTTTGTCAGTGGGCTGATCAACTGCTTTGAGCATGCCAGCAACGGCCATATGCCATGGTCCACCCAGGCCTGAACCGGACGAGGTCATGGCGCCCGCATCACCTGCCTTCACGGCATCAAGCAATTCGGCAACTGACTTATAAGGGCTATCAGCTTTGACGGTTACTCCAGCGGGGATGATCGCCAGGCGCGAGATCAAGTCGTAGCTTGCCGGCGTAATGTCGGCCAGACCGATGGTTTTGAAATAGGTAATTTCTGAGGTGCAGGCGCCCAGCGTGTAGCCGTCTGGCTTGCCATTTGCGATAGCTGAGTGGCCCACAACACCCGAGCCGCCCGTGCGATTCACGACGTTAATCGGCTGGCCCATCGCTTTTTCAAAACCTACGGCGAACAGCCGGATGATGGTGTCAGTGCCACCGCCTGCGCCCCACGGCACAACGATGGTAACGGGACGCTCGGGATACTCAGCCTGGGCGGCCGTCATCATGCTAGCTGCCAAGACTGTCGCAACCGCAGTTTTGGTCAAGAGTGATTTCATCGTCTGTGTCTCCATTGGCATTTTTTGTAAACAGAGTCTTGAGTATAGAGAAACTCCTTTTTCGGCCAATAAGCGGGTACTAACGCGGCTTTGGACCGAAGTTCCCGCAACATCGATAGGCAATCCCGATCGTCGCCGTCACGCCCCAGCGTCTCTTCGTGTCGGGGCTGTCGCGCGCCGGGCCAAGCCGCCATGAAACACCGGTACTGCCGAACACAATCCAACGTTGGGTGAGCTTACGCGTCATCCCAAAACCGACCGATGCCTCCTTGGGCCCCGCACCTGGCAGATAAAGCGTGTTGTCAGCATTGATGCTCGAAAAACTGCCGCGCATGTGAGTTCGATCACCGAACGACACACTGCCACCGAACCCCACGCGGGTGTCGGCGCTGATCCACTCAGTCCGACTCAGACCAAGCGTCATACGAGTGCCATTGCCCCGCCGTAGTAAGTCAGTTACCACAACCGCTTCGGCAGACCATAGAGAATCGATTTGGTAGCGCAGCGAGCCGCGGCCAAGCGCGGAAACGCCGACATCACCGACGACTTCGCGTACCCGCGCCTCGTCAATGTCTCGACCCCGTCCAAGTCGCAGACCCAAGCGGCCTCTCAGCCGCCCTTTATCGAGTATTGAAGCACTGACACCACCTTCCACTCGTTCAGTTCCGAAGCCAATGATGCTGCCGCCACCCGAGGAGCTAAGGCGAAACTTGCCATATCTGTAGCCGACCAACACTCTAGGAATCAACGAACGCTCCGAGTCTTCGAAATCAACCGGACGAACAAGTGCAAAACCAATCGCGTATTTCGATTCAGTAAAGGGGCCGATATCTTGGAAGATGTCGTCAAACGACGTCGCCTCTGCCTCCAACTCAGGTATCAATTCTCCCGCGGGCGAAGACGTTGAAATGAAACCGATCAAGCTGACAATAGCCGCAGAGAGCCACTTACTCATTCGGGATGCTGGCATGTGGCCGGATCGTCTTGGGGGCCTAGATCGGTAAACACTGGCATAGCTAAACATCAGGCAAATGAACTCTGCGGAATCTCGGCACGAGCGGCCGGCCACGGGTGAGAGCTAGAACGATAACAATTAGGGGCACCGTAGACCGGTGGCGGAAGCGGTAGGTTTTTGTGAGCTGGCGGATAGAGAGGAGCGGGTTTCGCTGCAGTCGCAGTTTAGCCGCGAGTCTGCATCGTCACATCGATGACTTAATCGGGCCTTCAAGTATAGGGAATACCTCAAGCTTAGGGCTTGTGTATCTCTTTGGGTCAACACAGGACAGTGCAGACTTATACTGTGTCTCGCACGTTAGTCCTGAGTCGATACCCTGGCGCCCGCCTTGTCTTTTATTCATCCGGCGTACTTAGCCTGAGTTGCGTAGTGATCGGCGGCATGAGTATTGCGATGCCCGAGATTCAAGCCTACTCACCGCGACTCTGCGCTATATTGAAAGACCTCACGCCAGCGATCAGCCTTGCCTTCCGCTGATTACGCACGACCAATGATCTGACCAGGTCATTCGCACACGAATTTATTCGGAGGATCTCGACCATGAAACGACTCTTACTTGCTTTCCTTTTCCTTGGGCTTAGTCATGCCGCCATGGCAGGGCAGGAAATCACCTATTCCGTTGACGGCACGACGTTCAATGGCTATCTTGCCCGTCCCGATAAAGTAGAAGGAACGGTCGGTGGCGTGCTGGTCGTCCATGAATGGTGGGGGCACAATGACTACGTCCGCCGCCGCGCCGATATGCTCGCCGAGCTTGGCTACGTTGCGCTGGCCGTTGATATGTATGGCGACGGAAAACTCGCCGACCATCCCAAACAAGCTGGTCAGTTTGCCGGCGAGGTCCGCAAGAACAAAGGTGTGGCCGAGAAACGGTTCCGCGCCGCGATGGACTTGCTAAAAGAACAAACTGGCGTGTCCGGCGATCACATCGGCGCGATCGGCTACTGCTTTGGCGGTTCCATTGTTTTGGAGATGGCCAGACTTGGATTGCCGCTGGCTGGCGTGGCCAGTTTTCACGGCAGCCTGGGTGGCCTTTCACCAGTTGAAGCCGGCGCGGTCAAAGCCCGCGTATTGGTGCTCAACGGCGCGGACGACCCGTTCATCAAAGCCGAACAAATTGAAGCCTTCAAGAAAGATATGAATGCTGCAGGCGCCGACTATCAGTTCATCAATTACCCAGGTGCACTTCACTCTTTCACCAACCCGGCTGCGACCGAGAAAGGCAAGAAATTCGACCTGCCAGTGGCCTACGATGAACAGGCTGATAAGCAGTCTTGGGAGGCGATGAAGGAACTGTTTGATTCAGTGCTGCGGTGAGCCAGCGCAAAAGCGCTGTAGGTTGAACACGTCGCCACGCTTGGATTTCAGCAACCGCCCACAATGGACAAATGACCCGGGCGTGTGGCAACAACAAACCGCGGGCACGCACAGCGAGTTCAGTAGAGAATTCGCTGAGAGACAAACACGAAGGTCTCTAAAACTGGTTGTAAGCTGATGCCGATCACCGCAACCACAGTGGTCATTAATGTCAGAATCGCGGAGCCGATGACTGCCACACTCAAAAGGCCGCGATGATGGTGTGACCGAGGCCGTGGGGAAAGGGCTGGGTTCGATTTCATGGCTGTGTCTTGAACTCAAATCTTTGTCGGGTTTGAAGGGGTCGGCGAACAAAGGCCGATGGACACATCGTATGAATCGCGCGCGTTTGGCGCTTGAAGGTCAAGTGTGTAATTCGAGGGGGTATTGTGGGGAGGTACAAGTTGACGGCGCTAGACGAGCCTAAGCGTTCGTCGAGCGACGGGATCACCGAGAAACTCACCGGGTAACCGGGCGCTATCAACAGCAATTGACGGCGACAAAGCAATCAAGCTGAGGCCAGACAAACTGAACACTTGGTCCAGCTATTGCTGAACATCGCAACCCAGTTTGAGCCGCCTCTTCGAGACCAACATCGCAACTTCCCAGCACACAATTGCAGGGTCAAACACGCCATTTTCGCCGCGTTCTCACCCAAGCATCGGTCACCCGGCATTAACCAGATCAGCACATGAGTATCGAGGAGGACACCGCTCAACTTTCGGTCTCCCATTTTTCATCCGTTGGCGAAATTAAGTCAGTTGATTCAAGAACGGAGCCTTTGCGAGCTCCAAACTGCGGCGTCCGGACTGGCTGAGCTAGCGGCGTCAGGCTGGCAACCGCCCGCCCATGCTTTGTGATCGTTAGCGGCTTGCCTGACTCGGCGACCTCGTCAATGAGCCTCAAGCACTTTGCCTTGAATTCACTGGCTGACACAGAGCGCTGATCGCTTGGCCGTCCAGCGCTTGGTTTATTCGTCCATCAGTGTGCTCATGTGTCTCTCCTGGATACGATAACACTTGAGCAGATTTTTACTGGGTCATCACAGAATTGCCGTTCTCATTCTTCGAAGAATAGGTGCTCCGCATCACTATGTCAGTTCCATTGCGACACCAAAGAAGATGCCACCGCCTGTCAGCTTTGAGGGTCAGCCTACTCGCCTGCCATTGAAATCAGATCAACTGCAGGTTCGGTACTCTTGAAAAATCTTTGGTGTTGCCGGTTGCCAAGCGCGCGTGCTCATCGATAGCCACTGATGCAATCAAACAATCGACAAAAGAGCCCCTTCGGCGTCCAGTCTCATTAAATATTGAGGCTGCAAGTGCGGCATGCTTGGATGTTACGGGCAGGGCTTCTCCAACGATCGCCGCTGCCAAGCTTGCATCATCTGGTTCGAGTGGCCCGCAGAGAAATTCCGCCCAGGCTACCAATGAAATCCCAATGACCTCATCATCAGCTAGCCAGCGCCTAAGCTGTTGATCCTCGTCAGATCCCGAGATCAGCGCCCGAATCAGGTAATTCGTGTCTAGATGAATCACCATCAACCTTCGCCGTGAACTCTACCTGCCTTCCGTTCGTTATTGACGTCTTCAACCCACTGGCTCGCTTTCGCAGCCGTCATTGCCGCGCGCTTTTGCAGCAAATCTAGCGCAGCAAGTCTGTTACTGGCGAACTCGGTCCCAGCGGTTTGTCGAATAGCTCGACGCAAAGCTTCCGAGCGAGAAACGCTCCAATCCTGGGCGAGTCGATCCAACAGGCGCCTGGTTTCCGCGTCCATCGTAAAAGTAGATTTGATTGTTGATGTGGCCATACACAATAGTAAGGCCATACGAATGAGTAAGGCAAGATCGAACGGCCAAAGAAAAACCCCCCGCAGCTTTCGCTACGGGGGGTTTGGAGTGCTTGCCTAACAATGTCCTACTTTCACGAGCGCAGGCTCACTATCATCGGCGCTACAACGTTTCACGGTCCTGTTCGAGATGGGAAGGGGTGGTTCCATTGCGCTATGGTCATTAGGCATAACTGGTTGCCGC
>JBGCFG010000067.1:0-3552 GCA_045106815.1 Burkholderiaceae bacterium | reverse complement strand
TTGAGCAATGACCTGGCCAGTGTCTTGCGTCTCGATCTGGGCGATTGCATCGGATTCAGCCGCGATCAGTTCACCCAGTCGTCGCATGATGGCCGCCCGTTGCTCGGCTGGCCGCGCTGCCCAGGCTGGAAACGCCTCATGAGCCGCACGAACCGATGCGCGGGCTTCTGCCTCACCGCCCGGCGGCTACCGACGCTAGGGCATCTCCGGTGGCGGGGTTCAGGCTTGTCAGATGGTCCTGGCTATCAACGGGCTCGCCGTTGATCAAGTGCTTGATCGTTTTGACCATAAGGTGGTTTTTCGCTCTTGGGGTGTCTGGGGCCGGGCGGATAGTCGTTCTGCGCAGTTAGTTCGTCAGCCCGGCTCAGGTGGCGCAACAATGGTATTCACAAGCGCGCCTAGCCCTTCGATTTCCGTGCTCACCACATCGCCTACTTTACAGTCCACGACACCATGGGGCGTGCCCGTCAAGATCACATCACCCGGAGAAAGCGTGATCACGCTGTATCGGGCGACTACGATGAGCGCGCAATCAATGCGCCGCGCCAGTTCATCGCCGACCGACCTAAGGCGCGCCAGCACCTGTCGTTCGGTTTAGGCATTGACCATTGTGTGGGCAACCGATTGGCAGAGATGCAATTGCGCATCCTCTGGGAAGAGTTGCGCGCACGGGTTGATCGTATCGAGATCACCGGTGAACCCGAGCGCACATTCTCAAACTTCGCTCCTGGCTGGACGAAGATGCCGGTGGTGATTCCGCCGTGACTCAGCCTGTCCATCAAGCTAGGAGTCTTTGCCGCTTGATTTGGCAGTTTGAATGTCCGGTACGGGTGCTTCGGCGCTGACTGCTACCCGCTTAGCTTCGAGTCTGTTCTTTGGCTGCACGGCGCAGCGCAACCGCATCAGCCACCGGTGCGTCAGCGGCATTCTTGCTAAGCCGGAAAACACTGACGGACTCAACCACGGCCTTTGACTTGGCCTGCATCTGAAGCGAGTTTGCCGCGTTCTCTTCAACAAGCGCGGCGTTCTGCTGCGTCATGGTGTCCATCTCCATGACCGATTCATTGATTTGTGCAATGCCTGCCTGTTGCTCGGTGGCAGCGCTGCTAATGGTCTGGATCAGATCACTGACCTGGCTAACCGAGCTCAGCGCCTCTTGCATTGCCCGTTGAGCCGATTCTGTTTGCTTGCTGCCCGCCTGCACCCGGCCGGTGGATTCCGTAATGAGCTGCTTGACTTCGTTCGCTGCTGAAGATGTGCGCTTGGCGAGTTCTCGCACTTCGATTGCGACAACGGCAAAGCCGCGTCCTTGTTCGCCAGCACGGGCAGCTTCGACTGCCGCATTGAGCGCCAGAATATTGGTTTGAAACGCGATGCTGTCAATTACCTGAATAATTTCGCTGATCTCCTGCGAGGATTCGTTGATGCTGCGCATGTTTTCGCTCACCAGGCGAACTTCTTCACCGCTGCGGTCTGCGATTTCCTTGGCCTTGCCCGCCAGTACTGCCGCATCACGAGCTGACTCCGCGCTTTGGGTGACAGTACTGGTGATTTCTTCCATCGAACTAGCCGTTTCTTCAAGGCTGGCTGCCTGTGATTCAGTGCGTGTTGATAGGTCGTGGTTACTCGCAGCAATATCCGCACTGACATTGTTCATATCTTCGGCTTCATTGCGGGCATCACGCACAATCGAACGAAGATTAACGTTCAGTTGATTCAGCGCCTGACCCATGCGACCAATCAAGTCACCCCGCTTACTTTGAATTTCCTGGGTCAGGTCGCCCGCTGCCATACGGTTGGCCTGTGTCAAGAGTCTCTCGACAGGGGTGATTGAAAGGCGCTTGATGACAGCAGCGCCAATGATTGTCGCAGTTACGACGGCACCGCCCGCCGCCACCCATAGCAACCATCCGGTGAGCAAATGGTCGGCCGCCACACCTGCGCCAAATGACGCCACGCAAATACTGGCGATGAACAAGCAAAACAATCCCATCGTGTCTGGGGTCAGCGCTCGCTTGAGTCTGGCAAGAGGCGTATTGATGACCAGTCGCCCGGCGCTGAGTTGATGTTTGCGAGTCCCGGCTTTCGCTTCGGCTCGCATCGTGGCATACAGCCTTTCTGCTGCATCGATTTCGCCGCGACTTGCCTCTGTTCGTACAGACATGTAACCGGTGGGACCATTCGCACCCATCAGTGGAGTGACATTGGCAATGACCCAGTAGTGCGTGCCGTCGGCACGTCGGTTTTTTACCGGCGCCGACCATGGGTTGCCGCTAGCAATGGTCGCCCACATATCCCGAAAAGCCTCTTCCGGCATATCGGGGTGTCGAATCATATTGTGTGGCTGGCCGAGCAGGGCGGCTCGCTCAAAGCCGCTGACGATGACAAACGGTTCATTGCAGTAGAGGATCCGCCCCTTGAGGTCGGTTGTCGACACAAGGGTTTCGCCTGGAGGAAACGAATACTCTTGATTGACGATCGGTGTGTTAAGTCTCATAGCGCTCCCGGCTTTCGCAACGAAGGGTTGGTCGGTCAAACGATCGGCCTGCGCTACCGTTTTCAGTCGTCGTGCTTGGTCAACCGTCAGATTATGTCTACGGCAAACTTGTTCCCCGGCATGAGGGGTCTGACGCCGGAAGGCGCTCGATTGGCGATGGGAGGTGGGCGCTAGTCCGTTGTATGGCGGAAGTCAGCCGCATTTGGGCAAGGCTGGCTCACGTTGAGGTGGCTCAGACACCCCAGCGCGGAATGCGATGTTCAGTCGTTGATACGGCAATATTTTTGGGCTCCAGGAACACCTCAAAGCTCCATGTGCCACCTTCGCGCCCGGTGCCTGATGCCTTCGTACCGCCGAAGGGTTGCCGGAGATCACGGACGTTCTGGCTGTTGACAAAACACATACCAGCCTCGACAGCCGCGGCGACCCGGTGCGCGCAGCCAATATTCTCACTCCAGACATAAGAGGACAGGCCATAGCGCACATCATTGGCAATGGCGATAGCATCGGCTTCATCTTTGAACGGAATCAGGCAGGCGACCGGACCGAAAATCTCATCCTGCGCAATAGCCATCTTGTTGTCGACATCTGCAAACACCGTAGGCTTGACGAAGTTGCCTTTCGAAAACGGTGCGTTTAGTTCGGGTGCATCGGCACCGCCAGTGAGCATTTCTGCGCCTTCCTGCTGACCAAGCTCAATGTAGTGCCTGACCTTGGCGAGATGGTCAGCCGAAATCATCGGACCAATGATGGTTGTTTCATCAAGCGGATCACCCACCCGCAGTTTTTTGGCGCGGGCAACAAACTCACTGACAAATCGATCATAGATGCCGCGCTGAACAATGATGCGCGAGCCAGCTGTACAGCGTTCGCCATTGTTGGAAAAAATCATGAAGATGGCAGCATCGAGCGCCCGATCAAAATTGGCGTCATCAAAGACAACAAACGGGCTCTTGCCCCCTAACTCCATCGAGAATTTTTTCAAACCTGCCGAGCGAATAATGCGCTCGCCAGTGGTGGTTGAGCCGGTAAAGGAGACAGCCCTCACATCCGGA
>JBGCFG010000066.1:0-3890 GCA_045106815.1 Burkholderiaceae bacterium | reverse complement strand
GCTGCCCGGGTCGCGCGGGTCGTAGCCGGCCAGCCATTTGAGAGAAATCGCAGCGTCACGAACCGTACGCGTGAGCGGCCCAACATGATCAAGCGACCATGAGAGCGATGCAACACCGGTTCGACTCACTCGTCCATAGGTTGGTTTGAGCCCAACAACACCGCAAACAGCGGCTGGAATTCTGATGGAGCCGCCCGTATCAGAGCCCATGGCCACGAAGCAGCCGCGCGCGGCAACCGTTGCACCAGACCCGCCACTGGAGCCCCCGGGAATATAGTCTGGATTCCATGGGTTACCGGTGGTGGGCGTTGCAATGCCATACGCAAACTCATGCGTATGAGTTTTGCCAATGGCAATAGCCCCGGCGGCTTTAAGGCGTGCAACGCATGCTGAGTCGTGCTGAGCCATATGGTCATGTAAGACTTCGGAACTGCAAGTAGTAGGCAGGCCAGCAATGTCGTACAAATCTTTGATAGCCACGGGGATGCCGTGCATCTCCCCTAGGTAGCGGCCCGCTTTAATTTCTTCTTCAGCTTGCCGGGCGGCAGTCATGGCGTAATCGGCATTCAGGCGAACATAGGCATTGAGTTTTTCTTCGGTCTGCTCAACTCGTGCCAATGCTGCCTGAGTGAGTTCTACCGGAGACAGGCTGCCATCGCGAAGTTTTGCCGCTGCATCAGAGAGCGGCTGGTCAAGGATCTCGTTCACGATGTTTTCTCCCACTTTGCCTGAAACGCAAATGCTGGCGCTGTTTCACCAGGCTTTACCGCTTTCAGCGTGTCCAGCATCGCGAAGGTGTCAGACATGACGGTGACCAACATCTCCTGTCGGTCATCGCTCAGGTTCAGCGAAGCAGCTTTGGACAAGGAATTGATATCGTCTTTCGTGAGTTTTGTTCGATCCATCGGGCTCTCCTGTTTTCCTGGTTTTTGCCAGTGTCTAGTTGCTGCAATCATCTTACGTAAGCGAGATGCAAACTGGCGTAATAACCCGCCTGCTCAAGTGCTGGGCATGACGCCCTGAAGCGGTGCGAGCAGAGACTTCCTTCTGGGACAAATCTTGCCAACAACCACGATGTCAGTTAGCGTGCTTAATCCAAATGACCCATGAGGCAGGGAGATGAGCGAATCAGTCAATTCAGTGGCGCCAGTGGCCGTTGCGTGCTGTCAAATGGCGCCTGAGGTAGGGCAAAAGCGGGCCAATCTTGAGCGGTCAGAGCGCTTTGTTCGCCAAGCGGCAAAGGCTGGCGCCAACATTATTGTGTTGCCAGAGTTGTGTAGCTCCGGCTATGTGTTTCAAAGCAGAGCTGAAGCATTGGAGATGTCGGAATCTTTCGATGACGGGGAGACGACCACGCTTTGGTGTCAACTAGCCAACGAACTGGGTGTGCATATCGTGGGTGGTTTTGCCGAGCGCGATGGTGACACGCTTTACAACTCGTCGGCGCTGGTCGGGCCACAGGGTCGAGTGGGCTTATTCAGAAAAGTTCATCTCTGGGCAAATGAGAATTTGTTTTTTGCACCAGGCAATCTTGGATTTCCTGTGTTCGCTACCCCGCATGGCATGATCGCGATGGCAATCTGTTACGACGGCTGGTTTCCCGAGACTTACCGAAGTTGCGCACTCAATGGTGCGGAACTGGTTTGCGTGCCCACCAACTGGGTACCCATTCCCGGCCAGGATGAAAAGCGCGAGGCAATGTCTAATATCCTCACCATGGCTGCAGCGCATTCCAACTCCGTTTTCATCGCTGCCGCTGACCGCGTAGGCACCGAACGGGATCAGCCCTTCATTGGTCAGAGTCTCATTGTTAGCTACACAGGCTGGCCAATTGCAGGGCCAGCATCAGCAACCGAAGAAGAAATGCTGATTGCACATATTGATCTGGCCGAAGCCAAACGGGCGCGTAACTGGAACGACTTTAATTCGGTCCTGCGAGACCGACGGCCGGAGATGTACTAAGGAATGTTGATTTGAGCGATCTGTCATTTAGTCTGACCGAGACAATCCGAACAAGTGCCGGCACGGTGGCCGCTGGTCGCGCAGGCGCTGGCCCCGCACTCGTTCTAGCTCATGGCTGGCCGTGGTCATCATATTCCTGGCATCGCATTATTCCTACGCTGGCGAAGCACTATGAAGTGTTCTGGTACGACATGCCGGGCTATGGACAGTCAGAAATGTTGGCTAATCAAGCCACCGGCCTTGATGTGCAAGGGCAAGTGTTCGCGCAAGTGCTTGAGCAATGGGCGTTGAACAAGCCGATGGTGCTGGCGCACGACTTTGGTGGCGCAACGACACTCAGGGCGCATTTGTTGCACGGCGTTCAGTTCAGTCGATATGTTTTGATGAATGTCGTGGCGATGCGTCCGTGGGGGTCGGCTTTTTTCGAGCATGTCGGTCGGCATGTACAAGCCTTTCAGGGTTTACCTGCGCATATTCATGAGGCTGTCGTGCGAGCTTATATTGGGGGCGCCCTGGCCACCGACTTGTTGCCCGAAGACGTCGATGCTTTAGCGCAGCCGTGGCTCAGCGCTGAGGGGAAGGACAGCTTTTATCGTCAGTTTGCGCAAGCTGACGAGCGGTTCACCGCGGAGGTAGAGCCGCAGTTTGGGCTCATTCGATGCCCGGTTTCGATTGTTTGGGGCGCGCTAGACCCATGGATCCCGTTAGATCGCGGGCGGGCTTTGGCCAAGCTCGTTAAGCCGGTGTCTTTCCTGGAATTGCCCGACGCTGGACATCTGCCGCAACTCGAACAGCCGGAGCAGGTGCTTGCGGCAATCGACAGCTTCTTGGATACAGGAAGCTAGACGCAGCTATAGAAAAGCAGGATAAACCGCCAGATAAGACTTGCTTGCTACGTTGGCGCTCGTTACGAGTTACATCACCAGCGAGCGAACAAGATGACAAATATCAGCGGGAATTCCCTTGGTGGTCAATTTGGCCAAGACGTTAGCAGTCAGCGTGCTCTGACATTATCCTCGCTGTTGGGCTCTGATGAGGTCAGCAGCACCGCTAACTCGGCGCTTGTCGCCCAGACGTCAGACGCAGGCACTCAATCAGACCCGAATGTTATTCGGATGAATCGGGTGTTTCCAGATACCTGGGCGGTGGGTCGCGCGATTCCTGGCATCGGTTTGAATGGCGCCGCCACGGACGCTGCGGGTTATGTGCTCTGGTCCAATCAGAACACACCCACGCTCTCTGACGACAAACTCACAGCCTTCGGTTCTCTACCGTTACCACCTCGCCTAGCCACTGCCGCTGGTTTGGTGCCGGTGCTGGGTGCTGTGCTCACCCAATTGGGCATCGCTGACTCAGCCTCCGCTGCAGATGCGTTGGCCGGTACCTTGTTTACGAAGTATCAGTCACTCGACAGGTTGTTGAATTCACCCGCATTTAAGCAAGCACTGCCAGCAGGTGCGACAGTCATTCCTTCAATTGTTGCCAGCACGCCTGTCCAAGGCATCACCAGCGTGCTCGACAATGGAAAAACAGAGATTGGGCTCGGACTCACGATCGTCTTGCCAACCGGCGCCGGTAAAGATGCCACGAAGACTGCCTTCTTCATTAACTCCCGGCAAAATCTCGATCAGTTGATACGGGGCGAAAACCCTGATCGATCCATTAACTTTGGCGGCTTGTTGCTCAATGCCGAAATTCCCAGAACGGGTCAGAAGGTCAACATTGGGCCTGCATGGCGTACCACGCTGAGCGCTTCCGGTACGGGTCCTTGGGAGGTACAGTTCCCAGACAATACGAGCTTCGAGTTGCCGGCGCCTCTGGCGATGGCCGCCAACAGCTTGTTTGAGCGCAACGCGCCGCTTAGCAATGCCGGCTTTGGCGAACTCAGTGAGTTGGTCGAGCGCGTGCCCCCCGAGGTGCTCGAACAG
>JBGCFG010000065.1:0-66955 GCA_045106815.1 Burkholderiaceae bacterium | reverse complement strand
AGCAAACGCGCTGAATTAACCGTACCAGCACAGACGATCACCTCGCGACGAGCGGTCAGAGTCTGAGCGGGTCCATCAGGCTGGCCGTTGCTGAGCGGGCTAACCTCGACACCGGTGACCCGTTTGCCATCTAGTAGAAGGCGCAACACCCTGTGCGCGGCGCGCAATTCCAGATTTGGCCGCTCAAGCGCCGGGTTCAGGAACGCACTGGCCGCCGTGACGCGGCGCGTGTCGTGAATAAAGCGCTGGTAATAGCCCGCGCCTCGCTGGGAGGCACCGTTGTAATCATTGTGCGCCGGCACGCCGTGGCTGGCGACGCTGTCAATAAATGCGTCGCAGACAGGGTCTGCCGCGTCGACGTTTGACACCTTGATGGGGCCAACCTGCCCGCGATACGCCGGATCGCCCTGCGGTCTGGACTCTGAGCGCTGGTAGTACGGCAAAACGTCCTTGTAGGACCAGCCCTCATTGCCCATCGCAGCCCAGCGATCAACATCGGCGGCCTGACCCCGGTTGTAAACAAGGCCGTTTATTGAGGTCGAGCCTCCAACCACACGCCCCTGAGGTAGATACACGTTACGCCCCGCAGATCCGGGCGATGGCTCGCTCTTGAACTGCCACATCATGGCGGGATCATTGAGCATCTTGACGTAGCCCGCCGGCATGCGGATGAATGGGTTGGTATCTTTCGGCCCCGCCTCCAAAACACAAACTGTATAGCGCCCATCAGCACTGAGCCGGTCAGCCAAAACGGAGCCTGCGGCGCCGGCTCCCACGAGGATGTAGTCAAAAGTCTGAGTCATAGCAGTCTGTTTTAAGTTTTGGTCGGCGAGAGCTCACTGGGTCGGGCCAGCTGCAAGCCATCTCTCCATGCCCCGAACATTGAGTGCATGCCACCGATCATATGCCCCCCAGTCACGATAGGCCTGCATGGGTACCGCCATTACCAGCTGTTCGCCCATCAGACCTTGCCTCATCGCCTGCCTGACAGCCTCCGTCAGCTCGCGCAAATAGTCGGCCTGCAACTTCACATCGTTAAGCGACCCTGTCGCGCCATGGCCTGGTGCCATGAGATCAAAGTCCAATGACGCCACCTTGTCGATCTGCACAGCGAGTCCATCGACATCAACACCCGGAAAGTCACGATACGGCAGGCGCTTGGCAGCGACCGCATCCACCACGAACAAAACGTTCTCGGGCCGGATGATCATGGCCATCAAATCATCACCATGGCCTGGCCCCAGGGCAGTGAGTTCAATGGTCTTGCCACCCAGCTCAAAGCTGTGGTTTTCATTGACCCGCACAGTTGGCGCAACGCCGTCGATTGTCGCGGGCGCATTCTGCTGAGCAACAACGGTGAGCTCATCACCAAAGGCCAATCCGCCGGAGGCATGATCGGCATGGCTATGGCTGTAAACCAGATGCGTAATCGGCTGGTCGGTCATCGTCGCAATCTCTGATTTCAGCCATTGCGCCGCCGATGCATTGATTGGATCAGTGACCAGCACGCCAGCAGACGTCACCACGAACACCGAGTAGTGATGATTGTTTTGAAATCGATAGATGTCGCCCTTGAGCTGGGTAATTTGGCGAGTCTGAGCGATTGAATAAGGCGCGAGGTATGTGGCCGTGATAGCCAGCAGAACCAGTAAAAGGCATCTCAGTCGCCAGACTCGTGCGCTCGACCCCTTGCTGGCAATAAGTGTCATCTCGCGAATGCCAAGCCTGACAAACCCTGTAAGCCCAATGGTGCAGTGCATAGTCGTCTCCCATCTACTCGCACGCGTGAAATCCGATCTTACAGACAAAGCCAGAATTCGCTAGAAATGCGAGGCGCGCACCGCGATCGCCGCTGGCGAAACCGCCGCGTCGAAGAAGTCAGATAAATGGCCAGCAAAGACGTAAAGACTAGCCTCACTATGGGATTAAACAAACAGGAGGCTGCGATGTCTGACGTCAGCAATATTTCAAATGCATTCGCGAACAATTCATTTTCAACCGAGACCCCGCTCGATTCACTCATCAGAGCGGGCGAATTGCAGAATCGCCCCGAAAACAGCCAACCGAACGCCTTGCCAGCGTTACCCAGCACAGTGCAGTTCTCACCAGATGCCGGGCTTGAAGGGGCAATAGCGCTCAGCGCCAAAATTCAAGAGGGTCCTGCATCCACGCGGGAACTCTTCGATCTTTTAGCTCAGGGCGTGCAAGCCTCCGGTGAAAAGCTTACCCTCATCGATCTTGGCGTAATGGAGACTGACATCCGCGGCGATGGCTCCTTAGTGCTTAAGTTCTCCAATGGCCAAATCATGGGTCTGGATGCGTTCATCCGGGAAGCCGTCGGACGCGGACTGCTCACGACTGGCGGCGAGGTTCAAGTCCCGATCGACCGCCATGAAATGAACGAGGCGCCGGGCTTTGCGGCCTGGGCGATACAAGTGACTGCTGATACAGGTGTGGGCATCGCCGCCTACCAGCGCGCTGGCGAGCCGGAGATACCTAGCGTGACCATCTGACGAGACGGCGGTTGTGCTTAACCGTTCGCGGTGGCCGGTATCGTCAGTCGTGGGCGGGCCGCAGCATTCGAATTGGCCAAGCGACAAATTAGTTAGGCAGCGGCTCGGGCCGCTGCCCTTTCCGTAGTTACGCGCCCAGCTTCAGTGCCTTTATGGCGTTTTCTTTCAGAATCAAGTCATGTACTTCTGGCTTAAACCCAGCTTCCTTAAAATCTTTGATCCAGCGGTCTGGCGTAATGAGTGGGTAGTCTGAGCCAAACAGCATCTTGTGCTTGAGCTGACCATTCGCGCGCTGAACGAGTTCTTTCGGAAAGTACTTAGGGCTCCAGCCAGAAAGATCGATGTAAACATTGGGCTTGTGCAGGCAGACAGACAGCGCTTCGTCTTGCCACGGCCATGACGGGTGCGCGATGATGACGGTCATGTCCGGGAAATCTGCTGCCACATCATCTACGTAGATTGGATTTGAATACTTCAGCTTCAAACCGCCACCACCCGGCATGCCGGTGCCAATACCCGAATGACCGGAATGGAAAATAGCAGGCAGTTTGTATTCGGCAATGACCTCGTACAACTGATAAGCCATTCGGTCATTCGGGAAGAATCCCTGCAGGGTTGGGTGAAATTTAAACCCTTTGATCGCGCCTGATTCAATAAGCTCTCTTGCTTCGTTGACGCCCATTCGACCCTTGTGCGGATCGATAGACGCAAAAGCGATCATCATGTCGCTGTTTTCAGCGGCGGCGTCAGCGACCTCTGCATTGGGTATGCGACGGTTACCGATTTGAAACTCACTGTCTACTGTGAACATCACAAGCCCGATTTTGCGTTCCCGATAGTACGCGACCGTCTCGCTGATTGTGGGCCGCTTACCTGCCTTGAAGTACTTGTTGGCCGCTTCCTCATAGGGCAGCCAGTTTGCGTCGGCCGGTTGGCGACACGACACCTCAGCGTGTGTATGTACGTCAATGGCAACTAATTCATCTAGGTTCATGCGTCTCTCTCCCCTATTTTGTTCAATGTGGCGTTCGCGTTTGGCACCAGCGTGCTATGACGAAACGTCGATCAGACCATCACTGGCGACGCGGCGTAGCAGACGCAGCAGCACTTTTTTCTCACTTGCACTAATGCCGCAGAGCGCAGGATCTTCCATCGACTGGGAGACCTTGTAGGCGGTTGCCTGCAACTTTTTGCCGGCGGCGCTCAAGCCAATCAGCACCGATCGACCATCAGAGTCGTTACGCTCGGAGGTTACCAATCCGCGCTGGCTTAGGCGGTTCAGAATAACCGTCAGGTTAGGCGCGCGCACACTGAGTTGCGTCGCCAGCTCTTTTTGAGTGGCCTTACGATTGCCGGCAAGAAGGGTGAGCAGGGTGAACTCGGCTGGTGTCAGGGCCAGCGGTTTGCCAATATGCTGCTGAAAGGTCTTTGCCAATACTAGATTTGCTTTGACAAGCGCATAACCCACAAGATGCGATAATGCACTGTCGTCAAGACGATGTTTCTGACTAAGCATGGCGCTGTGCTCGCACGATAAGTCTCTCAGTGTTGGCATCGCCGCTGGCCGTATCATCAGATGCATATAGTGCATCCACCAGGTCAGACCGGTGAGTCAGCACGGCACGTTGATTGATTGAGCCTTTGTCAGTCACTTCGCCTAGATCAATTGATAGTGGCCGAGTTTGTAGCATTGCGCGAGTGATTCGGTTGGCACTACCCGTGCCGGCTTTAAACAACTGATTAACGAGATCTTGCAGCCATTGGGTTACCGCAGGCAGTGTCAAGATTTCAAACGGGCGCTTTCCCTCTGCGTCGCTGAGCTTAGCCAGCGCTGCGCACTCCTCAAGTCTCGCAAAAACCAGCATGCCCACTTCGTTGCGGTTAACGCCTGTGATTACAACATCTGCAACAACGGGAGCGCCGGCCATGATGATCTGTGTGCGTAGTGGCCCGACACTGACGAAGGTTCCCGTTGACAACTTGAAGTCCTCGGCAATGCGTCCATCGAACATCAGGCCTTGTTGCGGATCAGCAGGATCAACCCAGGTGACGGCATCGCCCGTTTGGTAAAAACGCTCATCATCAAAGGCTTGTGCGCTTAGCTCAGCATCACGCCAGTACCCGCTCATTACGTTTGGCCCCCGAAAGCGCACTTCCCATTTGTCATCAACAGGTGCTAGCTTTACTTCTACCCCCGGGCAAGGCAGGCCAATTTGCCCCGCTCGCAGGTTAGGTCGAACAGCGAACGTGCACGAAGGGGCGGTTTCAGTCATGCCCAGGCCGGTCAATATCGGGATGCGCTCGCCAACGGTTTGCTCAGCGATGCGATCGAGTTGATCCCAGACCACTTGTGATAAGCCAGCACCGGCAAAGAAGAAGCACTTGACGCGTTTGAATAGTGTGCTTGCGAGCGAGTGGTCGTTCTCCATTGCTCGCGCGATCTCTTCAAAGCCTTTGGGCACATTAAAGTAGATCGTTGGCGATACGTCGTAAAGGTTTGCCAAGGTTTGCCGCATGCCCGCCGGCGACGGATTACCGCCATCAATGTATAAGCTGCCACCATTTGTGAGGGCTATGCCAACGTTGTGACTCCCGCCAAAAACGTGGTTCCACGGTAACCAGTCCAGGAGAACGGGCGGCTGTTCACTTAGAAAGCTCAGCGTTTGCCTGATCATCTGCTGGTTAGCGCACAGCATATCGTTGGTCGTCGTGACTGCTTTGGGTAACTTGGTCGAACCTGAGGTAAACAAGAATTTCAATATTGTTTTGCCGCTGACGGCATTGAACGCTTGCGTGAGTTGCTCCTGCTCCTGTGCGCTAGGCGACCTGGCAAGCCAGACCGCGTATTCGTGATTGGTATAACCGGGGATTGAACCATCAACCACGAGTATGGGCGTGGCAACCGGAACAGCCGCATGAATGGCGTCGGCAAACGGCTGCGCATCATTAACAAAAACGAGTCCGGGTGTTAACTTGTCGATAACATGGCGCAGCTTTCCGAAGTCTTTGGAGACTAAGGAGTAAGGTGGCGAGACAGCGGCACTGGGCACACCGATCCAGGCGGCGGCCAACGCAACCGTGAGATGCTCAATACTGTTGCCAGAAAGTATTGCGACGGGACGATCGGCGCTGAGGTCGAGTGACAGCATGCGAGCGGCAATCGCCTGCACCGCACCTAGCATTTGCTGGTAGGTCATTTCCCGCCAGGCACCGGAATCGTCGCGCTGGGCAATCAGAACCCGGTCCGGCGCCTGCTCTGCCCAATGCACGAGATAATCACACAACCGTGTCCGATAACTGCCTAGCGCATCGGGCGAGCGCAGCACCATGGTGCCATCAGATCTCTGCTCGACCTCTGTGTGCAAACAGGCGCTCACCTGGGCATCGCGATAGCGCGCAGTATTTGACATATCTAGTCGGCCGCTGGCTTAACTTTGGCGGCTTTTCCGGCAAGAAAAGCAGCCATACGAGCCTTTGCGTCATCGTCACTTTGAGCCGCTGATGCCATGAGTGCTTCAGTGAACAATCCCTGTGAGGGGCTCATTTCAACAATGTGCGGCAGCGCCTGCATCACAGCGTAATTCGACAACGGTGCATTGGCACCAATGCGCTGGGCGAGTTCAGCCGCGCGCTCAAAGCCCTGACCCTGGGCTACCAGGTAATTCACAGCACCAAATCGCTCAGCATCCTCGGCACTAAAACTCCTCCCGGTGAGCATCATGTCGGTCATACGGGGCACACCAATCAAACGAGAGATGTGAACCGAGCCACTGCCGCCCGTGAACAATCCACGTTGCCCTTCAGGTAGCGCGAAAAATGTACCGGCCTCTGCAATACGCAGATGCGCTGCACTGGCCAACTCAAACCCCCCGCCCACCACGGCGCCATTGAGTACGGCGATAACGGGTGCTGTCGCATTTCGAATTTGATCAAACGCTGCATGCCACATGCGCGAGTGACGAACACCTTCTGCAAAGTTTCGTTCTTGCAGCTCACTAAGGTCCAGGCCGGCGCAAAAATGTTCGCCATCGCCATCGAGGATGATGGCGGAAGTGGTGGCAGGTAGACTGGCAAAACAGTGATGGAGTTCCGTCACCATCGTATCGCTAAGCGCGTTGCGCTTGGATGACCGGTTAAGCCGGATATGCCAAATATTGTCAGCATGGCTCACTTGCAGCGATTGCGCCTGATTAAAGGGCTCGCCCGCTGGTTGAAAGGATAGCGGCATGTCGTTCAGGTTTCCGTTAATGGTCTGGCTGAGTCAAGCGTGGGAACCAAACCCCGTGGGCATAAAACCCATCCACCAGACCATAGTAGTTATACTCAATAACGAAATATAGTTATGGAAAATAACCAAATTGTCAAATATCGAGGGACGAGAATGAATATTCCAACACCAATGCTTGAACCTTTTTGCGAGTTTCTGGTTGAGTTGAGTGCGCCGATCGAAATGGGAGACGCGCCGCGCGGACGACGACGCATCATTCCGATAATTGGCGGCACAGTGACTGGCGAACGATTGCAAGGGCGCATTCTCAACGTCGGCGCAGATTGGCAAACCATCTATTCAGACGGTGTAGCTGAACTGGACACACGGTACTCGATGCAAACGGACGATGGGGCGGTTATCGAAGTCAAGAACTTCGGATTGCGCCATGGTCCAGCCGATGTGATTGCCGCGATTGCCCGTGGCGAATCAGTAGATCCATCGAGCTATTCCATGCGAACACATGCCAGGTTCGAAACGGGCGACGCCCGCTACCTCTGGATAAACAAAGTCCTCGCGGTAGGGGCTGGCGCCCGAGAAGCCAGTGCTGTCCGCATGAAGCTGTATGAAATCAAGTAGTCAATCTAACGCGTCTCAATCAACTTCGGCACAGTTCGACTAGCCTGCTATTTGTTTCTCACCTCAGACCATAGGTTGGCAAAATGTCGCGCAACATTGAAATAAAGGCTCGAGTCTCTGACATGGCGGCTCTCACCAGCCGCGCGCGTTCGATTGCGACGGAAGGGCCGGTTGAAATTTCCCAGGACGACACATTCTTTCATTGCAAAAACGGGCGCTTGAAGCTGCGGCAATTCTCTGCTGATCGAGGTCAGTTGATTTTCTACAAGCGGCAAGATCAGGCTGGCCCGAAAGAGTCTTTCTATCTGCTCAATGAGACTTCTGACCCCGATACGCTACGACAGACGCTGGAACATGCCTATGGTGTCCACGGCCAGGTAACGAAGCAACGAACCCTCTATCTGGTTGGACGAACACGAGTGCACTTAGACGTTGTAGAGCGGCTTGGTGATTTTATGGAACTTGAGGTGGTGCTCACCGAAACTGACACTGTGGCTGAAGGCGAAGCCGAGGCTATGGCCTTAATGAAACGATTGGAGATTAAGCCAGCTGATTTAATTGATTGTGCTTATGTTGATTTACTTGGATTAGTGGGAACTAAAAGCACAGGTAATTTCTGACCAGATTGGCATCAATTAGAGCATTAGCGGACCCTCAACGCGCACCTTTTTTGACTAGTTGACTGACTCCTAAGGGCCAGGAGCGGACGTTGCCAATCCAACCTTTCTCTGTGTTTCAGTGATTGCGCAGGAAGGATGTTTCGTCTTTGATACACTCTGAAGGAGAGCACTCTTCAGGAGCTTGGCCGTGTCAGTAACAGCAAAAGATTTGGGAATTGATCGCCTCGACGTTGATTCACGGATGGCACTTGTCGAAGAAATTTGGCTAGGACTGTTTGAGGACCTGGAGCAATCGCCTCTTACTCAGGAACAGCGGGCAGAGTTGGACCGTCGGATTGCACATCACGAGGCCAACCCTGAATCAGGAGTACCGCTTGATGCAGTGATGGCTCGTGTAAAGCAACGCTTACACGGATGACCCGAGCAGTTCGTTTTTCTGAAGCTGCGACAGAAGAATTCGTGGAATCAGCTCAGTACTATCAAGACAAAGTTTACGGATTGGGAGACGCATTTCAGGCTGAAATCCATCAGCTTGCGCTTTCGGCATCCGAACACCCGGAGCGGTACCCGATCGTTGGAACGGATGTCCGCAGAGCGGTAGCCAAGCGATTCCCGTTCAGTCTTTACTTTCGTGTTTACGAAAGTGAGATCTTCGTATTTTCAGTTTTTCACGGCCGACGAAATCCAAAGATTTGGCAAGATCGGACTTAGAGGCCCCGGCTGCTCAGGGTCGGCTAGCGTCGTTCCCTGACAGTCAAACCGAACGACCGCTATCTGGAAAACTAGGATGCCTCCAAGTGTTGGCGGACACTGTCTGTGAAGTAATGTCCCGGTTTCTACCCACCAAGAACGCTGCGCCGATCTATCACTATTTGATGAGTGAGGTATCTGCGCAATTACACCGTAGGGGCCAAGCATCACCGTCTGACGCCAATTGGCTACACCTAAACACTCTCAGCGAGCAGCATGACCCTGGCGACGAACTCACTCTTGGCAGCCGTGTAGGCCTCTCGATCTGCAGAATACTTTTGAGAGAGCCCTCTTTTGAGTTGTGCGTACGCAGTGCGTTCGTCATCATGCAGCCTCAGGTAGTCGCGAAATTTGAGTCTTGACCACATCTCTGATGGCTTCTGTGCGACATGCACATGGTGAGTTCGCCGCTCTCCGAAAGGCGGCATACCTTTAACAAAGAACAATCGATCAGTGTTTGGGTTCTCGGCCCAAAATACATAGTCCAGGGACTTGAGGAGCGGCACGAAGGTTTGCCGGGCGTGGCTGACAGACGGGACGGCAATCAGAATATCAATGACTGGCTTAGCTGCGAGTCCGGGAATCGCCGTGCTCCCAAAGTGTTCAATGGCCAGGATGTCTTGTCCGCTTAGCGCAGTGGCAATAGCGCTCTTCTCGACTAGAAAAAGCTCTGGCCACTTAGGGTTGTACTCTGAAATCTCAACTTCATCCATCTTGTGGATATACCTGTTTGATGTCTTCACGCAACCCCTGCGGCCCGCTTGAAGCACGTGGTAACAACACCGCGAACATAACCGCTAATGTTCGTAGCGGCCACCAGCACGGCACACCGCCAGTTAGCTTCTATCACGACGGCCGAAGAAATTGGGCTGACCGTGTAAACGGGACTTGCCACCAGATACACTGAACGCTTCTGACTTATCAAGAGATACCGTGAACGACAACGATGACGACTCAACTGAGAGTGACCGAATCGCCGACGCTCGCCGCTGGTATGCAGATGAGGTGCGCTATGCCTCGGGCACCTCATCTGATCAAATCGTTGAGGCGTATTCGACAGTACCGCGCGAGAGGTTCCTCGGGCCCGGCCCCTGGCAGATCCTGAGTCTTGGTGACGAATCGCCTAGGTATATTCTGACGCCAGATGATGATCCCGTTCACGTCTATCACAATGCTCTTGTTGCTATTGATGCTTCTCGAGGTCTGAACAATGGGTCGCCCGGTTCATGGGCCGGCTGGTTGTCCCAATGTCACCCAAGGGACGGCGATCAGGTTTTGCATGTAGGCTGCGGCACCGGATACTACTCTGCAATCCTGGCGGAACTGGTCGGTCGTTGGGGTCAGTACTGGCGCTGGAAATTGATGCTGACATCGCAGAGCAGGCGCGAACAAACCTGGCGCCATGGCATCAGGTTCATGTTCTGCCGATTGACGGGTCGAAATTTGACTTCGATACCGTCGACCTGATTGTTGCCAGCGCCGGCGTCAGCGACATACCGCGCGCTTGGCTGGACCGATTGAAGCCGGGTGGTCGAATGCTGGTGCCACTGACCGCTCGATCGTCAAAGAGCAGTCACATAACCCTGGGTCGCATGCTGACAGTAACTCGTATGGACCATCGGTTCGCAGCGCGAATTGTCAGCTTTGCGAGCTTCTATCCCTGCATTGGCACTCAAGATGAAGCTGCGTCTGAACGGCTGCTCGCCGCAATCAGGCTAGGGGCCGAAAAAGAAGTAGCCACGCTGCGGACAGACGAGCATGAGCGCGACGAACAATGCTGGTTGCATAGTACGCAGTGGTGTCTCTCGAAAAGACCGTTAGCGCCCTAGATTAGTCTTTACTCACGATCTGCATCAACTCCCGACCCAGAAAATCGAACACTTCCCGAATACCCGCATTGCTCCTCAGTTCTCGATGTACTGCGAGCCACAGTTGCAGCGGCGGCACGCGAAAATCAATCGGCAGACGATGGACATGAGGTGTGCGGTCAATCATGTACTCAGATGACACACCAATGCCCAAACCTGAGCTAATGGCCTTCCAGGCCACGGGAAAACAATCAGTTTTCATGACAACATTAAGATCATCAATACTCAGACCCATGCGTTTCATGCCGGCAAGGTAGCCAGTATCCTGGTCAGGCATGACCAGGGGTTGACGCATAGCCTCTGGTAATGAGCGCGGTATGCCCCACCGATCAATGTGAGACTGAGCCGCGCAGGGTAACAAGCGTACCTCCCCCAAGCGGCGCGCGATGAGACTGCTCTGAGTCGGCTTGACCATCCGAATCGCAATATCTGCATCACGGCGCAACAAGTTGACGACAGCATCTGATGAGTTGATGACGAGCCGAATATTGGGCGCTTGAACGGCCAGCTTCAGACTGATGTCGGGCAGAACGAAGTGGGCGATCATCTCGCTCGCGCTTAACCGCACTTCGGATGTTTCAGGCACGCCCTGCCCCACCGCAACGCTGGCCAGTTGATGGGCGCTTTGCTGCATGACCCTTGAATGGGCCGCAATCTGATGCGCGTGGGCCGTGGGGACGAGACCGCGGGCAGTCCGATCAAACAAGAGCAAACCGAGCTGCGACTCGAATGCCTCAATATGACGACCGACGGTGGGTTGTGTCGTTTTGAGCTGACGCGATGCCGCAAGCAGCGAACCCGTATCGAGTACCGCCAGAAAACTCTGAACCAGGTCCCAGTCAAACTCGCGCACGGTTGCTGGCTTTGGTGGCGCTTTTCTGGGGTTGGCTGATGGCGCTTTCTTGTTCATGAGTTTCCCTTTGTCCTGAGCCCGTCTTTGTGCACCATGCAGTTCACGTGAACCAAAGCGCTGTATGCCAAGGCCTCCAACGATTGGCCCGGCTTAGCTTAACCGAAGGCCGCTATTTAAGTATCGGGTCGAGCTATTCGTTCATGTATAGCTGATAGTTGCACCTAGCTAATTGTAGATAACTCTATGTGCGCTTAGATTATCGATATCAACCCGAAAAATGGTGCTCAACATGAAAAAGAAGACACTTCCGCGGCGACGATTTCTGTCCCTCACTGGCGGAGGCATCGTCCTTGCAGCGACTGGGGCAACTGCGGGCTGCGCCCAAAACCCATTTTCAATGCCAGCGGATGCCATCAGCGCCTGGCGCGAACCGTCCGAGTCACTATCGCTTGGTCACTGGGTCCTGTCTCATGCGCTGCTGGCGCCCAACCCTCACAATCGGCAACCCTGGCGGGTGAGTTTGCCTGGTGAGCATGAGATTCATCTGAGTTTGGATCCGGACCGCTTGCTGCCGCACACAGACCCATTCGGTCGACAAATCTTAATCGGGACAGGCGCCTTCATTGAGTTGCTCTCGATGGCTGCCGCGCAGCGCGGCTACCAGGCTCAAGTCACGCTCTTTCCCAAAGGTGCGTTCGAGGCAACGCGAAAGACTGCCGATTTTGACGACCGGCCCGTCGCGCACATCCGCTTAGTCGAGGACCAGACCGTACAAGCAAACCCGCTGTTCGCGTACGTATTTGATCGGCATACGGAACGCGGAATGTATGACCGGTCGCGCGCTATTCCAGCGCAGATGAGTGACGGCCTCAACACCATCACGAGTGAGCCATCCGTCACAGGCGGCATTGCACACCGCAGTGGACAACAAGAAGCGTTGACGCGGCGCGTGTTCGACATCGCCAAACAGGCCTGGGCCATCGAACTCAAGACACCTCACACCATGATGGAGTCGGTTGAACTCTTGCGGGTTGGCGCAGGCGAGATCAGCGAATACCGAGACGGCATTTCTATCACCGACCCCATGCTCGTCATGATCGACAAATTAGGGCTTTTTGATCGTGCCACACCCCCAGACCCTGACGGTTCCGTCGTCGCCGGTCAGATCGATGAATTCAATGAAGCCATCGATTCAACACCCGGCATCTTCTGGCTCAACACGCGCGACAATTCTCGAGTCAGTCAAATAGCGGCCGGCCGGGCATACATGCACGCGCAACTGCTGGCCACCTCACTCGGTCTGGTCATGCAGCCCATTTCGCAGGCACTGCAAGAGTATCCAGAGATGGCCAAACCCTTCGATTCGGTTCAGAAATCGCTAAAAGCGGACCCGCAAACCGGGCCAACCGTTCAGATGATGTGCCGAATCGGCTATCTGGCCGCTTCAACTCAATCAACTGGCCCTTCGCCCAGGCGAGGACTCGACGCACATCTGCAGGCATAGTTGCGCGACGCGGGCTGGATCAGTCGCCCGGCTGAGCAGCCTGCGCACTCGCGCGCGCCTGCCTTTCACGTTCGAGTTGGGCTGCTACTGCGCCAGGAGATGTTGATCCTTTGGCAATGAGTGCGTAAGCGGCTGGCACCGTAATAAGCGTCACGATGGTTGAGGTCACCACACCACCCAACACGACAAGACCAATCACCATGCGAGTTTCTGAGCCGGGACCAGAGGACAGCAAGAGTGGCACCGCCCCGGCCGCGGTTGTAATGCCAGTCATGACAATCGGGCGGAAGCGAACCAACGCGGCCTCGCGCAACGCTTCTTTGAAGGGTCTGCCAGCGTCGCGCAATTGGTTGGCAAATTCGACAATCAGAATGCCATTCTTGGCGGCCAACCCAACCAACATGATCAAACCAATCTGGCTATACAGATTCAGGGAAGCCCCAGCAAACCAGAGACTGGCGAGCCCGCCTGCTAGTGCTGCCGGTACGGACAACATGATGACGAACGGGTGACGCCAACTCTCGAACTGAGCGGCAAGCACGAGGAACACCACCATCACGCCGAACGCAAATACAAACAAGATGGAGTCACTGCTCTCTCGCAAGTCGCGTGACTGCCCCTTGAAGTCAATCACGACTTCCTCGGGTAATACTTCCCTGGCAAGAGCTTCCAACTCGGCGAGAGATTCGCCAAGAACTTGCCCATCAGGCAAATTAGCCTCGAGCGTAATGGCCCGAATGCGATTAAACCGATTGAGAGCGCCCGACCCACCCTTTTCTGTCAATGACACCAGATTAGACAACGGGATGAGCGATTGGCTTGCTTCAGACCTGACGTAGATATTCTGTAGGTTATTGGGGGTACGCTGTGCATCGCGCTCGCCTTCAAGGATGACGTCGTACTCCTCGCCATCAAACAGGAAGCTCGTGACACGCCTCGAGCCCAGCATGGTTTCGAGTGTGCGGCCAATACCGTTGATAGACACGCCCAGTTCCGCTGCGCGGTCATAGTCAACTTCAACTCTCAATTCGGGCCGCGTTTCTTTGTAGTCCCAGTCAATACCGGTTAGCGCGAGAGCACGTTCGTCGATTGCATCGGTCAGGGTACTGCGCCATTGAACCAGTTGCTCCCAACTGCCGCCGCCAATGGTCATCTGGATGGGTTTGGTCGTTCGACCCCCGAAACCCTGGCGCATGACCGGAAAGGCCCTCACGCCAGACAAGCTTGCCAGCTTACCGCGTACCTCGTTCATGATCGGCCAGGCCGGTTTGCGCTTCGCCCAGTCATCAAGCACCACAATCACAATGCCCGAATTGAAGGTCTCTGCGCTGCCACCACGGCTGGCCGGTGCGCGAATCAGCAAACGCTGGAAAACGCCGCTATCGGCATAGGGCATCAGCCGCCGCTCGATCTCTTCCATGTACTGGGTCATGTATTCATATGAAGCGCCTTCCGGGCCGCGCACAAACACAAAAAACGCGCCCCGGTCTTCACGCGGCGCGAACTCATTCGGAAGCTGCTGATGCAACGCATAGGCACCACCGATGGAACCCGCAATCAGCGCAACCCCAATGAGGGGCACGGCAATGACGACGTTCAGTACCCTGGCGTAGAGGCCTCTAACTACAGCGAGCGCTTTATCAAGCAAGCGCCCCAGGCTGCCACTCCCACCATCCGACCTGGGACGCAGGAACTTGGATGCAATCACGGGTGACAAGGTCAGCGCTACAAAGCTCGAGATGGCGACGGCCGCCGCAATTGTTAGCGCAAATTCTGAAAACAAGCGCCCAACATCGCTTTGCAAGAATGCCACGGGTACAAACACTGAAATCAGGACGATGGTAGTCGCAATGACGGCAAAACTCACCTGACGGGTGCCTTCATATGCAGCAACAAGTGGAGTTTCGCCATACTCATTCATACGCCGAACAATATTCTCCAGCACGACAATCGCATCATCAACGACAAGCCCAATCACGAGTACGAGCGCCAGAAGCGTGAGCAAATTGATCGTGAACCCCAGCACCCAAATTGCCAGACAGGTACCAATGATCGACACCGGAACGGCCACGGCCGGCACCAGAACCGATCGTGCGCTGCCCAAAAAAATGAAGATCACGACGATCACGAGACCGATCGCAATCGCCAAGGTCTTATAGACTTCGTTGATCGCGCCCTCGACGAACACAGAGGTGTCGTAGCTGAGCGTGATCTCCATGCCTTCAGGCAGGGTCGGATTGATTTTTTCGCCTAGTGCCTTTGCAGCACGGGCGACGTCAAGCGTGTTGGCAGTTGACTGGCGGATGATGCCAAGCCCCACCTGCGGGACACCATTGCCTCTGAAAGCACTGCGATCTTCTTCCGTGCCGAATTCAACCCGCGCCACATCCCCCAGCCGGACAAGATAGCCATCATCTCCTTCGGCTAAAACCAGTTGATTAAAGTCAGTAGCCGCCTGAAAATTTCTATCGAGTCGCACCGTGAACTGACGGCTTGAAGATTCCAGGCTGCCCGCGGGTAACTCCACATTGTTGCCGCGCAGTTTTGCTTCAATGTCTTGCGAGGTAATGCCGCGCGCGGTCATCTGGCGGCGATCCAGCCAGATTCTCATCGCAAAGTTTTGTTGACCGCCAATGCGAATGCGCGCAACTCCAGGCAGGACCGAAAAGCGATCATTCAGATAGCGACGGGCATAGTCTGTTAGCTCGGGTACGGTCATCCGATCGCTAATGAGATTCAACCAGAGCATCACATCCTGGTCGGCATCTTCCTTGCCGATATCGGGCGCCTCTGCTTCGGGTGGCAAGTCATCGAGGATGCCTGCCACCCGATCACGAATGTCGTTAGCCGCCGCATCAATGTCGCGACTGGTCAAAAAGGTAATCGTGATCGCTGATGAGCCATCCCGACTCACAGACTCAACGGTGTCGATCCCCTCGACACCAGAGATTCTTTCTTCGAGCAACTCGGTCACGCGAGTTTCAACGATATTGGCTGATGCGCCTGGGTAAACCGTTCGAACTGAAACGACCGGCGGGTCGATATCAGGATATTGCCTGAGCGGCAGTTGCTCAAAAGCGACCAGGCCGCAAAGCGTTAGCACCAGGGACAAGACGGTGGCAACCACAGGGCGCTTGACCGCCATATCAGATAAAAACATGACCTTGCTCGCTTTGCGTTTGCTTTGATTGTTCAGGCAGCGTGACTAGCCGCCCATCAGCCTGCTTTGGCGGGTTGACCAGGCGGCTTTGCTGACTGGCCTTGAATGCGCACGGGCGCACCGGGACGCAACTTGATGGCGCCACTCTTAACAACCCGATCTCCCGCGCTCAAGCCGTCCAGAATTTCAACCTCTCCCACACGCCGGGTGCCCGTCTTGACGGCTTGCCTGCGAACGCGCAGACCATCATCGCCCGTTTCCACCACGAACACCGAGCGTTGAGTGCCCGACAAAATCAGACTCTCTTCAGGCACTGTCAACGCTTCGCGCTCATTAACCAGCAAGTCAACTTCCATGAGCAGACCAGGGATGAGTCGGAGGTCATCGTTTGGCACAAGGGCTCTGACCAACACGGCCCGGGAGACAGGATCGACCTGCGCATCAACCGCCACGACAACCCCCTCAAACACTTCATCCGGATACGCACGTGTACTGGCTTTAATGCTGACCCCAGGCTTGATAACCGAGAATAGCGGACCGGGCACTGAGAAATCGAGCTTCATTTTGCTGTCGTCGACTAACTCAACAATCGCGTCGCCGGGTCGGACCGTGGAACCAACGCTGATTTTTCGAATGCCCAGCCGTCCATCAAATGGCGCGCGAATAATTCGATAGTCAATATCAACCTCCACAACTTCGAGTCGTGCCTGGGCGACTGCGAACGCGCGCTGAAGATCTGTTAATTCGGCCGCCGATGCAACGCCGCGTCGCCGCAGATCCCGTGCACGCTTAAGTTTCTGTCTGGCCTCGGCCAACTCGGCCTTCGCTTCGGCCAGTTGTGCCTGCTCACGCGAACGTTGAAGTTCTGCCAACACATGGCCTGCTTCGACCCGGTCACCATCGTCAAAGCCCAGAGAGACAATACGCTCCGTAACTGTTGCCGTGATTGACACTGCTTCATTCGCTTGCAGGGTGCCAAGGGCCTCGACCGTATCAACAAATTGGGTTTTCTCAACGGTTGCCACTGTTACCTGAGGTGCAGGCCGGGATGAGGGACGCTTAGGCTGAGCCTGAATGGTTGTCGCGATGATCATGAGCAGCGCACCACAGACGAGCGGCAAACCGGTGGACTTGTGCCAGGAAGCTGATAACAAGCCTGTTTTGCGTAAATCTTTTTGGCGGGCCCTGTTTGCAGCGGTTAGGCGAATGAGCGTCATACTTGAATCCAGACCAGGTAAGCGGCCAGTCTACTGCCGATCCAGATTCTTGTTTGGCTTTTCTGTGCAATGCTTATCAGGCTTACACTGCCGAGCTGAGAAAACAGGCCAGGAGAGAAAATTGAGTCAGGGACAAGACACCGCGAACAACGCGCATTTCGGATTTATCGGACTCGGCAACATGGGCCAACCCATGGCCGGTCACGCCCTTAGCGCCTGTCAGAACCTAAGCGTATTCGACCTCGCCGGCACCGCGCAGCGAGCCCCCGAGGGTGCCAGTATTGCCGAATCCACTGAAGCGCTTGCGGCATGCTCAGATGTCATCGGCCTGTCGCTACCGTCAGCCAAGGCTAATCGTGAAGTCATCAAGCAAATTGCTGGCGCAGCCAGGCCCGGGACGGTGGTCGTCGATACCTGCACGATTGGCTCACCTGCCGCGATTGAAAATGCGCAAATTCTGAGCGCTGCAGGCATGGCCTATGTTGATTCACCCGTCTCAGGGTTAAAGTTTCGCGCGCAGGAAGGGTCACTGGCGAGCATGATGGCTGGCAGCGATGCGGCCTGCGAGCAAGCCCTGCCCCTCATAGAGAGTTACTCACGCACGGTCTTCCGAGTGGGCCATGAACCCGGCCAGGGCCAGCGCATGAAGGTCGTCAACAACGCACTTTATATTTCATCGCTTGTGACGACAGCCGAGGCGCTTGCCTATGGCCACAACGGTGGACTTGATACAGCCAAAATGTTTGAAGTGATTAATGCCAGCTCGGGCATGAATTTCACTACGTCACAGGTTTTTCCCAAGTTCATGCTGGAGCAGGCTGGCGCTGATTCAGGGGCCGAAGCACATATTCTGCGTAAGGACCTGGCCTTATTTGTGCAAGGCAGCCAGGACGAAAGCACCCCTGGCAAGGTCATCGCAGAAGCCTACGCTGAGATTGACGCATTCTCACAGGCAGACCCACTGCAAGACATGATGCAAATCGTCAGCTTTATCCGCAATCGCTCCTCATCGACTTAGGGCCTGTCAAGCTGATTTGGACGGCGCCTCTGGCGTCTCGAACCCACCGTCATGGGCGAGCACCAGGCCAGCCATGATGATGCCAAACGCGACTAGCTGATCTGCCCGAACTTGCTCATTCAAGAGCCAAACGCCGAGTATCGTGGCCCAGATGGGTACGAGGTAACCCACCACCGAGAAGAACACTGGACCATGGCGCTGAATCGTATAAGTCCTCATGAACTGGCCGAATGCTGTCGAGAAAACCGCCAGGCTGAGTAATGCGAGTACGCTTGTTGCGGCAGGCGCCAGATCAATCGGGATTGGCTGGAACAACTGAAACGGCAGTAGTAAGGCTGCCCCCAACAGCAGCATCACGGCAGTTGCAGGCAACGAAGGCACCCGAGGCATTCGCCGGATCACGATCGCACTGAAAGCGAATAGCAAACAGGCCAGCAAAAGACCCAACTCGGCCCATGGCACACCGGCCTGCGCGGAGACAAGCTTGACGTCTGCACCTGTCAGCCAAAGCAAACCACCAAGGCCAAGCCCAAAGCCCATCCAGCGCCGTGGCGAGACTGGCTCCTTCAGTATCAGCCAACTCATGAGTAAGGTGAACAGTGGAATGGCCGACATGAAGACTGCCGTCATGGCACTAGTCACTGATTGCTGGGCTGTACTGACCAACACAAACGGGACGGTGTAGTTCACTGCACTGATAAACAGCAACCAACGCCAATGACGAAAGAGCCCTCGCAAAGACTGGCGCGTCAGGGCAACCAACACCAGCAGCACGACCCCGCCAATCAGCATTCTGCCCATCACAATCTGAACAGGATTGAAGTCCTGCAAGGCCAGCGCGATCATCATGAAGCTGGACCCCCAGACGATCGTTAGAAAGCCAAGCGCTGCGACACCCTTGTGATCTGAGGCGGGCTGACTCAACGTTTGGCCTGATAGCTCAAGCCGTAGCCTACTGGGAACCGAGGCACGGGATTAGTCTGTTCAGCGTTGACTGTCGCATCTGCCGAAGCAGCCGGCCATGAAAAAGACAAACGGCCGGTGAAGTCATGTTTTCGTTCACCGGAAGCATCTGCTACCAACAGGTCTGCCACGCCCTCGCCCGCAGTGCCGGGCAGCCACACCGCAACAAAGGCATCAGATGCGGCCAGCTCCGGATCAACCCACAGAGGCCGACCCGAGATAAACACAGAGACTGTCGGGATGCCCGCAGCCCGCAGGCGCCTTAGTTCGCTTAGCGGCTCGTCTGGCTGAAAGTCAACATCGGGACGATCCCCTTTGAACTCGGCATAGGGGCGCTCGCCGTAAATCACGACGGCCAAATCTGCCGCGGGCAATTCACCCGTTGCATCGCTCGCGCTGATGGTCTTGCCTCCGGCGGATTCAATGGCTTGTTTCAAACCGACACTAATAGCAGTTGCACTGGGAAAGTCCCTCTTGCTTGTGTCAGCACCTTGCCAGTTCATGGACCATCCGCCCATTTGAGCGGGCAAGTCATCTGCGAGGGGCCCCGTGATCAAGATGGTTTTGCCAGGCATCACAGGCAAAACCGGCTTGCCCTTGGCGCTTTCATTCTTGAGTAATACCAGCGATTGCCGCACGGCGCGGCGGGCCAATGCACGATGCTCGGCCGAACCAAGCTGCGCCCATTGCCCTGCAACCGCACGGCTTGAGGGTGCACCAGCGTCAAACAGATCGGCACGCAATTTGACGCGTAAAACGCGCGCAACGGCTTCATTTAGTCGCTCGGGTGACAATGCGCCGCTGCGGGCATCACGCTGCAGGCTTTGGTGCAGTTGCTGCCAGGCCTCTGGCACCATGAAGATATCAAGGCCTGCATTCATGGCGGGCAAGCAATCGCCCGGTCGGCATGTGGGCACCATCGCATGCCCATTCCAATCACCAATCGTGATGCCGTCGAACTTCAGTCGACCGCGCAGCACATCGGTTAGTAGCGGCTTATGCCCATGCAGCCGCACACCATGCCAGCTATTAAACGATGCCATCACTGACTGCACACCCGCATCAAGCGTCGCGGTAAAACCAGCCAATTGCAGATCGAGCAACTGCGACTCAGTCATTTGATTGTCGCCCTGATCAACACCATTTACCGTACCACCATCGCCAATGAAATGCTTGGCTGTTGCGATCACGTGCGGAGACTTCAAGAACTCATCGCTACCCGGTGCGCCTTGTAAACCTGTTACGAGCGCAGCGCTAAGTCGCGCCACAATAGCGGGTTGCTCCGAATAGGACTCATAGGTGCGCCCCCAGCGATCGTTTCGGACAACCGCAACCGTGGGTGCAAAAGTCCAGTCCTGACCCGTCACCCGCATTTCCCGCGCGGTTGCTTGTCCGATCGCCTTGACTAACTCAGCATCATTGGCAGCGCCAAGACCAATGTTGTGCGGGAAGATCGTCGCGCCCAATACATTGTTGTGGCCATGAACCGCGTCTGTTCCCCAAAGTAAAGGAATTCCCGCGCGACCATCGCTGCGGTCCGTCGATGCTGACCAAAAAGCATCAGCCAACTTCAGCCAGTGTTCTGCAGGCGCCCTCGAATTCTCGCCCGGGCCAGTTTCCCCACTATTCAAAATAGACCCCAGATGAAACCGACGTGCCTGGGCTGGTGTAACCGAGCCCAGATCAGCCTGAACCAACTGACCGATTTTTTCGGGAAGCGTTAGCCGCGCAAGCCATCGCTGAACCTGTTGCTCAATGTGCTCATCGCGGGCGAGCGGCGGTGTTAGGAGAGGCCAGTTCGCCGGGTCGACCGTTGCGGCCCTGGCCAATGGTGTCCAGGCGGTGGCAATCGAACAGGTAGCCGCTACAACGAGTCCTGCCACTATCGTCCTGCTCAAACTCAGTGCCGGGCACCCATCGCGTAAATCAAACTCTAAGGGGTTCATCATTTACGTCTTCCAGGTCAATCGCCACCAACGCCAGGTCACGGCCAGTGTGAGCAAACCGGTCACACTCATAAGCACCGCCGTTAGGGGCGCACCAAACTGCTCAGCCAGGGCACCCAGCAGCAAAAAGCCAATCGGCCCGACGCCAATACACATGGTCATCAGCCCCATCGCCTGACTGCGGCGCCCCTCGGGTGACACGACAAATGTGATGGTTGCCTGCATCACGGAAAAACCCGCTTGCCCGATGCCGGCGAAGAACAAGGCAACGGCGGCAAGCTCGGGTCCCGGCGCCAGACTGAACACTGGAAGTGCCGCCAAAAACATCGTGATCCCAATCAAATAAATGCGGCCATAACGGCCTGCCTGGGACAGGCGCGCAATCACCAGCGCGCCGATAAAGGCCCCTAGGCCGTCAGTGCTCGCTAGAAAACCAACGCCCTGGGGCGTCAGCCCCAACTCATCCGTTCCAATCACGGGAATCATGCTCAGTACCGGCCAGCCGAAGATGTTGAAGACCACCGTGACCCACATCGCACCGGTGAGTCGGGGTTCGTTCCGCAGCACGGCAATCCCTTCGGCCAGGCTGGAAAAAAGTGAGCCATGCGACGCGGACGCGGCCTGCGCTCGCGGACCTGTTCCGAACACCCACAGAATAGACAGGAGTGCCAATGTGTATAAAACACTGGTAAGTAACAAGACGCCAGTAATACCACCGGTGGCAAGCAACACACCGCCAACACCAGGGCCGATTAGCCGGGTCGCATTACTGGTGCCCACTTCGATCGACATAGCCCGGCCCATCTGCGCCTGGCCCGCGACTTCGCCAATGATGGCCCGGCGAACCGAGTTATCAGTTGCCCATGCCGTGCCATTGATGAACGCAGCGACCGCCAAATGCCAAACCTCTAACTGTCCGTAGGCGGAGATAAGCGTCATGACCACAGCGGTCACAAGCGAAGCGAAGATCACCAGCAGCAATACCCGGTGTCGTGGCAGACGCTCGGCAATCGCGCCAAATGTTGCGCCAAACAAAGCCATCGGCAGCAGCCTGAGCATGGTCATCATCGCGACCCAGAACGCAGAGCCGGTTTGCTGATAGGCCACGATGCCAAACACCAGAATTTCCAGCCACCGGATCAGGAACGAGGTGAAGCCGACCCACCATAAGCAAAGGAAATCAGGTTGTTTGAACATGGCGCGAGCCTAACACCTAGCCGCTTCCTCGCTATTTCCGCGACCGCTATCATCATTTCCAGATCGACAATTCGAGGTAAGTGAAATGCTCTTACAGAACAAAACCGCCATCATCACCGGCGCAGCGAGTTTACGCGGGTTGGGGCTTGCAGCAGCCCGGCTGTTTATCGACCATGGTGCACACGTGGCAGTTGTTGATCTTGATCGCCAAGCGACCCAGCATGCGGTCGCAGCGCTTGAAGACAACAATTCAGGGGATACGCCGCGTGCAATTGGAATCGGATGCGATGTGACAGATCGGCAGGCCTGCCTGGAAGCCGTCGCTAAGACATTGCAGGCATTTGGTCAGGTGGACATCCTGGTCAACATCGCCGGTATCACCTCGCCGGAGCGTCTGATGCAGGTGACCGACACCAGTTACAACGCGGTCATGGATGTCAACATGAAGGGCACTTTGCATATGACCCAGGCAGTGGTGCCTCATATGCGTGAACGCGGACACGGCGCTATCGTCAATATGTCGTCAGTGTCTGCGCAGCGCGGGGGCGGCGTCTTCGGAGGATCGCATTACTCGGCGGCAAAGGCGGCCATCCTGGGTTACACCAAGGCAGCAGCTCGTGAGCTCGGGCCAGACAATATTCGGGTCAATGCCATCTGTCCCTCGTTTATCGATACCGACATCACGGCTGGCATGATGACACCAGCACAACTCGAACAAGTCATCGCGTCAGTACCAATGGGGCGCCCTGGCCATGCTCATGAGGTTGCAGGTTGCGTTTTGTTCTTGGCATCCGATCTGGCCAGTTATGTCACCGGCAGCGAGATCGATATCAATGGCGGCAGTCATATCCACTAAGCCCGCATCGGGCCTGCCTGATACCGCTTTCACCACTGGAGACTGCGCCACCTGCTTCTAAAACCTGACTAGTGCAAGCCTCAGACACTTGCTGATTTGAAGTGTCACTTCGTGCCAGCAAGAATTCTCCCCCACAAATTACCCCACATTTTTGTTTATTCGATGAGTTAGGAATTACACTCTGCAAGAGGAAGCCTCCCCAGCCCAATCGGGTTCACGACCAGGAACATCAGTGAAAGTTCTGGTAGTCGACGATAACAGAGCAGTCCTGTCAACGACTGTTCACTTTTTGAAGTCGCACAATTTAGATGCGGCTGGAGCGGAAGGGGGTCTGCAAGCGCTTTCTGCTTGCCGGGAGGCGTCCTTCGACGTTGTCGTGACTGACCTTTCAATGCCCGACAAAGATGGCTTCGAACTCGCTGATGACGTACGAGCGATCGGTGGCGTTTCCAAATTGATTCTGATCACAGGTCTTGCACTGACCCCTCAACAAGATTCTCTTGTGCGCGAACGCTTTGACGAAGTCCTGATGAAGCCATTTCGTCTTGAGACGCTAGTTGACGCGATATACGCTTCCAGCCAAGGCGTCACCTCATGACCAGGGAACCGGTAGTGAGCCACCCACTAGATAGTCAGGCTGCCGAGAATCCTCTACCTGAAATCCTCCAGACGATCGATCAAGGCACGATGCTCGTTGATCGAGACCTTAGGCTGGTCTCATGGAACAAGCAGTTCGAGGCGCTTCAGTTCGCACCGCCGGACTGCTTGTATCGTGGCGCGCCTCTGGACACGATCTATCAGCAAATTGCAGACAGAGGAATCTTTGGCGCTGGCGATCCTGCAGCCATCGCCCTCAACCGGATTTCGCGTCTAACGGCGGGCCAGTTGATTGAAAGTGAACTGCTCAGGTCACCGTCTGGCGGGTGGGTCCGCATCAAGCGAGTGCGTCTACAAAATGGCGGCGTCCTTGCTCTATTCACCGATCTGACCGGCCCAAACAAACTCAGTGAACAAACAGGATTTGAGCAACGGCAGCGACAAGCCGCCAAGCTCGAAGCGATCGGTCAGCTATGTGGGGGTGTAGCCCACGATTTCAACAATTTGCTTAGTGTCATCCTGGGCAACCTCGATATGGCTATCGAGGCCGGCGGCCGAGACAACCCCTACATACATAGGGCGATCGAGGCAGTTGAAAAAGGGTCAGACAGCGTTCAAAGACTACTCAGCTTCGCACGCCAGCAACCGCTTGAAAAGACCCTAACCGACGTTGGCAAATTACTCTCGCAGTTTGTACCGCTGTTCCCCCCACTGCTGGGCGAGCACACAGCGATCAATTTGGAAAAACCGGCTCAACCGCTTGTCTGTGAATTAGACGCCAATCAACTGGAAACGGTCGTGATGAATCTGGTCATCAATTCAAGAGACGCCATCCTCAACAACGGCACAATCACCTTGGGTCTGAAAAACACCATTCTGACAGGGGAACAAGCCAATACGATGGGCGTTGCTGCCGGACCCTACGTCCGCATTGAAGTGCTTGATACCGGATGCGGCATGCCAGCAGACATCCTTGCCAAAGCGACGGACCCGTTCTATACAAGCAAACCGACTGGCTTGGGAACAGGCCTGGGATTATCGAGGGCCGAGGCTTTTTGCGAGCAATGCGAAGGCGCATTAAGCATTGTGAGTCAGCCTGGCGGCGGTACCAGCGTTCGCTTGTTTATCCCGTGCGCGCAGCACAAGCTGGCATAACTAAGAAAACAAACGCTCAATAAACATACCGGCAAAGAACAAGACCGCGAGTACACCGGTGACGATCAGCGACTGCAACGCATTGATGAGATATTTGCGCTTGCCGCTGCGCATATAAGCCACCGCAAAGAGCAGAGAAGTTAGTAGCCCCAGGGCGAAGACAACCCGCAAAATGATAATCATCAGTTTTTAGCCTGCGGCCCAGTCCATCGAGAAAAAGCGCGGTGCATCGCGGCGCTCTTTGAAGGTGGTCCATTCCCAGGCGCTTTCATCAGCCAGCAAAGCGCGGATCAATTCATTATTGAGGGCATGCCCGGACCGAAAAGCAGAGTAAGCAGCCAGCATAGGCGCACCAATGATGTAAAGGTCACCTATGGCGTCAAGCACTTTGTGCTTGGCGAACTCATCACCGGACCGAAGCCCTTCGTCGTTCAAGACTCGGTACTCATCCATGACGATAGCGTTGCCGAAGCTGCCACCCTTGGCTAGCCCCATGTCTCGCAACATCTCGACATCCTGCATAAAGCCAAAGGTTCTGGCCTTGGCAACACCGTCTATGTAGGAGACCTTGTCGAAGTCGACTGAGACCTCCTGCGAGGTGGAGTCAATCGCCGGATGGCCGAAATCAATAGAAAAACTCAGCTTGAACCCGAAGTGCGGTTCGAGCTTGGCCCACTTGTCTTCACCGCCAACCTTGATGGGCTTCAAGATCCGCATGAACTTGCGGTAGGCCGCCTGCTCAATCAGCCCCACGTTTTGAATCAGGTACACAAACGACGCCGAAGAGCCATCCAGAATCGGGATCTCGGATGCCGTGATGTCGACATGCAGGTTATCGATGCCCAGGCCTGAAAGGGCCGACATAAGGTGCTCGATCGTCTGAACACGGACGCGGCCACCCTCAGTTTCCGTCGTGATGGTCGATGCCATCGCCGTTTCATTGACCGCATGCGCTTGCGCCTTAATGCTTACCGGTTTGGGTAAATCAGTCCGGTGAAACACAATGCCCGTATTGGGCTCGGCGGGGCGCAACGTCAGTTGAACACGATCGCCCGAGTGCATCCCCACGCCTTCCGTGGTGACTTTCGATTTGATCGTTCGTTGTCTGAGCATTGGCCCGGCGCCTTTGGCTTATGGTGATTAAGCGACTTGCTTGAGCAGTGTCTGAGCATCAGACACCTCATAACCGCCGCCTTCTTCCAGGTTGAACTGGGTCACTTTGCCGTCATCAATCAGCATCGAAAAACGCTGACAGCGCACACCCATGCCGCGTGCAACGAGATCAAGCTCAAGACCCATCGCCTTGGTCCAGTCTGCGCTGCCATCGGCCAGCATGCGGACTTTGCCGCCTGCGCCCTGGTCTTTGCCCCAGGCGCCCATGACGAACGCATCATTGACGGAAATACACCAGATTTCATCAACACCTTTGGCAGTCAGGTCACCGTGGGCCTCAACAAAGCCTGGTACGTGCTTGGCTGAGCAGGTGGGCGTAAACGCACCTGGCAAACCAAACAATGCAATTTTCTTGCCCTTCACCGAATCACCGACCTTTACCGGGTTCGGACCGCTTTCGCCCATTTCGTACAGGGTTGCGTCAGGGACTGTGTCTCCCACTTTGATCATAGCTTTCTCCAAGTCAGAACGATCTCGCCTTCTTTCGCCGCAGCCAGCGTCGGGCAGAAGCAGGCACTCAAAACCTCGAGCGCAGATTCTACGCTGCAATGCCGCAAACGGCGTGATCTCCGACCGGCTCTGGGCTTATCTCCCCAAGGCTTGTAGACAGGGGTGACAGCGGCCCGCTGCCGGTCGGATTCTCACTTCATCAGCATGTTTTACTTACTGCTTAGTCAGCCTGACGACGCAGGAAAGCGGGAATATCAAACCGCTCTACCCCATTGTCTTCCAGATTTTTCACCTGATTAGCTGCCTGGTTCGCCCGTGGGCTGCGCCAGACGGCAGGCTGATCATACTGATTGTCAAAGCCGGCATCACCGGGGTTTTGCATGGTGGGCATCTCACCGATGGCGTCGTCCGTTCCGGTACGAGCAGACGGTACCAGCACGGGCTTGGCTTTTTTGCCGATACCGGTTGCAACAACCGTTACACGCAGGCTGTCGGCCATATCTTCATTGAAGACCGTACCGTGGATGATGGTGGCGTCTTCGGCGCAGAAGGCCTTGATGGTGTTGATCACCTCATTGGTCTCACGCAACTTCAGGCTGCGGTTAGCCGTGATGTTAACGATCACGCCTTTCGCACCCGACAGATCGACACCATCAAGCAGCGGCGATGCCACAGCCTGCTCAGCGGCAAGACGAGCCCGGTCCAGGCCCATGGCCTCACCGATACCCATCATGGCCTTGCCCTTGTCGGTCATGACCGTCTGCACGTCTGCGAAGTCAACGTTCACCAAGCCAGGCACATTGATGATCTCGGCAATACCGGCAACCGCATTGTTGAGTACATCGTCAGCCCGCTTGAAAGCGTCTTCCAGGCTGGCATCTTCATCCATCACCTCAAAGAGATTCTGGTTTAGCACCACGATCAGCGAATCAACCAGTTCGACCAGGTTGTCGATGCCGGTGTCGGCGGTTTGCATCTTCTTTTTACCTTCGAACTCAAACGGCTTGGTGACAACACCAACCGTCAGAATGCCGAGCTCTTTGGCAACTTCTGCCACCACGGGTGAGGCACCAGTACCTGTTCCCTTACCCATACCGGCAGTGAGGAACACCATGTTCGCGCCGTCAAGCTCTTCGCGAATCCGCTCGCGCTCTGCCTCAGCCGCATCACGACCGGCATCGGGACGTGCCCCGGCACCTAGACCCTGACCACCGAGCTGAATAGTTTTGGTTGCCAGCGAACGCTTGAGCGCTTGTTTGTCAGTGTTGATGGCGATAAATTCCACGCCCTGTACGCCACGATCAATCATGTGATTGACCGCATTACCACCGGCGCCGCCGATACCAACAACTTTAATGTTGGCACCGTCCATTTCGTTTTCGATCATCTCGAAGCTCATGGTGTAAACCTCCTACGGTTACTGATTAGTGAAGTGAGAGTGAGAAACAAACTTCCTGACTGGCTGGCGAATGAATTGAATGGGTTTTCATTCGTCAACCGATCAGAAACTGCGAAGAAACCAGTTCTTCATACGCGTGAGCACGTCAGTGAACGACGCAGACATCTCGGCCGCCTGACGGCCGCTTTGTCTTTGCTGGCAAGCTTCTTCAAGCAGACCAACAGCCGTCGCATAACGCGGCGAGCTCACAACATCAGCCAGCGATCCGTTATAAATCGGCCGGGCAATGCGAACTGGTTTCAAAAATACGTCTTCGGCCAGCTCCACCATGCCCTGCATGGAACTGGTTCCCCCTGTGAGTACGATGCCCGAGGACAACAACTCCTCGTAGCCCGACTCCCTGATCTTTTGCTGTGCAAAAGCGAATAACTCTTCAACCCGAGGCTCGATCACACCGGCCAGCGTTTGGCGCGACAACTCACGCGGCGCGCGGTCGCCCAATCCAGGCACCTCAATGTTTTCGTTGGGCGAGGCGAGTACGCCCTTCGCAATGCCGTAACGCACCTTGATGTCTTCAGCTTCCGGTGTGGGCGTACGCAATGCCATCGCGATGTCATTGGTGATCTGGTCGCCTGCCATTGGAATGACGGCGGTATGTCGAATGGCGCCGCCCGTGAAGATCGCAATGTCTGTCGTACCGCCACCGATATCAACCAGTGCAACACCCAGCTCTTTCTCATCTTCGGTGAGCACCGCGCGGCTTGATGCGAGCGGTTGCAACACCAGGTCCTGCACTTCCAGACCACAGCGACGCACGCACTTCACGATGTTTTGCGCAGCCGATACAGCGCCAGTCACTATATGCACCCGGACCTCAAGCCGAACGCCATTCATGCCGAGCGGCTCACGAATGTCTTCCTGCCCGTCAATGATGAATTCCTGGGGCAATACGTGCAGCACCTGCTGATCGGTTGGAATGTTGACCGCCTTGGCCGTCTCAAGCACGCGCGCCATATCAGCTTCGGTCACTTCCTTGTCTTTGATCGCAACCATGCCGCTTGAGTTGAAGCCCAGGATGTGACTGCCCGCAATGCCGGTATAGACATTGCCAATCTTGCAGTCACCCATAACTTCAGCTTCCTGAACCGCGCGCTGAATGGAGTCAACCGTGCTTTCGATATTGGCCACCACACCGCGCTTGAGCCCTTTGGACGCATGCTCACCAATGCCAATAACCTCAAAGCGATCATTACTGCGCACTTCGGCGACCATGGCAACGACTTTGGAGGTGCCGATATCGAGGCCAACAATCAGATTGCGTGATTCACGGGTCATGCTGCGCTGCCGGTCATTTGGGGTTGATAGGAGTCGCTGGCTTCGGAGCGTTTCTGGGCTGCCGCCTGACGCGCCGCTTTCCGACGCGCGGCTTCTCGGCGCTTTTGTGCTTCCCGGCGTGCCCGCTCGGCATGACGAGCGGCGGCTCGTCTTGTCGCGGCGCGGCGAATCTCTTTTAGTTCCGCAGCCGATGGTTTTTTGCCTAGCTTGACTTGAGGCTTACGAGCATTGGCTTGGGCTGTTGCCTTACTCGGCTTACTCGACTTTCTTGACTTAACTCGGCGCGGCTTCTGCACACTCGAACGCTTAGCCTTTGCCAGCTTCGCAGCCTTTGCTCTTTTTGCTGCGGCCGCTTGCTGGCGCTTCTTTGCTTTCGCTGCGGCCGCGCGAGTGCTGTTTTTCTTCTTCGTCGCTTTCTTACGTGACCGATCTTTTGCCTTTGGCTTCACGGCGGGCGCTACGATCGGCGCGATAGCCGCGGGTACCGCCGCAGCCGCCTCACGCGTGCCCAGTACGGCCGTAGCGACCGAGTCACGCAAAGCCACGGGCTCGATCAGATTGTCCGGGCTGTAAGCATTCGCAAGTAACTCGAGTGAGCGCACGGTGTAGCCATTGGGGTAGCGCAGATCGATCACTGATGCCAGGCGCTGCATCCGCTCAGTCACCAGCGGGTATGACTCCACCCAGCGTCTCACGCGCTGCGCAATCGGCACGCCACGCTTCTTACCGATCAGCAATTCGGTGCCGTCGTCCAGCTTTGCCGTCCAGGCCCGGCGCGCAGATAGCGTGACAGACACTGGCTCCAGATCGAGGGGTTCAACAAGCTGGCGCAGTTCAACGAACCGGGCCATCACTTCATGCTCAGTGCCGTCCGGTCCGCCAAGCTGAGGCAGCGGGCCGTCTTCAATCGCCTCGTCCAGGTTGGCTGTGAACAATTCACCATAGACGCTGATCAAGCGGCTGTCTTCCCAGAGTGCGGCGGCCCGGTGCTCTTCAATCATCACGACCAGGGTGTCAGGCCAGAGCCGGCGGACGGTGGCATGACGCACCCAAGGCACCTCTTCAACCGTCTCTTTGACTTGGGTCATATCGACCGTAAAGAAGTTGCCCGACGGCGCCCGCCTAACGGAATCAATTAGCGTGGGTTGATTGACATGTCGCAGGGCGCTGCCCGGCGCCGCGCCAATCTGCACGTGCCTGAGCTCAAAGTAAGGCAGGCTGATCAACCAGCCAAGAGATGCCGACACAATCGCGACCAGAGCGATGACGATCATGGCATGGGTCGCAAAGCCCAGCAGGCGAATGTTGTGCCAAAGTCCGAACATCAGGCACCCTCCGCCGAGCTTGAAGACCCAGTGGCCTGATCGGGAGAGGACACTTTGAGACTCGCGCCAGTCAGAATTTCGTAGACGAGGTCATCGTATGTCTGGCCGTTCGCGTTGGCTGCCATCGGCACCAGCGAGTGATCGGTCATACCCGGTGAGGTATTGAGTTCAAGTAGCCAGGGCTGATCTTCGTCATCGATCATCAGATCAACACGGCCCCAGCCTTCACATCCAATTGCACGATAAGCCTGTAACGACAAGTCTTGAATTTGTTTGGTCAGTTCTGCTGACAGGGGCGCCGGGCAAAGATACTCGGTGTCGTCGGTAAAGTACTTGTGCTGATAGTCGTAGTTACCACCTGGCGCGCGAATCTCAATGACCGGAAGCACTCGAGCCTTGTCGCCGGCCCCCAGAATTGCCACCGTGACCTCGCGCCCCACGATGCAGGTCTCTACCATCACTTGATCATGGAAACTGGCAGCCAGATGCCAGGCGCTGGCCACATCGCGCTCGCGCATCACTTTGGACAAGCCCAGTGTTGAGCCTTCGCGAAATGGCTTGACAACCACCGGCCCGCCAAGACTTTGCCACGCCTGGGTAGCAGCCGCAGCAGATGTGCACACTTCAAACGCCGGCGTGGGCAATCCGTGCGACATCCACAAACGCTTGGTTGCCACTTTGTCGATGGCAACAGCGGAGGCCTGAATGCCCGAACCAGTGTATGGCACACGAAGCATTTCCAGCGCCCCTTGGACGGTACCGTCTTCACCAAAGCGACCGTGCAAGGCTATAAAGACGCGCTCATATCCGCCTGAGACCAGATCGGCCAGTGAGCGATCTGCAGGGTCAAATGCGAATGCATGTACACCCTGCCGGTTAAGCGCCATCAGCACCATCGATCCCGACTTGAGCGAAATTTCACGCTCAGCCGACACGCCACCCATCATCACGGCAACTTTGCCAAGCGATGGATGGTGCGCGCCGCCGCGTACAGGTGTGAGGGTCGGCTTAGCCATGAGCCAACTCCCTAATGGCTGCGGCCGTACCGCCTACCGAACCTGCGCCTAGCGTGATGACCACATCACCATCTTTAGCCGTCGCCAGAATGCTCGCTGGGACATCGGTAATCTCTTCTACGAACACCGGCTCAAGTCGGCCGGCCACGCGAATAGCTCTTGCGAGCGCACGCCCGTCTGCCGCGACGATCGGTGCTTCGCCAGCCGGATACACCTCCGTCAAAATCAGCGCATCTGCTTTTGAAAGCACGGAAACGAAGTCTTCAAACAAATCACGCGTACGCGTGAAGCGATGCGGTTGAAACACGAGCACAATGCGCTTGTCCGGATAAGCGCCGCGAGCCGCTTCAAGCGTGGCCGCAATCTCAACCGGATGATGCGCATAGTCATCAACCAACTCGAAGGCGCCACCCTTGGCAAGCGGGATGCTGCCATAGGCCTGAAAGCGCCGGCCAACGCCATTGAAGTGAGCCAGCGCAGTGGCAATCGCCGCGTCAGGCACGCTCATTTCGTGGCCAACCGCAATCGCGGCCAGCGCATTCTGAACATTATGAAGACCGGGTGCGTTCAAGCGAACCTCACCTCGTTCAACGCCATCACGTAAAACAGTAAACCGCATACCGGTGCCATCGGGCCGCACTTCAACCGCTTGCAACTGAGCATCATCCGACAAGCCGTAAGTGAGAATGGGCTTGGAGATAAACGGCATGATCTCGCGCACGTACTGGTCATCCACGCACAAGATGGCCATGCCGTAGAACGGCAGACGCTGCGTGAATTCAACGAAGGACTGCTTTAGTCGCGCAAAGTCATGTCCGTAGGTTTCCATGTGATCAGCGTCAATGTTCGTGATCACCGCGATCATCGGCGACAGATTCAAGAACGACGCATCTGATTCATCAGCTTCGACCACAATCAGGTCACCCGCCCCAAGCCGCGCGTTCGCCCCGGCGCTAATCAACCGGCCACCAATCACAAAGGTGGGATCAAGGCCGCCCTGCCCCAGCACCATGGCCGTCAGGCTAGTGGTGGTGGTCTTGCCATGCGTGCCGGCAATCGCAACGCCTTGCTTGAGTTTCATCAATTCAGCAAGCATCAAGGCGCGAGGCACTACCGGCACGCGCTGTCCACGAGCGGCTACGACTTCAGGGTTGTTACTGACAACGGCAGTTGACGTCACCACACAATCGGCGCCATCAATATTGCTCGCATCATGGCCGTAGTGAATCGTGGCCCCCAGTGCCGCGAGACGATGAGTCGCCGCATTGGCGCTCAGATCAGAACCACTGATCACGTAGTCGAGGTTGAGCAGCACTTCGGCAATGCCGCTCATACCGACACCGCCAATGCCAACAAAATGGATATGACGCACTTTATGCTTCATGCAGCGCCTCCATTAGTCTTGCCGGGCGTGACTGGCCGGGCGACAGCTTCGCACGCGTCCGCGACCGATCGCGTTGCTTGGGGCAAAGCGGCTGCGCGCGCGGCGCTCGCCATCTCGGCCAGGCGCTCCCGGCTCATCTCGCCAAGCGTGTCGGCAAGCCAGCGATCAGTAAATTCTGGCTGGGGCGCAAGCCAGGCAGCACCGCGCTCAGACAAGTAGCGGGCATTTCCCGTTTGGTGATCATCCACTGCGAACGGGAACGGCACCAGAATGCTTGCCACGCCCACCGCAGCGAGTTCGGCAACCGTCATCGCGCCGGCACGGCAAACGACGACATCAGCGTCCAGATAGGCCGCCGCGACATCGTCAATAAATTCTTGTACCTCAGCCTCAACACCGGCGTCGGCATAAGCCGCCTGAACAGCACTCAGGTTGCCGCGGCCACACTGGTGCAAGACCTTGGGTCGCTGTGCGGGTGCCAGAGCACTGATAGCAGGAGGCACCGTTTCGTTGAGCACGCGAGCCCCTTGGCTGCCACCCACCACCAATACCCGCAGCGGCCCCTGGCGCCCCGAGATGCGTTGCGCCGGATCATCAGTAAGCAGCATGTCATCGCGCACGGGGTTACCGCAATGCTCAGCGTCTTTTAGAGCGCCCGGAAAGGCCTGCAGTACGCGATCTGCGATTCGGGCGAGCACCTGATTCGTGAGGCCCGCCACCGAGTTCTGTTCATGAATCACGAGGGGATGATTCAGTAAGACAGCCATCATGCCGCCTGGAAACGCCACATAACCGCCCATACCCAGCACCACGGTTGGACGGGTATTGCGCAGGGCAACAATGCTCTGGCCGAATGCCCGCAGCAAGTTCAACGGCAGCAGCAGCTTACGCAGCAAACCTTTGCCCCGTAACCCACCAAACCGAACCCACTGCATGGGAATGTCGTGGCGCGGCACAATCTCGCTTTCCATGCTGCCTGGGTTACCCAACCACACAACCTGCCACTGACGCGCACGCATTTCTGCTGCTACGGCCAGACCAGGCATCACATGCCCACCGGTGCCGCCCGCCATGATCATGAGGGTGCGCGTCATCGCAACCCCCTCATGAGTCGTCGACTCTCGAAATCCACGCGCAACACAATGGCGACGGCCGCGATGGTGGCAACCATCGAGGATCCGCCATAGCTGATGAAGGGCAAGGTCAGCCCCTTGGTGGGCAGCAGACCCAGATTCACGCCCATGTGGATAAAGGCCTGAGTCACGAACCATAGGCCCACGCCATAAGCCACCAGGCCCGCAAAAATACGATCAAGGGCAATAGCTTGTCGGCCAATCTCAAAGAGTCGGCGGGTGAGCCAGAAGAACAGGAGGATCAGCACCAGTACCGCCATCAGGCCCAGTTCTTCACCAATGACAGCTAATACGAAATCGGTGTGTGGCTCTGGCAAGAACTCAAGCTTCTGAACCGAGGCGCCCAGGCCAACACCAAACCACCCCCCTTCATCAAAAGCAATAAGGGAACGGCTGAGCTGGTAACCCTTGCCCGTGATGTTGTCAGGGCTAAACGGATCGAGATAGGCCAGCAAACGTTCGCGGCGGAACTGGCTGAACATAATCGCGAGCGCGAAGGTAGTCAGGGCAAACAGGATGACGCCAAGAAACAGCCGCTTTTTGATGCCACCCAAAAACACCATGCCGCTGGCGATTGCACAGATCACAACCAATGCGCCCAGATCGGGTTCACGCAGCAATAACACGCCTACCAGGCTGACAGCCAGGCCAATAGGCAAAATCCCTTTCTTGAACGAGCGCATCTGCTCACGCTTACGTACGGTGTAGTTCGCCGCGTAGAGAATGACAAACAGCTTCATCAATTCAGACGGCTGAATATTGACTGGCCCAATGGGAATGCGTCGTCGCGCGCCCAGCGTAACCTCCGAGACACCCGGAATCAGCACGATCACCAGCAACAACACGCCCACGACAAACAATTTGGGGGCATGCTTTTCCCAGAATGCCACCGGTATCGCAAATGCGATGAGCCCCGCCGTGAACGAGATCGTCAGGAACACCAGATGCCGCAGCAGGAAGGAGGTGCTGGACATCTGTGAGAATTTGCGTGAATCAGGCGCGGCGATGGTCGAGGAGTACACCATGACAATGCCCACCATCAGCAGCACCGCCACAATCCAGATGACGACTTCATCTACGGGCAGGCTGGCATCGCGCTTGGCAGCTTGCCCACCGGTGAGTAGCCGACGAGAAGCCGGTGTCTCCATTTTTTGCTGAACACGGCCCAGTCCGAATGCGCTCAGCATGGCAACTCCATGATGACGCCACGATCTTCACCATGCGCCTGCACCGCACGCACGAATGCATCGCCGCGGGCCTGGTAATTCTCAAACATGTCGAAACTGGCGCAGGCCGGCGACAGCAAAACTGCTTCGCCAGGCCTTGAGCGCTCAGCCGCCTGAGCCATCGCATCGGCAAAATCGGTCGCGTGGAGCAGTTCTATGCCGCACTGACTCAGCGCACTGCGAATCTTTTCTGCGTCCTGACCAAACAGAATAACGCCACGCGCACGTCGCGACACAGCTTCAGCCAATGGCGCAAAGTCTTGATCCTTGCCAATGCCGCCGGCAAGCAACCACATCGGCTCTTCAAGACCATCCAGCGCCGCGCAGGTAGCGCCTACGTTGGTGCCCTTACTATCGTCGTACCAGTTCACATCATCAATGCGGGCAATCAACTGACAGCGATGTGGCTCGCCCCGGTAGTCACGCATTGCATGCAACATGCCGGCCATCGGCAAACCGGCCGCCCGACAAACCGCCAGTGCCGCGAGCGCATTGAGATGATTGTGTTCGCCGCGAATGCGTAAAACGTCCACCGGCATTAGCCGCTTAACCAAAGCCGGTTCCGGTGCGGTTTTCTTTTTGCCCGTCACGGGTACTTCCGAAGCCTGAGCCTCGGCAAGCCAAACAACTCCGCCATTGCGCACTAAGCCGGTATCACCTTCATTGACCGGATCTGCTGTGCCAAAGAAGTTGCGCGGCGCTGCATTGGCCACTTTCCGGGCCAACTCACGGGCAGCAGTTTTTGTCATGCTGGCATTGGCATCAATCCCTGCCATGGGATCACCCAGGTCAGACAAGCCAGCTGGCAAACCAGCCGCAGGCAAAACGAGATGGGTATGAGGCCCAGCAATCGCCCGCTTAGCAGCGGCATAGCTTGCTACCGACCGGTGCCAGTCAAGATGATCAGCACTGACATTCAGGATGACCGCAATGTCAGGGTCAAAAGACCGGCTCAATGCCAACTGGAAACTCGATAGTTCAAGCACCCATAGTTGCGGCCAGTCGTCGGACTCGATCGCATCGCAAATCGCATCGAGCATCGTGGCGCCGATATTGCCCACTGCCTGGGTTTTGACATCGACCGCATTGGCCATGGTCGTAGCGAGCGAACACACGGTCGTCTTGCCATTGGTGCCGGTCACCGCGATGACTTTGGGGCGCGGGATCTCAGCCGTGGGCAACACCAACTTTTCGGTGGGCACATCTGAGTCAGCTTCTGCTGAAGATTCAGACTCAGGCGCAGGCGCAGATGCGTCGGCCACGGGCGCAGGTTCCACGCTGCCTGCGTTTGCTTCTGGATCAGCTTGCGGGTCAGCCAACTCAAGGCCCTGCGTCTCTAGCCGGTTCTGGTCGTCCAGTTCGTGCGCGGCGGCCTCGCGACGAGCCTTGTCCTCGTCGGCTTTTGCCTTCTCTTCAGCCTCTCGGGCAGCTTGTTCAGCCGCAAACACGGCGGCCCGGTCTGCCGCCTCGGCCTGCAGCCGCGCTACCTGAGCATCGGTATGGATAGCGAGCGCCTGAGTGAAGATATCCAGTTCACCCACAACCGGGATGCCCGCCTCTGACGCATCTTGATAAAGCTGCTGCCCGGCACCAATCTCAATCGATATCCCCGGACTCCAGACGATCAACTCGTATTCTGTACAGTTAATATCAGACAGTGCGCTTCGTTGATAGCCAACGGCTGGATATCGCTCACGTAGCGCTGGCAGATGAGGGGGCTCATCCCGCGTATCGATCACAGTCACCTGCGCCTCACGAGACACAGCAAACCGGACAGCCGCGAGTCCCGACAACCCGAGCCCCAATACGAGCACCCGCTTACCTGCCAGTTCGTAGAGATCCTGGGGGCGAATGTCATCGACCGACTGGGCAGGCTTGATCTGACTCATCGCAACTTCAACGTAGAAAGACCTACCAACACCAGAATCATCGTCACGATCCAGAATCGGACAACAACCTGGGACTCTTTTGCGCCACCCACTTCGAAGTGGTGATGAAGCGGTGCCATGCGAAAGATGCGCTTACCCGTCCCCGTTCTGCGTCGGGTGTACTTGAAGTAACCAACCTGCAACATCACCGAGAGCGTCTCGACCACGAACACGCCACCCATGATGAACAGCACGATCTCCTGGCGCACCACAACCGCGACCGTGCCAAGAGCGGCACCGATCGCGAGGGCGCCGACATCGCCCATGAACACCTGGGCGGGATAGGTGTTGAACCAAAGGAATGCCAGACCTGCGCCCACAATTGCGCCGCAAAACACCGCAAGCTCACCAGCGCCCGGCACATAGGGAATGAGCAGGTACTTTGAAAACACCGCATTGCCGGTGGCGTACGCAAAGATGCCCAATGCGCCACCCACCAGCACTGACGGCATGATGGCCAGTCCATCAGCGCCATCGGTGAGATTGACTGCATTGCTGGTGCCGACAATCACGAAATAAGTGAGCACAACAAATCCAAACACACCCAACGAGAAGCTCACGTTCTTGAAGAACGGCATGATCAGTTCTGCGTTGGGTGGCAATTCAACTGAAAAGCCGCCGGTTAGCCACTGAACAAACAAGGCCCAGGCCTCGCCAGCAGAATTCGTAGGGACGGTAAACGCGAGGTAAAACGCTGCGACCAGACCAATCGCCGTCTGCCAGAAATACTTCTCTCGCGCAGGCATGCCCTGCGGGTCTTGATGCACAACCTTGCGGTAGTCATCAACCCAACCAATCAGCCCAAAACCCAAGGTCACGAGCATCACCACCCAGACGAAGCGATTGGTCAGGTCGCTCCACAGCAAAGTGGCGCATCCAATCGCAATGAGCACTAGGGCACCGCCCATGGTGGGCGTCCCGCTCTTGGTGAGGTGAGACTGAGGACCGTCGGTGCGAATCGCCTGGCCGATTTTCATTTCAGCCAGCTTGCGAATGACGCGCGGCCCAAGCAATAGGCCAAGTAATAGCGCGGTCAGCGCAGCGAGCACGGCGCGCAGGGTGATGTAGTTAAACACCGAAAACGCACGGATATCGTCGGCCAGGAACTGGGTGAGCTCAAGCAGCATCAGTGAGCCTCACCTGGTGTCGATGCCGCGAGATTGGTCTGATCCGAGTGGGCAATTGCAGCCACAACCCGCTCCATCCGCATGGAACGCGACCCCTTGACCAGCACATTAACCTGACCGACGCAATGATTGAGCGCGGCCCTACAAATCACCTCAATTGACTCGAAGTGCTCACCACCGGCGCCAAAGGCCTGCACCGTCAACTCGCTCATAGGTCCGATCGCCAGCAGCGACTCAATGCCTTGCTCACGCGCATATTCACCGACTTCTGCATGCCACTGCGGACCGCTTTCGCCGACTTCCGCCATATCACCCAGCACGAGCACACGGGGGCCGGACAAATCGGCCAAGACATCGATGGCCGCCCGCACGGAGTCGGGATTGGCGTTGTAGGTATCGTCAATCAGCGTGATGCCGCGCGGTGCTTTCACTGGGCGCATACGCCCTGCGGCCGGTGCAAAGGCCTGCAGCCCTGCCGCAATGACGTCAGCGTCCAAACCCGCAGCAAACGCAGTGGCCGCCGCAGCCATCGCATTACGGACGTTGTGACGGCCCGCAATTTGCAAATTCACCTGCACAACACCAGTAGGCAAATGCAATGCGAACTGATCAGCCCGACTGTCGGGCGTGGCCCAGACATCAAAGCGATCTGCCGCCTCGGCATAGCCAAATTGAACGGTCCGCCGCCGCCCGGCCAAGGCTCGCCAAATTGGCGCACATTCGTCATCACCGGGATACACCGCGATGCCGTCCGCCGGCAATCCGTTAAAAGCCTCACCGTTTTCATGCGCAGTGGCAGCGACACCGTCGAGAAACTCTTGATGCTCACGCTGCGCATTGGTAATGACCGCAATGCCCGGTTGGGCGATCTGCGCAAGCCAGGCGATTTCACCAGGATGATTCATCCCCAACTCAATCACAGCCGCCTGGTGCGTATCGTTGAGACGAAAAACCGTCAGCGGCACACCAATGTCATTGTTCAAATTACCCTGGGTCGCCAGAGATGCAGCCTCACCGAACCCGGTTGCCACAATGCTCGCGAGCATTTCCTTGACGGTTGTCTTGCCATTGCTGCCAAGCACCGCCATAACAGGCAGAGCAAACTGCGCCCGCCAGCCACGGGCCAGTTCACCGAGCGCTCTTTTTGTGTCGGGGACCTGAATGGCAGGCGGAGTAATCCGCTCAACTGTCTCAAACAGGTAGCCAGCGGCCGCACCATCAACCGCCTGATCAATGAAGTCATGACCATCAAAACGCTCGCCGCGCAGCGGGATGTACAAACAACCGGCCGGCAGGGTACGGCTATCAGTACTGATAGCCGTGAAGCGCTCATGGCCCGCGCCATGCATCACACCATTGTCCAGCCAACCCAGCGCCTGGCGTAATTCAAACACGAGCGCCTCCGGCATCGTCGGATCGCCGCTGGCGCAGAGCATCGCGTGCCACTGCCTCATCAGAGAATGGGTGCTTGACCCCAGCAATCTCCTGCCAGGCTTCATGCCCTTTGCCTGCGATCAAAACGATGTCGTTTACCCCGGCGGCCAGCACTGCCGCCTCAATCGCACGGCGGCGATCCACATCAACCCGCCAGGGCTCGCAAGTCAGACCAGCGCGCATCTGCTCGAGAATCACTTCGGGTGACTCACCCCTCGGGTTGTCGCTTGTCAGCACCAAACGAGTGGCACCGGCCTGAGCCACCTGGGCCATCGGCGCGCGCTTGCCGGCGTCCCGATCTCCGCCGCATCCGAATACGCACCACAAGTCACCACCGCGCGACTTATGCTGGTCAGCAAGCGCAGCCAGGGCGGCAGCTAGGGCGTCAGGCGTGTGCGCATAGTCAATCACAACGAGCGGGGCATCGGGTTCACGCAGCGCCTGCATACGCCCGGCGACCGCCTGCAGTCCACTCAACTGATGACCCGCCTCATCGCCAGACAAGCCAAGTGATCGCCAGACCGTCCAAACGGCGGTGGCGTTGATCGCATTGAATCGTCCGGTGACTGAAACCTGCGCCTTGGCCTCACCCATGTCCCCGGTGAGGGTGAGCAGAGTTTGAACCGACCCTGTGCTGATGTCGGCAAGCGTCACCGATTCGTTTGCCAGCGCGCCGAAACGCTCAGGGTCCAGGCCATAGGCAATGGTCCGCACACCATCGGGCACCGCTGCAAGCATGGCTGCTGACGCTGGGTCATCGCCGCAGACGATAGCCGTTATTAGCTCAGGACGACTGAAGAGAAGCGCCTTGGCCTGCTCATAGGCTGGCATGGTGCCGTGATAATCAAGGTGGTCACGAGTGAGGTTCGTAAACACGGCGACATCAATCTGCACGCCACCCAAGCGGTTTTGATCCAACCCGATGGACGACGCCTCGAGTGCCACTAGCGACACACCGCTTTGCGCGAGCTCTGCCAGGACACGCTGCATCGAAACAGCATCTGGTGTGGTCAGTGTGCTGTTTGCATCGGTTTCGAAAGCGGCGGTCGCCGTTGCAGGCCCGCGCTCAAAACGACTCACACCCAGAGTACCGATTGCCGCTGCCGTGCCTCCCTTGGTGCCAAGTAGTGCACCTGCCCCGCTGGCCACCCAGTTTGCGCAACTGGTCTTTCCGTTTGTGCCAGTGATCGCGACTATGGTCAGGGCTTCACTCGGGTGGGCATAAAACTCTGCCGCTACTTCGCCGGTAAGACCTGCAAGCCCGAGCATCGCTTGCGTTGGCACCGAGGCTTGATCAACGACAGATCCGTCTTCAGCACTGTCCGAATCAGCATGCTGGAGCACCGCAGCAGCACCTCTAGCCACCGCGTCACCAACAAATTGGCGACCATCCACCGTCAAGCCCGGCGCTGCAATAAAACCGTCGCCCCGAGCAATCTTGCGACTATCAAGCGTGATGTGCGCATTAGCCCCGAGCTGTTCGCGCAGCCACCGCCCCGCCTGAGCGGCGTGCTCAAACGGTTGCGAGGAGGTGCGCGTTGTCATCATGACCGGCTGCGTCCTTTACGAATCGGCGCAGGATCTTCGCCATCAGTGGGCACTTCAATCTCAGCGACTGGCGCATCCGGTGCAATACGCAACTGGCGTAGCGCATGACCGGCCACCTTGCTAAAAAGCGGCGCTGCCACATCACCCGCATAAAACTTGTCACCCTTGGGTTCATCAATAAAGGTGGCCACGATCAGGCGCGGCGCAGAGGCCGGCACCATCCCAACAAAGGTGGACGCATACTCTTTGATGTACTTACCGTTGGCGAGCTTGCGGGAGGTGCCGGTTTTGCCAGCCACCCGGTACCCCACAACAGCCGATTTGCGTGCCGTGCCATTGGGGCCGGCCGCCATTTCGATCATTTTGCGAACCTGGCGCGCAGTACGGGTAGAAATAATCTGCCGCCCCGGCGCCACTTCATCGCGCCGGAAAAGCGTGATTTCAGGCAGATCTCCGTCCCGCGCAAAGATCATGTAGGCGCGCGCCATTTGCAATAAGGAAGCCGACAGACCATAGCCGTAAGCCATGGTTGCCTGCTCAACGGGGCGCCATTTGCGGTAAGGACGCAGGCTCCCAGCCGTTGCGCCCGGAAATGACACCCGCGGTGGCTGACCGATACCCACAGCGCTGAAGAAAGCCCAGAGTTGCTCGGCTTCCATATCAAGTGCGATTTTGGTCGTCGCGACGTTCGATGACTTCTGAATCGCCTGCTCTACCGTAACTACGCCCACAGGGTGGGTATCGCGAATCGTATCGGGACCAATTGTGATTCGCCCCTTATCGGTATCAATCAAGGTCAGCGGCGTGACCTTGCGCAATTCAAGCGCCAAGGCGATCGTGAACGGCTTCATGGTTGAACCGGGCTCGAACCGGTCAATGATGGCGCGGTTGCGCATCACTGGCGGGCTGAATTTGCGCCGATCATTCGGGTCGTAAGATGGCCAGTTCGAGATAGCCAACACCTCGCCCGTGACGACATCCAGCACGATCACACCGGCGGCTTTGGCTTGGTGCTCTTTAACCGCCTCTTTCAGCGCCGCATACGCCTGGAACTGCAAGCGACTATCAATGGACAGGTGGACATCCTGACCTGGCTGCGGTGCCCTGACTTCGCTGATCGAGCCAATTCGACGACCAGCCTTGTCGAGTGCGACCTTGCGAAAACCTTCGCGCCCCTGGAGCATCTCATCTGTTTGTAACTCAATACCTTCCTGCCCTTTATCGTCACGGTTGGTAATGCCGATGAGCTGGGCCGCGCTCGCGCCCTCCGGGTAGTGGCGCTTGAATTCCGGCTCAATGTGCAGCCCGGGCAAACGCAACTCACGAATCTTGTTGACCCGGCTCATCTCGACATTGCGCGCCAGATTGGCGTACATCCGCGAGCCGCGCTTGATTCGTTTATTCAACTGTGTCCGGCTCAGATTGAGCAACTTCGCAAGCGCCGCTACCTGACGCTTATCGGCCTGTTCAAATGTGCCGGGGTCAACACTAATGCTGCTCGCTGGCAGACTCGATGCCAGCACGCGCCCATTGCGATCCAGAATCTTGCCGCGAGCCGCCTTTGTTGAAATCGTTTTTGTTGTACTCAGGCTCGCCGTTTTCGCAACGCTGTCGGGCTGACCGAGATGCGCATAGACGGCACCTGCGGTCAGCACAACAAACCCGCCTGCAATCGTGATCATCAACGCCCGCATACGCATGGTTGACAGGCTCAACCGCAGCAGTGGCTTGTCAACTGCAACGGACTTACCGATGGCCACCGATTTGCGAGAGCGCGTTTTAGCCACCTATCGGCCTCCCAGCTCTGCACGCACCGACTTCCAGCGCTGAGTCGCTTCAACTGCCTGACTACGCGTTTCGGTGTCCATCATTAAATGCATGGTCCGCTGCGGCAACCGCCCGGTCAGGCCCAGACGTTTGCGAGCCTTGTCATCGATCAACGACGCTTTAGCCAGCTCGGTTTGTTCTACCTGAAGCTGGTCCCACCGAGCCCGGATCTTCGCCTCATCACTCTGCGCGCGATCGATCTCGGTAAACAGACGTCTTGCCTGATATTGAGTTGTCACCAGCGCAAGCGCACTGAGTGTCACAACCACCAGTAGCAATGCATTCAAGCGTCTCATGACGACTCCTCGCTGGAAATACGACGAGCACTTCGCAAGACGGCTGAACGCGCGCGCACATTGGCTTTGATTTCGGCATCGCCGGCCAGCACTCGCTTGATCAGATCAAGACGCGGCGCACGTTCGTGAACCGGCACGCCAGTGACCGGATGTTTTGCTGCTCGGCGGCCGCTTTCGCCAGCCATAAATTCCTTCACCATTCGATCTTCAAGGGAGTGAAAACTAATCACTGCCAGCCGCCCGCCAGGGGCCAGCGCGTTCACTGCATGACTCAAGACGAGCGTGAGCTCCTCAAGCTCTTGATTGATGAAAAGCCGTATAGCCTGAAAGGTGCGGGTGGCCGGGTTCTTGGCCACCGCCGCCCGCGCGCCCCGGCGCCCGATGACGCCCGCCACGAGATCGGCAAGTTGCTTGGTGGTGCGTAGCGCCGGCCGGGAGTCGTCCTCGCGGCGAGCAACAATCGCCTTTGCAATCGCCCGAGCAAACCGTTCTTCCCCATAGCCACTGATCACCTTGTTAAGTTCTTGTTCGTCGACTCGTTCGAGCCACTGCCAGGCCGGCTCACCGGCACTGGGATCCATCCGCATATCAAGCGGACCGTCGCGCATGAAGCTGAAGCCCCGTTCGGCCTGATCGAGTTGGGGTGAGGACACGCCAAGGTCAAAGAGCACACCATCGAGCTGCTCAATGCCGACGCGTTTGAGAATGGCAGGTAGCTCAGAGAAACGAGCGTGGACGAGATCGAAGCGCGCCGGGCGCGATCGATCCGGTTCAAGTAGCCACTGACCAGCCTCAATTGCCTGCGCGTCGCGGTCAATAGAGACAAGGCGCCCGCCAGGACCCAATCGCGCCAACAGAGCCTCGCTATGCCCGCCACGACCAAAAGTCGCATCGCAATAGCAACCATCAGGTCGCAAGGCAAGCGCATCCAGCGCCGGCCCAAGCATGACCGGGATGTGCTCTGCCTGCCCCTCAGTAGATGGCTGTTTGCCAATGACGACCTCACCCTTTGAGCGCTGCGGCCCTGCTTAAAAATTGAATTCCAAGGCGCTTGCTTGTGCATCAAGCTCCTCGCTTTCTTCATCCCGAATGTGTTCATCCCAATCCCACACCTCAAAGTGCTTACCCGCCCCTACAAAGGCGAGCGTTGAATTGGGCAACAAACCTTTTTCGCGCAGACCGGCCGGCACCAGCAACCGGCCGTTGGGGTCGACCTCGACCGGCTCGCAGTTGTTCGCGACACGGCGGCGAAACGCATTGGCGATGGGCAGTTGTTCCACGCTCTTGCGAAGCTCTTGCCAGTTAGGTTCCGTGAGCAGCCAGAGTTCACGCTTACGTCCGCGAGTTATCACCATGCGGTTTCCGCACTCATCGGCAATGCTCGCGCGAAAGCGCGTCGGAACGGCGAATCGTCCCTTCGAATCGAGCGTGACTTTGCTTGTGCCAAAAGAGGCCATATGCTGTGCCGGTGAGTCATTGCCTTGCCAGGAAACCGGCAGCAGGATTTCCCGCTGAGGCCCCCGAACATGGAGATAAAAGCCCTTTCATTCCACTTTTGACCCGAAAGAACCACTTCTCTAGTCTTTTATACCACTGCGCGAATGTACGGTTAATTCGTGGGCTGGTCAAGGCAGCGACTCACGGGTTTTTTTCAATCGGCACAAGGACTTAGCAAAACTTGTCCACAACACTTCTTGAGGTGTTTTTAGGGACCGGCTTACAAATACAGCGAAAAGAGTGCTTTACAACTCGTATTGAATATTTTACTTGAAGTTGGACTGTCTAGTTATTGAGCAGGCGAGAAAATCAGCCTTAGGTAGACCTTGAAAACTGTCGGATTTCTTATCAATGTTTCACAATGCTGGACGGCTTCGCTAGGCAGCCCATCTTAAAAGGTGAAAACAGGCCTGTAGGCCGGATTCTGTCCACCCGAAGGTGTGACGGTCATTCCTCTGGGCGGCCGGTTACCCGACCGCTCTAGCCACCAACCCGCGTACTCGGGCGGACCGCCCTACCTGGTAAACCAGATGCACGCCTATTTGGTGTTGCTCCGAATGGGGTTTGGCCTGCCAGCCCTGTCGCCAGCGCCGCGGTGAGCTCTTACCTCGCCATTTCACCCTTACCGGGCTGCCGAAGCAGCCGTAGGCGGTATTTTTTCTGCGCCACTTTCCGTCGCCGGGCAGCTTGGGCCACCCAGCGCCTGGCCGTTAGCCAGCATTCTGTCCTGCGGAGTCCGGACCTTCCTCCAACATGAGACCCGCAGGTCTCCTGTCAGCGACCGTCCGGCCTGCTTTCACTGGCGATTCTAGCCCGTCGAGCAACAATGCGTGCGGGCAGACTGCGTTGCCTGAAGGCAATCACGCCACCTGCTGATCGTGGTCGGGCCCACCAGATTACATGGCTTCAAGGAGCTCACATGCGACACCCGTTTGGTTTTCTTCCCTCTTTCGGCCAATCAGCCGTTATCGCCAGTGCGCTCATGCTTGCTCTGGCTTCAACGGCGGCAAGCGCTGTTGAGTTCGGTACCGCAAGCGTTTTGTCCGGCAAGGGGCAACGTCTGAAGGTTGCCATTCCGTTTAATGCGCAGACGGGTCAGTTGCTATCAGTGACTCAGTTTCAGGTGGTCACGAGTGAGGCAAGCGCCGGTGCTGCAGCGCCGGATCCAAAGCGGTTTACGCTTTCAATGCCGATGAATAGCAATGTGCTGATTCTGCAATCAGAAGAGCTGATGTATGCCGATCAGGTAGCAATCGAGTTAGGCCTGGCCAGCAATACAGAGAACAACGTCCGTTACGAGTTCCGTTTGCCCTGATCTGCCGGGGCATGAGCCCTTAGTGCAACCTTGATCGCCTCGGGATGGCGTCGAATATAGCCATCCACCATCGCCTCAAAACCTGCGTCCCTTTTAAAACCAAGGGACAGCGCCCGTGGCGTTTCGAATCGTGCGGCCCATGTTCGAACCAACGCCATCACGGCTTCGTCTTCTTCGATGGAAACCCGCTTGAGTAGCGACGGCCCACCTAAACGCTCAAGCATGTCCAGCGCTGTTTGTATCGTAACGATACTGCCAGGCAGGTTGAGCGATCTGTTGGGCCCCCACGCGCTCTGCTCAAGCCCGGCCGCGAACACCAGGTTCTGCGCTACCGTCTCCGGCGCGCTAGCCCACATTTCTGTACTGGGTGGTACGGGTAACACCATCGGCTGATCAGCAAGCGGCTCACGAATAATCGCTGAGGAGAATCCAGACGCCGCGCCATTTGGCAGGCCAGGTCGCACCAGCACCGCCGGCAAGCGCAGGCTGCAACCCTGAATGAAGCCCTTGCGCGAGTAGTCCTGGATCAACTGCTCGCAAATGAGTTTTTGAACACCGTACGAGCCTTGCGGCAGTGGCGTGGTTTCATCTGTGATCGTGGGCGGCAGGTGCCCGCCAAACACCGCGATAGAACTCGAAAACACAATGCTCGGGCAGTGCCCACAGTCACGCGCTCGCTCCAGCAGGTTTTGCATACCGCGAAGGTTCACTCGCATCCCGAGGTCAAAGTCAGCCTCCGCAGAACCACTCACAACGGCCGCCAGATGAAACACGAGCGGTGTTTGATCGTCCAAAAGACCTGCCACCGTTTGCGCATCAGAGATGTCACCAGTCACGTAGCGAAGACGCTCATGCTTCAACGAACCTTCGCTCTGATCAAAGCACACGAGCTCGGTGACCGGCTCAGCAAATGTCTCCCCCGAGATCGTCAGGGCATTCAGATCCAGTAAATGAGCAGCCAGCGTCTGACCAACAAATCCGGCGCCACCTGTTATCAAGACTCGCATGATTCTCCGGCGTTCATCGTGTTCACAGGCCCTCGTTCGGCCGGCTGATCAGCTTTAGGGTTGCACTTGCCAGTCAAGGGTTTCGCCGCCGGCCAGCGGCACAATCGTCTGCTCGCCAAACGGGAGCGACTCGGCGATCTGGTTAGCTTGCCGGACAAGCGTCATGCTCGTCTCGTTAATCGGCAAGCCATAAAACTTAGGACCATTTAATGAGGCGAACGCTTCGAGTTGATCTAGTCGCCCTGCTCTGTCAAACGCAGTGGCATAGAGTGCCATGGCATACGGCGCGCTGTAGCAACCCGCACAGCCCATCGCATGCTCCTTAAGGGTGGCTGCATGGGGGGCGCTATCGGTGCCGAGGAAAAACCGTTCGCTGCCGGATGTTGCGGCATGAATCAATGCTTCGCGATGATGTTCGCGCTTGAGCACTGGCAGGCAGTACCAGTGAGGCCTCAGCCCGCCAGAAAAAATAGCGTTGCGGTTATACAAGAGGTGTTGCGGCGTGATTGTGGCCGCAATCGGGCCATCCGCATCACGCACATAGTGCGCCGCCTGCTCAGTCGTGATGTGTTCAAACACGACTTTCAATTCAGGAAACTTTTGGCGCAGCGGGATTAACACGTCGTCAATGAACCGAGCCTCGCGATCAAAGACGTCAACCTCAGCAGCGGTGACTTCGCCATGTACGAGCAAAGGCATTCCGCAGCCTTGCATAGCCTCAAGCGTCGCGCTGACCTTAGACAGATTAGTGACGCCGTGATCAGAGTTGGTGGTCGCACCTGCCGGGTATAGCTTGACCGCCGTAATCAAGCCGGACTCAAACCCTGACTCGATTTCTGACGGCGCCGTTCGGTCGGTCAGGTAGAGCGTCATAAGCGGTGTGAAATCAGCGTCTGGCGCCTGCGCTTCGAGTGCCGCCATGATGCGGGCATGATAGGCCTGAGCAGCCTCAATTGAGACCACAGGCTCACGCAGGTTTGGCATGATGATCGCGCGTGCAAACTGCCGGGCAGTAGCCGCGACCACCGCTTGCAAAGCGATGCCATCGCGCAAATGGAGATGCCAATCGTCTGGCCGGCGAATCTTCAGCGACGCGACTCGGTTGGCTTCAAGCGTTTGGGCCATGTGGTGATCCCTAAATGAAGAGAAGCCCGGCAGGGCCGGGCTTCTAATGCGTCGTTCGCTTCGAACAACGCGCAGTTCAGTCACCCCCCTGGATGTCTGACTGTGAAGCTCTCAGCGATCACTTGAATGAACCTCAAAAAGCCGAAGCTCAGTTAAAACGCATTCAGTTGGTCACTGCTGCGACTGAAGACTGCTCTTAGGAACAGCTCACTCACAAGACGAGCTTTGTTATGACTGCGGCGGAGTCTACCGCAAAACCCGCCGCAGAAAAACCCTCCCGCAAGCTAGCTGGCAAAAGGCCGCGTGCAAGCGCTTACGAGCTGTCTGGCGGGCCAAATAAAACACGCAGCACGCTTATTGCTGCGTCGCAACGCACTCGACGATGGCATTGCTGACATCGACCGTTGTGGCCGTACCGTCCATATCGGGTGTACGGGGACCTTGCGCCGTAACCGTTTCAATGGCCTTGAGTAGCGCGTCATGGGCATCTTTATGCCCCAGGTGTTCAAGCATCATGGCTGCCGACCAGATTTGCCCAATCGGATTCGCAATGCCCTTCCCGTAGATGTCAGGGGCCGAACCATGAACTGGTTCAAACAAGGAGGGAAAGTCGCCCGCAGGATTGATATTGGCCGACGGTGCGATACCGATGGTGCCGGTACAGGCCGGACCCAGGTCAGACAAAATATCTCCGAACAGGTTACTCGCCACCACGACATCAAACCAATGGGGATTGCGCACGAAGTGCGCGGTGAGAATATCGATGTGAAACTTACGTACATCAACCTCTGGGTAAGACGGCTCCATGGCGGCAACGCGCTCGTCCCAATACGGCATGGAAATAAAAATGCCATTCGATTTGGTGGCTGAGGTCAGTTGCTTCTTGCGCTTCATTGACAGCTCGAACGCATAACGCAAAACCCGGTCAACACCTTGTCGGGTAAACACTGACTCCTGGATGACTACTTCACGGTCTGTGCCCGGAAACGCGCGGCCACCGATCGACGAGTACTCACCCTCCGTGTTCTCCCGAACCACGTAAAAATCGATATCGCCCGGTTGACGATTAGCCAGCGGACTGGGCACACCGGGCATAAGACGCACTGGCCGCAAGTTGATGTACTGATCAAATTCACGGCGAAACAGTAACAAAGACCCCCAAAGCGAAATGTGGTCAGGCACCGTATCGGGCCAGCCCACCGCGCCATAGAAAATCGCGTCATGCCCGCCAATCTGGTCCTTCCAGTTGTCGGGCATCATCTGCCCATGTTTTAGGTAGTAGTCACAACTGGCAAAGTCAAAGTGATCGAACGAGAATTCGATACCAAAACGCCTGGCCACCGCATCAAGCGCCTTCAGACCTTCAGGCATGACTTCTTTACCAATGCCATCGCCGGCGATGACTGCAATTCGATATTTACTCATGGATCTCTCTGATTCAAGTTGATAAAGGTTGCGGGGCTGCGTCAGGTCAGCAGCCTATTGAGCCATGTTTGGCGCGCCTGCTTGATCTATCATGCCCGCAACAGCCAATCACCGCATATCCGGAGAACCAAGATGCTAAAGCAATGCATAAGAACACTCGAATTTGTGCTGTCACGGCGCGGCGCCTGGCTGCCTGGACTACTCGCTAGTGCCATACTGATCTCGGCCAGCCCCAGGGTCGTAGCGGCTGACGATATCACCATTGGTGCACTGCGCTTTACCTCGCACTCGCCCACCTTCATTGCTTATGAAAAAGGCTACTTTAAAGATGAAGGGCTCAACGCGAAGTTGAGTTTTTTCCAGGCAGCGCAGCCGGTTGCTGTCGCAATTGCCTCAGGCGATATTGACTTTGGCGTGACAGCCCTCACTGGCGGCTTCTACAGCCTCGCAGCCAAGGGCGCATTGAAAGTCATTGGCGGCCTTTACGCCGAAAATGATGCCCACAACGGCATGGCCATCATGGCATCCAACAAGGCGTTTGCCACCGGACTGACCTCGCCCGAGCAGCTCAGAGGCAAAACCTGGGCCATGACCCAGCAAGGATCATCGTTTCACTACATTGCCGGCATGATCGGTGCCAGGCACGGATTCTCGCTGAGCGAGCTGTCGGTCAAACCCTTGCAAAAGGTTGGCTCCATGATCGGCGCAGTCAAGTCAGGACAAATTGATGCCATGGCGATGGTCCCTCATGTTGCAATCCCATTAGACAAGGCAGGTGCGGCACGCATCATTGGCTGGGTACGTGACCTGGGACCGTATCAGGTCACCACTATTTTTACCTCGGCCACGAATACCGCCGACCAACGTGACAAAGTCGCCCGCTTTATGCGCGCGTACCGCAAAGGCATTGCTGACTATCGCGCCATCATGCTCAACCAGAGCAGCAATCCAGCCGCGGTAGAAGAGATGGTCGACATCATTCATAAGTACGTCTATACCGATCGACCAAGGGACAAAGCCGCCGCAGCAATCAAGGCGGGTGCTGTCTATATGGCCGCAGACGGGAAGCTCGACCTGACAGATCTGAGCCGGCAACTGAGTTGGTTTCAGGCAAATAAGCTAGCGCCTGCAAATCTGAAAGTTGAAGACTTTGTTGATACCAGCTTTAAACCATAAGCCCGACGGATCTGTTGCATGAACCTGCAACTGAATGACATCGGTCATCAATACGGTGAGCTTAATGTTTTGCAGAACATCAGCTTCGAAATAGAAGCCGGGCAAATTGTCTGCATCGTTGGGCCATCAGGCTGTGGCAAGTCCACCTTGCTCCGATTGCTTGGCGGGCTTGAGAAACCCAGCGAAGGTGCCGTCATTCAGGTGGGTCAACCGCCACCTCACAGCCTAAATCCGCTCACTTATGTTTTTCAGGACTTCGCATTGCTACCGTGGCGCACAGTTCATGGCAATGTCTCTCTGGTGTTGGAAGATCATCCGATCTCCCGAGCCGAGCGGCAACACATTGTGAGTGATGTCCTGGCACGCACCCGCCTGAGCGAGTTTGCTGACGCGCTGCCGCGCCAGTTGTCCGGGGGTATGAAGCAACGGGTTGCAATTGCTAGAGCATTGGCCGTCAAGCCGGCCTGCTTACTCATGGATGAACCTTTGTCTGCGCTGGACAGTCAGACTCGCGAGTTATTACTTGGTGACTTGCTCGGTCTTTGGCAACGTGAACAGTTCACAGCTTGTTATGTCACACACAACCTGAGTGAGGCCGTGCGGCTCGGCCACAAAATCGTCGTGCTATCCCGGCGACCAGGGCGCGTCACTCGAATTCTGAGTCTGGACACACCGCTTCAGGAACGCGCATCACGCGAAGCAGAACTGGCAGAACAGCAGCAGCAGCTTTGGCAGTTACTCCATGATGACGCGCTTGCGGCCGACAGAGAGCTCGCCGATGGGTGAAAAACAGTGGGGCAGTGAGACACAGCGGGGTGATATGGCCCAGCGCCGGACAGTGCCCTATCGAGGCGGAGGCTTTCAACCCAAGTCGGTATTCTGGGTGGCGCCCCTCGTGTTCGTCCTCGTATTGCTGCTGTGGGAACTCGGCTCACAGACGGGTTGGATTAGCGCTATTGTGTTACCGGCGCCGTCTGAGGCTATCGCAGCGCTTGCCGATCTTGTTACAAGCGGAGAGATCTGGCGGCATCTAGGTGCTTCGCTTAGTCGACTGTTGCAAGGCTGGCTGTATGGCACCTTGCTTGGACTGCTCATCGGCATTGCCGCCGGTCTATTCTCGCTCGCCAGAGCAGGTATCGTACCGGTCGTTGCCGCCCTGTTTCCTATCCCCAAAATTGCGCTGCTGCCGTTGTTCATTATCTGGTTTGGGATTGGTGAAGAGTCGAAGGTCGCGACTATTTTCTTTGGCACGCTGTTCCCTACAGTCATCTCTGTGGTTGGCGGGATTGATAACGTTGATCGCGGCCTGATTCGGATGGGTCAGTCATTTGGATTATCGTGGTTTTCAATTGTTCGAAAGATCATCTTGCCAGGTGCGATGCCAACGGTTTTGTCAGGCTTTCGAATATCAGCGTCCATCGCGATCATCCTGCTCGTCGCCGCCGAAATGATTGGCGCCGAATATGGAATTGGCGCTTACATACTGCTGGCAGGCAATTTGATGGCGACAGATCAGTTGCTGGCTGGCGTTGCCTTGCTATCGACGTTGGGCTTGTGTGTCAGTTGGCTTTTGAATCGTGCTGAGCGCTGGGTCTTGAAATGGCGATGAGCTTCGATGTCATTGTGGTGGGCGGCGGGGCGGGCGGCGTTGGCGCAGCGGTGGGTGCGGCCCAATCCGGCGCCCGAACTCTGTTAATCGAGGCAGCAGGCTGCCTCGGTGGCGCAGCGTCTTTGCGAAACGTCAATACATATTGTGGTCTCTATACCTTAGCCAATCCTACCGAGCAGGTGGTGTTTGGCGTGGGTGAGCAGGTCATCCGGCAACTGGCCGACGAGCAGGCTGTGACAGAACCGCAGCGTTTCAGAGGCGTCTTTGTCAGCTTTGATCCCGAGGCAAATAAGCGGGTGCTGGACAATGTCTGCGCGAAAGCTCATGTTCAGGTCATGCTGCACAGCCAACTGATTGCCGCCAACCGCACCGCAGGCCATTTGAACGAGATCACCGTACAACACCATGGTGGCCAGACCACGTTCCTGGGACGCGCCTTTGTTGATGCGAGCGGCGAAGCCAACCTGGCGTTCCTGGCAGGAGCATCCACCCGCAAGGGGAACGATGGCGCTGTGAATCTTGCATCGCTCGGCACGCGCTTCGGCGGGATTGCCACAGAGACTATCGTGACAGCAGATGAGTTTGAACGGGCCGTCGCTGCTTGTCGCGATCGCGGCATTGGCCCGTTTACCAAAGACAAGAGCGTTATGGTTCGCCTACCGATCAGCGGTGACCTCACCATGTATGTCGCAAGCGCTGTCTATGACGCCACTGATCCTGTGGCGTTGTCGCAGGCCGAAGCTGACGGTCGCCGACAGGCGCAGGCTTACCTGCGAGCCTTGCAAACCATTCCAGGTTGCGAGCGTGCGTATCTGGTTAGTACGGGGCCGGAGTTTGGCACGCGCGAAAGCCGTCATTTGAATGCACGCTTTCAACTGCGATGGGCTCACATTCAAGAGCGCCGCACATTTGACGACTGTATTGCCCTGGGTGCATGGGGAGCCGAATGGCATGACGCCAAGACCTTCGCAAGCACAATGGACTTTGCGCCGGACAAAGGGGCCTATCAAATTCCATTGAGTTGCCTGCAAAGCATTGATACCGCCAACCTGTTTGCGGCCGGCCGCACCGCTGACGGTGATCGCAAAGCTGGTGCTGCGATTCGCGTGATGGGGACCGCATTCGCGACTGGCCAGGCCGCCGGAGTCGCCGCAGCGCATTGGGCGACAACCGAACGACTCGACCCTGTGCAAGTCAGGCAAACGCTTCTGAAGCAAGGCGCGCGGCTTTCTTAGGCGGAACTGTCTTCGTTAGGCGAGCCCTCTGACTGATCATCGGTCTGATCAGTCTGCTGTAGTTGCCACATCTGACTATACAAGCCGCGCGCCGCGAGCAACTGAGGATGGGTACCGGATTCAACCACTCTTCCCTGTTCAAGCACAACGATCTTGTCCGCATCCACAATCGTGGACAGCCTGTGCGCGATCACAATCGTTGTTCTGTGCCGTGCGACCTGCTCGAGCGCCAGCGCGATGGCCTGTTCATTGCGCGTATCCAGCGCAGAAGTCGCTTCGTCGAGAATCAGAATCGGCGGGTCTTTGAGCAGCATTCGGGCGATCGCAACTCGCTGCTTCTCCCCGCCAGACAGCTTAAGCCCTCTCTCACCGACCATGGTTTCAAGCCCGTCAGGTAGGCGATTGATCAGTTCATCCAGTTGCGCACTCTTGACTGCTGCCATGATCTGGCTGTCGCTCACACCAGGTCGCCCATACGCAATGTTGTAGCCAATCGTGTCATTAAAAAGCACGGTATCCTGCGGCACGATACCAATTGCCGCCCGCAGGCTATCCTGGGTAAAGTGCCTGATGTCCTGACCATTGAGCGCAATGTCACCGGCACTGACATCGTAAAAACGAAAAAGCAAACGCGCGAGCGTTGACTTGCCCGCACCGCTGGCGCCCACGACCGCGCAGCGCGTACCAGGCGCCACTTCAAAGCTCACCTGGTCCAGAATCTGGCGCTCGGGCTGATAAGAAAAACTAACCCGTCTAAACGCTAGCGCCGGTGCCCGCCAAGCCTGAGCACTGCGCAATGCTGAATCACACCCCCCCGTTGATGTGACATCTGTCAGATCGAGCGGCACCGCATTCGGGTCGTCATCCACCTCTCGTTCGGCATCCAGCAAGCCAAACATGCGCTCCATATCCGTGAGACTTTGGCGAATCTCACGGTACAGCGTGCCAAGAAAATTCAGGGGTAGGTACAGTTGAATCATGAAGCCATTGACAAGCACAAGATCGCCCAGCGTCATGCGCCCCTCCACCACGCCCACGGTTGCCCGCCAGATCATGAGGGCAACTGCCGTCGAGATGATGATGGCCTGTCCAACATTCAGCAAAGCGAGCGAGCCTTGGCTTTGCTCCCGGGCCTTTTGGTAGTCAGCCAAGTTCGCGTCGTACCGACTCGCTTCGAATGGCTCATTATTAAAATACTTGACTGTCTCGTAGTTGATGAGTGAATCAATTGCTCGACTGTTCGCCTTAGAGTCCAGCGCATTCATGCGTCGCCGAAAGCGGGTGCGCCACTCAGTCACGTAGAAGGTAAAGAGTCCATAAGCCAACAGCGCGGAAAAAGTGATGAGCGCGAACGATATTTCATAGTTCAGCGTGAGATAGCCCAACACGAGCGAAATCTCTATCAAGGTGGGAAAAATACTGTAGAGCGTGTAACTCACCAGCGAAGACATGCCCCGCGTACCGCGCTCAATATCACTGGTCAAACCACCCGTCTGGCGGTCAAGATGAAAGCGCAGTGACATCGAATGCAGATGGCCAAACACCTGTAACGCAGCCGATCTGACCGCCTGCGTGGTCACTCTGACAAATACCAGCTCCCGCAACTCGGTAAACGCAGTGGTCGCCAGGCGCAATAGGCCGTAGGTCAGCACCAGACCGATTGGTACAACCAGGGCCGGATTGGATGCAGCCTGCTCAAGCGAGCTGGCCGCCTCCGTCACAGCCGCACCAGCGGTGGAATTCGCAGCGCCAGCAGCCGTTAGGCCGTCGACCAGCTTTTTCAGCAGAATCGGGACGCCAACGGTCGCCACCTTGGCGCCGACCATGCATAGCAAGGCTGCGACAACACGCCAGCGATACACCCACAAATAGGGAAGCAGCTGCTTGAGGGTTTTCCAGTCGTTGCCACCCGAACCGGCCTTGACTAAACGACCTGCCGAATCAACATTCGGAACGGGGGCTGTCTGTGAAGCATATCGCCGCATTCTTGACTAAATTCCAGGTCCCGGCTGTCACAGGGGGTGGCGACCGCTGGGGTCAGCAACGTCTGGGACCAAAAAAGGCAGTAATCCCCCCGCTTATCGAGGAATGATTATCCCCCGTCTGGGCGACACTGTGATTAGACGCTCCCTTCGCCCGTTCTAAACAATACAGGGCAAGCCGGAGACGCTAGCTAACGCCAAATGGAATGACGCGTGTGAGTGAAACAGAGACCAAACCCGACGTACCGGCCGCGGACCCTGCCCCCGAAAAGTCAAAGGTGGCCGGCTACAACGATACTGAGCGTAGCGCAGAGCTTTTGCGCCTGGCGTTACCACTCATTTCGCGGCATGGACGTGGCTTTGCGCCCGTGTCGTATGCAGTCTGGTATGAATATGTCAGAGGTGACAACCCCGAACTCTGTTCTGAGCTTGACGATCTCGTTGCAGCCAATAACCGGCTCAGCACCAGTCTTACCTTTGAGATTTATCAAAAGCATATCGTCGATAAAATTGAGCAGGCGATACGGGAGGGCCGCGCTGGCCTGCTGGATCTTATGAAACAAGTGGATGAATCGGTCCGCTCGGCCAGTGACAGCGCTGCGGACTTTGACGGCAAGCTGGAAGACTTTTCAGAATCACTCGGCGAGGACGTCGATCCGGCGCAGGTCAGAACCCAGGTCCTGACCCTGCGCGATGACGTCAAGGCCGTTAACTCGCAAATGCGCGGGCTTCAGGAGCACCTTGAAGGCACCCGCAGCGAAGTGCAGCGGCTCGCCCAGGAACTTGCACAAGCGCGCGAAGAAGCCCAGCTTGACCCACTGTCGGGTCTGTTGAATCGACGCGGCTTTGACCAGGCGCTCGCCGCGCAGATTGATAAAGCTGCCGTAGCCGACAATGAGGCAGATGCAAAGCTCACCCTGGTCGTGATAGATATCGACCACTTCAAGGCCGTGAACGATACCCATGGCCACCTGTTTGGCGACAAGGTCATTCAGGGTGTTGCCAAAATTCTGGATGGCGCTGTCATGCGCAAAGACTATGTCAGTCGGTTTGGCGGCGAAGAGTTTGCGCTGATTCTGCCAACCACCGACGAAGCCGGCGGTCTCGCAGTGGCCGAACGCATTCGCGAAGCCGTTGGTAAGAGCCGCATTCGGCGGGGCAATTCGACTGACGTCATCACCAATATTACGGTCTCAGCCGGGGTCGCCCAGTACACACGCGGCGAAACACCGATCGACTTGATCGAGAAATCTGATCGGGCTCTATACCGTGCCAAGAACCAAGGCCGGAATGCTGTCTGCGGCCATGCCAAGTAAGGTCCGGGGCGCACTTCACGCTTGATCGTCAGGGCAGTGACAGGGGCTTGACCTCCCCTATGGCGGGCGCCGTTGTATCCTTCGCAGCTTTGACGAACTGAACGGATGCTATGAGCGCCCAAAGCCTGACCCAAAATCTCCGCCTGCCGGTTATCGGCTCACCGCTTTTTATTATTTCCAACCCGAAGTTGGTGATTGCCCAATGTACCAGCGGGATCATCGGTTCATTCCCTGCGCTTAACGCGCGCCCGGCTGAAAAGCTTGAGGAATGGCTGATTGAGATCAACGAGGCGCTAGCCGCCTGGGATAAAGCCAACCCCGACCGTCCGGCTGCTCCCTATGCAGTGAATCAGATCGTTCACAAGTCCAATGGCCGGCTGGAACACGACGTTGAAATGTGCGTCAAACATAAGGTGCCAATGGTGATTACGTCCCTGGGCGCCCGGCCAGAGCTCAACGACGCAATCCACAGCTACGGCGGGGTAGTGCTGCATGATGTGATCAACCAAAGATTCGCTCATAAAGCCATCGAGAAAGGCGCCGACGGACTGGTCCTAGTGGCAGCGGGCGCCGGCGGCCATGCGGGCACTCAATCACCGTTTGCGCTCGTGCAGGAAACCCGCCAATGGTTCGATGGTCCAATTGCGTTGTCCGGGTCAATCGCCACCGGCGAGGCAGTACTCGCTGCGGAAGCCATGGGAGCCGATTTTGGCTATATAGGCTCGGCCTTCATTGCAACCGAAGAAGCCAATGCCAATGATGGCTACAAGCAGGGCATTGTCAGCGGCAGCGCAGAAGAGATCATCTACACCAACCTGTTCACTGGTGTTCACGGCAACTATTTGCGTGAGTCCATCGAGAACGCCGGACTGAATCCAGACGACCTGCCCGTCAGTGATCCCTCCAAGATGAATTTTGGCACGGGCGAGAACGAAGCCAAGAAGGCCTGGCGAGACATCTGGGGCTGCGGTCAGGGCATTGGCGCGGTGAAAGAAGTTTTACCCACCGCGGCCCTGGTCGAGAAACTGGCTAACGAATACGAGCAAGCGAAGTCCCGACTCGTGTCGGCAGCTTAGAGCGGGCTCAGCACCCGTTTGGAAGGCCTCTAGAGCCTCTGACCCGTCAGCGGGGCGCTCTCCTGAGCATGGGCTTCGCCCTGCCCGCGGGGCGTCCGCAAGCTCGCCGCTAGCAACAGACCGATGATTGCCAGCCCGGTCAGAATATTAAATGCCATCAAGTAGCTGCCAGTGCCGTCAAACACTCGGCCGGCCAATAACGGCCCCAGTGCGCCGCCGATTGTGCCGCTGAAAAGCACAAAGCCGAAGGTGAGTCCGTGGGCGCGCAAGCCAAAGTACTCGGCAAGCGTGGGTGAAACAACGGTAAAGAATCCGCCATGCGCTAAACCGTAGACCACCGCGAATAGATAGAGTTCGATTGCCGCGGTGGCAACCCGTAACCAGAGCAAGCTTGCGCACAGCAAAGCGAAACAAATCATTAGGCACACCCGCCCACCCAGTTTGTCCACCGCCGGACCCAACAGCAGACGCCCCAGCACGCTAATGCCCCCCAAAGTGGACAACACACCGGCGGCGGCCGCTGGTGTCAGTCCGAGATCCTGGCCGTGCACCACTATGTGTACCGGCACCGTCATTAAAGACGGAAAAAACGTGAACTGAATCGCACAGAAAGTCCAAAACTGCGGCAGACGCTTTATTTGCTCAAAGGGCAAACCTGCTGCAACGCCACCCTTCGCTTTGCCAGCCTGCGAGCTGACAGCGGGAGCCGCACGTATGCGTGTGGTGGCAAACATGAGCAAACCGATTGCCATGAGTCCGAGCACCAAAAAAGCGTCGCGCCAACCGATGGCGAGAATCAGCGCACTTGCCGTCATTGGAATCACGACTTGACCCACCGCCGTCCCCGACTTGACGACGCCACTCATCAACCCGCGGCGTTGCGGGAACCAGGCCGCGATGGTGCTAAGTGTCACGACATCATGTGTACTCAACCCAATGCCTATGAACAACCCAAACAAGACCAATAAATGCCAGGGCTCAGACATGCCTGACATCAGAGAAAGCCCACTGCCAAAGATCAATCCCGTGAGTGTTAACACACCGCGTGGACCAAATCGGTCATTCAGCCGTCCAGCAAAAATGGCGCCCATGCCCATGACCAGAAACGCAAGCGAACTTACCGCAGAGAGAAAAGTCCTGGACCACCCGAACTCAGCCTCAAGCGCCGGAAAAAAGACGCCATAGGCGAACATGCAGCCGATAATGGTGAACTGAAGCAGGAAAGCGCCAAAAACAACCTGAGTGCTTTGCGACCTAAAAAATGAATTCAAACAGCGCTATCCCTGAACATCATGGTGCCGGCGTCGAAAACGTCAGGCAGGATTTGTAGGCTCGCCAAGTGGCATGGCCAATGAGTGGCGCCGTAATCAGTAACGGCACGAAGCCAAGCAGCAATGATGCACCAATGATAATCACGATCGCTGCCGCCCAGGTAAACATGGCTCGCGGTGAACGATAAAGACACTGCGCACTCGCGAAAATCGCAGACATCGTATCTGACTTCCGGTCGAGCATCATGGGGGCAGAGACGGCACCAATCGCAAAAATGGCGGAGGCAAAGACGAAGCCAACCAAGGCCCAAATCGCGAGAAAGCCAATGTTGTCAGCAGAGAATACTGTTGACAAGATCGTTTGCAGCGTTGGAAAGTCAGTCGTTGAAAAGAGCGCAAAAATAATCAGGGAAACTCGCGCCCAGACAATCATGGCAAACGTCAAGATTAACGAGAAGAAACTGATCGCCCCAAGGTTGCGGCGCCAACAGACGAATGACTTGAGCAGGCTGGACTTGCCGTCTTGATCCAATTGGCGAGATAGGTCGTAGATACCCGTGCTGAGAAAGGGGCCCACTAGGAAAAAACCGGCAATGAGCCCCATGGTCAATTGCCAGTAGTTGGCATAGACGTTTGCGATCATGAAACCCATCATCACAAAGGCAAATCCATAAACCACCCCAACAAACCGACTGCGAACCATGTCACGCCAGCCCTCGCGTAGCCAAGTCATCGCAATATTATTGTCTAAAGGCAAGAATGTCGGCGGCTCAGGGCGCGACGGGGCCGGGTCGTTTTTTGCGGCAGGATCCGACTGCCCTGCGGCTCCGGTGTCTTTTATCGCTGAATCAGGGCTCATGAGGGTTCTCCTGACTATGGGTTCTATTCAGCCTGATAATAGCGCCACTAAGCAAGCGGTGATTTGACCTGGGTTCGGGTAGACAAAGCAAATGAAAAAGAAGGCGAAACCGGTATCAGCGCCCTGCCCGTGCGGCAACCCCCTGCCCTACGAGGCCTGCTGCGCGATTTGGCATCGCCACTATGAGCAGGCCCAAGGTCAGCCCCCGGATGCCACCGCAGAAGGGCTCATGCGGTCTCGCTACACCGCCTACGTCATGGGTCTTGAGTCTTATCTTCTCGCGACCTGGGCGCCCCAGACCCGTCCGGAGAGTGCCTCAGCCAATAGCCCTGGTCTTAAGTGGCTCGGTCTGCGAGTAGTGACAAGTCACACTGATGCAACGGGCCAGCAAGCAACCGTGGAGTTTGTTGCTCGCAGCCGGCACGACGGCAAAGGGCAACGGCATCACGAAGTCAGTCGCTTTGAGCGCATCGATGGCTACTGGTGTTATGTGGACGGTGACCTACTGTAACGCCCAACAACGGCATCCCGACGTTGAAAAGCCCGCCAGTCGATCAATCGACTGGCGGGCTCCTTAAGAAAGCGCTGCTGACTAATCAGTCGAGCTGATTAATGCGACCGCCTCGAATCTCAGACACATAGACAGTTTTGAGCGCCTGATGATCGTCCGGGCTAAAACCAATCAGTAAGCCACCAATGTCCACTTTGTCCATCGCATGCAAGGCCTCGATCAACTTCTCACGCGTCAAGTCAGCACCAGCGGCCTCAAGCGCATGCACCATGACTTTTGCTGACAAGCAACCTTCCAGATTGACATAGTCCAGTTCAGCATTGCTGTGCTTCTTGACCAGATCGCGACACTCATTCACGAGCGCCAGATCGTTTTGGTAAGGGAACGGGACGACCTGAGTGATGATGACACCATCACCGGCTGCGCCAACAGCGTTTACCAGGTTACGAGTCCCCACGAACGAAACGGTGGACATCATGGAGTCAAGACCAGCGGCGCGCGCCTGTTTTACAAACTCAGCCAAAGGGGCGTAGGTGCCGACCATGATGATCGCATCAGGTTTAGCCGCGACCAGGCTGGCCAGGCCCGACTCAACCGCCATCGTGTTCCGTTTGAACGTGCCGGTTGCATGGACTTTCATGTCGCGCTTGGCGAGCGCCTTTTTGGCACCTTTAAGGACAGCCTTACCAAAGCCATCATTCTGGTAGAACACGGCGACATTTTTTGCGCCGTTTGCGAGAAAGTGCTCCACCATCGCTTCGGCTTCATCGTTGTAGCTCGCGCGGATGTTAAACACTTCACGTGTGACCGGACTGCGCAAGGTACCAGCGCCCGTAAACAAACCCACCAGCGGTACTTCCATCTCTTTGACAATCGGCAGCACCGCATTCGAAGTCGGCGTACCGACATAGCCAAACAGGGAGAAAACTTCGTTCTCTTCAATCATGACGAGCGTCTCGTCGATGGCCTGATCCGGCTCGTAGCCGTCGTCACCAACCATCAACTCGATCTGACGACCGTGAACGCCGCCATTGGCATTGACTTCCTTAAACACAGCCGATGAACCAGCCAACATGCCTTTACCAAGCGCAGACGCTGGGCCAGTCTGGACGTTCACCATGCCGAGGCGCACCTCGCTATCGGTAACACCGACTTCGGCCGAAACAGAACTAATCAGAGCGAAAGGCAGCACCAAGGCCGCCACAGTATGGGAGAGTTTCATGCAGGGGTTCCTTCTTCAGTGGTGAGGGGAGTGGGTGTTTCTTCTATTTCCGGCGTGGATTCACTGGAAAACACGCTAACGGCTTCTTCCAGAGACCGGGACTGCTCGAGTAAAGTGACCGCTTCCGCACTGCTTTCTTGTGAAAGCGCTGCGTTTTGCTGAGTCATATTCTCAAGATCGCTAACCGCAGAATTGATCTGCGAGATTGAATCAACCTGACGTTGATTGGAGTCGGATACGTCGTTGATCAGATCTGATACGCGCTGCACTTCATGCAGGATGGCTTCCATATTCTGACCAGCGTCATTGACCAAGGCGGAGCCAATGCCCACCTGCTCAACATTTCCCGCAATAATCTTGCCGATTTGAGCCGCCGAGTCCTTACTCTGACTGGCGAGCGTGCGCACCTCTGCAGCAACGACCGCAAAGCCTCTGCCTTGTTCACCGGCACGAGCGGCTTCAACCGCTGCGTTCAGCGCCAGAATGTTCGTTTGAAACGCAATGCTGTCAATGGCAGAAATGATTTTGCTGATTTGCTCAGCACCTTCTTCAATGGTGCGCATGGTGCGAACTGCCTTACCGACTACTTCACTTCCCTGGGTCGCTGCGTTACGGGCTGATTGAGCCAGCTCATTGGCTTTGGTGGCGGCATTCGCGCCCTCATTCACGTCGTCTTTTATTTGCGCCATTTGAGACGCTGTTTCAGTGAGATGACTGGCCTGTTGTTCGGTTCTTTCGCTGAGTGACGTGTTACCGCGCGAGATCCCTACAGACCCCTGGGTAACATTGATGGTGGCTTGTCTGATTTTGGAAACCGACGTATCGAGCATGCCCACCATGGTGCCCAACGCCGTAAGCAACTCGGAAATCTCATCCTTCTGCTTCGATGACGGCACCTTGATAAGGCGCCCGGTAGAAACGGATTGCGCAACAGTCAATGCCTGCCGCAGGCGACTCACAATGCTACGAATCATCAGCGAGTTAATCAGGATTGAGCCAACGATGGCAAGCGCGCCAATCGTGATGATCTGCCAGGTTGAACTACTGACTTGAGTGTTAACTTTCTCAGTAGCCTTAGAAAGCTCCTCTGTTACTGAAGCAACCCGTTGCTCGCCCAACTCCCGGTCGCGCTCAACAACCCGCTCAAGCGCCTGAATTTGGGCGCTTAAAGCCTGCTGGGCCACCAGCAGATTCGCTTTTCCGGCGGCCACGGTTTCAACATAGGTCTTTACTGAGCGAAAGGAAGCCAAAATAGTGCCTGCCGACTGGGCCATCGACTCCTCGCCCATATCATTGAGCGCCTTCAACAAATCCGTTGAAAGGCTCACGAGTGCTTGCAGCCGCTGATTGACAGACTCGCGCGCCGGATCAATCACGTCACTGACTTCTGCGCGCATCAGGGATTCCAGTTCAATCTGCAATCGCTTGGTATCAACGAGCAGATCTCTTGTGAGCCCGGTGACACTCGCTGGCCCGCCGTTGAGCGACATAGCTTCTGTAATCGACTGTTTGGCCAACACAATTTTGAGCTGCAGATCTCCCTTTAGCGAAGTCAGACTCGCAGTCGTGGCACGCAAATTCTTAAGCAACGCCCCGCTCGCCTTGCGATAGGGCCCTCTTGCAGACCGCTCCTCAGCAAACATGTTCTCACGCAGCGTGAATAAGCCCGTTTGCTCGTCGTTGAATGCCTTGATGAGACCTGGAATTGCCGCCTTGGCAGCGGCTATCGCCTCTGGCGCAAGCGAATCGATACTCACGTTTTCGAGTGAATCTGCAGTCGCGCTGAGTCGCTCACGCAAAGGACCCAACCTGAACTTACTCGAAACACCCGCAGTCTCTGCTGCCAGGATCTCAAGGTCTTTGACTAAGCTCGCGATTTCAGTTGCGGCGAGTTGATGGGCAGACGCCTCATCCAGCGTGCGGTTTGCCACACCCGCCGACATGCCCGCCTGCACTGCCAAAAAGTTCACTGAGCCTGCCAGATCATCAACAACTTTCTCAGAATTTTTGAGCGCTTCGCGCGCCAACGCGGCTGCCTGCTCGAATGAGTCCACACTACCCAGTTGTTGACTAACGAGATCCTTGACCCGCGCAACAGAATCAACATAGGGCGTAATGTCTGGTGGGTTATCAGGGTCCAATTGGGTTAACGTTTGGCCGTGCTCACGCAAAGCATCAATCGACTCCGCGGCGAGTCCAGCGTGTCTCTCAACATCTGCCGCACTATTCGCATTGCTCATCGAAACCAGGTGACTGGCTGTCAGCTCCGCATTCTGCGCAACCTGAAGGCTCGCCGTCTTCATCGGCGCCGCGTGACTGTTTAGGATGTCGAACTGGTCACGGACGCTGCTTAAGCCTACCAACCCAACCGCGCCTATTAACGCCAGCGCGATAGCGCCAGCCGCTGATAGTGCAGTAAGACGGTGTGAAATCTTCATCAAATTCTCCGGGGCCTTCGTCAATGCGAATTGCATCTGCCGGCGCCCACTCAAAATTTGCGAAGCCCTTCTTCCACCAATCGGGTGATAGTTCACCGCGCTTTGAATTGACAAATCCGACCCTTCTAGCTTCGACCATTTGGGCGCAAGCTAAAGACTTAAAAACGGGCTCGGAACCCGATCATGCTCGGGCTTGTCTAGGGCAACTGACGCAACTAGCTGTCTGCTTGCGTGTCGACTTTTAATTCGGGGGCTTCCCAAAATCCATCCAACCAAAGCAGAACTTCCTGAGCCGCTGGCTCTGAAAATCCACTGTAGCACCGGATTAAGTCGCTTTTTGCTGCACCAAGCTTCTGCAGACCTGTGTCCTGCAAGTAAGGCAGGTCGCGCCATAGCTGTTGGGCAAGTGCTTTGCTGACGCAGTTTTGCGCGGCAAAAATAAACCGCTGGTCCTCACTGACGGGCGGCATGTTTTGATCGACCGCCAGATACGATGCGCTCAATGCAACAGCGGGAATCAAGGTTAGCGTTGGTTGTAGCGCCGGATTAATGTAGTGAGCTTGAATTCGATTGGCGAAAACCTCCGGTTTTCGCTGCTGCGGCTCGCGCAGATGCAAGTGCCCAAACATTTGCGGACCGTCATTGACCGGATAGTTATCCCAAATAGTGGGTATGCGCCCAAGTTGTTCTGCGACTCGTTCGAGTTCGTTAGCAGTGAAACCGCTTGCACAAATCTGCTCACCCGCCCAAAAAATTGAAATAGATGGGTCAATATCTGTGGCGAGTTGGCGCAAATAACCTTTGGGCGGCGCGCCATATATTTGCTCAAGCACCTGATCGTTTGAGTACCAAGTGGGACAAACGAAAAGGTGATTGGCGTTCGTTAAAGTCCCAGTCAGGTTAACCAGACGCGCCTGTATATTGCCACTCAGTGGCCTGCGATCAGCCGGATCATCGAACAGTAACGCCAGTGAATCCAATTCAAAGGCATTGAGTTCGGCAATGAGCGATTCAAAGCGATGCCAGTCTGCTGCTAGATCCGGATCAAAGCCCTCTGGTGACACACCCAAACCGAACCGAACATTCGCGGCGGCGCAAACTGACTGATGAGCCCTGACTTGTTCGCACCAATCATCAGGCAAAGGGAGTCGCCAGTGTGCGCGTAGCGTGGCATCTGCTTTGGGGGCATACAGATGCGAGCGGTAACCGTGTGGCGCAAGAGAGCGGACCACCTTGGCACGCTCTGCCCATGACCATGCCCGGCCATAAAACCCTTCAATCAGGCCTAGCGGCATAGGCCGCTGGGCCTGTTGCTGCGACTGGTGACTAGACCCGCTCAAAGATACCTGCAGCGCCCATACCGGTCCCGACGCACATCGTCACCATGCCATATTGCTGTTGACGTCTGCGCAGGCCATGAACGACTGTGGCCGCGCGGACAGCACCTGTGGCCCCCAACGGATGACCCAGGGCAATCGCACCGCCGAGCGGGTTAACCGCCTCAGGATTGATGTCCAGATCTTTCATGACAGCGAGCGATTGAGCCGCGAAGGCTTCGTTAAGCTCGATCCATTGCATCTGATCTAGTGTGAGACCGGCCGTCTTAAGCGCAGCCGGAATCGCTTCCTTGGGGCCAATTCCCATGATCGCCGGCGGTACGCCACGCACCGAAAAAGAGACAAATCGCGCAAGCGGTGTGAGATTGAAACGCTTGAGCGCAGCCTCAGAGCAAACCAGTAAAGCGCCGGCGCCGTCTGATGTCTGCGAGCTATTGCCAGCCGTCACCGTGCCCATGCCGGTCGCTTGCCCGGTCGCGCTGCGTGGTGTCGCAAAAGCGCCGCGCAGTTTGGCCAGACGCTCTAGCGAGGTGTCAGCCCGCGGGCCTTCATCCTGAGATACCGTCAAGGTTTTGATTTTCACTTCGCCGGAACTTAGATCGGCTGAACGGTTGGAAATCTCAACCGGCACGATCTCGTCATTGAATTCACCGGCCTCTTGGGCGGCAAGCGCTTTCTGGTGAGACTTCAGCGCAAATTCATCTTGAGCCTCGCGACTAATCTCCCATTGCTTGGCAACGTTCTCTGCTGTCATGCCCATGCCATAGGCGATACCGATATTGTCATCCCCATCAAACACAGCAGGATTGATCGACGGGGATTTACCCATCATCGGCACCATGCTCATGGACTCAGCACCACCGGCAAGCATCACCTCAGCCTGACCCACA
>JBGCFG010000064.1:0-24112 GCA_045106815.1 Burkholderiaceae bacterium | reverse complement strand
TGGCGTTATGTGGTGGACAACCTGTTTGGCAATATCAACGCTGTGTCTTGTCTGGGCGCGACTCACATTCCAAAACGCTGGGATGAACAAGGCGAGCCGTATGACGCGACAGCAGACGATTCAGCCTATGCGACTTTTCAGCTTGATTCAGGTGTTATCGCGCACTTCAATAGCTCCTGGGCTGTGCGCGTCAGGCGCGACGACTTACTCACCTTGCAGGTTGACGGCACACACGGCTCAGCGGTTGCCGGATTACGGCGTTGTTTTAGTCAGTCTCGCGTAAACACACCCAAGCCCGTCTGGAATCCTGACATTGAGCAACCCATCAATTTCGTGGAGAACTGGCAGGAAGTTCCTGACAACATGCCCTTTGACAATGCCTTTAAGGCGCAATGGGAAGGCTTCTTAAAGCATGTTGTTGAGGGCGGTGACTATCAATGGAACCTGCGCGAAGGGGTTAAGGGCGTACAACTCGTTGAGGCCGGGCTTGCTTCCTGGGCAGAGCGTCGCTGGGTCGATCTTGAAGCATTACCTCAGTAACGCTTGCTCAGTAACGCTTGCCTCGGTCACGCGTCTAATCATTCAATTTAAGGCACCCATGCAAGGAGCCCCTCATGCCAAGCCTTGACCTACCCAACGCCGACGGAAGTACGACAAGATTTACGTGCTCTATACCGCTTAGCCTGCAATCGACCCCAACAGCGCCTTGGAGCCGTGTGGCATACGCCGCAGTCCATGTGGTGGCTGACCCACTTGCCAGCGCAGACCCCTGGCTTGAGCCCGCAATCGACTGGGACAAGACGATGGCCTATCGCGAGCACTTATGGCGGCTGGGGTTTGGCGTTGCCGAAGCCATGGACACCGCCCAGCGCGGCATGGGGCTTGACTGGTCAAACTCACTTGACCTTATCGGCCGTTCGGTCGCAGCGGCGCGAGCGTTTGGAAAAGGGGCCAACGGCCAACCAGCGCTGGTTGCCAGTGGCGCCGGCACCGACCACCTGGCAGTGACACCGGACGTCACTATCGAGCAAGTGATCGCTGCGTATGAGCAGCAAATTGAAGCGGTAGAAGCGGTAGGGGGTCGCATCATTCTGATGGCCAGCCGGGCACTGGCCGCCTGCGCGAGATCAGCCGATGACTACGGCCGGGTGTACGACCACTTGCTGTCCCAGGTGAAAGAACCCGTCATCATTCATTGGCTCGGCGATATGTTTGACCCGGCACTGCACGGCTATTGGGGACATCACGATCTGGACAAAGCAACCGATGTTGCCGTCGATGTTCTGAACCGCAATGACAACAAAGTAGACGGCGTTAAAGTGTCCTTGCTCGACAAAGAGCGCGAGATTGCGATGCGCGCGCGGCTAAACGATGGCGTTCGCATGTATACGGGCGATGACTTCAACTTTGCAGAGCTTATTGCCGGTGATACTGAAGGTTCTACCGATGAACCGCGTGCGTACTCGGATGCGCTGCTGGGTATCTTCGATTCGATTGCGCCAGTTGCGTCAGAGGCGCTGTCATCGCTCGCTCAGGGAGATGCTGCGAGGTTTCACGAGTTGCTCGGGCCTACCGTGCCACTTTCCAGACACATCTTTAAGGCGCCCACTCGGTTCTACAAGACAGGTGTGGTGTTCATGGCCTGGCTGAACGGCCATCAGGATCACTTCGTGATGGTGGGCGGTCAGCAATCTGCGCGCAATCTGCTTCACTTTGCAGAATTGTTCCGCCTGGCTGATGCGGCTGGCTTGTTACAAGACCCCGATCTAGCCTGCGCTCGCATGGCGCAGCTTTGCGCCGTTCAAGGCCATGATGCCAATTTACAGACATCTTCGCTTTCGGTGGCAGCGTGATGGGTGATTCAAATTCGCCATCGCTACGAAAGCTGTCGCTCAACACGGCCACCGTGCGAGAGCAATGGAGCCTTGCTCAAATGATTGAGGCGTGCGCCCGTCACGGCATTCAGCGCATTTCCCCTTGGCGGGACAAGCTCGATGAATTAGGCGCAGATAAAGCTGCTTCCATGCTGCGCAGCCATGAGATTTCAGTCAGCGGTCTTTGCCGCGGTGGCATGTTCCCGGCCAGCGATCAAGCCGGACGCGATGCAGCGATTGATGACAATCGAAAGGCGATTGATGATGCGGCAACGATTGGCGCCAATTGCCTGGTACTAGTTGTTGGTGGTCTGCCTGAAGGTTCACGCGATCTGGCCGGCGCGAGACAAATGGTGTTGGATGGCATTGCCGCTGTGCTTGATCATGCGAGAGCAGCTCGCGTGCCGCTCGCTATTGAGCCGTTACATCCGATGTACTGCGCAGACCGCTGCTGCGTCAACACTCTAGACCAGGCGTTGGATATGTGTGATGCACTGGGTGACGGTGTTGGTGTGGCGGCCGATGTGTATCACTTTTGGTGGGATCCAAACTATCACACCGCATTAGAGCGGGCAGGTGCCTCGCGGCTGCTGGCGTTTCATCTCTGCGACTGGTTGGTACCCACCACTGATCTGTTGCTCGATCGCGGCATGATGGGTGATGGCGTGATCGATCTGCGCAAGATCCGACAAGAGATTGAAGCCTGCGGATATACGGGCTCCCATGAGGTTGAAATTCTGTCGACTCGCTGGTGGAGCGAAGACCCAGATCGTGTCTTAGCGACAATTATCGAGCGGCATCAAAGCTGCTGCTAGTTGGAAACGCTTGCCGCCATGCCATCGCGCCCCGGGTCTGCCCCACCGTCCCAAACCCCGTCAACGAATCTAAGTGCGTGAACACCAGCGAACATAAAGCCTGATGCGAAGCGCCGGGTGGGATAGCCCATCTCCTGCAGCGAGCGCTCAGTGCGCCGAAAGATGCGGTTACTCAGCTCAATCGTGTCGGATGTGGCGGAGATCCGCGGGGCGGCCACCGCTTCCTGTGCAGTCATGCCAAAGTCAACCGCATTGATAATTGATTGCATCACACCCATGGTGATGTAGGTAGCGCCGGGCGCACCCGTCACAAAGAACAATTCATCGTCTTTAAACACCATGGTGGGGCACAGCGCGGAGAATCGTGACTTTCCGGGCGCAAGCGACCCTGCGTTACCGGGCCTGGGATCGAACACGCCCATGCACCCGTTGTACATAAAGCCGAGCCCTGGTGTAACGACGCCTGCCGGCATGCCCAGCGAATGCGTCATGCTGACACAGCAACCATGCTCATCAACGGCTGTGATGTGAGTTGTGTCTTTACTCTCCCGGCCACCAGGCTGATAGCGAGGCACATGGGTCTTCTCCCCGCGGCGAATTTTATCGGCCATCTGCTCGGCATAAGGTTTGGAAGTGAGCCGTTCGGTGGGCACGTCGACGAACTTTGGGTCCCCGACTGACCGTTCTTTATCAACGGTAGCGATCTTCATTGCCTCGGCCAGGCATCTGAGCATTTCGGGCGAATTGTGACCCATTGCAGCCAGATCAAAGTGCTCCAGAATGTTCAGCATCTCGAGCACGAGCAGACCACCGCCCGGTGGTTGATTGGTCGCAATCCGGTGGCCACGATAGCTACCCCAAAGCGGGGCTGTTCGGTCGGTTCGGACAGCGCTTAAGTCACGCTGTTCAATCAAGCCGCCGTTAGCCTGAATATCGGCCACGATTTGTGCGGCAAGTTCGCCTTCATAAAAGTCGGACACACCGTGGCTGGCAATGCGCCGATATGTCTTACCCATATCAGGGTTACGCAGAATTTCACCCACCTGGTGTTGCTGCCCGTCAGCCTTCAAATAGATGCGGGCTGTTTCTGGGTATCGCTCCAGGTACTCGGATTGCGGCACCCGCCCTTTCGTATGCTTTTCATTCCACCAGCGCGCAACATGCGGGCGCACCATAAAACCATCTTCGCAATAGCCAATAGCCGGCTCAATGAGTTGACTCATGGCGCGAGTGCCGTGCGCCTTCAAGAGATCATCAAACGCTCTGAGCGTCATGGGCGTGGTGATCGCACCGTAGCCAATTTCATTGACCTGCCCTTTCAATAAGAACCCGTACCCGTCTTCGGTCTCCCCGATGATGCGATCAACCCACATATCTTCACGAACAGCCAAAGGCGCGCGCCCATGAAAATCAAACACCTCATGCTGACCGGTTGCGGCTGAGAACACATGCGCAGAGCCAAATCCGGCGATGCCGCACATCTGCGGATCAACGGCAGTTTGTACGAGTGCCGCGGCAATCGCCGCATCAATCGCATTACCGCCATCGGCTAGAACATCGATGCCGGCTTCAACCGCTTCGGGCTGAGCGCCCGTGACTGAGCCGCGTGTCATGCTTGTGGGCCGCCGCTTTCGCCAATATCCCAATAGACCGCCGCCATGACTTCAAGTGCTGAGCGGCAGGTTGGCAGAATCACATGCTCATCCGGCGCATGCTGCGAGCAAGCGGTGTATGAATGAGGAATCCAAATGGTGGGCAAATCCAGCAGATCGGTAAAGATATCGTTGGGTAGCGACCCGCCGATTGACGGAATTACTGCAGGCTTGGCGCCAGTGGCGGCATGAATAGAATCCCGAACGAACACAGCCCACGGATGGTCGGGTTCTGTCCGCGTGGCCGGGAATGCCCCATCGTTCCCGGCAGGCGGCGGGTCGACTCGCACATGCTCGAACCCATGTTCATCGAGATGCTTACGCAAGGCAGGCACCACATCCGCCGGGTTGGTACCCATCACGAAGCGCAACTGGCAATTGGCCACCGCTCTTGGCGGAATCGCATTCACTGGTTTGCGCGGATTACCCGTCACCATCGCGAGCACATTAAACGTATTGGCCGCGTGCACACGCTGCGGTGGGGTGAGCCCCGGCTGCCCCCACCAGGTGTCAATGCTTGGGCCGTTCTCGCCGCCATCAATTTCAATGTCGGCTAAGGTCTCGCGCACAGCATCAGACATGGGTGGCGCCTTTAATGCTGGCACAAGCAACTCGCCCGTGGGGCTCACAATGCTCGCCAGTGCATTGGCCAGCACCAGACCGGGGTCAGCAATCAGCCCGCCCCAGTTCCCTGAGTGATGACCGCCATCACGAAAATCCGCAATCAGGTCAAAGTTAATCGCACCACGACATCCGAGCGACACTGTTGGCCGCTCCATCCGGACCCGGGGACCGTCTGAGGCAATCAGTACATCAGCGGCAAACAGGGCCTTGTGCTCAGCCACGAGTTGCTTGATGCCGGCCGAGCCTGTCTCCTCGCCCATCTCAATCATGTATTTCGCATTGAATCCAAGGCGGCCACCGCGGGCTTGCAACACGGCACGCAGTGCAGCCATATTGATCGTATGCTGCGCCTTGTTGTCGGCCGTGCCGCGACCATAGAGCTTCTCGCCTTCCTGCGCCGTGACCCAGGGGCCTTTGCCACGCTTCCATTGTTCATCCTGGCCGATGATCACATCGCCATGCCCGTAGCCCAGTACGGTTGGGAGCTTAGGGTCTTCGATTCTGGTCGCCAGCATCACCGGGGCTTTTCCAGGCAGTGGGTTCTCGATGACTTGGGTGGTGAAACCCATTGACTCGAATGCCGGAATCATCTGCTCATCAAGATAACGATGCAACTCGGGCAGCGTGTCGGGCAGTAGCTGACTCTCAGTCTTGTACGCGACGCGTTCGCTCAGTTCCTGGACGAACTGACCATCATCGAAATACTGCTGAACGAGGCCCAGAACAGTTTTCTGGGTCGCGTCTGTTGTCTCAGTTAGGGTATTCATTATTAGATTCCTCATGCGTTTCACTTTCTGAACGAATGCCATTCAGAAAGGCGTACGACGCCCTGCCTTGGCTATCAAGACAAAGAGACTAGCATGGGATCAAAACGCGAGGTCGGCCCTATCAGACCTGCCGAGCGACACCAATCAGATGGTCACGCGTAACACTGGCAAGCAACTGGTCTGTGCTCATGTTTTCGAAATCATCCGGCGGTGTCGGCAACACCAGGTAACGCATGTCGGCGTTACTGTCGTGAACAGTGAGTTGAATGTCTTTGGCCAAATCGAGGCCGAATTCTGCGAGAACTGTACGCGGCTCGCGTACCGTACGCGCCCGATAGGCCTTTGAGATATACCAGGATGGCGGTTGTCCCAGAATAGAGCGGGGATAGCACGAGCAAAGCGTGCACGTGATCAGGTTGTGCGTTGTCTCAGTGTTTTCAACGACAACGATTTGCGCCTCGCCCACCGCGATCCCGATCGATTCGATACTTCCTTTGCCGTCTTCGAGCAGCGACTGCTTGAATGCTTCGTCTTGCCAGGCCTTAACGACAATGTTCGCCCCCAGGTGAATCCCGGGAGACTCAAGCTTGACTATCGCACGCGACACTTCAGCCGCACTTAGCAATCCCTTATCAATCAGTACCTGCTGAAGGGCGTCGATCAGAATTTGACCTTCGATATTGCCTGCATCGTCTTCGACGACTAAAGACTCGTGTTCGTCATGATGGTGGTGATCATGTTGCTCAGCCATTTGGCGCATCCTCTGCTTGTGGCTGACCACTCGGCGCCAGCCAGTGGTCGTAGATTTCAATGATGAGTAAATCTCCGGCCGGGTTTTCGTCGGGTGGCCAGAGATCATGTTGGTTAAAAGCCACCCGGTACAAGTCAATTGCCGGGCCGGATGTATTTCCCACCGCGAGATCTTCGGGGTTTAGGTATCGGCCGCAGTACTGCACGACCTCGCCTGTCTTTCCGCGTACATACACCGGGATTCGTACGTGTCCTGACTTTTGAAGATCAAGAACAGTCACGCGATCGGATATTTGGAATCGTCGCATCAGTCTGTCAGTTCATCGCGAACCAGTTTTGGTTCAGGCATCTTTTTGCTGCCAAAGCGCGCGTTTTTCCTTAACTGCCTCATCAAACTCAGCGCGGGTAATGACATCTTTCTCTATCAAGATGTCTAGCATGGCTTCAAGGCGCCGCCGGTAAAACGAAAACTGCTTGTAGCGATCGGCGCCAAAACTTTCAAAGCCGCGACGCATTTCATCGAGCGACACTATTCGGCGGGTGCCATCACCCAGCAGATTACGAACCGCCTCAGTCTGCTTCTCCCAATGCAGCCAAGGCAGTTCGGTCTTGGGGATGCTGCCCGCTTTCTCGCCACCGATATCGTGATAACCCTTCATCTTGCCTCTCTGAAAAACAGCTAGTTGTTCTGGCTGACTTCCTGCTGAAAAACCTGCAGGCAGCGAGCCCGTAAATCAATGAACGCCCGATCGGTGAGCGATTCGGCTCGACGCGGTCGGCTCATCGGATTGGCAATAATCTCGGCCACCCGAGTCGGCCGCTTCGTGAGCATGAGCACTTCATCGGCCATCTGTACGGCCTCTTCAAGGTCATGTGACACCAGAATCATCGTTGTACCCGTCGATTGAAACAGCCCTTGAAGCTTCTCCCGCATCAAGAGTGTCATCTCATAGTCGAGTGCAGAAAAGGGCTCATCCAGAAAAAGCACCTCTGGTTCTCTGACCAAGGCCCTGATGATAGAAACTGCCTGTTGCTGCCCGCCGGAGAGTTGATACGGATAGGCATTGAGATCAATCCGAATGCCAAAGTCGTCAATAAGTCGATCAACAATCGCAGCCCGCTCGGCCTTGGGTACTTTCATTCGCTTGAGCGGATAATGAATATTGTCGATCGCACTCAGCCAGGGAAACAAAGCCTCGCGGTAGTTTTGAAACACATAAGAAAGACGACTCTCGGAAATCAACTTGCCGTCGTATAGCACCTGCCCGGCATCCATCGGCATGAGCCCCGAGATCATATTGATTAAGGTGCTCTTGCCGCAGCCATTCGGCCCAAAGATGCTAATGAACTTCCCCAAGGGCAAATCAAGATCGAAATCCTGATAAACCGTCGCGTCCCCAAACGACTTAGACAGACCTTTGATTGTCAGCTTACCCGCCCTGGCACGATGGCTGGTTTTAACGGCCGACGAGACGGTGCTTTGGCCGGAGGGCGGGTCGTGGGCAGTGTTATCTGAACGCATTGACGAGCCAGGGCTATTGCAGATTGAAGTCGCTGGCCTTGAGGATTTTGGTACGGACATCCATTGGCTCGTCCATCACCTTCTCCGATACAAAAACATCCACGAAAGATTGATAAGAGTTCAAATCGGTTTCGTTCAGATCGCTAAACGAGCGCAGGTAGGGCTTTGCAAGCAACGCCAACTGAGTATCTCGAATTGCCGTGTACTTGGGAATGATGGCTTTGTACTTGTCAAAGTCAGCGTTGGCCAGTTCAGTGGCCTCATCGATAATTTCGACAATCTTTTTGGCTACTTCTGGGCGCTCCTTGATGAATTTCGTCGTGAGCACAGCCGCGCCAGAATAGAACGGGTCTGAAATCACACTGGCTACGGGATTCACGAGTGCCCGCTTGACCCCTTCGGTTGCATCCGCAATAGATCCAACCGGCTCGAGTGAAAGTGTCGCGTCGACGCTACCGCCCAGAACGGCAGCCACCTGTTGTGGCACAGCCAAGTCAACTAGTCGCACATCTTCATCAGGGTCAAGACCTGCCGATCTAACAAGATGTTTGGAGATCGTGCGCCACTGAATACCTGGCACGTGACCAAGACTCTTGCCCTTCAGGTCGGCAAAGGTCTTGATGGCACTGTCTTCCTTAACGATTAGGCCGTCGTTAATCAGATCAACCCCTATGCCGCCACCTTGCAGTCCGAATACCTTGAAGGTGCCCGGGAATTTGGCCTCGGCCAGCATCGCGATGCCGGCGGCTGCGCCGGGCGGTCCAAAGTCTGCCCGACCTGCAACCAACGCATCAATAATGTGGTTGGGAGATTGCATCTTGTTCGATTCAAGATCTATACAAGCCTTCTCGAACAAACCCTCTTCAATCGCGACGTAATAGGCCGTGGTCTGCATAATCGGCAACCAAGCAGACACCACTTTCTCAGTTTTGTCGCATGCTAGCGCGGGCGTAGCCGCAAAGAGTGATAGCAGGGCAATGGGCGCAAGTTTCTTCAGCATTGATTTTCCTTAAAGAGATATTCGAAATAGATTCCTGGCTACTGACCGGACCAGTGCACAAGCTTTTTCTCGGCCACCAAAAACAGAATGTTCAGCCCGTACCCCATCACACCTGTCACCAGGATGGACCCGTACATGTCGGTCAGTTGATACGAGATCTGCGCATCGATAATGCGGTGACCGAGACCATCGGTCGCCCCAATAAACATCTCTGCCACGATGATCACGACCAAGGCAATCGAGACGCCCGTGCGCAGGCCAACAAAGGTTTGAGGGAGCGTCTCCCAAAACACTACGTCAACAAACACCCTAAAACGAGAAGCGCCCAGCGATTTGGCGGCCAGCATTCGGGTCTTGCGCGCATTCATGACGCCATAGGCCACGTTAAAGACGATGACCAGCGCAGCCGCAAATGCGGCAACGGCAATCTTTGAGAAATCGCCCAGCCCGAAGAGCAACAGAAAGAGCGGGAACATCGCGGTCGCTGGTGTCGAGCGGAAGAAGTCGATCAAGAATTCTGTTGCGCGATAAATCGACGCATTAACCCCGAGCAAAATACCCAGCGGTACGCCGACCAGGGCCGCAATGAGGAACGACTGCACGACCAGCGAAAGCGTATTGCCAAAGTCAACCAGCATGCCCCCATTGGCGATGTTCATCGCAGTATCGGCAAGCGTACTAAACGGTGACGGCAGCAAGTTGGCATCCACGAGTTGCCATGCATACGCCGCCCACCATAGAGCAATCAATGCCAGTGGTCCGTACAGATGGATGCCATAGGCGCCGTAACGACTTAACTTGGATCCAGTAGAGTGCATTAGTATTGAGCCCGAATCTCTGCGCCCGAGCAGGCGCGATGAGGGGGAGATTAGGAGTGCACTCGTCGCTTGTCTGTTGCTAATTTTGCATCACGATGATGCGTCAAACGCATGCCTCGAAAGGTCGCACCAATCTGCATCACGCTTGATTGTTGACCGCCACAACTTGTGTCTTTATTGGTTAAATTGCGGTGTATTCGCACCGAAAAGTTGCTTAATATGCTTATTCCAGCTCCATTCATGCCTAGCATTTAGACGTTCCGATGCCAAAAGAAAAACCGCCATTTTTGTTATTGGCAGAGCCAGCGCATGCTCTATCACTCAAAGATCCAATTAGCGAGCCCTTTTGAAAATCGTTCATGTCATGACAGGCGATCTAGCCGGTGGCGCAGCTCGGGGAACCTACTGGCTGCATAAGGCACTGGTTAATCTGGGTGTCGATTCCAGAATTTTGGTTGGTGGATCATCCCATTTCTCGGATCAGCGCATCGTCGCTGTCACAAGAAACATCGGACAACGATTTTTTAACAGCTTAAGTCATCGGCTTGGGGAGTTACCGCGGCAGTTCTATAGGACGAACCATCAGCACCAACAATTCGATACGGGGTTTGGCGGTAGCCGGTATTGGCAAAACGAGACTTTCCGTCGGGCCGACATTATCAACCTGCACCACATTACCGGCACCGTGAGTGTGCCCTCGCTGCACTCGATCCGTAAGCCCTTAGTATGGACAATGCGTAGCATGTGGCCGTTCACAGGCGGTTGTCACTACAGTTTTGACTGTAAGAAATACCAGATGTCTTGTTCAGCCTGCCCACAGTTAAACAGCACCTCAAAGTACGATCTTGCCAATGCCACTTTGCGGACAAAGCGGCGTTTCTATCCGCCCCACTTACAGTTGGTCGGGGTCAGTGACTGGGTAACTCAATGTGCCAGGTCATCTACGCTGCTCAAATCATTCCCTATCCAAACGATCTACAACGGCATTGAACTTGACGAGTTTCAGCCGGTGGAGCGCGGCGATGCGATTCGCTCACTCGGACTGAAGCCTGAGCCGCACTACCTACTCGCAATTGCGCAGAACTTTGAAAATCGATACAAGGGGTTCGAGGAACTCAAACAAGCGCTACGATCAGTCAAGTCGTCAAATTGCCATCTTTTGCTGGTGGGTCACATCGATCAAACACGGCTCGCGGAGTTGAACTTCCCGCACACTAGTCTTGGCACTGTCAAAGATCCTGCCGTTCTGCGTGCGCTCTATTCGGCTGCAACTGCTCATCTAGCCTCCAACCTGATGGAAACATTCGGCAAAACGCTCGTAGAAGCCATGGCCTGCGGAACACCCGTTGTCTGTTTCAGTTCTACGGGCCCTAAAGAGATCGTCGAGCACAGAGTCACAGGATTCTGTGCACCGCCATATGATGCGGCCGCCTTTGCCGCTGGCATTGACTGGATACTGGCCTTAAAGCCGGACGCCTATCAAACGATCGCGACAAACGCCAGACAAAAAGCCGTTCAACGCTTCGACTCCTTGGTTATCGCTCGGCAATATGTCGCCCTCTATGAATCGATGCTACAACGTCATGTCTGACACTGAACAGTTGGACGCTGACAGCGACCGGGAGAAGCATTCGGATCGTGTATGGCGATTCCAAAAGAACGGTTATATCGGACCTATCGATCTACTGAATCAGACGACTTGTCGTCGCGTTACCGAACAACTCAAACGCCAACCGATACGGGCCGCTGAATGGGACAAAGGCTGTGCCGTCTATTCACGAACCGTGTACGAGATGGCTTGTCTACCCCAGATCCTTAGCCTTTTATCTCACTTGATATCAGGCCCGATTATGCTTTGGGGCGCAAGCCTGGTTTTGCGAGTGCCAGGACAGAGACACGATTGGCACACCGATATTGAAACCGGGCAAAACGATGGCCAGACAGTTTCTGTGTGGATTGGCCTGGAAGGGACAAATAGGGGATCCGGGCTACAGCTTATGGCGGGGTCCCATCTCTTTGGACAACCTATTCAGGCTGAGGCGAACCGACTCGGCGTGAGTTTGTCGGATGCTTGCCAAGCCGATATTGAAGACTGGGCAAAGACCTATTCACCCGAAGCACGGATCCGGCAGCCGGACATTACGGATGGCCAGGCGATCGTTTTTGACGGGCGACTCTGGCACGGCAGCGTGAATCACAACGCCTATTTTTCTCGTCGCGCTCTCTTGCTTCAGTACGCATCGCCGAGTGTTCCCATTCGGCGCCCTGACCCCAACAATCTCAAGTGGCCATTTCAGCAAATCGAACACCCGAGGCCACCCGCAATTATGGTTGCCGGCAGCGGCAAAGACGATATGAACAAACTTGTTCCAGCGCCACCAAATTCAGGAAACTGGCAAGGCCCCCAAATCACCACAGTCATTCATCCACTACCAAACCCGCTTGCCGAAGAGTCAGAGGCGGGTTGGCGGTCCCACCATGTCATGCATGGGCAAACCTCTCAGGTCCCGCACCTGGGTTGCCATGTCTCAGTCTTAAGCCCGGGAAAGACACCTCATCCGCCCCATCGACATAGTGAAGAAGAAATACTTTTTGTGCTCGACGGTTCGGCCGAGGTCACAATCGTAGACGAGGCTGACGGCTCGACTTCTCGACGCTCCCTTCGAGAAAATTGTTTTACCTATTATCCGAGTGACGGCGTTCGTCATACGCTTACAAACAAAAGCAGCAAACCGGTGACCTACCTGATGTTTAAGTGGCGCGCTGCGCCCTCTGGCAAGTCAGATGATTACTCACCGTGTGAGATCCTAGACGCAAACAACGCGTTTAACGAGATGCCAGATTCAAACAGCCTGTTTGCGAGCCAATCTGTATTCGATGGGTCAACGCAGTATCTTCGCAAACTGCATTCACATGTCTCAGTGGTTAAACCGGGTGGCGGCTATGCCGAGCACATTGACGCGCACGATGTCGCCATACTACTGCTGTCGGGTGAAGTAGAGACTCTGAACCAAACGGTGAAAGCACCCAGCCTCATCTTCTACGCCGGTGGGCAGAAGCATGGCCTAAGCAATCCGGGGCAAGCCGATGCTCGCTACGTCGTGTTTGAATTTCACGGTCATCTTAACGGCACACTCTTGCCCACCCGTTTAGATGGACCGACCGTCAAAGCCTGGATCAAGCAATCGATTCGAGTTGCAATGTCAAGATCAACGCTTTTGGAGGCTATCATCAGAAAAGTCTTTGGGTTTTTCCGTCGGTAGCGAACGGATGCTGCTTACTACATTGATCGAAGTCATCCAGAACATGGTCCGAGATGGTGGTCGTTGGACCCTATGCCTGGGGCTTGCTGGCGCCGTTATTCTGGCCGGATTCACTTTGGTGCTCGCGGTCAATGACGACCACAAACTATTGCTCACAATGGCGGCTTTTGGCGCTGGCTTGTACGTAGGCGCAGTCGCTGGGTTCAAGCTGGATAGAAAGGATCGAACTGACTAAGCCGGGTACTGAGTTTGCTTGTCCACTTCGATGGATTCAAGCGTAATTCGAACAACCCATGCCAAGCATTGAAGAGTAGCGGAGAGCGCAACTCACTGAGGCATGGCCAAATTGAAAGGCCTTCACGCATCCGGACACTAATCAGCTATTCTCTCGGGTAATCCCGGACCGACCGCTATCGCTACTTTTCAGGCGGCACATTCATTTAACACCACAAGAACGTCAAGCCAAATATTCGTCTTCGACAGTTCGCATTGAAAAACAAGAGGCAGCCATCATGTCAGGACCGCTAAGCGGTGTCAGGGTTATCGACTTAACCACGGTGGTATCAGGCCCCATGGCGACGATGATCCTTGCCGATCAGGGTGCGGACGTTATCAAGGTAGAACGGGCCGATGGCGACTATACGCGGCAACTGGCCACCCGGCGCGGCGGTTATTCTGCGTCGTACGTCAATAACAACCGGAACAAGAGATCAATCGTTGTCGATCTCAAAGATCCTGCCGGCATACAAGCTATCAAGCAACTCTGCGAGACGGCTGACGTGTTTGTTCAAAACTTTCGCCCAGGTGTTGCGCAAAGACTGGGGCTTGGGCCTGACGTGCTCCGAGACTTGAACCCACGCCTCATCTATATGTCGATTGCGGGTTTTGGGTTTACCGGCCCGCTGGCAGACAAGCCCGTCTACGATCCCCTTATTCAAGCGGTGTCTTCACTCACGACGGTGCAAGGCGGGGCTGATACCGAGCGCCCTCGCCTGGTAAGAACAATCCTGCCCGATAAGCTAACGGGGGTTCAGGCCAGTCAAGCGATTACCGCCGCACTGTTTGCCCGTGAGCGCACCGGTGTCGGTCAGGAAGTATCGCTGTCAATGCTCGATACCGTCACTGCCTTTCTCTGGCATTCAGACATGAACGCTCATACCTTTGTGGGCGACGAGATGGACGCCGAAGTCTCGCAGTCTTTTTCCGATCTGATTTACGAAGTGGCTGATGGCTACCTGACGATATCGATCATGCAAGATAAGCATTGGGCGGGGCTTGCGCGCGCGGCGTCTCGTGAAGACATTCTGGACGATGCGAGATTTTCTGATGCCGAGCAACGCGAAATAAACCGCGACGCCCGACTAACGCTGATTCAAGAAATCGTGAAGCCGTTTGCCAGGGATGAACTCATTGCCCGGCTGGACGAATATGGCGTGCCCTGCGCGGCGATTCTCACGCGGCGCGAGATGCGAGATCACCCACAAATTGCTGCCAACAAGACACTGGTTGAATATGAGCATCCGCAAGCCGGTCGCCTAAGGCAAGCACGAGCCGCGGCTGTGTTTGCCGGCACACCGGCGACACGTTTGGAACCGGCGCCAGCGCTGGGCGAGCACACAGACACTGTCTTGAGCGAGCTAAGCACCAGAGGTAAGGCTCAATGAAAGTCGCAGCTGTTCAGATTGCACCTGTCTTTCTTGAGCCGCAGACCACTACTGACAAGGTGCTGGCGCATCTACGCCAGGCGGCGGCAGATGGCGCGGAGCTCATTGCGTTTCCTGAGGTGTGCCTGTCAGGCTATCCGTCCTGGTTACGCGTGCCCTCGGTAGCGACCAACGACGAGCTTTTGAAGATTGGGCATGTTGCTTATCTTAAGAGTGCCGTCCAGTCTGACGGCCCCGAGCTCACGGCCGTGTGTGACGAAGCCAAACGCCTCGGAGTATTTGTCTATCTGGGCTTTCTGGAACGCGGCGCGTCTGGCGGTACCGTCTATGCCTCGCTTGCGGCGATTCACCCCGACAAGGGCGTTGTGGGAGTGCACCGAAAGCTTAAACCCACCTTTCATGAACGACTCGCCTGGAGCGATGGGGATGGCGCCGGGCTGTTGACTCACCTATGGGGAGAGTGGCAGGTCGGTGGCCTCAACTGCTATGAAAACTGGTTACCGCTGGCCCGCCAAGCTCTGTATGAACAGGGCGAGCAGTTGCATGTGGCGACCTGGCCGGGCGACCTGGACGTCACGGAAAACATCTCGCAGTTCATTGCGATGGAAGGCCGGGTGTATGTCATGTCTGTGTCTGGGCTGCTTCGTGTGCAGGATATTCCGAGAAGCTTTCCGCTCAGGCAACAGCTTGTTGAGGGACGAGACATTATCAATAATGGCGGCTCAATGATTGTTGCGCCGGGAGGCGCCGTTATTGCAGGGCCCGTCACGGATGAAGAGTGTATTTTGACAGCGGACATCAACCTTGAGACAGTGATGGCTGAGCACCTGAAGCTCGACCCCGCTGGACACTATAGCCGTAACGACGTCTTAAGCCTGGCCGTGAACCGACAAAGACACAACCCAACCTAACACCAGTAACACTAGCCCTACGAACTAAAACAAGGAGATGAAATGAGCAAGATATCTGGAAGCTGTCTGTGCGGCAAAGTGACCTATTCGAGCAAAGCAGAGCCAGCGATGATCGCGGTGTGTCATTGCCCTGATTGTCAAAAGCAAAGCGGCTCACCGTTTTCTGTCAATGTTCTGGTGCCAAACGACGAGGTCGATCTGAAAGGCGACTCTCTATCTCAGTTCACCGTCACAGGCGACTCAGGCATGCCAGTGACACGAAATTTTTGCAACGCGTGTGGCTCGCCGATCACGACTGTGTTGCCGGCGTTCAATAACCTCGCAGCAGTGAAGTCTGGCACGCTTGACGATAGTTCATGGGTCGAACCCACGATTGAAATCTGGTGCGACAGCAAGCAGCCCTGGAGCAAGATAAATTCGGAGATTCCTACCGCAGCCAAAAACCCCGGATGAGTCTGTAATTCAGAGGTAGGGAGTGTTGTCGTCGAGTACACGCGACGACAACACTGGCATTGTTCGTCTCGCTGAGCGCATGACTATGATGAAGAAGGGATATTCAGTGAACTGCTGAATAAGAAACCCGCTGTGCAGTCGTAGTCATAATCCAACGAGGAGACCATGATGAGTTCAACGCTACGTTACTTGCATCATCCCGCATCCCAACCCTGCCGCACCGCCCGGCAGTTCATGATCGAAAACGAAATCGCTTTCGAAGATGAAATTGTCGATATCACTACCGACATTAACGAACGGAAAGAGTTTAGAGACGAGTACAACCCCACCGGCCAGGTGCCGATCTTGTGTGATGGTGACTTGCGCGTCTGGGAAAACGTAGCAATCGGCCGATACCTCAACGAGAAATTCAACTGCCCCAGTCACTGGTTTGGTGCCACGCTTGAAGAAAGCACCCGTATCAACATGTTTGCGCAGTGGTACGCCTACACCTTACGCCTGGGTGGTGGCGCATTTCACTGGACTATCTTCGCGCCGCTGATTTACGGCAAAGACAAAGACTTCACGGCCGAAAGAAGAAAAGGCAAACATCTGCTCTATGAGTCGATGGATCTGCTTGAAAACTATTGGCTCGAAAATGGTGACTATGTGTGTGGCAATGAAATCACCTATGCCGATCTATGCGCCTTTCACGAATTTGTCTCGCATGATGCCGGCAAGATCATTCCTGACACCGTTTGGAAGAAGCACCCTAAGATCACCGCCTGGTTTGCCAGGATATCTGAACGACCGGCAGCCAAAGCTGTCAGTGAATGGCAATACGACGCAGTGAGTAAAGTGATGTCGGGCGAAATGGACATCACATTCACCCGCAGAACCGCGGTACTGAAAGGAACTGAAGCCCATGGCGGGCACAATAACGGGATTCCGCACTTGGGCGAAAAGTATGACTACATTGCTCAGGTTGAATCTTAGGTACACGCCAGGTGAGAGGCGACCTGCGGCTAGGTGACTGCCGAAACGGCGAGGTCTATACGCGGCGAGACCTAGCCGGCAATGATGCACCCGATCTCTGGAGTAGCGAAGTCAGGTACGCAGTGATTTATGACTGACGTCCAAGCCAACAGATAAGCCTGTTAGCTCGCCGTCAAGACTGGCTCACCGTTTACCTTACGCGCACGCCAGGCATGCCAAACAAGTAAGACGGTTGCCACCACCATCGCCGGGCCATACACCTCAGGTAACTTCCAGATAATGGCCAACGCGAGAGCTGAGCGCAGCACCATCTCCACAATGCCAAGCGTACAACGGTCGAATCGCGCCAGCACACTGGCAATCAGGTAGAGCGCCAGCATAATCCGCACACTCAGCCAGGCCAACGCACCATAGTGAATTTGCCCGTCATAGCCAGGCAAAAACGCGCCACCCGTCCCGGTTGGATCAAGCTGTGCTTCTGGGATAAGCAACAGCTCCGGGTAGAAAGCAAACACGAACGGAATAATGAACATCACCACCCCACTGCGAACGGCCGAAACGCCGGTCATCATGGGGTCTTCCTTTGTGATGCTTGCAGCTGCGAACGCCGCGATGGCAACCGGCGGCGTTATCGCCGAGGCAACCGCAAAGTAGAAAACGAACATATGAGCGGTGAATTCTGCAATGCCCAGGCTCACGAGCAGCGGCCCCATGAGCAGCGCTACATTTAAGTAGGCCGGCACTGTCGGCATTCCCATGCCAAGCAAAATAGCCAATGCCATACAACTGCAAAGCGCAATAAAGATAAACAGACCACTGCCACCCATTTTCGCGGCAGTTTCCCGCATCCAATGCACGATATCGCTTGCGATGTAGTTAGCCAGACCCGTGAAGTTCAAAGAGAAGTCGATGACAGACACCGCCAAAAACATCAGGTAGAGCGTGGAGATCAGGATGCCGGCACTCGATAGCGCCTGAACGATCTTGCCCGGCTGCGCGCGGATGTCTCTGTCCAAGAAGAACAGAAGAACAAGTAAGGCGCTCGCCCACCAACCCGCTGAGCTGGCGTCACCAGCAGCCGCTTCAATCACGGCGACAGGCCACGGCAGTGTGGCTGACACGCATGCCCCGTTAACAAACTGCTGCTCGATGGCAAACAGGTTGCCGATCAGCCCACAGGAAACCGCTTCCTTCGGGGTGAGCAGTAGCAGCAGGATGACGCCAATCGGGCCGAAAATCATCAGCAAATTGAGCTTGTCATGGCGGCTTAGGCGCATCTCATCGGTAAGTTCACCCACCGCCTGGATGTTTTGCTTGCGAGCCTGAAAAACGACTGACAAAAACAAAGCACCAAAATAGGCGACTGCGGGCAGTATCGCCGCCACGATTACCGAGCTATAAGCCACAGCCGTGATGGCGGATAACACAAACGCTGCGACTCCCATCACTGGCGGCATGATCTGCCCACCCGAGGATGCCGCCGCTTCAACACCACCAGCAAAGGTTTTGGCAAAACCGCGTTTAACCATCATTGGAATGGTTAATACGCCAGTGGACAAGACGTTAACGACCGGACCACCCGAAATGGTGCCGAACATCGCCGAGCTGATGATCGCCGCATGAGCCGGCCCACCGCGCAGCTTTCTAGTCCATAGAAACGCTAGCTTGATAAGCGAGCGACCGCCGGCCGACACACCAAACAGTGCGCCCAACACGATGTAGGGGAACACCGTATTGAGCAGAATATTCATAAAGCGCCCAAGCAATCCCTGAGCACTGTTGATCAGGATATCGCGCACATTGGGTAAGCCGTCTACAAGCGCTCGGGGTTCACCACCGAGCTTGGTCACCAGATACTTCGACATGCCGTCTGCGCCGTACCAGTACCAGATAGCCACTGTCCCTAGTGTGTAGAGCGCAATGATCAGCGACACCAGCACCAGCGGAAACCCCCAGACCTTGATGTTGTAGATCAGAAAAGTCAGGATGCTGATGCCCATGATGGCAAACAACCACAGGCCGGACGTGTTGATGCAATTGGGGTCGTCAATGGTTGTTGGCGCCGGCAGGCCGAGCGACAACGCATATTCGCGCTCCGCTTCAAGCGCCTTCGCAATGAGCGCCTGACGATCGCCGGTGATTTGGTCAACGATACAAACCGACTCAATCTCCATGAGATAAGTCCACGCAACCACATAGGCCATCACGATGAACAGCACATCAAAGGCCAGGCTCGCGCCGGCAATGAACTTGCCTTTGTGTTTGTATGCCCTATAAAACGATGACTTGAATACCACCACTGTCATCATCAGCACAAACGCGAACGGATTTAAGTACTCAAATGGAAACTTACGGATTGACGCGGTCGGATCATTGGCCATCTCGCGGACCCATTCATCAAGCCCGGGCAAAGTCGGCAGCGTATTGATCAGGCCGATGATCACGATAATCAGGCCGAGGGCGGCCGCCACGCGGTCAGGCCATTCAGTCTGGGTCGTGGGGGTCATCGCTTAGTCCTGATAAGAAACGTGATGCCGCCCATCATTCGGCCCGTTGACGGGTCAAATGATGGGCGGTAAGAGCGAACCGATTGGCTCGCACAACTTCGATTGAGTCGCTATGCGTTACTGGGCGCAGTCAGGCACTGTGTATCCGGCCTCAGCCCACGCGGCAACGGCACCGGGGTGATACTTAAGCGGAGACTTGCCACAGAAGCTAGACAACACCGGGTCCATCTCGGCCAGGCCAATATTCTGCAAGAGGGTTGCTCGGGCTTTGAGCTGATCCATAGACTCAATGTGAGCCTTGGTCAGCGCTTTGGCCATCTCCATAGACATATCTTTATTAACCACCTCAGCAAACGCTGAGCCCAAAGAACGAAGCTTGTTGTCCTCAGAGACCAGCGTCAGCTCGTCGCCAAAGGTCAGTTGTTCACGATCCAGGGTAATCGGAATGTTGCCAGGCACGCTGATGATCTTCTTGGCGAGATCACTCTCGAATTTATCTTTGGGAATCGACAGAACCGTCACCTTGCCGGCAGAGGTCATCTGCGTAAGTCGTGGATGTGGCCAGGTTGCAGGAAAAACAAAGGCATCAACCGACCCATCTACCAAGGTGGTAGGCAATTGATTCCAGTTCTGCTGAACACCCTTGTAACTCTTGCCATCTTCCAGACCAGCTGAGATTTGCAACGTCTGGCGCGCATTGGTGAGCGCAGCGCCCCGGGGCGGTCCGTTCCAGATCGTCTTGTCGCGCAGGTCTTCCCAGTTCTGATAACCCTTGTTGGAATAGAAAAAGGCGTTGTAGCCACCAACGTTGTAGGGATAGAGCGCGCGCAAATTGCCCGCTAGCTCAGCACCCTTCTCTTTACCAAGCTTGGCATATGGACCTACGCCCCGGCTCAACAGAAACGGCAGGATGATAGGCGCCGCTGCGATGTCAGACTTACCTTCGGCGACATTTCGAATTGAGTTGGTCAGCGTTTGACCGCTGAGCACTTGCAGATCTGCAATTTTGCGCTCGCCGGCCACGTCGGCCAGGTGAAGCACCGTGTTGCCGGGCACGCCGTCAGTGCTTGCGGTCTCAGCGGTCAGGTTGGTCTGTGCCTGCGCATTCGCGGCCAAGCCGGCGGCCAGTAATAGCGCCACCGAGTGCTTTACGGTTTGAGTCATGCTGTCTCCCTGAATGATTGTTTGAACTGCTTTGTCCCTATCGACAACGCCACTGCCGGGCAGTTGGTCGACCTATATTTCTGGTCGGTAGTTTACCGATTTAGGGCGGGCTTTTCTTCACGGTTGAAGTAAGTGACCGAGTAAGTCACAAAGTGCCCCATTTGCCGCACCGCAACAAACGCTGCCACGCCACACATCTTGAAAGCAAGCGCGATAAACCCGGAGTAAAGAAACGACGCCTATTGTGAAGCTTCTTGCCCGTCGGACTGACCGCCAATACGCACAACCGACTCGCACTCAGCGACTACTTGGGAGGCCTTTCGTGACTTCAATCAACTCAAATCACGGTGTCGGTGCGCAAGCGACGCTGGCAGCCTCGGACCCAGTCAACCTGGCCGAGCTGGCGTCTGCCAAACCGGCTTCGGCTCAGCCACCTGATGTATTCGTCTTCGACTCGTTCTCTGAGGGCGCAGGCGGTATTTTCGACCTGGACCGAGATGGCCTGGGTGACGTTGATCATGGTCACATCATCGCCAAAATCATAGAGAGTCAAACAGGGATCAAACCCCATCAGATTGACGCGGGGTACATGCCGAGCGATAACGCGGCCAACGAACTGATGATGCCGACACTCAACTCGTTATTAGCGCGGCCAGATGTCTCCAATGTTTATCTGAATTTCTCCCATAACTATGGTTTGACGACGAACATCCTCACTGGACTGAAAACCTTGGCGGCTCGAGGTGCCCAGGTATTCATCGCGGCAGGTAATGAGTCAGAGAATCATATGGCAAGAGCCCTCGGCTCACATCCGAACATTCATGTTGTTGGCTCAAGCACCGGCGTCATCGGACAAACACCTGATTCAACACTCAGCACGTTTAACTCAAGTGCCATGACATCCGTGGCGAACGGACGGGTGAACGTTGAGGTCGTTAACGACGGTTATGACGTCAACGGCGACGGAAAGGCTGATTTTGGCCGTGATGACGTGTCTCCCATTCCGTTTGACCCTAGCGGTAAGCCGCTCGATTCAGTGCTAGTCGATTCGCTTGGCGGCGACGCATTCAATATCGACATGGGCGATGCGCCTCGCGACTCAGTTGCTCGAATTGGCACCCTGGTTGAACAGAACCTGATTGACCCAATCCTGGTCGAAGATATTGTGTCCAGAACCAGTTTGGAGGCAGAGACCCTCAATGAGGCATACATACACGTGTCTCATCTTGCCGCATATCAATCGAGTTTTGGTGAAGCGGGTGGACTCGTCCTTTATCAAGTGGACGATCAGGGTAAGGTTCAGGTGCTTCCGCATGAACAATCAGTGTTGTTTGATTCACCGGCATCATCCTGGGCGGCACCAAATGCGATGGTGAAACACATCTTGGACAGTCGCTAAGCGGCTTGACTCGATTGTCGCTGAGGAATCTAGGCGATACAGTATTCCAAGAAACAGTAGTGACCGGGCAACCCACCCATCCGGGTGAGCCCTGAGTAAAAGCATCGCCAACATAGGTGATTGCCTTGCCTGTTTGGATTGACCATGATCGGGTCAAGAACAGGGGTGATCTGAATGACTGCGACTCATTGGCAACGCTGCGACGTGATGCTTGAGATGGACTATCGCCGGATGCATGATGTGATGCCGCTGGTGCGCTATCCGTTGCTGGCCGAAGGCGACTCCTGGTTTAGCACCAATGGCACCGCCGGCGACAACCTGCTCAAAGCACTGTCAACACGCTCAAGCTCCCTGATTCTGAGCTTTGCCAACCCGGGCGATGAAATGCGCCGCATGCGCTGGACCAACGCATTGGGCGGTGGCCACTTCATGCAACTACTCATGCGCGAGCCGCAAAAGTTTTGGCGAGCGCTACTACTCAGTGGTGGCGGCAACGATCTGATTGCAGACATCGGCAAGATTGTGAAGCCTGTTTCGGCGACTGCTGACCCGACCCTTCCCGCCTCTTACGTTCGCGAGACAGCACTGGCTGAAACGCTACGCGATATTGAGAAAGGCATGCGCGCCCTTGCAGCGATGCGTGACGGCACCGCGCATCACAACATGCCGATCATTATTCATACCTATGATTTGCCCATGCCCCGCCATGCGCCGGGGAGTTTTCTTGGCATTCGCACTGGCCCGTGGCTCAGGCCACGGCTGGAAGCAGCGGGTGTGCCCGATGGGATGCAACCACTGGTTGTGCATTTCTTGTTCTCGCGCCTTTCTTCCCGCCTGGCTGCACTGGAAACGGGTAGCGGTATCGCCCCCATTCGAGGCCTGCGCGTTTGCAAAACACATGGCGCTCTGCAACCAGCGGACCCCGCCGCCAGCGGCTGCAGCAACGACTGGTTGGATGAAATTCATCCAACACGGTTTGGCTATCAGAAAATTGCTGAAACCCGCCTTAATCCATTCTTGGACAAGGTGCTGCATGAGACATGGCAATGAACGCGGCTGAGATGCTTCGCTCACGGGCCATAGCCTGATGGACGAGCCGCCTAAAGACCGGTTTTGCGATCTCGTCATGAAAGGCGGCATTACGAGTGGCGTTGTGTATCCGCGAGCAGTCGCCCTGCTTGCCAAACACTACCGGTTTAATTGTATTGGCGGCACCTCAGCAGGCGCGATCGTGGCGGCGGTCACCGCAGCAGCAGAGTTCCAACGGCGGCATCAAAACGGTTCCCGAGCCGGGTTCGACTTACTAGGCAGCATCCCTGACGAACTGGCTCAACCGGCTGACGGCAATGGCGAACACAAGCGATCTAGTCTGTCTCTCGGGCCCGACGCATTGGTCAAACCCGGCAAACTGCTCAGCTTGTTTCAGCCCAGGCTTGGCACCCATCGGTTGTTTCGAGTACTGATCTGCTCACTCAATGCATCCACAACCGGCACCCGCTGGATTTCGGTGGTCTCAGGTTTTGTCATCGCCTATTGGCCAGCGCTCGTGTTTAGCGTTTTGGCCGGCGTTGCTATTGGGTACCAGCTTGGGTCCTGGTTAGGGGCAGGATTACTCAGCCTCGCACTGGCCGTTGCCTCGGTTGCCGCATGGATCTACAACGATTTGACTAATGAAGTGACGAACAACGGCTACGGCCTGTGTTCGGGCATGACGGAATCTAACCGTTTCCCTGGCCTGACACCCTGGCTTCATGAACAGATTCAGGCAGCAGCTGGACTCTCTCTCGACAACCCCCTGACGTTTGGTGATCTTTGGGAGGCACCGGATGCGCCACAAGAGCTAAGCACACTCGCCACACCCAAAGGTGTGAGGTCAATAGACCTGCGCATGTATGCGACGAATCTGTCGCATGGGCGTCCTTACGTGTTTCCGCTGGATGAACAAAAACTCGCT
>JBGCFG010000063.1:0-5245 GCA_045106815.1 Burkholderiaceae bacterium | reverse complement strand
GCAAACAAACCAGCCACTGCACCCTCTATCCATTGCCGGAACCGCTGATAACCAGCCATAAAGCCCGGCAGTGAAAACGCGTACGCATGTGCCGCGTAGTTGATAAAGCCCAGTGCCATGCAAATGAGCGTGGCTATAAGGACTTGCTGGGACTCGTTGCCAGTGCCCAAACCAACAGCTAATGCTGCCATCCAGGCAACCACTGCTTTGGGGTTAGACAGGTTCAAGGCAAGGCCACGGAGAAACCACCGGCTTTGACCTGTTAGCTTGATTTCGTCGGGCTCTTTATCTATCGCTTTGCGGCCAGACTGAAAAGCCAGCCACAGCAGATACACACCACCGATTAGCTTGATGGCGTACAGCCCGATTTCAGAGCCTTTTAACACCGCGCCCATGCCGGTTGCTGCAACAAGCCCCCAAAACGCGAGACCAAGCGCGAGCCCAAAACCAAAGCGCATCCCGGCATGGCGTCCTGCACTCATGGACACGGTTGCGACCGCAATATTGGCGGGACCAGGCGAGACCGTCACTATCCAAAAGGCCAGCGCAATTGATATTAGGCTTTCAAGCACAAACACTCCTACTTTTGATCTCTACCGATTGGCTCGCGTCATCAGGCCGCCAATAATGATGAAGCAGGTCCCGGCGCCACGGTTAAACCATCGACCATGGCGCCCAAGCCAGGGGGCAATGCGCTGGGCCATCGCAGCAACGATGATTTCGTAGATGAATTCGACGGCGGCGAAAGTACCACCCAAAACAAGAAAGTGAGTCAGGAGCGAAACATCCGGCACCATGAATTGCGGCAAGAACGCCGCAAAGAAGATGAGGGCTTTCGGATTGGATACGGCAACCAAAAAGCCCTCCGAAAAGCGTGTGCTGGAACTTGGGATCTTGTTAGTGGCATTGACTGTTGTCATATCCTCGTTGCCGTGCGTGACAGGCGCCGGTGCAAACCACAAGCGAATCCCCAGATAAATCAGGTAGGCCGCGCCAATCCACTTAACGGCCAGGAAAGCTCGCTCTGAAGTCGCCAGCAGGGCACCCAGGCCAGACAGTGATGCGCCAATGAGCACCAGAAATCCGGCAATGCCGCCTACGGCGACCATCACGGTTGGGCGCACACCAAAGCGCATGCCGTGGCTGAGAGACAGCAGGCCGTTTGGCCCGGGGGTCAGCGACAGGCCAATGGCCGCGAGCAGGAAAAGGCTCCAGTGCTCAAGCGTCATTTGGTTTGCGCCGGCTCATGAAGAATCACAAAGCTACGCCCACTCTTGCAACCGGGTGCACACCAGAACCCCCAGCCCTGAGCGGGTTTGGTTTTATCTGTGCGGCCTTCGCGGCCCATGAACATCGTATGACTGCTGCCCTCCTGATTGGTCATGGTGATGCGCCAGGCGGCATCGGTTGGAGGTGGGGACAGGCCAATCGTTTCACTGAACAGGGCTGCCGCCTGTTCTACTTTGAAGGGATCGAGTTGCTCCGTTTCTATTTTGCGGTAGTGGGAGGCATGTTCAACTTTTTCGGGCTGGCGGTCAGCCATCTGCGCTGGAAAGTGAACCGGCCTGGTCAGGCCCGGATAGACCCATACCCAAGGTGCTTTCGACACAATAGTGTGGCCGTAAACGGTACAGCGAACCTGAGCCCAATCGTTAAGCGGTTCCGGCAGAACTTGTACGGCTTCAGTTGGGGCGTCTTCGCATGACAACTCAATACTGGATTGAGCTAGCACTGTCTCGCTATGCATGAGCACGGGTGGCACAAGGAGCAGACTGAGGAGCGAAGCAAAGAATAAGTGTGAGGATTTCGGCATAGTTGTTCTCAAGGCATGATGAAGCGAAGCAAGGTGCGATGCCCAGCCTCGCTCCATTGAGTGTGCAGCAGATCTATGAATGTGAGTACATGACCTTACCGGGTGCGAGCGCGGGCGCGGTCAGGATATTACCGCTGTCGGACTCAGTGACATATAGGGTTTGTCGGTCTGGCCCGCCAAACGCGAGATTAGTGGTTGTTCTGCCCGTGCCGGGTGACATATACCGGACAAGCGGCTCGCCGAATTTTGAAAACACCCAGACGCAACCGTTGCCAGCGTCGCAAACATAAAGGTTGTCCTGTTCATCTATCGCCATGCCGTCGGCGCCGCTGATGCCGCCGGCCATGTGGGTAAAAATACCGACTTTGGTCGTATTGCCATTGGCCAACATAGGCAGGCGCCAAACCGCGTTGCCGCGAGTCATCGCAACGAACAATGACTGCTCATCACATGACATCACGAGCCCATTGGGGCTTGGGCATGTGTCAATCAGGCAGTGTAGTGCGCCGCTGCTTTCATTAAAGCGATAGACCCGGCCGCTCGGGTCATGCTGGCCGGTCTGACCCTGGTCGGTAAACCAGATCTGGCCTTGCTGGTCAAAGAACAAGTCATTCACCCCCTTGAAGCTCTCTGACGCTTTGTCTATGAGGTAAGGCGAAACCTTGCCGGTAGCGGCATCCATCACCATCAAGCCGTGCCGGTAGTCGGTGATGAAGATTCGGCCGTCTCGGTGAATTTTCAGGCCATTGGGCCAGCCGTCGTACTCCGCAACGAGTTGCCACTGGCCGGCTGGCGAGATACGAAAGACCCGACCATAAGGAATATCGGTCACCCAGAGATGGTCCGCCCGGTCAAAGCTCGGACCCTCCAGAAACGAATCGGCGGCCTGACCTGCCTTGTTCGCGACTGCCCACGCGGGCACCGTATTGTCTCGACGGTACTCCTGAGGTACTGAACTCCAGACTTGCATGTCGCGATGTTTAGGGGGTGGATACAGTGACATGTGCATTTCCTGTCAGATATGTCCGTTGGCCGCGGTGGTGCGGTTTGCATGTAATATGCCTGACGACAAAGCCGGGCCAGGAGTTCGGCATGCCAAAAACCTCGTGGAGGAGACAAACACATGAAGCGACTCATCGCTGGCGCAGCCGCGGCTACCGCCCTATCTTTGGCGGCCTTTCCGGTCTACGCCAAGACAACCATCCGAATCACACTTCAGGTGCCGGAAACGCACTCGCTCGGCGTCAACCTGAACGACTGGAAGAAATGCGTTGAAGCCAAGACAGATGAGCTTGAAGTGCAGATTTTCCCCTCAGCCCAACTCTACACCGACAAACAAGTGCCTGAAGCTGTTGGATCTGGTGCCATTGAGATGGGAAGTGCCTCGTTGACTCGCTTCGCTGGCAGCGTGCCGGCGGTCGATGCGATCTACGTGCCGTTTCTTCTCGATTCGCCTGAAAAAGCAGCAGCGTTTACGGCACCTGATTCAGCGGCGCGCAAGATCATTGATGAGTCTGTGCTTAAGCAAACAGGTGCCCGCATCTTGTGGTGGCAGGCATTTGGCCGCACGATCTACCTGTCCAAGAAAGAGCCTATCCGTGTACCGGATGACATGAAGGGAAAAAAGGTTCGTACCTTTGGCAAGTTGCTCGGCTGGACGGCGGAAGCACTTGGCGGTGCCCCAACGCTTATGAGTGGTTCAAAGCAGTTTCTCGCGTATCAGCAGGGCGCTGTGGATGTTGGCACGACTGGTATCACAGGCGTCAAGGCACGCAAGCTTTATGAAGTCATGGACTACATTACGCTGACCTACGATGCTGACATAGAGTTCGTTGCTGTCATTAACAACGACGTTTACATGAGCTTGTCTGATGAGTCCCGTGGCATCGTGGACAACTGCGGACGAGAGGTCGAGCAGACCCTTCGTAACGACATCCAAAAACTTGAAGAAGAAGCGCTTGCCTACATCAAGGACAAGATTGAAGTGGTTGAACTCACCGACGCCGAGCGCGAGCTATGGCGCGAGGCAACCAAGCCGGTTATGCAGCGCTTTATTCAAGAGGGCGGCCCAGACGCTGCCAAGGTGATTGAGGCTGCGCAGGCGCAATAAGGCGTGAATGCGGCAGTCGGTTCGACCGTGCGTATCATCGACGGCCTGTCTTTGCTGACGGGCCGTCTTGCCGCCTGGATGTATTTTGCGGTTGGCTTGTTTATCTGCTTTGAAGTGGTGATGCGCTATGGCTTCACCATGCCGACGATCTGGGTCGATGAAGTCTCGCGCATCCTGCAGACCTGGGCCACCTTGATGGCGGCTGCCTATGTGCTGAGTCAGCGAGAGCACGTCGTGATCGACGTCATGTTCAAGCAACCGGGCACGCTTGGCAGAAAACTCGCCGATACGTTCGCGATGCTTGTGATTGTTGGTGTTGCGGGCGTGGTTTGTTGGTTCGGCTATGAGTTGTGGGCTAAGGCGCTCAAATTCGGCCACACAACTGACTCGTTTCTGGCACCGCCGAAGTGGCTGACCCATGCGTCGGTCTGGTTTGGGTTTGGATTGCTTTTGCTTCAGGCGATAGCCGAAATGGTGAAGACCTGGACCGGTGAGGCCAGGCAAGTCAGCACGCATGAAATCGAGTTGGCTGAGGTAGGCGTACTGCCCGAGTCAGACTTGCCAGCCAAACACTCGAGCAAGCAGGACTGATGGAAGCAGCGCTCATTCTCACCGCGCTGGTACTGCTGCTGATTGTGCGCGTCCCGGTTGCATTTGCAATGGCGGGCCTTGGCATTTTTTTGCTGCTCCTGAAAGGCTTGCCTCTGATTGGCGTCCCGCAGCGAATCTACGGCACGCTCGACAGTTTTGAGTTGCTCGCGGTGCCGATGTTCTTGCTCATGTCCAATGTGTTGCTCAAGGGCGGTGTGGGCAAAGACCTGTTCGGTGCGGTTCAAACCTGGGTCGGGCATTGGCCTGGTGGTCTGGGGGCGGCGACCATTATTTCGTGCGCCCTGTTTTCAGCTATTTCCGGCTCATCGGTTGCCACGGCTGCAACGATTGGCACGGTGGCGCTCCCCGAGATGACCAAACGCGGCTATGACCGCTCTTTTGTACTGGGGCTGTTGGCAGCGGGCGGTACGCTTGGCATTTTGATTCCGCCTTCGATCCCGTTGATCATTTTTGGCGTGATCACGGAAGAATCGATCCCAACGCTTTTTTTGGCCGGCATCGGGCCAGGCCTGTTTCTGGCCACGGTGTTTCTCATCTACAGCATGATTTACGCTAGACGCAGCCCAAACTATCAGCCTGTTGAGAAAGCGTCGACAGCCGAACGCAAACGAGCATCACTGCTCGCACTGCCAACGCTGGCGCTTGCTGTGGTGATCATCGGATCAATTTATCTAGGCGTTGCGACGCCTTCTGAAGCCGCCGGACTAGGC
>JBGCFG010000062.1:0-43408 GCA_045106815.1 Burkholderiaceae bacterium | reverse complement strand
GGTCGGCCGAAGGCGCCAGCAGAACTAAGCCAGCATCGATGCCTGGCATTTCAGCGGCGTGCATCGATTGACCGGACTCATCCGGGCTCAAAAGTGTGGGTGTTTCAAAAGGATGGCGAAACATTGCGAGTGCCAGTGTCTGGTGCATTTCGCTCAAATAGTGGGGATGCGCTCATTGCCGCGGCCAAGGCTCACTACGGCATTGTCCTGGTGCCGCGATGGTTAGTGGCTGAGCATTTAGATGATGGCTCCATCACCGCTTTGCTTGATGACTATCAGGTTCACCCGGAGGCGCTCGATAATGCGGTGCATGTGGTGTATCCCTCCGCTCGATTCCTATCTCCGAAGGTGAGAGCGTTTGTTGATTTTCTGGTGGAGCGAATAGCGATTTAAGCGCGCGGTTCGAACTGGCATGCTGATGAGACGTACATCCCGGTTGGGGGTGGATTGCTTTACTTGTGGCGCGCCATTGATCAGTTTGGCCTACTAATCGATTTCAGGCTCACGGCGCGCCGGGATGCCCGAGCCGCCCGGGCCTTCTTGAAGCAGGCGATAGAGTCAGCAGGTTTGTATTACCCCAGTAGCATCACGACCGATAAAGCTTGGAATTATCAGAAGATTATCAGGGAACGAAATCGATGGATCGAACTACTCGGTCAGATTCAGCATATCGATCGTAAGTACCTGAATAACCGAATTGAATCGGACCATGCCGCACTAAAGAAAATTATCAGACCGATGCGCGGATTCAAGAGCCTCAAGTGCGCGAAAGCGACCTTAAAGGGAATCGAGGCCATCCGCACGATTCGAAAAGGGGATGTTTTCATTGGACCGTAGGGGTCAAAACAAGAGCTGAGGTACATCGATACTTCGTTTGGGGTAACCGGCTAGGTATGCCGGCGTAGAGATGACCAGATCTGTGCCTGAGACTCAACAACGCAACAGAGCCCTGCTAACTCATAAAACCTACATCGTGCTGCGTAAACCGATGCAAATTAGGCAAAATCTGCCCGTAGTTTCCCCCGAGCTCAGGCGCAAACCACTTGATGAGAGTCGCCGCATACTGATCCACCGATACTGACGGTATCCACCGGCCGTGATGCTCCCACGGCATCTCGCCAGCATCATCGGGCCCACCAAGCTCAAGCGACGGATACGCACCATAACTCGTGCCACCAGCAACCGCACCACCCATCACGAGTTGTTGGTTACCCCAGGCGTGGTCCGTCCCGGCACTCCCATTGGGTTTAAAAGAACGCCCAAAGTCAGACTGTGTAAACAGCGTCGCCTGATTGCTCGTGCCAAGAGACTGCATCGCGGCATCAAACGCTTGCAGCGAATGGCCCAGCGTGCGCAGCAGGGGTTCGTGTCGAGTGAGTTGATTGGCATGATGATCAAAGCCACCTAGCGACACAAAAAACACATGCCGGTTCCCGCCGACCAGGCTGCGGTTCTTGATGATCTTGGCTGCTTGATATAGCTGGCGTGCAAGCGGATTGTCCAAATCATCCTGCAAGCCGCTAAATGCCGTGGAGAGTTCGGGGTTGTCGCTATCAACGCCATTGCTTGGTGCTTGTTCGAGTAGTGGGCCGAGCTGGTTACTGATCGAGAACGCCCGTTGCTGAGATGCGGTGAGCGCCTGATGCAGCGCGTTACCGCTAGCCGACGCGGTGAGCGATTGCAACGCGGCCAGGCGCGCGTTAGACCACGCATCACCGTCAAATCCATACAGGCCCAGGCGTCGGTCGGGGTCGGGGAGTACCAGTTCCTGCAATAAGTTGCCCGCACCGAAGCGCGTATTGCCCGCAAAAGAATAGACGGGCGATTGACTGCCGAGCGCTTCGGCAAGCCGCCCGCCCCATCCAGTTCTTTCAATACCCGTGGTCGTGGCGTTTTCCCAAAGCCGTTGCTGATCCTTATGAGAAAACAGGTTGTCAGGCACGCGCGTGTTGTCGTGCAAGGCCTGCCATTCAAAATATTGCTGGCGGGTCATGGGGCGGCTCAGCGGCCCCACATTGTTGATGATCGCCAGGCGCTGCGCATCAAACACATCTTTGAGCGGTGCCATCGCAGGATGCAAGCCGATGTCGGCATTCAGCGGCACGATACTGCTGCGGGCTATCGCGAGTGATTGACGAACCTGAGCATACTGCTGATGCAGGGTAGGCGAGTAAGGCGGCACCATGTTTAGGCCGTCATTGCCGCCGTATAGAAACAAGCAGATCAAGGCGCGATAGTCACTCGTCGCGGCACCGGCCTGATGCGGCCAGAGCAAAGAGCCAGCCCCCAGACTCACAGCGCCTGATGTCAGTAAAGCACTTTGCTTCAAAAAGCGGCGTCTAGACGAGGTGGTCATCGTGATAATCCCAATGTGATCCCCATCAGCGTTGAATCTGATAGTGCGGCGATGCCAGCATGAGATACGCCGCCATCTTGACGCGCTCAATCTGCCAACTTGATTGCTGGCTGCTTTGCGAGAGCCAGGTGTGCGCGGGTGTCCAATGATCCATCGCGGTGACGATGGTCTGCATCTGCGCAGGCGGCATGCGGCCAGCGGCGAGTAAGTCATTCAAGGCTGAGACAACTTTGATGGAGTCAGTGTCTGCGTTTTGCAGCATCGCAACGAAGCGGTCGTAGCTGACCCGGGTGCCAATTGCATTCGGCATATCGGCTTGTGCTTCTAGTCCGTTGCCGGCATTGAACCACCAGTAAATCAAGGCATTCGCAAAGTTAATGCGCGACAAACTCGTGTTGATGTTTTCAACGCCGAATTGCGGCGCCACCAGTTCGCTGCCTGGCAGCGGAAAGTCGGGCGGGTAGAAATTAAACACACTCGGCGCCTGAAAAACCGGCTGCCCCAATTGCTTGCCCCACTGGTAGTGGCTGAGCGGATAGCCATCGGTCTGACCTTCAAGCGCTCTGATGGCACCGGTGGCAAACATGACTGGTTCTCGTAGTCGACCAAAGTCGTCGCGATCAGCCACTGAGTTTGATCGAGCCTCAGCGTCTAGCAAGACAGCCGCGATGGTCGCTTTCATGTCGCCGCGCACCCCGCTGCCAATCGGCGTGCCGCCAGGGCTATACCTGCCTTGTTCGAATGCCGCCGCTACTCGGTCGATATAGGCAGGTACCGGATTGCTCGTCACCAGGAACTGAATCAGTTGCTTGGCAAACATGGGCGCAATATTCGGATGGTTGATCAGTGAGTCGAGCACCGCGTCAAGACCTTGTTCAGGTGTGCGGCCGGCCGGGGCAACAATGCCAGACAACAGCGCGCGGGCGTCGCCGTCATGGCGCGCTGGCACGGCGACCATTTCGCCTCTGAAGAACTGGGGATTGCGCCAGTCCAGGCAATTAGTACAAAACGGGTTGATGCCACCGGGCGGGTAGGTCCAGCCGCTTAAGGCATAAGCGTAGTTGCGCACAATTTCATTGTTATAAGTGGCTTCGCAAGTGCCTGACCCGGCGAGCGAGCCATCGCGATTGAGCTTGCATGTCCCAATGGAAAACAGTTGCAGCAACTCGCGCGCATAGTTCTCATTTGGGGCTTCGCCATCGTTATCCACCAAGTTCAGGTAGACGCCCATGACGGGCGACACCGTCACGCCGCGCAAGATATCTCGCAGGTTGCTAAAGGCGCGGTCGCGCAGCATCTGCTGATACTCCGCCATCGCGTAGCTGCCATGAATCTCTTTGCCAGAAACGACAAAGATCTGGCTCAGCGCAAAGGCCACGCGTTGACGCAACTGATCACGTCCAATCACGGCCTGCCTGAAGAAGTCCCACTCCACCGGCACGGTTGAAAACCAGTCGCGCCAGCAGTGTTGCTCGGCGGTGCCGGAGAACTGGGCGCAGAAGTTGGTTTGAGCGTTGCTGTGGACTTGGTCTCTGTACCGGTTTGCGTCGAGCGTATAGGTATAGCGGGCGGCCGGCTCGGCAAATTGTTCAATCAGAAACTTGCGCGCCCCTTTGGTCGTAACGTCAGCCACCAGCGCCGGTGTTGGTCCAAACGTGGCTTGTTGCAGCAAGCGCGCCGCATCGATTGAGTCAGTCGGCGCGTCAGGTTCGCTCGATGTCACTGGCCCGCTGGTAGGCAAGCCGGTTTGATCGAAGCCGGCATCGTTATTTAAACCCGATGATTTGTTTGCCTCTCCGCCGCCACCACTACAGGCCACCAACACCATCGTGGCAATGCCGACCATGATGTATCTAGGTGCCGTTTTAAGCGGGTGGGAGAGGGTTTTGTGCATAACACCTTGAGCATTCGGAACGTTCGAATACTCAAGGCGAATTGGCACAGAAACGTCATCAGCCCGACTGGCGCCACACTTGAACGGATGAGCGGTAGCTCTGGGTTATCGACTCATTCAGTCACCTGCGGCGCCATCACTGAACTGCGCCAAGAACTCAGCACTGGGCGGAATCGGCTTAATCACATCAATCAGCACGCCGCTTGGGTCCTGGGTGATGAAATGGCGCTGACCGGTTTCTTCATCACGCAAGGTGGTGAGAATGGGCAGGCCAGCTGCCTGCGCGGCGGCGTACTCGGTATCGACATCCTCGACCTCAAAGTTGATCAACATGCCGGCAGCCCGATGGCGGCCGCTGGCCGGGATGGATTCATGGTCGAAACGCATGATGGCGATATTCACGCTCTCGTCCTCACTGGACTGCAGGTGCACATACCAGTCGCTCTCAAACAGCGGTTTAAAGCGAAAGTGGTCCTGATAAAAACGGGCACTGGTGGCAACATCATCGGTCATCAAGACGGGGTAGAACTGGGTGCACTTCATGGTGGTTGCTCCTGTTGTGAGTGAGATCTTCATTTACATACATTGTGTATGTGAAGGGATGCTAAGATACATACATCATGTATGTCAATAGGTTTTTTGCCGTTTATGAATAAACCCTCGCAACCGGCTCAGACGGGTGCCCGGCCGGCGCGCCGAAGCAATGAAGAGCGCAAGCGGCAGACCCGCGCGGCGCTGATCAAAGCCGCGCGAGATTTATTTGTGCGCGATGGCTATGCAGAGACCGGGACACCCGAGATCGTCAAGGCTGCCAAGGTCACGCGCGGCGCGCTCTACCATCACTTCACAGACAAGGCCGATCTGCTCAAAGCGGTGGTCACTGAGGAGGCACACGCAGTAGCCGAATTCATCAACGCTCAGGCGGCAGAGCCGGCGAGCCCGCTTGAGGGTTTGTTGGAGGGCGCTAATGCCTACTTTGCGGCGATGTCCGAGCCGGGCCGTGCCAAGCTTTTGCTCATGGAAGGCCCGACGGTTCTTGGCATGGACACCATGGCGCAGATTGATGCCCAGGCGGGCGGATCAAGCTTGCTCGAGGGCCTGACACTGGCGCTTGGTCCTGAGCAGGCAAACAGCATCCCGTTGCCGGAACTGGCGGATGTGTTGTCGGCTGCGTTTGATCGCGCCGCGCTGGCGATTGCGCGAGGGGCGCCGGCTGAGCCCTATCAGGCCTTGTTTACGGTCATGCTGACGCGGGTGTTGGTGCCGCAACGGGGGTAGGCGCAATCGCCTGACTTGTCATGCCTGGGCGTACACTGAACTCAGTTAATTGATTCTTAAGCCAGCGAGCTGTCCTTTGAAGAAACCGCCTCCGCGCTTACCCGCTCAAGCCTCTGGCAGCAGGCGTGCGCTGCTGCAATCGGTACTCGGTTTGCCTGGCGTATCGCTTTGGGCAACCCGTGCGCATGCCGGCGAGGCCACCGAGCGTCTGCCTGAATACCCCTTCACACTGGGCGTGGCATCTGGCTATCCGTATCCCGATGGCATGGTGCTTTGGACGCGCCTGGCGCCCACGCCCAGCGCGCCTGGCGGTGGCATGCCGCCGTCACCGGTACCGGTGGAATTTGTCGTGGCCAAAGACGAAGGTCTGGATCAGGTGGTCACGCGCGGCACTGTCTGGGCCGATCCACAGTGGGCACATTCGGTTCATGCTGAGCCGCGCGGGCTGAGTGCCGACACCTGGTATTGGTACCAGTTTCGGGTGCCAGGTTGGTCGAGCCCGGTGGGTCGCACGCGCACGACGCCGCACAATGATGCCCCCATCGCCAACATGCAGTTGCGCGTCGGCGTGGCCTGTTGCCAGCACTATGAGGTTGGCTACTTCACGGCCTATCAGCAAATGGTGGCTGACAAGCCTGACCTGATTCTTCACCTCGGTGACTATATTTATGAAGGCACCGCCGGCCCGTCGCGCGTGCGAACACTGACCGAGCCTGTGGCCGTTTCGCTTGAGGACTATCGCATTCGTCATGCGCACTACAAGCAAGACCCCGATTTGCAGCGGGCGCATGCCGCCTGCCCCTGGTTAGTCACCTGGGACGATCACGAAGTTGATAACGACTACATGGCTGATCAGTCCGCCACGGGCATGCCTCGGGAGTGGTTCCTGGCCCGCCGCACGGCTGCCTACAAAGCCTACTACGAACACATGCCACTGCCGCGCTGGATGATGCCGTTCGGCCCGCACATGCGTCTCAACAAAGAGTTCTGGTTTGGGTCGCTCGCCCGAGTATTCATGTTGGATACGCGACAGTATCGTGATGTCACGCCGTGCGCCGACAATATGCGCGGCGGTTTTGAAATTGGGAGCCCGGTAGATTGTGACGAGCTACTTGACCCGACTCGCTCGATGTTAGGTTGGCAGCAACGGTCTTGGCTTTTGAATCGCCTGCAACGAGAAACAACCCCGCAGTGGAATCTGCTGGCGCAGCAAACTTTGTTTCAACCCGCCGCCATTGAGATTCGAGACCACATGCGTGTGTTTCCGGATGGCTGGGATGGCTACCCGGGCGAGCGTGACGCCATTCTGAATGTGCTTGCCAAACCGGCGGTCAAGAATCCGGTTGTGCTCAGCGGCGACGTCCATGCCTTCTATGCCAATGCGCTTGCACCTGCCGGTGATAAGACTGCGGCATCGCCTGTTGCGACCGAATTCGCCTGTGGCGCAATCACCTCCGGTGTGCCCAGCCCAAGGTTCGTGAACCGGGTCAAAGCCACGTATCCGGCGGTGCGTTTCACGCATGTCGACAAGCGCGGCTATCTGCGCCTGACCATCAACGAATCAACGATGAAGGCGGACATGATCGGGGTTGAAACGGTGAGAACACCCAATGCCAAAGCCTTGACGATCGCTGCGTTTGAAGTGAGTAGCGGCCAGGCCGGCCCGCAGCGTTTATCGCCATCGCGTTAGCCCTTCACGCCAAGCAAGGCGACGGTCACCGTAAAACTCACGAATGCGAGTGCCGTCGTGATCATGATTAAACCCGCGACCCTGTCGACATCTCCGCCATGGCGCTCGGTAAACAGAAACGCGGTGCCGGCTGCGGGCAGTGCCGCCATGACGGTCATGATCGCCGCTATCTGCCGCTCAAGTGAAAACAAGTGATACGCCACGATCCACATCACGAGCGGGTGAAAAACCAGTTTGGTGACGACCAGAATCCAGGTGTCCGAGTGAGCGCTTGCGCTTTGCGGTCGGTAAAGTGAAACGCCAATAGAAAACAGCGCAACCGGGCCGGCTGCTGTGCCAAGCAGCCTGAGAAATTCATCAATGGCGGTAGGGATGGGTAGGTTTACTAAAGACGCCGCCAGGCCCGCACTAATCGCCCAGATCAGCGGATTGCGACTCACCCCGAGTAAGCTCGCCAGCGCCGTGTTCTGTCCCTGGTCAAGGTTTTGGCGAGACGCCACCAGCAGGCCAAGCGGCATCAGAATGAGCAAGTCTGCAAGGCCGGCGCTGATGAGCGTCGCAATAGCCTCGGGTCCAAACAGCGCCGGGATCAGACCAAAGCCCATGTAACCCCAGTTAGGCCAACTCGCCGCCAGGCCGCCAAACGCAGTGTCTACCCAGTTATCGCTGTTACCCCAGCGCAGACCGAGAACCGAGATGGCAAACACCGCCACGCCGACCAGCGCATAAATGAAAAATGCCGCAGGGCTGACCACCGTACTAATAGACGCGTTGGCGACGAAGCGAAACAACATCGCGGGTAGCGCAAAGTAAAGAATGAATCCGTTAAGCGCTGCAACCGCTTGATCTGGTAGTTGCTTTGCTTTAGCAGCCAGCCAACCGCACAGTACCAGCGCAAAGAAAGGCACTGTGACATTAATAATGGGAAGCAAGGCGGTACGACCAGATTCAGCGACAAGGCCCCGCATCTTACAGGGGACGGGCTGATGGAAGGATCAATGCTGACGGAGGTCTTTCCTCACGTGGGCAATTCTATCAAGCGCCAATATACGCTCAGCATCTTGGACAGCACGCTGAAGTCTTCGGCGGCCTTTTGCTTCGTGATGAACCCGGCAATGTTATGAGCATAAGCCGCAAGTTTGTCTGCTTCATCATTTGAGGTGGTTAGCACAAACACGAGTGATGTCGCCAGACTGGGATCATCACGCAGTACTTCCAGAAACTCCAAGCCGTTCATGCGTGGCATGTTGAGATCTAGCAAAATGATGTAGGGCCTCGTTAGTGGCGGCGTCGTTGGTGTGCCACGCAATATTTCGAGTGCATGCACGCCATCATCAGCCAGCACAATCGGGTTTTTGATGCCCTCTTTCTCGAACGCTCTCACCATGGCTTCGCGATCAACTTCATCATCATCGACAAGCAGAATTCGAATACTCTCACTCATACCAATGGCCCCATCTGTGATTCCAGGCTTTGTGTCTCGGGCTTGTTCGCCGCATTGGGGTGGGCGGGCAGAGCAGCATGCCAGGCAACGACTCGGTTTCGGCCGGTGCGCTTTGCCTCATACATCGCAGCATCGGCGCAAGCAAATGCTTGATCGGTCGTTGAGTTGGGGTCAACTTCAACGACGCCAAGACTAATGGTCAGTGGGCATGGCAAGCCGACTTCTTTCAAGGGCAAACTCGCAACCCCCTCGCGAAGCCTTTCAGCGACATGGAGACCACCTGCCAGATCAGTCTCAGGCAAGACAAGCGCAAATTCTTCGCCGCCGATTCGGCCGACCTCATCAGCGCCACGCAATTGATGGCGCGCCGTGTTCGCTAACAAGACAAGTGCATGATCACCGGCCGCATGGCCGTGCTCGTCATTAAGTTGCTTGAAGTGGTCGGCGTCAAACATAACCAATGACAAAGGCCTCTTATACCGCGCCGCGCGTGCTGCCTCGACCTGAAAGCGCTCGCGAATCCAGGCACGGTTGGGAACCCCGGTCATCTCGTCTAGACGCGCGCGCGCTTCCAGTGCTCTTTGAATCTGAATCTGCAAAGTGATATCGACGAGCAGACACTTAGACTTCATCGACGCTTTAGTGGCGCGACCGTCAGACTGTCTTTCAAGTGCGATCGACATCAACACATCAATGGCGCGTCCACCAGCGGTGACAAACTGCGACGGAAAATCCTTCACGCCCGCTGTGAGGTGAATGTGATTCGCAAAGCCGGCCAGATCATCGCGCGCTGACGCTGTCATAAAATCGGTAGGCTGCCGGCCAATCACGTCTTCTCGCCGATACCCAAACTGCGTGAGCCAAAGTTGCGAGACTTCCTCAATGAATCCGTCCTCATCGGTCGTATACAGCAGGGCCGGCGAATTGATGTAGGCATCGTAGTACCAGTGATGCGCCAGCAACTCTTTGATGGCTTGTGCCATGGTATCCGTAGAGAGGGCGAGCATCTCGGTTGGTCGTGGCTCGGCCATATCAACCGGCTCAAACAGTGCCATGAGCCCGACAAGCTGGCCCTGCGGATCACACAGTTGTCTGGCTGCGATAAAGGACGTCTCTCTAAGGGGGTCTGAATCGGGCAAATGCTCTTGAAGGATCAATTCACCTTGGGCAGCGAACAATGACTCGCGGGCTTGAACAAACGCGCGAAAGTCTCGTACCAGGTCTTGTGCATCGGCGGTCAACTCGCCCGAGAGCGTCAGCGTACCTGCCCCCTGCGTGGTTTCAGTAGCGAGCGCGCAGCATTTCGCCTGGCAGGCAAGCGCAGTCGCCCTGGCAAGGGCCTGCAATGCTTGTTGTTCAGCCGTACCAGGCACCAACTCGGGTGTCAGGGTGAGTCCAGCGCCAGCGTTTGTGTCAGCAGGCAAGAGCGAATCCTTTCTAGAGAACAGAATAACCTGTCAGATATCGGCCCTGCTGGAGGCATCTTGAATGATCGTTTGTCTGGGGGTTACGCCGTCCGAACAGACTTCGTTCCCGCACCTGTTATGCATGCCACAGACCCAACGGTCAGGACAGATAAGCAAATATAGAGCAGACGCTCGTACTTGTGGCCATCACCAAACAACATCATCACCAACTCCGAGCTTTGCGCGAAGTAGGCTGCTGCGCCAAGCATTGCCGCGGCAAAAGAAACAAAGAATGCCCAAGGCGCTATCGGTCGACCGAGAATGAGCCCAATAAACAAAACCGGCGCAAGAAACATGGAAGCTGTGCCTGACACTGCCACGGCGGCAAACAGATCCTTGTTGCCCGCAAGTAAAAACAGCACTCCACCAAGCGCGAACACGGCCATCGCAATCCGGCCGTTTCGTACGGTTTGCGCGCCAAGCCGCATCTCAACAATTACAAGCTTCGCAGCAGAGGCCAAGGCACTGTCCAGCGTTGACAGCGCACTCACAATGAGAGAAGCGCTTAAGCAGAACAAAACAGCCGGGCCAAATAGTCTTGCCCAAACGGCCTGCATTGATTCCCCCTCTAGCGCTAGGCGCCCGGCTTCTATCCCAAACAAACCGAACGCAAAGATGCAGGCGGTTGAAAGCCAGAATGCATGCAAGAAGCTTCGTCGGGTGGTTTTCTCATCGGCGAGAAACCCGCGGTCCATCATGACAGGATCGTGAGCGGGATATGAGAACACTTGCAGTGCGGCAACAATCAGCAGAACCCAGCCGGGGACGGCGCCTGATACGCCGGGTGCAGTCAGAGCGGCAGACCAAGAGAAACTCGCGCTTGTCACCAGCACGACGAATGCCACCGAGAACACTGCCAGAAAGACGAGCATTTGCGCCACATCGGTTTTGAGGCTGGCCCGGAGGCCGCCCAGCGCCGCATAGACGAATGCAACCAATGCCAACAAAATCATCGAGGCGTTGGCGGCCCAGGGAGTGCTTTCAAAAGCGGCGCCAAACAAAGTTCCGATGACCAATAGATTGGCGAAGACTTCACTCATCAGGCGCAGGCCAACCACAAGGTTGTAGGCGCCAGTGCCTGACGCGCCGAACCGCGCGCGCAACCAGTGCTGAACGGATGTGGCACCGCCAGCGCGCAGGCGGCCAACAATCCACATGCCAGTCAGAAAGCTCGCGTAGTAGGCGCAGTAGGCAAGGGTGCCGGCAATGCCGTAGTAATAACCCAGAATCGCTGAATTCATCAGCGAGCGCGCAAAGATCCAGGTAGTGACCTGACTGAGGACCAAGGTCCAGAGACCAGGTGCCTGGCCTGATGCTCCCGCGCCACCAAAAAACCCTTCAACACTCACATGGCGGGGCGACAAGGCAAAACTGCTTAGCGCGAGCAACACAACAAAACCCAACAGCACCTGTGGCTGCGCCAAAAAATCAAACATAAGGATCCGGACAAGAGGAGGAATATCAATCGGTGCTGATGGTCGACCTCATGCCCGGAGCCTTACATGGGCTGGCTGGGATAGCTGTTCTTAGGTCACGCGAAACCGGTCTGGCGAGAATGCAGATAATTCTGCTGCGGGCAATGTCTTGTCGATAAGCTGAGCAAGCCAGCGACCTGTCTTGGGCCCAGACGTCAATCCAACATGATGATGGCCAAAACCTACCCAGGCATTCTGAACCGCGCCGGTTGGACCAATGAGCGGAATCGAATCGGCAGGCGCCGGCCGAAAGCCCATCCACTCGTCAACCCGGTCGCAGCTAAGCTCAGGCAGTAGTGCTTTGGTCTGCGTCTTGAGCAAATTGAGCGCGGCCTGGGTACGCTTGTCATTGATGCCGCCAAACTCGAGTACGCCAGCGCTGCGCAGCCGGCCATCCATGGGCGTCAGCACGAACTTGCCGGCTGCCACCATCGTGGGTGAGCGCGGTGCCATTGTCGGATTCACCCATTCAATGTGATAACCCCCCTCGGCTTCCATTGGCACTTTAAGCCCGAGGCGCTGGGCCAGTTCGCCTGACCAAACGCCGGATGTCAGCACAACGTGATTGGCCTCGATTGGCTCAGTTTCAGTGATCACGCCGGTCGCTTGCCCGTTTTCAATGCGGATGTCTTTAACCGACGTTTCAATTAGTCTGCCGCCTTGACTGACCACGTGCTGCGCCAGGGTCCGGACATACTCGCCGGGGTCGCTAACACGGCCGTGGTTACCGCAACGCACGGCAAAACCCGCACGGCCGGCTAGCAGCGGATCGTATTCGGCAATCCGGTCCGGCGCCATTTCTTCAAACTCAACCTCATGCGCCCGACGAATACTCCAGCCGAACGCATCGTTTTCGTAAGCGGCCCGGTCCGGGTAGGCAAACACATAGTCGCCAGGGCTTAGATATTTTTCTGCGCCGGTGCCGGCAGCCAGGGCCATGTGCTGATCATAGGCATCGTGCAGCAAGTGGGTGAGCGCGTCGGCAATGCGGTTAACGTCGCGCACGTTGCCGTGGCGCAGGTAGCGCGCCAGGAAGGGCAGTAGTTTTGGCAGGTAAGACCAGCGAACAAACAGGGGGGCGGCTTTATCGAGCAACATGCCAGGCGCTTTGCCGAGCAGGCCCGGCACCGTCACGGGCACTACTGAGCCGGCGGCCAATACACCTGCATTACCCTGCGAGGCACCGCCGGCCGGACCGCGTGGATCGAGTAAAGTCACGCGGTGGCCCGCGCGCTGTAACCAAAGCGCGCATGAGACACCCACCATACCAGCGCCAATGATCACCACATGGCTGGCTTGAGCGGAAGGGGTTGAATCGGTCATAGTGTTGAATGTAAACCGATTGCTCGAAATACTTGCCGATACTGCCACCGGATCGACGGCAGGCTATGCGCTGAGCCACTCATCTTGCTGGCGTATCAGAGTAACCGGTGAATGCGACTGAAGCCTTTGTCCGCTGGTGTCAATCGGGCTTATCACGCAAGACGCTTCACGCCAGAGGTTTCGTCAAGCAAGTCAATCACAATCGTCAGCGCGTTCATCAGCCTGACTGCCCCGGTCGTCTTTGCCTGGTTGGTGGCGTGATCGCAAATTCCTAAGCTCAGTGCTTCCACCTTAATAATCAGGAGCCGGCTTATGAATCACGATTTTCACTCCATCTCAGTTGGTGAACGCGTACGTCATGTGGTGCATACCTCCTGGGGGCCAGGCTCAGTCATTGAATGCCTTGAGGATGATCAGGTCCGGGTGTTCTTTGCTTACGAAGGTGAGCAGGTTGTTGAGGAAGCCCTGATCGTGCCGGATGCGGTGACACTGCACTGAGCCATTGACCGATTGAGTCTCAGTTAACGAGGTCGACGCAGTCAGCCCGGCTGACCAGATCGACCCTGCGGGACATTGTTGGTGCTGACAAGCCAACGCCATGCACAATATAGACATGGCAAAAGCAGCGATCCTCACTCTCAACGCCGGCTCTTCTTCCATCAAGTTTGGCGTGTATACGGCTAACGCCGAGCCGGACTTGCTGGCGGTTGGTCAGGTCTCAAACCTCGGCCCCGCGGCGGTCATGGAAATTGAAGAAACCGGGCAGCCCGTGCGCGAGCAGGCCCTGGGCACGGCTGACCACGCTGTGGCGCTGCGGGCGATTTTGGATGAGGCTCGCGATGCGCTCGATGACCGGTGGGTGGCTGCGGTCGGTCACCGTGTGGTGCATGGCGGCGCAGAGTACGCCGAGCCCAAGCGACTAGACCTAATGGTGATGGCCAAACTTCATGCGCTCGAGCCGCTGGCGCCGCTGCATCAGCCACACAATCTCAATGCGGTGCGGGCAGCGATGGCGGAGTTTCCCGATGCGCCGCAGGTGGCGTGCTTCGATACCGCTTTTCACCGGGGCCATCCCTGGGTGAATGACACCTTTGCCTTGCCGCGGCGCTACTACGATCAGGGTGTCAGGCGTTATGGCTTTCATGGTTTGTCCTACGACTACATCACCGGCTATTTGCAGACACATCACCCTGATTTGGCTGCCGGCAAAGTGGTAGTAGCGCATTTGGGTAATGGTGCGTCCATGTGCGCCATTAAGAATGGCCAGAGCATTGGTTCAACCATGGGCTTCTCTGCGCTGGATGGCTTGCCGATGGGCACCCGTTGCGGCCAGCTTGATCCTGGCGCATTGCTTTATTTGATGCGGCGTGATCAGCTATCGGTGGAACAGCTTACTGAGCTGTTGTATCGCGAAAGTGGCATGAAAGGCCTGTCGGGTATCACGCATGATATGCGTACGCTTGAGGCGTCCGACGACCCGGCAGCAGCTCAGGCGCTCGACTATTACGTGTTCAGAATACGCCGCGAGTTGGGCGCTATGGCAGCCGTGTTGGGTGGCTTGGATGGTCTGGTGTTTTGTGGCGGTGTTGGTGAAAACTCCGTCAACATTCGCGCCAGGGTGTGTGAGGATATGGACTGGCTGGGCATTTCAATTGATGTGGCCGGCAATGCCGCTAATCAATTGGAAATTGGGCAAGGCCGTACCCGTGTTTTGGCGATCCCCACTGATGAAGAGCGCGTGATCGCGCGTGCGGCGAGTCGCTTCGTAGCCGCCTAGCATTGCGGCTAATTGCTGAGTCGCGCATCAGATGTCAGTCTTTAGACGATTGCTCGTACGGTGTCGATGACAGGGGCAACCGCTACAGCGACCGACATCGTGACAACCATCAGCAGGCCGACCAGCGTAGCGCCGATGACCAGTGAGCTAACGATGCCCTGATCGTGGGCTGCAACATCGAGGTGGTGGGTGATTTCTTTGGCGCTCATGATCTTTCCTTGGTGTGAATTGATTCGATGGAATGGAGTTTGAGCCGATCTCGTTTATTACACCAATCGATTGTTTTAACTCTTACTATCAATTCAAGTGATATTGTCTGATGGGTACTCGTTAGATGGCTCAGGGCCAGATCGTTCGCCAAACGGCCCATTTGCCCGATCAGGCATGATTCGGTTCAATACGGGCCCTGACTTTGAGTAATTCCTTGACCCCAACCCCCCCTGAAAACGATGCCAGCCCCCGGGTGACGGCCTCCGCTCTGCTCGCCGCATCGCGCGCTGTGGCCGAGTTACGCCTCGGCCGGGAGATCAGCATCGAAGGTGATATGGGGGTGGTGGAGGTCGCCGCGCTGGAGACGATTGCAGCCGCTGGCCCGGGTGCGCTGGCGACTGCCGATGGCTCCTACGCCCTGCTGCTCAGCGCCGAGCGTGCCCAAAAGCTGGGTCTGGAGACCGCCGGTGACCCGGTGACGTTTCATTTGCCTGCCAACGCCGATGCCCCGATGCTCCAGCAATTAGCCGGGCTCGCGGCGGAGCCCTGGCCCTCGGAACAGGCCCTGCCGCCGTGCGAAGTCAACTCTGCAGCATGGGCGCTTGCTGCGTTGGAACTGGCCCGGCAGGGCCAGTTGGCGCCGGCATTGTTTTGCCATATCGATTCAGGCACTTTGCTGCCGAGTGACCGGATTCGCGTTGGTGTAAGCGCCGCATTGTCATTCCGGCATGAGCGCGGCAGGGCATTGGAGCGGGTGAGTGATGCGCCCGTGCCGCTGGCCGACTGTGATGACTGCCAATTCATCGTGTGGCGAGAGCGCCTGGCTGATTTTGAGCATCTTGCGATTGTTGTGGGTAAGCCTGAGTTCAGTGGCCCGGTGCTCACCCGTATTCATTCTTCGTGCCTGACGGGTGACTTGTTTGCGAGCCTGCGCTGCGATTGCGGCGAGCAGTTGCGCGGGGCGATTGCTCGTATGGCGGCCGAGGGTGGCGGCATTTTGTTGTATCTGGCTCAGGAAGGTCGTGGCATTGGGCTGGTCAACAAGCTCAGGGCGTATCGCCTGCAAGACGCGGCACACGACACGCTTGAGGCTGACCGCACGCTCGGTTTCCGGGCGGATGAGCGCGACTACACCGTTGCCAGCACGATGCTCGCCGAACTGGGCGTTATGCAGGTGAGGCTGCTCACGAATAATCCTCGCAAAATGGACGCTCTCACGGCCGCCGGCATAGAAGTGACCGAGCGGGTTGCCATTAGTGTGCCGGCCAATCGTCACAATGCAAGATACATCCAGACCAAGCGCGAGCGCGCCGGCCACCTGGGCCCTGAGTCTGACGGGCAGGCCTAGCAAACTCGACAACCAACTCGCTTGTCGTATCTGCCCTGCAGCTTCGCGTGACCGCTTTGTTGTTCGGCGGTGTTCCGGGTAATATCTGGGCACTTGCAACTGCCCGAGCTACTGTTGAAAAAACATTCGGTATCTCTGTTGCTGTTGGGCATGGCCATTACGCTCTACTTTGTTGGCCTGACCTTGCCCGCCAGCGGCCTCATCATTATTGCGATGGTTGTCGAGAGTCATCTCTGGGTGCGGCTGACTAGTCGGTCGCGCCGCAACATTCATCACCACTAAATTTTTCTCACCACCTGATGACACAGGTTTCAGCTCGTGAGGCATTAGCTCGCCTGCGCGAAGGTAATCGCCACTTTGTTTCTGCTACAACCGGTCAGTCACCGTCGGCTGCTAAAGCACGCCCGGTGGAACTCATCGATGGCCAGGAACCGTTTGCGATCATCCTAGGCTGTTCAGATTCTCGAGTACCCGCCGAAATTGTCTTTGACCAAGGTTTAGGCGATTTGTTCGTTATTCGCGTGGCCGGCAATGTGGTCGCGCCATCTCAGGTGGGGAGTGTGGAGTTTGCGGCCAAGCGTTTTGGTACCCGACTCGTCGTGGTACTGGGGCACACGCACTGTGGCGCAGTCCAGGCAACACTGGAAGAGCTTGAGCAGTCGCGCGATGAACGTTCCGACTATCTTCGCTCTATCGTTGATCGCATACGGCCCTCCGTGGAGGCCCTGGTCTATACCGAGTTACGCAATGACCCTGCCAAGCTGATGCATCATGCGGTGCGCGCCAATATTCGCACCGCTGTTGACCACCTTCGTCACGGCTCCAAGATCCTGGAAGAATTGATTAACGACGATGAGCTGATGGTGGTGGGCGCCGAGTATTCGCTTGAAACAGGCGTGGTTGAGTTCTTTGAAGATGGCGTGACGGTTTAACCGCCACGCCAGAGTCCTGCATTAAAGACCAACGCCTAGTCACTCACTGGCGTTCGCATCGTGACCAGCTCTTCAGCCGCCGACGGATGCAGTGCAACAGTTTGATCAAACTGCGCTTTGGTAGCGCCCATCTTGAGCGCCACGCCAGCAAGCTGGACCATCTCCGCTGCATCCGGTCCACAAATATGCACACCCAGCACCCGGTCGCTTTCGCGCTCAACGACCATCTTCATCATCATGCGCTCGGGGGTTTCGCACAATACGTTGGTCATGGGACGGAAAGTTGAGCGGTAGATCTGCACATGCTTGTAGCGTTCACGCGCTTCATGCTCGGGTAAGCCAACGGTGCCAAGTTCTGGTGTTGTAAAGACCGCTGTCGGGATCATTTCATGATCGCAATACCAGGGGTTGTTACCAAACACGGTATCGGCAAACGCATGGCCTTCACGAATCGCAACAGGTGTGAGTGCCACTCGGTCGGTGACATCGCCTACTGCCCAGACGCTTGGCGCACTGGTTTGCGAGTCGCGCGTTACCTGAATTGCGCCACGCTCGTTGAGATCAACACCGGCGGTTTCAAGCCCCAGCCCTTGAATATTCGGTTTACGGCCGGTAGCCATCATGACCTGGCCCGCTTGCTGAGGAGCGCCTTTGTCATAGTGAACAGTCAAGTTACCGCACGTGCCCTCGATCTTGTTGATCGAGCAATGCGTCCGAATTTCGATGCCAGCCGCTCGGACCGCTTCAGTCACATGGTCGCGCATATCCTGATCAAAGCCGCGCAGAATTTGATCGCGCCGATAGACGATGGTGACCTGCACACCAAGCCGTTGCAGCAGGCACGCAAACTCAACCGCAATATAGCCGCCGCCCTCGATCACCATCGATTCCGGCAACTCAGGCAAGTCAAACACATCATTAGAGTCAATCGATAAGTCGCCGCCAGGAATGTCTGGCTTAAACGGATAACCGCCCGTGGCTACCAGGATGCGCTCAGCTTGAATGGTCTTGCCACTCTTTTTAAGCAAAACCGAATGGGGGCCGGTAATTTCGGCTCGTTCATCGTGTACCTGCACACCGGCGCCTGCGAGGTTCTTTTTATACAAACCTTCAAGGCGAGTAATTTCCCGTTCTTTTGCCTCACGCAGGGTCGCCCAATCAAAACTTGGCATGCCAATGCTCCAGCCATGCGAAGGCGCCCGATCGAATTCATCAGCCAGGCGGCTCGCAAGCACCAGCAGCTTTTTAGGGACACAGCCGCGAATCACGCAGGTGCCACCAAACCGAAACTCTTCAGCAGCAGCCACGGTGGCGCCATGGCCGGCCGCAATCCGGGCGGCTCTGACGCCGCCTGAGCCGCCACCAATGACGAAAAGATCGACTGAATCATTCATGAGAAGCGTGTTCCTTTGTTAAGCGTGCTGACGGTAGTCGTTGCGCTCCATCAACCATGACAATAATGCGCCAAATACCAGCCCCCAGAAGGGCGCGCCGATATTCAAGACCGAAACTCCCGACACCGTAATCAGAAAACTGATCAGTGCCCCCAGTTGGAATTGCCCGCCAAACGCAGTTGAAAAAGCGCCTTGCAATACTTTGAGCATGGCCAGCCCGGCGAGCGTAGCAATAAAAGCCGGTGGGCAGGCAAGCATAAACCGGGTGAATGCCGGGGTGAAGAGACCAAAGGCGATCGCTAACAATCCGACAAGCACACCGGCGGCATAGTGGGTGTGTTTCGGCCCTGAACTTGAAATTAAGGCATTGGTTGGGCCCGTCAGGCAGGTTGAGACAGTGCCCACAGTAGCCACGAGCATTGACCACATGCCGCAAGCGATTGTGATGGCATTAACAGGCGGCTTGTCGTGACCGGCCTGCTTTAAAACCGCAATCCCCTGGCCGTTTTGCACCACCAGCACGGTAATGGCCAGTGGTATCACCAGTTCAAGCATGGCTTGCAGCGAGAACTCGGGCGCAATAAACACGGGTGAACTCATCCAACCGGTCGCCGGGGCCTCGCCAATGTTCAGGCGGCCAGTCAGCAATACTAATGCCGTGCCGGTCAGCAACGCGCCAATCAGCGGAGGTACGCGTTTGCCAAGCGCAGGCACGCTACTCAACAGCACAAATACTGCCGTCATGACACCCGCCAAAGCCCAGTCGTCGCGAACCGCTAGCACCCAGTCGAGACCAAATCTCAAAAAGACACCGGCGACCATCCCCATCACAATCGGCATCGGGATGGCCTGCATGGCCTTTCGCACCCAACCCAGGGCCCCCAGCGCCACCATGAGCAAGCCAGTGGCATAGAAGGCGCCAATCACCTGCGCAAAACTCAAATGCTCCAGTGCCGGGCCCACGAGCACAGTGCCGGGAATGGTCCAGAAAAAAACCATGGGCTGTCGGTACAGCCAACACGCAATTAGCGTGAGAAACCCGTTGACAAAGAATGACCCGAAGATCCAGGAGGCCAGCGTCGCTTCATCCAGGCCGCCCGCGGAACCTACCGCGAGCACAACGGCCACCGGCCCAGTGGCCGCAAATACAAATCCAATGACGGCGTTGGCGCCAGTGCTGGGGCTAAGGTCTGAGAGAAACTGCTTCAGGGGTGTGCGCGGCTGCGCAAAGGGTTCGAACCAATTCATCGAGCCCTTAAACGCCCCAAGTCACATCTTTGCCGGCTTTCAGGGCCGTTTCCATCATCTCGATTAGCGGAAACGCGCGCTGCTTCAGGGACACACTCGATTTGGGCTCGTCATCGTCATCGTCGGTAGACTCTTGCCCTTCGTCGCTAGCGTCGGCAGGCAAATCGTGGCGTAAGGCGGCTATTGCGGCCGGCAATTGCTCAACGGTGATAATGCCTGTTGCGCCGGGCGTCTTGCCCATGGCAGCAAGCAACGCTTCGGCAATGTCTTGCGTCATGATGACGCTGCCCGTTGCCCGACTTTTAAATTCGTAGATCACGGCTGGTCCTGGAAGGGAATGCGCCGAAGTAACCCGGCTCAGGCTATGAGCATATCAACCTTGGAGCATTCATGTTGTTTCTGCACCCGACCCATCGCCTGGTCGCCAGGCTCGCCGCCTTGGTGCTTGCCTCGGTACTCGGTGCTTGCTCTCCGTTGTTTGACTGGCGCGATGTATTGCCAGAGCAGGCGCCGTTTGCGATAGCTTTACCAGGTAAGCCCGCCGAAATGAGCCGCAATATCAATTTAGACGGCCTGCCTGTCAAGATGCAGATGGTGGGCGCACGCGCTGGCGGCCTAGTCTTCACGGCTGCGTGGACAAACCCGAGCACCGGAGAACAAACCAAGACAAATGAAGGTTTGGCTGAGGATGCGCCCGAAGTTAACGCCAATAAAGCCAATAAAGCCAATAACGCCCTGGCGGCAATGCAAACGGGCATGGTTAACAACATCAATGGCCAGATCACGCAGCAGGAAACGCGCAACATTCCGCTGCTAGGTCCACAGGGAAACAAGGCGGGCCTGCTACCGGCAACCTTCATTGATGTGACGGGTCAGTCGCAAGGGAAGGACATGCGGATGCAGGCCATGTTTGCTGCGATTGGCCATGAGTTGATGCAGTTCGTGGTGGTGGGAGAGTCGTTTTCAGCCGAAGCGGCAAACACTTTTTTTGAATCGATTCGCGGGCGCATGCGCGCCGGCGCTGCCAACGCTGAGCCGTCCTGATGACAAGCAGTCACCAAAGGAGCGAAGCAGATTCGAACTCGAGTTCAGGCGCGAATTTAGGTCTGTTAAGCCGTGCTAATGCCATCAAAGTCTTTTTTTGCCTGGCCACGGCTTACTTGTTTTCTTACGGCCTTCGCTCAATCAATGCGGCGATTGCGCCCGAGTTGGTTGCTGATTTTTCTCTAAGCAATGCAGATCTTGGGGCGCTTTCAAGTGCCTACTTTTTGAGTTTTGCGTTGATGCAGATACCGCTCGGTGTCTGGCTCGATCGATACGGCACGCGCCGCACAACATCGTACTTACTGTTAGTGGCTGCGGCCGGTTGTTTGTTGTTTAGTCTGGCGACCACCCCCTGGGTGCTGTGGCTTGCGCGCGCCATGATCGGTGCCGGGTTCGCGAGTTGCCTGATGGGCGCACTGCGCGCCTTCAGGTTCTGGTTTGCGGCCGATCGCCAGCAGCAACTGGTCGCGTGGATGCTCACCGCCGGCACCTTGGGCGCACTACTCGCGTCTGCGCCCAGCCGTGAACTGCTGCCCTTGCTTGGCTGGCAGGGCTTGTTTCAGATAGCCGCCGGTATGCTGGTGGTTTCCAGCGCTGCGATCTGGTGGTTCCTGCCCAGAAACGAGAGTGTGCAGGCAAAGGCCACCGTGTCAGACGCGCCGTTGCAAGCCAATGGCCAGCCTGTCGTTGCTCAAGGGCTGGCGGGTTACCTGCTGGTTTATCGGGATCGATACTTTTGGCGATTTGTGGTGTTGGGCGTGGTGCTGCAGTCAAGCTTTGTGGCGTTTCAGAGTTTATGGATTGGGCCCTGGTTTACCCAGGTCATGGGGCAGTCAGCACAAACCAGTGGGCAGATTATTTTTGCGTTCAACCTGGTGCTGTTGTTCGCGTTTCTTGCGCTGGGGGGCATTGCCCGCCAAATGAATCAGCGTGGTGTCTCCATGCTCAGAATCTGCCAGGTGGTGACCATCATCATCGTGCTGCTGCATGGCTGGCTAAGCGTGACAACATCAGTAGTGTTTGCTGTGGGCATCTGGTTTGCCTATGCCGTCGCAAGCACACCCTATACCCTGGTCCAAGCGCACGTTGGCATGTCATTTCCTCCCGCGCTCACCGGCCGCGCTTACACAGCCTTCAACCTGCTGATATTCACCGGCATGTTTTTGGTTCAGTGGTTGTTCGGTGTGTTGGTGGACTGGTGCATGACCATCCGTGGCACTGAAGAAGGGGCCTTTCGGTTAGCCATGCAAATCTGGGTGGGCGCTGAAATACTGGCTTTGCTCTGGCTGAGCCTGTTTCGGGCTACCCCGTTCAATGAGCGGCATCCTGAGAGCAAGGCCCCTGCTTAATCAAAGTCAATCACAGCCCGCGGCTGCGCGTACGGTTCATGGGTATACCAATCATTGGCCTGGTTGTGCGGGTGCTCAGCCGCCTCCAAGAAGTTCAATACCGGTGACACACAAGCATCGAACTGCTCGCTCAGGCTTGCCCACTCGGCCATGGGACGGGCCGCGAACGTTTTGGTGAGCAATTCGGTGAGGCCAGGCCAGTGCGCCGTGTCGTATTGCTTGACCGCATCAAATTCACTGGTCAGCCCTGTCATCTCCAGCAACGCCTTGAAGAACTTGTTCTCCAGTGCGCCAACCGCGACATGGCGCCCGTCGCTGGTACGGTAGGTACGATAAAACGGAGTGGCCCCGTCAAGCAGATTGTTGGCGCGCTCTGTATTCCACCGGCCACCGGCCATCAAACCAAAAAACATCGGGGTCAGGCCAATGGAGCCCGCCAAAATGCTGGTCGTGGCAAGCCCGCCAGTGCCTGTCGAGCCGCGCTGAATCAACTTGGCCATCACGCCAAGCAGCAGGTACATTGCGCCGCCACCAAAATCCCCCACCACATTCAGCGGCACAGCCGGGTCTTCCTTAGAGCCAATGCCATGCAAGATGCCCGCCAGTGCCAGGTAGTTAATGTCGTGGCCCGCCCGGCTTGCATAGGCCCCCTGATTACCCCAACCAGACAAACGCCCAACCACCAGCCTGGAGTGCTTGACTAGCAGATCGGCAGGGGCCAGATTGAGTCGTTCAAGCACACCCGGCCGAAAGCCTTCGAGCATGATGTCGGCGCCGGCCAGTTCTTCATGCAGTGCCGCCTGCCCGGTGTCGGTTTTTAGGTCAAGCTTGACCACAGGCTTGCCCAGATTAAGCAAATCAAACTCTGGCTTATGGTTAACGCCCAGACCCGGGTCGGTTGGTGGGCTGATACGCGTCACCGTTGCGCCTAGCTGTTGCAGCACCATGCCAGCGAATGGCACCGGGCCAATCGCATGCATCTCAATGACCTTGATGGCCGACAGGGGTAACGTGTCGCTTGCGTCGTTCGTTTTCATAAGGTGACTCTACACCAGGGTTTGCATCTGCCAGTTTCGAATCTGCCAGTATTTAGCGATTGCCTACGCTTGACTCAAAGCATGACAATAGGCGTTTACGTGTTAGTCGTGCGGAGTGATTGATGGGGCAGCGTGAGGGCGGGTTACAACTGGGCATTGTCGGGGCTACCGGTTTGGTGGGTACGGCCGTTCGCAAGATCCTGGACGAACGCAATTTTCCATTGCAGAAACTGCGTTGTTTTGCATCGGCTCGCTCCGCCGGATCAAGCGTGCCGTGGCGCGACCAACAGATTGTCGTGGAAGATGCGAGCCTGGCAGACCCTGCCGGCCTTGATGTTGTCATCTTTTCTGCCGGCGGTTCAACCTCCAAAGCACTCGCTCCCAGATTTGCAGCGGCCGGGGCGGTCGTGGTCGACAACTCATCCGCCTGGCGCATGGACCCGCAAGTGCCGCTGGTGGTGAGCGAGGTGAATCCGCACGCGATTGCTCAGCGGCCAAAGGGCATCGTGGCCAATCCCAACTGCACGACCATGGCGGCTATGCCGGTGCTCAAGCCACTTGATCAGGAAGCCGGGCTGGTGCGCCTGATTGCGTCGACCTATCAGGCGGTTTCCGGTGCGGGTGTTGTGGGTGTGGAGGCGCTTGCAGGTGAGATTAATGCGGCAGCGGGTCAATCATCACGATTGGCGGTTGACGGCTCAGCCGTTGATTTTCCAGCGCCGCAGGCTTTCTCTGACACGGTTGCGTTTAATGTGCTGCCGTATGCCGGCGCCTATGACGGTGACGACGGGTGGACCAATGAAGAGCTCAAGTTCACGAATGAAAGCCGCAAAATTCTCGAACTGCCCGAGTTACGCGTTGCCGCTACCTGTGTGCGGGTGCCCGTGTTTACCGGTCACTCTTTATCGCTGACGGCCGAATTTGCAAGGCCCATCAGTGTCAGCCGTGCTCATGACATTCTGGCGCGCGCGCCTGGCGTCGAGCTAATGGATGTGCCGACGCCATTGCATGCGGCCGGCAAAGATGCAAGCTATGTTGGTCGCCTGCGGCAAGACCCCAGCGTAGAGAACGGCCTGATGATGTTCGTCTCTAACGACAATCTGCGTAAGGGGGCAGCGCTTAACGCCGTGCAATTGGCCGAGCTTATTGCGCAGGAGCTTGCATAGGCGGCTCATCCTCGAGCACATTCCTCATGCGGATGAGGTCATCGTGAATTTCCTGAATCAAGCCGTCAAATCTGATGGCCTGCGTGACGTTTTGCAAGCGGCGGCAGCCCAGGCTGTGAAGCGCGCCCGTGACGGCATCACCCAAAGCGGGTTGGTGATCATCGAGCACCTCAACAATTGACACGCCCTTCGGGGTGTTGATCCCCACCATGGCTCTTTGCTTGTTTAGGCTGATGATGAAACCCGATAGCGTGGTTGGCGCAGGCACTTGTGTAGCCATCAGGATGCGCGGTGTTGATACATGCTTGTTTGTTACTCGATACTAAAGCCGCGCGCATCGTAGCTTGATCTGTTTGATTTCCAAAACGCCTAGGATCGCCTTCGATCCAGAAATCAGATCTGCATCAACCAGAATCGGAGTTCTTTACAAACTCTCTAGTGCTGTTGTGTTGTCTTATGTTGGCCGGAGAAGCCACTGACCCGGTTGCGTCCATTGGCTTTGGATTCATACATGGCCTGATCCGCTTCGCCAATGATTGTGGCGAGTCTCAGGTTATGGGGGTTGGTAGCGCTAACACCAAAGCTGGCTGTGCAGGAAATCTGATTGTTATCACCCGCACCGAAGCGAGAAGACGAGACTTGCTCTCGAATACGCTCAGCACAAGCTTGGGCAGCATCAAGTTCGGTATCGGGTAGCAAGATGCCAAATTCTTCTCCGCCCAATCGTCCAATCTGGTCTGTCCCTTCTCGTATCTCTCGTGTTGCGGCGTTCACAACACCGACTATCACATCGTCTCCTGTTTGATGACCAAACCGGTCGTTGATCGATTTGAACCAGTCGATGTCAAGCAAAATGATAGAGGCGGGTGTCCCATCGCGTTCGTATCGCAGCAGTTGGGTCGAAACGTGCTCCATAAATGACCGGCGATTTAGGACTCCGGTGAGCGAATCGGTGGTTGCCAGGTGTTTCAGGTTGGCCTCCACCGATTGTCGTCTCTGGATCTCAGCTTGCAGCTCGGCCTCTTTTTGTTTCAAAGCCGAGATATCGACTGCAAAGCCCGCCACCGCGCCATGAGCAGTCAGGAATTTGGTGACTCTGTGCCATCCAACCGCTGGGAAATATCTATCTATTGGTGTGCCGTCTGCCTGCCGTTGAATATCGACGCGTTCTTGAATATAGCTGTTGACCTGATCGGCAGGAATGTCTTCAGGGACGGACTCAGCCAATAGGTCTGCATAAATGGGCGGTTTGGCATTCCGCTGACTGTAGTACTTCTCAAAGCCAACTGGATAGTGCCGTTCGTATCGTCTATTCCAGGCAAGTAATCGATCATCCGGCCCATAGACGGCAAACGCCAGGGGCGCGCAATGAATACTCTCGATGAGCAATTGCCGCTCATCCTGGGCCTTCTTGCGAGCCTGAACAAGATGGCGAGATTGACTGCGCAGTTGAGTGCTGTGAAACAGCAGCAACACGATGATTGTGCTCAAGGCCAGAGTGACCAAATCCGGCCTAAGCCAGGTTGCCAAAATACAAACCACAAGTGATAGTCCTGCAACGACTACCTGAGACCCGTTAGCTTCAGACTCTGATGCACTGCTATCACTTGTTGGTTTGCTCTTGCTCATCAAGCTCATGATCGGATGCTTCAGGTGGCATTGATTGCCGAATCGAGACCAGATGCCTTAGACCGGTCTCGTCGACCCAATGGTCGAGTGGTCTTGATCATGTGACAAGTCTGGATGGGCTGGTCGTCCGAAAGGCAGGCAAAAGGCGGCGCAATTTTCTGGTGATTCGCTTGGCTTTTAATTCGTCAACTCGTGCGGGTTACCTACCGAACCAGACATTGGCAGGCAAATGTGTTGCAACTTAAATACATGGGTGCCTTTGGTTTCCCGATTGGCCGCCTCTCAATCTGTGCTGGAAGATCGTATGGGTGGATCCGTCAATCGCCCGTTTTTCCCTCTGTCAGTCAGAGAACGCCGTTCATCACAAATCGATCAAATTGAACGTCGAATCGTGTGGAGGATCGGTCGTCGCATTGACCGTCAGGATAGACGTCACAATTGGGTAGGTATCACTCAGTACTTCGCCGCTTTCGCTCATATCAGGTATGGCCCAATTGAGGGTCCACTCATCCCTCATCTGATAAGAGCGACTCTTAATGGCGCTTCTTGGGCCAAAGAAATTACGCAAGACGCAACGAGCGACTTCGCAATCGCTCGTGATGGAGGATTGCGAGCCGCGCATTTTGTATTCGGCCGAGCTACTGCCTTTTCAGGGTGAGGCGACCTGGCAGGTAGATGGCGCAAATGCATCATCGGCTTACTCAGCGTCAGACGCTCAGATCTTCGGCGAGCAGCAAAGCCATCAACAAGCTCAGTATCGGCACGAACTCGTCATAGTTGATGCCGCCACGCCGGATCGAGACAAATTGGTGGCTGATTTGCTCGCCTCGCTGGGCGCAGAAGACCGGGATGTTGAAGTGCTAGTGCTCGATGCTGATTCGAACGGCATTGATCAAATCACTGATGTGCTTGCGCAATACCGAGACCTGGATGCTGTCCACCTGATCTCCCACGGCCATGATGGTGAAATTCAACTGGGTAACAGCGCGCTCAACTTTGAAACGCTGACCAATAAGCTCGCCGATGTGCAAAGCTGGGCGCAGGCTTTCGGTGAAGATGCCGACCTGATGATCTACGGTTGCGATCTGGCGGCCACGCAAGATGGGCAGTCACTGGTGACCAGTCTGTCAAAACTCACCGGGGCCGATGTGGCGGCAAGTACCGACGCAACCGGCGATGAAGCCCTTGGTGGCGACTGGGAACTGGAATACAAGACGGGTGAGATTGAAACGGCGCTTGCGCTGTCCAAGAGTATCCAAGCTGACTTTCAAGCAATCCTGGCGACTTTCACGGTCACCAATACCAATGACAGCGGAGCAGGCTCGCTACGCGACGCGATTACCCAGGCCAATGCGGCGAGCGGTGCCGACACCATTGAGTTCAATATCTCGGGCACAAAGCTGCATACGATCAGCCTGGCCAGTGCCCTACCAACGATCTCGGATCAACTGGCCATTGATGGTTACACGCAAAACGGTTCATCAGCCAATACGTTAAGCGAAGCAAGTGATGCCGTGATCACCATTCGCATTGATGGGGGGAATGGTCTTGAACTGGTGTCGGGATCAGATGGCAGCGAGATTCGTGGCTTGATGGTGACAGGCAGTAGTGCACGCGGTATTGCCATTAGCAGTTCAAATAATACCGTCGCTGGTAACTGGTTAGGAACAGACGGGTACAGAGCACTGGGCAATACCTCAGAAGGCATCGTAACGATTTCCGGTAGCGGAAACGTCATCGGCGGCACAAACGCCGCAGACCGCAACATCGTCTCAGGCAATGGCGTAAACGAGATAGGCATATACGGTTCAAGCAGCGGCACGCTTGTCCAAGGCAACTGGGTGGGTCCGGATGCGACCGGCCGTAGTTCCTTCGGTACCAACGTTTCAGGCATTGCTGTTTCGACCACGGGCTCCGGAAACATCATTGGTGGAACGGCGGCCGGTGCTGGCAACCTTATCTCCGGTCATGGTCAGACAGGTATCTATGTCAATACGGACGGCAACTCAATCCTCGGCAATCAAATTGGCACAACCGCTAGCGGGGACGGCCTGCTAGGTAACGGTCCTGGAGTTTTCATTGATACGGCCGGTGAAAACAACATCATCGGCTCCGAAGCGGCTCCTAACGTAATCGCTGGCAATCGTTGGGGTGTTGTGATTGATGACACAGGCTCCAACGGCAACACGATTAGCGCCAACTCTATCTACGACAACGATGAGCGCGGCATCGATTTCGGTTTCAATGGTGTCACGGCCAACGACAATGGTGATGCTGATACCGGTCCGAACGGTCTGCTGAACTTCCCCGTAATCTATGACGCAGTGGTAGCCGCAGGTGACATCACGATTACCGGCGAAGCCCGGCCAGGCGCCATCGTCGAGTTCTTTGTGAGCGACCCTGATGAGCATGAGGGCTTCGTACACGGCAATGGGGAAGGCCGCACCTACATCGGCAGCGACACGGTCAGTGGCGTCTTGGCTGGTAGCACTGACTCCACCGCGCGCCAGTTCTCATTCACTTTCTCGACTGCCGAAGCCACTGCCGGGTCACTTATCACGGCTACCGCCACCGACGGATCAGGTAATACATCCGAGTTTAGTCAGAACGCGCTCATTACAGGCGGATCCAATCTCACACTAGCACCTTCGTTAGCGACAGCCGGTTCAGAGACGCGCGCTAACTCAACGACCGCCAACAGTCAATATGGTCCGTTCACAGGCGGACGCAACATTGGGATCGACGAGGATGGGAACGTCACCATTGCCTGGGAAAGTCTTGGCCAGGACGGTGACCTGAGCGGTATTTACGTGCGTCGTTTCGACGCGAACAGCAATCCACTCACTAGTGAAATTCTTGTTAACGAAACGACCTCTGGTGATCAGAATTTCCCCGCCGTTGCAGTTGCGCCTGGTGGCAACTTTGTTGTTGCTTGGGAGGATCAAAGCAGCACTAGCGGCGATATCTACTTCAGAGTTTTTGATGCCGACGGCAGCGCGTTGACGTCAGAGACCCGGGCAAATACCAGCACGTCGGGCGTTCAGGAAAATGTATCGATCGCGATGGACCAGTGGGGTAACTTCGTAATCGCCTGGGAGGATCAGGTCTCTGGCGATACGACGATACAACATCGTCGCTATAACGCAGATGGCAGCGCGGCAAACGGCCAAACGACATCGGGGTCTGCTTCAGGCTTTGATTTGACTGAGCCCGCTATCACGCGCGCGGCTGATGGCCGGTATGCGATTGCGTGGGATGACAGTGGTCAGGATGGCAGCGGCGCAGGTGTCTATGCCCGGTTCTATGAAGCCAACGGCTCTACAAGCGCCAGCACGTTTCGATTGTCCTCTACCACGGCGGGCGATCAATACAGCCCTGAGCTTGCATTCTTAGCGAACGGCCTCGTGGCGGCTGTCTGGGATTCAGGCTCTCCAGACACGATTACCACCCGTGTGTTTGAGTTCGACGGAACAGCAGTAACAGCCGAGATTCCAGTTAATCAGGCAACGGGTGGTAGCCGTCGCTTAAGCGGTATTGCAGCTGATGCGCAAGGGGGCTATCTGCTCACGTGGGCGAGCGACAGCCAGGACGGAGATGGCTTTGGCATCTTTGCCCGGCGCTTCTCTGGCGGCGGCGTACCATTAGGTAATGAATTTCAAGTGAATTCAACCTCGAGCGGCGGTCAATCCTACCCCTCAATTGCTTCCAATGCTTCGGGTCGTTTTGCTATCGCCTGGGAGGGCAATGGCTCGGGAGACGGTCTCGGCATCTTCTTCCAGCAATACGCCGAAGACCGCTTTACATCAGAGGCTGGCGACACGGCCGTTGTCAATGTGGTGCTCGACAGCGCACCGAGCGCCAATGTGACTGTCAGTCTGGCGTCAACCGATACGGGCGAGGCGACCCTATCAAGCTCCTCGCTGGTCTTTACATCGGGCAATTGGGATGCCCCCCAGCAAGTCACCCTGACTGGTGTCGATGACGCTACGGTTGATGGTGATGTTGCATTACAAATCACCGCAACGACAAGCAGCACAGACAGCAGTTTTGATGGTGCTGTTGCCATCGCTGCGGCCATGATGAACGTCGATGATGAGTTTTCTGTTACAACCGCAGAAGACATCTCAGACGGTGATACCTCATCAATTTCAGCACTGGTAGCAGATCAGGGTGCAGACGGCGCCATCTCACTTCGCGAGGCGATCACAGCCGCGAACAACACAGTTGGCACCGACACGATCAACTTCAATATCGGCGAAGGTGGCTGGCAGACGATTAGTGTGACTTCGAGCGAACTGCCGACCATTACCGACAGTGTGATCATCGACGGCCAGACGCAGCCTGGCTATTTTGGGGCGCCGCTAATTACCCTGGATGGCACAGTGCTTGGTGGAACCAACGATGGCCTTCAGCTTGAAGCCAGCAACAGCACCATACGCGGTTTGATCATTACCAACTTTACCGACGAAGGCATTCAACTAATCGGAACGGGAGGCATTGGCGACAACAACATCATCGAAAACAACTGGGTAGGTGTAGATCGCAATGGTAATGCGGCCGGTAACGGTGATATCGGCATCGTCATGAACTCCAACTCCGATGACAACATCATTCGTAACAACGTAGTGGCGTCTAACAATAGTGATGCCATCGTTATGCAGACCTCCAGCACGGGTAATTGGGTTTACGGCAACATCGTCGGCCTTGCGCCTGATGCGATCACTTCGCGGCCAAACGTTGGCGACGGCGTTCGGTTCTCAAGCGCCGCGTTTAGTAATCTGGTCGGCTCTAACAATGATGGGTCAAACGACGACGCTGAAGCGAACATCATCGCAAACAGCGGCGATGATGGTGTGTCAATCGAAGGTGCTGCGGGCTCGGGCAATGCACTTCAGCGTAACGTCATTTACGGCAGCACTGATCAGGGCATCGATATTGACAATGACAACACGGTCGAAGTCAATGATGCTGATGATGTTGATACCGGTGGCAATGATGAACAAAACTATCCGGTTCTGACCTCAGCAACAGTTAGTGGCAGCGACGTAGTCGTAGATGGCGTATTGGATTCAACACCAGACACTGACTTTCGGCTTGAGTTCTTCCGGGTAACTGCCAGCGATGAACATTCAACCGATCACGGTGAGGCATCTGAATATATCGGTTCGGTTGCTGTAACGACTGATAGTTCGGGCGACGCATCATTCAGTACCACGCTTCCTGGCGTAACCCTGGCAGCAACTGACTTCATCACATCGACTGCCACAGTTGACCTGGGTAGTAACACTTACGGCTCAACGTCTGAATTCTCCAGCAATATTCAGTCCAGTATCAATCTGTCAGTCACCGTTAACAGCACGGCGACAACAGATGAGAACACGGCGCTGGTGTTTAGCGGCGCCAACGTGGTTCAGGTTTCCAGCGGCTCAGCGGCTGACACGCCGTTGCAGGTGACTTTGTCGGTTACCAATGGCGTGCTGGACTTGAGCGGTACAAACGGTCTGACAATCGTCAGCGGTGCCGATGGCTCCGGTGCGATGGTGATTCACGGCCTGGAAAGTGATCTCAATACCGGACTCGATGGTATGCAATACACGCCTACGACAAGTTACAGCGGGCCTGCCACGCTGAGCGTCGAGGTATCAATTGAGGCTGACCAGGAAGGGCTGTACACATTTGAGTCATCTGATGGCACTGACACCAGTGCCGGAACGGCACAAAACGGTACTTTCCTGGACAACGCCACCACCCTAGTTGACGGTACCCGGGGCAGCCGAGTTTTGTCGCTCGACGGCACAGATGATGGGGTTCAAATCAGTGGCATGTTTGGCAACCCCGCCGACGTGACGCTGGCCGCCTGGATCAATCCCAGTAGCGCCGGCAACAACGAAATCATCAGTCTGGGAGACAACATTGCCCTGCGCGTCAACAGTGGCAATCTAACCGCTTTTTACTACGATTCGGGCGGCTGGCAGATCCGAAATACGTCAACAGCCGTTGATGGCGGCTGGCACCACGTAGCGGGTGCATTCGACAGCACGGGGAACGTCTTTCGGCTTTATGTCGATGGGGTAGAGGTTGAATCTTTCGGGTCCGGCAATCCGATTGTCTATGGGATTGGGACGAATACCTTTATCGGACAGCACGGCGCTGGCAACGGCAGCTTTGACTATGATGGTGAAATCGATGACGCGCGCATTTATACACGCGCATTGTCCGCCGTCGAGATCGCGGCGCTCGCTGCTGATACAGCCCCCGCTTCTGATAGCGTAGCCATTACGGTTAACGCGGCTGTACAAGAGCCAACCGATCTGGCGGTGATTGCCACCACTAACGGCGGTTTGAGTATCAATCAGGATAGTGGCAACGATATTTATCTGCAGGCTGACGATGGTGGCGCTCTATTAGGCTCGCGTACGTCTCTGACCTACGAAACTCGTTTCTCAACCACCGACAGCACCAGTCAAACCCTCGTTTCGTATGCAACGGCAACTAACGACAATGAATTTAAGCTGGTCACGCAGAATAACGGCGATTTACTGATCCAGGTTGGCAGTCAAGCTACAACCGTCAGCGATTTCGACTTCCGAACGCTCGCCGACGGACAAGAACATACCGTTTCGTTCACCTGGCAAAGCTCGGGCGGTGCCTGGAGCCTGTACATAGACGGTATCGAAGAAGATTCAGACACCGGGCTCGCATCGGGGCAAACCATTGACGGTGGCGGTGTGCTGGTTCTTGGTAACGAACAAGACAGTCCCGGCGGCAGCTTTGACCCGAATCCACATCAATCAGCGACTCTGTTCGATGTTCGATTGTTCGGTGATATCCGTACTGCCGTAGAAGTCGGCGCTAGCTACCGTGGCGCATTGCCTTTTGACGAAGATAACCTGCTGGCCAACTGGCGGTTTGATGATCTTTCAGTCGATGGCGTCATCACGGATGCGGTCGGTGGTAATAATCTCAACGTCAATCATGCAACTGGTGGTGGTTTCGTTGCCAGCGTAGCGGAGCTAACTCTCTCTCTCGACGAAATCGCACTCGATGGTACGGTCGTTGGGCAAGTGGCTGGCACTGACGCCCAACGCGAAGCGCAAATCGCATCGTTGCTCGCTGCCGATGCTGACCTACGTTACAGCGCTGAGACTGGCAAGTTCTATAAGGTGGTTGTAGGCTCCTTCGACTTGTCAGTCGCCAGGACAAACGCCGAATCAACGCCACTCAATACGGTCAACGGCCAACTGGTCACGATTAGATCCGCAGATGAGAATGAGTTTGTTCGCAGTCTGGCAAATAGCTATACCGGCGGCGCGAACGTCTACCTTGGAGGAACAGACGCAACGGTTGAGGGGGAATGGCGGTGGATTGAAGATGGAGTCGAGGCGGACCAATTCTGGGATGGCGCCGAGGATGGTTACCGAACGGGGCAGTATTCAAACTGGTTTTCATCCACTCAACCCAACAACGTTGGCGGCGGCGAAGACGCGGTCCGACTCGACTCCACCGATGGCACCTGGTATGACATGCCAGTCTCAGGTTCACCAATCAGCTACGTTGTTGAGTGGAAAGCCGATGAGGTTCTTGATGTCTCACAAGCCTTGAACTACACGATTACATCGCAACCGGTTACCAATGCTTTCGAAGTGGACGCCGACACCGGTGAGATTCGCGTGCTCGATGGTTCAGTGCTGGATGCTGGTACTCAAGCCATCCATACGCTCAATATCGAGGTGACCGATGTTAATAACAATGTCTACGACGAAGATTTCACGGTCACCCTGTCGACCCTGGTTGATGCCAACAATGCGCCGACTGATCTTTCCAGCGGTATTGAGCTGAATGTTGATGGTGGTAACGACGCGTACCTGATTGCCGATGACGGTGGTGACATCCTGGGTGGGCTTAGCGCGTTCACGTACGAGACATCGTTTGAAATCAGCCATGTCGGTCGAAATATTCTTGTTTCTTATGCAGGCACGAATGACAACGACTTTTTGATCGATCTTGCAGGCGATGGGTCGCTCGGCGTTCTTTTGAATGGTGCTGCGATCAGTCTATCCGGCATTGACTACGATGAGCTCATGGATGGCGAGCGACATTCGCTCGCATTCTCATGGGATAACACCAACGGAGACTGGGCCATATATGTGGATGGCGTGCTCACCGACAACGGCACGGGATTGCAAGATGGTCAGACTGTCGCCGGTTCGGCTGGTACAGGCGAACTTGTGCTGGGGCAGGAGCAAGATACTGTCGGTGGCGGGTTCGATGCGAGCCAAATCTTCTCTGGCACGCTGTACGACGTCCGCATTTGGAATGAAGTGCGCAGCGAAGCCGAAATCTCACTTAATCATCGGCACAAGTTCGACACTGGCAGTTTGCCCAGCGGCTTAATCGCCAACTGGCAGATGGATGGCTTTGACGGTAATGGCCAGGTTGTTGATGTGGTCAGCGGCAACAACTTGAGCGTGGCCAAAGTCGGTGATATCCGAAGCTGGACAAACCAGGTGGGTGGTGTGACGGCAGACGGGAACACGCTAACCTATGTTGACGATGCGCAGACAACGGGCTGGAACTCGCAAATAAACTCAAGCAACATGTCCTCGCTGGGTTTCACGGACGATTACACCATCCGATTCACGCTAGATAACACAACCAACTTTGCGTGGACCGTAGGATTGGGATCGACAGAGACCAATGCGGATTTCTCTGATCCAGAGTTTGCAATCTTTGTTGATTACCTAGGGGGCGTCAATGATGTTGATATTAGACATAACGGTACGACGGTTGGGACTTACAATATCAACTATGCACCGGGTGGCGAATTTGGTTTCTATGTCAATGGCACCACTTTGGAGTATCAATATGACGGCGTAACTTTCGCCACCGATACCATTCCGGCCAGCACGGACTGGTATATCGATACTTCGTTCTACATGAGAACGTCGGACACCTATAACAATCAAGACGACTATTCACTGTCAAATTTTCACGTTGTCGATGGCACGGGTGATGCAGCAGTTGGTTCTACCGCCAGTACGACAGTAGAAGATCTGCACATCAGCGAAAACGCTCTCAACGGCACCACCGTCAGCTTTGTCGTGCCAAGCGACCCAGATGCGCCACAGGATATCGCCAGCGATGGTTTGTTTACTGAATCTGGCAACACGACATACACGTTGTTCAATACCGGTCAAACCTTTGGCGGCTGGACGGTTGATTCGGGCAGTGTTGGACTAGAAGCTGGCTCGCTGGCAAACAGCCCACTGGGTGGCTATGCGATCGACATGAATGGTACTGAAGCCGGCACCATCAGCCAGACGCTGAGTACGACCGAAGGTCGGCAGTATCAAGTCTTGTTCGCTATGAGCGGAAACTACTTCACGAGCGAACCGTTTCAACCATTGCGAGCCAGCGCAGGTGGTGAGTCGCAAGACTTCATACATGAACAGCCCGCTAACTGGTCTTCCTCCAATCTCCTGTGGGGTAATCGCTCCTTCACGTTTACCGCTGATTCGGCCAGCACGGAACTTCAGTTTGCGTCACTGAACAACTCGGGAGGGGCTGGTGCTTTGCTGGGTGATGTCCAGGTGATTGAAATCCCCCAGGCCATCACCACGATACTTAACAACGACTCCACGCTCTCCTACGACGCGGCGACGGATAAGTTTTATCGTTTCGTTGACACACCAGATAACTTCGATGACGTCCTGGCGGCAGCAACTGGCTCGTCACTCAACGGCGTTGATGGGCAGCTCGTTACTATCCGCTCTCAGTATGAAAATGATTTGGTACGTCAGCATGTGCTCGACAGTGGCAACCAGATTTGGATCGGCACCTACGACACGAATAACGACGGCAATTGGAACTGGCTCGACGGAGACGTCGAGTCAGACGAGCAATTTTGGACCGGCGGTAATGCTGGCGCTGCTGAGCCAGGATTCTACGCGCCAGAATTCTCTCAATCGGAAGGGGTTGGCGAGGACTATGCTCGAATTCTGGCTAGCGGCCAGTGGGCTGACACGAGCGAGACAAGCAACTTTTCTTACATTGTTGAATGGGACGCCAGCGAGGTTCTATCCAGTTTCACGTACAGTCTGACAGATTCATCTGGCAATTTCGACATCGACACAAACACCGGTGAGATCGCGGTCGCGGCGACCAACACGCTGGACTATGAAACTGACCAATCGCATGCCGTCGATGTAACCGTCACGGATGCCGCAGGCAATAGCTACGCCGAGACGATGACCATTACTGTAGACAATGGCATTGAGTCGGCTCAATCCGTGCCTGGTCCACAAACAGTTGACGAAGACACGCCGCTGACATTCAGTGGCGCCAACGCGGTTACGGTGACTGATACCGTTGGCTCAACCGATTCTCGGTTGCAAGTCTCTCTCTCGGTCAATGACGGCATTCTGACGCTTTCACAAACGACCGGGTTATCGATTCTGTCAGGGGCCGATGGTAGCGGCTCCATGATTCTGCATGGCACCGAATCAGATATCAATGCCGCGCTGGATGGCATGGTATTCACGCCCGATGCCGGTTTCAATGGTGCGGTCACGCTGGACATGACAACTTCGCTGGGCGCTGAGTTGGTGGGGCAATACACATTCGAGTCTGCAACGGTCGCTGGCTCGGTTGTCGGTGACGTATCGGCGGGGCTTGCGCAGAACGGCACACTCAATGGCGATGCCGCAATCAGCTATGACGCTGAGCGCGGCGATGTGCTCAGCCTTGATGGCACTGGCGATTTCATGCAGATCACAGGCTTGATGGGCAATCCAGCGAACGCGACCCTGTCTGCGTGGATCAATGCTGATGGTGTTGACACGAATGGTGCAGTTGTCATTTCGATGGGAGAAAGCCCGGTACTTTATCTGCAGGCTGATGGCAGTTTGATTGGCTACTACGAATCGGGTGGAACCAATAACACTGTCGTTTCGGCGGAGTCGTTCGTTGGAACGGGTTGGCGCCATGTTGCTGTGAGTATTGACGCCACAAACTCGACGATGTCGCTCTACGTTGACGGCGTAGAGATTCAGACTTCTGTCACAGTTGGTGCGATCGAGTACGACAACTCTCCCGATACTTATATTGGTCGGTCTGGTACTGGAGGGACGGGGTTCGACTTCAGTGGACAGATCGATAACGCTCGCATCTACTCGCGTGCATTGTCTACCGAAGAGATATTGGCCGTGGCTGCTGAAGAGTCTTTCGGTCGAATAGGGCCTGATCTGACACAAGCGTTTGGAAAAGCTGATGGGGACGTCATTGCCCCTGACCTGCTATTTATCCACGACGAATTCGATGCAATCACGTCGACTGGCACGATCAGCCGACTTCAGCTTGCTCCTGACGGTAACAGCACACCGATCGACTTCGACCTCTTAGTCTTGCGGCCCAATGCGGGAGACTTTGATGTCATCCACCGGGTATCGCTCACCAACAGCGAGATATTGTCGACCGATGCCGCTGGTGTTCGGACGCTTAACATTGGTTCGCTGGACGTTCAAGCCTTAGATGTCATCGCGCACTGGTCATCGAATGCGGCGGGATCGATTCCCTACTCATTTGGCGCAGGCGGCTCCACTGGTTGGTCCGCCTATGCCAGTAGCAGTCTTGATACCGGCTCGACTGTACAAGAAAGCCTGAACAGCTCCGGTCCCCGTTTGTACGGACTTAACGTCCACTTCCAACCCTTCGATTCATCTGACGCGGTCGCCATCACAGTGAGCGCTGTGAACGACGCACCGGCATTCGTTCAACCCGAGCTCGTGACTAACGGGACGTTTACTGGCGATATATCGGGTTGGACGACAACAGGAACAGCGATCTATGACGGCGATGCCTTGCGTTTTGGAGGGGGCAATGCGGTCGGTCCACACACAGCGTCGCAAACGATTGCAACAGAGATCGGCGGCACTTACGAGCTGGCATTCGACTACCGGGACGATCAAAGCGCACGGAATCAATCGTTGCAGGTGACGGTTGACGGTACAAGCAACTTGTTGACAACGCCACAGATCATCACCGATGTGACTGGCACATCATTCGTTCGCTACACCTACTCGTTCACTGCTGATTCGACAAGCTCGACGATCACGTTCACCGATACGTCTGATACCGCCGGAGTCTCGAATACCACCACCAGTGTTGATGGGCATATCGACAATGTCTCGGTTCGCTACACCTCTGGCGTGATGGGCAGTGTTACGTTTGTTGAAGGCGGCGCAGCCGTCGTGTTGGATGCCGATGTTGAGATATTCGACGCTGATATTGATCGAGGTGAAGACACCTTTGAGAACACGACCCTGACACTTGCCCGCAACGGTGGCCCCATTGGTGAAGACGAGTTCAGCGCAACGGGGCTGTTGGGTACGCTGACCGAAGGGGGCAATCTCGTTTACAACAGCGTGACCGTCGGCACCGTCACAACCAACAGTGGTGGAACGCTCTTGCTGACGTTTAACGCCACTGCAGACAATACTGCAGTCAATAATGTGATGCAGACGATTGCCTACGGCAATAGCAGCGCGAGCCCGCCGACAAGCGTTCAAATCGACTGGACATTCAACGACGACAATGTTGCCAGCGCTCAAGGTAGCGGCGGCGACCTGGAAGCTGTTGGCAGCACGACGGTAAACATCACAACAGTGAATGATGCGCCTGTCATTGATCCGACAGAGTTGCTGATTAATGGCGATCTTGAGACCAGCGATCTGACCGGATGGACCACGACGGGGACTGTCTCAAACCCTGGTAATGCTCTGCGGTTTGGCGAGTTCAATGCTGCGGGACCGCACACGGCCTCTCAGTCCTTCACGACGATCATCGGCCAAAGGTATACGCTCGAATTCAGCCATCGCGATGATAGTAGCTCGCTGGATCAGCAAATGCGGGTCACTGTTGATGGGGCGTCAAACAACCTCACCAGGACAGTTACGAGTTCGCCAGCCGGTACCGGCTACCTCAATTACACCTATGATTTTGTAGCTGATGCAACCACCAGCATACTGACGTTCACCGACACTTCACCCAGCTCGGCAAGCGTTGATGGCTTCATCGATGATGTCTCGGTAATTCAGCAGCCGAGTTTTACGGCGATTACTGAAGACGATACCAACAATGCTGGCAATACTGTAGCGTCGATACTTGCAAGCGTTGGTGGTGATCTGGTTACTGACGTCGACGTTGGCGCTGTGGAAGGCATCGCAGTCGTGGACGCCTCCTGGGCGTTTGATTATTCGATTGACGGTGGCACGACATGGCAGCGAATAGATAGGGTTTCGACTTCTAATGCACTATTACTACGGTCGACGGATCTGATTCGGTTTGTCCCGAACGAAATTGAAGCGCAGATCGAAGAGATCGAGTTCCGTGCGTGGGATCAGACCTCGGGTACAACGGGGACCTACGTCAGCACAGCGGCCAATGGCGGGAGCACCGCGTTCTCCACGGAAATTGAAATAGCGTCAATCCAGACGACTGATGTAAATGATGCGCCGACGTTTGGCAGTGAAGGCGGTTTCGCTGTGGGCTACGGAAACCCAGGTTACAACCAAAATGTGGCGTCATTGGCTTTGTCAGACGGTAGCGTCTTGTTTTCGCCCTACGGTGACGGTTTCGCCTCAGTCATTGGCAGGCTCGGTCCCGATGGACAATTAGATGTTTCGTTCGGAACTGATGGCTACTTTGAAGTGTCATCGATCGGATACATCCGCGATATCAAGGAGCAAAGCGACGGCAAATTCGTCGTCGTCGGCGAAAACTTTCCAGACATTGCATTAGCCCGCTATAACGCCGATGGCACGTTGGATACCGGCTTTGGCACAAGTGGCGTCGTCACGACTGACGTTCCGGGTGACGGTGATGCCTACGAAGTCGCAGTCCATACTGACGGTTCAATAGTAGTGGTCGGTGAAGCGGGGAATGACTCGTTTATCGCCAAATATACGAGTGCAGGCGTGTTGGATGTGACATTCGACGGCGATAGTGGCACGGGCAATGGCATCGTGACGGTCAACCTTGGCGGAACTGCTGAACGACTGGGTTCGGTCACGATTTTGCCGGATGGCCGGATACTGGCTGCCGGAGAGAACCATGTGATTCGTTTAACGACGACTGGTGTGCTCGACACGACGTTCGATGTCGATGGAGATAGCGATGGCATCCTTGCCGTCGGGCACAAGACAAACAGCGTCGTTGTTCAAGCCAACGGCGATATCGCCGTCACGGGTTTGTCCGGAGACAATCTGGTGGTCAGTCGCTTCGATGCGGATGGCAGCCTCGATACAGGTTTCGGTAGCGGTGGCACTGCTACCTGGACCGATCCGTTTGTGTTGGAGTCATATGGTGTCAAGATCATCCAGCAAACCGATGGCAAATTACTTGTGGTTGGCACTGTCGAAACAAATAGCGCCTTCGGTCAGGAAATGGCCGTCGTTCGCTTCAACACCAACGGAACCCTCGATACAGGTTTCGGCAGCAACGGCGCGTGGCTGTCAGGGCTGACCAACGACTATGCCGACGGCTACGATGTCTCACTCTATGACGATGGTAGCGAAGAGAAAATTGCCGTTGGTGGATTCCAGGCGCAATTTGGGTTTGCTCGAGCCACAGTTGCGCGACTAAATGCTGACGGAACACTGGATACGACCTATCAGTCTGGTCAGTTAGATGGCAATCCCACCTACGTCGAAGATGGCCCGGCAGTGGTGCTCGATGGCAACGTGCAGATCTTTGACCGCGAATTGAGTTTCGCCGATGATTTCACCGGCGCCACGCTGACTCTGGAGCGAAACGGTGGCGTCGACAGCGATGATGTGTTCAGCGCGACTGGCGATCTGGTGCTGAATGCAGGCACGCTGGAACTCGATTCATCCAATGTTGGCACCTACACCAATGCTGGCGGCCAACTGATATTGGTATTCGCCAATAGCGTCACCAACGAACAAGTCAATGAGGTGATGCAGTCTATCGCCTACAGTAACAGCAGCGATTCACCGCCAGCAACGGTTCAAATTGACTGGTCACTCGATGACGGTGGCGATAGCGTTATCACCCAAGGCGGTGTGGCACTTCAGGCCACGGGGAATACAACCGTGAACCTCATCGACGTGGATGAACCCGCGTTTTTGACCGTACCTATTGCACAGTCGGTTGATGAAGACACGCCGTTGACGTTTGACTCTGGCACCAACGCAATCGTGGTCGAAAGTGGTAGCAATAACGATCCCACTGTGTCAGTGACGCTGAGCGTGACGAACGGCACCTTGACGCTGCCCATGACAGCGGGCATTTCATTTTTGAATGGCACAAGTAACGGCGATGCGACGCTGGCCATCTCTGGCACCGAGTCGGCAATCAATACGGCGCTTGACGGTATGGCCTACCAGGGAACTCAAGACTACAACGGTAGCGACACTCTGACGGTGACGACTGGTTCGTCGCCAACCGTCGAAGCTAACCTGTATGCAAGGTATGAGTTCATCAACGGATCGACCGCAGATGCCACCGGAAACGGTTACGACGGAACGATCACTGGCGATCCAACACTGAGCAGCGACGCCGAGCGCGGTGATGTGATGACCTTCGATGGTAATGATCGGATTGATGTTACCAACGGCGTGCAAAGCCTGGGCGAAGAGATCTCAATCTCAGCATGGGTGAATCTGGATGCCGGGCAAAGTGACAACGTGTTTTTGTCACTCAACGATGAGTTCTTCGTCACGCTTGACCGATCAGCCGCCGTCGTCACAATGGGCGTAACCGCGAGCAACTTCACTACTAATAGTCTAAATTCAGCAGACAACATAGCGGGTGAGGGGTGGAACCATGTGGCAGCGACACTTAACGATACGACTAAAGAGTTGTCGCTTTATCTCAATGGAGAACTGATCGCCGACAGCACATTTAGCTTTGCTGATATCGACTGGGCGACAGAAACAGACATCACCATTGGTTCAAAAACAGACGGCTCGAACGGATTCGTCGGCAGCCTTGATGATGTCCGAATTTATGATGCTGAACTCACCCAGGCTGAAGTCACCGCGATCATGGGCGATCAAGGTTATGACAGCGAGACCGTGGCGATTACGGTGGATCCGGTTAACGATACGCCGGCGGTTACCGGTCCGGGCTCGGCGTACACAGTGGACGAGCAGACTAGCCTGGTTATTCACGGCACTGGGTTTAGTGTCACGGATGCTGATTCAGCCAGCGGCGGCGTGACAGTTACGCTTGCAGTCGGTGAAGGGGCAATCACCGTTGCAGTGGGTGACTCAGGCGCAGTGATCAGTAGCGGCAACGGTACGGACTCCGTCGCTCTCACGGGCACGGTCGCCCAGATCGATAACCTCCTTACCGGTGGTGGGACGGGCACGATCAGCTACCTGAACAACAGCGACACACCGTCTGCAACAACGACGATTACGGTGACGGTCAACGACGGTGGTAATACGGGCGCCGATCCAGGCCTGACGGCTGATGGCGTAAGTGAAGCAGACTCCGCTTCTCAGACGATTAACGTAGCAGCAGTCAACGACACCCCCAACGTGATGGGTCCGGGTTCAGCCTATTCGGTCGATGAACAGACTAGTCTTGATATTCATGGCACCGGTTTTAGCGCGACAGATGCAGATTCTGCCAGTGGCTCGGTAACGGCAACGATTGCAGTCGGCGAGGGGGCGGTCACGGTCTCGGCCGGAGACTCAGGCGTCTCGATCAGCAGCGGCAACGGTACCGATTCAGTAGTTCTGACCGGCACGGCGGCGCAGGTGAACAATCTGCTCACGGGTGGTGGAACAGGTACGATCTCGTACCTAAACAGCAGCAACGCTCCCTCTGCCTCAACCACGATCACCGTCACAGTGAACGATGGAGGCAATACGGGCACTGATCCAGGACTCACCGCCGATGGGTCAAGTGAAGAGGACTCTGCTGCTCAAACGATCAACATCACAGCAGTCAATGACACGCCCGATGTGGTGGGCCCGGGGTCGGCTTACTCAGTCGATGAACAGGCCAGCCTGACCATTCAAGGTACCGGGTTCAGCGTCACCGATGCAGATTCGGCCAGTGGTACGGTGACAGCGACGATTGCGGTGGGCGAAGGCGCGGTCACTGTCGTCGTGGGTGATTCAGGCGCGACGATCAGCAGCGGTAACGGCTCAGGCTCGGTTGTCCTGAGCGGCACGGTCGCTCAGATCAACAACCTGCTCACCGGTGGCGGCACAGGCACGGTCACGTATACGAACAGCAGCAACACCCCTTCCGCTTCAACAACAATCACGGTGACAGTTAATGATCAGGGCAATACCGGAACCGATCCAGGGCTAACT
>JBGCFG010000061.1:0-3053 GCA_045106815.1 Burkholderiaceae bacterium | reverse complement strand
TCATTATCAACATGCTAATACCGGTAGCCGTATTCTAGAGGTGCCGATTTCTGTGTATTTGAGCTGGAGTTGCGCCTGAGCTTAGAACGCCACTGCAAACAAGCTAAGCACCCTCGCCTGCGCGGCCTATTCCCAATCTTCGATACGCAGATCTGGGACCTGCCGAAACTCCGTGACGTTATGCGTGATGACGACCAGATCCCGGGCTAACGCCTGGCCCGCAATCAATAAGTCGTATGCACCAACCGGTTTGCCCGCCTTTCTTAGAATCGCCCTGACCTCACCGGCACGCCTGGCGTCCTCTCGGTCAAGAGAAATCGTCTCAAACTGCAGTGCTTCGACACGCGCCAGGTTCTTTTCTGGCGCCTGGGAGTTATAGGCACCGTAATACAGTTCGTGGGCGACGATCGACGGCAAGCCAAAGTCAGCTGGGAGATGCTGGCGCAACCGCGAGCAGAAAACCTCATTGCCTTTCATCAACGCGATGACGGCGTTGGTATCCAAGAGATACTTCATTTAAAGACGTCGTCGAGCTCCGGGCGTTCCTGGGGTTCTGACCGATGAGTCGCCGCCGCCTCAAAATCCGCATCCACAGGTCCGATGACATCTGAGAGCCATGCCCAATCGCTGCTCACCGGCTCTAGGATCAGCGACTCGCCGTGCCGTCGGATACGCACTTCGCTACTCTCCAGCCGAAACTCTTTGGGTAAGCGGATTGCCTGAGAACGACCAGACCAAAACACCTTTGCATTAGTCATTTTTACCCCTGACTAGTTGAGATATATCAAAAGTATATATCATATCAGGGCTGAGGTCGAGCTGTTCTTGCTCGTCGCAGAGCGCCCTACTGCCCTGCCCTAGCACCCTGATATTTGGAGTAATCAAGATACTGTTGTGTTTATGAAAGACAAAAAGGAGCTTCAGATTGGGGGCTTCTTGGGGTTGGAAAGGCGCCCAGCCAACAAAAGCGCAGGGCAAAACAGGCGTCACCTATTAGGACTTATGGGCAGTACTTAAAGCACTCTCTTAAGACACAGGAACTATGAGTTGTCGCTTTCTAGCATTCAATCATTGCTGCGCTCGCTCCTGCTTTTTCGTCCCATCGGCCACCTTTTTGATTCAATCAAACCAAGCCTCAGTGTGTGTTCAGTGCGCAAGACTGAGCAGGCAAAGCCTCTCTGAGGAACGACCTGCTCAATTCAAAGCAGAGATGATTGTCAATTCACGGGCCAAAACTTCTTCGGGCTATTCCCCAAACACCCAAAGTGCTTTGCCTACAAACCAAGCATATGATTCCCTAACGCATCAACCCTACCCACAAAGTTCAGCCGCCCGGAGCCATCCATGCTAAGTATTACCGCAGTTATTAAGGCCAAACTCGGCCACGAAGACACTATGCGCCAGGCGCTCTTGGATGTTGGCGCCCATGCAGATGCCAACGAACCAGATACCGTTGGCTATTTCATCTCGGTTGACGCCAAAGATCCAAGTGTCTTCACCACCTACGAACGCTACACCGATCAAGCCGCTATGGACCGGCACAACAACTCCGAGGCGGTTGCCAAGTTCTTTAGCATCGCCAAGCCATTGATCGACGGCGACGTGACGCTGGTGATCGCGACCGAGCTGTCGGCCAAACCCTAACCACTTATTTCAATCAACCTGAAGACCATGTCACTTTTTCGTTTAATGATTTTGCTCATGCTTTGCACGAGCCCTCTCCTGCCCGCCCAAGTCGCGCAGGCCGATCAATCGGCGGCCAAGCCGCCAGCAATCCAGGTCGACTTTCGGCTCGACAGTGGTGACCCGCAACTGGAAAGAAACAAGTCAAACGTTTTGGCGTTTTACGACATGATGTTTAACCAATCCAAACCGGCCTTGGCGATGGAGCTTTACAGCGGCGCCGAGTACATTCAGCACAACCCGGAGGTTGGCGACGGCAAGGCTGCGTTCATCGCGTTCTTTGAAAAACTCGCAATCGACTATCCCGACAAGAGCGCCCTATTTAAACGAATTTTTGCCGAAGGTAGCTACGTCACGCTCCACGGCGAGCATCGCTTTCCTGGTTGGCGCGGTGGCTCCTGGGCGGCAATTGATATCTTCCGCCTCGACGACAATGGCAAGGTGGTTGAGCACTGGGATGTCATTCAAAAAGTCCCGTCCTCGTCAGCCAACTCGAACGGAATGTTCTGAAGAGCTGAAGATGACACCCCGACCACTAACTGCTACTCGGTAGCGGCTTTTACCTTAGCGGCAGCATCTTTAGCGGCGTCCCCGACGGAACTTGCTGCCGACCCTACTTTGTCGCTGGCTGTGCCAGCGGCCTCTTTGGCCCCTGCAACGGCTGAGTCGGCCATCGCCTTGGCCTTGTCTTTGGTCTTATCAACAGCGTCCGTCGCAGCATCCTTCACGCCGGCGGCAGCATCAGCGGCTGCATTCTTGGTGTCAGTCGCAGCCGTTTCAACACTCTTTGCTGCATCTGTCGTCGCCTCCTTCACAGCGTCGGCTGCTTTCTCAGCGCTTTCGGTTGCCGCCTCTTTAGCTGATTCAACCGTCGAAGCCGCTTCTTCTTTGGAACAGCCAACCACTGACAGTGAGAACGCTGCAAGGATTGATAAAAAGTGAACTCTGTTCATTGATTTTCCTGGTAGACAGAAAGATGGATCTGAACGAAACAACACTCGCTCATGTCGAAAAAGGGGGTAAGGCTGCGCTGGCGCGTAATTGTCGCCAAGCAACCGCAATGTGGATCTACGGCACAGAACCACAGGGTCGTGCAACAGCAAACACCTGTTTCACAAACACATAGTTTCTCGACAACTGTTGCGTGCCACTTCACACCCTGAAAAGAAAAAACCCGCCACACCGGAATCAACCGGTGCAGCGGGCTCACCAACCGCTACCGGTTGGCATCCGACTACCCCATTAAATCAAACGTAGTCTTTGTACTTGTCCAGCAAGCGAGTCGGCTTGGCCAATGCATCGCGGCGGAACGGGTCGCCCAACTCGCGGGTACACATGATTTCAAGCACACAGGTCTTGCCTTCGTTCAT
>JBGCFG010000060.1:0-43800 GCA_045106815.1 Burkholderiaceae bacterium | reverse complement strand
GATCAAATAGAGCCTGCCCAAATTGCTGTTCCAGTTGTCTGATCTGAGTCGACAGCGCAGATTGAGACACATGAAGCAGGTTGGCTGCGCGGGTCAGATTCCCTTCTTTGGCAACCGCCCAAAAGTAGTGCAGGTGGTGGTAATTCAGCTTGGCCATGTCTTTGTTCTTAAAAACAGAACGAAAATTGCAGTTCTTTGTATTTTACTTAACTTAATCGTTTCGACACAATGCTGCCTAGCCTATTGTCTTGGACAAATCTGGAAGCATCTATGAGTTCTGTCTTACCTGACATGCCGTTTTGGCAGGTTTTGATTGTTTTGGCGCCCGCGTTCGTGATGGCCACCACAGCAGTATTTGCTGGGCGGCAGGTTGCTCAGGCCTGGCAGAGGGCCCGCATCGCGACGGTGCTGACGCTTGCGGTGACGGCTACCGGAATAGGCGTAGCTCTCGCTGAGGGGCAGGGCGCAAGATTTTGGGTCAGAGCTGATGTGTTGACCTATGTGATGACCAGCCTGGTCGCCTTTGTCGGCTGGGTCATTATTCGGTACTCCCGCACTTATCTGTCTGGCGAGCCTGGCCAGACTCGCTACATCCGTTGGCTCGCAGCCGTTCTCGCATCCGTATTGCTGGTAGTCGCGAGCAATCACATGGCGTTGCTGGTTCTGGGTTGGATGGCCACGAGCCTGAGCCTGCACAGATTATTGACGTTTTATCGCGAACGGCCCTCGGCCGTGCTTGTTGCTCACAAAAAGTTCATTGTGAGTCGTCTCGCCGATATCTTGATGATCGTTGCCACGGTGCTGGTCTATACAACATATGGCACTTTGCATATTGATCAGATGCTCGTTAAAGCCAGCGAGCAAGTGACGACCAGCGGCCAGTTGGCCGCGTTGCTGATTGTCCTAGCCGTCATGCTCAAGTGCGCGCAGCTTCCGTTTCACGGCTGGCTCATTCAGGTGATGGAAGCGCCTACGCCAGTGTCGGCACTGCTGCATGCCGGCATCGTGAACCTGGGCGGGTTTGTCTTGATGCGATTTGCATCGTTGCTGTCACAGGCACCCTTGGCGATGAGCTTGCTCGTGGTTGGCGGCACGTTAACGGCTGTCATCGCTGCCCTGGTGATGACGACACGCGTCAGCGTCAAAGTCATGTTGGCCTGGTCAACCTGCGCGCAGATGGGTTTCATGATTCTGCAATGCGGGCTTGGTTTGTGGGGAATGGCTTTGCTGCATTTGGTTGCCCACTCCTGCTACAAGGCTTACGCCTTTCTCGATGCCAATTCGATGGTGCAACTGACCATGATGCGCCGCCTTCGTCGTGCGCGCGAGGCAGCGCCACCGGTGAGCCTGTTAGTGGGCGCAGTAGTTGCGGTAGCCGTGACTATTGTTGCCGGGACACTCGTTACTCAACGCTTGATTCAACATGAGGAGACGGCGTCCCTGTTTGTGATGGCTGTCATTCTCGCGATGGCCCTGGTGCCACTGCTAGTTGCCGGCTCTGGTGATCGGTCTCATGCCAAAGGCGCACACGGGCTCATTATTTATGCACGTGCGGCTGCTGTCAGTTTCGCGTTGGCGATGGTTTACTTTGCTTTGCATGCGCTCCTGCATGGGCGTGTTGCACCCTCAAGCGCCTTACCAGAGCTTTCCCTGTGGTGGTTCGTCGCGGCTAGCTTCATCGGGCTGTTCGCGCTGCAAAGCCATGTCTTTTCAGGTCAGCGAACTGATCTTTCAACGAGGTTATATCCGTGGTTTTACGGCGGATTCTTTCTTGACGAAAAATTCAACCAACTCGCTTTCAAGATCTGGCCGCTACCCAGGGAAGGCAAGGCTGTTGCCATCGAACCCACCGCCGTCACCGCTGTTGAGGCTCGCACATGAATGCTGTAGAAGAAGTGGCGCTCGCCCCTGAGACAAATATCTCTGCCCAGGTCAGTCTGGCCTGTTCACGCATCGCGCCCACCTGGCCGCTGGATCAGTTCATTGCGGTAAATCCCTATTGGGGTTGGCGTGAACAGCACGCGCAGGCCGTAGCGGCTCAACTGGAAACCTTGTCGGGTTCATCGCTAACCATGCCGCGCACTTGGTACTTGTCGCAATGGCAGGCTGGCGCGTTCAATCGCGACCATTTGCAGTGGGCGGTTGACAGTTGTGGGGCCGACCTCAGCGTTGCGGCCATTGTGGCTGCCCTTGAAGCCGCGCCAGCGGCATCCGAGCAGCTTGGTCGTTTGTCTCGGTTGCCGTTGATTACCGACCTGTGCGATCAAATTGAGTCCGCCCGCCCGCAGACCTGGCGTTGGTTGGTGGCCCATCAGATCAGTCAGCATTGCGCTGCCTACTTTGATGAAGACCAGGCAGGTTGGCAACCTGACAGAACGGGTGGTTTGTATCAAACCTGGCTCACCCAACTTGCGCAAGACCTGGGCATCACCTGGCATATGAGGCGCCAGGCGATCGCGCAAGAGATTACAAGCTTACCCAAAGACCCAATCAAAATGATTGAGGTGGGCTTGCAAAGACTCGGCGTCGCGCAGACATGTTCCACCGAATACCTCACCGCACTGTTGCTTAACGTGAATGGGTGGGCCGCCTGGTGCGCGTACCAGCAATGGCAGGCAAATCTAAGCAACGGAGAAGATGATCATATTGTCCAACTCCTCGCGATACGGTTGGCATGGGAGGTATTGCTTGCGCATGATATCGAACTAACGGGTGCCCGGATGAACGAATGGGTTCAGTCCTGGCAAGCCGTTGAAGACCGAGTATCAAGTCAGTCACAGAACCGTCAGGTTGAATGGCTTGCTCAGCGTGCAATGGAGCATGCCTACCAGTCGTCACTGAGCCAACGTTTGGTCGAGACCCTTAAGTCGCCAGACGCATCACCATCACTGAGTGAGGCGCGTCCGTTGGCTCAGGCAATTTTTTGTATTGACGTCCGTTCAGAAGTGTTTCGTCGCGCGCTCGAGCGTTGCGGGCCGAACATTCAAACCATTGGCTTTGCGGGCTTTTTTGGGCTGCCGATTGCCTATCAACCCGTTGGCTCAGACCTAGTTCGACCGCAGTTGCCTGGTTTGCTTGCGCCAGCCTACACGGTGAGCGAGCCGGATCAGGTTGATGAGCAAACCGAATCGCTTGCTCATCAGCGCCGCCGCAAGCTGGGTTGGTTTGAACGCTGGACAAGATTTCGCAGCTTTGCCGCTTCAAGCTTTAGCTTCATTGAAACCTGTGGGTTGGCCTATGGCGGTAAGCTACTTACCAATAGTCTTTCAAAGACAGAGGCACCGGGTCGCTGGGAAGACAAGGGACTACCGGCCAGTGCGGTTCGTGCCCAGCCCAAACTTGCCTTGATCGAATCAGACCCGGCGGCTGCTGCAGACATGGCGGCTGGTGTGTTGCAGTCTATGGGGCTAACGGATCAGTTCGCGCCGGTTGTACTCATTGCCGGACACGGTAGTCAAAGCGCGAACAATGCTCATGCCGCCGGGCTTGATTGCGGAGCGTGTGGCGGCCAGACGGGAGAGGTCAACGCGCGCGTGCTTGCGGGTTTGCTGAATGATGCTCGCGTGCGGGAAGGTCTTGCCGAGCGCGGACTGTCGGTGCCAGACGATACTGTATTTGTACCTGCCGTTCACAACACGACGACTGATGGTGTGATGCTGTTCGACGCCGATGGCGTTGCTAAGCAGCATCCCGGTGCGTTCGCGAGCCTGCGCGAGGCACTCGATCAGGCGGGTCATCTGGCACGCGATGAACGCGCCGCCAGCCTTGGACTAGAAGCTGAGGTAGGCCAGGTCAGCATTTTGCGAAAGCAAACGCTTGCACGGGCGAACGATTGGTCGCAGGTGCGGCCTGAGTGGGGGCTGGCCAACAACGCCGCATTCATCGTCGCGCCGCGAGCGCGGACTCAGGCGCTGGACCTGGAAGGCCGCTGCTTCTTGCATGACTACGACTGGCAAAGCGACAAAGGGTTTGGCTTGCTGGAAACAATTATGACGGCGCCAATGGTCGTCGCCAATTGGATCAACATGCAGTACAACGCTTCGACGACCGACAATGTGCACTACGGCAGTGGCAACAAGGTCTTGCACAACGTTGTGGGCGGTCGGATTGGTGTGTTTGAGGGTAATGGTGGCGACTTACGTATCGGATTACCACTGCAGTCGCTATACGATGGTGAGAACTTGCGCCACACGCCGCTTCGGTTATCGGTGTTTATAGAGGCGCCGCGGCGAGCCATTGATGACATTATCGCAAAACACGGACTGGTCCGTGACCTCATTGCTAATGAGTGGATCACATTATTCCAGTTGGACGAACAGGCGGGCACCGTGGCGAGGAAAGTGTTTGCAGGTGGCACAGCCAATCTGTCAGATGACGAGGTTGGCGCCTGGCGTTGAGAGTGATCCTGCTAACCGTAAGCCTTGGTGCTCACGTGAATTCCATGCTTGGCAGTGGACGCAAGCTTCAGGCGTAAAAATCGGGGTCGAACTTCACAGGCAGTGTCTGATCTGGTTGGCGCCAACCGAATGCTTAGCAGACCTTCGATTGACGCCTCTGTGGCTCAGTTTGCTGGCCCGTGAGGGCCAGGAGCGGACTGTCAGGGTTGAATCCTTTTGCCTCGGTTTTGACGTATTTGCTGCTAGCTCAGGCGTCAAAAATGCCGCTCTTGACGATATGCATATTATATGCATAATCTTCGACGTATGGACATCGAGTTTGATCCTGCCAAAGCAAAAGCTAATCTCCGAAAGCACAAGGTCAGTTTTGCGCATGCCGAGCAAGAGTTACGTGATCCCGCTGCCTAGACTGTAGAAGATCCTGACTCAGAGGGTGAAACCCGGTTCGTCACATTGGGAATGGACTCAATGGGACGCGTTCTAGTAGTGGTTCATGCATCGCGTGGAAATAACATCCGATTGATATCAGCTAGAAAAGCCAGTAAAGGCGAATTGAGACCATACGATGCGTAAAGAATACGATTTTTCTAAGAGTAAGAAGCGGCCAGTCATTGCCTCACCAGGAAAGACTCGAATCACTATCATGCTAGACGATGATCTGATCGACTATTTCCGCGAGAAGGCTGAGTTAGAAGGCACGGGTTACCAAACCAAAATTAATGCTGCACTTCGAGAGTTCGTCGGAAAGGCAAAGCCAAAGGGTCGTGACGATCGTCCTGTAACAGTCGCGGTCTTGCGAAAAGTTCTTCGGGAAGAACTGCAGAATTGATCTTCCTAAGACGCGAATCCGATTGGCGTCTTTGGATCGGTTAGCGTCATTCAACAGAAATTAAGTCGAACGACCGCTATCTGGAAATCCCGAATACCCTAGAACTTCAGAACTCTACGAATCAGACAACGCGATCTCGTCACCAACAGCAACACGTCCACCCTGTCTAATTTCGGCGTAGATGCCCATATCCATATGGTCGTAGTTGGATTTAATCAGGGCCGGTACATCTAAGTCTCGCTCGGCCGTTACCGGATTGACCTGGGTGGCGGGGCAGCGTCGCGTCCGGCGGACCACTTCCATGCTTGATTCACCGACTTGAATCGTCTTACCGAGCAGATCAAATTCTGACCACGGCGCGTCGTTGTCGTACAGGATATTCCCGCGAAAACGATCTGGGTCGACCTTTTTACCCGTCGCTTCTTCAAGCGCACGAACTGAAGCAAGGTTGATAAACGATACAGCGTGCATCATGCTCTTTGAGTGCACGCTGACGTCGGTGAACTGATGGCCTTCGGCCTGCACGAGTCGCGGGGTGCCGTCGATTTGATCTTTCATAAAATCAGCGAAGAAGCTCTCGAGGGCCTCTATGCCGGCAGGCTCGGCCAACGAAGTGTCAACTAGCGTGGTACCGGTTTGATCGGTGATTGTGAATCGGCTGTTCTGGTCGTCAAACCGGGTTGTCAGACTTGCCAGCCGCTCATACTTCATGAGCACCACAAACTTGAACTTCGGCACAGGCTTGGGGTTCGCTGAATCAAACTCAGTCCCTGGCAGGGCAAGGGCGAACTTGCGGTCAAAGGGCATGCCATAGCCAGGTTTAAGTTCAACCGTATCAAGCGATTCGCCTGAGAGGCCTTTGATCGGATAGCGGAATAGATGCTTAATGGTCACTTTATTAATTCCTTTGGAACAAAGGCCTAACGGGCTTTTATTCAACGGCCAGTGTGAGACTTGTGGGCCCTGGCGCTAGCGACCGGTACTGCCAAAGCCGCCGTCGCCACGCTTGCTGGCTGCAAACTCGTCTACGACCGTAAAGCCAGCCTGTACCACCGGCACGATGACAAGCTGAGCAAGCCGTTCGAAGGGTTCCAGCGTGAAGTCCTTACTGCCTCTGTTCCAGCACGACACCATCAATTGACCCTGGTAGTCGGAGTCAATCAGGCCGACCAGGTTTCCGAGCACGATCCCGTGTTTGTGGCCTAGGCCGGAGCGGGGCAGGATAATCGCCGCATAGCCGGGATCGGCGACATGAATGGCCAGCCCCGTTGGAATGAGCTCAGTTTGACCGGGCGTCAGCGTGATGTCTTGATCGAGGCAGGCACATAAGTCTAAACCAGCACTCCCCGGGGTCGCATAGGCAGGCAACCTGTCTCGCATGCGTTCGTCCAGAATTTTCAGCTCAATATTCATGCCGCTTTGGTCCCTCTCCCTGTGATGTCTTGCTGCGTTGCTTATTTACTTGCGGCCATATTGCTCAGCACGATACTGACAAAAATGATGCCGACGCCCACCGCAGGATTCATTCCTGGAAACATGTCCGCAAGCGCGACCGCCGCAAATATCCAGGCAACACCCGCAAAGATGCCCAGGCGCGCCACGCCCGACAACAGGGCGCTAATAGCCGAACGGCCTTGACGCCGCACGTTCGCCATCGCGTCGGCCATATCGGGCAAACCGTCAAGCTCGCCGCGCGCGTTTGGGCGTAGCGCCTGATTCGCAATAGCCGCGAGATTCCCGCCGGCAGTGCCCAGCGGGCCACGGCTGGCTGCTGCTTGCGCCGCTTCAGCTTGCTGGTTGGGCGAGATCGCGTTCATGGTGTCGATATTGTCTTTGGAGCGCAAGGCCAGTTGAGCTGAAATGTCGCGAGCGGCGGTTTCCGGATCTTCTGGCGGCGGTCCGACAATGGCATCTATGTAGGCTACAAAGTCACCGTCGGGCGGCTCGAGCGATATGATTTGGTTCATGAGTCGGTCTCGGCTGAGTCGGCCAGGGTTGTCAGAGAGGCAAGTTCAAAACCGGCCGTTGTTGGCAGACGCTGCGCAATTTCCTTAACGAGTTCTGCAGCGAGAGCGCGCTTGCTTTGCACGGACGTGGAGCGATGCCCATGTTCATCAATCAGAATCAGCTGGTTGTCGTCTAGTCCGAAGGTGGCCGGTCCGATATTGGCGATGAGCAGTGGCACATTTTTGCGTAGCCGCTTTGCGGTTGCGTTTTCGAGTAGGTCCTGACTCTCCGCTGCAAACCCCACGCAGTAAGGTGGGGAGGGCAGCGCAGCCACTTCGCTCAGGATGTCCGGGTTTTCTTCAAACGTAAGTGCGGGTGTTCGTTGTTTGCTTGTTTTCTTGATCTTGCGGTCGCTCGCATTGCTCACTCGCCAGTCGGCGACTGCCGCAACCCCAACGAAGACATCCGGACGAGCTTCGCACGCTGCCATGACGGCACGATGCATCTGAACGGCCGTGTTGACGTTTATGCGCTTCACGCCGTCAGGCGTGCGCTGGTGACACGGACCCGCAATGAGCTCAACCGTTGCGCCAGCCATCGACATTGCTCGGGCTAGCTCGAAGCCCATTTTGCCGCTCGATAGGTTAGTGATTACCCGAACTGGATCAATCGGCTCATAGGTGGGGCCAGCAGTAAGCACAACCCGCCTGCCGGCCAGCCGCTTGGGTGTTAAGAGATCAGTAACAGCCTCGGCAATCTCGAACGGCTCAAGCATTCGGCCAAGGCCCGTTTCGCCACAAGCCTGATCGCCGGCATCGGGGCCGATCAGGGTGGTGCCGTCGCCAGCCAGCGTCTTGATATTGCGCTGGGTGGCAGGGTGCGCCCACATCTCATGATTCATTGCGGGCGCCATAGCGACAGGCTTGTTGCTTGCAATGCAAAGCGTTGACAACAGGTCGTCACAAAGGCCGTTCGCGATTTTGGCCATGAAGTCAGCCGTGGCGGGGGCGATAAGGACCAAGTCTGCGCGGCGACTTAACTCAATGTGCGGCATGACGTTCGGAATGCGCGTATCCCAGGCGTCGGTAAACACCTCGTCGCCCGATAGCGCCTGAAAGGTTGCCGTTCCTACAAATTGCTGCGCTGCCTGAGTCATCACGACCTGCACAGTGGCGCCGCGGGTCTGGAGTTCGCGCAGTAGAACCGCTGCTTTGTATGCGGCGACCCCGCCCGTCACACCGAGCAAAATGCGCTTGCCCTGCAGCTCGGGTGTCGAAGTTGTGCTGGTTTTGGTCATTGACGACTCGCTTTTCGATGGCGGCGCCACCGGAGAATTTCATCGAGAATCAGGCAGGCAGCCCCAAGGGTAATCGCACTATCTGCCAGATTAAACGCTGGAAAATAGTAAGGGTCGAGATAAAACAGCAAAAAATCCACGACCTTTGAATGAATCAGGCGGTCAATCACGTTGCCAATGGCACCGCCCAGGATCATCGCAATGCCAAACGAAAACAAGCGCTGATCAGTTGACTGGCGCAACAGATATACGATGAAAACAGACGCTACCACACCTACCGCGGTGAAGAACCATCGCTGCCAGCCGCCAGCACTGGCGAGCATGCCAAATGCCGCGCCCGGGTTATACCAAAGGGTCAGATCAAAAAAGTTCGGAATGACGTTGACGCGCTCATGCTCAACAAAGGTTTGTAGCACCAGCCACTTCACACCCTGATCAATCGCAATGACGGCAAGTGCCAGCGCCAGCCAGCCGGCAATTGTCTTGCTGTTCGTTTTGCCGTCCGACGTGACCTGGCCAGACCTTGCAGCGTCATTTGCCGCGCCCTGATCGTCAGGCATGGTGTCGCGCCTCGCCACCGCCGTGCAGGTTCTGCTCACACCTGCCACACAGCCCCGGGTGTTCTGCATTGGCGCCAACGTCAGCGCGATAGTGCCAGCAACGTTCACATTTGTTGTGCCCGCTTGCGGTCACGGTAACTTGCGCGGGCGCATCGGCCTGATCGGCTTTGGTGAGTTCGGCGCTGGAGGTGATTAATACAAATTTCAAGTCATCGCCCAGGCTTGCCAAGGCCTCATAGAGTTCTCCGCTAGCAGTGATCTGAAGCTCGGCCTGAAGCGATGAGCCAATGTGTCCCGCTTCTCGCTGCTCTTCGATCTTCTTGAGCATGTCTTCGCGGAAGGCGCGAATACTGGCCCAGCGGTTGGCCAGTTCCTCAGCACCCTCCACCTTAGGGAAGGTCAAATAGGTTTGCGAGAAAATCGTCCCGGTTTCACGGGCAAGATCCGGTTCAACCAGGGGCCATGCCTCCTCAGCGGTGAAAGACAGCATCGGCGCCATGATTCGCAGCATGGCGCGCGTCATGATGTGCAGCGCGGTTTGCGCGGAGCGCCGGGCATGGCTGTTAGCTGCCGTGGTGTAAAGACGGTCCTTCAGAATATCGAGGTAAAACGCACCCAGCTCTTCGGAGCAAAATGTTTGCAGTCTCGCGACCACGGGGTGAAACTCAAAGCGCTCAAATTCCTGCTCGATTTGTTTCTGCCAGCGCTCAGTCATGACCAGTGCATAGCGATCAATCTCCAGCATATCGGCCGGCGCAACGGCATCTTTTGCAGGATCGAAGTCGCTGGTGTTAGCCAGCATAAAGCGCAGGGTATTGCGGATACGGCGATACGCCTCGGTAACCCGTTTGAGGATTTCTTCCGATAACTTCAGCTCGCCAGAATAATCAGAGCTCGCAACCCAAAGGCGCAGAATTTCCGCGCCAAGCTTACCGGTGATGTCTTGTGGGTCGATGCCATTGCCCATCGATTTAGACATCTTGCGGCCCTGGCCATCCACCACGAAACCGTGGGTCAGCAATGCTTTGTACGGCGGGTGCCCGTTAAGCATAGATGACGTCAGCAAAGATGAGTGGAACCAACCACGGTGTTGATCGCTGCCTTCCAGGTACATATCTGCCGGAAACGCAGACTGTTCAGCGTGCGAGCCTCGCAAGACGGTCTGATGGGTGGACCCTGAATCGAACCAAACATCCAAGGTGTCTCGATTTTTTTCCCACTGACCGTCGTCGGTTTCCCCGATAGCACCCAGCAAGTCTGGCACTGAGAGGCGTTGCCACGCCTCAATGCCATCTTTCTCGATGTGTTTGGCAACCACCTCCAAAATTTCAAGGTTACGCTGGTGCAACTCACCGCTTTCGCGGTGAACGATGAACGCCATGGGCGTACCCCACTGGCGCTGCCGTGACAAGGTCCAGTCGGGCCGGTTGGCAATCATGGCGTGCAGTCGGGCCTTACCCCAGCCCGGATAAAACGCGGTGGCTTCAATGCCTTTTAGAGCCGTCTCACGCAAGGTTGCGCTGCCATCGTTGGGCTTGATGTCCATACCGGCAAACCATTGCGAAGAAGCGCGATAGATGATGGGTGTCTTGTGGCGCCAGCAATGCATATAACTATGCGTGTACTTTTCATCATGAAAGAGCGCGCCGCTTTCACGCAACTTCTCGACAATCTTCGGGTTGGCTTTCCAAATGTTCAGCCCACCAAAGTGCGCCAGTGAATCCGCGTATTTGCCGTCACCGAGCACCGGCTGAAGAATGTCGTTGTCACTCATGCCCGCCGCCTTGCACGACAAAAAGTCGTCAACACCATAGGCGGGTGAGCTGTGAACCACACCTGTACCGGTTTCAATCGTCACGTAGTCGCCAAGATAAATGGGTGATTGGCGCGGTTCAAACGGATGGTTAAACGCGATGCCTTCCAGGGCTTCGCCCGGACAGGTGGCAACAACATCGCCAGAGAGTTCATAGGTCTTGAGGCAATGCTCAATCCGTTCAGCAGCCACCAGCAAGAGGGTGTCCTGACCGTTCCACTGCGTCTTGACTAATGCATAGTCAAGTTCAGGATGAACGTTGAGCGCCTGGTTTGCCGGGATTGTCCACGGGGTGGTTGTCCAGATAATGCAGTAGCCGGCCGTGACGGGGAGTTCAGCCAGGCCAAAAGCTTTGGCGAGCTTCGGTAGTTCGCTCTCAATGAAGGGAAAGCCCACGTCAATCGCAACATCGTGCTTGTCGGCATATTCAACCTCGGCCTCGGCCAGCGCGCTGCCGCAATCAAAACACCAGTTAACGGGCTTGAGCCCGCGGTAGACAAACCCTTTCTCCAGTAACTTGCCAAGCGTACGCAACTCGTCCGCCTCGTTACGCGGATTCATCGTGAGGTAGGGGTTTTCCCACTCACCCAGAACGCCCAGGCGGATGAAATCTTTTTTCTGGCTTGCAATTTGTTCGGTGGCATAGGCGCGAGATTTGCTTTGCACCTCATCGGCAGGTAAGCCGCGACCGTACTTTTTCTCAATTTGAATCTCGATCGGCATGCCGTGGCAATCCCAACCGGGCACATAGCGCGCGTCAAAGCCGGCCATGTTTCGACTCTTGACGATGGTGTCTTTGAGAATCTTGTTGACTGCGTGACCAGTGTGAATTGCGCCATTCGCATACGGTGGCCCATCATGCAGCACCCAGACAGGCCTGCCTTTCGAAGCGTGGCGAATCTTTTCGTAAATGCCGTCCGCCTGCCAACGCTCAACCCATTGCGGTTCCCGCTTGGCGAGGTTGCCGCGCATTGGGAAGGGCGTATCGGCCAAATTGAGCGTGTCGCGATAGACGTTTTTCTTGTCTTTTGACGGTTTGGATGACGAGGTGTCCGGTGCCTTGGGCATGCTTATCCTATGAGGCTTCAAACCAGGCTCTGGCCTGGGCAGTATCGAGGGCGATTTGTTGAGTCAGTTTTTCGAGTGTGTCGTAGTGAGCTTCGTCGCGAATCTTGCTGAGAAACTCAACTTTTATCAGCTTGCCATAGCAATCGCCAGAAAAGTCCAGCAGATGCACTTCAAGCAGGTATTTTCCGTTGTGTTCTACCGCCGGACGCGTTCCCAAACTGGCAACGGCGGGCAGGCCCTCGCCAGTCGAGTCTTGCTCCAGACCAAAAACCCGCACGACAAAGATGCCTGCCAGGGCGGGTTGCGGGAACGGTAGGCGCAGGTTCAGTGTCGGAAAGCCAAGCTTACGCCCCAGTTGACGGCCATGAATGACGTGTCCACTGATTGCATAGCGGCGGCCCAAGAGCTTGTCAATTTGATCGAAGTCGCCCGCCGTGAGTGCTGCTCTGACACGAGAGCTGGAAACCCGCTGTTCGTCGATAGTGACGGTCGGTGTGCGGTGTAAATCGTATCCGTAAGTTTGGGCAAGTTCGGTCAGCATGGTGAAGTCGCCCTGACGCTGAGCACCAAAGCGAAAGTCGTCGCCAACCATCAGCGTTTTAGCCATCAGGCCCTCAACGATGATCTCCCGAACAAAGTCCTGCGCCGACATACGGGCCATGGTTTCGTTGAATGCTGCAATACAAACCCGGTCAACGCCGCTCGCTGCGAGCGCTTCGAGCTTGTCACGCTCGGTGCTGATGCGCACGATCGGATCATGGCCGGCAAGGGCAGCAAAGTAGTCTCGTGGGTGGGGCTCGAAAGTCAAGACACAGCGAGCCAGCTTGGCTTCACTACCCGGGCTAGATGTCTCGGCGATGCGCGCGAGCTCGACGAGTTGTTTCAGCATTGCCTGGTGGCCCAAATGCACGCCGTCAAAATTACCAATCGTCAGCACACAGGGGCGACGGTCAGCAAGGGGCGGCAGGGTACGGAATACCTCCATGGGGCAGGTCAGTTTGGCTCGCGGTAAAAAGCCCTTGAGTATAAGGGCTGGCGCGATTTTCGCCGGCGACAGGGCTGCGTGCGGTGCTACACTCGCGCCGCATGAATGCGGTGAAATCCATTGTGATACTGATTTCCGGCCGAGGCTCCAACATGCTGGAGATTGTTCGGCGCTGCCAGCAAGAGAAGTGGCCGGCCAGAATTGCCTGCGTGATCAGTAATCGGGCTGACGCCCCGGGGCTCCAGGCAGCTGCAGATCTCGGGATTGAGACTGCTGTGATCGATCATCGGCCGTTTGAGTCCCGTGAGGCGTTTGATGAGGCATTACGCGCTCGAATAGACACCTATTCACCTGATGTAGTGGTCCTTGCCGGCTTCATGAGAATCCTGACTCCCGGTTTTGTGGCTCACTTCGACCGCAGACTTATCAATGTTCATCCCTCTTTATTGCCAGCATTCACCGGACTCGAAACCCACCGCCGCGCGTTGGAAGCGGGTGTCAAAGTGCACGGGGCGACGGTGCACTTTGTGATTGACGAGCTCGATGCCGGTCCCATCATCGCTCAGGCGGTCGTGATTGTTGACGATGCCGACACACCGGAAAGCCTGATGGCAAAAGTGCAGCAAGCCGAACATCGTCTATATCCCGCCGCAGTGAAGTGGCTCGTCAATGGCAACGTGCTGCACCAGGGGCACAAAACCATGCTCCGGCAAACGGACGTTCAGGCGGTTCAACTCCCCACCTAGTCCTCAATGGATCGACCCGTAACCCATGCATTTGGGCGATCGTCGGTTCTTTCGTTTTCCTCAATCTCCTAAGGCGCTGTTATGAATCGTTCTTCAAGTGGTGGCGGCAAGCGGGCCGGCAGCGGCCCCAAGTCGCATTCGGGGAGACGGAATGCGCGCAAGGCCAGAAAACCAGACGCCCCGATTAGCTTGGAAAGTGCACTCGAGCGGGCAATGGCGTCTGTGTTGAGCTTTGAGAAGCCGGCCGACAGAGCACTCAGTGAGTTCTTCCGTAGCAACAAGAATTTGGGGCGACGAGATCGCTCGATGATTGCTGACCGGGTATTCGACGCGCTGCGTCAGCGCCGCCTTTATGCCCACCTGGCTGAGTCGGGCGCAGGTTCCCTACCTCGACGTATTGCCTTGATTGCGGACGATGCACAGGCTTCGATTAGCGATAGCAGACACGGCGCGCGACTGATGCGAGCTGAGCCTGCTGAACAGCGTTGGTTGGAGCAAATTAGCCGAATTGATCGATCCACCCTCCCGCCGGCCGTTCGCTACAGCTTGCCGGATTGGCTCATGAGCTCGTTGCAGGCGCAGGAAATACCAGGTGGCTTTGACGCGCTTGCTCAATTGCTACTTAAGCCGGCACAGTTGGATATCCGCGCAAATTTGCTCAAAACAGATCCTGCCGCTTTGCAAACCAGGCTGGCAGAGGAGAGCGTCGAGGCGGCACCATTGCACGACGAAACGCTGGCAGCAACCGGCTTCGGTTTGCGAGTCTCGGGTCATCCGGCATTTGAGCGCCTGCAGGCTTTCACCGATGGCATGTTTGAGGTGCAGGATGCCGGTAGCCAGTGGGTGGCACATAAGGCGGGCGCCCGGCGAGGGCAGACAGTTGTCGATTTTTGCGCTGGCGCCGGTGGCAAAGCGCTCGCGATGGCCGCCATGATGCGCAATAGTGGTCAGATCTATGCCTGCGATACATCGCTCGCGCGACTTTCGCGTCTTAAGCCAAGGCTCGCCCGGTCGGGGGTGACGAATGTTCAACCGATGCATATCGAGTCTGAGCACGACAAGAAGCTTCGGCGCATTTGGGGCAGGGCAGACTTGGTGCTGGTCGATGCCCCGTGCAGCGGTTCCGGCACGCTGCGCCGCAATCCAGACTTGAAGTGGCGCCAACAGGCATCTGATCTACCCCGCCTAAATCTGTTGCAGAGATCGATACTGGATTCAGCGTCCAAGCTGCTCAAACCAGGTGGCCGGCTTGTCTACATCACCTGCAGCCTTCTTGCATCTGAAAACGAGCAGTTGGCGCTGGCCTTTGAGCAAGGTGAGGCCTTTAAAAGCGCCGGTCTCGAAAGGTCGGCGTTACAAATCGACACAGGAGTCGTGGACGCGAAAGCGACGAGCAAAAGTGTTGATAAAGGCTCTCAAACGGGTGGATCCGGCAAGGAATCGACCGCCGCTGACCCTGCTGGCGTTGTGGCCGGCGCCACACATGATGGATTTATTCGTCTTTGGCCTCATCTACATGATTCAGACGGATTTTTTCTGGCCAGCTGGCAACGAACTCTTTCCTAGTTGACAAGTTTGTGTTGAAATTTCAATCGGATAGCTTGATCGGAGTCAACTCGGCCTGATATCAAGGCCGGATAATCGACCCAGCGGAACATTTTGACGAATGACGACCAACAAAACCGATTCGGCCATTTGTTGGGGTGTTCACCACATGTAATAGGCGTGACCTACACCGAATTTGCCATCAGCGGCGTGCCGCTGATCGGTACAGACATTAAATCAGCCGGTAGGTCAGACTAAGCCGGTAAAATATCGTGATTACTTACAGGAGTAACAATTTTGATTGACGCGATCCTGCACTTCCTGGATCAGGGCCTGCTTGGACTTAACTGGTGGCAACTCATCATTGCTGCGCTGGTGCTGACTCACATCACGATTGCTGCTGTCACGATCTATTTGCATCGTTGTATGGCGCATCGGGGCCTGGACCTTCATCCTATTCCGAGCCACTTTTTCCGCTGCTGGCTTTGGCTAACGACTGGCATGGTGACGAAAGAGTGGGTTTCTATCCACCGCAAACATCACGCCAAGTGCGAGCGCGAGGGCGATCCGCACAGTCCCAAGGTTTTTGGCCTGAAAAAAGTCCTACTAGAAGGGTCTGAGCTCTACAGAGCAGAGTCGAAGGTTGCTGAGACTCAAGCCAAGTACGGCCACGGTTGCCCCAATGACTGGATGGAGAATAACGTTTACACCAAGCACTCAGTGATGGGCGTGACGTTGATGATGATCATTGACATTGCGCTGTTCGGTGTCGCTGGTGTCGCCATCTGGGGTGTGCAGATGATCTGGATTCCCATCACGGCGGCTGGCATCATCAATGGCCTGGGCCACGCGATGGGCTATCGTAACTTCGACATTGTTGATGCAAGCACCAATGTTTCGCCGTGGGGCATCATCATCGGCGGTGAGGAGTTGCACAACAACCACCATTCATATCCGACGTCGGCCAAGCTCTCGTCCAAGTGGTACGAGTTCGATATCGGCTGGATGTACATCCGAATTCTCTCCATGCTTGGCTTGGCAACGATTCGTAAAGTGGCGCCCAAGCCCAAGCTGGCGGCCGAGAAACTGGCGAAAACCCAGCCTGATGCTGAAACTCTACAGGCCGTAATTGCGCTGCGTTATGAAGTTATGGCGCAGTACGGACGCGCAATTAAGAAGGCTTGCCGGGAAGAGGCATCGCGCCTGAAGGAAGCCAGCAGCCCGAACTTCCATCTGTTTGAATCAGCCCGTGACTGGATGCATCTTGATTCTTCCAAGTGGACAGGAGAGCAGCAAAAGACAGCGTCTGCGCTTTGTGAAGAGAGCGAGCGGATGAAGCTGTTGGTTCAAATGCGGGCCGAGTTGGCCAGCATTTGGGACCGCTCCAATCACTCGGGTGAGCAACTCGTTAAACGCCTGCAGCAATGGTGTGAGCGCGCTGAAACGAGTGGCATTCGAGCGTTGGAAGAGTTGTCTCAGCGTATGAAGCGATTCCAACCCGTATAGTCGCTCGCGACAGAAACAAAAAAGGGCTCCAAATGGAGCCCTTTTTTATCGCCTGAAAGAAGGCTTACTTGATCTTAGCTTCTTTGTAGGCGACATGCTTACGAGCAACGGGATCATATTTCTTGATCTCCATTTTCTCGGGCATCGTGCGCTTGTTCTTGGTCGTGGTGTAGAAATGACCAGTGCCGGCAGTGGATTCGAGTTTGATTTTTTCCCGCATGGCTTAGACCTCCAGTGGGTAAGTAAAACGAGGGGCAGAGTCGGTGGTTTGAGACGCGAGCACTTACGCTGCTTCGCGAGCGGCCTTCTCAGCCAGGACCACCTCAATGCCTTTTTTATCAATCAGGCGCAGGGCGGCGTTAGAGACACGCAAACGGATCCAGCGATTCTCGCTTTCGATCCAGAACCGGCGGCTATGCAGGTTGGGCAGAAAACGCCGCTTGTTCTTGTTATTGGCGTGCGACACATTGTTGCCCGTCATGGGCCCTTTGCCGGTGATCTCGCAAACGCGTGACATTTGATTCTCTCTACTAGGTATGTACGCGACAGCACGTTCAACGCGGGTCGCAATTCAATTAGGCTGTTCAATCGGTAACCCACGATTATAGCGGGTTTGGGGCCTAGAGGGCAATTCTGTGCCGGGGGACAGTCAACCGACAGTGCAGGCTGTCAAAGTAGGCCGTGCTCCGCAAAAGACATCGTCTTGTTACCGGCAATAATCAGGTGATCAAGCACTCGTATTTCAAGATGTGAAAGAGCGGTCTTGAGTGCATCGGTCAGGAGGCGGTCAGCGTGGCTGGGCTCGGCCAAGCCTGAAGGGTGGTTATGGGCAAAAATCACCGCGCCGGCGTTGAGTTCAATGGCACGGCGTACGATTTCCCGAGGATAAACAGCCGTTTGGGACAGCGTGCCTCGAAAGAGTTCCTCAGCCGATAACAGCCGGTTTTGATTGTCCAGAAACAACGCAACAAACGATTCAGACGGCCGGTCGCGTAGCCAAAGCGTTAGGTAATCGCGCACCGCACGCGGAGAACTGAGAGCATCGCCCTTGCTGATCTCTCCCTTGAGGCTGCGCCGGACAAGTTCAGTCGAGGCTTGCAGCATTGCCCATTTGGCCGGGCCGAGTCCGTGGGCGCTGCAGGCCGATTGCAGGCTGGCGCGGGTCAGCCCGTGTACCCCATCAAAGCGAATGAGCAGATCGTGGGCAAGGTCGAGCGCACTTTTGCCGGCCGTGCCGGTGCGTAGGCATACGGCTAGCAACTCAGCGTCTGACAAAGCAGATGCCCCTTCATTCAGTAGGCGTTCACGAGGCCTTTGTGTCGCGGGCCAATCAGATATTCCGGGCATTCATCCCTTACCATTAGTGGATGGAAGACGCGACACCTACCGTAAATAGCCAATCGCACCTGACTCTGCATTACCGCGTCAGTTTGCGCGAGCCGCCCTCAGAAGTCATTAGTACCTTTGGCTCACGCCCCGCGACTATTCAGATGGGGGGCGGGCAGCTGGCGGCGCCGCTTGAGCAGACCTTACTGGGGCTGACTGAAGGAGAGGCTCGCCGGTTTGATCTGGACGGTGCCCAGGCATATGGGCAACGCCAGCCTGAGCTTGTGCAATCGCTTAGCCGGAAACTGTTCGACTCTCACGTCGATACCGAATCAGACGGTGACTATTCGCCGGGCGATGTGGTTGAACTTACCGGGCAGGGGGGTGAGCGTGTCGCAGGCGTTATCAAGACGATTGACGATGAGCGTGTGGTGGTTGACCTCAATCATCCTCTGGCCGGACAAGACATCGTATTTGAAGTTGAAATTGTGGGTGTGCTTTAACACCAAGGAATCTAAGCATGGAAGCTTTACTGGCCCAACCGCGCGGTTTTTGCGCCGGTGTTGACCGAGCCATTGATATTGTTGAACGCGCTATTGAGCAGTTTGGTGCGCCCATCTATGTGCGACATGAAATTGTGCACAACGACTTCGTTGTGCATGGCCTGCGCAAAAAAGGCGCCATCTTTGTTGAAGAAATGAGCGAAGTGCCTGATGGCGCAACGGTCATCTTCTCGGCACACGGTGTCTCGAAAGCGGTGCGCGACGAAGCGGCGGGCCGTGATGTGCGCGTGTTTGATGCCACCTGTCCCTTGGTGACAAAAGTGCATGTGGAAGTCGCCAAGATGCGTCGTGAGGAGCGTGAGGTGGTCATGATCGGGCACGCAGGCCACCCTGAAGTGGCGGGTACGATGGGTCAGGCGGATGAAGGGATTTACCTGGTGGAAGATGCGGCCGATGTCGCCCGTCTCGAAGTCAAGAGCCCCGAGCGAATTGCCTATGTCACACAGACAACCCTGTCTGTTGATGACTGCCGCGGGGTAATTGATGCGCTCAAAGCGCGCTTTCCCTCGATTGCAGAACCTAAGAAGCAAGACATTTGTTACGCCACTCAAAACCGACAGGACGCTGTGAAGTTTATGGCGCCGCAATGTGATTTGGTATTGGTGATCGGTTCGCCGACCAGTTCAAACTCAACGCGTTTGCGAGAGGTGGCAGAAAAACTAGGCTGTGAAGCCCGCATGATTGGCAGTGCCGATGAACTCGACCCTCAATGGCTCGAAGGGCGAAAGCGCATTGGCGTGACGGCCGGTGCGTCAGCGCCTGAACTGCTGGTTACCGAACTTGTCGACCGGCTCAAAGGGTTGGGTGTCAAAGCCGTCAGGCCCCTTGACGGTGTCCTCGAACAGATGACTTTTCCGCTGCCTCGGGGCCTGTCCAGGCCCCGCTCCAACGATAGTGTCTGACGCTGCCAATTCTGGTGAGCTTGAGGTGTCAGCAAACTCAGAGGTGTCGAGCGGCGCTGTTGGCGCTAACCCGGTAGTGGCCGCTTGCCAGTTTGTGACGGGCGCCTGAATCTCGAAGAGGTCTTGCTCCTCAAGGCCTTTGCCCGCTTCGCTTAAGAGATGGATCAGCGCTTCTCGCTCGGTTCGCCAGACTGCTTGCTGCCGCACAATTTCGTTTAGCCCGCTAACAGCCGCCGCGACATGATTGACTTTGACTTCCTGATCATGAGTTGAACGGTGAACGTCATCGAGCCGGGTACCCAGGACAGCTACAGTGTCGTTGAGTTCGCGCATCGTTTGCGCCACGCTGCCGGCGATTTCCGAGCCTGAATCAACTCGCGCGCTTGTTTCTGCGAGGTGGCCCCTCATCCTGCTTGCAATTTCATTGCCGCGCAGTGCCAACTTACGCACTTCGTCAGACAGGAGCGCAAACCCGCGACCTTGCTCACCAGCGCGTGCCGACTCTACCTGGGCATTCAGAGCCAGCACATTGGTCCGAAACGCGATTTGCTCAATCTCCGTGAGCGAGCGGTTTACCTTGTCGGCGTTGCTATCGAGTTTGACAATACTGCCAGCCAGTTCTTCCAGTCGATCGGTGCCGTCGCGAGCCACATGGCGAGCATGATGGCCAAGCTCGTGCATGGTTTTGGCGGCAATCGCGGTTGAACTCGCACAGCGCTGAAATTCAGTGATGGCCTGGCGAGCGGCATCGACGCAAAAGGCGGCGGGGCGGTCGCTGTCGCCGGGCATGTCTTGGAGGCGTTTCAGCGCTTGTTTAAGGCGTTTATTGGAGGTTGCCAGAATGCCGATGTGACGACGAGTCACCGTTCTCAGGCTCACAGCCCCAACGATGATTAAGCCCATGAGTAAGGACAATGCTAGCCGCTGGTCAATGATTGAGCCGGTGTCAATGGGCTGCTGACGACGCAGCGCCTGGGTCAGCTTCTTACCCAGTGTGGCCAGCGCGCGTTGACTCTCGTCCCACGTCTGCGCTTGTCGGTCAACCTGAATAAACTTTCTAAGTGTATTGGCTGGGTCAATGAGCTCGGCAGCCTCGCGTGTGCTTTGGGCAAGATTGTCGCGGGCTTTCGTCGCGATGCCAGCATACTGGGTGTCTGCCAATGATGCATTGATCGCTTCGAGCCGAGATTGAGCCAATTGGCCGTTGTCGAGCAGATTCTGATGACTTTGCTTCTGACCGGGTTGGTCTTGCGTAATGAACGCGAGCACACCCGCAAGTAGATCTGCACGAAGTCTTTCATTCAATTGCTCAGCCGCCGCCGCATGAAACAGCGCGGCCTGTAGGGGCGGCGTGAGGGCTGCTCTTTCATTTGGGCGCACTGCAGCGAATGTAATCAGATAAATCACCAGCGGCAGGCACAGACACACCACCAATACTCGGTTTAGAACCGGTGTTGTGGTGAGGCGTTTGAAGTGCTCAATCAATGGAATTGCCTGCGAGTGACTGCTTTCTGTTGGCTGGTACGTGAGTGTTCTAACTGTCGCTGCGCCGATGCACAAAGCCTCTGGGCGCACGACCAGATACAAGCAGTTTCGGCGAGGCCCGCGTAAGGGCCTACCCAGAGGGGATATGTGGGGGGTGGCACCCGTCAGGCGGCAAAAGACTGTGTTTCCATGGCATCGTGCGGCGCTCGGCGTACCCCGATTGGACATTCTTGCCCGCGCCGTGCACGATTTGCCCATAAAGTTCACCCGACAGGAGACACAATGAGCACAAAATCCAGCGCGTCCGATCAACAGGTTCGCGAATTGTTCAAACGATTCGCCACCGCCTTTGTTGCGGGCGATGGGCCGGGGCTTACTAGCTGTCTGACCGAGAACTTCGAGTGGTGTTTACCCACCGGGGTGCGATACAAGGGCCGAAACGCCGCCATTGAAGTCATGGTGGCGCGCGCTAAGCAGGCGGGCGGCCCGAAGTTCGCCAATTCACGCATCGAGGTGTTTGGCGACACCATCGTCCAACGCTACAACGTGACCGTGACGGGGGCAGACGGCAAGGCTGTTGAACTTGAAGGGCTCGATGTCTACAAAATCGAAGACGGGGCATTGGCGACGAAAGATGCGTACTGGAAGCAGCTAGGTGGCTAGATCCCGCCACTCAACGCTAGTACCCGAGCTGTTTGATTTACGCGCGCAGCTTTAAGAAAAAAGGGCTGTTAAAGCGACACAGAATCGGTTAACAAATTGCCAATCTCTCGGCCGCGATTCACGGTGATGTATGCCACGCGCGGCGGTCGAATTGCCAGGTCAATTTGCCGCTCGATCCAACCCGTTGTCTCCAGCCTTTGCAAGGTGGTGGACAACGCACTATCGCCGATAGGTGGCAGCGTCTGTCGCAAAGCTGAGAACCGAACAGGCTCATGGGCCACACGCAGCGTTGGCAGAGTCCAGTTAAACCTGATCAGCCGTCTTTCTTCATCGTTATTGAGTTCACGCCGTAGCTGAAGGGCCAGTTCAGCCCAGCGCTCACCCGCAGGCGTCAACACGGACTCAGGACGCAACGGATGGCCGTGACCAGCGTTTTCGACTAACAGGCCGAGCTCGTGCAGGTGCGCAATGCTGGGCCGAATGGCCGAGCGCGTGGTGCCAGCCGCGGCGGCCAGCACTGAGACCCGTACCGGTACGCCGGTAGCTATTTGCGCGAGTATGGTGATTGCCCAGGCTTTCTCGCAGATCTTGACAAGGCCATCAATGTACATTTAATGTAGTTTATACATAAAATGGACAGAGAGCAGAAGATGACATCAAAAGACAGGCCCACCATTGAGCTTAACCAGACAATTACGCTTGCGCTAACAGTGACTGATCGGCAAGCCAGCGCGCAATGGTATGAGCAGCACCTGGGCTTTCAAACCGCGTTCGCTTCGGATGAAATGGGCTGGACGGAGTTACACACCAACACCGCTGGGGTCACGCTCGGCCTTGGCGAAAGCGATAGCCCAAGCCCCGGCAACTGCGTACCGGTCTTTGGTGTTGCAAGTGTTGATGATGCTCACGCCGCGCTAAAAGCGGCAGGCATTCAATTTGATGGCGACGTGATTCACTACGAAGGCATGGTCAAACTCGCGACCTTCTTCGACCCAGACAAAAACGCCCTCATGATTGCGGAGGACCTGACCCAGTCATAGGGCAGGCGTTTTACTGCAGCCTCATCGGTCGTTCAAGCCCAGCGCGTCACTGATGGTCATGGCCATCATGCCGCCATCGACGCCAAGGTCAATTCCGCGCATCCAGTTGCTCGCCGGCGTCGCTAGAAAAATGGCCGCTGATGCGACCTCACTGGCATGAGCCGCTCGCCCGGTGCGGTTCATCATTTTGTCGACACGCTCACCGAAGGCTTGCTTGAAGTCGTCCAGAATGCCAGTGGTGACGGCGGCCGGACTCACCGAATTCATGCGCAAGCCCTTCGAAATGAGGCCCTCGGTCTGTTGCATTGTCCAGACTGTGACGGCTTCTTTGGACAAGTGATAAGCGCGCGTGTCATCGACATTGTGCGCCTGACAGAAGGCCTCAATGTCGGCATCACCAGCCAATGCCATCAACGCTTTAACCTGGTCGATGTTTTCGTGCCAGGCGGCACCAGCGCGGGAGGATAGGTTGACGATAGAGCTACCCTCTGCAAGCAGCGGCAGCAAGGCGAGCGTGACTCGTCGTAGCGCAAAAAAATTAACGCGCAATACTTTTTCGCGTATGCCAGGGCGTGGTGGTAGGCCAGCCACATTGAACAAGCCATGAACGGGTCCATCAATACCGCCAACGGCTCCATTGATCGAAGCAATGTCGTTGAGATCGACCGCGATGTATTGGTCAGGTGCCGTGGCAGGCTTGTGCAGGTCCATCACGGTAATGCGTGCACCTTGCGCACGCAGTTGCGAGCAGATTTCTGCTCCTATGCCGGTGGTGCCCCCCGTAACGACGAAATGCTGGCCCTTCATGCTGCTCTCCATGAGCGAGGTTAGGGAAGTAGTTTCCCACAGCTTGCCCAGACGCCATATCTGCTACTTCGCGTGGCGGTACCGCTCGAGCCGCTGGGCGAGAGTGCCGGTATGGAGTTCAAAGAGGTGATTGTCGTGGTCGTAGAAGTAAAGAGAGCGGCCTTCACCCTCTACCCGGGCTCGCCCTTCGCGGCAATTGACATTGAGTGCCCTGAGCCTGGCTGCATAGTCGCCATAGTCAGCATCAGGAATTTTGAACGCAATATGGTTGTAGGTTTGAGTGGGTAGTGGGTCGCCCTGCATGGTCGCAATCCACTGGCCGCCAATCAGAAAGAAGCGTTCAGGCGAGACAGAAAATGTCTCGTCGCCGCTGTCATATACCTTGTCAGCATTGAAGATGCTCAACAGAAAGAATTCAGTCCGGTCAAGATCCGACACGATCAGCGTGATATGGCTGATACCTTCAATCATTAATTGCGCCGCTCAGTTTGCACGGATGCCAGATTAAACAATCAGTGTTGCGAATGTGGTGCAGGTAAATGGCAATCCAGTGACAAACTGAGTGTGCGAAGCTCCCCGATTCCTACCTAAGCGCTAAACGCTCTCAGACAATTGGCATCGGCTGCTTCGAGCGGCGAGAAATCGCGGGCGGCGTAATACTCCGGCCGCTCATAGGTTTCGCCGCGGTTATCGACCGTGCTGACATTCAAGTACAGAATGACTCTACGCAGTGGTGTGATATTGACGGTTGAACCATGCACAACGGTCATGTCCATGAGTAAGACTGATCCCGCAGGCCCCATGATCGGCTCGATGCCGTGTTCCTCTACTAGGGACGCAATCTTTTCGCGCGGAATGTCATAGCGGTACTTCGAGACCGTCTCAAAGTCTTCCGAACTGGGGTCTAAAAAGGCCTTGGAGACAATGCCGTGTTTGTGCGACCCGGGAATGCCCAGCACCGGCGCATTGCAGGCATTGATGTCATCCAGAAAGATGCCGATCATGATGCCGCTTGGCTTGGGTAAGCCATCAACACGGTGATAGGTGCCAAAGTCCTGGTGCCACTTCACAATGGAGCCGTCTATTTGCTTAACGTTAACGCGGCTTTGATGAACAAAGACTTTTGAGCCCAGCAACTGCTCGGCGGCAGACAGCATTGCCGGGTGCCGTGGGAGGATGCCTAGTCGTTCATCGAGCAGGTGCATGCCATAGACCACATGAGGCGCGCCGTCAGGCTCGCGTGCTACCTCTGGCCCATCAACCGTTGACACTTTCTCCACTGCCGAGTGCAACACGCTGATCTCAGTTTCGTCCAGCAAAGAGGGCAGCACGATCCAGCCCTTCTCACGATACTCACTAATCTGCTCGCTAGAGAGTTTCATCACAACTCCGTCTTGTTCAAAGTTTTGCTTTCAACCCGTTGATGCCAGCACTGAGGCCATCCATCATTAAGCCCATGTCGTAGCTGTAGGAGATCATGCGGTAACCGCGCTTGATGAAGTCTTCACCCCATTCGAGATTGGGCGCGAGCGTTGCTGCAGTTTTACCGTATTTGGCGCAGGTCTCTGCAATTCTATCCATGCCGCGTTGCATATCGGGATGATCAAATTGCCCGGCGAGACCAAGTGAGAGTGACAGGTCTGCGTGACCGAGGTGCGCGGCATCAACGCCATCTACTGCCAGGATTTCATCAATGTTCTCAAGGCCAGCTTTGGTTTCAATGAGGACTGTAATCATGGTTCGTTCGTGGGCCGCTTCAATCTTGTCAGCCATTGATCCATACGTGTAGTCATCATGGGCGCCACCAAAAATGGCGCCACGGTCTCCGCTAGGCGGGTAGCGCGACCAGCGTACAAGCTCGCGTGCCTCTTCTGCGCTTTCAACCATCTGGTACAGCATCCCGAACGCGCCAACATCAAGCAGGCGCGCCGTAAACTGATAAGCCTTCCCCGGTGGGCGAACGAATGGTGCGATGCCCGCGCCTGCACAGAGCGCAAATTGCGATTTCATATCTGAAACCGTAAACCCGCTGTGCTCCATGTCGTAGAACACAAAGTCTGAGCCTGCATTGGCCAGAATCCTGGGTAATCCGGGCGAAAGAAACTCAAAAATCATCGTGCCAAAAAGTGTTTCGCCCTGCGCCAGCCTGCTCTTAACGGTGTTTGCCCGCATTGTCTCCATCCTCTGTTGGTCACGACTTGCCGCTAGTGCTGTTAAACGAAATCGTGATGTTCTTTACTTGGGGCATCATAGCGGAACGAGGTGAGATTTCGCAGCAGTGCAGTTGCCGTCAATTTTGGAGACATTCATGGCAATCGGTTTCGACCCTATTCCGGACAGCCCACTCGGTGGACGCGTCAGTGGTCTCGACCTGTCAAAACCACTAGCCGACGCGGACCGACTTGCGCTACAGAAAGCGCTTCCAAAATATCGAGCCCTCAGTATCCCCGGGCAACAGTTGGCCCCGGAAGACTTTGTTCGGTTCGGAAAGATCTTCGGTAACCCACATCCGCATGTGCTGGAGCATCTGCGCTTGCCCGGGCATCCGGAGATTCTGGAACTCACCAATATTGTCGAGGACGATAGCAAGCCCAACGGGCACAACGGTGCGGCCTTCTGGCATACCGACAATTCTTATGAGTCGTTGCCCGCCAGCGCGACCATGTTGTACGCGCGCGAGGTGCCGGAGCAGGGCGGCGAAACCCTGATCTGCGACATGGTCGCTGCCTATCAGGCACTGCCGGATGCCATGAAGCAACGCTGTGCTTCACTCGTCGTTCGCCATCGCTATGGCAATCGTGATCAGGACAAAGAATTCGCCGCCGGCAAGCTGCAAGGCGATCAAGCCGATAAAGTGCCGGAAGTCACTCACGCCCTGGTTCACCGGCATCCCGTGAGTGGGGAAGCGTGCCTGTATGCGGTGGCGGCCAGTGCCCGCGGCATTGTCGGTATTCCTGACAACGAAGCCCTTGAGCTGCTCAACGAACTGAAAACGCATTGCACCCAGCCACAGTTTGTTGTGGCTCATCGATATACGGTTGATGAGGTGTTTATCTGGGATACGTTGGCCACCATGCATGCGGCAGCCGTCATGGATGTGGCAAGCAATGCGTCGAACACACGGCGGATGTACCGCATCAGTGTCAAAGGTCACTCGGGCCTGCCGCAATGATTCACTGCCACACCTGAACGGATTCAAACCCCAACGTGACCAAACTCGCAGCGCTCTCTCAGGGAATCGACAAACTCAATGATGTCATTGGGAAAAGCGTCTCGTTCCTGATTGTGCCGATGATTGCCGTCATGGTGTTAGAAGTTGTGCTGCGATACTTCTTCAATGCGCCGACCATCTGGGCGCTTGAGTCGGTGCAGATCATGTTTGGCTTCATGTTTTTGCTCGGCGCTGGTTATACGCTGAAAGAAGATGGGCATATTCGCGTTGAGATTGCGTATATGTACGCCTCTCCGAAAGCCCAAGCAGCGATGAAGATCTTTGCCCTGATTTTTATTTTCTTCTACAGCGGTACCGTTCTGTACTACGGGTCACTCAAAGCCTACGAATCAATCGTCATCAATGAGCAGCATTTTTCGGTCTGGAGCCCCTACATCTATCCGTCGATCAGCTGCATTCCACTGGCGGCCCTGTTGATGATTCTTCAGGGGATCTCGATACTCCACAAGGAGTGGCGAACCTTTCGGGCTAGCAGCTAGATGGACATTCAAACAGCTACGGGCGTTATTTTTCTGGGGCTGTTGTTTCTGGTGTTTCTTGGCGTGCCGCTCACGTTCGCCCTGGGTACGGTATCGCTCGTGACGAGCTATTTCCTGTGGGGGCCGGCCACCTGGTATCTCGTGGGCGACAAAGTCGCCGGCATGTTGTTCAACTACACGCTGGTGTCTGTGCCGTTTTTTCTATTCATGGCCAATATCCTCGCGAGGTCAGGCATCGCCGAGGATTTCTACGATGCGATGTACAAATGGATGGGTCCGTTGCCAGGCGGCCTGGCGATGGGCACGGTGCTGATCTCAGCGCTCATTGCGGCCATGAGCGGTGTGAGTGCGGTGGGGGTGGTGACCATGGGCACGATTGCTTTGCCCGCAATGCTCAACCGCGGCTACAACAAGAATATTGCGCTTGGCACGATACTCTCGGGCGGCGCGCTCGGGCAGCTCATCCCGCCGAGCTTGCTCGCGATCATTTTCAGCAGCATGGCAAGCTTGTCGGTAGGCAAGATGTTTCTCGCGGGTGCTATGCCGGGCTTGCTGCTGATGACGCTGTTTGTGGTGTACGTCGGTATTCGCAGCTTCATCAACCCCAGTCTTGGCCCGCCGATTTCAGCGGCTGAGCGAGCCCAGATTACCTGGAAAGACAAGTTCGTTAGTCTCAAAGTGGTACTGCCGGCAGCGTTTCTGGTCGTGGGGGTTCTTGGTTCTTTGTTTGCCGGTATTGCGAGCCCAACCGAGTCGGCCGCGGTGGGGGCGCTTGGCAGCGTTCTGATTGCGCTGAACAACCGGCGCTTAACCTGGGATGTGTTTAAGGGCGCTTGCTACCAGACCCTGCAGTCTTCCACGATGGTGCTTTGGATCGCGGTTAGCTCTTTATTGTTCGTGTCAGTGTATGCAGGCATAGATGGCGACAGTTTTATCCGCGAGGCGATCGAGCTGGCCGGGCTAAGCAAGTGGGCTGTGCTGAGCGCCATGATGGTCATCATCTTTTTGCTTGGCATGGTGATGGACCCGGTGGGCATTATCTTTTTGACGGTGCCGATCTTTCTACCCATTATCGAGGCACTTGGGTTTAATCCCATTTGGTATGCGGCGCTTGTGATTGTCAATCTCGAGATGGCCTACCTGACGCCGCCGTTTGGGTACAACCTGTTTATACTGAAGTCGGTCGCCCCGCCATCGATTTCGACACTCGATCTATACCGGGCAGTACCGCCGTTTGTACTGCTGCAGGCCCTGGGACTCATTCTCTGCATTCTGTTTCCACCGATTGTGTTGTGGCTGCCCAATTTGTTGCTGCCTTAGTGTGACCACAACGCTTTGATGTTTTCTAACTAAAAAATGAAGGAGACTCACCATGCATCAATCAATGTTTAAGCTATCAGCGACGACGGCACTTGCCGTGGCCCTGGCGATTCCCGCCGGAGTGGCGACGGCGGCAGATACGGTCAAGTGGCGAATGCAAACGATCGCTGCGCCCAACACCTCTGAGTACAAGGATCTTGCGCAGGCTTTTGCCGACCGTGTGGGCGAGTTGTCTGGCGGGCGTATGGAGATCAAGGTTTTCGGCTCCGGTGTTTTATCTGGCGAGCTGGAAGCGGGCGGTGCAGTTTCGAAAGGTGTGTTCGAGCTATGGCATAGCTACACCCAACTGTATGCGTCAAAAGCAAAGGAATTCAGAAGCGCCAACGAATGGCCGGTTAACGCAGACCGTTTGCAGGCCGCAATGTGGTACTACGCTGGTGGCAGCAAGCTCTACCGCGATGCATTGAAGCCGCACAATCTGCATCACCTTGGCGTGACGCCGGTTGCCGGTGAGCACATCTGGTCCAAGATTCCGTTGCGCGGTGTCGCCGACATGAAAGGCCTGAAGATTCGCTCTGGCGGCGTGGCATCGCAAAGCTTCAAGCTGCTGGGCGCAGCGCCGGTCTCCATGTCTGGCTCTGATGTTTACCAGGGCCTGCAGCGTGGCGTTGTGGATGCGGCTGAGTGGACGACGCTAACCGTGAACTACGGCTTTGGCCTGCATGAGGTTACCAAGTACGTCGTAATGCCAAGTTACTCAGGCGGTGCCACCTACGACTGGGTGTCCAACCTGGATGCCTGGAACAAACTACCCAAAGACCTGCAGCAAGTGGTTGAGGCGGCTCTGCATGAAGTGGGCATGAAGTACTGGATGAAGGTCAAGGCTGAAGAGAGCCGCGTGCTGAAAGAGCTGGAAGGCAAAGGCATCGAAATCATCTATTGGTCTGAGGACGATATGCGCAAGCTGGAAGAGGCGCGGATGCAGGTTGTCGCAGAGATGTATACCAAAGACACGCCCGAGTACGCAGCGATTTTGCAGGATCAGTTTAAATTCCTGGAGTCGCTTGGCTACGACGTGCCGGACAAGTACATGAAGTAGGCGATCCCGGGGCAGTCAGTTGATGCCTCGAAAAAAGGCGTCGTACACCTGTTGCGGGTGTATGACGCCTTTTTTATTGCTAGCGCGTCAGTGATGAAGCTTGGCGTCTGCTTGTGTCGTTGCTTGACTTTCAGCCGGTCGTAGCTTGTCAACGGGTTCGGCGCCACCAACCGACTCCCTGAGCATTTGATAGCGCAAACAAGTCACACGCAAAAAAGACGCGAAGTTTTTGAAATCCCCCCTGAACTCATGCACCTCTTCGTGCAGCTTGGCCAGAAGCTGGTTCGTCGTCATGGACTCCGATTGCGCCATCTCAGCCAGAATCTGCCAAAACAGATTTTCCAGGCGAACATTGGTTGTCATGCCCCGTATCCTGACCGAGTGCGTGCGCGACTCATACAGGATGGGGTCGGTGTGAGCAAAGACCTGACACATGGTTTCCTCCGAGGGCTAGAGCTGCCCGGTCATCATTTGCTTGGCGATGTAGTCAGCCTGGCGAATGGCCAGGGTGACAATCGTAAGCGTTGGGTTCTCAGCTCCTCCGGTGGTGAACTGACTACCGTCTGAGATGAACAGGTTGTCAATGTCGTGGGTTTGACCGAATGCGTTGCACACGCCATCGGCCGCTTTCTCACTCATGCGGCAGGTGCCCAGGTTGTGGGTTGAGGGGTAGGGCGGCGTTCTGAAAGATTTTCTGGCGCCTGCTGCCTCATACACTGCCTGTCCCTGCTTGTAGGCATGGTCGCGCATGGCATTGTCATTGGGGTGGTCGTCAAAGTGAACATTGGCCACTGGCAGCCCCCGCGCGTCTTTGACTTTGTCATTGAGTGTAATGCGGTTGTCTTCGCGCGGCATGTCCTCACCGACAATCCACATGCCTGCCATGTTGGCGTAGTTGTCCATGTACTCGGCGAACTCTTCGCCCCAGGCGCCCGGGTCAAGGAAGGCGGCCATAAACGGCAGGCCCAGCGCGAGCGTTTCTAATTCGTACCCGCCCACGAACCCACGTTTCGGATCATTGATGGCTTCATCAGTAATGATGCCGGCCATGGTCGTGCCGCGATGCATGTGCACGGGCTCATCAAACAGGGCATACACCGAGCCCGTCATATGGCGCATATAGTTACGCCCGACCTGGCCCGAGCTGTTGGCCAGGCCGTCCTTGAACTTGGCTGACTCTGACAACATCAGTAAGCGCGGTGTTTCAATAGAGTTGCCGGCCACGCAAACGGCTCGGGCTTTTTGGCGCTGCTCTTTGCCCTGCCCATCAAAGTAGACAACACCGGTGACCTTGCCGCTGGCATCATGCTCAATGCGGCTGACGTGGCACTCGGTGCGTAATTCAAAGTTGCCGGTGGCTTCGGCTGCGGGAATTTCGGTGTAAAGCGTCGACCATTTAGCGCCTGACTTACACCCCTGGAAGCAAAAGCCCAGTTGCATACACCGACCGCGATCATGGCGCGGAGCACTGTTGATGGCCATGCGACCGGTATGACAGTCCTTGTAGCCAAGTTTAGTGGCGCCAGCGTGCATAACCTTGAAGTTATTGTTGCCTGGTAAGCCCGGAATACCATGCGTGCGCGTGACACCCATCTTGAACTCAGCGCGAGAGTAGTAGGGCTCCAGTTCGGCCAGCGTGACGGGCCAATCCAGCAGATTGGCGCCTTCAATGTCGCCGTACTCGGTCTTGGCGCGAAACTCCCAGTCTTGCAGGCGCAAAGATGCCCCCGCCCAGTGAGTCGTCGTGCCACCAACCGCTTTGCAAATCCAGGCGGGCAGGCCACTGAAATCTTTCGCAACCCGCCAGTCGCCGGACGTGGTTCGTGGGTCCGTCCAGGCCAATTGCGAGAATGAGGGCCACTCATCGTTCAGAAAGCTCGCCGGCGATTCGCGCTTACCGGCTTCCAGCGCAATAACCTTGATGCCCTTCTGAGCAAGTTCGTTTGCCAGCGTGCCGCCGCCGGCGCCTGACCCAATGATGACGACTGCACTGTCGTCGCTGTGCTTGAATGTAGTCATGAGTTTTTCCTCGATCAGAAGTAGGGCGCCGGGCTGGCATCAGCGGGTGGGTTGGGTAACCATTTCAGATCATCAAACCCTCGCGTGATGTAGCCCCCTTTACTAAACGCTTCGCCTTCGTAACCGAAGTGCTTGTACGCAAGCTCGTTGTCGTACAGCGATGTAATGCACTTGCCGCGTACTTTTTCAAAGAGGGGCAACTTGGTATTTGCTTTGACGGCTTTCAGTTGCTGTTCAGCCGACGCTGCCAGCCAGTCCCCACCGGCCGCCTCGTTGAGAGTGGCGATACCGGCTTTAAATGACTTGGCGACCTCAGCATCAGCGCACATCGCATCGAGATCTTTGACCGCCAGCGCGTTTATTGCATCGGGCATGTTCTTGTGAGGGAAGATCACCTGCGTCAGGCGCAACAGGAACTTACCTTCAGCCTCACTCAGGTTGGCCAGGGGGGCTGCCCACACCCTGGAAGGGGCCATGGTTGCGAGCACCGAGCTGCCCGCAATGACCCCGGTCAGGACGGCAGAGCCATGCAAGAACTCGCGTCTTGTCACACGGCCCTTGGTTGGCTGCGTTTCGTCAGGCGCTGATGCCAGCGGTGTAATGGGAATTGACTTCATGGTGGCTTGACTCCTCTTGTCTTGTTATGTGTTTGACTCTTTGCCTGCCAAGTCTTGTCTTGCTAAATGCCTTGCTTAACTACTGATAGTGACCATGCCGCTCAAGCACCTCAATCTTGTAGCCATCCGGATCAGTCACAAAGAAAAAGCGCGCGAGCAAAGTCTCGCCGTCTTTAAATTCTTTGATGGGGGTCGGCTCAATGCCATTAGCTGTCATGTGAGCAAATGAGCCCTCAAGATCGTCAACGGCAAACGCGTAGTGGCCGTAACCATCGCCGTGGGTATAGGGCTCAGTGCGGTCTTTGTTAACGGTGAGTTCGATTTCCGCATCAGTTTCTGTGCCGCGTAGATAAATGAGCGCAAAATCGGGATAGTCGAGTTTGTGAGAGACCTTCATGCCAAACGCAAGGTCATAAAACTGCATTGATTTCTCCGCGTCGAGAACGCGAATCATCGTGTGGATCAACTTGGCCACCGGGTCTCCTAGAAAGGCTTTGTGTTTGTCTAATCCATTCTAGACACAGTCATGCGTTGGTAGGTAACACTAAGCTGTTACAGAATGAGTTTGCATTGCCAGATTTGTTGCCCTGCAGCACAGCAAGGCTTGCGGGATTGATTGCCTGTCGATAACAAAAAAAGTGAGCGTTTCATGAGGCTAATGACATGAAATTCATCAAATACGTTGCTATCGCTACCGTCATTTGCTTTGGCATCTATGCCGTGATCTGGCTTCTCTCGAGCAGTGAATATGCGAGATCAGTTGCGATCATCAGCACGCCCTTGGCACTGTGGACGGCCCGCCTGATCGTTACGTTTAGAACCGGGGTGATTACCAGGCGCATGAGAATGCTTGACGGTGGGCCACTAGCAGCCGGCCAGTTCTTTTCGTTCCGGCCGGACGTGTACATCCGCAAGCCTGGCTTTGACAACTTTAAAGGCTATGCCATAAAGGAGTCGTTCTTTTGTCTGCTTGGATGGGTGCTAGTGTTATCGCCGGTGTTGATACAGATATTGCAGAATTACGGATTTGACGTTTAAACGAACAAAAAACAAGTTCTTGATATGGCCGTAAAGCCATGGCAACCTGTTCACCATAAGCGCCTTGCACAAAGAATGAGAATGCTACTAATAAGGCGCGTAGGGGCTCAGGATGGAAAGTGGCGATCAAGACAAACTGTACGACTATGGCGTCCTCTTCGTACACGGCATAGGGTCACAAAAGCGTGGTGAGACGCTCGTGCAATGTGCCGAAGCCTTAATTAAGGGCGTCCACAGGCGCTTGGCTGACCGACCATGTCCTCCCAGCGAAGCGCCGGTCGTCGAAGATGCCAAATTGACGGGCGGTAGCGGTGAGCCGGCCCACGCTCACGTCAAGATTCAATACTTTTCGACTGATTCCGATTCGATGGTCGATAGTCATTGGCTGATGGCGGAATCCCTTTGGGCAGACAAATTTGTGACGCCGAGCTATGGCGATATTGCGAGTTGGGCGGGTCGTACTTTGCCATGGACGCTTGTTTCGCATGTTGACCGGGGCTTTCGCCGACTTGGCTATCGGTACATTCGGGCGAGTTTAGACAAACCATCTGCGAGAACTTGGCTGGAGTTGGGGTTGGATGCCCTTGGCGCAGCTATCGTCCTATTTATGGGGCTACTTGCAATTCCTTTGCTGCTGCTCTTTATCGGACTCATGCTGGTGATTGGTGCCATTCCGAACGCCACAATACGGCGCTGGCTTGCAGGCGTGCAACGTACGATGGTTTCACTCATCGGCGATAGCTTCATCTTTACAGATCAGAAGCTCGGTAGGGGGGCGATTCTGAGCAGTGTTCGCAGCGACCTGGAGTGGTTATCGTCAAGATGCAAAAGGATCGCGATTGTTGCGCATTCGCAGGGTGGTGCAGTAGCCCATGCCGTCGTAAAAGATGCACTCTTGCGCAGCGATGATTTGTTTGTCACGTATGGCTCTGGTCTCAGAAAGCTCGCCGAGATCAGTCGCATTAAGGGCCTCAGGCGGCAAGGTGCAGCACATTGCGCAATCTGGCGGGCCATTGGGGCAGTGGTGGTGAGTGCATCTGCACTCCTATGGCTGACGAGTTTTGCGCCGCTGGCGAATCGGGCTTACGGACTCGCCGAGGCAATCGTGTCGGTCTTTGTCAGTCTATCTGTCGGTGTCATAGTGCTGGCATGGCAATTCCGTACCTATCACCGTGAAGATGAGCGACTGCGATCTATTCGTACTGAGAATCCGGCTCCACGTGGGGTCGGTGTTGCGCTCGGCATTTATCTCGTATGCATGGCGCTGTTGCCACTTTTGTTTCTGCAGACACCCTGGGTCCAAGCGCCCATGGCTCATGCCATCGCACATTGGGCCATAGCAGCGGGTTTGGCGATTGCGTTCTTGTCGCTTCTTTCCTGGCGTCAAATGGCTGGACTGTCTGCCTTGCCCAGCAGGCAAGCCGTGATCGACGAAGAGTTGTATGACAAGCATTACGACTTATCGACTGCTATGGATTGGCTAGACTTTCCCGCTGCATCCGACCCAGTCAGCAACGGTGGGCTACTTGACAGCGCCCGCTATAGACCGAAACAAGTTCTATCAAAGACCGTTCACAACTTCAACTCTGCGATCCGTGATCACACTACCTACTGGTCAAATCTAGATGGTTTCGTTTTGGAGGTGGCCGATCGAATGATCTTGTCGGCGTTGAGATTTGTCGGTGCTCCGAAAACAGGTGACTGGGCTTTTTCAGACGCACGACGGGTTCGAGTCGAGTGGTTAGCGTCAACGAGACGGGTACTGATAGGCCTGTGTGTAGCAGCGTTTTTTGCAGCCATCCTATTGCCTTCATCATGGATTGACCACTTGGTCGCCGTATTGCACGCGGGCTCTACTGATGGGTCATGTGGCATCAGTAGCGTCTTTTCTAATCTGTTAGGGGGCTACGAAAGCGGCCGCTTCGGTGCTGTTATCAGTTGTCTTAGCAATGGCAATGAGCGGCCAGAGTCTATTGGCACTACTGCGGTTGCGTCATTGTTACTGTTCGGTCTGTTGTATGCAGCAGTCTTGGTGCCCTGGACAATCTGGAATGCCATTGATGGCAACGCAAGCAAGCCCGGGAAAGAAGGAGGGCGCTGGTTTTGGAGTTTTGTGACCATTTTCGCGATTTCATCGCTTCTCGTAGTTTGGGGCGTTACTGAAACCTTCCTCGTCGCGACTGGGCTGACTATCGCGTTAATGGTTGCGTTGATTTACTGGCGGATGCCCAGACTGTTTTCGCCCAAGAAAAGCTCGTCTGTACGCGCGACTGACAAATTCTCAAAGGAGAATCTAACGCCCCTCGAAGAGGTGCAGCGTGGCGAACAATTGCTTTCAGAAAGCGTCGTTCTAGCCATTGCCTGCTTTCGCTCAGCAATGTCGAAGGCCGCTGAAGTAAACGATGAATACGCGCTTGGAAGGGCAGCAAAGGCGCTAGCCGAGCATTCAATCGAAGCTCGGTCGGATCCCGACTTAGTTCTTTTAGTCGCAAAAGAGTGGGACGATATACCGCTTGATGAACTTGCAAACAAGTACATCGACAATGGAGAGCTAGGTAAAGCCGAGGATTTACTGACTCGCGCCGTTAATCAAGGCGCCACTCGCTTCAACTGGCAGCTTGGCCAATTACTTGAGCGGGTATCCGTACCAAGGGCAATACGAGCGTACGAGGCTGGCGTAACGGCGAAACACACGTTCTGCGCCAGCGCTTTAGCCTCTCTTCATCGCAGGCAATACTGGAATAGCCGGGATGTCAGTCACCTAAGAGCAGAAATCCAAGCTCATAAAGCAGAAGTTCGCCTTGGTGGTGTTGGGAGCATATTGAGCCTGGTTCACGCGTTAAAGAAGCTGGGGAATACGGACGAAGCACTCGAATTCGCGTATCAGGGGGCAAAGCTTGGGGAACGCGGGTGCTATCTGGCGGCGGGGCAGATTGAGCTTGAGGTGAAGGGGAACGTAGAAAACGCTAGGCGCGCATTCTTGAGTGAGCTATCACGTCATAGAAAGTTCACCGGGGGTCAAGTTCATGAAAGGCTAGGGTTTGTTTCAAATCTTCAAGGGAACCATGTTGCTGCCCAGCACCACTATTCGTGTGGCATGACGCTCAATAATGAGAAGTCGATGTATGCATTGGGCAACTTACTTGTCGAGCATCAAGCTAACCTTGATCCGAAATGGCGTGCAATCGCAATTGACGCATTCACTGCGGCGGTGAACCTTGGCAACAAGGACTCACTTGCTCCGCTATATTCTATTTTAGTAAGTGATCGCCAGTATCAAAAAGCGCTCGCGTTTCGGAAAGACTACGACTTGTTTGAGCCGGATGTCACTCGCGAACTTGCCAGGCGACTAAGCTCATCTGATCGCGCGACTTCTCAATGGCTCCTCAAAGAGTTATTTCTGGCCGGCGATGTGGATTCGATGTCAATTATCGGCCCTACAGTCAAGAGAGACGAGGAGATCGTGGAACTAATTCGAGAGTTTGCTCGAATGCATCCAGATAGACTTTGGAGTCTAGCCCATCACTTTAACTCGGTTGGTCTCTTAGACTACGCACGATTTGTCGAGTCGTGCCGTTTGTAGCGCGATATTGTGAAATTGGTCAGTAAGGGAATTTCGTTTCAAGGACACTGTCTTTGCCTGAAAACAAAGGGCAAGTCACTGGGACTGTCAAACCAACCGCCAAATAGTCAATTAAGGACATCGCCATGATAAGCACGATTGTTCAGTTCAAGCTTCCCAGTCCGATCTCTCGGGCGAAGGCGCAGGAAGTGTTTATGAGCACTGCGCCAAAGTATCGAGAGTCAGCCGGGCTTATTCGCAAGTACTACCTGCTGTCCGAGGATGGCTCCACGGGAGGCGGTGTGTACTTGTGGCAGTCTCGTGAACATGCAGAGGCTTGGTTTACCCCGCAATGGCGAGAGCACATCTTGCGCACCTATGACGCCGAGCCTGAAGTGCAGTACTTTGAAACGCCCGTGGTCGTTGACAACGTCACCGGTAACATCGAAAAAGACTAATGTGACGTTGAGGAATTGATGTTGAAACTCTACTACGCCAAAGGCACAGTAGCGCTGGCCACCCATATCACCTTGCTGGAATGTGGCGCTGATTTCGAAGGCATAGAAGTCAACTTTGCGGCCAATGAACAGCAAGGGGCAGACTACCTCGCCGTCAACCGAAAGGGTCGAGTCCCGACACTCATCACCGAGCACGGCACGCTGACCGAAACGCCTGCCATTCTGGTTTATCTCGCGCAGATGTTTCCGGCTCATAACCTCGCGCTCATCAATGACCCATTCGCCTTTGCGCGCGTCCAGTCGTTCAACAGCTACTTGTGTTCAACCGTTCACGTGGCTCATGCGCATAAGGCGCGTGGTGCCCGCTGGACCGATGATCCGGTTGCATTGACTGCCATGCGGGCTGGCGTGACGCAGAACATGACTGACTGCTTTCAGTTGATTGAAGACGAACTCATAGCAGGGCCTTGGGTGATGGGTGAGCGCTTCTCCATTGCTGACCCGTACCTGTTCACTGTGACGCGATGGGCGATCAGGGATGATGTTGATATCGCTCAGTTTCCAAAAGTGGCCGAACATTTTGCGCGGATTCAGGAGCGTCCAGCTACCAAGACGGCCATGCTGGCACACACCTGACCGAATGCGTTCGCTAGCCTAAGTGCTTCGGTAAATGGGTGCCCGGTCTTTCACCGAGTCCAGCAATGACCAGTCTCCGTCTTCAACCGAATGGCCCCTTGGCCAGGGCGCGGTGGGTTCGACCCCAAGGGCTTTTAGTACCCGCTCATGTTCATAGTAGCGGGCGACAGTATGCTGGGTAAGTAACTCAAAGAACGCTGCCGAGCTGACTCGAAGTTCATCGACTACCGTCTTGGCCTGCGCAGCGTCAAGCCTGCCCAGAGGTTTGCCAAACTGACTGTTGGCCGCCATATTCGTTGCGTCCAGCCCTGCTGTCAGCACCCTTAAGTCGTCTTTGGTTTGAGCGTCTTTGGTTTGAGTGTCTTTGGCAAACCCGCTCGCATCATCAAACAAGCCCAGCGTCGACGCCGCCGGCATCTGCCCATCAGCACTCGCTGGAATCATCATGTCGAGCAGGGCGTTCAAAGTAGCGTATTGCTCAGCAGTCCAAGGGCTGGCCGTTTTAATCGGGATCACAGACTCACCTTTACTCATGCCAGGTTCCTCAATCGAACAGGTTAGCCAGGTTCTTCTTCATCGTGTTGGCGAAGTAGAGTGCCAGGGCCTGAATGGTGCTGGTGGGGTTGACGGCACCAGCGCTCACAAACACGCTGCCGTCGATGATGAACAGGTTCTTCACATCGTGGCTGCGCCCCCATGCGTTGACGACCGAGGTTTCGGGGTCATCACCCATGCGGGCGGTGCCCAGGTTGTGCCAGCCGGCGCGACGCACTGGCGCTATTGAGTTTATGTCGCGGGCGCCAGCGGCTTCAAGCACCTCCGTGCCTCGCGCGACCGCATGGTCGAGCATGCGACGGCTATTGTCGCTAAGGGTGTAGGTAATCTTTGGGGCAGGGATGCCGTTGCCGTCTTTGAGGGTTGCGTCGAGCGTGACGCGATTGTGTGCCTCAGGCAGGTCTTCACAGATGGCGGCCACTGCTGCGGTGTGACGAAACAAGTCCGCAAACTGCTGATGGTGTTGCTCGCCCCAGCCAATGGCACCAGTTTGCATGCCTGTCAGCGCAGTGAGCATGGGGCCGCGACCGCGCACCCCATGCATCATGTAACCGCGCACAAAGTCACGCGCTGGATCGGTCTCGTAAAACTCGTGGCTCCAGACCGAGCACGCAAACGGGCCGTGGTTGGCATCCATGGGGGTATCAAACGTGCCGTTCACGACCGCGTACGGATGAAACATCAGATTGCGCCCGACTTGGTCAGAGGTGTTGGCCAGCCCATTGGGAAAGCGCCCCGATTGTGAGTTCAAGAGCAACCGGGGCGTGCCAATGCCATTGCAAGCCACCACAACAACTTCAGCGGGTTGGTGTTGCTCAAGACCGTTCTCGTCGTAATAGACAACGCCTCTGGCCATGCCGTTTTCATTCAGCGTGATTTCGCGCACCCGGCAGCGGGTGCGTAGTTGAATACCCCGGCGCAAGGCATCGGGCCAGTAGGTGACATCAGCGCTGGCTTTGGCGCCCTGCGCGCAACCAGCGGCGCAAGGGCCGAGGTTGACGCAGCGGTCTCGCCCCTCGTAGGGCTGCGTGGCAATCGCACTGTCGGTAGGCCACCAGTGCCAACCGTGGTGGTTGAAGCCGCGCGCGAGCGCTTCGCCAGTGCGTCCAAGGGGCACCGGGGGCAGTTGGACGGCTTTGGGTGGGTAGGCCGGGTCACCGGCAAGCCCAGCCACGCCAATCATGCGATCGTTCTCAGCGTAGTAAGGCTCAAGCATGGAGTAGCTTATGGGCCAGTCGCTTGCAACACCATCGAGCGACTGGGTTTTGAAGTCACTTGGGTGCAGACGCGGATACATCGCCGCAAACAGCACACTGCTGCCCCCCACGCCATTAAAGTTGGCCACCGAGATGGCTGAGTCATCTTCATTGAGTGGATAGTCAGCCTCATTCATCCGGCCATTGGGGTTGAAGTTCCATTCGCGCAGTTGGCGGTTTTCCCAATCAGTGCTGGCGGTGGGGTAGTCCGTGGGCTTGGCCCAGTCGCCTTGCTCCAGGCACAGGATGCGCATGCGAGTGTCGGCCAGGCTAGACGCAAACGCAGCGGCCGAAGCGCCCGCGCCAATGATGAGCACATCAACCATTTCGTTTGCCATCGTGTTTCCTGCGTTAGCTGCTTTCTGTCAGGCCGTAATCTTCACGGGCAGCCTGGTAATGCCCCGAATGAAGTTAGAAAAACCCCGCTCAGGCTCCCCCACAATCTCAACGCGCATATCGCGCTCGAGCATCTCTTCCCACAATACCTGTATCTGCAGGGCTGCGAGCCTATCCCCCACGCAGCGATGCACGCCATAGCCAAACGCCAGATGCCGATGCGGCTTCGCACGGTCAATGCGAAAGACTTCAGGGTCGCCAAAGAAGTCTTCATCCCGATTAGCCGAGACATACCAGACCACGACTTTGTCGCCTTTACGAATGCGCTGGCCTTCAAGCTCAATATCTTCAAGTGCGGTGCGACGCATATGAATCACCGGTGTCTGGTAGCGAATCATCTCTTGCACCATGGCCGGCACCAAAGAGCGGTCGGCCCTCACTTGCTCCCAGGCTTGTGGGTTGTCTTGAAGGGCCATCAAGCCGCCCGACATCGAATTACGCGTCGTGTCGTTGCCGCCCACGAGCAGCAAAAACAAAGTGCCGATGAATTCTTCACGATCCATATTCGCCGTGGCTTCGGCATTGGCGAGCATCGTAATCAGATCAAAGTTGTCGCCACCGGTGCGTTCGCGCCAGAGCGGGGCGAAGGTGTCTGCCATGTTCTGCAGCTCGGCATAGCGTTCTTCTTCAGTGCGCACCAGCGCATCGGGCGCGTTAAGGTTGGCCGTGGCCACCTCAGACCAGTAAATCAGCTTGCGCCGGTCGGCCTGGGGATAGTCAAACATGCTCGCGAGCATCATCCCCGTTAGCTCGGTGGAGACGCGATCCACCCAGTCAAACGCCTCGTTACGCGGCAACTCATCAAGCACCGTTCGCGTGCGTTCACGAATCAGCGATGAGAATGTCTCCAGGCTTTGCCGGTTGGTCATGGGTTTGACGACCTTACGCCGACCGGTGTGGTCAGGCGGATCCATCAACAGGAAAGAGGGGCGATTCATCTCCGGTGGAATGTCCAGGATCTGAATGCCACCAAGATCAGCCCGGTTGCTGAAGACCTTTGAGTTGAGCTCAATCGCTTCAATCAGGTGGTAGGCAGATGCCGCCCAGTAGGGGCCGTAAGGACTATTGGCGACATAATTCAAAGGCGCCTCACGACGCAAACGCTCAAAGTACGGCCGCCACGCGTCAGCCTGGTAGAGAACTGGGTCGCTGACATCCATCTGATCCAAAGGCAGCGTCTTGGCGCGCTGCTGATGGTCCCCCTCTGACATGGTGCTGCCCCTGTTTTTCTTGTGCGAGATGCTGTGAGGGCAATTGTAAGGGACAGATTTGGTAGGAGGCTTTGCGGCAGCGGCCGCCAATTACTGCCACCGGTTCAGTTATCGCACCAACTGGGAACGCCCACTTAAAGCGTCCAGTGGACTGTTGACGGCGCTGCCACCGACTTTCAGCACATGGGTATAAATCATCGTGGTCGAGACGTCGTTGTGGCCAAGTAGTGACTGCACCGTCCGAATGTCATACCCAGCCTGAAGTAGGTGAGTAGCAAACGAGTGGCGCAGGCAATGCGGCGTTGCGGGTTTGGTAAGCCGAGCCGACTGCACGGCGCGTTTGAAGTCACGCTGAAAGGTTTGCGCATAGAGGAAGTGGCGGCGGGTGATGCCACTCCTTGGGTCGCGAGAGAGCTTCGCCTGCGGAAAGACCCAGAACCATGGCCAACTCTGACTGGCTCGCGGGTACTTACGAGCGAGCGCATCGGGTAGCTCGACACCTGGGACGGCGTCATCCCGATCCGCATGCCAAATCTGATTCGCCAACCGCATCTGTTCACGGATCGCTTCCTCCAAACTAGCCGGCAACATCACAATCCGGTCTTTGTCACCCTTGCCAGAGCGAATAATGATGGCCCTATGCGCAAAATCGATGTCTTTGACCCGCAGATGGAGCGCTTCAGTGATGCGCATGCCCGTTCCGTAGAGCAATCGAGCCAGAACCCCGTGCACGCCAGTCAGATGACTCAACACCTGCGTCACCTCTTGGGGTGATAGAACGACGGGCAAACGACGACGCTCGTGAGGGCGGCCGATTTCGTTGAGCCAAGGTAACTCAATCTGGAGGACTCGCTTGTATAAGAATAGAACGGCAGCCAACGCTTGCCGATGAGTTGCAGCAGAGACCCCCTTGTCAGCTGCAAGCCACGTCAGGAAAGCCTCAACTTCAGGTCTACCCATTTCAGCTGGGTGCTGCATTCGATGAAAGCGCAGAAACTTCCGTACCCAAAATAGGTAAACCTTCTCAGTCCGCGGACTGTAGTGCAACAACCGGATGCACTCGCGCATTCGGCCGAGCACTGTCGGTGAGGTGAGGGGTGGTGTTTCAACCTGCCGCATTTGCCAGTTTGTTAAACCTCAGAAAACGAACAGTCTATCGGCTGGAAACTCAGGCAAACTAAGCCTGTTGGACGATGCAAACGGGGGTGGAAGTGCGGCAAAATCAGATGGTTGAACGGACGTTAAACCCGGCGCGGCTTGTCCGTTCAAAACAAAGTTCCGGGGTTTGACGACCACGGAAAAGGCAATAGATCAATCCTACTTTTGGCTGAAACGATGAGCGGATGGACTTAATGCCAATGGCGAAAGTCGTAAGAATCTGGTATCAAGCGAAGCATATGAAGCGGTGCGCGATCAAGCAAGCTTGGAACGGACACCGCTTCATATGCTTCGATAGCAAACCAGCTTCAGTCGTTCAGTTCAGGATTCGAAGCTATGGTCGTGGACTGCGACACGGGAGAGCAAACGATGCAATGCATGCTTAAGAATCAGCTCACCCCAGAACACTGCGCTACAACGGACATTTGCCAACCAATCAGAACCTGGCTTCGCCAGAACCCGATCGCTTGGCAAATGCCGTTGAGCTACGAACGTTAAACATCAAGAATGTCATTTCTCAGTAACGTTGCACCAGTCGCGCTCTACGCGGGCGCAGCTTTATGTTTCGTTGCTGCACTCATTCACTTTGCTTGTATCCATTTTGGCGGCCCAGCGTTTCGGCTTCTAGGTGCAGGGGAAGCACTGGCGCGAATGTCGGAGCGGGGCCATTGGTATCCCTCTTTAGTTGCTTCTGCCATTGGAGTAGTCTTGCTCGTTTGGTCTGGTTACGCTCTTTCTGGTGCGGGAGTAATAGTGCGCTTTCCGTTTACAAAATATGCGCTGGTTGGGATTGCAGTTGTGTTCCTTCTTCGTGCTGTGTCGTTTCCGCTGTTGAAGCCTGCCTTCCCTGAGAACTCACGATCATTCTGGTTGGTCAGCTCAGGAATCTGTTTGGTTATTGGAGCCTGCTTTTTGGTGGGTGTCGTAGGCACTTGGAGCCAGCTATGATGTGTAACACGGCGTTGAAACCGAAATTTGCCATCGTCCAAGAAGCTGGGCTCCGCCCAGAACCATCGGCCGCTAGCAAATGCGGCTGAACTTCGACGTTATACCTCTCAGTGTAAGTGGTGTTGACATACTAAATATAGTATATCTATAATATGGTATGTGGGAAATTCTAGAGCATCGACGGGTAGATCGGCAACTTCGGCGCGCGCCCAGGGAAGTGCTTGTTCGATATGAGAAGTGGAAAGATATCGTTTCTTTGTCAGGCCCGCCGGGCCTGAGACTGATCAAAGGGTTCCATGACGAGACTTTGTCAGGGGACTGGGCAGGTTATCGATCG
>JBGCFG010000006.1:0-25036 GCA_045106815.1 Burkholderiaceae bacterium | reverse complement strand
GGTATTTTTGTCTCCAACGCTGCGTCAGCCATCGTTTACACGCTGGGCAATGAAGCAGGGGCGAATGAAGTGATCGCATTCGATCTGGATGAGCAGGGCAGCATTTTCGAAGTGGGGCGCTTCCCCACGCAGGGGACCGGTAGCGGCGCACCATTGGGCAACCAAAGTGCATTGACGACCGATGCGAGTGATCGCTGGTTGTTTGCGACCAATGCCGGTGATGGCAGTTTGACAAGTTTTCGTCTGCAGCCGGAAGGCCTTCAGTTCGTGAACAAGGTCGGCTCGGGAGGCATCAGACCAATCAGCGTGACTGTCTTTGGCACCCTAGTCTATGTCTTGAACGAAGGTGATGGCGTTAGCCATCAGCCGCACCTGCGTTACGACAACATTAGCGGATTCCGCTTCACTGCAGGTGGTGTGCTTGAACCGATTCCCGGGTCGACCCGGATCATCGATAAAACACAATTGACTGCACCCGCTCAGATCGGGTTCAACAAGTCCGGCACGGTGCTACTCATTACTGAAAAATCCACCAACACCATCACCACGTTTGTTATGCAGGAGAACGACACACCCAAGCACACGCCACTCAAACGTCCGTCGGTAGTGCCAACACCATTTGGCTTTGTGTTTGGCGATCGCGACTACGTCTTTATCACTGAGGCCAATGGCGGTGGGATTGGCGCAACCGTTTCTTACCGGGTAGATCGTGAAACCGGTGAGGTATCCCCGCTGGTGGGACGACTCGATCAAGGCATGGCAACTTGCTGGGCGGTGCTAAGCAGTGATCAGACAATTGGCTTTTCCGCCAATACGGGTAGCGGCACTATCTCAAGTTTTAAGGTGAACTTTAACGGCACGATGGACTTTCGTAACGGCGCGCCGATCGATATGCCTGAGTTCACGGGAAACGGCGTACGCGATTTGGTGCTGACCCAGGACAACCGCTTCCTTTTCAGCCTGAACAATGGCGATGGTTTGATTCGGCGCTTCGTCATTGATCAGCGCGGTATGTTGTCTGACACCTTGAGGCGTGGTCGCTTTAAGCCACTGGGTGTTGTGTCAGAAGCACCCAGAGGTGGCTCAAACGTTGCTTCGATTCCAACCAGCGCCACCGGCCTCATGGCACGCTAAGATTCGGAGACGAAGATGAACAACAAGTACTTAATCCAAGGGCTAGCTGCCGGTTTTATTGCGATTCTTGGTGCCTGCGGTGGCGGTGGTGACGGCTCTAACCCGGCTGTCGGCAATGATCCGGTGACCCAGCAGCCTGAAGACGCTGGTGTCGCAGATCCAGCCGTAGAAAGCATGGCCGGTCTGTGGGACTTCACCGTTAACTTCGAAGATGGTCGGCAGGACCGTTACTACTGGCACTTCATTGCTGATGGCACAGCCCGAGCCTACGATTACACGGGTGATAGCTACGATGGGGGCGAAGATTGCCACCAGGTGTATGAAGGCTCACTGCAAGCTGTTGAAAATGATCTTTTCGTGCTCGCGATTGAATCCGAAGCGGTCTACGCGCAGATGGCTATTGATGGGGGCCAGTTGCAGTTTGACGATGAGCGATTGTCCAAGCTTGCTACAGATGTAGCCAGTCTTTCGCGTTGTTCGGAGTAAGCAACTCGTTTGATACTAGAGAGTCTGGTCAACCCGCTGCTTCGCGCCATTCTGGCGAAGCAGCGGTTCTACTTCTCCGGCCAGAAAATCCATGACTTTTCTGACTCTCGGAGTCGCTTTCAGATCACGATGGGTCAGCAACCATAGATCGCTCTCGACACAAAAGTCATTGGCTAACACGCGCTCAAGCGTACTGAAAGTTTGCGCTGCGTACACTGGCAAAGCAACGACACCTAAGCCGCGCTGTGCGGCAAGCAATTGTGTGACGATACTATCGGTACTGAAGGTCACTGCCGCACCGCTTGCAAGTTCGCGCAGCCGTAGATTCTGGGGCAGGCGTTCAATGTGGCGTACTGAGCTGATGATGCGATGGTCACGCAGGTCTGTCAGTTGTCTGATTGGCCCTGCGCGTTCGAGGTAGGTCTTGCCAACATAGAGGCCGAATTCAATCTTCGCAAGTTGTCGGCCTACGTATTCGCCCGAACCCGCATCGCCAACCCTCAAAGCAACATCCGCTTTGCCGCTCAGTAAGTCGAGCGCTTTGATGGACACCATTATGTCTAGTTGAGTTTCAGGATGCTTCTCGCTAAACCGCTCGGCCAGTGGCACGAGCAAGTAGTTGGTCAGCATTTCGGGCGCAGTTAAGGTGACGCGCCCTGAGCTATCGTTCCGTTCGTGGTGGAGGCGCTCTTCGATCCACCTGGTCTCAAGCTCAATCGTGCGTACGCGATCACGGATCTTTTCACCCAGCGGTGTCAATCGATAGCCTGTTGGGCTGCGCAAGAAAAGGGGCGCGCCTAGACGCTTCTCAAGTGCGCTAATGCGTCGGCCAACTGTTGGTTGAGTCGTGTCGAGTCGGGTGGCCGCGGCTGAAACGCTGCCAACATCGGCTACGGCCAGAAAGAATCTGTAGTCGTCCCAATCGTGCAAGTACTCACTCCCCAGAAGCTAGCCGTCAGGAGCTAAGACTAAGGGGATCGATTCGGCAGAGCAAGCAGCGATTGAACTGTAAGCGTTTTCCGAGACTTCGTTCTGGCCGGCGGCTTGTTCGGCGCGTTTGCTGACGTCACCATCTCGGTGACTGACTCAGATGGCGCTTTCTTAGGCGGTGTCCCGGCCGGTACAGCTGGTCTGGACAGTGCGGCTAACATTGCGGCCATGTCGATTGTTGGCTACCGAAATCTTGTGTATCCAAGCAATCGGGCGCTCGCGCCGCTGACAGTCTCTGAACTGGTTTTGGCGAACACAAATCCAGGTGGAGCGGTTTATCGCGTGGCACATACGCGCACAACGGGTAAGTCTGCTAAGAAGGGTGGCTATGCGCCTTACTTTGGTGAACCCCATCCGGTCATCAGTCCGCGTGGCACGCGGATCTTGTTTGCGAGCGACTGGTATGACTCAGGCAGTGTTGATACTTACGTTGTTGATCTGAGGCGCTAATCGAATCGCGCGAGATCCTTGAAAAGCGTGTCGGTTTGCAGCAGCGATTGATAGCTGCCTTCATCGACAATTTCGCCCCGATCCATCACAAAAAGCTTGTCGCAGCGACGGACAGTTGAAATTCGGTGGGCAATCATGATGGTTGTCATTGAAGGCAGCTCATCATAGATGGCAGCAATTACTTTGGCTTCTGTATCGCTATCCAGCGCGCTGGTGGCTTCATCAAGCACCAGCACCTTAGGTTGGCGATACAGAGCGCGAGCAAGTCCGAGTCGCTGCCTTTGCCCACCACTTAGTCTGACGCCGCGCTCCCCGATGAGCGTTTGATAGCCGTCCGGCATTTCGGACTCAATGGTCTGGGCGATCTGCGCTATCCGACAAACCTCACGCACCCGCTCGAGATCAACGTCTTGCACCCCAAACGCAACGTTTCTGGCGACTGTGTCGTTGTACAGAAAGACTTCTTGGGGGACGTAGCCGATCATCGCTTGCCACGATGACATATTGTTCGTGTCAAGCTGCCGAGCGTCCACCATGAGCGAGCCACTATCCGGCGCCAGCATACCGGTCAGCATGTCGATCAGCGTGGTCTTTCCGGACCCGGATGGACCGACAAACGCAACCTTCTGCCCAATCGCAATTTCAATGTTGATATCGCTCAGCACGGCGCGCTCCGACTGCGGATACGCAAACTGCAGATGTTTCGTGCGAATGGTCTGCCTGAACTCAATCGGCGGCGCAACCGTTACTGGTTCGGCAGGCGCCTTCTGCAGGTCCCGGTAGATGTTGTGAATGGCCGGATAGCTACTTGCAACCTGTGCCAAGCTGACATACGCGAAGTTCAGTGCTGGCATGAGTCGGTAACCTGCGAGCGCGAACATCGTCAGTGTTGGCAGGATGACAGCGAATGCTGCCTCGTCACCAGAGAAAGACAGGATCAAAATCACGATCGCGCCAAATGCGACAGTTTCAACGATATAACGAGGCGCAACGGTGCTTAGATGAATGCTCGGCTGGGTTTCTGAGAAACGTGCGGAAGGCTGGGCAAATCGATTGACGAAAAACTCAACTGCGCCATCGCTCTTGACGGTCTTCATACCATTCATCAAATCTGAGAAAGTGATGTAGCGGTTCGAATTGGCTTGAACACGCTCACGCCCAAGCTGTGTCAGGTAGCGCTTTCGGGTCAGGAAGATGATCAGATAGGTGCCTGCAAAAATGCCAAGTGCAGCAAAAGCAGCGCCGGGGTGAGCAAAGGCGAGCAAACTCAGGATCATCCCTGCCACGATAACTTGCGAAAAAAACTGACAGCCCGCGAGCACAACGCCATTTACGAGATTATTGACATCATCAATGACGGACTTGATCAAGTCGGCCGAATCTCGATTCAGAAAGAACGCATACGGTAAGGTGGTGTAGGCGCGCGCCAGGCTGACCGAAATGTGATGGGCAATCGTCCATGCAATGACTTGCCTTAGCCAGCTCGCCCCCGCGGCCAGAAAATTAGACAGCGTCAGAAAGACGACAACTGCCAGGCCCGCCGCGACCAACATGGACTGCGGGGAATCAAACCCGAAAAAGTCATAGGCGCTTTGAATCCACGGATTTGCCAAAGCGTTTTGAGGATCGGACGCCAGTTGCAGAAACGGCAAAACGGACGCAATGCCGGCAACTTCAAGGAATCCGGTGAGAATCACGATTCCCAGAAGGGCCCAGAGCCTAGTAATATCCTGTGCGGAGCAGAGGGAGTGAAGTTGTTTCAGTGCCTGAAGCATCTGGTGCGGTTCTCAGAATGGCAGGGTGTCGGGTACTTCCCGCTCACGGGATTGTGCCCGAATTCAACAGGTGCTCACCGTGCTTTGCCTCATTGAATGGCTGCCAGTGTGACAAGTTGCATGAAGGGTCAAGCGAATTGGCCGACAATCATCAAATTCAGCGAAGAATAGTTAGCTACAAGCAGTATGGACAAAAAAAACATCGAAACCATATTGCCGCTGACGCCCCTGCAGCAGGGATTTCTCTGGCACAGTCAGTCTGAAAGGGCAGGCGCCGCCGCTGGCCTGATTCAAATGCAGTGCCGGCTCGTCGGGTCTTTGAATCACGCCTTGTTTGAGCAAGCCTGGCAGCAAACGGTTGATCGCCATGCGCAATTGCGGGCATCTGTTCATTGGCGTAACGTAAAACAACCCGTATCTGTCATCTTGAAGTCGGTTGGCGCCACCGTTGACCATCTGGATTGGCGAAATCAGGATTTGACCGATGAGTCGTTAGCGGATGCTGCGTTGATGCATTTCCTGAGTGGCGATCTTGAATCCGGTTTGCAGATTGAGCAGGCGCCGGTGTCGCGCATGACACTGATTCAAACCAGCGATCAGTCGCATGAACTCGTTTGGACTTGTCATCACCTGCTGCTCGATGGTTGGTCCGGTGGTTTGGTGCTGGACGAAGTGTTTGCACGCTATGACGCGCTAAAGCTCAACAAGCCTTTTACCGCGAGGCCGAGTGCCAGGTTCGCCGATTATCTGAAGTGGCTAAAGACGCGAGATGTGGCTCAGGCTGAGCACTACTGGACCGGGTTGCTGGCGGACTTTGATGGTTTGCCCAAACTGGGCGGAGCCGGTCAGGCGAGCCGCCAGTCGCTCTCTCTGGGGGAGTCATCAACCCGTTTACTCATGGCTGCTGTGCGTGAGTCGCGAACAACAATCAACCCGTGGCTGCAGTGTGCGTGGGCAATTGTATTGGCACAGCTGACGGGCCGCGACGATATTGTCTACGGGACTTCGGTGTCTGGCCGTCAAATTGACTTTAGCGGTGCTGATCAACTGGTCGGCATGCTCATCAATGTGATTCCGGTGCGCGCAAAATTGAGCGCGGATCAGGCGATTGGCGAGCAGCTCAAGACAATGCAGGCCCAATCACTTGAAAGTCTGCAGTACGCGACACAGGATCTATCTGAAATACAGACCTGGAGCCGGTGTGCCGGTCAATTATTCGATTCATTGGTGGTGGTCGAGAATCAGCCCTCGGCTGTATCGCCAGAGTCTGTCCGCGTTGAAAATCAGCGCTCCGGCATTGCTAGTTCTTATGGCGTAACAGTCATTGCCAGGCCAGGGGAAGATCTTGCCCTGTCTATCATTACGACCGGCACCAGCTTAAGCAGTAATCAGGTGCAGTCCGCACTGGAAGGACTACGCTCAGTTTTGCTGGCGATGGAGCAGTCGCTGGTACAGAGTATCGAAAGCCTAAGACTAAGTTGCTTACCCAATCTAGCGTCCGCGGTAGCGCCAGAAAGGGCAGCCGAACCCACCTCGCCGACCAACTCGGATGCCTTGCCTTCGCCGTTACTTGAAGAAAAGATCCGGCGGGTCTGGCAGCGTGTTTTGGGTATCCGACACTTGCAATCGTCTGATTCTTTTTTTGATCTGGGCGGCACATCAGTCCTCGCCATGGTCATGTTCAATCGGCTCGACGCCGAGCTTGGCATCCGTTTGCCTCCAACGACTTTGCTCGAACATGGCAGCGTTACGAAGCTGGTCGAACTGATTGATCAGAACGGCGTCGCAGAGCAGTGGTCTGATGTTGTGGCGATCCAGATTGATGGTGACAAACCACCCCTGTTTGTTCCGGACACCACGACTGACCTGCTGATCTATCGACATCTGGCGCGTGAGATGGGTAAATCTCAGCCCATCTACGGGCTCAGCGCCCGAAACCTGAGTGCTCTGCCGTTGTCCGAAGTTGCGACGCGGCTTGTCGCGCAAGTGCAGAGCGTACAAGTACAAGGCCCGTATTTTCTGGCGGGACTGTCTGGCGCAGGCCCGCTTGCCTGGCTGATGGCACAGCAACTGGAAGAGCAGGGACAAAAAGTCGAGATGCTCATCCTGTTTGACTGTCTTGGTCCGGACTACCCCAGATTGCTGCCGCCGATGCGGCGTGCGCTAAGCGCACTCGGTCGCGCTGCGAGGGTGGTGTCGCGAAAAATCACGCAACCCGGTCGGGATAGAGTCGTTAGGATGGGGGATCCGCTGACCCGCCGAATACCGACGCCAATCGACACGTCTGCAGATGCGCCCTTGCAGCGCGGCGCCCGGGTTAGGGCGCTGGCGCGAGCGGTGACCCGTCATCGACCACTGGGCGAGCAACTGGCTAACTTGGTTGTACTCGGGGCAATGAAAATTCCTGCACAGTCGAATCTGCTCGCCTGGGCCGCGTTTTTGCAGGCCCTCTGGATTGAATCAAGAGACTCTGGTGATGCAGAGAACCCTAGCTTGGGGCAGGCGCTGCAGATCGCCGGACGGGTGCATCACAGGCTGTACTCAGAGCTTAAACCGTTTAGTGGACGGGTCGAATTTTTCAAAGCCAGTGAACGTCCCCCCGCGACTGAGGACGACGACTTTTGCGGTTGGCGCATGCTTGCAAGAGGGGAGTTTCATGTGCATAAGGTGTCAGGTGGACACTTAAGCCTGATTGAGCCACCGCAAGTCGAAAACCTTGCCCGTATCCTGACGCAATCGCTCGCTGAGGCGCAGTCGCTCGGTAAGGTGCAATCGGAAAATCAGACTCAGCCGTGAACTCCCAGCATGCCGGCAATGATGTTCCTTTGAATGTCTGAGGTGCCGGCGTAAAGCACGCCGCCCAATGCGTCGCGAACATCACGTTCAAGACCATTGTCAACCAAATATCCATGGCCGCCGTGAATGCGCATCGCATCAATGCCCGAGCTGAGAAACTCTTCGCTTAAGACCAATTTGAGCATCGCAGCCTCGGTCGTTGCGGGCTTACCTTGAGATAACATCCAGGCGAGTTTGTAGGCGAGTAGGCGGGTGGTTTCGAGCCTTACTTTCATATCTGCAATTCGATTGGACACCGACTGGTTGGCGCCAATGGGTCGGCCGGCCTGTTTGCGGCTCTTGGCATAGGCAATACAGTCTTCCAGTTGGCGTGCCATACGCCCCAACATGCTTGAAAAGATCCCGCAGCGCTCGAACTCCAGACCGTGTTGGGCAATGCTTGCACCTGCCCCCTCGGGCCCAAGCCGATTGGCCTCAGGGACAAAGCAATCATTGAAGGTGATCGTGCCCATAGGGACCGATTCAAGACCCATTTTTGCGGTGGGAGCCGAGACTGTTATCCCCTCAGATGCGGTAGGCACTAGAAAGGTGGTCACACCCCAGCGGCCGGCCTCGGGTTTTACGGTGGCAAACAAGATAATCAAGTCTGATGTGGGGGCGAGGCTGATCATGCACTTCTCGCCACTTAGACGGTAGCCACCATCGCAAGGCGTTGCCCTGGTCTGCATCGAAAAAGCGTCAGAACCCGAATCAGGTTCGGTCATGGCATGACAACCAATCCATTCGCCGCTGCAAAGACGGGGGAGAAAGCGCTCTTTTTGATCTTCTGTGCCCAGTTCTTGTAGCGGCAGTTGAATCGTCCAGATGTTCGCATTGATCGCGAATGGCAGACCATTATCGGTACAGCCGTAGCCTAGTGCTTCCATTGCAATCAAGGCAGTTAAATGATCGACTTTCTCACTTCCTGAATGCTCGCGCTCAGTCATCATGCCGAGAATGCCTTCCCGTCCACACTTGTTCCAGAGGACACGATCAAAGACATTGTCCGGCGTGACGGGCTTTGTGGCTTCATTGAGGTGAGATTGAGCAAACTCGGTCATGCGCGCGCGCAGGGATTCTTGCTCTGGAGACAGTGAAAAATCCATCTTTAGGGGTGCCTGTTGATCACGATTTTGAGTGCGTTAACTTGATAGAATCCTACCCTTGGGGTTCAGTCAAGGTTGGGCTCGGGGAAATTCATTGCTTATGATCGCTGGGTTGACCGCTGCAATGTCAGCATTCAAACGGACGATTCGTTGAGCCTAACAATGCTGACAGGATCACATGGAAAACGCAGTGCTAGCCGTTAACAAAGTCTCCAGCCGACGTCTGATGGGCTTCACAGCCATTATGCTCCTGGCATTCGGTTTACTGGCTGGTTTTATGCAACCGGCTTCAGCGCACGCATTGCGCGAAAACTATGTTTGGGTGAATGTTGAGGTTGACCATCTGAGTGGTCGCTTCGAAATCAACGTCCGAGACATTAAGAGCAAGCTCGGCATCGACCTTGATGCCCCTGGCGCTGATCGCCTTGCCAATGTCAAGGCAACGGCTGATCAGGTGCAAGCCTATCTTGCTGAGAATTTCGCGATTCTCGACAACGGCAAGCCGATCAAATTCGAATTTCAGGAAGCGGGCCTGTTCAAGGATGGTCCTGATTTCGTGCAATACCCTTACCGAACTGCCGAGCTGCCAAGCGATTCAACCGTTGAGATTACGAGTCGAGTTTTCCTGTCGGAAGACATGATGAAAAACGATCGCTTGCATCGTAGCGTGCTGGTGGTTGCCTACAACAAGGCTAAAGACAAAGACTTCGGCGAAGAAACCGTTGCCTTGGTATTTAGTCCAGATGCGACCACTCGCACGATTGATCTGGACAATCCATCAACAATCTTGAGCTACAAAGACTTTATTTGGCAGGGCGCCCTACATATCTGGGCGGGGATTGATCATGTTTTGTTTCTGGTTGTGTTGTTGCTCACCTCGGTGTTGCGCTATGCCGGCAACAAGTGGGAGCCGGAGGCCCGCCTGCGTACGGCCGGCTGGAATATTCTGGTCATTGTGACGGTGTTTACGATTGCGCATTCGATTACTTTTGCGCTCACATCGTTTGGCTTCATACAGTTCAATACCGCCCTGATCGAGACGATTATTGCCGCCTCAATTATTGCTGTTGCGATTAACAATATCTTCCCAAGGTTTGCCGCTCATGCCTGGATTCTGATTTTCGTGTTTGGCTTATTCCATGGCATTGGTTTTGCATCAGCCATGTCTGATCTGCAATTCAGGAATGTGTTGATTCACAAGATATTGCTTCGCTTCAACATTGGCGTGGAATTGGGGCAACTCGCCATTGTGGCGGTTGTGTTCCCGATTCTCTTTTGGCTGCGTAACAAGGCGTTCTACCTTAAGGGGATCGTTTATCCGTTCTCAGTAGCGGCTATCGTGGTCGCAACGCTGTGGGTGCTACAACGCACCGGGCTTATTGCTGCCTGACTTGTAGGTAGGACATGATCGCGTTGACGGTTTGAAAATTCTCAAGCGTCAAATCTGAAGGCGGAATTTTCTGCTGAATTTGCGCCTCAATGTGCTGTACGAGTCGCATCAATTGCAAAGAGTCGAGCATACCCGCCTCCAGGAGATCATCGTCGGGCTGCACGCTGATTTCATCTTCAGGGTCGAGAAGGGTGTTGGAGATATAGTCGCAAAGAGCTTGCTTCATTTATTTTCCTGCTTTGATTGCCATTGCTGCTTGAGTTGGCGCCGGTCGATTTTGCCACTGGTTGTTCGCGGTAGTTTATCGACAACGACGAACGTCTGAGGCGTGGCAGCATCCGACAGTTGGGTGCGTGCAAAACGCTTGAGTTCATCGATCCCTAAATCTGCTTGCTTGACGATAATGGTCACTACTAGCTGATTGGTATTCTCGCCGCTGTCAAACACAGCGAATACGCCTGCCTCGATGACGTCGGGGTGCTGTGTGAGGACTGATTCAATGTGATCCAGTTCAACCCGAAACCCCCTGACCTTGAGTTGACGGTCTTTTCGACCGATTAGCCAGAGTAGTCCGTCTTCATCGGTGCGGACTAAATCCCCGGTTCGATAGTAGGTGCGAGCGATTGTTTGATGGTCGGCCTTAAAGAAAGCCCGCGCGTTCAGATCTGGCTGCTGCCAATATCCCTGCATCATCGTGCTGGATGAAATCAATAGTTCGCCACTGGTATGTGGTCCGACAGGCTTGTCTGACGCATCTACGACAAGCGCGTGAGTTTCGGGCCAGGGTTTGCCAATAGGGACTGCATCGTCAAGCGCAGGCCAGTCTTCAGCAGCTTTATACGCTGGCAGGTCAAAGTGTGTGCACTGGTTGACTTCTGCCGGACCGTAGACATTGCTAATTCGGGCCCCTTGAAAATGTTCGCTCAGTTTGCGCAGGTGCTTGAGGGAAAAAGGTTCGCCACCATAGAGAATCCAGCGAAGCTTTGCGGAGTCGATTTTCGCAAGCGCATCGGTCTGAAGCATCTGCACGAGTGCTAAGGGCACCGAATACCAGATCGTCAGCGCATGATCATCAAACATCGAACACATGCTGGCTGGAAGCCTGGCATAGCTCTCCGGAACGAGGGCAGTACACGCACCCGCATAGGGGGCTGTCAGGTAGCCCAGGGTAGACATGTCTGTATGCAGGGGTGCATGGCTGCCGATTACGTCCTCAGGCTCAATTTGATAAGCCCGCTGGCTTAACCGGGCGTAACTCAAGCCACTGGCATGGGAGTGCATGATGCCCTTGGGCTTACCGGTTGAGCCCGAGGTATGAATGATGTAGGCAAGCGCATCGGGTGCGACCGTGACTGCCGGACAATCATCCGGGCCGCTTAAGATCTGGCCCCACGGAATGGTCGTGACCGTCTCTGATAGTGCAGATTCAAGTCCGATGACAGTGCGAAGTGGGCTGGCATCAAACGACACCCGCTTGAGCAGGCGCTGCATCTTACTCATGGTGATGAGCACCGTGATCCCACAATCAGAGACCAATGACTTGATTGCCGCGGCTGGTGCGTTGGGGTCAATCGGTACAAAAGCCGCACCAGCGCCCAGAATGCCGTAGACCGCAACTGGCGCTTCTATGCAACGTGGCATGAATATGCCCACGCGATCACCTGGCTTGATACCCGACTCAATCAGGACGGCGCTTAGCTGGCGCGCGCGACTGGCTAGCGCCTGATAACTGAGTTGCTCTTGTTGGCAGCAAAACGCCGGCCGGTTTGGGTAATGCTGAACCGAGCGCCTTAACGCATCTATCAGTGTCTTCATGGCTTGGCGGTAGCTGCCCAGTAATGAGCAAGCAGGCGGCTATCGGACCACAGTGACATCATCGCAGGGAGTCGAGCAGATTGTCGAGATCATCCTGATCAAGATCAGCATCAGGAAAATCAGATACCGTGTAGCCCCCCGCGCCGGTCGACAAACAATGTTCGATCAGCGCTTCGAGATACTCGCTGAATTTGGAGGCGAGTGATTCGATGGTCTCGCGGCGATGAACATCCTCGCTATACAGCCAAGTGGAGACCAATCTGTCGTTCACAATCTCGGTATTGATTTCGATGAGGTGGCTGCGGGCATTGTTTGATGCTCTCAGTGCAAGTTGCTCTGGTATGGCCGAATCATGCTGACTGTCAGTGCTGTCGGTTCGTGAGCGGCCGAGGTAATTGAACAAGACCTGAGACTTTTGTACGGACACGAGCGATTCACGGTGCGCAGCAGAAGATGACAAGTAGGCAAGCATGCCAAAGTCAATGCCATTACCAGGCAATTGCCGTAAGGCCTCTTTCACTATCTTGATGGTAGCGGCATGATCTGCGTTGTTGCTTAGGGTAAGGCGCAACGGAAAGAAGGAGGTAAACCAGCCCACTGTGCGGCTCAGGTCCAGGCCCGGGTCAATCGCTTCCCGGCCATGACCCTCAAGGTCGAACTGCACTGATGTGTTTTGCGTCCAGGCTGCCAGCGAGCACCCAAGCGCAGTGACTAACAGATCTCTGACTTGCGTGTTGTAAGCCTGGAGCGATTTGGTTGTGAGTTTTTCGGTCAGCGATTCGCTCAGGGTCGACTGAAAGGCACTGGCTGACGCTTCAGCCGGCCATGTTATCGCTGTTTCGACCTGATGATCGAGGGGAACATCACTCGAGGTATCGGGCTGGCGCCAATACTCAAGCGAGGCGGCACATTGATCGGAGTCCGCGTATTCAATTGCACGCATTGCCCAGGTAACGAACGAACTGGTTTTTGCGGGCAGGGCGATGTCAGCAGATTTATCGGCAGCCGACAATGCGGTCATCAGGTCTTCAAGCAAGATTTGCCACGAGACATTGTCGATAAGCAGGTGGTGGGCCAACACCATCAGACGACCAGGTCGCTGCGCAGAGGCCTCGCAATGTACAAACACGATGAGCGACCCGTCAGCTAATGAAAACTTCGCTTGCGCGGTGTTTAGCGCATCAAGCAGTTGAGCATCACTGATATTGCCTTGTAGTGTGAGGTAGTAGTCGTCGACCGCAAACTCATCAGCAATCTGACATTTAGCGAGCCCGTCAGCATCCGTATAAAAGCGTGCTCGCAGCCCATCATGATGTTCGACGCATGCGACAACAGCCTCGCGGACCGCGCTATCCGAAACATCCGAACCGAGGTCCAACGCCCGGGCGGAATTCCAGTGGGCTGGGTTGGCCAGTCCCCGGTTCAGGAACCAAAGCTGAATCGGGCTGGGCCGGCACACGCCGGTTCGCTGTTCAGTATTCGCCTCTTGAGCTGAATCATGCCGGTCCAGGGCTGCCGCCATCTCGGCGATTGTCACGTTAGTCAAGAAATGACTGTGGTTCAGATTTAACCCCTGCTCACGTGCTCGGGAAATCATCTGGATGCTAACGATCGAATCGCCGCCCAATTCAAAGAAATTTTCATGCAAGCCAATTGGCTCTATTTGCAATAGGTCGGACCAGATGTCGGTGAGAACGCTCTCGATGGTGGTTCTCGGCGTGTCATTGTCGGTCGATTGTGCCAAGGCATCAGAGTTGGTCAACGCTGAATTGATGGCCAGGCTACCCCGGTCAAGCTTGCCATTGGGCAGGCGCGGTAGCGACTCTACAAATTCGACTCGCTCCGGAACCATATACTCGGGCAAACGATCTGCCAGATAGCGCTTCACGTCCTGCGCTGAAAGGGCGTCGTCGGACGGGGCGCCGGCGGCCATCACATAGGCCTGAATCTGTTTTCGCTGACGTGGCTTGTCAGTTGGCGTCGCCATAGACGAAAGCCATTTTGATAGCAAGCGCTTTTGGCGGTCGCTTAGCGATGCGAGTGTCTCGTCAAATCGCTTCATTTGATTGCTTTGATCAGAATCATTGAATCCGACCACATGGCATCGGTGGTGTCCTGCGGTACCTCAAGCCCTTTGATGAGTGAGGTTTCAAATGCGCTGAAGTGATTGAGCAGCGAACGCTGGTGCGCCCGGCTCAATGAATCGATCTCATTAGTCAGATAGGTAAAGACTCCGCCGCGGCGCAAATGCTTGGCCGCAACGACAAAGAAGTGCTCTGCAAACGTGACGCTCTGAACCACCTTCTCAATGACATCGGTTTCGCTGAGTGGATAGGTGTGAAAGAAAATGCCATCAAACTCCCCTAGTTGATCGATGACGTCTTCCCACATGCCTGGTACAAGTCGAATCGCCCTGTCGGGGTATTGCGTTTGCCAGTGTTTGAACCGCGCGATGACCGACTCATTGCATTCAATGATGGTGTGCGACTTTGGTTGCCCGTTTTGAATATGACTCGATCCAATACCCCTGCCAAACCCGATTTCCAGCACATCTCCACCGTCGGCTGTGACGAAAGTTGCCATCTTCGCCATGATCGGGTCCTGCCAGTCCTCCATGATCTCGAGATCAGACAGTTCGCGAATTGCGCGCTCGTTGAGGTCGCCCTTGGCGTCTACACCCGGAACGAAATCTTTCGCGATTGCGTTCAAGTGTTCAAGGTCGGCGGCAGCTTCCTTGATTGCCCTGTTGAGCAGCCAGTTCCGCTGACTTTCGCGAGGCGGGTGAATGAAGTTATCCGACTTAATTTCTACAGTGAGTTCGTAGTCACGCGTTCTTTTGATTCGTCGGGTCATTGCGCGGTGCCCAGGTGTTGGTCAATTTCGTGCTCCGGGATGTCGAGCAAGTCGTCCAGGAGCTGCTTAGCCCGAGTGGGCCCCACAGCTTCCAGTTGTTCAAGTAGTTGATCGGTACTGACAAGATTCTGAGAGTGGGTAGCCGATTCGATTGATTCGATCACAACCGCCGCGTCAGCAATTGCCGGGTTAGCCCTGAGTTGGGCTTCAATCTCACCCGGTTCGATTCGATAACCCCTGACTTTGACCTGATCATCTGCTCGACCGGCAAAAACGATCATGCCGTCTTCGCGAAGGTATACAAGGTCGCCGGTCTTGTAGAGGGTTGAGCCTGCGCCCTCGAACGGATTGCGAAGGAAACGCTCACGGGTGAGTTCCGGTCGGTTGCGATAGCCCTCAACGACACCTTTGCCCGAGATGGCAAGCTCGCCGGGCACGCCAAGGGGCACCTGCTGCTCCCGGGAATTCAAAATATACGCATGGGTGTTGTCGATGGGCTGCCCGATAGGTACGGATAATTGTGTGTTTTCAAGTGTTAACTGAGCTGCGATACACCAAACGCTTGCCTCAGTGGGTCCATACTCGTTAAACAGCCGTGCACCCGGATTGGCTGAAAAATGGTGCTCAACAGTTGAACGATCACAGGCTTCGCCAGCAACAATGACAGTCTTCAGTGACTGCAATTGCTGCGGATCATTCTCCGTACAGAGCAGGGTGTACAGGCTTGGCAATGCCAGCATGTGGGAGACACCCGCACTGTCGATAAGTTCGGTTAAGGCGTGCAGTTCCTTTTCCTGTCCTGGTGCGGGTAAAACCAGCTTGCCCCCGTCAGCGAGTGTCCAAAAAATACCCACTACTGAGCTGTCAAACGCAAATGATGAGACCAACAAAAAACTGTCCACTGTCTCTTGGTAGAACGACCTTCTTGCCAGGGTTGAATGCGTTAGATTGGCATGCGAGACAACAACCCCTTTTGGTTGCCCCTGAGATCCAGAGGTGTAGATAAGGTAGGCGGCTTCCTGGCTGAGTTCAGAATCATTAAGGGGCGTCGGCGGGGTGCTCGCCTGGGCGTCGTTTGAATCTTCTGGCGAATCTATGATGCAAACCCTTATCGTCGAAAGCGATTCCGGCAAATGTGGCGCGGTTTCCCTGTTGGAGACAATCAGCTTGAGGTCTGCGTCCTCACAAATAAAATGCAAGTGTCGGTCTGGATATTGCGGATCCAGCGGTACATAGGCTGCGCCGACTTTGTGAATCGCCAGAATGCCAAGCACAAGGTCGTGACCTCTATTAACCGCCAGTCCGATTCGGTCGCTGACTTTAGCGCCCGAGGTCATCAGCCGCGTTGCGAGTTGATCGGCCTGGTTGTTGAGGTCAGCATAGGTGAGAACAAGCCCCTGGCTTTGCACCGCAGGCGCATCGGGCGTGGCAAGCACCTGCTCTTCAATAAGTCTGAAGACTGGTCGCGTTTCTATTGCATCCCGAGTGGTGTCGTTTAGTGTTTCAAGCGCTTTGGCATCGGCTGCGGTCAGACAGGGGAATTCATTGATCTTCCAGTCATTGTGAGCAAGAAAATCACTCAGTGCCTGTTCGACATGTTCGAGCAGTTGCTCACAGAATGACTCAGGGAACAACCTGCTGTCATGAATCAGCAGCAGTTGGATCTCGTCTTCTGGTACGACAATCACTGCGAGCGGGTAGTTGCTTTGCTCCAGGAACTCAAAGTTCGTTGCTGTGAGTTGCCGGCCCGAGGCAGCCGCATTGTCAAGGGCAGGATAGTTCTCAAATACAACGATGCTTTCGAAAAGCGCCATGCCACGCGGAATTTCGCTCCACTTTTGCACTTGACTGAGTGGACTGAACTCATACTCATTGATGGCCATCTGTTGCTGCTGAATAGACGCAAGAAAAACAGATAATCGTCGTTCATCGATTGTCAGGCGCAGCGGAAGCGTATTGATAAAGAGCCCAACTGCAGCTTCAATATTTGGCAGGGTAGGTGAGCGGCCGGCGACGGTCCTCCCAAACACAACATCAGTGTCACCAGAATACCGACTAACGATAATTGCCCATGCGGCGAGCACTAGGGCGTTCAGTGTGACCTTATTGGTTCGTGCGAGACCTTTTAGAGAGGCCGTCTGGCTAGCTGTTAACGAACGCATCTGCCGTCGGTAACTGCCCTGCGATGTCATTCCAGGCTTGTGGGTTTGGTGCGCTTGAAGAAATTGATTGGGAGCGGTAAAGCCCGCCAACTGAGAGCGCCAAAATTGTTCAGCGCGATCCATCGGAGCTTGGTCAAGATACTCAATGAACTGACGGTAAGCCAAGGGTTCGGCGCTCTGCTGCGTTGTGTCGACATCGGGACGCTCATATAGCTCGAAGACTTCTTTAAGCAATAGAGCTACTGACCAGCCATCGGCAAGCAAATGGTGAAACGACCAGATGAACTGGTGCCTATCGTTGGCCGTTCTTACCAGAGTCATCCGGATCAGAGGGGCGTGCGACAGGTCGAATCCGGATGCCCGGTCTGCTGCCAGAAATTCTGTCATGCGGCGGTCGATTTCGGTTTGATCATGCGCGCGCCAGTCTTCAATCTGCCAGGGGATATCGACCTGTTCGCGCACGACTTGCAGGGGTTGCTCCAGGCCTTCCCAGAGAAAGATGGTTCGCAAAGCGGCATGTTTGCTGACCAAGGTGCTCCAAGCCATCTGGAATCGGTCTAGATCGAACTCTCCCGATAGGCAACAACAGATCTGTTCAATACACACGCCGCTATCTGGGTCGGCAATGGTATGAAACAGCATGCCCTGTTGGATTGGGGACAAGGTGTAGACATCGGCCACATTTTCCATGGTCAGCGCTTAGTCCGTTTGATCGCAGCAGCGTCTGCTTTACCCAGTGCCGCGGCGAGCTTATCCAGCCCTTTGGAGTCGAGCTTGGCCTGAGGAAAGTCAGCTGCTGATTTTTCGGTCTGAGCTGTTTCGGTGAGCAAACGAGCGGCTTCGCGTAGAAGCGCCAGCGTGTGTTCAGCGAGTCTGCTGACAATGGCGTCCTGAGCTTTTCCGCTGGTGTGGGTCCATTCAAACGACAAGGCCCCCTGATGAACCCAAGCGGCTATCTCCACGGGATGCCGACGCTGCATGGCGGGTGCCCGGTAAAGCCTCAACGGTTGAGGCTGCCAGTTCTTCACCGTGGCCTGGTCACTGACATTGGACTGACCCAGGTAATTGAACAGCACGGGGGATGAAGCAATCGACGAATCCAGATTGTTTGGCATCGTAGATTGCGTCATGTGATTCAGGACGCCATAACCAAACCCGTTGCTGGGTACCGCACGTATCTGGTCGGTGAGCCTATTAATCGTGTCCAACGTGAGTGAGTCTGTTGCGGCTGCCTGGTTGTCACCTTCAAATTGCAGAAACAGGGGGTAAAGACTCGTAAACCACCCAACAGTGCGAGCAATCGAAGGGGCACCAGGAAACGGCTCGCGCCCGTGACCTTCTACGTCGATCTGCACGGATACCTGCCCGGTATGGATCGACAGTACCGTGCCAATCGCTATGAGTAGCAGCTCATGGACAGAGCGCTTGCGCTGGCTTGCTATCGACAGAAGCTCAGCCGTCTCGGCGTAACTTAATGATGTCGTTTGACTGGTCGCGCTGGCCTGAATATCCAGATCAGGTGCGTCGCTGATCCCGGGAATATGGAAGGGTTTCGATTGGCCAATGCCTCGCCAGTATTGAGCCTCTGGCTCCAGGGGGGGCTTGTTGGCATATTCGGCGAGACAGGATGCCCACGCCTGAAATGAGCTGGATTTGGGTGGCAGGCTAACCGCCTTGCCCGACTCAAGCTGCTTGTAGGCAGAGGCCAGATCCTCCAGTAGCACTGACCACGAGATTGCATCAATAACGAGATGGTTCGCGACCAGCAAAAGCTCGGTGTCATCGTTGCCACTTAAGATTGCTGCCTGAATCAGTGCGGGTTGCGCGACATCCAGTTCGCTGGCTAGTCGGCTAATCGCTTGATCACGACCTTCGGCAGGGCTTGAGCCAGCTTCAAGAAATGCCACCATTGGTGGGGTTGGTAACTCAGCGCAGTTAACGGCTTGCCAACGACCCTGGTTAAAGGTGAATTTGATTCGCAGCGCGTCATGGTGTTGAACGACGGCTTGTAGTGCCTGCGACAAGATTGCTTGATCGGGCCGGTCTGAAAGTCGGACAGACATGACCTGACTGAACGCATTGAGTGAGTCCAGCGATTCAGGATTACTACCCGAAAGAAACCAATCAAGAATTGGCGTCAGCGCGACATCGCCGGAAACCGGTTCCTGGGAAGTCGGCGCGCGACGAGTGGTTGATGCCGCGAGTTTGGCAACTGTCTGAGTTTCAAGGAGTTGGTTAGCCTCGATGTTCAGGCCAGTTGAATTGGCGCGACCGACGATGCGAATCGCCGCGATCGAATCGCCGCCGAGATCGAAGAAATTGTCGTTTACCCCAACGTCTTTCAGCTGAAGCACTTCTGCCCAAATTTTAGCCAGTACGGACTCTGCCTCATTGGCAGGCGCGCGGAATTCGTTGCTGTGGGTCTTCGTCTGGTCATTCTGACGAAGGAGACGGTCGTCGATCTTGCCGTTTGCGGTGTAGGGCATACGGGTGACTTGTACATATCTTGAAGGCACCAGGTAGTTGGGTAGGCGCTCGGACAGGAATTGTCTCAAGTCTTCGGCGGTAATCTCCTGAGACGCCTGAAAGTAGGCGGTGAGGTGATCAGTGCCTTTTTGTGGGTCGGCTCCAAGCACTCGCGCCGCTTGCACCTGTGTTTTGAAGAATCCGATTCGATTCAGAATCTTCTCTGACTGCTTGAGGCTAACCGGGGTGGTGACTTCAGGCAACACCTCATAGCGCTGGCTCACTCCCAGACGGATGTCCCAACTGAGCGGGGCTTCATAGTTGTGAAATCCGCGCTGACTACTATGCATGCAGATACCAACATCGTTCATCACACAGTTGGAGGAGCAAAAACCGGTGTCTTGCGGTTGACTCCAGTAGTCATCTTTTGCCTGCAGATAACGACGCACACCGTTTACCCCAATACTGTCGTATCGAAAAAAATCAACGAAGTGAATGCTGTCAATTTCCACTTCATCCAGATCGACTGCCAGCAGTTGGGCGGTTCGGTCTTCATTGGCATGAAAGACCTTTCGAAACAGTTGCAGGTTTTTTTCTACTTCTTCAACTTGGGTGATGCCTTGTTGATACAGGCCGGCCAGTTTGGTATCGAAAATTTGCCCGCGTGACAAGCCGGTCACAACCATATTGATGCCATGCTCGTGAGCCAGGCGTGTACTGATAGCCGTTAGGGCGCGAAAGCAACCTGAGCAGACAGTCGAGTCAGCCAGTAAGCTCTCGACAAAAATTTCATCCATCGCGCTCGCGCGCTCGACGATGCTCTCTACGCCAAGCGATTCGGTCTGGCGCCTGATATTCTCAAACGCGGCATTTGAAATAAACCCGTTGTCAAAGGTAAACGCCAGGACTTTCAGCCCCAGATCTACCAGTCTGTGCAAGACGTAGGAGCTGTCTTTACCGCCGCTGTAGAGCAGCATGCAATCGTAGTCGTTCTGGCGCCTCTCCAGTCTGGCTGTGTTACACAGCGTTTGAAAGTCAGCCGGCGTTTGAAAGTAGGCTCGACTTGCGGATTCGTAGTCAGACCAGCTTTCGCATACGTTGCAAATCCCGTGTTTATTAAGTTTGACCTCGGGGTGCTGGGTTGTCAGCAGACAGGATTGACAGCGCTCGGTGACCGGCAGATTCGAAATCGGGATGATATTAATGCTGGCGTTCGCCTTAGACTGATACGCCATGAGGTGATGCTCAATTTCCGCTGGCTCGATACGGATGCCTCGAGATTTTATTTGATCGTCCAGGCGGCCGAGGAAATGCAGAGTCCCGTGTTCATCGATGCGTCCACGATCGCCGGTCAAATACATGCGACTCGACTCATCGAGTGGGTGAGAAACGAACTTTGCCTGTGTGAGGTCAGGGCGGTTCAGATACCCTCGAGAAACACCTGAGCCGGCAATTGCAATTTCACCCGCGACACCAGCCGGCTCGACCAAGCCTTTTTCGCTCAGTATCAGAATTTGCGTATTGAGCAATGGTGTGCCTACCGGTACATGTTCTTCAAGTTGCTCAAGGGCGGCCGAATTCACGCGGTAGGCGCTTGAATCAACGGTGCACTCTGCAACGCCGTAGATATTAATGATCTCAGGCTTGGCCGGCGTAACAGCGCCGTAAAAGGCTTTGAGTTGCCCACTCGTCATTCGGTCTCCACCGAGAATAAAACGACCAGGTAGCGGCAGAGGTTCGGCAGTACTGGTTCCCGCACCAGCCTCGGCGATCAGGCTCAGGTGAGCCGGTGTGCCGTCGGTAACATCGATTTCGTGCCGCGCATAGAACGCTCGAAGCTCGAGCCCATTGAGCCGCGCTTTTTCCGGGACGATGTGAAGGCTGTGGCCCAGCAGCAAACTGCTGAAGATTTGCTGCACTGAAGCGTCAAAGACAAACGGCGCAACCAATGCGATATTGAGCGCGCGTCCTTCCTGTGGCACCGCCCGTGCGTTCAACCCTTCGACAAGACTCAGCACGTTACGGTGCTCTACCAATACGCCGTTGGGCGCGCCGGTCGTGCCTGAGGTGTACAGCACATAGGCCAGATCTGAGCCGGTCATTGCTGGCGATTTGAAGGGCTCGTCAGGCGCGCTTGATTTCTCAGTCAGACTCACGACCATGTTCGATACGCCGGCTGATACCAGAGTCTGAGCATGCTCGTTCGGCCCAATCAATACCCGTGCTTGGCAGTCAGTGAGAATTTGTTCGATGCGTTGTTTCGGGTAGCTGGGATCGATGGGTACATAGGCAGCGCCGGATTTCAAAACCCCCAGGATGCCAGCGATTGTCTCCGCGCCGCGATTGGTCAAGATGGCAACGACATCGCCTGCCTTAATACCGTGTTGGTTAATGAGCTGCCCCGCAAGCTGCCCGGCTAGCGCAGCGAGCCGCTGATAGGTAAGAGTCTCTGTGTCGGTGATGAGCGCCGGTTTTTCTGGTGTGCTTAGCGCCTGAGCGTCAAACACCGAGACGATGGTTTGATCACTCGCTAGCTGATTTGGCTTGACCGAACTTGCTGCTAATCTGGCACTAGCTGCGTCAGTCTGACCGAGTAAGCTGACCGTCGAAATCGCACGCTCGGGGGTGTCCAGAAACGCATTGAACAGCAGGTCAAAATGCTGCAACAGCCAAGTCCTTGCAGCTTCATCGAACACCGATTCGTTTAAGTCAAATAGCAGACTGGTCTGGCCCGTGGTGTCGAAGTCATGCACCTCGAGGCGAAGGTGATGAGCAGCGTCTGCACTGCCTGGATGCAGCCAGCTGGTCTGCGTTTTGAAGTCTGAAAATTCGATCTTTGCATTTATGTAGTTCAAGACAGTACTGAATGACCGCAGGGCATCGGGGTGACCGGCCCCGGGCATAGCGTTCATCAGGAGTGCGTTTGACTCATCGCGAACTTTCCTGAGCAATGAGTTAAAGCTTTCATCAGGCTCAATGCAGGTTTGCAGTGGAAAAAGCTCAACGAATAGTCCAATCGTTTGTTTGGTAGCTTTCGTATGCCTGTTCGCCGCGGGCATCCCAATGACGATACTGTCGCGTCCACTCAGGCGATGCATCAAGGCGAGCAGCGTAGATGTGAAGATATTGCTGATCGACATGTCACGCGTGAGAGCCCGTGTCTCGGGGTTGCGTGAGAGTTGTTCCAGTTTTTCGACTTGCTGACTGCTGAGTCGATACGCCAATCTGGCTGATCGGGTTGAGACGCTTGCGGGCGTCGGTTTGTAAAACTCGATTGGCGCCTGAGGAGATTGACTCAGCCTGTCCAACTGCCCGCGCCAGAACTTTACGGCTTCCTGGTGGAGCGGCGCACGCGCGACATCGCGACGCTTGAGCAAAAAGTCGGCATATTGAGGTCGCTCTGAGTTTGCTGCTGGTGGCTGATGTGCTACCAGACGGGCATATGCGAGCCCCAGTTCTTTGACAACAAGAGCAGTCGAGATTGCGTCAGAAATAAGATGGTGTGCATTGAAGTACAGGGTTTGTTGCTGGCGGCCAAGGCGAATTAATACGCATTCAAAAGGCGGTCCGCTAAGCTCAAAGGGGTGTTGGGTGCGTGACTCACACCATCTGAGCGCTTCGGATTCTGCGTTGGGTTTGTCAGAGAAATCGAGAAGTTGCAGCGGAAGTTCAATCGACTCGAGCACAACTCGGCTCACCGCGCCGTCGTTTTCGTGAAAGGTGGTCCGAAGCGCATCGTTTCGGCTGACGACCGAGGCAAACGCGGCCCTAAAGGTATCTGGGCGCACTTCGCCCTCAACTTGCACCAATAGTGCCATGTTGTAGAGCGGGTCAGACGGGCGCAGCTTTTGCCCTATCCAGATCGATTGTTCTGCACTGGATAATTCAGAGTCTGGAGCAGGAGCTTGATCCTGGTGAGTCATTTTGAGTTGTGCTGAAAGATGGTCGGACAGAGGGAGCATCCAATTGCCATCGCCACAGGCTGCCCAAAATAAGCGTAAATGTTAAACACTGCACACGGATGATGGGCAAACCACCGTGGATGTTCAAGGCTTTCGATCACACATTTAGGTGGGCACCCGACATCCCGCGGATGCCAAGGCTGATCGCCGAAATGTGGAAGCGCTAAAACGCGGTCGTGGCAGCATTAGAAGAGTCGGTTGGTGGGGGGCGAACCTTACCGGCAACTAGCCAAAGGTTGCCGATTACCTGGCGCTGGCTCAAGCCTCAATCGGGTTGTAGTGGACATAATTCGGATGCCACTCAGCTTCAGTGAGTTTGGCCCGAACCTCTTCTTCCGTCATCGACCCGCAAGCGCCTTCCTTCATGGCCTGTAACGTGACGGCCACCGCAACCTCTCCTGAAACCTCCCGCAGACGCGAGGTTGCCGGATAAAGCAGACCCTGGGCAAGTTCCGCATTGGTGACTTCATTGGCTAGCGCTGAGGCGGCTGCGCTGATCATGGTGTCGCTGATACGGGCAATGCCTCCCACAACAGCCGCCATACCCACACCGGGGAAAATAAAGACATTGTTGCCTTGGCCAATTCGATAGGTCTTACCGTCATACTCCACCTCGCCAAAAGGGCTGCCGGTGGCGACAAGGCAGCGGCCCTCGGTCCACTGATAAAGGCTGGCGGGCCTTGCTTCTGTCAGGGCAGAGGGGTTGGAGAACGGCATGATGACCGGGCGGTTCACCTGGCTGGCCATTTGTTTGACGATGGCTTCAGTAAACGCGCCGGCCTGACCTGAGGTGCCAATCAGGACGGTTGGCTTGTATCGGGCCACCACCGTGGCTAGATCGAGATCGCCATCGATATCGAATCCGAACCGGGTAGCGGTGTCTGCCGACCAGGAAAGCTCTTTTTTGTAGGCATCACGGATGTCCCGACCCTCAATAAGCAGGCCGCGGCTATCAAGGACGCAGACGGCATCACTGATCTGCGCATCGGTCATGCCGGCCGTTTGCATCGCTGCTCGCAGTTGCCGCGTAATGCCGATGCCAGCGGCACCCGCGCCATGAATGACAAATCGCTGATCGGCCAGCGCGCCGCCCGTCACGCGCAACGCGGATAAGACGCCGGCGAGTGCGACAGCACCAGTGCCCTGAATGTCGTCGTTAAACGAAGGCAGGGTATCGCGATACTGTTCAAGAATCTGCAGCGCGTTGTCTTTGCGGAAGTCTTCCCACTGGACTAAGGCACCGGGGAACTCTGCCTTGACCGAATCAACGAACTCCTCAACAAAGCTCTGATAATCATCACCGGTCAACCGCGCATGGGGCCAACCAAGATAGAACTCATCCTCAATGAGTGCCTGGTTGTTGGTGCCCACGTCCAGACAGATGGGCAGTGTCGTGGCCGGGTGGATTCCGGCGCCAGCGCAATAGAGCGCGAGTTTACCGATCGATATGCCCATGCCGCCGGCACCCTGATCACCAATGCCAAGAATCGACTCGCCGTCGGTCACAACCATTAGATTGATGTCGCGCTGGGAACTGATGGGCTTCAGGATTTCGCGCATGCGGCCACGGTGGGCAGGCGTGATCCAGATGCCCCGACCTCGTCGGAACACG
>JBGCFG010000059.1:0-58652 GCA_045106815.1 Burkholderiaceae bacterium | reverse complement strand
TCCAGACCTGGATGCAGCCGGCCAATCGCCTCACTCACCTCATCTTCAGTAAACGGATCAGCCCTGGGGTAAAGACTCGCGCCCATCACGAACACAAACTCGGCCTCAGCGACCATCATGCGCGTCCCAGCGAGAGAAACCGTCGCCCCCGACTGAAACACAGCAGACTCGAACATCCTGCCCGCCAGCGGTCGATCTACGTTGATGTGGTCTCTGCCAGCCTGAGAGGTCGCGGCAATTTTCCAGCCGATTACCGACTCACCGCGTAACTGCGCCCCGGCGGCCTGAATCGCATATCCATCAGCTGGTTCTATTGGATGCAGGTCGGTACCCAGTGCGTCAAGCACCTCACCAGCGCGCCAGCAGTTGTGAAGCTTCTCAGCCGCAGCCATGACGCTTTCGGAACTCAGCATCTTGCTCATCCTCTCTTGCCGGTCAGGCACGCAGAAACTCTTCGCGATGCCCAAACCATCGGTCCATTAATTGCTCAACCGGCTTACCACCATCTGCTGCAAGATGCGCCGCCGTCTCGCGCGCAAATGCCAAGAGTTCATCATCTCGCTCAAGGTCAGCATATCGCAACAACGGCACACCAGACTGCCGCGCGCCCAAGAATTCGCCAGGCCCTCGAATGTCTAGGTCGCGCCGCGCAATTTCAAATCCATCATTGGTTTCGTATAGCGCCCTCAGTCGCTCGCGGGCATTGTCAGACAGTGGTGTGGCATACATCAGTACACATGCACTGCTTTCAGATCCGCGCCCTACCCGCCCACGCAACTGGTGTAGTTGGGCCAGCCCAAATCGCTCGGCATTTTCAATCACCATGAGCGAGGCCTGCGGCACATCCACACCCACCTCAATGACCGTCGTTGCCACCAGCACACTTAAGTCGCCGGCAGCAAAGCGTGCCATGGTCTCTTGCTTCTGAGCTGCCGGCAACTTGCCGTGCACCAAACCTACTACCTCGGCTCCCATCACGGTAACCAGATGATCAAAGGTATCAATAGCAGTCTGCAGATCCAGTGCTTCGCTCTCTTCAATGAGTGGACAGACCCAGTAGACCTGGCGACCCGTCTGCACCGCTGCCGACACCCGCTCAACCACTTCATCTCGACGCCCCTGCTCGATCAACCGGGTCTTGATGGGCTGACGCCCGGGCGGTAACTCATCAATCACGCTGACATCAAGATCGGCGTAGTAGCTCATCGCCAATGTGCGTGGAATCGGCGTAGCACTCATCATGAGCTGATGCGCAAGCAAGTCAGAGTCTTTGCTGCGCAGCCGCAGACGCTGGGCCACGCCAAAGCGATGCTGCTCATCCACAATTGACAAGCCAAGCTGCTTGAACTCGCATCCCTGCTCAATCAAGGCATGGGTACCAATGAGCAAATCGATCTCGCCATCACCGGCGAGCTCGCGAATCTCTTTTTTCTGGCTTTCTTTCATTGATCCCGACAACAAGCGCATGCGAATACCGACAGCTTCCAGCCATGGTCGCAATTTGATTTCGTGCTGTTGGGCGAGCAACTCGGTCGGCGCCATCAGCGCCACCTGGGCGCCACTGCCAATGGCAACACAGGCAGCGGCGGCCGCCACCACCGTCTTGCCGCTACCCACATCACCTTGCAGCAATCGATTCATCGGCAGATCACGGGTAAGGTCCTGATGAATCTCGTCAATGACCCGCGCTTGCGCCGACGTCAATGCAAAAGGCAGCGACTTAGTCAGGCGGGTCGCCAGCTCGGTTTGAGTCAGAGCGGGCGCTCTTTGCTCTGCGCGTCTGGCACGCGCTTGAGCAAGCGCAATTTGCTGCGCCATGAGCTCATCCACAATGACTCTCTGCCAGGCGGCATGGCGTCGGGTGAGCAATTCTTCGATCACGGTGCCCTCGGTGGGCGCATGTAAGAACTGAATGGCTTGCGTGAGGGATGGCAGTTCAAAACGTTGTCGTTCGGCCTGCGACAACAAATCGGGCAACTTCAAGTCTTTGACAACCGGCGTGATCGCCGCAATCAATTGCTGCTGACTGATCCCGCTGCCAGCCGGATAAACCGGCGTCAGGCGGGTGGGCAACGGCAGTGGGCGGTTGGCCATCCGGTATCGCGGATGCACCATATCGAAACCGAACAGCCCGCCACGCAGCTCGCCCACGATACGCACCCTTTCGCCAATGGCCAACTGCTTGATTTGCGATGGATAAAAGTGAAAGAAACGGCATTGAATTGTGGGCGAGTCACCTGTTTCATCCTCGGGCCCGATGACCACACTGAGGGATTTTCGAGCGCGCCGTGAAACCTCATTTCGTCGCACAACACCCTCGACTTGAATCGTCGAGCCGACGTTTTCACGCAGCGATGAAAACGGGGTCAACCGGGTCAGGTCTTCGTAGCGCAGCGGCAGGTGCAACGCCAGGTCAATATCGCGATGCAAGCCCAGCTTGGGAAAGCGCCGCGGCGACGACTTAGCGGCTGCGGTTGTTTTAGTGGCCTTGGCCGCTTTATCCGACTTAGCCACTTTGTTGGAGCCCTTTTCAGGGCGAACCGTTTTTACGATGACAACACCATCACAGCATCGACTTCAAACAGAGCACCTTTGGGCAAGGCAGCAATGCCGATGGTGGCTCGCGCAGGATATGGCTCCGCAATAAACTGCTTCATGACTTCATTCACCTCTCCAAACTGTGACAAATCGGTGAGGTACAGCGTGAGCTTGACGCAATCGGCCAGGCTGCCACCAGCTGCCTCGGCCACTGCTGCGAGATTCTTGAATGATTGCGTGGCCTGCTCGGTTATGCCGCCGGGCACCACTTCGCCGGTGGCCGGGTCAAGCGGAATCTGCCCCGAAAGGTAAGCCGTATTGCCGACCCGAATGCCTTGGGAATAAGGGCCAATGGCGGCCGGGGCTTTTTCGGTTGAAACGACAGATTTGCTCATCAATACTCCTGAATGGGGAATTTTTTAGCCAGCGTCAATCACTGCCGGCACCTACGCCGCAGTTTAGCTCAGCACAATGGGGCATACTGAATGCTTCAGCGAATCGGGGAGCAAATCATGACAAACGAAGTGGGTGTACGCGGCATTGATCATTTCAATTTAGATGTGCCGCCGGAGCATCTCGATACTGTCTGCGCGTTTTACGAAAATGCGGTCGGCCTCAAGAACGGCTTCCGCCCCATTTTTGACTTTGATGGTCGCTGGCTTTATGCCGATGGGATAGACAATGCGGTCGTGCACCTGGCAAGCTATGGGGTCAATGAGCCTGCCCCCCTGCAACAGACCAGTGGCCGGCTAAACCATATCTGCTTTGCGATGCAGGGTTTGAATGACCATCGCAGCCGGCTGACATCTCAAGGCATTGCTTTTCGGGAGTCTGACCGGCCCGGTGCGGTGGTGGTGCAACTGTTTTTGCAAGACCCCACCGGCGTCACGATTGAGTTGAACTTTAGCAAGGCACTCGAAGGCCTGCCGCTGCCCGAAGCGACCGCCTGATCAAGCTCAGCAAGCCCCTGCCTGGCCCGGCCTTGACTAGCTCGCCCGGGCCATAAAGAGCCCTTCAAGTGCCAGGGCCATCACGGTCATGAGTAAGGTTGTCCCGAGCATAAGCGCGATGATGGCAATTAAAACCGGCAACGTGCCGGCCTGACGGGTCTCGGGCTGCACCGGATTAAAGCGCGTGTTGAACTTTTCAGCAGACATCAGGCAAATGATGATGGTCTGTAGCCAGCCCACTACCACCAGCACTGCGAGCAAATGAAAACTCCAGGCGCGAAACCAGACTTCTTCGCGCATCATGTGCCCCAGCAATGGCAGGCTTGCTGCTGGCAGCAGCCACCAATAGGCCTGACCCAGGTAACGCCGATGCAGGCCAAGAACGCCAAACAACAGCCCTAGCAAACCAGCAATCAGCTTGCTGCGCGAAGGGCGCACCAGTTCAGACGCGGTAGCAGGCTGCCGCTCACCTGCGCTTGAATCTGTCTGGGTGCTTGAATTTGAGTCAGTTACGGTCATGGCCAATTAGACGAAAAATCAGGCTGCATGTTAACGTCAAAGCGTCTGGGTTTCGAACGACTCCAGCCGCCTCCCAACGCTTTCAATGAACTTAAACAACGCCAGGCCAGCCCTCAATGCCAATGCCTTCCATGCCGTCACTTTCAGCGGAACAAGCGCAAATTATCGAAACCGCTCATCGACTCGCTCCGCCCGGGCACTACTGGTCGCTGCGATTTGTGGCCGAATCCACCGAGTCAATCAGTGCGCGCCAGAACATTGTCTCAGCGCCAAGCCGCAGACATGACAGCGGCGCCATGGTCACGGTGGGACAATCAGGCGCGATGGCATACGCCGCAACCGCTGATGTCAGTGCGGCCGGCCTGCAGGATGCCTTCGATCGCGCGCAGCGCCTGGCAGCATCTCTGGCCGGTCGCTTCGATCCCGGTGCAACGCAGTATCCACTAGCACCGCCCCAATCCCACTATGAAAGCGCAGTCGCCCAAGCAGTCCCTGAGAGCCTTGCCGAGCGAATTGACGTCGTGGAGAAAGCCTGTCGGTCTTTGGCGGTAAGCGACGCGATCGTTGACTGGGGCGCCAGCCTTACGATCACCCGGAGCCAGCAACTCTTCGTAACGGCTGAGGGCGGCCCCGTCGTTCAGCATTTCGACTTCGTCGTGCCAAATTTGCGCGCGGTCGCTCGCACGGATGGCCTCACCCAAACCCGCACCCTTGCCGGGCAATACAACGGTTACTGCCTGCAAGGTGGTTGGGAAGTACTCGAGAAGTCCGGATTTCTCGACCAGGGGCCACGGATTGCCCACGAAGCGATTGAACTGACGCAAGCGCCCAATTGCCCAACCGGCAAGATGGACGTTGTATTGATGCCCGACCAAATGATGCTGCAAATTCACGAGAGCATCGGCCATCCGCTTGAACTGGATCGCATTCTGGGAGATGAGCGCAACTTCGCCGGGACGAGCTTTGTCAGTCTCGATATGTTTGGCGACTACCAGTATGGCAGCGAGCACCTGAACGTCAGTTATGCCCCTGATGTACCGGGTCAGTTCGCCAGTTTTGCGTTCGATGATGAGGGCACCGCAGCGGAGCGCACTTTGTTAATTGAACGCGGACGACTGGTTCGTCCGTTGGGTGGCGCAGTCTCTGCGGCGCGTGCGCAAGCCCATGGCTTCTCTTTTGAGCCAGTGGCCACAACGCGGGCATGCAGTTGGAACCGGGCGCCGATTGATCGCATGAGCAACCTCAACGTTGAGCCGGGCGATCAGTCGTTCCAGGACATAATCGCCGCGACAAGTCTCGGGGTTCTCATGCGCACCAACTGCTCGTGGAGCATTGATGACTCCCGCAACAAGTTTCAATTCGGATGCGAATATGGGCAGATGATTCGCGACGGGCAACTAGCTGAAGTCGTACGCAACCCTAACTACCGGGGCGTATCCTCGAGCTTCTGGCGCTCGTTAAAGATGGTGGGTGATGAGTCAACTTTTGACGTTATGGGCACTCCGTACTGCGGCAAGGGCGAACCCATGCAAGTCATTCGAGTAGGCCATGCCTCACCGGCCTGCCGGTTTGAAAACGTTGAAGTGTTTGGAGGCGGCGCATGATTCGCGAGCACTTCGACACCCTGGCCGATGCCGTTTGCCAGGTCGCGTCCGACAACGACCAAAAACGCGTCACGCTTAACCTCTCTGCCGAACAGTCAGACTTTATTCGCCTCAACCGGGCCCGTGTACGACAAGCCACCAGTGTCCAACAACAAAACGTCACCGTGTCTGTGATTGATGGCCAACGGCGGGCATCAAGTACGGTCAGTCTGCCCGCAGACCAGTCAACTGCCCAGGCGCTGCTGACCAAGGAACGCGACTCACTCATTGAGTTGTTACCCATGGTGCCGGAAGATCCACATCTCATGCTCACCGATACGATTGAATCGACGAGCCGCGAGGCGCCAGCAGGGTCGCTCACACCCCCCGGCGAAGTCATTGCTCCTTTGCTGGCACAAGCTGGCAACGCTGATTTAGTCGGGTTCTACGCTGCCGGCCCGGTCACCCGCGCGTATGCAGATAGTCGTGGCCAACGAAACTGGCATCAGATCGCCAGCTTTCATCTGGACTGGAGCCTTTACAGCGCTGGCGTGGCCAAAGACCGAGCGGTCAAGTCCTCGTATGCTGGCCAGCAATTCGATGCGAGCGAGTTGAGTCTGCGCGTTCATCGGGCCAAAGAGCAACTCGCCTGGCTTGAGCGCCCGGCGCGCGAGGTAAGCCCGGGCGCCCACCGAGTCTGGCTCGCACCCGCCGCCGTTGCAGAACTGCTCCAGGCAATGGCATGGAGCGGATTCAGCCGCAAGGAAAGGAGTAGCGGCACCAGTTCTCTTATCAAACTAGCCAATGGCGAAACGGCGATGCACCAGTCGGTCTCGATGACTGAATCGATTGCGCGCGGTATTGCGCCGCGCTTCACCGCGAGCGGACATGTCAGGCCCGACGATGTGATGCTGATTGATCGTGGCAAACCTGCGAACACGCTCGTGTCGCCCCGATCCGCGGCTGAGTTTGATGAATCGGCCAATGCTGCGGCGAGCGAATATCCCGAAGCCCTTGAGATGAGCGGCGGAGACATCCCGACCGATCAGAGTCTTGCGGCGCTCGATACCGGCCTTTGGATTGGCAACCTCTGGTACCTGAATTATTCAGATCGCCAGGCTGCGCGGGTCACAGGCATGACGCGGTTTGCGTGTTTTCAAGTGGAGAACGGTGCGATTGTGGGGCCGGTTGGTGTGATGCGCTTTGATGACAGTTTGCTGAATCTGTTTGGCGACAAGCTTGCGGGGCTTAGCCAGGAAGTCGAGTTCATACCTGGCTCGAGTACCTGGGGAGAACGCGAGATCAACTCGGTTCGCTGTCCTGGGATGCTGTTGTCTGAACTGAAGCTGACGCTTTAGCAGTAGCCTGAGATTTGGCAATCAACTCAAGGGCTTCGGCGGGAGGCATGGGTTTAGCGAACATAAAACCTTGCAGCTCATCGCACTGCCAATCTTGCAATAGCTGCCTTTGATCGCCTTTTTCCACACCTTCAGCTGTCACAATGCAACCGAGCTTATGCCCTAGCATCACGATCGACTGCGTGATTTCCTGGGCTCTCAGATCGTTGCTCAAATTGCGAACAAAGGCCCGATCGATCTTGAGTTTTGAAATTGGAAACTGATTGAGGTATTGCAGTGAGGTTTGCCCACTGCCAAAGTCGTCAATCGCGATGGACACTCCAAGCTCTCGAATCTTCATGAGTGTCTGACTGACACTAGCGACATCTTCAATTAGAAGGTCCTCAGTAATTTCTAGCTCAAGGCGATCAGCAGAAAGGCCGCTTTGCTCTAGAGAGGACATAACGTCATTGACTATTTGATCACCCGTAAACTGCGATGGAGAGACATTAACGGCGACGCGTAGCGGCTCGGCCCCATCTGCGATTGGCCACTGGCTCGCGAACTGACAAGCCTTGTGCAGCACCTGTGAGCCGATCGATCCCATCAGTTTGCATCGTTCCGCAATCGGGATGAAAACATTTGGTGTGAGCACGCCACGGGTGGGATGCTGCCAGCGCACCAGCGCTTCGAAACCCGTTATTGCGCCTGAATGGCTGTCAACCTGGGGCTGGTAGTCAAGGTAGAGCTCTTCCCGCGTCACCGCTGCCTTCAAGTCAGCCTCGAGTTGGATAAGGTCTTTGGCATGCTCATCCATCTCTGGCTCAAAGAACGCAGCCTGCCCCTTACCCCGACCCTTGGCTGCATACAAGGCCAAGTCTGCAAGATGGATAAGCTCGGTGGCATCTGCGCCATGGTCTGGATATAAGGCAATCCCAATGCTCGCACCTATCTCAAGGGACAGATTCTCTAGCTCATAGGGCTGGGAAATTTTCCCGATCAAACGCTCGCACCAGGCCTGACTGCTATTGCGTATGTCGTGTAGCTCGAAGTTAGGCAGCAACAGCACGAACTCGTCACCGCCCGTTCGGAACAAGCGATCGGTGCCTCGCATTGAAGAATCAAGTCGCTTGGCAACGGCCTTGAGCAGGGCGTCACCAATCATGTGGCCATTGGCATCATTGACCCGCTTAAACCCATCTAGATCAAGCGCAGCAACCACGAGTCCCTGCGCCGGCCCCTGCGTAGACTGTAGGCGCGCGAGATCTTCAGACAAAGCACGGCGATTCGCCAGACCAGTCAATTCGTCGTGGCGCGATAAGTAGGTCGCTCTGCGCTCAGCACTGCGGCGCTCAGTCACATCATTGAAGGTGCCGCGATACCCGAGGTACTCCCCATCCGAGTCGAAGTAAGGCCGACCGCGCACTTCAATGAGAAGCTCATCGCCCGAAGGCAGTTCAAGGGTTGCATCGCTGATGGCAAGCGGATGCCGGGTCCTGATGGCCGCCCGAACTTCGCCAAGAACAGAATCAGGCAAACGCACGACATCAAACAATCGTCGTCCGGCTAGATCTTCTGTTTCGGCTCCATTCCTGCTACCCGCCTTAGTAGAGCTAAACATGAGAACAAGCCTGGCGTCAGACTCCCATAACCAGTCAGATGCCGTCTGCGCGAAGTCTTCGAATCGGGAGCGCGATTGTTCAACTGCCTGACGCGCCCGGTCATGCTTATCGAGCAGTTGATTCATGGCGTGAGCAAGCTCGGCTGCATCATCACCGTCTTCCGTGTCAAAGCGTTGATCAAAAGACTGCTTACTGTCGAGTCTTTCCGCCAGCGCAGCCTGGAGCCGATCAACCCCTACGCCTTCTCCATGCTCGGTGTGATTCAAACCAAGCTGCTCTACCTCGGCTGAAACCCGGATAGACATAAACGCGGCAAAACCGCGCAAACTGAGCCACGCCATCGCAAACGAGAAGCCAGCGATCGCGGCATAGCCAATTATCTGAATCGTCAATTGGCTCATCCGTGAGCCTGCGGGTAATTGCTCAACCGAGCCGACTAGCGCCACAGCGACAATGCCTACGAATCCTGCCATCCCGTGCGTAGAGACAACATCCAAGGGATCATCTAGCTTGCATTTGACAAGTAGCCAGTGCGCCCCGCCTGTCGCCACGGCGCCACCGGCAACGCCAACAATAACCGACTGGACTTCGCTCGTTAAATGGGCACACGCCGTTATTGATACCAGTCCGCCGAGCAGACCGCTGGTGACTCGAGATGGATTAAAGATGCCTTTGTCAATTCGAACGCCAACCAGCATGCCGGCGAACGCACCGAATGCGGCCGCTGAGCAGGTGTTGAGTAGGACTTGCGCAAAGAGCGGGTCAGATGGAGACAAAGCGCCAGCATTAAATCCGAACCAACCCAGCAAAAGAACAAGCGTTCCCAGCAACGAGATAACAGCGTTGTGGCCTGCAATCGGCTGAGGTCTGCCGGTGTCATCAAATCGACCTATGCGCGGGCCGATGAAAATAATGCAAGCGAGCGCCACGATAGCGCCAACACCGTGCACAACGGCGGCGCCTGCAAAGTCGACAAACCCCCACTGTGCCAGCCATGCACCCCAGCTCACTTGACCGGCTTCCCCCCAAACAGCGCGCGCGACCAACGGGAAGATAAAGCCCGCAACGACAAACGTCATCGCCAGATAGGCGCGAAAAGCCATCCGCTCTGCAATACCGCCCGAGACAATGCTGGCGGCGGCAGCGCAAAACCCGAGCAAATAAACGAAATCGAGAACCGATTTAGTGGAAGATTTAACCGAGATGCCAACCACGGCCCACTGGCCTGGGACGGTCAGGCCGGTCATTAGGAGATACCCGAAGGCGTAGAAAGTCACCCACGACACAACCAGATCGGTGACATTTTTCTGAGCAACGCTGACAGAGTTTTTGGAGCGGACGCGCCCTGCTTCGAGCAAGAGAAAGCCGGCCTGCATGGATAAGACCAGAAGACTTGCAAGCAATAACCAAAGCAGATCGAGAGTCGATTCCATTGCAACTCGGAAATGGGTTTAAGGCGCGCAGCAAACTGCCTGGGCTGCAGCACTGACTCTCCAATACTGACAGAGCGAGCCAGAAACAAAGTCTGTACAAGCTGGCCTTAACACCGCATTTGCCGGTTAACCAAGCGGATCAACCGTTGATACTCGACCCGGGGGGCGCACTCCATGACAATGCACTGATAAGCGAAGACAGAGTATGTTGCTTGAGCACCGCCAACTTGATCGCTAAGATCATCCTATTGCCCATCAGGACTGACACATGACGCATGACCCCACCAGCTTTATCGGCCTACCAACGCCCAATCAGTTGGATACGGTGGCGACGAGCCAATACTTTTCTGCACTGGAGAATTTTTTCCGAGTCTTTGCGCTACGTCCTGAGGACAATTTTCTGTTCCTGGCTGATGACAAACTCGACCCGCGCGTGATTCACGCCATTTGCGGACTAGCGCGATCCCGCGGAGTTGAGCCGCGGGTGCTGATGTCTCACACCACTCAACACACGGACATTCCCGATGATGTGAAGCCGATGCTCGAGAAAGCGACATTTGTCGTCTCTACCTGGTTTTGCTCGGTGATTGATCCGTTTTGCATCAAGCTGCGCCAAGGCGGCCAGCGCTGGGTAAAGATTACCTACTTTAGAAACCTCGACCTCCTGCAAACCGAGCAAGCCCGCTTTCCAATCGACCTGGTTGGCGAGATCATTCGCGCCACAGCCAAGCGTTACCCTGTCGGACAGGATTTCAACCTGCATTTCACTGACCCACGCGGCACCGAGCTGAGCATTGGTTTTACGGCTGATATGCGCGAGCGCCTGTTGCAAACGACGCGCTGGCGCGGCGCAATGTGCTGCGATGAGCCGGGCGCTTATGTGCATTACCTGCCTTGCCACGGCCCCAACGTGTACGACCGAACCTCGGTTAACAATGACGATTCAGTGCTCGTCCCTGTCAATGGGGTGGTCTATCCGCAATGGGCGGTTGGGTTTGAAAAACCCTTTGATCAACGCATTGGCGTGCTGTTTCGTGATGACCGGGTGTCCGACGTCCAGGGCGACGGTGAGTTGGCGGAGATCCTGCGCGACATGCTGGTGGGGGGTCAGTTGATTGAGTTGGGCTGCGGCTTCAATCCCAAAGCACCCCGTCACACCATTTATCCAGCCGGCTCAAACTCGCCCGGGGCATTGCACTACGGCATTGATCTGGCCAAACCCAGCGACTACATTCGCCGCGTAATGCCCGATTGGGAAGAACCCCCCGTCCATATGGACCTCATTTCATTCGATTCGACACTGCGCGCGGGCAGCAACACCGTGATCGAAGATGGTTTTTTGTCAGCCCTACGCGACCCGGCTGTGGTCGAGGCAGCCAAACGCTACGGTGATCCCATCGATTTGCTTGAGCGCTGGCCGGACTAGGGGCTGACGATGGCACGCGGCGGTGATGGCAGCACTTTGACACGCGTACGCGCAGTATCGCGTGCAGTCGCTGTGTTGCGGGCCTTCAGTCCTCATCAACCCACGTTGACTCTCTCGGAAGTGGCCAGAGCCGCCGGGCTTGACGCTGGCACCGCCCGCCGCATTTTGGTGACGCTCGCCGATGAAGGCCTGATTCGGCAAGATGCTGACACTTCGCGGTACCAACTAACGCATGACATGCTCGAGTTGGCAGCATCGGTATCACCAGGCCATTCTTTACGAGAAATCGTGCAGGACGACCTGGTGCATCTTGCCCGGTCAACAGAAACAACCGCATTCCTGTCAGTTCTGCAGAACGATCAGGCCGTATGCGTCGCCCGACATCACGGCATCGCTGCCATTGAAGTGAAATGGTGGTCTATTGGCGGCAACATGCCACTACATTGTGGTGCGGGCCCGCGGGTGCTGCTCGCGCATATGCCCTTGCCAAAGCAGACGCGAGTTCTGGGGGGTGAGCTGGCTGCCCTGACACCAAAAGGCATTACCAGCCCGGCAGCCTTACGCCGAGAATTAGCCAAGGTCAGGCGCCAGGGCTGGGCTCTCGCGGTTGATGATGTGGCGGAAGGGCTGGCGGCGGCGGCGGCACCCATCAAAACACGCAAGGGCGAGACGATCGGCGCTGTCTCTGTGGCAGGGCTATCCCCCCATATCACGGCAAAAGCCAAACCCCGGCATCTTGATGAATTGATGCACTGCGTGCAGGCGATTGCCCGCAAACTGAACGACTACCCGGTGCCGCCAACCGACTGACGTTGGTCAATGAAACCAAATCAATTTCACCTGTTGACGATCAGGTTCAAAAAATTGACAGCCCTGCTCTTTTTTGGGATCGTCCGTCTCGACGCACACCAAAAGAGACAACATGGGCTACACCATATCCGAGAAGATTCTCGCGCGCGCTGCCGATCTTGACCAGGCGCGCGCTGGCGACGAAATCAAGGCAAAACCCGACTTCGTCATCGCCTACGACTTCCCAGGCTACACCGATGTCATCTTCAAACAGATGGAAGATGAATTCAAAATCAAGCAGATCGCCGAACCAGAGCGGTTTGTGCTGTTCATCGACCATATGGTGCCCGCTGTCACCCCGGCAGAAGAAGACTTGCACCAGATTACCCGCGACTGGGGCGAGAAAAATGGGGTACCTGTGCATGAGCGCATAGGCATTGGGCATCATGTGGGCTCGGAACTAGGCTACGCCACGCCCGGCGCATTTGCTGTGCACTTCGATGGGCATGTCTCCCAGATGGGGACTTTTGGCACCTACGCCATGGGCATACGCCGTCATTTGCTGGAGGCCTTCGTCAAAGAACGCATCCAGATGAAGGTGCCCGAAACAGTGCGCGTCGATCTCACCGGCTCGCTCCCACCGGGCACGATGGCGCGCGATGTGTTCCACCACATCGTCCGAGAACTCGGCCCTGCCAGTTGCCGATTCAAGGTGCTTGAAATTGGCGGTCCTGCGCTGGCTAACCTGTCTATCGACGGCCGCCAGACCATTACCTGCTTGGCCATGTTCACCGGCGCCATCACGGCAATCATGGAGCCGGACAAACTCGCGCTTGACTACGCCCTGCCCCGTGCCCGCATCAAACTAGAACCAGTTTTCTCAGATGCAGATGCCATATACGCCGCCCGCCACGAGGTGGACATCTCGAACCTTGCACCAATCGTCGTGGTGCCGCCCAATCCCTCGAACACGGAAGACTTAACGGCGCATGAAGGCACTGCAGTACAGGTAGGCTACCTAGGCTCCTGCGCATCTGGTCGCCTGGAAGATCTGGAGATTGCAGCCAAGGTCTTGAAAGGGCGGCAGATCAAGCCGGGGTTCCAGTTGCACGTGGTTCCGACGAGTCAGGACATCATGCGTCAAGCATCTGAAAAAGGTTATCTGACCGACCTCATTGCCGCCGGTGCGTTTGTGCAATCGTCGTCATGCGACTACTGCTTTGGCCGGCTCGGCGTGATGACGGCGGGACAACGTGCGGTGTCAACCGGCACGCTCAATGTGCGCGGTCGAATGGGTAGCCCTGATTCAGAGATTTATCTGATGAACGCGGCGGCCGTTGCGGCGTCAGCGATTGAAGGTGAGATAACCGACCCCCGTAAATACTTGTAGACACCTCTATGGCGATTAAAAATCTCAAAGGCCGGGTGGCCTTCATCTTCGAAGAGAAGAATTTTGACGTTGATCAGATAGTCGGGGTCAAGAACATCAAGATTAAAGACCCCAAAGAACTCGCGTCACTTGCGATGCAAGCCTATGACCCGGACTTTCAAAAGCACGTAAAACCGGGCGATATTCTCGTAGGCAATCATAATTTCGGCTACGGACATCCTCACTACCCGCCGATGATTGCGATGCGTGAGCTGGGTATTGCCGGGGTGGTAGCCGAAAGCTTTGCGCCGGGCTATTGGCGCGGTGAAATTGCCATGGGCTTTCCGCAGGCGGCCTGCCCTGGCGTGCTGAGCCTGGTGAACCGTTGGGACGAAATTGAGCTCGACTGGACGGCCGGCATACTGCGCAACATAACCACGCAATCTGACTTACCCATTGAGCCATTGGCAGTTGCCGATCTTGAAATGCTCGGCAATGGTGGGCTCATCGGCTACCTGCATGCACGTGACTGATCATGAAAGAAACTGAGCATCCACGTAATCCATTCAATCCCGCGAGGAATTAAACGATGGCTAACGAATCATTTTCACAGAAGGTGAAAGCTGGCAACACCGTGTGGTCGGCTGGCGCCTATGACGCACTGTCGGCCAAGCTGATTGAGGCAGCCGGCTTCGAATCGATCATGACAACCGGGTTTGGTGTGTCAGCATCTCATCTGGGCGCGCCCGACATGGAGCTCTACACTATGTCAGAGAACCTTGATGTTGTACGCAATGTGGTCAATAGCGTGTCAGTCCCGGTGATCGCCGACACCGACACCGGCTACGGCAACGCACTTAATGTCATGCGGACCGTCCGCGAGTTTGAGCAGGTCGGTGCGGCCGCCATGATCTTTGAAGATCAGGAGTCGCCCAAGCGGTGCCCCGCCGCTGCCGGCCAGGTGGACATCATCTCCGTGGAAGAAGGTGCAGCCAAAATTCGCGCGGCCGTTCAGGCCAGACGTAACCCAGACACCATCATCATTGCGCGCACTGACGCCATGCAAGAAGACGACGCGATCGAGCGGGCTCGCGCCTATGTGGAAGCAGGCGCCGATCTCATTCAACCAATCTCCAAGTGCTTTAAGGACTTTGCCGGGCTGCAGCGCATTCGTGAAGCCTGCGGCCGGCCCTTGTCGCTGCAAATTCTGGGGTGGCTCGAGACCGACCTGCAGCCGGCACAGATTCAGGAAGTTGCTGGCCTCGCCGTCTTCCCACTGGTTGGCCTGATGACAGCGACCGCAGCACTCAAAGCCAATCTTGCTGCGCTCGCGGCGGCAAAGAACACCGCCAACCTGCCTATGCCCGTCACGTCGATGGCCGACTTCAAAACCTTTATTGGTTTTGAAGAGATGGAGCAATTGCAAACGACCTACCTGATGACGCGTGAAGTTGCGCTTACCAAAGACTAAAAGTACAACCCCAAGGAGACGCTATGAAAACCAACCGACGTTCATTTGTTACCGGCGGTGTCCTGACCGCCGCGCTGCTCGCTGGCAGCCTGGCAGCACCGGCCCCGGCCCTCGCAGAAGATATGCGCTTGCTGCGCTTTGGCGACTTCGGTCCTAACCGAGGCACGCGCGCCGAGGCTATGAAGTGGATCGACACAGAGTTACGCACTCGCTCCAACGGCAAGCTCGGCATTGATTTTATCTGGGGCGGCGCGCTGCTGGGCGCCAAGACTGCCATTGACGGCATCGCTGATGGTGTTGCTGACATGGGGTCTATCGTGCCGGTCTATGCACCGGGCAAGCTCGTGACCTACGAACTGGCTGATGCCTATCAGTATGGCGATGAGTGGATTGGTCAAAGCGCGGTGTATGAACTCATGACCACCAACGAGACCATCAAGAAAGAATGGGACAACAGCGGCCTGGTCTACTTTGCAAATTACACCACCGGGCCCACTCAGCTACTGAGCAAGAAGCCGGTCAAGAGTGTTGACGACCTGAAGGGCATGACAGTCCGGGCTACTGGTAGTTTTGTATCGGCCTTTAAGGACGCAGGGGCCAGCACCGTCTCACTCGGCCAGCCCAAGGTCTATGAGGCGCTGTCAAATGGCACGGTTGATGGCTCAACCACCTACTACTACGTGATCAAAGCGTACAAGCACTATGAACTGATTGATCATGTGACTGAGCTCAACATGGGTCAGTATTTGCCGTTTGGTATTGCGATCAACAAAGACACATTTGCAAGTTTGTCTCCGGAGCATCAGGAACTCATGATGGGCCTGGGCAAAGACTTCACCCAGCGCTTTGCTCAGATCATGTGGCAGTCCCGCCAGGATGTGAAAGCCGAGATTCAAAAAGGCATTGATGGTCATAAGGTAGCGGTTCATATGCCCAGCGGCGATCTGGTACCGGCACTCTCCAGTGGCAATGAGGCTCACACGCAGAAATGGGTTGCGAAGGCCAAGAAGAAGAATCTGCCAGCCGATGAATTGCTTGCTGATTACAAAGCCCTGATCGACAAGTACTCTGCCGAACTCGCAGATAAGGGCTACCCCTGGAAGTAACGAGCTTGAACGTACTTAAGCGAATACAGGCGGCCTGTGAACAGGCCGCCTTATTTATTAGTGCCCTGTCCATCCTGCTGCTTGGGTTATTGGTGTTCGCATCAGTGGTCGGACGCGAAGTGTTTGTCTCCGGCGTGCCGGATGACATCGTCATTGCCGGGCTGTTCATGATTCCGATCATTGCACTGCCGTTGGCCTATGTGCAGTCTCAAGACGGCCATATCGCCGTGACCGTTACCACTAACTGGTTACCCGCTCGTGTTATTGCCGGTCTTAAAGCACTCGGCACAGTCATCGGCATTGCCTTCTATGCACTGCTGGCCTGGCTAACAGCGGCAAAAATCCCACGCGATTTCAATGGCGGCGGCTACTACGACGGCCAGCTCGAAATTTTGGTCTGGCCCATGAAGGTCGTTTTTGTTGTGGGTGTCAGCCTGTTCGTGCTTCGCCTGCTGGTTGATGTCGTGAGATACATTGGCATGGCATTGGGTCGACTGCCTGTGGACATTGCTGAAACCAATGTGCCAGAAACACCGGGCAACTGATAGATGGATCCGGTCTCAATTGGTTTTTGCGCGATGGTTGCCGTTCTGGTGTTGCTGTTGCTGCGCGTCCCCATCGCGTTCTCGCTCGGCATCGTTGCAACGGTAGGCATCTTCTTTATCTACGCCGGTGGTGGCGACCGGCCGTTTAATCCAGACCATGCGTGGCGGCCTACTTTTTCCTTACTCGCTAACAGCCCGTATGCATTCATTAACTCCTACACCTTATCGACCATCCCCCTATTCGTTTTCATGGGGCATTTGTCTTATGAGGCGGGCTTCACGACCGACATCTACAAGGCCGCCCGTCTCTGGCTAACCCGCATACCTGGCGGCGTCGCTGCAGCATCTGTAGTGGGATGCGGCGGCTTCTCCGCTATCACGGGGTCCAGCGTGGCATGCGCCGCCGCGATGGGGCGAATTGCAATCCCAGAGATGCTTCGCTTTGGCTACTCAAAGTCTCTCGCGAGTGGCAGCGTGGCTATTGGCGGCACTCTCGGCTCACTCATCCCACCCTCGGTGCTGTTTATTCTGTTTGGCATCTTTGCCGAGCAATCGATTTCCAAACTGTTTGTGGCTGCGGTCATTCCCGGCCTGTTGTCATTGGCAGGCTACTTACTCGTGATCATTATCTGGGCCAAATTGCGCCCCCAGGATGCGCCTAATCCAAGCGAAGTCGTGTCGTCAAAAGCTCGGTGGTCTGCTCTGAGCCGATGCTGGTCAATGCTGGCAATCTTTGTCGTCGTGATTGGCGGCATTTATGCCGGTATTTTCACCCCGACCGAGGCGGCTGGCGTTGGCGCCATCACAACCCTGATACTGGGCGCCGTCCTCGGCCGGCTCAGTATCAGAAGCACCTACGCCGCTCTCAAAGAAACCGCTTTTCAAACCTCAATGATTTTCGTGATTGCGATTGGCGGCAAACTATTCGTGAACTTCATCGCACTAACGGGCGTCCCGAGCATGATCACCGAGTGGATCAGCAGCGCGGAAATCAGCTTTGTCTGGGTGATGCTCGCCATCTGCTTGATGTACATCGCATTGGGCATGTTCCTCGATCCCATCGGCATCATTTTGCTGACGCTACCGGTCACTTTGCCCATCATGGACAGCTACGGCATGAGCTTGATCTGGTTTGGCGTCATTGTCATTAAGTTGCTTGAAATTGGTCTTGTGACACCACCAGTCGGCTTGAATGTGTTCGTCATCAAGTCAATTGTCGGCGACAAGATTGCGCTTGAGACTATTTTTAAGGGCGTGACTATTTTCCTGCTATCAGACGCATTAGTCGTGGCAGCGCTGATTGGCTTGCCGCAATTGTCCTTGTTCTTGCCGGGGCTGATGAACTAGCCCCAAGCATCAGTCAAAGGCTGTAACTCTCGACCGAACCCGGGTGAAACAACTCATCAACCGTCACCAGGCGTGAGGACAAACCCTGACTGTGGTGATGCGCCAGAAAAGTCTCCAGCACCTTCTCATTGCCCTTGACGCCGTAAGACCAAAACTCATCACCCATCAATTGGCGGGCAGCAAGCAATTGATCTTCCACGAAGGGCATGGTGACTTTGGTGGCCGAGGTATCGTTGAGTGCGGCGCGGGCCGCCGCTTTTGACCCATTGAAGGCTTTAAACAGCGCACCCGGTAACCACGGGTGCTGATCAGCAAGCTCGCGGCGCACGCCCAGCACATGCATGATTGGGAAGATGCCGGTGCGCCTGTAGTAGTCGCTCGCCACATCAATCGAGTTACCAAACAAGCGGGTAACCTTTGGATGCCCTTCATCAAAGCATTTGGGCCAACGCGGCCCGATGAACCCGTCAATCTCGCCAGCACTCAGCAAGTCATCGAGTGAACGGTCGTCTGGTGCCGGGTCAAGCTTGACGTCCGGCGGCAGGGTCACTTTGAGTTTTTCCGGGCGTCCCGGTGTATTCATGCCGCCGCGAATCCAATGAATATCTGATGGCTTGACACCATAGTCATCCTGCAAGATCGCACGAGCCCAGACATTGGCTGTCAGTTGGTATTCGGCAATGCCAATACGGCGGCCTTTGAGGTCTTCCGGTTTTTGTATGCCCTTGTCATTGCGGATATAGATCGAGGTGTGGCGAAACGCTCGGGACAAAAACACCGGCACCGCAACATAGGGCGGGTTCTCACGCGTGAGGCTCACCACGTAACTTGAGAAGGACAACTCACTCACATCGAAGGCCTGGTGCCGAAACGCGCGGAAGAACATCTCCTCGGGTGTGAGCAGCATGAACACCGGATCAACGCCATCAATCTGAACCTCCCCGTCAATCAGGGGGCGGACACGATCGTAGTTGCCAATCGCCAGAGATAAATTAAGGGCACTCATATGGGCTCCGGTTGAGTATTGAGCAGTGTTTATTGATGTTTGAGGCTGACCGGCATACCGCTGCTGGCTGACTCAAGCATAGCGTGGCAAATCTCCAGGCTTGCAAGTCCCCAGTCCAGTGATTGCAAAGGGGCGTCATCTTGACGAACAGCCTTTACGAGTGCGTCAACAACGCCAGTCCTTGGGGTCCGCTGATCCGGTACAGGCTCGAACCGCTTGGCGACATCACCGTAAACATGGACGCCGCTTGCATTCAATCGCAGGTCGGCCTGATCAAGGCTCACGATGACAGGTCCGAAGTGCTCTTCAGCCTGGGTGGCAGGTGGCTGCGCGGCAGCGCCAAAGGTTCGCTGCGACTTCAGCAAAACCTCTTGCTCCGGTGTACTCACTTGCCGCAATGCCTGACGTGCGCGACCATAGTCGTCGGGCGCCTTTGGGTGGCCAAGCTCACCCATCCAGCCCATCCATTCATCGCTATCAAAGTGGGCATAGCCGCTGTAGGTCAGAGATGCACTCAACCCGCCCGCAAATCGGATGATCGCCAAATAGGCGCCTTCAGTGTCTCGCTGCGCATCCCAGTTGCCCGTGCACGCATAGACTGACTCTGCCCGCCGCCCCGCCAGTCGGCGCACTACATCCACCTGATGAATGCCCTGGCTGAACACAACGCCGCCGCCCTCTGCCGTACGCAACTCCTCGGGCCGTCTGGGGCGGTACAAAAAGTCGGTGTAGTTAAACGCCTGAATCATGCGTACCTCACCCAGGCAACCACTGGCAATCATCGCACTCGCTTGCGCAACGGGTGCATCAAAACTGTGACTGGGCCCAACAATCGCATGCACTTTGGCTTCATTCACCGCGGCGATCATTCGGTGGGCATCTTGCAGACTCACCGCGAGCGGTTTTTCAACCAGCAGATGTTTGCCTGCGCGTGCCGCCTGGCACACCTGATCAGCATGCAACCCATGCGGCGTGGCAATGTAGATCGCATCAACGTTTCCATCGGCGCAAAGGCTCGCCAGATCCGGATAGGCTTTGGCGCCTTCAAAGCGCGTTTCAAACGCTGCGCGAGAGGCTTGCCTTGGCGCGCATGCCGCAACCATGCGAATACGTGGATCCGATTCGAGCGCCGCCTGCGTCAATACAAATGCACGACCCAGTCCGCACACACCAAGCCGTACAGGTTCGTCCGTTTTCAGCATGAGCTGCTCATGAACCCAGCACCAGTTCGCCATTAACCGCGCGTGACACACAAATCATCAGGTGACTACGCCGCTCTTCATCAGTGAGGCACAGATCGCGATGATCAACCTCCCCCGACAGCAGGCTCATCTTACAAGTCCCGCAACTGCCACTTTCACATGAACTGCGCAATGCCAAGCCGTGGGCCCGCAAAGACTCGAGAATGGTCTTGTCTGCTGGTACTTCTATTGACGGCCCGCCGTCTACGCGCACACTAAATGCCCGGTCATCGTCGCGCAGCACCTGCAAGGGAGCAAAGCTCTCAAAATGGACGGCTTCCATCGGCCAGTGACCACTCATGTCGCGAACCTCCTCCATGAGCGCGGCCGGCCCGCAGCAATAGATATGCGCCTCAGTAGGCTCTTCGAGTAACGGCCAGAAGTCATAGATCTGATCCGGATCACCTGCGTCGTGATGAATCGTGATCTGGCCAAGACGATCGGGGGATTGCAACTCTTGCAGAAATGCCGTTTGATCAGCGTCGCGGGTGCAATACAAAAGGTGATAGTCGGTGCGGCCGCTACGCTCCAACTCGCGAACCATGCTCAAGATGGGCGTAATGCCAATACCTCCGGCAATGAGTAGATAGCCAGGTGCCTCAATTAACTCAAACTCGTTGATAGGCGCTTCAACCCAAAACTCATCACCTACACCGGCTTCAAGATGAAGACTGGCCGACCCGCCGCGCCCGTACACTTCATGCTTGACGGCAATCACGTAGAAATTGGTCTGGCCGGGATCGCCGATCAGGGAGTAGCGTCGCATTGCACCTGAAGGTGTTTCGATGGTCAGATGCGCGCCTGGCGTAAAGCCAGGCAGATCCTGCCCATCGGCGGATACCAAGGTGAATTCAGCGATGCCCTCGGTGAGATCCCGACGAGCCTCAAGCCGCAGGCGCAACATTGACGAATGCGCATCCAGCGCCTTTTCTCCAGCGGACATAGGCCTCTTTCGGTGCAGGATTCTGTGAGCGACAGTGGGCTTATGGCATGGCCACACCGCCAGTTTCGGGTATTCTTAGATAGCTAAGAACATCTGTCAATTAGCCGCCACAGGGCGTTGAAACAGGAGACAAGCCAATGCTGACCCACCAGGAAAATGAGTTGTTGTGCCGAGTGGAAGGCGATGCACCGATGGGGCAGTTAATGCGCCGTCATTGGACGCCCGTTTTGCTCTCTGAAGAAGTGGCAGAGCCTGACGGCAAACCGGTTCGCGTTAGAGTACTGGGCGAAGACCTTGTGGCTTATCGGGATACTGAGGGCCGGGTCGGCCTGCTCGATGAAATGTGCCCCCACCGGCGCGCCTCACTGGTCTATGGGCGCAATGAGAAGTGTGGCCTGCGATGCCTGTATCACGGCTGGAAAATTGATGTTGAAGGCAAGGTAGTTGAGATGTTTTCCGAGCCCACCGAAAGCTCACTCAAAGACAAGATTCGGCACAAGGCTTATCCCACCCATGAAGCCCACGGATTCGTATGGGCCTACCTCGGCCCGCCCGAGTCAATGCCTGAATTTACTGCCGGCCCGATCAACGCAGACGGCTCGTCTCCGGTGAGCATTGTCAAAATGCTGGTTCCCTGCAACTGGGCGCAAATCACTGAAGGGCAAATTGATTCAGCCCATAGCTCCAGTCTGCACTCAACCGATATGAAACCTGCGCGCGTCACGGGCGCCGGTGCTGACGACAAAGCCTGGTATCGCCCCTCCACCGACAAGGCCCCCAGACTTGAAATTGAACGCACGGATTACGGCTTTCACTATGCTGCGATTCGCCGGCCGATCAAACAATCAGCCACTCATAACTATGTCCGCGTGACCGAGTTTATTGCGCCGTATATCTCTCTGATCCCGCCAAACAATTTGTACAACGTGGCCAGCGTCATTGTCCCGATTGACGACACCCACACTATGTTTCATTTCGTCGCCTGGGGCGGCACAGACTGCCCCGACACCGCCCAGTGGCGCCAGTTTTGCCATGCTGTTCCCGGCGTTGATCTCAATGCTGATTTCAGCCCTAAGCGCACGCTCGACAATGACTTTGGTCAGGACCGTCAGGCGATGAATGAAGGCAGCTTTACTGGCATTGATGGCATTCCCAATCAAGACCTCGCGATGTGGGTCGGCATGGGCCCCATTGTTGATCGCAGCCAGGACCGCCTGGCCGCGAGCGACCGGGCCATCGTTGAATTCAGGCAACTCATGGTCGAGGCGGCCGCCCGAATGCGTGATGAAGCACAAGCGCTGGGCGCTGGCGATGCCGCGCTGAAACAGTCGCAGATAGCCTCATTCGAAGGGATCATCGAGAAAACGGTTGATTGGCGTCAGTTGGAACCCGCGCCGCGCATGCCGGAAAATGCCTGATCGATCAGCTAGTGCGCCGACGCATTGATCGCGTGGAAGGCATGGCATCGCCCTGCGCAGCCGCACTCGCTTCATCCTGCGCGAGATTGACAATCATTGCGAGTAGGGTTTGACGCGTAATCGTCATGTCTGCCGGATCGATGCCCGCGGTTGCTGCTTTGTTCACCGACTCGGCCAGTGGCACCAGCTTCTTCTTAAGCGCGCGCCCGCTTGGGGTGAGAAACACATGCTGCTTACGCAGATTGCCCGGCCTGTTTCGTCGAGTGACATAGCCCTGCTCTTCCATTCTGCGCAGTGCGGTATGCGTGGTTGATTCCATCAGTCCCGCGCGATCGCTGAGCTCTCGCTGGCTCAACCCGTCTTCTGCCCACAAAATTCTCAGAAACACCCAGTGTCCAAACGAAACATCGTGACGTGCCAGTCTCAATTGCAAACCCCTGGTGACGCCACGGGCGGCATCCCGAATCAGGTGCGCGATGCGATCGTCTGGCACTGACTCGCGCCAGTGCCGCAAGATAGCTTCTGTCGCCGGGTCGGCAGCATGCGCTTTGTCGGGCGCTTTGTCAGGCGCTGAAGACTTGGCACTGGCTTTTCGTGCCGTTTTGCTTGTCAACTTACGAGTCTGAGGGCGAGCTTTACTCAAGGCTTAAGCATCCACTTCACTGGCCCAAAGATTCCACGCCCGGTCAATCTGCGAGCCAACAGATGTCCTCGCCGCAGCAACCTCCCCTTCAGACAGATAAGTGGCCTGACCCAAGGTGCTGGTACGCAACTGCAACTCGGCATTCATTTGGGTGTACACCGCATGAAACACGGCTTGTCGAATCCCATTGCCAACAACGGTGGCTCCGTGGCCGCGCATCAGTACCACCGAATGCTGGCCCAGGCTTTGCGCAAGTGCAGCCCCAAGCGCCTGACTGCGAATCAGCATATCGCTGGACGGACCGGCCGTGTCGCGAATTTCAAAAACCGGTGTGGTGGCATTCAGGAAAAAACTCATATGCCAGATCGGCTGCAGCTTGGCATCGGCCACCACACCGAACGGCACAACCGCTGGCGCATGGCTATGCACAACGGCCTGCACGTCCGGGCGCGTCCGCAAAATTTCACCGTGAATAAATCGCTCGAGATAGACCTTACGACCCTTGGCGTTTACGGGCTGACTATCAAGATCAAACTCAACAATGTCTTCGGCCTGGACGAGGCCCGGCGCCATGTTGCGGGCTAGCAGGAAACGCTCGGGGTCTTTGTCATGGCGCACACTGATATGGCCAAACCCATCAACAACGCCATGCCGGAACAAGATGCGGTTTGCGCGGACCAACTCTTGAATGAGCGCCGGGTCAGCGGCGGGCGCGGGCGTTCCGATATCGTCGACCTGGACGGCCGGCACACCAGCAGCAGGGGAATTGGTGCACATAAAAGCTGACACTCCAGTAAGACGCTAAATCCGGGCGGACTCGATACCGTCGAGCGTTATGACAGTACCCACACGAATTGACGCAGGCTGTGGGGCAGACTAATCTTGTAAGCAAATAAACTTAGCGATCAAAGTTTATCGCAAACCAGGAGACAGGCATGCATCGAATTTCGTTTCGAATTTCCCAGTTCGCTAAAGCCGGCGCCATTGGCAGTGCCATGGCCGTCGCACTGGCAGTACCAAGCATCAGCCACGCCAAATACGATCTCACCCTCTGCGGGGCAAGCCCGGGCGGCTTGTGGTCATTGCTCGGTGCCGGTGTTGATGCGGCCGTCAAGGCGGCCCACCCCGGCTCAACCGTTACGTATCAAACATCGGGGGGCGGCTTTGCCAATATCGGCCAACTTAAGCAAAAGAAGTGTGACTTGGCGCTAGTGCATGATGCCGAAGCCATTGCGGCGGTTAACGGCAAAGCACCATTCAAGGAAGCGCAAAACCATCTGCGGACACTCGCTGTGATGTACACATGGGCCCCGATGCAACTCATCGTCAACAAGGAGTTTGCGAGTAAGCACGGTATTGAAACGCTTGAAGACATTGCCACCAAGAAAGTGCCCGTACGCATCTTGCTCAACAAGCGTGGCAATGTTGCGAGCCAGGTGGGCGCCGACATGCTCAGCGCAGCCGGCGCGAGCACGGATGACATCAAGAAATGGGGCGGCCAGGTGACGTTCGCCGCGTCCAAGGAACAGGGTGAACTCATGCGCGATCGTCGTGCTGACGCTATTTTGAATTCTCTGTTCGTGGGTCACGGCTCTATCCGGCAACTGGCCAAAGCCATCGATGTCACTTTGCTCCCCGTGGGTGAAACAACCGCAAGTAAAGTCATCTCCGGCTGGAAGATTGCGCCATTCACAGTGCCTGCCACTGCCTACGACTGGGCACCCAAAGACACGAGCACCGTGACGTTGGCGGCGCAATTGTTCGTCAACGAAGATGCCGATCAAAAGATGGTGACTGACGTCACCCAGGCTCTCATCGACCATGCCGACAAAGTCTCAGGCGTGCACAAGGCAATGAAGAAACTCGATGCCAAACTCATGGCCGCCGGTACTGCGGTTCCTTACCATGAGGCATCTGCTACGGTCTACAAATCTGCAGGATTGCAATAAGGTCAGGACCCGGAGGGCCTGGCAAGCCCTCCAGTGAACTGCAGGTTATGCGTCTATCCGAACGACAGAGTTAGAGCGTCGTGTCTCTTTTATCCCTGGCCTTTGATACCGGCTCAAGGCGGCGCCTGACCGGGCTGCCTGCAAGCTCTGTCAAAGGCTTTGCTGCTGCCACGGCTGCATGGGCCATCTGGGCGGCAGGCTTCTCACGTTCAGATTCCCTCACGCTGACCATCACGTTTCTGACGCTGATGCTCGTGCTGACCTTTCTGGTCATTACACCGAACAAACACGCACAAACGACACACATCACCTGGCCAGACTGGTTGCTCGCAGCGCTAAGCACGTTCACGGGCGGCTACTTCCTCGCACAAGCCGAATCGATCAGCGAGCGCATTACGCTGCTCGACCCGCTAACAGACCTCGACCTATTTGCGTCGATTTTGCTCATCGTGCTCACGATAGAAGCCGTACGGCGAACGGTTGGCCTGGGGCTAACACTGTTAGTGATTGTCTTCATTGCCTACAACCTCTACGGCGACCGTCTGAGTGGCCCGTTGAGTCACGGTGAGATCAGCCTGACTCATTTTGTTGACATCATGGTGTTCACAACCGACGGGCTATTTGGCGTGCCGCTGCGAGTAGCGGCCACCTACGCGTTCTTGTTTGTCATGTTTGGCACGGCCCTGGCCAAGACGGGTGGCGCGGATTTTTTCTTTGATGTTGCCGCCGCGATAAGTGGTCGCTCCCCGGGTGGGCCGGCCAAAATTGCCGTCGTGTCGTCGGGCCTTTACGGCACCATCTCGGGTAGCCCAACCTCTGATGTTGTGACCACCGGCGCCGTCACGATTCCCATGATGAAGCGCCTGGGCTATTCACCCGCGTTTGCTGGAGCGGTGGAAGTCGCTGCGTCTACGGGCGGCAGCCTACTGCCACCGGTCATGGGCGCCGCTGCGTTCATCATGGCTGAATACACCGGCATTGCATATATAGACATCGCACTGGCGGCTCTGATTCCCGCGTTTTTGTACTACTTGTCGATTTACTTTTTGGTTCATCTACGCGCGCAGCGAGACAACCTGTCTGCGCTTGATCAAGGCCAGACCACCAACCTGATTGCCACCTTAAAGCGGGGCGGCTTGTTCATCGTGCCGCTCATGGCGATTACCTGGGCTTTACTCGATGGCTACACACCGACCTATGCGGCGATCTACGGTCTTGTTGCCGTTTTTATTGTGTCGCTGTTTCGGGCAGAATCGCGCATGGGGCCAGGCGACATCGTTGACGTGCTCTCAGAGACAAGCCTGAGAATGGTGGCCGTCGCAGGCGCGTGTGCAGCGGCAGGACTTGTGATTGGCGGCATCACCATGACCGGCCTGGCATCAAAGCTCGGCCATCTGGTCTTTCTAATGGCGGGCTCCAGCGAGTTTTTGTCGCTCATCATTGCTGCAATGATCACGATAGTGCTGGGCATGGGCATGCCAACACCTAGCGCCTATATTCTTGCTGCCGTGTTGATTGGTCCGGTGATGAAATCACTTGGTATTGAAACTTTGGCCGCTCACCTGTTCCTGCTTTACTTTGCGGTGATGTCGGCATTAACGCCCCCGGTGGCGGTCGCGGCCTATGCCGCCAGCGCGATCGCCGATGAAAGCCCACTCAAAATCGCCGTAAACGCCGTGCGCATTGCATTACCTGCGTTTCTGGTCCCGTTTGCATTTGTGGCAACACCTGCACTGGTTCTTCAAGGTGACTGGTGGCAGATACTCGTGGCAGTTCTGACAGTTGGATTGGGTTTAATCCTGATTGTGATTGCACTGGAAGGCTACGACCGTCGCCCTTTGAATAAGCCTATTCGGGTCTCACTCGGATTGGCGGGCGTGCTCTTGCTCACCGGTGATTGGCGATTGTTACTAGTCTCACTTGGCTTGATTTGCCTGGCACTCGTGCTGCGACAGACTTTGAAACCAATGCCTGCCCACTAGGCGAACCCGCTATCAAGTTGCACTAATTGTCGTCAATCTGGTCAGCCCCGGCGCCCGTCATACTCGAAGACGCAGTTGAAGGCACGGTGGCGTTAAGCGCAAACGCCTGAAGTCTTTGATAGCTGCCTGGATCCAACTCACAACGTGACGGGGTGCTCGGGTACACCGATTGATTCCTTGGATGAGCGTCGCTCGGCGCATCAGGCTCAACTGTCACGACTAGCTCATCCACCTGACTTACCGACAGTGCCACCAGCACCTTTTCACAAAACACACCCGTGTGGCCGACTAGCACATCGGCCTGTCCAAACTGCAAACGAACCTGGCAGTTCGCACGCGCGAGAACAGGCAGCACGAAACCCGCGACCAGCATCGGCCACCTGATTGCTTTGACCTCAATGATGCTGCGATTGCTCTGATTGCCCAGCAGCAGCACAACGTCAGCCAGACTGCAGCCAACAGCAACCGGGCAGAGCCACGACCCGCTTGCTTCCCACAAGCGCTTGATACCGACGCCTCCCTGCTCCAATACCGACGCCGGGCACCGGTCTGCGTAGGGCGTTGCTTCAATACTCGGCAGTAGCGCCGCAAACCAGTCGGCCGCTGGCAGGCCCTGCACCGCCAAACGAACAACGGCTTTTCCAGCGTCTTGGGCCTGCCCCCAGCTAAGCCCTGCTCCCCGCCCCGCTCGCGTGACGAGAGACTCCGTTTCCCCGAGTGAGTAGTCGGGATTCATGCAGCAGGCGGGTAAATCCAGTCGTCACTGGCACTGGCCAGCTCATCCATCAGCGGCGCGTGACGGGCTAACGTGATTCGCACCCAGCGATCAGACTTCGGATCAAAATGATTCGCCCCAAAGAACGAGAGTTTGCAACGCAACATATCAATCGGCTGCATACTCGCCGCAATCAGATTGTCCTGGATCTCAGCGTAGGGGAACCGGGAGAGCGCCTGAATACGCCGCGCTGCATGCCTAAGTTCGGGATGTTTTAACACCAGCCGGGCAATCGGTTCGTGCGAGTCAAATTGCTGACACGCAGCGTAAAGTGCTGCCGCATCGCGCGCGGCCGCAAGCGGTGATTCTCGCGCTGCGCCGGGCTCTTGATAGCGTTCGCCCAGGCGCGGCTCTAACTTGTCTGCCGACACATACCAAAAGCGCGCAGTTTGCTCGCGGTTGCCAAAATCTGTTGCCAGCGCATCAGGAAACGCAGCTTCAACCAATTGCATGATGCGTGAAACAGTCATCGCGCCATCCAGCACATCGTGTTCAGACTCATCAATATGCATCATGCTTGCCAGTTCATCAACGATATCGCCATGGGGCTCAAGTAACAGACTTACAACCGCCTCTTGCCCCTCAACACTCAATTGCTCCTGCGCCCAACTGAAAATCGCATTCCACGGATACGGCCGATCAAAGCAACTATCGTGTGCCAGCCAATTGGCTAGCTGGGACAAATCTTGTCGATACTGTGTGATGCGTTGTTGTTGCCTCTCATGGGTGCTGGACCAATGATTCGCACACCGCTGCGCACGGCTCACTAGACGAGAGAAATCCGACGCTGCCTCAACGTCGGCCTGAGGCAGTGAACGAACCTGCTGCAGTGCCGTCTCACGCGCAAGAATCCAGTTGTTAAACAGTGCGGGATGGTTGATTAAGAACGGAGCCATCCCAAGACCTGTGGCATTGCCAACACCCAATGCTCTTTTGGTTGAATCTGACAAGGTTGTCGCGCTTTCAGGCGAATCTGCAGCGGCAAGATGCTCAACGATGTCAAAAGTGAATTGCCTGATGAGGTAAACCGTTAGCATCTCAGCCTGGAACGGCATGGCCAGCTCTTGGCGGTCTCTCAAGAATCGATGATCAAGCGCACCAAACTTGCCTGAGCCATAAACGGCCGTCGTACGCATCAGGTAGCCGGTTTCGTCGAGCAATGCACTGTCGGGTTGTTGGCCGGAAGCGAGTGCCTGACGCACATGATCAAACACCCGAACCGATCGATTCGCTCGCGAAAGCGTAATTTCGGAGCGCGTGATGCGCCCGGCTTCTTGCAACGGCACCTGGGCTGACAATCGCTGTAAATCGTGCTCCGTCGGAACGCCATCAAACAACGCAAAGCTGGCATCCCATGCCGTTGCAATCACGCGATCAGATCGATCTTCATCCGCAAGCGCACGGGCAAACGCAATCAGGCTATAGGTACGAACCGGTCCCTTTGCCTCATAGACGGCCGTGCCAACGCCGCACGCATCTACACGCCAATGAGTGCGTCGCAATTGCCAGCGCTCATTGGCCATTCGCCGTAATAACACCCGCAAGAAAGACAAGCGACTTTGATGAAAACTGCCCAGCCGGTTCAGACGCATCACTTGATCCGGCGAGCGTAATGGCGCTTGCCAGGCGACAGGCGACTGCCATGCGGCCGCCTTGCTTTCGCTACGGTGGTGTAGTTGGGTTTTGTCGGCTGCCACGGCGCTTTTGGCGCCGCTCTGGGTCTGTCGCATGGCTGTCTCTCGTTTGACCCGATATTAGCCCACGAAGGGACTTGCCACTATGGACTTTTTACCGCTGCGGCAAACTTTTCAAGTGCCTGCGGTATGGTCAGACGGGCCGGGCCACTGCCCGGTGTGGCATAGCCGATCAGCACACCGCTGCCCATTCTCGACGCTGGCCCAGACGTCACACGGGTCTCGCGGTTAGGCTGCCCGGTGGGCTGGCGATAGGTCGAAAGCGCCGACACCCCCAGACCCGCTGCGCGCGCCCTTGCAACGACGCGCTGATCATCCACCTGATCGAGCAAGCCCACGAGATGCAAACCGGCATCCGCCCCCTTCACGCCGACAAATGATGGCATCTGCTCGCAGGCCGCGCGCACCTGTTGGCGGCGCTCATCGTAAACGGCACGGGTCTTTCTGATGTGGGTGCCCAGATGACCATTGCCGATAAAATCGGCCAGCGCTGCTTGAATCGGGGTTGCAATGCCATGGTCAAGCGCCTGCCGAACCGAACGGAGTGCGTCTATCAGCGCATCGGGCACAACGATAAAGCCGAGCCGCAGACCCGGTGCGAGCAGTTTGCTAAAGGTACCGCCATAAATCACGCGGCCATCTCTATCGAGTGACTTCAGAGCTTTTACCTGCGCGCCGTCATAGCGGTACTCGCCATCGTAGTCATCTTCAAAAATCCACGCGCCTCGCTGGCCAGCCCAATCGAGCAGTTCAATCCGTCGCGCCAGACTCATAGTGGTGCCCAGCGGATACTGGTGAGACGGCGACACGATAGCCATCATCGCCTCCGGTGCACGCGTTATGCCTTGCTGAACGTTAAGCCCTTCCTCATCCAGCGACACGCCAACTGGCGTGGCACCTGCCAAGCGTAGAGAACGACTGGCCTGACGGTAACCAGGGTCCTCGACCCACGCTTGGGCGCCCGGTTCCAGCAGAGCCAACGTCACGGCGGCCATTGCGCCCTGCGTGCCCGCTGTGATGAGGATTTGATCGGCCTCACACGCAACGCCGCGAGTTGCGCCAATGTAGCCAGCAACGGCCTCTCGCAATACTGGTAAACCGGCCGCGTCGCCATACCCCAGTGTGGGTTGACGGCGCCAGACCCTTGCACTTAAGCGCGCCCAAACATCATGCGGAAACAAATCAGGGTCTGGCAGGCCTGGCGTCAGGGGCAGACGGTCATCAGCGGGCGGCCGCTCTCCTGGCGTTGGCAGGAGTTGCGCCGCGCGCGCCGAGAGGATCGCTGATGACTGTTCTTGAATCGCAACTGTAGCCGTCTGCTGCTCACTGCGTGACAAGCTAGTGGCCACAAATGTGCCCGCACCCGGCCGGGTATCGAGCAAGCCCTCAGCGATTAGCCTTTCATAGGCAATGGACACGGTATTACGCGACAACGCAATATCGCTTGCCAACTGCCGCGACGCAGGCAAGCGGGCACCCGGCGCCAGCGTGCCCGCCACAATCGCGGCGCGCAATTGCCCTGTCAGCCAGTCTTGCCTGGAGACAGCAGGGTCTGGTTGGCCAAAGGAATGCCATAGCGGGAACACAGGTGCGAGCTTCATTGGCCCTAAATATCGCATAAAATTGGCTCTTGATATTGGGCCAATTTGTGTCAGTCTATGGAGCCTGTCTTTACCCCGTTGCCCTCTACTCCAAAACCATTGCCGGACCCACCATGACGACCGCCACTTCACACCCTGCTTCAACTGACGCACCGATCACCTTGCAGCCCTCGGTTTGCCCGCTGGACTGTCCCGACACCTGCAGCCTGACGCTGTCGACACAGGCGGGCAAGGTGATTGCGGTCAAAGGGTCTGAGGCCAACCCGTATACCGCGGGCGTAATCTGCAACAAGGTGAGCCGCTACTACCCCAACTGGTTTCACGGCCCCGAACGGCTGACGCAACCCCTGCGTCGCACCGGATCGCGCGGCAGTGGGCAGTACGAACCAATAAGCTGGCCGGAGGCAATCGAGCTTGTGTATGCAGGCTTGAACCGGGCGATCGACCAATTCGGGCCGCAATCGGTGCTGCCCTTCAACTATGCAGGCCCGCACGGCCAATTGGCCGGCGGGTCCATGGATCTGCGTTTTTTCCATCGCCTTGGCGCGACCTTGCTTAGCCGCGGGCCACTGTGCGGCATTGTGCGCGGCACCGCTTACACCAGCTTGTTCGGCGCCGCACCGGGAATGCCGCCAGAGCAAGCCGAACACGCCGACACCATCATTGTCTGGGGTAACAACGTCACAGTTTCCAACCTGCACTTCACCCGCGTGATCAAAGCGGCACGCGAGAAAGGTGCGACTCTGGTCGTCATTGACCCCAAGCGCACCAAGATTGCTGAGCAAGCCGACCTCTATCTGCAACCCAGACCCGGCGGCGACGTCGTGATTGCAATGGCGGTGGCGGCAGAACTTGAAAAGCGCGGCGCATTTGACTCGGCATTCATCGCACGATGGGTGGACGGACTTGACGCCTTCATGACGCAGGCACGGCAATACAACGCAGAAATCGTCCACGAACTCACCGGCATTTCAAGCGAGGCATTTACGGCACTAGTGGACGCTTATGCAAATGCTAAAACCTTGGCAACCTCCGCCGGCAATGGCATTGAAAGGGGCCACAGTGGTGGCTCAGGCTTGCGCGCGATTATGTCGCTCAATGCGCTGCTGGGTCAGCATGGCAGGCCGGGCGCTGGTGTAGTCGCCAAGCAAGGGATGGCGTTTCCCTCCACGCCGGCAAAGTTACAGCGGCCAGACTTTGTGCCTGAAGGCACGCGCACGATCAACATTGTTGACGTCGGTCGTCACTTGCTCAAAGACGACCTTGACCCACCCATTCGGGCAGCGTTCATCTATAACCACAATCCCGTCTGTACCCACCCGGATCAGAATCGCATGCGCCGCGCACTGAGCCGTGAAAAGATTTTTGTTGTTGGGTGCGATGTGGTGATGAACGACAGCCTCGCCTATGCTGATGTCATTCTGCCGTCGGCCTCGTTTGCAGAGAGCCATGATATTTACGCGGCGTATGGTCAGGCGTGGCTGCAGCGCGCAGAGCCGGCGATTGCACCGGTCGGTGAATCCTTACCCAACACCGAGATTTTTCGGCGGCTTGCAGCGCGTTTTGGCTTTGATGAGGCAGCCTTTCAGGCAGACGATAAAACGCTGATGAACGACGCGTTTGATCCTGCCGACCCGCGACTACAAGGTCACATACCAAGCGAGTTGCCGCTGGACAAAGCCATTCCCATGACAACCGATGGATCGCAACCACTGATTATGTGCGACACGGTAACGCCCAAGACAGTGAGCGGCAAAATCGAGCTGTATTCAGCCGATCTGCAAACGCAGTTTGGCTACGGCGTGCCGCGCTTTGAGCCGGTTGAGCATCGTCTGCCCCTAACCATTGTTTCGCCCTCGTCTTCCCGGCGCACCAACTCCACATTTGGTGAGTCGTCAGATTCTCAGGCCCGCGAGCGGCTCGAGATTCATCCGTCGGACGCGTCAGCCAGAAGCATTCAAGACGGTCAAACCGTCAAGGTCTGGAATGATCTGGGTGAAGTCACCCTGATAGCCAAAATCACAACGGCCGTACCGGCCGGTGTTTTGTACACGCCCAAGGGTACCTGGCTGGCGACTAGTCAAACCGGGCAAACCGTCAATGCGCTTATTAGTGCCGACCTGAAAACCGACATTGCTCACGGTGCCTGCTATAACGACACCTGGGTCGACGTTGCCCCTGTCTGAAAATCTGCGGAGTCTTGAATGCTCACTACCCCCATGAAGAAGCTGATTACCGAGCATTCAGCTGGCATGGTCGCCACGATTGATGCGCAAGGTTTGCCGGCGGTATCGCCCAAGGCAACCTTCGTCATTGTTGATGATGAAACGCTTGCCTATGGCGACATTCGCTCGCCAGGTACGGCGCGCAATCTGGGCAGCCAACCAGCGGTGCAGGTGTGCTTTCTCGATCCTATTCGCCGCAAGGCCGTTCGCGTGGCCGGCACCGGCGAGATTGTGCCTAAGGACGAGGCGGATGCCGCCATGTTGGCAGCGTTTGAAAGCACCTGGGCGCCTTACCTGAAAACGATCAAGTCTTTCGTTCGCATCAACATCAAAAGCGCCCAGCTGATTCTCTCTCCAGCCTATGACATTGGCCTAACCGAGGCCGAACTAGTGAATACCAATCTGGCCCGACTCAATGCGCTACACGAAGCCGGGACGCCTGATTGAATCAAAAAGCAGGCAGTGCCTCGGCACTAACGGTTGTTCTGATCGGCGTTTTCTGGGGGGCGAATTGGCCAGCGGTTAAGTTCATGCTGACCGAGTTACCACCGTTCACGATTCGCGCGGTGGCGTTTCCAATTGCCGCAATTCTGCTTGCCGTCATTGCGACAACCCGCGGCCATTCGTTGCTACCCGCGCGCCGAGACTGGTTAGCCATTGCCGTCACGGGTATGTTGGTCGTGTTTGGCTTCAACGTGTTGGTCACCCTCGGCCAGGTGCTCACTGAAACGTCAAAGGCGGCGATCATCGCGTTCACAATGCCGGCACTCACGGCAGCGCTGGCGGTAGTGTTTCTTGGTGACCGGCTCAGCGTGGTCAGGGTCATGTCATTGTTTGCCGGCATGGCGGGGCTCGGTGTGCTCGCATCAGAAGACTTCGCCGCATTGTTAGCCGAGCCGCTTGGCCCGGCCATCATGTTGTTGGCAGCGCTGTCATGGGCGCTTGGCACCATCGCCATGAAGTCTCGGCAGTGGAGTGTTTCTCCGCTGGTGCTCACCGTTTGGTTTTTTGTGGTGGCGAGCATCGCCTGTTGGCCACTGGTATTGATCTTCGAACCGCTACATACGCAAACCTGGCCAAGCCTGCCCATCATCGCGACAATGACTTACCACGTGCTGGGCCCCATGGTCATTTGCTATGCGCTCTGGACAGCCATGCTGGACCGACTGCCCGCTACCGTAGCCGCGCTGGCCACCTTGATGACGCCGGTAGTGGGCGTTACTGCATCGGTCGCATTGCTTGACGACACACTCACCTGGCAAAAGGTGTTGGCCTTACTGCTCATCCTCGTTTCAATTGGACTGACGCTGTTACCTGACAAACAGGCGCGAAGCTGACAGTTCAAGACTGCGAAAAGTAAACCGAGACAGTTGACGCCAGCCGTTCAACGGTGCGACCGGCCAAGCGCCTCAGATAGTTCTTACCGCATAAGCCTTACGATTTTACTTAGAAAAGCGTGCTACCCCACTTCGACACACGACCGGGTTCAGGCTATGTACCGATGCAATTACCCGAAGACTCGGGCAGTAGCCACGAAATCAATGCGCAGGCATTAGATTCGCCCGATTTTTGACTAGCAGTATCACGCAAAATCTGGGCAAACGAGCCGCTATCAAGGTCTGGCTTGAGTTGCTTTGCGAGTGCAGCCAGACCGGAGACATGCGCAGCAGAAATTGAAGACCCACTAAAGGTATCAAACTCATTGCCCGGCCGGATGCTTAACACTTGCTGGCCCGGCGCCAGGTGTAGCCCGGCCCCGTCCAGGTTAGTGTTGCGCGCCCATTCGCTAGGGATTGATGCAGCCACAACACCTTGCGTTGAAGCGGGAAAGGAGCCGGGCTTACCCGAGTCCACCGCGCCAACGACGATGATGCTTTTTTGAATGGCTCGGCGTACCAGCCTACTGAGCAAGGGGTCGACCGGTCCGGCTAAGCTTAGGTTAATGACATCTGCCTTGGAGGCAATACTGGCATTCAGCGCCTTTGCTAAGGTGAAAGAGTTGCAAATGGCAGCGTCGCTGTCTGCTTTGATTTGCCAGCATGCTTTCATCGCCATAACGGCCGCATCCGGCGCGACGCCAACCATACCGATGGCATTGTTGGCCCTGGCGGCAATGACGCCGGCAACAGCAGTGCCGTGAATGTCTTGACCAAAGTCATTCAAATCGCCGTCAACCAAATTTCGCTTCATCGTGACCTTCTCCACCAACTCCCGATGGCTAGCATCCAGACCAGTGTCGATAACGGCGACTGTCACCCCCTTGCCGGTTGACCAGCGATGCGAGCGTTCCACTTCCATGCTGGTCAGGCCGTGTTGCAAATTCCGATACGGGTCGTTGTAGGCGCCATCAGCCGTCTTGAAAGACTGCACCTGCTGGGCGGTTTCGACGATTGGCTCACGACTTAGCGACGCCAACACACTAAGCATGTCTTGTTGATCGTCAATTTCGAAAACCATGCACCGAACGCCAAGCTCGGACAAAGGCCAATCAGCGCGGCGAGTCATGCCAAAGTCGCGTTCCCAACGGTCAAGTAGCGCCCGATAGCGCCTCGGCAGATTCACCTTGCTTGCAGCAACTTCCCCCGCTCCAACGAGTTCGCTATGCTTTTCATCAGCCATGGTGACGATCACCATACGCGGCTCACGGTCTTGCGTGGCAGCCCCCATCTTGAAATTCACCTGCGACCGCTGGGTGTTGTTTGAATCAACCGGCGGAGCAACACACCCACTCACCAGGATGGCTGTCAATAACAGACCAAGCAGTTGAACAAAACACCCTCGTGACATAACTCGTCTCATTTTGCCGGGCGCAGAACCGCCTCAACAGTTTGAACATCCGGGCTCGCATTGAACTGCTCGAACGCCCGATTAAGCTCTGGAAACGCAGCGTCAGCGGGCAGCGTGACCAGATAAACCCGATCATCGACTGTCTGCACTGATGCGCTGATATCCATCGCCTGCACCCTCTGAATGACAGCAGCGGGCTTAACAGCTTCTTTGAATCGTACACGCAAGGTAAGAGAGGCGGGATCACCAGAAGTAAAGACGGAATACTCGTTGCTCGCGGGCGCCCAGATCATTTGCACGCTAACAAGCGAGACCAGGACCACGGCAGCCAGACTCGCAGCAGGCATCCAGGATGCGCCAGAGCCTAAAAGCATCTGCCTGAGCCGCTCAACCCATTGCGCAATCGCACCTGATTGACTACCCGCCGTTTGATCAGCGGTGTTCCCCACAGAGGTGTTCTCTACAGCGCTGTTCCCTGCGGCCAGAAGCTGCGCTTCATAGGTATCAATTCGTTGCGACATTCGCGCGAACGCCTGGTCAACCTGCTCCTGGCTTGCCGACTCAACATTCACACTCTCATAAGTCTTGCGCAGCAACTGAAGCTCGTTCTGGCAGATTGCACAGTTCACAAGGTGCTTATCTACCCGATCAGCAAGGCTATCGGGAAGCGTGCCATTGGCATACCAGGATAACTCAGCGAACACCGTGTCGTGCTCATCGTCGCGGGCTTGATTCTCATTCATCATTCGTTCCGGTTCTTGCTGACTTGATTGTGTCATCCGATTCGGCTAAGCATGCCTTAAGCTTGCGTCGCGCATAAAACAGCCGGGTTCGAGCAGTTGCCGAACTGCATTGCAGAATCTGACCCATCTCCGTAGCGTTGTGACCCAAGGCTGCCAGTTCAATGACGGCTTGATGGTCGGTGCTCAACGCGGCGACTGCGCGGGACAGTTCGCTATAAAGCGCATTCGAGCCGATTGAAGGGCTCAAATCAGTTTGCTCATCGACAGCCACGAGCGCCGCGAGCGCTTCTGGATCAGTGTCGATCTCCGAGCGGCGAGATTGTCGGTTGATTGCGGTCAGGCTTTGGCGATAGGCGATCCCGAATATCCAGGTGGCAACGCTAGAACGCCCCTGAAAGGAGACACTCGTGCGCCAGACCGCAAATAGCGTGTCATCGACGACCTCCTCGGCTAATTCGCGCTGCCGGACCATCCGAAGCACAAATTGAAATACGCGGCTGTAGTAGCGGCGAAACAGCAATTCAAATGCACCCTTGTCTTGCTCGGCTATTCGGTCAATTAGCGCTTGGTCTTCATCGTTCGTCTGGCTGGACATCACCGCCCTCCTGGATACCCATATTAGTACGCCGGGCAGGCCCAAGTGTTCAAACCGAGCAGAAATAGCCCCCCAGCGCGGACAAAGTCGCAGCAAGGGCTGCGTCCGTTTGAACACTTCGCTCTCGACCCCGTACTCACCAATGCAAACGGTTTGCGGGAGCGAACCTCACCATCCATCACAAAGCAATTTCAGTCACAGGGAGATTTAGATTCATGTCACTCAAAGAAGCATTCAAAAGAACATCCTGGCCCAGATTGGCGGGACTCCTGGTCGCGGCCAGCTTTTCTCTACCGGTTTCCGCTCAGATATCGGCACCCGTTGTGGGCACAGACCAAAACGCACTTTTCGGTGTCGATGAGAGTACTCGTGCGTTCTTGTCCGCCAACCGAGGCAGCAATGGTGGCGGTGACCAGAGCCTTCAGGCCGGCGACGCTCTGGTGGGAACCGAATCAGCGGACCTGCTGATTGGTGCACTGGGAATCGATGTGCTTCTCGGCAACGGTGGATCAGACATCTTGATTGGCGGAACTGAAGACTTCAACCCGTTTAACCGAGACCGCGCGTTTGGAGGATCTGGAGACGATACATTTCTCTGGGCGCCCGGCGACGGCAATGACCGATTCGATGGCGGTGAAGGCCTTGATGTTCTCATTCTTGGCTTAATCGGTGAGCAGCGTGATGCCAATGGCAACGAAGTCGGCGCACCGTTCTTTGCTGTTAACCCGCCTGGTCCAGGAAGCCAAGATTTTGATGGCATTTACGTCAACCCATCATCAGGCCTGCCCACAATCGATGTTGCAGGCGGACCCGGATTTTGCGAAGTGGTGGACGGCAGCGGTGGTAGCGCCGAACAGGCTGAGTTAGAAGCTCTCGGTCTGGATCATTTGGTGCGATTCATAATTCGTGGTCCAGCGGCGGACACTTCCAATCCGGATACCGGTCTGCGCATCGCCATCCATCTGTTGAACACCGAATACCTGGTGTGTGGCTCTCAAACGGCTGGAATGATTTCGGTTCTCGACCTGAGAACTTCGCCACCCACCGCAATCGATATCTCACAAATTCCTGCTCAAGCGAACCAGCTTGTTCGATAACTCAATTCGACAATTACCCGGAGTACCTTTCTCATGAATCTTGATATATCTACACGACTGCGGAAGATGAACAAATTTTCGGTCAGTGTTTGCCTTCTCTCTGGCCTGCTGCTTGCCGGCTGCGGCGGCGACTCAGGAACGGCTGTCGAGAACGAACCGCCTGTTCAGAATCAACCACCGGCCGAGGGCCAACCGCCTGCTGAAGGCCCACCCCCTGCAGGAAACGTTCGCTTAGCCATTATTGGCAATGACCGTAACAGTATCAGCAGCCCATTGTTGTCTTTGAATGCGCAAGGCCCTGGTGGCTCGCCTAATCAAAGCCAGCGAGGGGGCGACGTTCTACAGGGAGGGCCAGCTGACGAAGTTTTGATTGGTGCATTGGGTGTTGATGTGATCTTTGGAGGTGACGGCAATGATGTGATGATTGGCGGCGCCGAAGATTTCACCTCTAGTGTCGATGGTGACAACAACGGCTCCGACAATCGCGATCGCGCATTTGGCGGTAACGGCGACGACGTTTTTATCTGGGCACCTGGCGACGGCAGCGACTTCATTGCTGGTGGCCCAGGAACAGATGTCGTGATTCTTGGTATCTTGGGTGAGGAGCGTGATACCGACGGCAGCACCAATGGCGCGCCATTCTTTAACGTTAATCCCGGTGGTACGCCAGGTAGTTTTGATTTTGACGGCGTCTTTCTCGACACCGCCACAGGTCTACCAACCGTTAGCGTATCAACATCACCAGGCTTTTGTACGGTTCTCGATCAGTCAACCAACCCAACAGAACTGACAACGCTTTCGTTGGATCATCTGATCCGGTTCAGCATTCGCGGAATCGCGAACGATTTCGACACTGGGGTTCGCTCTGATGACGATGGACTGCGGATTTCATTGCACTTGCGTAGCATGGAGTACGTCGTTTGTACCAAGCGAAATCCCGTAGCAGGTGGTGGTGATGCCAATATCGAGGTGCTTAATCTCACGACCTCTCCGCCAACCCCCACTTCACTGGCTGACTTGCCAGAGTCAGTTCAGCAGATGATTAGATAGTGGTGGTATTCGAAAACGCTGTCGTACTTGATAGTTAGTAATGCATGGGTATCCATTTAACACACGGTGCCCATGCATGTTCATTTGTGCCAATGATCTGGCAACGTAACCTATTCGATAGTCCAGTCCTGAATCAAATCAACCATAATCGTCGTGACGCTAGGAAACTCAACGACGGTTGGGTTGGGATTGGACGAAAGCCCTATGCCCAGATGGCACGTTGAACCAGCCAGCCTGACATCATCATAATCGCAAAGTAAGACGTCAATCTGCCTGCTGCGGGTATCCAGCCCGGTGCACCCAAACAACGCACGACAACGATCACAACGCCTGCTGCTAGCGCGACAAGCAGCTGCGCCGCTTCAATGCCCAGATTGAAACCGACCAGACTCAACACACGAGTCGACGAGTCCAGTCCGAGGCTGTTCAACGCATTGGCCAGTCCCAATCCATGTATCAGCGCGCAAATAAAGATCACACCCAGGCGCCAGCCCGTCGCGACGGGCTGGCTGCGCTTTGCAGACCAACGGTCGTACAAGGCCATGCCGACAATCGTCGCCGCAATCGCGGGCTCAACAATAATTGGTGGTGCGGATAGGTCGGCAAACGTGACAGCCATCAGCGATATGGCATGACCTATCGTGAACGTTGCGAGCGCCAAGACCACTGCGCGCCACCGCCAGTCACTGGCCAGGACAACCAACAGGAACAACAAGTGATCCAGGCCGCCAAGCATATGCTCGACACCCATGTCCACATAGTCCCGCAGCACCTGCCACGGGCCCCGCATCAGTTCAACCACCTGCCGGTCGGGTGTCATCTCAATTTTCTGTATCTGGGAACCATGGCGAACCAGGACAGTCTGGCGTTGAGCATCAGCGGTATGGCCAAACAGGCTGAACCGCAGTGTCAGTGGCGGCAACCCTAGCGTCGATCTGTTGCCGGCCGACCCGCCAAGGACCAACGGGAAGCGCCCCATTACTACCAGATGAGATGCCGGCGCGGTTGGCGAGTGGGTGTCGGGTGCCAGGTTTAGCATCAGGCCCTGCAACTCTATTGGGCCGTGTTCGCCGATCAGTTGTAACTCTCGACCGACCTGTGTGCTGATGTCCCCGGCGTGCGCGCGCAACTCGGTCATCGACAAGCGACCGTCTGCATCATCATCCACTCCCTGGAAAGCCTGTACCGACACCGACATCACAACAAAACCACCGGCTGACACCAGGTTAAGGGTGCCGCGCTGAGCAGTCATCAGGTGCGCCTGTGCCGCCGGCACAAGCATCAGCAGGAGCAGCCATGCCGCAAACAGGCGCGCTCGAAAGTGCCAGCAACGGGCAAGCTTCGCGGCGCCCGCACAGCCGTTCGCCTCAAGGCGGCGGATAGTGACCCCTTGTCTCACGGGTCTATTGCCGGACCGGCGGCATACCGCCTCCGCCTCCGCCACCACCACCGGCATATTCACCTTTCACGCAGCGCTGTAAGAAAGGGTATGTGTCAATTGCGTAGTAGTGATATATGCCGTTAGGAAACTCGGGGGTCACGCCATAACGACCGTTGCACTCATCCAGATCGCCAGACCCAGCAACATATTCCCAGTCCTGACGAAAAGAACCGAGTAAGTAGGTATTGGTATCCGGTCGATTTGCCGGGACCGTAGTCACCAGCTGGTAGCTGCCGGTCATAGCCTTCAGGGCTGAGCCCGCGTCATTGGGATCCGTGTAGCCATAGCGGGCATAGACCGGAAAGCCGTCAGCCGCCCAACCGATAAGCGTAATCGCGACATCGCCGCCGCTCAGCCGGGCAACCAGACCCTCGGGCATACCGTGATAGTGATACAGACCGCCGGGTTGGATATGGGCATTACTGTCATCGACCGAAAAGAAGTAGGGCTGAGTCAACGCTTCGATGCTCCAGTTTCCGCTGGGATCGGTGGCGCTACAAACCGTGCCAGTATCGTCGCAGGAGCCACCTGTGTTTGGATCAGTCTTAACCCCATTCAACATGTAAGAAGTGACCCCGGCGGGTCCACCAAGATCAGTCACCTGATCCGCATAAACTGGATTCAGGTTAAAAGTTGCCGATATCGTCTGCTCTAGGACTGTCGAATTGACCGCGCCACCGAAGGGCCCGACCTCATGATCAGGCACACCATTGGCGGTGAGTGATCGTTCGGTACTTCCGCAAGACCATGCGACCGTACTCATGAGATTGACCTCTGTATCGCTGTTGAATGCACTGTAGCTATACGTGCAAGCGGCACTCGCCGTACTAGTGGTCCCCGTTCCCGCAGCCATGGGCGTGAGTGAGACCGGGTTTGATGCAGAGCTGTCGCCGGTCGCATTGCTTGCCACCAAGGTGCAGCTGTATACATCGGCATTGACCAGGCCGGAAATCTGAATCGGGCTATCCGCAGCGTCTTCAGAAACGCTGCCACTGGCCGACATGCAGGTGAGCGTATAGCCACTGATAACCGCACCGCCATCCGAAGACGGTGGGCTAAATGCGATGGTTGCACTCGCATCACCGGCAGTGACGGTGTCGATAGTCGGGGCATCCGGTGCTGTGGTCGCGACATTGGAGCCGCTGTCATCGCTACCGCCGCAGGCAGCGCTGGCAAGCACCAAACACAGTGCGGGAATGGCGGGCGAATACCGCATACGCGGCTGGCTGATCGATTCAGGTAGTTTCAAGAGGTCTTCCTTGTCAGGACGGGCACAAGTGGAAAAACGAAGACCTGATGATCAACGACTACTGTGTAGAAATAATGGAGGTGGGTAACCGTCTCTTAGCGCTCCGGCAACCGGCAGTACCCGCAACGCTCGACAATGCTTCGGGCATGGTCAGCCCGCACCGTTAGCGCTAACAAGGGTCTCATCAGCCATCAATTGCTAAGGTCGATCAATCGCTTACGGCGCGAGGTACTGTTTATCAATCCCCGCCCCCACGGTGTACTTCGGATCAACCACATTGCCGAGTCGAACCCGCCCACACTGACTCAGCATCATGTAGGCGTCCCAGCGGTCGTAGTTGTATTCTTTCTCCATCCACATCACGAGTTCTGCGTACGCGATGCGGGTGGCATCTTCAAGCGGCCGCGTGCTGCCAATGGCCATAATCATCTTGTCGTTTTCTAGGCGAGGCCATTCGATTGACCAGCCTTTGATCAAATCAACCTTAATCGTTGTGACGCTGGGAAACTCAACAGCAGTACCGCAAATTTCACCATCGCCCTGGCACGCATGAGCATCACCGATGAAAAGGCGCGCACCCTCCGTACGAACCGGCAAATACGTAATACTGCCCGGCCCCATATCCGGCAGATCCATATTGCCGCCGTGGCTGTCAGGCACCAGCGAGCTGATCGAATCAATTTCCGGTGAGGTCGACAAGGTACCAATGTGTGGCCGGTAAGGTAGGGTAACGCGCTTGCTCCAATAAACACCTTGCTCATCCACGTCGATCTTACGGACAAGTTCGGGCAGAGGTTCATTGAGTGTGGCGGTCAGGTTGGTGTTGGATAGGCCGCCAAAAAACGGAATCAATGCGCATGTGCCACGTGGGTTAGGGCCGCGCGGTTTCATTGACTCAATATGCACTGCCACCGCATCACCTGGTTCGGCACCCTCAATCATGATCGGGCCGTTTTGCGGGTTCACAAACGGCATACGGAGTTTTTCCGAGGGCAAATCTTGCTCGGTTTTAATTGCACCGCCGAATGCGTCTTTGGTTTCAACGACGATTCGGTCACCCGGCTTGATGCTCAGCACGGGGTCAGAGTACGGCCCCATCGTGAAGTGATACTCGCCCTGCTCCGCTTCGCCAAGTTGGTGGGTGGCACCCGTTTGGTTCTTGGCGACGCCGCGGGTTGCCATAATGGAATCTGATAGCCAGGTCATACTGGGAAGCTCCGAGAAGAGATCTGATTAAAACTGAACGCCGCGCGTTAGTGCACCATCGACAACAAGGTTCGTACCCGACACAAAGCTTGCTGCCGGGCTTGCTAAAAAGACGGCGCCGTTGGCCATTTCTTGTGGGGTGCCCATGCGGCCGCTTGGATTGAGATCGAGCGCAGTCTTGAACAAATCAGGGTTGCCATTTTCAATTTGCTCCCAAACGCCGCCGGGGAAGTAGGTGTTGCCGGGCGACAGAGTATTGGCGCGAATTGCCTTGCCAGCGAGCTGGTAGGCGAGACCCTGTACATAATGAATAAGCGCGGCTTTGAATGTACCGTAGGGCCCGGCCGCAAAATCTACCTCGCGACCAGAAACACTGGCGACCGCCACAATCGACGCAGCCTCGCTCTTTTCAAGCCAGGGCATTGCGGCATTCACCATGCGCACCGTGCCCATCATGTCGACTTCAAACTCTTTCTGCCAGCTTTCTTCGTCTTGATTAATCGCCAGAGCACTAACGTTGGCGACCACGATATCAAGGCCACCGAACGCATTGGCGCTCTCTTCAACCCAGCCTGACAATGCACCGGCATCTGCCACATCAACAATCTTGCCATGGGCTTTGCCGCCGCCGGCTTTGAGTGCATCGACAGTCTTTGATACCTCATCAGCATTGCGCGCACAAATGGACACGTTGGCGCCCTCTCTCGCGAGGGTCTCAGCAATCGCGCGACCAATGCCACGAGTTCCGCCGCTGACTACTGCGTTCAATCCCTTTAAGCCCAGATCCATTTCGACTCCTTGATTTTTTGTTGATACACAAGCATCGCTCCAAACCGGCAGCGAATGCCCATAACCAGATGAAACCTAGGGGCACCCGCCCAGGTCTTGCTCATTTACTGCGCTAGAACGCACTGGGATACAAACCGCCGTCGAGCAGGATGTTCTGACCCACTAAGTAGCCCGCACTGCTTGAACACAGGAACGCGCACACGTTGCCAAACTCCTCCGGATCTCCGATGCGCCTCGCTGGCACCTCCCGCGACCGGGCGTCGCGGACAGCTTTTTCAGACGAACCCTGGCTATTGGCCCACGCCGACAAGCCGCTACGAAAACGGTCGGTATCAAAGTAACCCGGCAACAGGTTATTGATCGCAACGTTCGACGGCGCAACATCACGGGCCACGCCGGCAAGAAAAGCGGTCAACCCTGCTCTTGCGCCGCTCGACAGATCCAAGCCACTGATCGGCATCTTGACCGACACCGATGTGATATTCACGATGCGGCCAAACTTGCGATCAACCATGCCGCCAATGGCGCGCTGAACTAGTTCAATGGGCGTGATCATGTTCATCTTCACGCCATCGATCAATTCATCACGGTTCAGTTCACTAAAGTGCTTAAATGGTGGGCCGCCGGCATTCGTGATCAAGATATCCGGCGCCGGGCAGGCTTCAAAAAGCGCGGCCTGGCCTTCAGGAGTGGTCACATCTGCCGCAACCGTGTTAATGCTGGCACCAGGAATAGCCTGGGCTATTTCATCGGCCGTCTGGGCCAGCCGCTCTGCGTTCCGGGCGTTGATTGTGACCGCTACCCCTGCCCTGGCCAGTGAGGTCGCGCAAGCCCTGCCCAGTCCCATACTCGACGCGCACACGATGGCGCGACGCCCTTGAATACCCAATTCCAACATTCGACTCCTCCCACTTGTTCTGCCCAGAGTCTAAAGGCTGACGACCTGGTCGAACAGAGACAGGGCAGGGCCGTCGTTCCGCAATATCAGGAAGTGGACTAGCGGGTTAGCATGTGACTACCGGACGCGAACTCAATGCCTGAATACCTGACTACCCGTGAAGTAGCTGATCTCCTGCGTATCAAGGAGCGCAAGGTGTATGACCTTGCAGCCTCCGCAAGCATTCCACACACGAAAGCAATGGGGAAGCTCTTGTTCCCTCGCGACGCCATTGATCAGTGGCTCTCTCAGGCGTCTGCTGGTCAGGAGGCTGTCGCCAAAGCCAAGCGCCCGAGTGTGTTTCTCGGTAGTCATGACCCCCTGCTTGACTGGGCGTTGCTCCAGTCAGACTGCGGCATAGCCGCCTTGTTCAACGGCAGCAATGACGGTCTCGACCGATTCGCGCAGCGTCAAGGCATAGCGACTGGCCTGCACTTATATGATGCAGCGGCCAACAGTTGGAACGTCAATGCAGTAGCCAACAGGTTTGCCGACACTGGTACGGTCATGGTGGGTTGGGCAGAGCGCGAACGCGGACTGATCGTTAGTGAAGCAAAACAAGACAAGATTAAGCAACTTTCGGACATTCAAGGCTGCCGGTTTACGCCGCGCCAGGCGGGCGCTGGCGCACAGAACTTGTTTCTACATCTCGCCGAACAGGCGGGTCTTGATTTGTCTTTAGTGTCTTTGGGTCAACCTGTACTGACAGAAGCCGATTCTGCTCTAGCTGTGTTGGAGGGCGAAGCGGATGCAACCTTCGGTCTCGCGACGCTTGCGGCTCAGTTCAAGCTGCCATTCGTGCCGCTCGTTCAAGAACGGTTTGATCTGCTCATTGATCGACACGCCTGGTTTGAACCGCCCATGCAAACCTTCTGGGCGTTCTGCCGCAGCAAAGCGTTTGCCGAACGCGCCGCGCGACTCACCGGCTACGATGTTAGCGAGCTTGGTATGGTGCGGTTCAATTCAGCGTGACTCTGCAGCGCCTGCATTGGGCGTAAACAACTGCTCGCCAAGCTTGCGATAGCTCCCAATAGCCTGCTGCCCTTGCTCTGAAATCAACCAGTTCACAAACGTCTCGGCAGCCGCTGCTTTCACGTTCGGACACTTCACCGGGTTCACCGCGATCACGCCATACTGGTTAAAGAGTTGCTCGTCTCCCTGCACAGTAATCTTGAAGCCAGCCTTGTTTTTAAACGCGATCCAGGTGGCACGGTCTGTCATCACATAAGCCCCCATACCAACCCCCACATTCAGGGTTGCGCCCATGCCTGAGCCGGTTTCGCGATACCACTTACCCGAGGCTTGAGAGGGATCAAAGCCAGCTGACTGCCACAAGGCTTGTTCTTTTTTATGAGTACCTGAATCATCCCCGCGCGAGGCGAAGAGTGCCTGTTTTTCTGCCACTCGCTCTAGCGCCTGCGCAGCTGTTGAGGCACTGGCAAGATCGGCCGGGTCGGACGGCGGGCCAATAATCACGAAGTCGTTGTACATCAGATCTTGGCGAGAGACGCCAAAGCCGTCTGCAACGAAAGCCTCTTCAGCCGCTTTCGCATGCACCAGCAAAACGTCACCATCACACTGGCGAGCATTGCGAATGGCTTGACCGGTGCCAACGGCCACCACATGAACCGTGATGCCGGTCGCGGCCTTGAACTTGGGGAGCAAATGATCGTAGAGACCAGAGTTTGCTGTTGAAGTGGTCGACTGAACAATAATTGACTGGTCTGCCGCAATGCCTGCCTGGCAGCTCACCGCGACGCTAAGGAGCAATGCCATTGTGCCCACGCATCGGGCCTTTCTGATTACTTGCATGAAATCTCCATACTGGATCTGTCTAAACATAGAGCTCACCTGCCAGATAAGCCCTTGCCGGTGCTGAAGTCGGGTTATCAAAAAAAGCCTTAGCCGGCGAACTCTCGGCAAGCTTGCCCTGATGCAAAAAGACAATGTCGTCCGCGAGCCGCCGGGCCTGGCCGATGTCGTGCGTCACGAGAATGACACCCACACCCTCTTCGCGGCAGTCCTGCACGATCGACTCAATGATTTGCACTGACGCCGGGTCAAGGCTGGCTGTCGCTTCATCCAACAGCAGCAACTCGGGCTGAGTTGCCAACGCGCGGGCCAGTGCCAGGCGCTGCTGCTCACCGCCAGATAGCAGTCGAGCCGGCTGACCAGCCCGATCATCAAGCCCTACTTTTCGTAAGAGGTGCTCGCTGAACTGCCGGCGCTGGGCACGACTCACGCCTGACCTAAGGCCTAATACAAAATCCAGGTTCGCCTGGACTGTTCTGCGCAGCAAAACGGGCCTTTGAAACACCATGGCCTGTCGGGCAAGCGTTGCTGCCCCCACCGGTACGCCAGCCCACTCAACTGTGCCGGACTCCATTGGCAGCAATCCATGCAGCAAGCGCAGGAGCAAACTCTTACCCGCACCATTCGCCCCCATCACCACAGTCAACCGACCTGATTGAACCGTCAGCGAAAGCGCATCAATCAGCCGGTGCCCACCCGCACTGAAGCACAGATCCCTAACTTGCAACGGCAGCATGGTTTGCGTGCGGGGCTTAGGCGAAAGCATGCCGTTCGGCTCCTGTCTTAAGCGAAGTAACGAGCCCGTTGACCAACAACGACAGCAGCAACAAGACAATGCCCAGCGCCAGCGCAAAGGGCAAATCGCCCTTGGACGTTTCGAGTGCAATCGCCGTGGTCATCACCCGCGTCAGATGGTCGATGTTGCCGCCCACAATCATCACAGCACCGACTTCCGCAATCCCGCGGCCAAAGCCAGCGAGCGCCACCGTCATTAACGAATAGCGGGCGTCTCGGATCAGCGCTGCCATCGCTGCGAGCGGCGGCACCGACAGCGACTTGAACTGTTCGCGGTATTCAGCATGCAGATCTTCCAGGGTCTGGCGCGACAGCGCGGCAATAATCGGCGCAATCAGGATGGTCTGCGCGATGATCATGGCCGTCGGTGTGTAGAGCAATTGCAAAAAGCCGAGCGGCCCGGCGTTAGACAAGTGCAGGTACACAATCAAGCCAACAACCACTGGCGGCAGGCCCATCAACGCATTCAGGCCTGTCAGCACAAGCTGTCGGCCCCGAAACCGGCTGACCGCCAGCAATGCACCAAGTGGAAAGCCGATGAGGCAAGACACCAATACAGCGAGCAGGCTCACCCGGAGCGAGAGCAATATGATCTCGATCAAGTCAGGGTCGGCAGAGACCATGAGGTCGACCGCCAATAGCACCGACTGGCTGTAAGTCTGCATATTTTCCCGCAAATGCCTCTTATTCGGAAATTATGCAGGAAAAAGCCAGCGTCTGCTCTTTTCGTGGCCTGCGACGCCGCCGATTAGCGGCTTAGCAAGACCTCGGCCAACTCATCGACGATGGACCGGTGAAACTCGACCCCGCGAGCATTTGGCTGGTTGGCCTCACCCCTGGCCGCCAGCGGGTCAGGCGCATCTATTTGCGTGCCTGCCATCGCATCGATTACCGCATGGCCGCAAAACGGCACATGTAACTCCGAATAGCCGCCTTCGTGCGCCATCACCAGGCGACCGTCACAACAGTCCTGAGCAATGGCCATCGTGCGCCGTGTCATTTCTGCAAAGGTTTCGGCGGTGGCGAGCATGCGGGACAACGGATCCACCAACGATGCGTCATAGCCATTGGCCACGATGATCACATCAGGCTTGTACTGGCGAAGCGTGGGTTCAATGACGCGCTCGAACGCATAAAGGTAAGCGTCGTGGCCTGCTCCAGGCACCAGCGGCAGGTTGAAGTTGTAGCCTTCCCCCGCGCCCTGCCCGCGAACCTCAACACCGCCGGTATCAAATGGAAAATTGTGCTCCTGGTGAATCGACAAGGTCAGCACGTCTGGCCGGTCAATGAAAATGGCTTCCGTGCCGTTGCCGTGATGCACATCCCAGTCGAGTACCGCCACCCGCTCACACTTGCCAGCGGCCATCGCCGACTCAACCGCAATCGCAATATTGGCCAGCAGGCAAAAGCCCATCGGATAATCCGGCAGACAGTGATGCCCGGGTGGGCGGGCGAGCGCATAGGCATTCTCCCGTTTGCCGTCGAGCACATCAAACAAGGCCTGCCGGACCAGACCAGCGGCCAGTGCACTGCGCTCAAAACCGCCATGCCCGAATGGGGTGCGCAGTCCAAGCTCACCGCCCTCAGCATCACTCAACTCTTTGAAGGCCTTCAGAAACGAGGCTGGATGCACCCGCCTCAATTCTTCATCAGTGGCCGGCGGAGCACTGCTGACTTGCAGACGATCGAGCAAGCCGGTCACGCGCATCAGGTTGACCAAGCGGCGTTTGGTCTCAGGGCTCTCCGGCAAACCACCCGCCGCCAGCGGCTGCACCAGACCACCCACCTTGGCCACGAACGCATAATTGCCGCCCGCGTGCCAGAAGCATTCCTCGTCCCAAAAAAATCCCGTGTTGTTCATGTTTCAGATTTACCCGTTCGCCGCGGCCGGGCACGATGCATTGGCCGCTCGTTTGCGACAGAATAGCGCCTCTCGTGATGCCGATCTGAAATGAGGATGAAGATGCCTAGTCACCAGCCCCCCGCCCCGACCCGCCGCCGTGTGCTGAAAACCGGCTCGGCCGCTGTTCTTGGTATCAGCCTGATGCCATGGCAGCGCAGCTTTGCAGCAGAAGACAAGAAGCTCAACTTCCTGAACTGGGATACCTATATCGGCGAGAACACGCTCGATGAATTTAAGGACGCCACCGGTATTCGGGTGCGTATGGATCTGTTTGCCGACAACGATGAACTGTTCGCCAAGTTCAAGGCCGGCAACCCGGGCTACGACGTGATCATGCCAACCAACGACTATGTTGAGCGCATGGTGCTGGCCAACATGTTGATGCCGCTCAATCACGACAAGATTCCCAATATCGCCAACATCACTGAAAGCTTCATGACCAAAGCCGACTTTGATCCGGGGCGTAAGTTCTCGCTGCCCTACCTGTGGGGCACGATTGGCATTGGTTACCGGCAGTCAAAAGTCAAAACGCCAATTGATAGCTGGGGCGCACTGCTTGATTCTGATGACCATGCCGGGCGCATTGCGCTGCTCGGCACCAGCCAGTATGTGTTAGGCATTGCGTTGAAGTACCTCGGCTTTTCCTGGAACAGTCAGGACCCAGCCGAGATTAAAGCAGCTGAGAAACTCGTCATCGACGGCAAAAAACGCGTCAGGGTGTTTGCCGATGACAATGGGCAAGACTTGCTCGCCGCCGGCGAAGTCGATGTTGCACAAGAGTGGAACGGCGACATCTTGCAGGTCATGGCCGAAGACGAAGACCTAACCTACGTCATTCCAAAAGAAGGCAGCAACATCTGGCAAGACACCATGGCAATCGCCAAAGGCGCACCTCACCCGGAAAACGCTCATGCGTTTATCAATCACATCTTGGATGGTCAGGTCGGCGCTGATATTGCCAAGACGGTGCAATACGCCACACCCAATGCAGCCGCCAAAAAACTGATGGATGCCGACTACCTCAATAGCCCGGCCATCTTCCCGCCAGACGAGCTGCTGGCTAATTGCGAGCCCTCACTGTATCTCGGTGAAGACGCAACCCGTCTGCGTGACGAGGCATGGTCGCGCATTCAGGCTGCCTAATGATTCAACCCGTATGCCTGCGCCGCCACGGTGGTGACGCATGTATGCACGCCGGGGCTTTTGCCTGAGTTGAACACGCTCAAGAATAATCGCGCTGTCTTCTGGCTGATGTCACTGCCGCCAGCGGCCTGGCTCGTGCTGTTTTTTGCGATTCCGCTCAGCCTGATCTGGTTGCTGTCTTTCGGAGAGAAAGACGGTTTGGTTGATGTGAACATCACCGGCACGCTGGATAACTACATTCGGAGTTTCGAGCCGGTTTACCTGAAGATCTTTTGGAAAACAGTGTGGATCAGCGTGCTCGCCACAGGGCTGACCCTGCTGATTGCCTACCCGCTGGCGTACTTTATTGCGTTCTCGTCAGAGCGCCTCAAGCCCTGGTTGCTGATGGCGGTGATTCTGCCGTTCTGGATCAACCTGTTGATTCGCACTTACGCCTTGATAGCGGTGTTCCGCACGCGCGGCTACGTGAACTTCACACTGGAGTGGTTCTGGGATCTGGCGTTCCTCGACAAACTGATTGGACCGTTCCAGCCGCTGGAGCTGCTCTACAACAATGGCGCTGTCGTCGTGGGCCTGGTCTATGTGTACCTGCCCTTTATGGTGTTGCCTCTTTATGCCGCCATTGAAAAGTTAGACCGCTCATTCCTTGAAGCGAGCGTTGATCTCGGTGCCAGCCGGTGGCAGACCTTTTGGCGCGTGACAGTACCCTTAACCATGACCGGCATCGCCACCGGCTGCCTGCTGGTGCTTGTGCTTGCACTGGGCACCTTTCTCACGCCAGAACTACTGGGCGGCGCGAATGCTGTGATGATTGGCAATGTCATTGAGCGGCAATTCAAGGCGGCCAATGACTGGCCGTTTGGCGCGGCGCTCTCGTTTTTGCTGATGTATGCCACCTTTGCGGCGCTGCTGGTGAGAGCCCTGTTGGCTCGCCGGGCAAATAGCGAATCCGAGGCACCCGCCTCATGACGGAAGTATCCAATACAGGGAACCGCTGGCCACAACGCCTATTCGTTGCTGGCGTGTTTGCGCTGCTATATGCACCGATCATCGCCCTGATTGCGTTCAGCTTCAATGACTCCAAACGCAACATCGTCTGGCGCGGCTTCACCCTTAAATACTACGAGGTGGCGTGGAACAATGACTCGCTCGTTGAGGCATTCGCCAACTCATTGACGATTGCCGTGCTTTGTACCGTGATTGCCACCGTCCTCGGCACGATGACAGCCGTTGTGCTGTGGCGGTTTCGGTTCAGGTTTAAACCTGTCTATGAGGGCTTGGTCGCATTGCCCATTGTGGTGCCTGAAATCTGCGTTGGCGTGGCGATGCTGGTGTTCTTCGCGCGGCTCGATTGGCCGACAGATCTGCCTTGGCCGCTCAATCTGTCCGCGATCACAGTGGCGCACGTAGCGTTCGCATTTCCGTTTGTGGCGGTCGTCGTGAGATCACGGTTGGCCGGCTTCAATAAGGAGCTTGAAGAAGCCTCGCTCGACCTTGGCGCAAGTCAATGGCAAACCTTTCGCCATGTCTTGTTGCCCTACATGATGCCGGGCATCGTTGCCGGCGCACTGCTGGCATTTACCTTGTCGCTGGATGACTTTGTGATTACCTTCTTTACCTCAGGGCCTGACACTGTGACGTTTCCGGTCAAGGTTTATTCAATGGTCAGGCGTGGCGTGTCGCCGGACGTCAATGCCGCCTCCACGATCCTGATTCTCATCACAGTCGTCGCAACCTTCTTCGCGATGCGCCTGCAACGCCCCGAGGCCAATCCATGAGCAAGCCACCCATCATTTCCGCTCAGGCGCTGTCCAGGCGTTACGGTCAGGTTGCAGCCGTTGACAACGTCAGCTTTGACATTCAGGAGAATGAGTTTTTCTCATTGCTTGGGCCTTCTGGATGTGGCAAGACCACTCTGCTGCGCATGATTGCAGGCCTGGAAACGCCAAGTGCAGGCGAGCTACACATTGCCGGCGAGGACATGAGTGAGCGACCAGCCAATGAACGCCCCGTCAATATGGTGTTTCAGTCCTACGCTGTGTTTCCGCACATGAGTGTTGCTGATAACGTGGCTTACGGCCTCAAGGTCACGGGTACGCCGGCCAGTGAGATCAAACCGCGGGTGACCCAGGCACTTGAAAGCGTGCGCCTTGACCAAATGGCCAGCCGTAAGCCCAATCAGTTGTCAGGTGGCCAGCGCCAACGCGTGGCACTGGCCCGCGCGCTGGTGAAACGCCCGCGCGTATTGTTGCTAGACGAACCCATGTCAGCGCTAGACGCCAAGCTCCGGGAACAAATGCAGTGGGAACTCACAAGCCTGCAAAAAGCGGTAGGCATCACCTTTGTGATGGTCACCCATGACCAGCAGGAAGCCCTGTCGATGTCTGACCGTATCGCCGTGATGGATCATGGACGCATCGCACAACTGGATACACCCCGCCAACTTTATGAAGAACCTGCCAACCGATTCGTTGCAGACTTTATCGGGCGCATCAATTTGATCAAGCCGTCTTATGTTGACCACAGCCCCAACGGCGCGATGGTCGGCATTACAGACGGTGGTCAACTGTTAGTTCAAGCGGCGGCGCCTGATGGCGAGGTCAGTCTCGCTATCCGTCCAGAACACATCATGCTGCATCAAGAACCCGTTGCCGTGACGGCCGACAATGCAGCGGTTAGCCTTCAGGCACGTGTGGTTCAGCAAGCCTTCATGGGCGACTCTAGCCAGATCACGGTTGAATCCATGGCCGGTGACCGACTCACCATTACGCAACGACGAGAGAACACTGAGCCAAATTCACCGCTGAACATTGGCGATTCGGTGTACGCCATGTGGCAGGCTGCCCATTGCAGACTCCTGGCCAATGATGACAGCGAATAGCGAGCGCTATTCCACGACAGGCGGCCCCTCTTCATAAGTCGTCACGCCATCTGGGAGGACTTCCCATGCAGCTTTGGAACCAACAAAGATGTGCCGCCCGATCTCAACATTCGGATCTCCATCTAAGCAGCCCAACGTTACCCCATGTATCTCGCCGTTGTAGGTACCGCAAAGCGTTGAGCCACAACGACTGCAGAATTGAAGACCAAAACCATGATTACCGTCATAGGCAGTCAACAGACTTTGACCCGACAGCCATTCGAAAGTGCCCGGTGCAACTTCCGCATATGCGGAGGCCTGGGAGCTGAATGCTTTGCGGCATCGCGAACAATGACAGGAACGCGCGTCTTTTAGGGCCCCATCGATTTTGTAGGTTACTGCGCCGCAGAAACACCCGCCTCGAATTGCCATCGAAAACTCTCCACTCGTCGGTACTTCTCAATATAAAGGTACCGCATCCAGCCAAAATCCCGGCGTTGCTTTGAAACTGTGGGAGGTCGTCGGATGCACATTGCCGATTTCTCGCGATCGAAATAACAAACTGATCGTAATAATTTCTTGCCGATTTCGCACAAGTAGTTTGCGTGAGAATAAGACTGGTACAACAGCAAGCAAAGCTTTCAACGCGAGCCCAAAAACTGAAAGAAGACGGCAATCTCGCTGATCGACCGTCTAAGAACTTCAGGCTGCTGTCGCTGGATTTACTTGATAGCCAGAATCTCATAATTCTTGACGTTGGCAACGACGCCCTGCTCCCAACCGCCATCGACCAATACAGATGACTGTTCTTTTAGCAAACTGGCAACTTGACCCTCAAAATGGGCCTGCCTGCCTGAGTCATCCGCGAACACATCGAAGATGGCAAATGTGTTCGCATCGATCCTTAAGGACACCCAGTAGAGCGTCTTAGGCTCGGTACCCGCAACGATCGCTCCAGCGGCAGTGAGTAGTTCTGCAAGCGCATCGCCTTGGCCTGGTGCCGACTTGAGTTTTATGTAGGTCGCTGTAGTGGCGGTATGCACATCTACTGGCGCCTTCGCCGACAGAACTGATGAGTTCTCGATGTTTGCGACGACCCCTTTGTCCCAGCCCCCGCCGACTAAACGCTCGGCGTTGTCCTTTAAAGCTCCGGCAACTACACCTGAAAAGTGGGCCTCCCTGGCTCGCTCGTCGACGAAGATATCAAAAATCGACAGTTGTTCGCCGGGTGCCTGCAGTGCAAACCAGAGCTTGGTGCCGGGCTCTGTTTCCCTGACCAATTCAGCAGCACCCGTCAGGAATTGAGCAAAGTCTTCTGTCTGCTGCTTGGCGGCGGTCATTGCGATATAACTTGCTTTTTGAGTCATCTTGGTCGTGTCCTGTGCGGTTGCCGTGAGTGCTGTTAGGGCCAGGCTCGCTGCTCCGAGCATCTTTAAAGCCGTTTGTTTCATAGCAAATTCCTATGGTAAATTTAGTTCAATGAATTGATTTTCTTAGAGATCGCTGTTTTTTTCCGATCAATAAATCCATTGTCGTTCTCGATCTGAAAAGATGCCAATACCGAAGTACTATTTTTTAATAGTTATTGTCTATATAAAAGAAGGCTCATAAACGGACTTCCAGATGGAAATGAATCAAATCCGCTATTTCCTCGCCGTCTGCGAGCACCGAAATTTCACTCATGCCGCAAAGGCATCGAACGTCTCGCAACCTTCACTAACCGCGGCGATAAAGAAACTGGAAGATGAACTGGGCGGAGCACTCTTTCTGCGGGACCGTGCTGGTTGTCGCTTGACCCCACTGGGTTCGCTCGTGCGGCCGCGTCTGCAAAACATCCATCAAGAGACACACGAAGCAAAGGCCGAGGCCATTCGTCACGTTCGCTTGGAGCGTATTCCGATCAGCGTAGGCGTTGGCGAAACGATCGGGCAAAGCAGTATTTCCGAGGCCATAGAACGTTATCGCTTGCGGCAACCGCAAACCGAGATAGAGCTAATCGTTGAATCCCGGCAGGACTTATTGGAAGGGTTGCGCAACGGACGCTTCGATATCGTCATCACCTCCGACGAGGTCAGCGCTGATCTCTATCGCATTGATCCGCTTTATCGCGAAGATTACAGAGTTGTCGTTTCGACTGAGCATCCGCTACGCCAGCACAAGACAGTGTCACTTAGCCTGCTTGCCAATTGCAATATGCTTGATAGGCTCAATTGCGAGATGCGCGACACTTTGCATCAGGCCTGTGCTAACAATGGACATACGCTGTACGCGGCCTATCGGTCGAATCGGGTTGACTGGCTTTTGGGACTTGCTCGAATGGGTTCAGGCGCGGTGATTCTGCCGGTGTCAGCGATTCCAGCCGATAATGGTCTGATCTCACTGCCAATTGAGGGCGTCAAGATTGAACGCCAGATTGTCGGGCTACGTTCCCGTCATCAACCGTCTCGAAAAGAAGCTAACGAGTTGATCCGAGATCTGGCCGCAGACTGATCTCTCAAAACCAACTTGCCTGGCAAACGGTTTCACCGGTCAGCAGGCCGAATAGATCGACACACCGTCCATCATCAGGCCCTCTCACTGACGTTAACGGAAAAAGATACGATCCCGACCATAGTGCATGTGGGGCGCTGGCCTGACACTATATCCGCGAGCGCAAGATACCGCTTGCTTGGCTGCGGACCCTGAGCCGCATAATTTTGGAGTTGGGTTCATTTCTAAACCGCGTAATGGTCAGTTGATGAAGCCGATGTAGTTCAAGATCGCCGTCGCGGCCCAGAACGGCGCGAATAGGAAGCCCACATTTCGCCCGTTGCGGCTGACCTTGGGGTGATGCCCCAGTCCGGGAACACCCGCATGGTTGGCGTTCACCAGCACGAAAAGGGCCGCCATCACGCCGAAGATTAAATGCAATGCATGGCGGTCGCCCAAGGGAAGGGTTAGGCCGTACAGAACACCAACGGCCAACGCAATGAAGGCCAGAGAGCCCTGGCGTTGTTCGAATAGAACCACAAAGATGTAGTCCGCACCTGCAGGGCCTTTTTCCTTCGGCGCGGCGTCGAGGGCCGCCTCTAGCATGGCGATCTGGTCACTATGGGTCAGCACCTTCGACGGGCGCGGCAAGCCGGGGGCGAAAAACGGCAGCACCCAGTTCACGATCCATCGCGCCCAGAGTGGACGGACGACTTCGACTGCATGGATGATAGCCGGAGCAAGGCAGAACAGAAGGCCGAGGGTGGAGGCAAATTCGGGAGACATTTGGTTCAATCCTTTCGATTACGGGGTTAAGTGTTTTTGAGAGGGAAGGATATTGGAGTAGTTAGGCGTCGACACCGCTCAGCACGGTGTCGAGCTGCAACGCTTTCAAAAGCGCGTCCTGGCGAGGTTGGGCAAAGGCGTTCACTTCATCCACTCCCCAAGTGATGCCAACGACTGTGCGCGTGGGCCGCTTACTCGGTGCAGCGTCAGCTAATTCCAGATAGGTATCCACGACCATCTGCGGATTTGGGGCCTGATCGCTGGCCAGCATGTCTGCAAGGCCCGCAACCATCGTCGCGGGAACGTCTCGCAGATCGCCTTAGGAGGCGAGGATATCTTCGTGTGCAGGTGGCTTTCCTGCTGCGAGCAGGTTTGAGGGGAACGGGCCCGGCTCAACCAGCGCCACGTCGACACCGAAGGGAGCCACCTCATAGCGCAGGCTCTGGTTGTAGGCATTGATGGCAGAACGGCCTGCATCGTACGGATCGCGCCGAAGTAGTTGGTGTCCATCTGCTCCCAGGCCTGCCTCACGCTGTAGGCCTCGGTCATACCAACATACGTGGTACCTGCATTGTTGATCAGAATGTCGATTGGGCCTTCCGCTAGGGTGCCGGCAAAGCCGTCTGCTACGGAGGCCTCGCTGGTAACATCCATCTCGACATTGGTGATGCCGGACGAATGAGCTTCTAGTTCCGCCTTCTTCGCCGCGTTGCGCCCTGAGGTATCACGCAACGTACCCCAAACCCGATCCCCACGGTCGGCAAAGGCACGGACTGCCGCTGCACCAAACCCGCTGCTGGCCCCGGTGATGACCACTTCCCTAGCGTTTTCCGTCATTTTGCTATCTCCGACTTGATTGATTTGGTACCGAGTGGTACGAATATACATCTATCACGTCAAAAATAAAATACCATTCGGTACGTAAATGTCTGATCCAAAGTCCAAACCAAAGCGAGGACGCCCGCAAACGCTCAATGCCGAAAAAGCACTGAAGGTGGCGATGGATGCCTATTGGAAAAGCGATCCCACAGATGTCTCAATCAACGCGATTTGCGAGATGGCGGGCGCATCCAAACCGGCGATCTACAGACAGTTTGGTAATGAAGATGGATTAATGCTGGCGGTGTTGAACCATTATGTCGAGCAGGTCATACCGACTCTCTTTAAACCTCTTACAGATGATGCGCCATTGCAAGATACCTTGAATGCCGTGATCCAGTTTTGCAGCCAAGATCCGACAATGGAAACAGGCTGTGTGTTTTGCAAAATGCGTGCTGGTAAGCACCGCCTTGGCCCCCAAACCCAACAGCGCGTTAATGAGATTTATTCCGCCGCAATTGATGCCTTTTCGTCTTATCTCGACAAATGTCGCCACTCTGGGAAATGGGAAAGCGAACAGCCTACCGATTTAATGGCGCGATATTTGGTGGAACAAATTAGCCTTGCATTTACCCAACGTGCAGCGGGAGAAAGCTCCG
>JBGCFG010000058.1:0-20948 GCA_045106815.1 Burkholderiaceae bacterium | reverse complement strand
ATCCAGACTTTTGCCTGAGGCGCCGCACGGCGCAGGAAATCCGCACCCACCTTAAGCGCGCCGGTTCCGCCGAGGGTCTCGAAGGTTGCCACACGGTCTTCACTGATCAAGGCATTGGAGTGGCCAAATAACAAGTGCTTCACCTGCTCCAGGTAACCATTAAGCCCCTCGATCGGCTGATACCCCTTGGGCATCTGACGGCCCACAATGAGCGCTTCCGCAGATTTAACGGAATCTAACAATGGCACCTTTCCAAGCTCATCGGTGTAGACGCCGACCCCCAAATTGGTTTTAGCTGGCCTGGTATCGGCCTTGAAAGCCTCGGTGACCCCAATGATTGGGTCGCGAGGGGCTAGTTCTATGTTGGCGAAAGGCGAAGAATTCATCATTTTTGGCGAGGCTGGCCTTTAATAAGTGTTCAAAACAAGGGCGGATGGGCTAAGAAACGAAATTAGACAGATTCAGTGCCTAAAAAATAGGCAAATCACTGGACTTTTGGTGTGCAGGCCGCCCATAATCCAGCACGGCTTTAGAGATGGTCTCGAATGCATTGCATTTTACGATAACTGTCGGCCGTAAAGTATTGAATTTAAGCAATAAATGCTTGGGGTGGATTTGGCCATTTGCGACGCCTTCGGCCACGATTGAGTCGCCGGCAGTCCTGCTTTCCGGTTGGCTTAAAGCAGCCGATCGGGTTGGCCGTTTCCAGTGACACGATTGAACAGCACGAATACTAAATATGCGGTGATTCAGCCAGGCTGCTATTCGCTGTCGGCGTGTTTCGGCGTGATTCGTTCTTAGCAGCAGGATCATGGCTTTCAAGTGTGAGGTTGCCATCAAGAGAGCTTTAGTAAGAGCTTTAGTCAGCGGCGAATCCCGCTGCGATTTGCTCTGCCGTGATGCGCGAAATGTAGAGATTCAACAACCCTGATTCAGGTTAAAACCAGCATGCCGTCAACGCCAGAAAATGTTATCACGCAGCCCGCCGCAGGCAGCGTAGGCGCGCGTCCGGACGCAGCGGAATCTGGCACGGCGCCGGCGGGTGAGTTCGTGACCTTTCCGGACAGTCCTTTTCAGTTGTTTCAGCCGTTTCCCCCCGCCGGTGATCAACCCACTGCGATTCAGTCTTTGGTTGAAGGCATCGAAGATGGTTTGAGTTTTCAGACCTTGCTCGGCGTGACGGGCTCTGGCAAAACTTTCACCATGGCCAATGTCATTGCCAAGATGGGCCGGCCAGCCCTGGTGTTGGCGCCGAACAAAACACTGGCTGCTCAGTTGTACGCGGAGATGCGCGAGTTCTTTCCTCGCAATGCGGTGGAGTACTTCGTTTCCTACTACGACTACTATCAGCCGGAAGCGTACGTCCCCCAGCGCGACTTGTTCATCGAGAAAGACTCCTCGATCAATGAACACATCGAGCAGATGCGATTGTCAGCGACGAAGTCGATGCTTGAGCGTCCCGATACGGTTATTGTGGCAACCGTCTCATGCATATACGGCATTGGTAATCCGGCGGACTACCACGCAATGGTCATGACCCTGAGGGTTGGCGACAAGATGAGCCAACGCGACGTTCTGCAGCGTCTTGTGGCGATGCAGTACAAGCGCAACGAAACCGATTTTTCGCGTGGCACTTTCAGGGTTCGGGGCGATCAGATTGATGTGTTCCCCTCCGAGCATGCTGAACTCGCGATTCGAATCGACCTGTTCGATGACGAAGTAGAAACCCTCCAGTTGTTTGACCCGCTGACGGGTCGCATTAGGCAGAAGATTCCGCGTTTTACGATTTATCCGTCATCGCACTATGTCACGCCAAGGGCCCGGGTTCTGCAAGCAATCGAGACCATCAAGGCTGAATTGTCCGGCAGGCTCAAAGAGTTTAATTCTCAGGGCAAGTTCGTCGAGGCACAGCGTCTTGAGCAGCGTACCCGCTTCGATTTAGAAATGCTTCAGGAGCTTGGCTTCTGCAAAGGCATTGAAAACTACTCCCGGCACTTTTCTGGCGCTAACCCAGGTGACGCACCGCCGACGCTGGTCGACTATCTCCCCGCTGACGCGCTCATGATTCTCGACGAGAGTCATGTCATGATCGGCCAGCTCAATGCCATGTATCGCGGTGACCGCTCACGCAAAGAGACCCTCGTCGAGTTCGGGTTTCGTTTGCCCTCGGCACTCGACAATCGCCCGCTTAAGTTTGAGGAGTTCGAAAGTAAGGTTCGTCAGGCGGTGTTCGTGTCGGCAACGCCAGCTGAGTATGAACGCACCCACGCCGGTCAGGTTGTAGAGCAGGTTGCAAGACCAACCGGTCTGATTGACCCTGAAGTGATTATTCGGCCGGCCGCCACCCAGGTGGATGACTTGCTGTCTGAAATTTCCACTCGCGTTGAAGTAGGGGAGCGGGTGCTTGTTACGACGCTGACCAAGCGAATGGCTGAGGACCTCACTGACTATCTGTCTGACAATGGCGTCAAGGTGCGCTACCTCCACTCCGACATTGATACGGTTGAGCGGGTGGAGATCATCCGTGACCTGCGTTTGGGAACCTTTGATGTGCTGGTCGGGATTAACCTGCTGCGTGAAGGTCTCGATATTCCTGAGGTATCGCTTGTCGCGATTCTTGACGCAGACAAAGAGGGCTTTCTAAGAAGCGAGCGGTCGCTGATCCAGACGATCGGACGCGCAGCACGTAATTTGAATGGCTCAGCCATCCTTTACGCTGACAAGATTACCGATTCCATACAAAAGGCCCTTGACGAAACCGCGCGGCGGCGCAACATTCAAGAGGCGTTCAATGCTGAGCATGGCATCGTCCCGAAAGGGGTTGTCAAGGCAGTAAAAGAACTCATCGATGGAGTCTATGACGGACGGTCCGATAAGAACATTGGCGGACCCGATAAGGCTCTTGAGGAGGTCAGTCGCCTCGGCGAAAAAGGCCTGGCGAAAGAAATCAAGCGACTCGAAAAACAAATGCTCGAGTACGCGAAAAACTTGGAGTTTGAGAAAGCCGCAAAAGCTCGTGACCAGCTCTCGGTCTTGAGAGAAAAGGTATTCGGAGCCAATGCGACGGGTAGCGTCGTATCGTTTCCGGATAAGGCGGCATGACCGTTCGCCGGATCAGGTGCGTTAGACACCAGGCCGGTAAATAAACGGTTCAGACATCGAAAAATAACAGCTTAACGATTACTTACAGCAGGAACTACAAATGGGAAAAAGAGAGCCGATCAGCATCGCTATGAATACCAAGGTCTTATTCGTATGCATGGGCAACATATGCCGATCGCCAATGGCAGAAGGTGTTTTCCGCCATATGGTGGCTCAGGCTGGGCTACAGGATGTCGTCACTGTTGACTCAGCGGGTACGCATGCTTTTCATGAAGGCGAGGCGCCAGATAAAAGGGCGCAGGTTGCAGTTGAGAAGCGAGGCTATTCAATTGCTGATCTGAAAGCGCAGAAGGTCGATGGGACGATGTTCGATCAGTACGACTTGATTCTCGCGATGGACTGGGACAACTTGTCGGTCTTGCAGCAGGTAGCCGCCCACCCGGGTCAGCACAAGATCCAGCTGCTGATGAGATTCGCCACGGATCACGAATCGGCCACAATTCCTGATCCCTACTACGGTGGCCAGGGCGGGTTTGAGCAGGTTCTTGACTACATAGAAGATGCCTGCGCCGGCTTGCTTGAGGTAGCCAAACGTAGGGCAACCCAGGTAGCTGCGGCGTAATAATGGCGGCTGTGAATTAAAAAAGCGCCCGCGGGCGCTTTTTTATTGGCTGCTGCGAAATTCTTTGAGTCATAATGTAACTGCGTAAAGCATTGAAAAATAATAAGAAAATAATAGATGAGAGGAATAGTACGGTTTTGTGACGCTAAGGTCATCAAAAAAACGGCTAGTCAAACTCTGATCTCGTGCGTATTCTTCTGTCATGGACAAAAAGCATTAACCCAAAAGTGGAGAACTCGACTAATTCGGTCAGGCACTGATATAGTTGAGTTCGCTGGTCAAGTACTCAAACAGGACGGATCCATGCGACTTACGACAAAAGGGCGGTTTGCAGTAACGGCAATGATTGACTTGGCAATGCGTGAGCATCACGGCCCAGTCACGTTGGCGGGCATTAGTCAGCGTCAGAAAATCTCGCTGTCTTACCTTGAGCAGTTATTCGGCCGTTTGCGGCGGAATGAACTGGTAGAAAGTACCCGTGGTCCGGGCGGTGGTTACACGCTGGCCCGGTCGGCAAAAGACATCACGGTTGCCGACATCATCTTTGCCGTTGATGAGCCGCTTGACGCGACTCAATGTGCCGGTAAAGAGAACTGCTCAGAGTCGGAAGGTCCATGCATGACGCACGAGCTTTGGAGCACATTGACCAAGAAGATGATTGAGTATCTTGATTCAGTCTCGCTTTACAGCTTGGTTGACGGACAGAAAGAGCGCATTGGTCGCACCCAGCCACGGGATATCTCAGTGGTTAAAGAGCATCGTGCAGCACTGGAATTCCCGACATCAACATTGCAAGAGATCAAGATCGATAACGGCAGATTGACCACGCTGTGATTCATGGCAGCCGGGCCGAGGCACTGACCGGCTCGGCAGACCAGTCGGGTAGATACGGCTGGTCAGTCGGGACGCTCGTGTCTTGATAGTTGAGTTTTAAGGTTGATTTTTCTAGATTGAGTGTGGAATTGTATGAGTCTTAAGTTACCCATTTACCTCGACTACTCGTCCACCACGCCGGTGGACCCACGCGTGGTCGATGCGATGTTGCCTTATCTGCGGGAAGATTTCGGTAATCCTGCGTCCCGCAGTCATCCCTATGGATGGACAGCCGAGAAAGCGGTTGAGCAGGCGCGCCAGGACGTTGCGACGCTCATTAATGCTGATCCCCGCGAAATCGTTTGGACGTCCGGTGCCACTGAGGCGACTAACTTGGGTGTCAAAGGTGCGGCCCATTTTTACAAAGACCGCGGCCGTCATCTGGTGACTTTACGCACAGAGCACAAAGCCACGCTAGACACGATGCGTGAACTCGAGCGAGAAGGGTTTGAAGTCACCTACCTCGATGTTGACGAGGAAGGGATGGTCTCGGTTGAAATGCTTGAGGCGGCGCTGCGAGAAGACACCATCTTGGTTTCCGTTTTGCTGGTCAACAATGAAATCGGCGTCATTCAGGATGTTGCCGCGTTTGGGGAATTGCTGCGGGAGCGGAAGATCATTTTCCACGTTGATGCAGCGCAGGCGACGGGCAAAATGCCAATCGACTTGAAGACACTCAAAATCGATCTCATGTCATTGAGTGCCCACAAGACCTACGGGCCTAAAGGCATTGGCGCTCTTTACGTTCGCCGCAAGCCGCGAATTCGGATTGAAGCGCAGATCCACGGTGGTGGTCATGAGCGAGGCATGCGCTCAGGCACACTAGCAACCCACCAGATTGTCGGTATGGGCGAAGCCTTCCGCATTGCCGGTGAAGAAATGGCCACCGAGAACAGCCGTCTTCGAATGCTTCGTGATCGCCTGTGGGCAGGTCTTAGTGAGATGGAAGAGGTTTATCTCAATGGTTCGCTCGATAATCGTGTGCCGCACAACCTCAATGTGAGTTTCAACTACGTTGAGGGTGAGTCACTGATTATGGCGATCAAGGACATTGCGGTTTCAAGCGGTTCCGCTTGTACTTCCGCGAGTCTAGAACCTTCTTACGTGCTTCGTGCGCTTGGCCGTAGTGATGAACTGGCCCACAGCTCGATACGTTTTTCAGTCGGGCGGTTCACGACGGAAGAAGAAGTGGATTTTGCGGTCAAGCTGCTGAAAGAAAAGGTTGGCAAGCTTCGCGAGATGTCGCCGCTTTGGGAAATGGCCCAAGACGGCATTGACTTGGATTCGGTTCAGTGGGCTGCCCACTAGACACGATGGTTCGGCGTTTCGGCGCCGGTTGAAGGTAAATTGAATTGACCGCCAAATATTGGCGCAGGCTTTTAGGAGAGGTAAATGGCTTACAGCGACAAAGTGATCGACCATTACGAAAACCCCCGCAATGTGGGTTCTTTTGACAAGGGCGACGACTCTGTTGGGACCGGCATGGTCGGGGCACCGGCTTGCGGTGACGTCATGAAGCTCCAGATCAAGGTAAGCGACGATGGTTTGATTGAGGACGCAAAGTTCAAAACTTATGGCTGCGGCTCAGCCATTGCGTCGTCCTCACTAATTACTGAGTGGGTTAAGGGCAAGTCACTGGACGAAGCGGCAGAAATCAAGAACACGGCGATTGCCGAAGAGCTCGCTTTGCCGCCGGTTAAAATCCATTGTTCGATCCTCGCTGAGGATGCGATCAAGGCCGCCATTGACGACTACAAAACCCGCCATGGCGGTGCAGAGGATCAGGCAAAGGCTGCTTGAAATAAGGGAGTATTAACCTCACATTGGGGTTAAGAGCGACTAAAAGGATTAGGAATGGCTGTCACTTTGACCGACGCTGCTGCAGAGCACGTCAACCGCTATTTGGACAAGCGCGGAAAAGGGATTGGATTACGCCTTGGAGTACGAACTACGGGCTGTTCGGGGCTGGCCTATAAACTCGAGTTTGCTGATGAGGCTAATCCGGAAGACAAGCACTTCGAGAGCCAGGGCATTCAGCTATTCATTGATCCCAAGAGCATGCCTTACATCGATGGCACTGAACTTGATTTCGGTAAAGAAGGGCTGAATGAAGGCTTCAAGTTCCGCAACCCGAATGTCAAAAGCGAATGCGGTTGCGGCGAATCCTTTAACGTCTAAGCCGCTTTCGAGTGCCCACTGCTAAGCAGTCGGCCGAGTGATTTCCTCTGGCGCCTACCGGTATTTCCCCGGCTAGGCGCCAGCTTGTTGATAAGTACCCAAATCCATGTTCTCTGAGCAATTTGCGTTCGTTATGCGGCACCTTGTTTAATGGATGCGCTAAAGAAAGACTTTTTCGCGTTTTTCTCCTTGGATCCGGCTTTCGGTTTGGATGTAGATCAACTGTCGGCCTCTTTTCGCCGCATTCAGTCAAGCATGCATCCCGATCGATTTGTGAATGCTTCGGATCCTGAGCGCCGAATGGCGATGCAGTTGGCTACCAAAGCCAATGAGGCTCATCAGACACTGGCCAATCCTCTGAAGCGAGCTCGCTACTTATGCGAACTCAACGGCCAAGATGTTGGCGCCGAAGACAACACCGCCATGCCGCCTGAGTTCTTGATGGAGCAGATGACCTGGCATGAGGCGCTGGATGAGTGGCGAAGTGACCCAGAGCCTGATGTGCTCCAATCATTGGTCAGTCGCAATCAGCAGGCTCAACAGGCATTACAGGACAAGCTCGCCCAACAAATTGATACTGATCGCGATTTTGAATCGGCCGCTCAAACGGTGCGCCAGTTCATGTTTCTCGATAAGTTTGCCCAACAATTGAAGTCCGCCGGCCGCCGCGCCGTTGGTCCCTAGCACGGAGTTCCATTGGCTCTTCTACAAATCTCAGAACCGGGCGAAAGCCCCGAGCCGCATCAGGCCAAGTTAGCGGCTGGAATTGATCTTGGCACTACACATTCCCTGGTTGCCAGCGTGCGCTCAGGTTCGGCTGAAGTGCTCGAGGACGGCCAAGGTGATGTCTTACTACCATCGGTAGTTCGTTACGGTGACGATGGCGAAGTGCTGGTTGGAACAAGCGCAGTCAGTCACGCTGTGAATGACGCGACCAACACGATTAGTTCAGTCAAGCGCCTGATGGGCCGGGGGGCAGATGAGCTCGGTTCATCGGTCGCCAGTGCGTACGATTTAGTTGAAGAGCCCGGAATGGTGCGAGTCCGGACCGTTCAGGGCGATAAATCTCCGGTCGAAGTCTCGGCAGAGATCCTTAGAAACCTTCGGGCGCGTGCTGAGGCAACACTTGGGGGAGAGCTGCACGGCGTGGTGATTACGGTGCCCGCCTACTTTGATGATGCGCAACGACAAGCCACCAAGGATGCAGCAGCGCTCGCGGGTCTCAACGTCTTTAGACTGCTGAACGAACCGACGGCGGCCGCCGTTGCGTATGGCCTCGACAACGGGGCTGAAGGCATTTACGCGATCTACGATCTGGGCGGTGGCACGTTCGATATCTCAATTCTCAGATTGAGCCGCGGGGTATTTGAAGTCATTGCTACCGGTGGCGATTCTGCTCTGGGCGGGGACGACTTTGATGAAGTCATTGCTACCTGGGCTTATCCTGACGCGGGCAAGCTGTCTCCGGGTGACTGGCGCGCGCTGAAGCAGGAAAGTCGCCGAGTCAAAGAAGCGCTGTCTGGCGCAGAGCAAACCCAGTTCAGCATGACCTTCAGTAACGGACAATCGGTTAGCCAATCTATCGACAGAGAAACCTTTGCATTGCTGAGTCGCCCTCTGTTGCAACGCACCTTAGACGCATGCCAATCAACGATTGAAGATGCAGACCTGCAGGCTCAAGACGTAAAAGGTGTTGTTCTGGTGGGCGGTTCAACTCGTATGCCGCAGATTGCAGAGGCTGTCGGTCAGATGTTTGGCTCTGAGCCGCTAGTGAATATTGACCCTGATGAAGTTGTCGCTGTTGGCGCTGCACTGCAGGCGAATCAACTCGCTGGTAATCAGAGTAGCGGCGATGAATGGCTGTTGCTCGACGTTATTCCTTTGTCGCTCGGTCTTGAGACAATGGGTGGCTTGGTTGAAAAAGTCATCCATCGCAATGAAACAATTCCTGTCGCCAAGGCGCAGCAATTTACGACCTTCAAAGACGGGCAGACAGCGCTGGCAGTTCATATCGTTCAGGGGGAGCGCGAGCTCGTCGCCGATTGCCGATCACTGGCGCAATTCGAGCTGCGCGGTATTCCCCCGATGGCCGCCGGCGCGGCCCGTATTGAGGTGACCTTTCAAGTGGATGCGGATGGACTCCTATCTGTCTCAGCCCGCGAGTTGGAGAGTGGTGTCGAGGCGGCCGTGACTGTTAAGCCCTCTTATGGATTGTCGGACGATGAGATCACCGGCATGCTGGAAAGTGCGTTTGAGTCTGCTGGCGATGACATGCGCTTGCGGGCTTTACGCGAAGCCCAGGTGGATGCCGATCGCCTGCTCGAGGCAATCGAAGCAGCGCTGTCTCAAGATGCTGATCTCCTGGACGATGGCGAACGTCAAGATCTTGATCGGCTGGTCGCCGCGCTGCGAACTGCGCGGGATGGTCAGGACGTCGAGAGCGTTCGAGAAGCAGTCGACGCCTTATCCAAAGGATCTGATCTTTTTGCGGCACGCCGCATGGACAGGTCTGTTGCCCGCGCCTTGTCGGGTCGTTCAATTGAAGATTTATAACCAGATGCCAAAAGTCAAAGTTCTCCCTCACGAATCGCTCTGCCCGGAAGGCAAAGAGTTCGAACTCGACACCGGAAAGATGCTGTGTGAAGCACTGCTGGACAACGGGATAGATATTGAGCATGCCTGTGAAATGTCACTGGCATGCACAACCTGTCATGTGATCGTGAAAGAGGGGTTTGATGAACTCGAAGAGTCCAGCGAGGAAGAGGATGACATGCTCGACAAAGCATGGGGTCTGAGCGCCGCCTCGCGATTGAGCTGCCAGGTGATCATGACCGAGCAACCGCTCACGATCGAGATACCGAAATACACCATCAATCACGCACGCGAGGAGCACTGATGAAGTGGACCGATGTTCAGGAAATTGCGATTGCTTTGTCAGACGCCCGACCGGATGTCGATCCGACTCAGATCCGATTCACCGAACTCAGAGAGTGGGTGCTTGCACTGCCAGAGTTTGATGATGACCCGGCGCGATCTGGCGAACGAATCTTCGAGGCCATTCAGCAGGCCTGGATAGACGAAGCTGATTGATCGGACCTTTGCCGTAGCAGGGAACCCCCATTTTGCTACCAGTTGTTATGAAATGGCCTGCAGTAAGCAAAACGGTCACATTTGACGAAGCCGGTTTGTGTCAACATTTACGCCGAAGCGGCTAGGTGTCGCACTGCCACGGATTGCTCGTTTGAATACTCGTATTGCCTTTTTTGGCCACAACGCTCAAGACGCCGCGGTCAAGCGCAGGATTGGGTCCCTGCAATTGACCGGGTCAGATGTGCGTGGCTACACAATGCGCCGCGATGATGTCGGCGCCTGTGATTGGGACAACGTTGATCTGGGCCGAACCTATGATGGTGCGATGTGGCAGCGACTGAGCAGCATCGTTCGCGCCTTTCCCAGACTGCGCCCGCACTATGAGGAACTGCGCATAGCTGACATCTGGGTTGCCCGCAATCTGGACATGCTGATTTTGGCTGCCGTCACCCACAAGGTTTGCGGTGCGAGTGCTCCTCTGGTTTATGAGTGCCTGGATATCCATCACCTCATGACCCGCAACGATGCGCTTGGTTCCGTGATGCGGGCAATTGAGCGCCGCCTGATCAAGTCGTCTGAGCGGATTATCGTCAGCTCGCCTGGGTTTATCCGCGAGTACTTCGACGTGCATCATCGCGACCAGTATCAGGCCAGCATCATCGAGAACCGTTTGCCACCCGGTTCGGTGCCAGAGGGAAGACCGCCGCTGGAAGCGCCAAAAGCTGAACATGAGCCGATCGTTATTGGGTGGTACGGCAATTTGAGATGCCGCCGCTCGATGAAGTTGTTGCGCACGATCGCCCAGCGTATGCCCGAACGCGTCCGTGTGCTTTTGTATGGCAACCCCAGCCTGTTCGACTTGCCTAACTTTTCAGAGCTGGTTCAAGACTTACCGAACCTTGAATATCGGGGCAAGTATCGCTATCCCGACGACCTGGAACGCATATACGGCGAGCTTGATCTCATCTGGGCGGGTGACTTTCACGATGCCCGTTTTAATTCGCGATGGTTGCTGCCTAATCGTGTGTATGAGGGCGGTTATTTCGGTGTGCCGCCGGTTGCGCCTGAAGACTCCGAGACTGGGCGCTGGGTGAGTAACCGCAGCTCTGGATGGACGGTTAAGAATCCGCTTGAAGATTCACTAACCAAGCTGATTGAGGGTTTGAGTCACGCCCAGATACATGATCAGAGGCGTCAATTGCTGGCGCTTGATCGAGATCGGTTTGTGCAGCCTGAGCAGGAAATGTCGATCTTTGTTGATCAGGTCCTGAACCGCTCTCCTGCCTGAGCCGGACATTGGCCTGACTAGGCTCGCTTACGCCGCCAGAGTGCTGCGAGCAACGACTTCATGAAGTGCCCCTGACTGCTGACCAGACCCGTGCGTTTGGGTAGTTGATCATCCGCATCCGCTGTTCGGCGGTGGTAGAAAATATGTTGGCTGCTTTGAATGTCCGGCGCAGGCTGGATGACTTCGCTCGGCATCATAATCAAGTTGGGAAGCAACGGCATGCTCGCTTTCTCTATCACGGCCGATTGGCACCGTGTACAGCGCCCACGCAAGACAGGTGAGTTTTTTTGGTAAGCCTTGAATGCAATATTCGATTCACCCTCAATCACAATATCGCGCGCATCAAAGACGGTAACGTCAGCACTTGGGGCATCGTTAAAGGCCTGACATGTTGTGCAATGGCAATGGACTCTCATCAAAGGGTCGCCGTGAATCAGTGCGCGAACTTCGCCGCAGGCGCATGTGCCGATGCGTTTAGGGTCTTGCATACAGGTTAGTCCGGTCGCGAGAATGTTCGCGAATAATACCCGCCGTAAACAAGCCAACGGCAAGCAATGTGGTTGTAAACGCCATGATGCGAGACTGATCCAGCGTTTCGTTGTATAAGCCAACCGCGATGAACAAGTGCATGCTCGGCGCAATGTACTGAAACAGGCCGAGGGTACTAAGCGGGATTCGCTTGGAGGCATACACCACTGACAGTAACGGGAGAAGCGTCAGGGCGCCTGATGTGATCAGCCAGAATGCTGTAACAGGCTCAAACGTTTGTGGCTCGATGGGGGTTAGCCAAAGGTAGGCAACCGCCACCGGTACGAGCAGCAGGGTTTCCATATAGAGACCCGTCGCGCTGTCCAGCACTGAACGCTTTCTGATGGCGGTATAGAGCGCAAACGAAGTGGCCATGACGAGGGAGTAGACCGGCAACACACCAGCCACCATGAAGGTGATGGTCATGCCAATGATGGCCACAGCGACGGATGATTGCTTAAGTCTGCAGAGGCGTTCTTTGAAAATCAAAACACCGATGAGTGCGCTAATGGTGGGGTTCAGAAAGTATCCAAGGCTCGCCTGCAGTACTTCACCTATTGATACCGTATAGATAAAAACGAACCAGTTCGTCGAAACCAGCATCGCTGCCAGCAGGATCAAACCCCACTGACGCAGCGAGCGGAGCTTTTGCCATGGTATGCGCAGTCTGGAGACAAGCAGAAACAGCATCGCGACGAGCGCAAAAGACCAGATGACCCGCCAAGCCAGAATCGCCTCCGGCGAAAGCCCGGCGAGCTGCTTAAAAAATATCGGGTAGATGCCCCAGGTGCCAAACGCGATAAGCGCGGCCACCATGCCGCGCCTAACCTCTACTGCAGATACTGCGCTCACACTTTCTCCAGGAAGGCTCGGGGGCTAAGCGTTCAGCAGCCAGATAAACGCCAAGGCCAGGGCAAACAGGATCCATGGCCATGCGCTGTACGAATTCGACGGGATTTGGTTTTCAGTCGATGAGGTGACTGTCGTTTGCTTTGAGGCTGGCACATTCTCTTGGTCAGTCTGCACGGGTTCAAGCCGGTCTGCGCCGACCAGATCGGTGACGACCTGTTGGGCAGGCAAGATATCTTCGGGCAGAGCTACCCAGATGCCCCGTGGCTGCTCAGCGCCAGGCATCCCAGGAATCGCGTAGGTGAACTCATCTGACACGTGCACACGAATACCGCGCTTTTCGAGTTCACTGCGTACTTGTTGCAACTCGATGAGGCTATAGGTTTGAACGATCAAATGCATCGAGGCACGCACTTCAACGCCGACAGGCAAGAACGCATCGGTCAGAGTTCTCGCTTGAGGGCAGGGAACAGGATGACATCCCGAATGCTTGCACTGTCAGTAATCAGCATGATCAGTCGATCAATGCCAATCCCGCATCCGCTTGTGGGCGGCATACCGTATTCGAGCGCCCGGATGTAGTCGGCATCAAAGTACATCGCTTCATCGTCCCCAGCATCTTTGGCCTCGACTTGCTTTAAGAATCGTCGTGCTTGATCTTCCGGGTCATTCAGCTCGGAGAAGCCGTTTGCCGTCTCGCGGCCTGCAATGAAGAGCTCGAATCGCTCGGTAATGTCTGGCTGGTCATCAGAGGCTCGTGCCAGCGGTGACACTTCCACCGGGTAGTCGATGATGAAGGTCGGTTGAATCAGTTTTGATTCGGCCGTTTCTTCGAACAAAGCCAGTTGCAAGGCGCCGGTGCCGGCCTGTGCCATGGCCGGCGCTGTCAGGTCGACCCCTTTTCGTTTGAGCTGCTCTTTGAGGTAGTCGTCGTCGTTAAGACGTGCGCTGTCTACGTCGGGCGCAAATTCAGCAATCGCCTGGGCTGTCGTCATGCGCGCAAACGGCTTGCCCAGATCAATCTGCTGGCCCTGATAGTTGATCATGGTAGTGCCAAGGGCTTCCTCAGCAACATGGCGCAAACAGGACTCGGTGAATGCCATATTCCAGGCGTAGTCAGTGTAGGCGGCGTAGAACTCCATCATCGTAAACTCAGGGTTATGCCGCGGACTGATTCCCTCATTTCGGAAGCTGCGGTTAATCTCAAAGACGCGATCAAATCCACCCACGATCAGACGCTTGAGATAAAGCTCAGGCGCCACGCGCATAAACATTTCCTGATCCAGGGCATTGTGATGCGTCTTAAACGGCCGTGCGGTCGCGCCCCCGGGAATAGGGTGCAACATGGGTGTTTCCACTTCCAGAAAGGCGTGCCCTGTCATGAACTCGCGCAGCGATTGCAGCGCCTTGCTACGAAGCTCGAAGGTATCGCGAGCTTTTTCGTTGACGATTAAGTCAACATACCGCTGCCGATAACGTACCTCCTGATCGCTCAGACCGTGGAACTTGTCAGGCAGTGGGCGCAGGCTCTTCGTGAGCAGTCGAATCTCACTGGCGCGAACAGAGAGTTCGCCCTTCATGGTCTTGAACGCCTCGCCTTTGACGGCGATGATGTCGCCCAGGTCCCAGTGCTTGAACGCGGCGTGTTGATCTGCACCGACGCCATTGTCGTTGAGGTAGATTTGAATGCGTCCGGTGCGGTCTTGAATGGTCGCGAAGCTTGCCTTGCCCTGGACCCGCTTGAGCATCATCCGACCAGCCAGCGACACGGACACGGCCTGCGACTGCAACGTCTCGCGGTCGGTTTCATCATGACTTAGATGCAGCGCCGCAGCGTTGTCACTCGGCGAGAAGTCGTTAGGATAGGCTTGTCCCTGCTCACGCAGAGCGCCTAGCTTGCTACGTCGCTCGGCGATGATCTGATTTTCATCGGGGGCTTCCTCGGTCGACGTTTGCGAATCCGCTTTGGTATTGGCATTGGCATGGGGTTGCTTGGCCATCAGACTCCCTGTTTGAGGCTTTCTGAAATGAAGGGGTCCAGGTCACCGTCAAGGACGCTGCGAGTGTTGCTTATCTCAAGGTTGGTTCTGAGATCTTTAATGCGCGACTGATCCAGCACATAGGAGCGAATCTGATGCCCCCAGCCGATATCAGTCTTGCCCGCTTCTACCTTGTCCTGTTCGGCCTGGCGATTGCGAAGTTCATGCTCGTACAGGCGTGCCCTCAACATCGACATCGCCTCATCTTTGTTCCGGTGCTGGGAGCGGTCGTTCTGGCACTGCACGACGATACCGGTTGGCCCATGGGTGATCCGTACGGCCGACTCCGTTCGGTTCACGTGCTGCCCGCCGGCGCCCGACGCGCGATAGACATCAATCCGCAGGTCTGCCGGATTGATCTCGATCTCGATAGAGTCATCGACTTCGGGGTAGACATAGACCGACGCGAACGAGGTATGGCGCCCGCCCGATGCGTCAAACGGGGATTTTCTGACCAGGCGGTGGATGCCGGTTTCGGTGCGCAGATGGCCATAGGCATACTCGCCAGCCACTTTGATCGTGGCGCCCTTAATGCCAGCAATCTCGCCCTCTGACTCTTCCATCAACTCGGCGGTGAATTCTTTGCGCTCACAATAGCGAAGATACTGGCGTAGCAACATGGCCGCCCAATCCTGTGCCTCAGTGCCACCCGCACCCGATTGAATCTCCACAAAGCAATTGCTGCCATCGGCCTCATTTGAGAACATCCGGCGAAATTCGAGCTTCTCAATGACGCTTTCAACAACGGCGGTGTCGGTTGCGACTGCCTCAACGGTGTCGAAATCTTGCTCCTCGCGAGCCATTTCGAATAAGTCAGCGCAATCTTTGAGTGTGCCGCCGGCGTCAGTTAGGCTGGTCACGACAGCCTCTAATGAGCGCTGCTCCTTGCCAAGTTCCTGTGCCCGTTTGGGGTCTTCCCACACATCCGGGGCTTCGAGTAGTTTATTGACCTCTTCGAGTCGATCGTTTTTCAGATCGAAGTCAAAGATACCCCCGTAAAGACTCAACCCGCTGTTGCAGGTCTGCGATATTGGCTTGAATCTGATTGAGTCGCTCAGCTTCCATGAGGATCCTTCTGTTTGGAGTTAACCCAAGATTATAGCGGGCGACGCCCGTAATGGCGCTTTAGATCCTCGCGGCTGGGACAGGCAAACCGTGGGCCTGAACGAGCAATTGCAACTCGGTCACCCCCCTGAACTCGTTTGCCTGCAGGCTGTAGGTTAGCCAGGCCCGGTCAGGCAAGGGTTCGCTACGCTGAAAGAAGATGCCGCCAAAGCTTTTGCCGTCGAGTCGCAATTCGAGTTTGAGGTGCCCTGTGCCAACAACTCGCTGCCGCATCACCTCGAACTCATTGCAAAACAGCGGCGCAGCGAACGCCTGCCCCCAAACCTGCTGGTCGAGTGTCTTGACTAACCCCAGGGTCATGACACCTGGGGTGAGGGCGCCGTCATGGACGGATTCGGCGCTGAGTGCGCCCGGCAGAGCGATCTCGGCAATCGCCTTTTCAATACCGGCTTCGAACGGCTCAATATTTGCGGCGGGCAAACTAAGACCGGCAGCCATCGCGTGACCACCGAAGCGGGTCATCAAGCCTGGCTCGCGAGCATCCAGCAGCGCCAGCGCATCACGCAGGTGAATGCCGGCCAGCGACCTCCCGGAGCCCTTCAGCATGGACGGGTCTGCAGAGCCCGGTGCGAATGCAAAGGTCGGGCGATGGAACTTGTCTTTAAGACGGCCGGCGACCAAGCCAACAATACCTTCATGCCAGTCCGGCTGATAGAGCACCAGACTCATTTGCTGTGGCGTGGGCGCGCTCAAAGATTCAATGGCGGACTCGCGCATATCCGCTTCAATTTCCCGCCGCTGCCGATTGATGCCATCCAGGGTCATCGCGAGTTCTGCTGCGAGTGCCGAATCGTGGGCAAGCAGGCATTCGATGCCGATGGAGATGTCTTCGAGTCTGCCGGCGGCGTTAATCCGAGGACCCAACGCGAAACCCAGGTCGCGAACGGTGATGCGATGCGCTGCGACACCGGCCGCCTGTAACAAGGCCTGAATCCCGGGGCGCGCTTTACCTGACTGAATGCGGGCCAGACCCGCTGCCACCAGTCTGCGATTATTGGCATCAAGCGGAACAAGGTCGGCAATGGTGCCTAATGCCACGAGGTCGAGCAGGTCAGACAGTTTTGGTGCTGGTTCCGGCAAGGCCTGCCGCTGCCGAAGCTCGCTCCTGACAGCAGCAACCAGATAAAAAGCCACCCCAACACCGGCTAAATTTTTACTTGCAAACTCGCAGCCCGGCTGATTGGGATTCACAATGGCAGCAGCGTCTGGCAGCTCAACGCCGGGCAGGTGATGATCCGTAATCACAACCCCAATCCCATGAGCATTCGCAGCCGCTGTGCCTTCGATGCTCGCGATGCCGTTGTCAACTGTGATCAGCCAGTTCGGTTTACCCAGCGTGGGATGACTCAGCGCGCTGGTCACGACACCGGCTGACAAACCATAGCCATCTGTGAAGCGGTTGGGAACGAGGTAGTCCACTGTCGCCCCGAGACGGCGCAGTCCGTTCACCATCAGGGCAGTGGCGGTCGCACCATCGCAGTCATAGTCACCGACGACACAAAAGGTCTGGTTCTCGGCAATGCCATCGGCGATGAGGGTGGCGGCCCTCGCCAGACCACGCATCGCATCAGGTTTTTGCAGTGACTTCAGATCTGCCGACACTTCCTCCGGCTCGCGGATACCGCGACTGGCGAGGACGCGGGCAAGAATCGGATCTAATCCGGCGTCGGTCAGGGACTCGATGACGTGAGACGGTGCATGTCGCTGGCGCAGGCTGATCGTGTTCATACGGCCCGCCTCATCGGTTTGGGTCTGGCGGCACACGAAGCGCCTGCCGCCGCCAGAATCGAAACCGATCATTGCCGGCACTGAGCAGCTCAAGACGATTGCGCTGATCGCACAAGGTCAGCGCAACGGATTTCGGTGTCGCACTCAGGATTGAGTCAAGTTCGGCTATTGCATTGGGCCCAGACAGTTCAAGCAAGATGTTTTGGGTGGCCGACGCTGTAGCAAGCTTAGTGTCGTCCGATGTGTCTTCGCTTATCGTCGCGACACCGAAACCGGTAGCCAGCCCGCGCGTGACAGGGCTCTTCGAAACCACCTGATCAAATGGTGCCGGCGAGGCCTGATCTGCCGAATGCACAACGCCCTCGACCCAAAGGCTGTTGATTGGCACCTGGCCATTTTCGATTCTGCTCTGGTTGACGGGATGGTCATGCCAGAGCATTTGCAATTCATTCAGAAGCACCCGCAAGCGTCGTCCGTCTTCACCCCCGGGCATATACGCATGAATGTTACGTCCGCTGGCTTGCAGAGATCCGCGCAGTTCCAACTTTAACGAAGTCGGCGTAATCAGCAGCCAGCAGTCGGGCGTGATCACGCGCAGCTCAATGTTGTCTTCCATCAGGAACGCGTTCGCGGCGAAGGCAAGTTCGTCTGCCTGTCGCCTGGTCACGGTCAACTCAGACGCCGGGCTCAACACCAGATGATCCAGCGTGGCATGTAGATAGGCGGGGGTCACTGTCAGGACCCGATCCGGCGCGGGCAAATCGGTGAGAGTCGCACCGTGAACATGTCGTAGGTAGGCGCTGATCGTCAGGCTGGGGTTCTCTGGCACGGAGAACTGTCGCTTAAGCCACGCTTCAGCTGGCGTGTGTAGCGGAATCGGGCTGTCGTCGCGAGATTGCCCGTGCACACGGGCACGGGCCAGGCGCCGGGCCAGCGTCGGTGGCCATGCGCCAATGTCATCAGGCGTCAGGGAGAGGTCAGCGCACAACACAGTCAGCATACGCAAAGGGTAGCAGCAGAAGGACTGGCTGTTTTGTGGCACACTGCGGCGGCCGTTATGTCAACTCCATACGAACTTTTTATCGGCCTGCGCTATACGCGGGCCAGTCGCCGCGCCGGCCGTCGCAACGGATTTATTTCGTTCATTTCCGTGCTGTCCGTTGCGGGTATTGCGCTCGGCGTGGCCGCCCTGATTGTCGTGCTGTCCGTTATGAACGGCTTCCAAAAGGAAGTGCGCTCAAAAATGCTCTCGGTTCTATCGCACATCGAAGTGCTAGCCGGCGAAACACCCGTTAAAAACTGGCAGGACATCGCGAAAACCGCGCTTGTAAACCCAGAAATTGTCGGTGCAGCGCCCTATGTCGCCGGGCAGGCCATGCTGACGCACAACCAAAGTGTCAGGGGTGTTGTGGCGCGCGGCATCGATCCGGCGCTTGAAGGGCAGGTTGCTGACTATGTTGAGAACTTCGCTCAGGGCAGTGCCGATCTACTGCTACCGGGGGAGTTTGGCGTGGCAATCGGCAAGCAACTCGCTGATCGTCTGCTTTTGAGTGTTGGAGATCGTATTACGCTCATTGCGCCGCAGGGCACTGCCACACCGGCGGGTGTGCTGCCACGCTTGCGACAGTTGACGATCAAGGCGATTTTTGAGTCTGGGCACTATGAGTACGACTTGTCGCTGGTGCTCATGCACATTGATGACGCCGCTAAATTATTCAGGGTGCGAGGGGTAAGTGGCGTTCGCCTTAAGACAACCGACATGATGCGAGCGCCTCGAATTGCCGATAATCTTGCCCGCGAGTTACGGGGGGATCTATACGTTCGTGACTGGTCGGCCGAGAACCGCAACTGGTTTGCTGCCGTCAAAATTGAAAAGCGCATGATGTTTATCATTTTGACGCTAATCGTGGCTGTTGCAGCCTTTAATCTGGTCAGCATGTTGGTCATGACCGTCACGGATAAGCAATCAGACATCGCCATCCTAAGAACCCTCGGCGCAAGCCCAGGAAGCATCATGAAAATATTCGTGGTGCAGGGAGCGACGGTTGGCTTACTGGGTACCGTGATCGGCATTGTGCTCGGTGTGCTGCTGGCTCTAAATATTGGGCCGGTGGTGAGTAGCGTTGAAGCGTTTTTCGGATTTGAGGTGTTGCCGCAGGGCATTTACTTCATCAACTATTTGCCGAGTGACTTGCACTTGAATGACGTGTTGACGATTGGCGTGACGGCTTGCCTGCTGGCATTCGCGTCAACCCTGTATCCCAGTTGGCGCGCTTCAAAAGTGCGCCCCGCTGAGGCGCTTCGCTATGAATGAGCCCGATGACGCTGATGCACTGGGCCTGGTAGCGACTGATCTCGTTAAGACGTTTGAGCAAGGCGACGAAACGATTGAGGTCCTGCGTGGTGTCAGCCTGAGCGTGGCCCCCGGCGAGCGGGTTGCGATCATCGGCACATCTGGCTCAGGCAAAAGTACCTTGCTGCATCTACTCGGTGGTTTGGATATCCCAACGACTGGCTCGGTCAGTGTAGACGGCCGTAGGCTAGACCAATTGACGGAACGGGAACGCGGGCAGATGCGTAATCGTCTAATTGGTTTCGTGTATCAGTTCCATCATTTGCTCGGAGAATTTACCGCCACCGAAAATGTCGCGATGCCGCTGCGCATACGCGGCGATAAAGTCGAAGACGCCCATGAGGTCGCGGGCAAAATGCTTGGTCGGGTCGGTCTTTCACATCGGCTCAACCACACACCCGGACAGTTGTCAGGTGGCGAGCGCCAGCGAGTTGCGCTGGCGCGGGCGATGGTGACAGAGCCTCGATATGTGTTGGCAGATGAACCCACTGGCAACCTGGACCGGTCGACAGCCGACGGTGTTTTTGATCTGATGGCTGAGCTGTCAGCCGAATCAGCCACGGGCTTCATAGTGGTGACTCACGACAACGAGCTAGCGTCCCGGATGGACCGAATTCATACTATCCGAGACGGCCAGCTCGGCACCGGTTAGTGCGCACCACTATCGTCTGAGCCTGGCAAACGCTTCAGCGCCCAATACGGGAGCGACCTGATGTTGATTGATACGCACTGTCATCTCGACGCACCGGCTTTCGATGCGGACCGACAACATGTCATTGAGCAATCGGTGCGGGCCGGCGTGACCAGTATCGTGGTACCGTCAGTGGCACCGGACAACTTCGAAACCGTTCGGACCTTGGCTCATCAGTCTCCTGAGCTCACTTACGCGTTGGGTGTTCATCCTCTGTTTACACACAACCTGCCGGCAGACTGGTTGGCGCAATTGCGCTCAGCGCTTAAGCGCAACCGGGATGATCCGCGCCTGGTCGCGGTGGGCGAAATCGGGCTCGACAATTTCGTTGATAGCCCCGATGTCGAGACTCAGGAGCGGGTGTATGTTGAGCAACTCAAGCTTGCGCAAGAGTTTGAGCTGCCAGTCATCCTGCACGTTCGGCGCTCCCAAGACCGATTGTTAAAGTACTTACGACAGGTGCCGGTATCAGGCGGGTTGGC
>JBGCFG010000057.1:0-171366 GCA_045106815.1 Burkholderiaceae bacterium | reverse complement strand
CGCCAGGCGGAAAAGCTATCGCGTCAGCACGCTGATCGTTCGCTGAAGCTGATCCTGCATCACCACCCGAACAGTAACGACGCTTCAAATCAAGCGGCCGCCTAACTCAATTAGACCCACCAGGACAGACACCATGAAACTTACCGCCGAGCAGGTTGATCAGTTCGAACGAGACGGTTACCTGTTTTTCCCTAACCACTTTTCCGCTGAAGAGATTCAGGTCATTCGGGATCAAGTGCCGGTCATTTACAAAGATGATCGGCCGGAAATCGTGCGAGAGAAAGACGGCAAAACCCCCCGCACAGGATTTGCCGCGCATACGTTCAACGATGCGTTCGCAAAGTTGGGGCGTCACCCGCGCATGGTGCAACCCGTTCAGGACTTGCTCGGCGAAGCTGTCTACATGCACCAGTACAAAGTCAATGGGAAGCAGGCCTTTGATGGCGACGTCTGGCAATGGCACCAGGACTTTGGCACCTGGCACCGCGACGACGGCATGCCTGAGCCGCGGGCCATGAACGTGTCGGTGTTTCTCGATGAGGTCAACGAATTCAACGGACCGCTCTATTTCATACCGGGGTCCCATCGTGAGGGCGTTGTCGAAGCGGGCCATGATCTGACCACCACAAGTTATCCCCTGTGGACGCTCGACAATGCCAAGGTGACAGAACTGGTTGATGCCGGCGGTATCGTTGCACCAAAGGGTCCGGCCGGTTCCATGCTGCTCTTTCATAGCTGCCTGGTGCATGGATCGCCGCCCAATATGACGCCGTGGAACCGGGTGATTATTTATCTGAGCCTTTGCGCCGTCAGCAACCACATTACTCGCCACCACCGCCCCGAGTACATCGCGCATCGAGATTTCACACCCATTCAAATGCTCAGCGACGAATGCCTGCTGCGAGCCGACGAACATGGCCTGCCGTGGCCGACTACCAAGGTGGCGGCATGAACTTGTTCAATCTGCTGAAAGCCCGCGAAGCCGATGGCAAACCACTCAGGGTTGGTCTGATCGGCGCTGGCAAGTTTGGGGCGATGTACCTGGCGCAGGTTGCTCGAACACCTGGCATGCAGATGGTGGGAATTGCCGATTTATCGCCACAGCGCGCGCGCGACACATTGGCGCGTGTCGGCTGGGTAGCGGAACAGTATCAGGCGCCATCGCTTGGCGCTGCACTCGATAGTGGCACAACCGCTATCGTCGATGACGGTATGGCACTGATTACTTTTGATGGCATTGACATCATCATCGATGCCACCGGTCACCCAGCCGCTGGGATCAAACACGTGCTGGCCTGTTGTGACGCGGGGAAACACATTGTAATGGTGAACGTCGAGGCTGATGCACTGGCGGGACCACTGCTCGCCGCCAAAGCACGCGAAGCGGGCATCGTGTATTCGCTTGCCTACGGCGACCAACCCGCTCTGATCTGCGAGCAAGTCGATTGGGCCCGGGCAGCTGGCTTTGAAGTGATTGCAGCCGGCAAAGGCACCAAGTACCTGCCTACCTATCACCAGTCAACGCCTGATGATGTCTGGGGACACTACGGTATTGCGGCCGAAGACGCGGCGGCCGGCGGCATGAATCCGCAGATGTTCAACTCGTTTCTCGATGGCACAAAATCTGCCATTGAAATGGCGTCGGTTGCCAACGCGACCGGGCTAAGCGCACCAGACGGCGGACTCATGTTTCCAGCCTGCGGCGTCGATGACCTGCCCACCCTGCTACGGCCGAAAACTGACGGCGGCATCCTGAGCAAGCGCGGTCAAGTAGAGGTGGTTTCCAGCCTTGAGCGAGACACGCGCCCAGTGTTCCGAGATTTGCGCTGGGGCGTCTACGTAACGTTTGCAGGCGATACGGATTACGCGCGACGATGTTTTCAGGAATATGGCTTGCTCACCGATGACACCGGCAACTACACAGCCATGTACAAGCCCTATCATCTGATCGGTCTTGAGCTTGGCATTTCGGTGGCATCGGTTGGCTTACGCCATGAACCGACGGGTCAGCCCCTGAGTTGGCGGGCAGATGTCGTGGCGACCGCCAAAAGAGACTTGACGGCGGGCGAGGTGCTCGATGGCGAGGGTGGTTATCGTGTCTATGGGCAGCTCATGCCTGCTGAGAGGTCACTCCTTAAAGGGGGCCTTCCGCTTGGACTGGCTCACAACGTCAAGCTGACCCGCGCAGTCGCTGCCGGACAATCAATAACTTGGGACGATGTAGAAATTGATCGCACTGACCCGGCCGTCGCGCTGCGTTTGGAGATGCAAGAAATGATGAGCCCTTCCGCGAGCTGACACGCCAGGCTAGAACATGCACCCCCCTTCGAACGCGACACCCAACTATTTCTGGAGCTAACCAGTTCATGCCAACTGTCCTGATGCAGGGCTTTATCGCCCCCAATCATGTCGACGATATCCGTCGACACCTGCCCGCCGACTGGAAAATTCTGTCATGGGACTCCCGCAGCGACGACCCGGCCGCGTTTGCTGACCTTGCCACCGCTTCAGATGCAATCGTTGGTGGCAACATCCCGGGTCAAGCCTGGCCGGAGACGCCGCAGCTCAAAATATTTCAAATTCCCTGGACAGGCTATAACTTCACAACCGAAGCCAGAATGCCGGCGGGTGTACCGGTGTGTAATTGCTTTGAGCATGAATCCGCGATTGCCGAGTACATTCTGCTCGGCATGCTCGAATGGTCACTGGGCCTCCGCAAAATGGATGCTGATTTCCGTACCCTCGGATGGGCCGGAAAGATGCCTGGCGCAGGTCCATTGCATGGTGAAGTGAAAGGTAAGACCGTCGGCATTGTCGGCTATGGCCATATCGGTGAGGCCGTAGCCAAACGCGCTGCCGCGTTCGACATGAGAGTCGTCGGCATACGGCGCAGCCAACAGGCGACGCCTGTCAACCTTGCCTGGCTCGGTCAGTCCGACAGGTTGGATGAGTTACTCAGGGAAAGTGATTTCGTTGTTTTGGCGTGCGACCTGAATGACGACACCCGGCATCTAATTAACGCACAGCGGCTTGCACTCATGAAACCGGATGCGGTCATCATCAACGTTGCGCGAGGCGAAGTGATTGCCGAGAAAGACCTGTATGACGCTCTCAAGAACCGCCAGATTGGTGGCGCCATTATCGACACCTGGTACAACTACAACGCCGTCGGCAAACCTGAGGTGTGGCCAAGCAATTACGACTTTCACAAGTTAGACAACACCCTGCTGAGCGCGCATGAAAGCGCCATGACGCGTGCCCAGATTGAGCGGCGCTGGCAATTTGTGGCTGCCAATATTCAGCGAGCGGTTGCAGGCGAACCGCTGCAGAATCAAGTCATGACGGGTACCGCGCGCGCGGGTCAACCCTGGTAAGCCCAAGGCTCCGACCAAGCGGACACGCGCGTGCCACTGGACCAACCCTCAGACTCCGACCAGCCAGGCAATGAGGCGGGCTTTTCGCTCGCCGACTTGGGCGCCTGGCGCAAGCGCCTCGAAGCGCTGGCGCACGAACTAAGCGCAGCTGACACCGCGGCCGGCGACACAGGCGATGCGGTAGAGCTCGATCAGTCAAAAGTGGGCAGGCTCTCCAGAATGGATGCCCTCCAGATGCAGGCGATGGCGAGAGCCGAGGCGCAGCGGCGACAGGCGCATCTTCAGCGCATCAATGTCGCGCTCGCCCGGGTTGATGAAGGCATAGTTGGCGATTATGGCCTGTGCCGAGCATGCGAAGAGGCGATTGATCCGAAACGTCTTGCCGTAGACCCGGCAGCGCTACTATGCTTTGCATGTGCGAGCACAAAATAGTTAGAAAAAGCGCTGTTGGCAGCATTCATCTTTGACCGCTTTCCTGAGTGACAAGAGCGATGAGTGATTTCGTTGAGTACCTGCATGAATTGTTCAGTGACTTCGGCCCAATCGAATCAAAACGTATGTTTGGTGGGCACGGCGTGTTTCACGGTGGGCTGATGTTTGGCCTGATCGCGGATGACACCCTGTACTTAAAAGTGGACGAAGAAAGTCTGAATCTGTTTGAAGACCAGAATCTCGGTCCGTTTGAGTACGAGAAGAAAGGGAAAGTCATGCAGCTTTCCTACTATGAAGCCCCCCCAGACTGCCTGGAAAATCGAGACGAAGCAGCGCGGTGGGCTCGCATTGCATATGACGCAGCCTTGAGATCTCGAGCTTAGGGTTAACATCTCACAAACGTCTTTGGCAGTGAACGCGTGTCTTGCGCATTCACCCATTGCCTTCTTCAACGGCAAGACAAACCAGTGGGGAAATATTTGCTGATGATCTATTGGATCTCCACGGGCATTGTGGTCACCTTTCTAGCGCTCAGTGCACTTAGCTATCTATTGCATCAGCCAACCATGCAAGGCATTCGAGACCTTGGCTTCCCAGATTTTTTCGTATCCAACTGGCAGTCTTGAAGTTATTGGCCATTCCGGCTTTGATCATGCCGGGACTGCCCACGCCCGTCAGAGAATGGGCATACGCCGGTGTCGCGCTCTTCCTGATAACAGCGATGATCGCGCACTATGCGCATGGCGACCCGATCGCCTTAAACCTCTTGAATTTGTTACTCATCGTTTTGCTGGTCGTCTCATACCTGCACTTTGCCAAATAGCTTGCTCGGAGTCGGCGAAGCCTTAAGCGGATGCCCTGGTAGCCACCGACCCTATCCGCTCTCGCCCCCGCAATACGAACGCGGCCAGCGCGGGCAAAAAAGTCACCGACACGATCGCTGACCCCAGCAAGCCAGCCATGACGATCGCACCCACACCGCGATAGAGTTCGGTACCCGCGCCGGCCGAGAATGCCGCCTGCCATGCCCATCGGAAGCGTGGCCATTATCAGCAATGGATACCCCCAGTGAGTGAGAATCGCCACGAGCAACAGGTACACAATGATCACGGCAATCGCATAATTGCCCATCTATATTCCTTGTAATAGCATTGCCGTGGACGTTTTGACTATGGCTGGGAATTGTTGTGGCAACGACGCAAGATTCGATGGGATATCGGATGGCTACAAACGCAGGCTCTGGCTCGTTATGGTGATTAACGCACTGATGTTTGTCGTTGAAATGAGCGCGGGTCGCTCCGCCCAGTCTCAAGCCTTGCAAGCGGATGCCCTGAATTTTCTCGGCGATGCACTGACCTACGGCCTGTCGCTGGCCGTCATCGGAGCATCCGTCGCTGTGCGTACCAATGCGGCTTTGTTCAAGGAGATCAGTCTGTTGGCTTTGTGGGCATGGATGTTAGGCTCAACTGCTTGTCGCGTTTTCTATGGCGGCGTTCCTACCGCCGAGATCATGGGCTGGATTGGCCTTCTTGCGCTGCTTGCAAATTGCGTGAGCGTCCTGTTGCTGATGAGCTATAAGGATGGCGACGCGAATGTTCGCTCGGTTTGGCTCTGCTCGCGCAATGATGTCATCGGCATCATTGCAGCATTGGGCGTTTGGGGGGCCGCGAACGGTTGGCCTGATTTGATCGTCGCCGGGATCATGGCCGGCTTGCTTTTGTTGTCAGCTATTCAGATCATTCGACAGTCGCTGGACGAGCGTGCGTTGGCCTTAGGATCAATATCGTGAAGGAACTTGAACTCAAGGTCCCGCCAGTGGTTTTGGCAATTGGGATCGCCGCGTTGATGTGGATAGGGTCCAAGGTCCTTCCCGATTTTCAATTCTCGATCGCTGGGTCAGGTTTTATTGCAATCGGGATCGCGGTCATTGGCAGCGTCATTGCTTTGCTTGGCGTCATGGCGTTCAGATCAGCTGACACAACAGTCGACCCTCGCGCACCAGATCAATCAAGCAGCTTGGTCGTTCACGGGATCTACCAACGTACCCGAAATCCAATGTACGTCGGCATTCTCCTGATTTTGTGCGCCTGGGGTTTGTTCCTGGGCAGCATATTGTCTTTTGCCATGATTCCTGTGTTTGTCGTTTACATGAATCGCTACCAAATTATTCCGGAAGAGCGATATATGCGCGCAAATTTTGGCGAAGAGTATGCGCAATACGTTTCACGAGTGCGCCGATGGATTTGAGCCCGACCGATCATGGTAACGGCGCCTTAACTGATTGACTTAACCGATTGGCAGGTTCGAACGACTGCTTTGAGGGAAAGCTGTCGTTCGACTTCTCTGCGTAAACCATCGCACGGAACCCAGTCGGACATATGTGCACATTTGACTGGTTGTTTGCTTCTCGTATCACTATCCATTCAGACCGCACGCATGGATCCAGCAATGACCAATCCAGCTGACGAGCAAAACAGCAAAGAAGACGCCAGCCAGCATCGTTGACGGGTTAGTAAAAGGCCTCTGATGCCTCTGAGTGAGCGAGACGAGCCGCTGACTTTCCGACAAGTGTTTCAGGATCATGTTGTCACCCTTAGTTGAGTGCCCATCCCGCGAGCATGATACTCGACGATGTGGCAGTGAATCAGCCAGTCGCCTGGGTTATCCGCAACGAAGCCGGCCACGAGGGTCTCACGCGGTGAGACCCTCGGCGTGTCACGCCGGGAAGTCATCGGTACCGGTTCGCCATTGCGCGTCGCCGAGACTCGTGCTCGGCCCGATCAGTGCGAGCGCTGCAATCTGTCTCATCCATTCGATTCCCCTCATGAATCAACGCAACTAGCGGTAAGACTGAAACACACTCGCAGAGCCGTCCTTTGCGACGAGTAACACGTCATACGGATCGACACGACCACGATAGACCGGCCCATCCATACCCGGCGAACCAACCGGCATTTGAGGCACCGCAACCCCGACGGCATCAGGTTTCTCTGTGAGCAGTCGAATCACATCGCTCGCAGGGACGTGACCTTCAACTGCATATCCCCCTACCCTGGCTGTATGACATGACGCATACCTGCTTGGCATTCCGAGACGTTCACGAACGACGTTGTTCCCAGTGTCGTGGGCCCTGACAGTAAAGCCGTTTTGCTCAAGATGTTTGATCCAGTCATTGCAACATCCACAAGTGGGACTCTTCCACACGTCGACGACAGGCAATTCAGTGGTGGCTAACAGTGAACCAGAAAATGGCGCGAGTACGATGCCAGCGCAAATGCGCCGACGTAATTGATCAAAAGGCATGTTTGCCTCCAATAAGAATTTGGGAAATGAGTGAGGCCCTTAAGCCGCGACGTGTCTGGTCAGTTGTCAGGCCGGGCTCATGCCTTCAATCAACAACAAGGTACTCGGCGAACGTGCCGAATGAGCCCTCAGGCGGAGGTCGGCGGGCGCCAAACCTCAGTGAGGTCGTGCGATTGCAAACCTGCATCGATAGTTGGTTGCATCAGCGAAACTGGCGCAGCCTGTGGCATCAAATAGGGATCGGTCAAAACGCATGCGAAAGCATGACAACCCATCTCAGACTGGCACGGTTTGCTGCCGTGGCCGGTGCCTGTATCGGCGCAGCAGCTGTCATCGGTTGACATCACTTGGCCAGTGTTTGAACTGAACGCACCATGATCGTCACATCCCATCTGGCTCGCTTGCGCAAAGACCACACTCTGAAAGAGCAGGGACAGACACAATAGGCTTGTCATGATCAGGCGCATGCCTCCATTCTAGCGTGCCTGATTAATCAACAGGGACAAAAATGTGACCGATAGCGCCGTGGGTAGATCCATCTCCATCGCTCGGCGTCCGCCTTCCAGTAACTGCAGGGTTGGAAATCCCAACGACGTGAACGGACCGCGTTTTAGATTGATTCGTTAACCTACCCCTATGATCTCAATCGTATTCGTCATCGGCACTTTGGCTGCTACAACCTTGTTACTGTTGTCCATAGCTGGTCTACTGCTTCCTCGCTTTCAGTTTTGGCCACCGCCTCAACGGGCATCTTGGCAACATCGGGTCTTTTGGGCCCTGTTTCGGACGATGTTTGTATCCATCGTGTTGTTGTGCGTATTGGACTATCGAGGAATCGGCCCTGTGGCCAGTGCCTGGGCTTTCGCCGGATGGACGTTGGTACTTGTCGGGTTTGGGCTGGCAACGTTGGTAACGGCGAAACTAGGCTGGCAGGATGCACACGGTGAGGCAAACCAACTTAAAACGGAAGGGTGGTTTTCGTGGAGCAGAAACCCGATCTACGTCTTCACTTTTGTCGGGATGATCGGGCTCGTCATCGCGGTGAACTCCTGGTATGTCAATGGCTTGATTGGCCTATGGGCCGTTATGTATCTGCTCGCGCCTTACGCTGAAGAACCCTGGCTTGAGAAAGCGTTTGGAGAGGAGTACCGTGAATATGCGGCCAAAGTTCCACGATTCATTGGCAGGATCCGATAAAGCCTGAATTGATCCAAGACCGAGCAGAATCGTGGCCTATGACGCTGAACGTCTGGCGTCCGATCTCCGTGTCGAAGCTTGCTTAATCGGCAGTCCCGCAGCCTGCCATTCACTCACCCCGTCAAATGTCTTTCGCGCGTGGTAGCCGTGCGCTTTGAGGATCTTGACCGCCTCGTCAGACATCAGACAGAAAGGTCCACGACAGTAAGCGACGATCACCAGATCCTTGGGTAACTCTGATAAGCGCTGCAAGAGTTCTGGCAGCGGCATTGACCGTGCATAAGGCAGGTGAGCAGTGTCAAATTCCGATTGCGGCCGGACGTCGAGCATGATCACATCGCCCCGCTTCGCTTGGGCCATCAGGTCCTTGCGACCAACACTGACCAAGCGGTCAGGCTCTTTCATCATTTCCTGCAAGGCGACCTGCAACTCGCTTAGATGCGCCTCAGCCACATTGCGCAGCGTCACACCGAGCTGTGCGACGTCGTCACCGGTGAGCTGGTAAATGATGCGCTTGCCTTCCCGGCGACTGGAGACCAATCTCGCCTCTTTCAGCGCTTTCAGGTGAGCGCTGGCGAGCTTGATGTTGACATCAACGTCGCCAGCTAGGTTCTCGACCGACTTTTCGCCTTGAGCCAGCATTTCGAGTATTTCCAGTCGCTTCGGGCTCGCAAGCGCTTTGCCAACACGCGCTACCTGCTCATACAAGAGGTCTTTGACAGTTCTATTATCCATAAATAACATTCTAACATTCGTGCGAATGAGTGATATATTACTCAAACGTGCTTGGATGATCAGCGAAGAGAGATAGCCATGGATATTGAACAGTACCTTCTCACTCGCGAACAAGCCATCCGGCTGGGTGGTTTTCTTGCCGTTTTTGCTCTGATAGCGCTTTGGGAGATCGTAGCGCCGCGCCGCCAGGCAACTCTCTCCAAAGGACTACGGTGGAGCAGCAACATCGCTTTGATGGCGCTGAACGCATTGCTGTTGCGATTAGTGTTTCCACTGGCAGCAGTCGGGGTGGCGGCCTTCGGCGAGGCCGGCGGCTGGGGCCTCCTGAACCACTTTCAAGTGCCGCTTTGGCTCGCTGTGCCAATAGCGGTCATCGCGCTGGATTTTGTGATCTGGCTGCAGCATGTGGTCATTCACGCTGTGCCGGCGTTCTGGCGTCTGCATCAAGTCCATCATGCTGACCTCGACTACGACCTGACTACTGGGACTCGATTCCATCCGATCGAAATGTTGCTGTCGATGTTAATTAAGTTCGCAGCAGTGGTCACGCTTGGCGCCCCGGTGGTTGCCGTGGTGATCTTTGAAGTCCTCCTCAACGCGACGTCAATGTTTAACCACGGCAACATTCGCATTCCCCTGCCGATAAACCAAGTGCTCGGTTGGTTCATTGTCACCCCGGATATGCACCGAATCCACCATTCGGTTGAGCCAGATGAAACCAACTCCAATTTCGGCTTCTCGTTGCCCTGGTGGGATCGGTTGTTTGGCACCTATCGTGCCCAGCCTCGAGTGGGGCACGATGCCATCGTCATTGGCATTCGCGGTCACACCGATCCGCGCGAAGTTGCGCGACTAGATGGCATGCTGCTGATGCCTTTCAAGGGCAAGGTCGGTCGCTACGCGATCAACGATCGACATTGGCCCGCTGGGAGCGCTAACCAACGGGTCGGCAAGACTTTGGTTATCCAGGACGGCACAAAACTTGACGGATGCGATCAGGCACAAGCCATTGACCGGTCGGTGAGCCAAACGGTTCATAGACGCGGTGCTTAGAAGCGTTAAGTGCTAAGCGCCGATTTGTCCGGACCTGGACGATGATTCAGCCCCGAACAGTCGCGACAATGATTCTGTTCGTCAGTCTCGGGACATGGGCATTACTGCCAGACGATCAATCTGATTCAAATTTGCGACCACTAGTCTCGGCTAAGCGCCCGTCATTATTCGATATAAATCACCGTATGCTTCAGGTCAGCTCTCAGTTACACGCCGCCGATACGCAAATTGGTGAGCGACTATATGTGAAGCACTGCGCCGCTTGTCATGGCCAAGACTTTGAGAATAGTCATAGCATGACAAGTTACAGGTAGCGGGCTATCTCGCGAAACTCAGCCAGCTCAGGTGCCTTGCCTTCTGACTCCAGGCAATGATCAATATGATCGTGAATTAACACGCGTTTGGCATTGACGATGGCCTTCTCCACCGCATGTAGCTGCTGCGCGATATCCAGACAGGGTTGCCCGCTCTCAATCATCTCAATCACAGACCGAAGGTGACCGTTGGCCCGCTTGAGCCGTGCTACGGCCTTGGGGTGACTTGCATGCGCGTGAGTATCTGTCATACTTAACTTTATCCCCTTGGGGGGGATATTGCAAACCAGTGCGACCTGCTAAAAAGTTCAGCGAACCGCTCCTATCGAGACCCATAGCCATACATGGCAACTCTGCTATCCGAAGCGATCAAACTCGTCATCACCGCTTTGATCACGCTGGGCACTTCATCGTTCTTGATGGTGAGCGCTCATGAGTCACATGATCACGATCATGGTTCGATCGGGTCTGCGCAGAATGCTGTCTCGCATGAGGCAAGTCCGGTTTCGACGCTTGACGTAACAACAAGCGTTGCCGAGTCGATACACGGCCATTCCCACGACGGGTTTAGCCATGACCACGCCGTAGAGCTTCTTAGCGAACAAAGCATTGATATCGAGAATGCAGCGCTAACGATCGCGCCTGATGATTTGGCGTCCTCGGTCTATGCGCCTCCTGTTTTTGAGATAAACATCCCGCCGCGACCTTAGGGTGATGTCGTCCTGCCAGCGGCTGGGCGGCCCGTTTGAAACCATTCTCTCAACTACTTGGAACCATTCGCGAATGATGCCAATCTTTCACGGAGGGTGGTTGCGTTCACCAGCAACGCGGCTTCTCCTCGCCATGCTTATCGGAGCAGCGCTCCTGCTAAGCACTAACCTCGCCCTTGCCCATGCGATCGCTGCAGGCGATAAGGGCTACATCATGGAGATTTGGGGCGTCCACCTCGTCCCCTTCACCTACTTGGGCGCCAAGCACATGATCACGGGATATGACCACATCCTGTTCTTGTTTGGCGTCGTGTTCTTTCTTTACCGCCTGCAGCATATCGCGGTCTACGTGACCCTGTTTGCAATCGGTCATTCCACAACGATGCTCCTGGGTGTCTATTTCAACTGGGGGGTCAGCGCCTACCTGATTGACGCCATTATTGGTCTGTCAGTCGTGTACAAAGCGCTCGATAACCTGGGAGCGTATCAACGCTGGTTTGGCTTTCAGCCCAACACCAAGGCGGCCACTCTGATCTTCGGGCTGTTTCACGGTTTAGGCCTGGCAACCAAAATCCTGGAGTACGAGATTGCCGAGGATGGACTGCTCCCTAATCTGCTCGCGTTCAATGTAGGCGTGGAAATTGGGCAAATCCTGGCCCTACTGCTCATCGTGATTGCAATGGGCTACTGGCGGCGAACCGCTGGCTTTTGGAACCAGGCATACACCGCCAACGTCGTGATGATGTCCGCCGGTTTCATTCTGATTGGCATGCAGCTCACGGGCTACTTTGTCACTCGATAAACATTTGGAGAATCGATATGTATAACGCACAAAAACCGACCGCCGACGAGTTGCCAAGCACGGCGCGTTTGATCAAGTCCACCATCATCGCGGCCGTCGCCGCATTGGTCATCCTGATAACTGTAGTTTTGCCAGCCGAGTATGGAGTTGACCCGACCCGCATCGGAAATGTCCTGGGGCTTACTGAGATGGGCGAGATCAAAGCGCAGCTCGCCAAAGAAGCAGCACAGGATCACCAAACGGAGACAAAGGACGACGACAAGTCGAGTTTACTGAACGAACTCCTGAACGTGTTCATCAGCAACGCTCAGGCACAAAGTGATAAACCCGCTTGGAAAGAAACCCTGTCGTTCAAGCTGAGTCCAGGCGAAGGCACTGAAATCAAACTGGTCATGAACGAGAACGCTGAGGCACAGTTTCTCTGGTCGGTTGAAGGGGGCAAAGTGAACTTCGATTTGCACGGTGACGGAGGTGGCAAATCGATTAGCTACGAGAAAGGTCGTGGCGTCGAAGGCGACGAAGGCACGATCAAGGCGGCATTCACCGGCAATCATGGCTGGTTCTGGCGCAGTCGAAATCGTAAAGACGTCACCGTCACACTTCGTGTTCGAGGAGATTTCCAACAAATCAAACGAGACAAATAAGCCACTCACGCCCCCGCCACTGCGCGGGGGCGAAGGTTTGCTTACTGATGGTAGATCCCGACTTCTCTACCCCAAACGCTTTGAATCTAGCGCTGATTGATTTCCCCAGAGTCACCGACTTGTTTAACAGAAGTACTCGTAACCACCGACCTCATCCGCTCTCGCCCCCGCAATACGAACGCAGCCAGCGCAGGCAAAAAAGTCACCGACACGATCGCTGACCCCAGCAAGCCAGCCATGACGATCGCACCCACACCGCGATAGAGTTCGGTACCCGCGCCGCCCCAGAATACCAGGGGCGCTAGCCCACACAGTGTTGTGACGGTGGTCATGGCAATGGGTCGCAGACGCGAGACAGTTGCTTCAGTTACGGCTCTGCCAATGTCGACGCCCGGGTCTTTTAGGTTCTGCATGATCCGGGTCACCACCAGTATGGGGTTATTCACGACAGTGCCCATCAGAATCAGGAAGCCGAGCATCGAGATCATGTCGAACGGCTGGCTAAACGTCGGCAGGCCCAACACCGATTGCCATTCACCCATCTTGTTAAGCGCCAGCAGGCCGAGAATGCCGCCTGCCATGCCCATCGGAAGCGTGGCCATTATCAGCAATGGATACCCCCAGTGAGTCAGAATCGCCACGAGCAACAGGTACACAATGATCACGGCAATCGCGTAATTGCCCATCAATGATTGTCGGGTTGCTTCGAGCTGGTCGCTCGCGCCAGCAATGTCGACTGACACACCCGGCGCGAGTCGCCCATCCCGCTGCAGCACAGCCACAAGTTCGTCGCGCACCTTTTGCACACCTGTTTCAAGCGCCACGTCATCCGGGGGAATAATATTGACCGTAAGGGTTCGCGCGCCATTGACTCGCCGAATCGTGCCAGTGGCCACTGTTTCGAACACCTGCGCCACTGAACGAAGGGGCACAACACCACTGGGTGTATAAAGCTGCAAATTGGCGATGTCATCCAGGCTGCCACCTTGCCCGGACTCTGTATGCAGAAAGATATCGATCTTCTCGTCGCCCCGATAGAACTCATCGGCGAACGCGCCATCAGTCACAATCGAGACGGTCAGGCCCAAGTCTTCCGGGGTCAGCCCCAACTGAGCAGCACGCTCCCAATCGGGACGTACCTCCACCATTGGTTGCGACAATGATCGGGTAGACGGTGTCGCTCGTATCCTGGGTTTGACGAACACCTCGCCCGCTCGCTGGAACACCGCCTCGGCCGAGGCATACAGTGCAGGCAAGTCTGCTCCCGAGAGCTCCACATTAATACTTCGGGTACCGCCGTCATTGCTGGAAATGATGGAGCCTCGCGTGGCGAACGCCCGCATATCCGGATAGGTTCTGAATTGCTTGCTAAGCGCCTGCATAAGCTCACCCAGACGCGCCGGGTCTACGGTCTCGGCAATGATGCGAATCCGAGTGCTCGTCGTGCGCACGATCAGGTAGCGAATCGGTGGGACAACATCGTCGCTGGCTTGTGCGGGGTCGACACGTCCGGACTCGTTGCCGGCGACGAATGGGAGAAAATACGCCTCGAGTTCATCGGCAATCGCTTGCATGGTCGACAGGTTGTAACCGGCTGGCGCGCTCATTGAAGCGAAAGTCTTGGGCTCTTCACCTTCAGGCAGATAGGAAGCTGGCGGCGTCAGCACAAGAAAAACAAAGCCGCTCGCCACAAGCGTGACCAGGACACAGGCTAAGGATCGCACCGCGCTGCGCGTTAGCCAGGCCAGTCCTTTCTCCAGTCGCCCCCTCAGATTTAGACCCGTAACGCCAGTTCGCCCATCGTTGGCATGCGGGCCAAACTGCGTGATGTGCGCGCTGGCTGACGGCACGATGGTCATCGCCACGACCATCGACGCGACGATTGCTGCACAGATAGCAATGGCAACGTCAGAGTAGAGTTGCCCGGCTTCCTCCCGAATGAAAATCACAGGCAGAAAGACCAACACAGTTGTGGCGGTTGACGCCAGCAGCGCGGGCCAAACGTCGTACACCCCGTCGATGGCCGCGCGCAGACGATCCAGCCCTTCGCGCCGCCGGCGATCGATACTGTCGAGCACCACGATTGAGTTGTCCAGGGTCATGCCTAACGCAAAGGCCACACCTGCCAATGAAATGACATTGATAGTACGGCCCGTCATAGCAAGCCCGAGAACAGCCGCAACCGTGCATAGCGGAATGCCGATAACACCGATCAAGGTGGTGCGGCCCGAGCGCAAAAAGGCGAACATGACCAGCGTGGCCAAGGCCGCGCCCAGTGCCAGGTTGACCCACACATTCTGGAGCGATGCCTGCACATAGCCCACATCATCGGCGGTCAATGCCAGTGTCAGGCCCACCGGCTCAAGCACCTCCTGGTTAATCTGCGGCACGCGATCGAGCAGTGCCTGCTTGATCTGAATCACATTGGCGCCAGCCTCGCGGCGTACCGGCATGATCAGCACTGGCTGGCCATTGACTGTCGTGCGCTCGGTTGGCTCGGCATGATCGAGCACTATTCTCGCCACATCACCCAGGCGTGTGATCGCATCGCCCTGCCGTTGAAGAATGAGGCCAGACAGCGCCTGGACATCCTCGAAACGGCCGATAGTGCGTAACACATAGCGGCGCTTACCCTGGTCGATGTCGCCCGCAGAGAGGTCGCGGTTTCTCGCACGCAAAACCTCTCTCACCTGGGTCAGCGTCAACCCCCGGTCGTTGAGTGCATCCCGATCGAGCCATACCTGAATCTGCCGATCTGCACTGCCAAACAGGCCAACATTGGACACGCCAGGCACCGACTCCATCCGCGAGCGTACGTTTCGATCGACGAAATCAGCGATGAGATCCATGTCGACCGATTGCGGATTACCCGGCAAAGGGGACACTCGGAAAAACATGAATGAATTGCTGGAAAAAGCACTCGCGACGACCTGCGGGCGGCGGACGGTTTCCGGATACGCGGGCACCTGGTTCAGCGCATTGTTCACAGCGAGCAGCGCCGCCGTTACATCAGTGTCAAACGGAAATTCCAGTTCAATCGTCGCTTCGCCCGACTCTGCCACAGCGGTCAGCCGAGACAGATTGGGTACCCGCCGCAAGAACTCTTCCTGCTCGATGAGCACTTCGCTCTCAACGTCCTGCGGGCTCGCGCCTGGCCATTGAGTTCTGACCGAGATCGTGCGAACGTCCAGATCTGGAATCATCTGCACAGGCGTTTGCAGAGCGGCAACCACGCCGACTACCGACAGGATCAGAAAGCAGACGGTGACGAGCGTCCCCCGACGAACCATCTGCCCTAGCATGAAGAGGTTCCGGCGATTAAGTCGAGCCCCGGCGCGATCAGGTGGGTAGCCGGTATGACGGAAGTTCTATTTGTCATGACCAACGACTCGAACCGGCTGACCCGCCTGCAACGATTCATTGCCGCGAACCACGACTCTTTCGCCGGCCTGCAATCCGCTTGTAATACGGATGCTGTTGCCATTCGCGCGCCCCGAGATGACCTCGCGCGATGAGACCGTTGGTTGTTCACCGGTATCCTCGATGACCCAGACCGTGGTGCTGCCATCCGGTTGCCGGATCAGGGCATCGCGTGGAATGGCAATCACCGACTCGCCAGCAGCAAACGAAATGAGCGCCTGAGCCGACATGCCTGGTGCCAATCCGATGTCATCGGCCTGCGGTTCAATGCGCAAGAGAAAGGATCGTGTCGTGGCGTCACCGGTTGGCGACAACGCAGTCCGGCCCGCCGGGAAGCGCTGGCCCGCAAGCGCATTGATACTTAGCGCAATCGAGACGTCGCTCTGCATTGATGCGACAAATTCCTGCGGCAGGGAGACATCAACGGCAACATCGTTATCCGCCACCAGTTCAACGATCTGCGTGCCTGGCGCTACCCACTCGCCCATTTCGGTATCGCGTGATGCGATCACCCCGGTGAATGGCGCAACAATGCTATGACGCTGCAGCAACTCGTTTTGGGCTGATTCGTCGGCGCGGAGACGCTTGACCACGGCCTGCGCCATACGCATGTCGGCGGCGCGTGCATCGAGTTGGTCCTGGGTGATAACGCCGCGCTTGGTGAGGTTACGACCAATTCGGTATAGCCTTCTTTTCTCCGCCGCGTCGGCCTGCGCTTCCTCGACTGCTGCCGCGGCCTGATCCAGCGCATGCCTGGCAAGACTATCGTCGAGTTTCAAAATGGTGTCGCCAGCTTCGACGCGATCGCCAAGATCGAAGCCGATAGACTGAACGAGTCCGCCAATGGCGGTGGACAGACGCGACACGCGCGTCGCCACGACAGTGCCAGGCAACCGGATAGTTTCGACAGCAGCCACCTCACGCGCCTGGGCCACGACGATTGGTGAGCCTGGTGACTGGGCAGATGCAGCCTTTCCCCAGGTCAGCAATGCAATCACCAGGACCAGGCACCAGGTGCAGAAGAATGGCGGTCGAACCGCAACGTAAAGTCTCATTGTTGGATAGTCTACAGACTAAGTACCTACAGGATCGTCGTGTAGCCAGCCAATTGGTCATCAACCCTGCTTTGACTTGTTCGATCTGCCGGGTTACCCCAACCGCCACCACCAGACGTTTCCAGTCTGACTCTGTCGCCTTTGGTCAGTTCAATACCGGAGACTTTTGAGGGCAATTCACTTGCCTGCCCGGCCTTGATATGGACAAAGCGACCGAGTGAACCTGGCGAGCCGCCGTTAAGGCCATAAGGAGGGTGGCTGAACCTTTCGAAGCTGCCCGACAGAACGCCAGAGTCTGCTTCCAACCGCCACTCTCTGGCCAGACCAAGACCGCCCCGAAACTGCCCGTCGCCACCGCTGTTTTCGATGAACCCATACTGAGTAAAGGTGATGGGAAAAAGCGATTCGCACATCTCAAGCGGTGAGTTGGCAAGGTTGTGAAAACCCGCTGAATACGCGCTCGCGCCATCGCCTTGAGGGTGCCCGCCCCAGCCACCGACTTCGATTTCAAAGTAAACCCGTCTCTGGTTAGGCTCGAAACGATCCGGCGCTGATAGCGCGGCCACATAAGACACGCCATAGTAGGCGGCGGGGATGCGATCGGGGACTGCCTGCGCAAGCGCACCCAGTACTGTCGTCACGACTCGGTGACCCGTCGCCATGCGATTTGCCACCGGAGCCGGTTCCAGGCAGCTAACAATACTGCCGGGGCGACTAACAACCTTGATCGGCCGATAGGCGCCGGAGTTTGCCATGACTGAGCCATCAGCTGCACTCAGTAAAGCGCAATACACCCCAGAGCGCGCCATATTCAGTGTGCAGTTGACAGGCCCTGGCGCCTGATCGGCAGACTCTGACAAGTCGACGACGCACTCTTCACCCTTAATATCGATGCGCGCGACGATTTTAATGTCTCGGGTTGTTTGGCCATCGTCATCGACGTAGTCTTTGAACACATAGGTGCCATCGGGAATGGCCAGGATGGCCGAGCGCATGTGCGCTTCAGACTGGTCAACAATTGCCGACATCGCGTGCGCAATCGTATCCGCGTCATACCGCTTGGCCAGACGTTCGATGGCCCGGACACCGACAGCAAGGGAGGCTGTCTGCGCGCGCAGGTCTCCAATAATTTTTTCTGGCTCGCGACTGTTTTGCCGGATGATCGCGATCACCGCCTCATTGCTGCGCCCCCCTTCGACCAGCTTCACAGGGGGAATTCGCAAGCCTTCCTGAAAGATCTCACGTGCGCCCGCGTAGTAACTCCCCGCGGCGCCGCCGCCAACATCAATGTGGTGAACGATGGCGGCCGAAATCGCAATGCGCTGGCCGTCGACAAAGACCGGGCGAAACACAACAAAGTCCGGCAGATGCTGCCCCCCGCAATAGGGGTCATTCGTCAAAATGACGTCGCCATCGCGCCACTGATCAAGCGGCAGGTGATGATCGACGATGTCGCTCAAGCAGACTGACATGCTGTTTAGGTGTACTGGTATGCGGGTCGACTGGGCGACGGCCTGCCCATCGCCACTGAACAGTGCGGTTGAGTAGTCAAGCGTCTCGCGAACGACGGTTGACCGCGCCGTTCTCCAGATAGAAACGTTCATTTCTTCCGCGCCCGCAATCAGCGAATTGCGAATCACTTCCAACCTAACGGGGTCAATCAGATGCGGTTTCATTTCACCTCTCCTGCCCGAAAGCAGTGCACATCACCCTGATCAAGCACCCTCACCTGCCAGCCCGGCTCAACGATCAACACCGTGAAATCTTCTTCAAGTACCAAAGGCCCGGAGATTGGTGGCTCATTGGGTTTCAATGCTTCTCGTCGGTAAACAGGCACCTTGATCTGCTGACCCGACAAGACAATAGACCGTTGCGTTGACTCTGCCGCATCGGGTGCCCGTGGTCCAAGCGGTCTGTCTGGCTTATCGAGCACACCAATAGCCATTGCCCGAACCGCAACTATTTCTACTGGGTCCTGACGCTCACAGTAAGCATAGAGCAATTCATGTTGATCGTGAAAATGATCGATGAGCGCATTGAGCGAGGCCGCCTCGGGGACAGCGCCTGCGTCCAGTTCTGGCCAACGAGTGTTAAGTTCAAACGCCTGACCCCGATAACGGACATCACAACTGAATTCGATACGCCGTGTGTCAGCCGCCATACTGGCCGATTGAAGCAGCTGATTCGCCTGATCGCGCAGCGTTGCGACAGCATCAATCAGTGCATTGAGACTTTTCTCCACCGCCGGCAATAACTGAGATTGCAGTAAGTCATATCGCAGGTCGGCATTGAGAATACCGAGCGCCGACAAGGTGGACGCATGCATAGGGAAGATGATTTCACTCATGCCCAGTTCGCTGGCAACCGCACAGGCATGAAGCCCGGCCGCGCCGCCAAACGGGGCGAGCGCAAAATCGCTCGGGTCAGCGCCTTTCTCGAACAAGCTCAGCCGAATAGCGCCAGCCATGTGAGCTGTCGCCACATCCAATACGCCTTCAGCGCTCGCCGACTCAGTCATTCCGAGCGGCGTTGCAATATGCTGATCGAGCGCATCACGTGCCGCCTGAACATTCAGCGTCATACCGCCGGTTCGAAAGCCCTGCGCATCAATTCGGCCCAGTGCGGCGTTGGCATCGGTGACGGTAGGTGCCTGCCCGCCACGCGAATAACAGGCCGGGCCAGGCTGTGCGCCAGCGCTTTGAGGCCCTACCCGCAGCGCCCCGGATTCAACGCGTGCGAGGCTGCCGCCGCCAGCACCAATTGTGCGCACTTCAACCATCGGCAGGCGAACCGGTAGACCATCAATGGAAGACTCGGCCGTTTCGCCGATCCGGCCTTCGCGTACAACTGAGATATCAGAACTGGTACCGCCCATATCAAATCCAACCAGATTACCGATGTCGTGACGCTGCGCGAGTGCCGCCATCGCCATTGCGCCACCGGCCGGTCCACTGAGCAGGAGCTTGGCCGGTAGTGCAGCGGCATCAGCCGGCGTTGCCAGGCCACCATTGGATTGCACAAGATAAAGTGCCGCCGAAATGTCAGCCCCCTCAAGCCGGCTCGATACCCTCTCAAGGTAGCCCGAGATGACAGGCCTGAGCAGCGCATTCAATACTGTCGTGGAAACGCGCTCGAATTCGCGAATCTCGGGGCTGGATTCAAATGAGGTGGCTACCGATAACTCAGGGGCCTGCTCGCGAATCATCTGCGCCACCCTTTGCTCGTGAACCGGGTTTCGGTAACCATGCAAAAACATGATGGCCACCGTCTCAATCGCCTCTTCACGCAACTTGGCCAGGACGCCCTGCACGTCAGACTCATTTAGCGGCGTTTCGATATTTCCATTCGCAGTCACCCGTTCACGCACTTCGTGACGGTGTTGTCTTGGAATCAACAGTGCTCGAGGCTCTGCCTTTAACGTGTAGACATCGCGCCGAATGTGCCGGCCAATTTCAAGCACATCACGAAAGCCCTGCGTGGTGATCAGGGCGCCGCGCGGTAGCTTTCGTTCAAGTACGGCGTTCGTGGCAATCGTTGAGCCGTGCAGAATCAGCCCGATCTGGCTGGGTGCGAGACCGGCAGCAGCGCTGACTTCTTTGAGCCCTTTGATCAGACCAATTGACGGGTCATCCGGCGTGCTCGGTGTTTTCCAGGCAATTGTCACGCCATTGCGCGGATCATGAAGATGAAGGTCAGTGAAGGTGCCACCAATATCAACTGCGACTCGGACCTTTGAATGCTCAGCCATCAGGACTTTGCACGCTTAAGGTATCCAGCGTCGCGATAAGACTGTCGGCCCCTGCGGGTGATTTCACCCAGCTCTTTGGATAGATCTCGGTCAACTGCTTTGAAGTTAAAGCACGACTTACCCTGCATCCGGCGCTTAAGTTCTGGCGACAAGTCATTCAGCAGAGCGGGTGTCACGTACACAGGCATCAGGTGGTAGCTCACGTATTTCTTTTTGATTTCGACCGCGCCAAAAAACAGCGGCTTGCCATTGCTCATAATGTGAGCTGTATCCACCCAAAACCGGCCCGGCTCATCGTGGGTGATATCCATCGTCTTGGTGTGCGGTTTCAGGAGCGCCTTCAACCCCTTAAACACGTCTTCAAATGCTTCGGTCATGAAATCTCTCAACGAATGGCAGGGACTATTCGAGGGCGAGTTGCATCGCGGCCAGCGCTACCAGATAAGAACGGATGCCCAAACCGGTGATCATGCCGTCGGCAGCCGGCGCAATCACTGAATGATATTCGCGGCGATCAATGTTGGTCATGTGGATTTCAATGTACGGCAGGCTGGTCGCTTTAAGGCAATCACGCAGCGCATAGCCAGCAAACAGAAAACCGGCCGGGTTCATCAACAGGCCGTTGGTGTCGCCCCGGTCGGCCTCAAAAATCCAGTTTATCGCTTCGCCTTCCGTATTGGTGTAACGAATATCCAGTTCAAAGCCATGCTCCGGCGCCTTTTTCAACAGTAACGCGTCTAGCTCCGCCGCGGTGGTTGTGCCATAAAGCTCGGGCTGGCGAATGCCCAGGTACTCCATATTGGCGCCCTGGATTAGCAGGATCTTCTTCATTGATTCGTCTCGGCTCTTAAAGCTTGTTATGACGAGATGTTACCCCTTGAGCGGATGCGCCAGCCGATTGACAGGCTGGCCCGCTGAATCTCGAATGACAAGCTCAAACTGCTGACGTCTCCAATCTATAAAGACTTCGCCAAAGTTCTCTCCCACAAACGCAGCACCCAGTTGGGCACGGTCCATCTCCTGCGCTCCCCTGCGAGAAGATCGGTTAATCGAACTACTGGTCATCTCGACAAAGGCGCCACCGCCTAGCTCTGCCTGCTTGTAAATAAACGCGCGATGCCGGTCACCTGAAACAAAAACAACTTGTCCATCCATGCGTGCAGAGACAGTAGCCAGCAGTCGGTCACGCTCCCGTGGCAAACGTGACCACGACTCAAACCCGTGTGCGTTGGTGGGTAACACCTGCACCGATGAGGCAATGACGCGCACATCGGCGGGCCGACTCAGTTGCTGCTCAAGCCAACGCCATTGCGCCGCACCGAGCATCTCCTGATTCACATCCTCGCTCGGCAGATAACGCTCCTTGCCCGGTGCGCCGCGTTGATCAGTTCTTGCAAGTGCTGACCTGAAACTCCGGGTGTCCAGCATAATCACTTGAACTCGCGCGCCGGCAGGACCAAAGGCTCTTGCGTAGTAGGTCCCCGGGCGCGTGGCTGCCGCGGTCTGTTTCAAGCCCCAAAATGTTTCGTGCAAATCTTCAGCTCTGGCGCGAAACGCAAAATCTCTTCCGCCATCATTCATGCCGTAATCATGGTCGTCCCATGCAACCATGACAGGGTGAGTCTTCAGCACTTCCTTGAAATCTGGTCGTCTGGTCAAGTCAGCGAGGCTCTGAGTCAATTCGGTGAGCTGCGGGTCGGGTCTAACTCTTTTGCCATTGCGACGATCCCCATACACGTTGTCGCCAAGCATCAGCAACAGATCAGCGGGCCGAGCAGCCATCGCATCAAGCACTTTCGCGCGCCGTCGCTTCTCCTCATCAAGGCATGATGCAATATAGATTCGCGAGATCTGTTGTTCCTCTGAGGGCAATGCTCGCGCAATCGGCGCGCGTGGCATGGGCATCAGGTTACCGGCACGTCCCGTCGACTGGCACGCCGCCGTCCCAAGGACCAATCCGGACAAGAAGGTACGGCGGCTACCGGACGTCATGTCATTTCCCCGCCACCCTGATGATCCGCTTGCGCGGCAAGCGCATCCATAAGGCCGGACTCGCGCCGTCCGGGTCTGGCCGCAGCACCAGCAACATCTTCGAGTTCGCCAAATACCGTCATACGCTTGCGGGCTCGGGTAATGGCTGTATACAAGCCCTCGCGAGAAGCGAGCGGATGGTCGGCAGGGGCTGGAAGGTAATGCACCTCCTCAAAGTCTGAACCCTGGGCCTGATGGACAGTTAGCGCCCACGCGTCCTCATGCACGGGCATCTGGCTCGGTAACAGGTGACGCGCAGAGCCATCTGGCCTCTCAAAAACGACTCGCAATGATCGAGCCGGCCCGTCTGGCAGGGAAACACACAGCCCGATGTCGCCATTAAACAAATCGCGATGGGTTGCATTCTTCCTGACCACGACTAAACGCCCAGCGAACCATAGTGCACCAGGCGGCACCGGGCCAGCCGTCGCTTGGGCCACTCGTCTGGCGATGAGTCCAATCGCCTCATTGAGCGCGTTGATGCCTTCCGGACCCGACCGCAGCGCGGCCAATATTTGGCACTGCATATAGCGTCGTAGCAACGGCACTTCGTCTCCAGCCTTCAGGCTGCCGGCTCGTTCTATTAGGGGTGTTAGCCGCTGCGCTGCGAATTCGGTCAGTCGATTGACGCCGCCGGCATCAAATAGCAACTGTTTCCCATGCGCGAGCGTTGGCGCGTCGCCAGTGCCGTCAGCAGCTAGCCGCCCTGAACGCACGCCTTCAGCCCAGGCGAGGATCTCGGGCGCCTCCTGTTGCCGATAGTTTTGATCCAAGGTGACGCGACAGGCGGCAATAGCTTCATTAAGCGTCGAGCAGAGCGTGCCGAAGAATGCGCCAGCCTGCACAGAAGATAACTGATCGCGATCACCCGCGAGGATTAGCTGGGTAGTCGGACGCAAACTGCTCAACAAGCGCGCAGCGAGCAAGGTATCCACCATAGAAGACTCATCCACGACCACCAGATCAAATGGCAACTCTATGCTGGCTGCGTGGGTTGCAGCCCTTGCACTGAGCCCTAGCAACCGATGAAGCGTCATCGCTTCGAGTAATACGCCGGGTTGATCGGTTAGCGCATCACCGATGGCGCTAGCAATGCGCGCAGTCGCCTTGCCCGTGGGTGCAACCACCGCAACCGTAAACGGCGGGCTGCCCGCGCGCTGTCCGCTCGACTGATTGCGACAAGCGCTCACGGCAGCTTTAACAATGGCCGCCAGCGTGTAAGTTTTGCCCGTACCTGGCCCGCCCGTTAGCACCAGCAGGCGACATCTGCCAGCGGTCTCAAGCGCTTGCCGCTGCGCCGTACCAAGCGAGGCATCCGGGGCATGTTCCGGGCCGTACGGCAATTCTGGTGCTTGCGCTGCCAGACTGACGAGTTGCGCGGCCAAGTCTTGCTCCGCGCGCCAGAACCGATAAGTTGACAAACGAGTGCCCTCCAATACAAGAGGTCTGATGTCATCGTTTGCTCCATCAGTTGCCGCCCGCATCACAACTGGGCTTTGTAGCAAGTCACTTACCAGCGCTGGATTTCGACCATCGGCGTGATCGCCTTCGGACGGCAACGGCAGGCAGACATCGCCTGCCTCAATGGATTGCCACAAGCGATTGACTGCCTCCACAAGACTGGCTTCAACTGTCACAGGCCCATCAGCTCGCCGATGCATGCGCAGCAGCGAGCCCGCGACTAGTCCGGCGCCAGGTGATGCGATTGAATCGGTTGAGTCAGTCGGCGCGTGCTCGGCGTCGCTCAAGCTGACTGAGAGTTGGTTATCAGCCAAATCCTGTCGCGTGCTCATACCTGCCCTCCTAGTCCGACCAACTGCTCCAACTCGCAAATCAAAGACAGTGGCAATCGGGTGCCGTACACACCATTATCAGTGGCTTTAGTGTCTGCGCCAGCACCACGCAAAAAGATATAGTAGACCCCGCCAAAGTGTGACTCGTAGTCATAGTCGGGCACCCGACGCGCCAACCACCGGTGTAACGCCAGCGAATACAAGCTGAATTGCAGACTGTATCCATGCATCTTGATGACATCTTCCATAGCTTGCCGCGTGTAATGCGAAGCATGCTCACCAAGCCAGTTACTCTTCCAGTCAATTAGCCAGTAGGTGTTGTCACGACGAACGACCAGATCAATGAAGCCTTTCATGAACCCAGTGAGCTGATGATGAGACAACTGATCATCGACCGGATAGTGAGATGCCACTGCGCGCACCATTGCTGCCGGATCGGCATTGATGGCGGGCATTAGAAAATCAAGCTCTGGCACAGCGTCAGGCGGCGCAATCGTGTTTAAGCGCAGGCCCGGCGCAGAATCGATTGCCGGTAGTGGCGCCGCTAACACCTCGGTGAGCCAACTCGCAACAAGCGGCGCTGTCTCATCAATGCCAAATCTCGCGAGGGACTGGCTGACGATATCGTCAGCCACGGGCAACCGAAAGTCCACTCGCTCCAATACGTCGTGCAGGCAACTTCCTGCGTTTGCTCCACGCACAAATCTGGCCCTGATCGCCGCATCCGAACCTGCCTCGGGCGTGGGCAGTACCAAACGCTTGGCCACCCACTCATCATGATCAGGTCGCCAAGCGTGCGACGCTTCATTTCCGCTTGTCGATGCACCCGCAGACATAAGCCCAGTAAAGCTTGACGTGCGCCAACCTGGGGGAATGTTCGGGAGAGGGCCAGCAAGTGTCATTGACTGCGCAGCCGGCCACCCCAGTCGTCGCCCTGGCCCGCTTGCGTGGGGCGGCTCAACAGCTTGATCAGGCTTGTGTGGCACCTGCTCTGGTTCATTCGCCTGAGCCAACAAATCGAGTCCAGTCAAAACACTAACGCCATCAACCTCGCGAGCGAGCGCATTGATCGTCTCAGCGACCCGGCCAACATCTGGGCGTTTGCTCAAGGTGCATTCGCGATCCAGGAGATAGCCGATTCCGCCCGCATCGGGTGTCGGGTCTGCCAGAGTGCCTGGCGCGGCATAGCCCCGTTTGGCCGGCTGAGGAAACCCCCAGGACACGATGCACCGCCGACTCGCGCGAGTGAGCGCCACATACGTCAAACGTAGCCCCTCCTGGAGCGCACTCAGTTTGCTGTCTTCCTTCAGAGTTTCGGGGTGCATCGGTCCAGTCGGTACGATGCCCCACTTGGGATTCTTCAGAATGGAAAAGTCAGGGCTTAGCGACATGACCCGACGCCGCACCCCATCAGCAGCCACCAGCTCGCTAACCGTAACGGTATCGAGTGCAGCAGCGCCACCCGTGTGCCATAGATAAGGCAGGAAGACGAATGGAAACTCGAGGCCTTTACTCCCATGAATCGTCAGAATGCGAACAAGTTGATCATCGCTTTCGAGCCTGACTTCGGTCGTCTCATCGCGACCTTGCCGCTCTATTGCCTGCTGCCGCTGTCGGCTCAAAATAGCGCGCGCCTGAACAGCACCCTCGTTGGCGGCCGCTTCATCGGCCAACACGTCGATCAAATGCAATAGGTTGGTCATGCGTCGCTCGCCATCAGGCAATGCGACAAGTGCGCTGGCGCGGTCAAAGAAACCAAAAAGCAGATCCTGCAAACACGCCTGGACACCATCACGCGGCCAGGCTTGCCGACAACTCAGAAACGCTGCGAACCGGCGATCCCAGATGCCTGGCGTGCTATCCATATTTTGCAGATCGTCAACGCTGAATCCAAGCAGCGTCGTGGTCAGCGCACCGCGGACAGCGCGATCATCCGCCGGGTCAGCAATTGCGGTTAGAACGCGAAGCAAATCCGTTGCCTCATCGGCCACCAGCACACTGTCCCGGGAGACTTCAACTGCGCCAACGCCGCGCGCTGCGAGCGCCTGTTTAACCTGACGACCCTGAGCAACCGTTCGCACCAACACAGCGATATCACCCGCCGTAACGGTTGCGGCGTCCGCACCAGCACCTGGTCCGCTCAACAACCGTTGAATCTGCACAGCGGCGATGCGTGCAGCGCGCTCAATGAGCTCGGCCTTACCAATCGGATGAGGGTTGGCCGTTTCGCCGTCCAGAAACACAAAACTGAGCGCGCCCTGCCCATCTGGCGGTGGCTGTCGCTCCGGACTATCCGCTCGGTCACTTGCTTGGGCTGGCTCAAACACCATTTGCGACAAACCGAAGGGATCTGGTCGATCAAACAGGGTATTAACCGCAGCAATCAGTTGCCGTCCTGATCGCTGGTTCTGCCCCAGTGGGTAAATCGTTGCGCCGGCATCTCGCGCTGCCAGATAAGTGTTGATGTCTGCGTTTCTAAAGGAGTAGATTGCCTGCTTCGGATCGCCCACCAGTACCAACGCGCGTGTCTGGTCATCAGTCAAGCCACTTGCTGGAGCCAAATAGAGGCGACGAAAAATATCCCATTGCGCCGGATCAGTGTCCTGAAATTCATCGATTAGGGCGAGCGGAAAACGCAGCGTCAATTGGCTTGCCAATCCTTGACCAACTTCGCCGTCGGCAAGCGCACGCTGGGTTCGATGCAGCAAATCGTTAAAGCTCATTTGTCGGGCTGCGCGCTTGCGCTGCTCGACAAGCGCGGATACTTCTTGACGGATCTGTTTGCCCAGATACTCATTGAGCCGCGAACGTTCAACGCGTAAATCATTCAGTACCGTGAGCGCGGTGAGAGCCTGAAAATCCTCACGCTTGTCGATGCCGCTTTTCACCAGCGTCATGCGCCGTGGATCAAGCCACGCAAGCTCGTCCAGATCTTGGTCAATCGCTTGCGGAAACCGCTCAAGCCAGGCGCTTACAGCCGCGATCTTGTCTTCAACTTGCTCGGGTTTGTACGACCTTTTGTTAAGGCTGCCAGACTCGGCCATCCATTCAATCAGGTCATCTCGCTCAACAAGTAGATGCTCGCTCACCGTCCGGACCGTAGCCTCTAGTCTCCCGGGCAGTGTCGTCCAGTCAGTATCCGACAAACTGAGTATCTCAGCGTCGGGCAGACTCAGTGCTTTGCCAAGGAGATCCTTCAAACGGCTGAACAACAGCCCGTTGCGACCAATCAGGGTGCTTCGTTCGGCAGGGCCATGAACGATCTCACGCCGCCACCACTTTGCCAATGACTCAGTCAGAGCCGCATCATCATCAAAGCCCGGTTCAATCTCTCCCCACTGTCCCAGACTCATTGCCTGCTCGGTCAGCACTCGTTGACAAAGTCCGTGGATCGTATGAATCGGTGCATCATCGAGTTGCAGCCGAGCCAGGCGAACGATGTCTCGCACCTGAGGCGCGGTCATACCATGTGGCAGCTGCCATGCAGCGCCAAACAAATCATCTTTGGGCGGCACACCCTCTGACCATTGATCGAGCAGGCTGGCGATTCGTTCTTTGAGCTCGGCGGCTGCAGCGTTAGTAAAAGTCACCACGACGATTTGATCGATTCGCAGAGACTTTTCGACCAAAGCTCGCAAGACCAGTCGCGCAATCGTCCAGGTTTTGCCCGTCCCTGCATCGGCTTCAATCAGATGAAACCCATCAAGCACGCCGGGCGCCAGAACCGGGTGACCTGCCAGCGACGCGGCGGCATTAGCCATTGGTATCATGCTCCGCGGCCGTCAGGGTACGCTTTGCTGACCACCAGATGGGCGCATACAGCGCCAGGCTCTGCTGTAAAACAGTCAGAGTCGATGGCGGATTTTCTCGCCACAAGGCGGCGGGCCAAGCGTACTGGCACTCGGGCATCGTCCGGCCCATCGCGTCACCTTCATAAATCTTTCTGGCCTGCTCGAACGCCTTTTCATTGTCCTGTGGTCGATCAATCGGTTCACCCGGCTCTGCATGTTCGAGCCACGCGGTAGCGGTTCTGGGGAAGAACGGCAACACATGATGAGCTGCAAGCTCAGCCGTCATGATCAAACGGGCCAATGGCGAATAAGCGTCAAGGCTCAGCTCACTGTAGAGCTGTAGAGACTGACGATCGAAAACGACCGGCCTCAAAGCGCCAATCGCATGATCTCCAGCCACAAGATAGAAGGTTCTGACTCGTCGATCACCGGGCTGATCAAGGCAAACCAGTAGATGGGCAAGCCAGGCAGACATTAACGATCGCATAGTCAGCTTTCGCACAGCCGGCAGGCGCTGAATCACATCGCCTTGCGACTCGCAGTACAAAGCACCGCTGAGCCCACTGACCAGACTGGACGTCACTGATTGACCTGGCTCGCCTTGTTCAACCGCAAGTGAACCAAGCGGTACTGCAACATGAATGCTGCGCCCCTCCTGATCAAGCGGGCGGCCTTCTTGCAGACCGGCCAGCACCAGTTGTTTCTGCTCCTGTTGCCACAGGCGCTCGGCCGTCGTCATGACCGTACGCATAATGGGTTCAATCGCCCTGCCTGCCGGCAAAGACGGTGCCAGCGCTAGCCGGCTTTGAACCTGGCTGGCCGTCCAGCCGCTGGCAAGGCGCGACGCACTTTGCACAGCGAGATCAAACAAAGACTGTGCGGGAAAGTCATGCATGCCCAGAGGTTCAATATCAAGCTGCGAGGTTTCAAATGGCAGCAAGCTTATGCCGCCGGTCTCACGCAGGTAAGCACGTGCAGGATCTAGCAAATGCTGAGCAACGTCCTGCGCTCGCCACAGCAAGGTCGATGAACTGTTACCGGCCCCAACTCGCAACCGTGTCTCCGCCGAGAACGCACTCACTACTGGGGACGTCGGCTGCATAGATAAGTCTTGCGGATTTGCCAGCGCGACGGCCGCCTCATACCAATGCCGCGCGTAGCTGGGCGCGCACGCCTCGGGTGAGAATCGCCTCGGTGAGAACGACTGCAGCGGGTGCTCAATGACCGATGGTTCACTACCCGAGTGATCAAACCGATGCAAGTAGCTCATCAGTTCTGCAATCAGACGCGAAGGATTAAGCACCGCATCACTTCTGATGTGCCGCCCCTGATAGCAAAGACAGACTTGGTCGCGGGTGTTAAGCAAGGCCTGCAAAAACCAACCGCGCCCGGCATCGCCCGGGTGAATATCGCCGGCCACCGGCAGTAGGCTCATCAGGTCATATTCGCTAATCCGTCGGCGCGGCGGATACTGCCCTTCATCGAGCCCGAGCATCAGACACACTCGAAACGGCACTTCGCGCAAGGCGCCAACGGGCGCAACCGTAATTGCCCCCGTGACGCGAGCCGGGCTGACGCTTTGTTGCAAGTGGTCTTCAAGCGCTTGCGCATACGCCTCGAAGGACACAATCAGGTGCTGTCCACCGGGCACACGCCAAACAGAATCAGTCAATTGAGAAACGGCATCCCGAATACTCAGTGCGTCGTCACTTACTGCAGGCCCGGTCAACAACTGATCAACGAATCGTTGCACTTTTGCAGACCAGTCAGCGGGCGTTCGGCCACGCACCTGATCGGCCCGCCAATTCCGTACCAAATCGAGCAGGCGAGCAACCTCACTGAGTACATCGACTTGCGACACGGACAATTGCCCAAAGGGCATAACTGACTGAACGGCTGATTCAGCCACACTCATGGCAAACGCTTCGCCACGCTCACCAAGCAGCGCACCCAGAACCAGTCTGTCGATGCCTTCTGTCCATCCGTGACTAATCCCGTCAACGGCGGACTGAATCATGTCGTCACGATAAACACCACTGCTGTTCATCATGCTGCGCAATGACTGGAGCGCATCGGCATCAATTGAGCTTCCGACCTGTTGTGCCGGACCCTCCAGCCAATCGAAAACCGCGTTCACACTCGCAGGTCCTTCCACCAGGCGGATAAATCCTTGTAGTGCGCGCAGCAGTGGCGTCGCCCCGGATCGTCCACCAGCGACAAATACCGGCACGTCGGGGGCAGACTGGCTCAGCGCGGCCTTCAACAGTGGCGCTGTCTCATCGACATTCACGCAAAAGACGACGATGTCAGCCGGCGACAGATCGGGTGTGGTCGCAAATGCTTCGAGAATCAAATCGGATGCAACATCGGCCTGGCGCATGAGCGAGTGAGTCGCATGAATCTGAATACTGTTATCTGGCGAATAGCCTGCCTCGCGCCACGGATCATCAGACAGGGTCAGAACCGCAAGTCGCAGTCGGTCAAGATTTGTATTCGCGATGCCGGGGTCGCGTTCTCTAAGATGGCTGTCATTGATAACAGCAAGCCCTTGCTCCTCTAGCGCCCGCATTTGCATTAGGCTGTCCCGACACTGCCTACCCCACTCGCCTAGGATGACCGGTTCGTTGTCGTAGAGCCATGCTTGCTCTGGCTCCGCATCTTCGGCAGGGTTCGCAGCACGTGCACGGCGCTCACTGACAACATGCTCCCAAAACCCCTGGGATGGATCGTGCCCGAACCAAATGATTGGCCGCGATCTCGCCAAAAGCGCCAGCATACGGGTCTGCTCTGCAGGCAGACTGATTTGACCGAACACCGCCACGCGCCCGGCGCGACTATCAACGGCATCGGTGGGGTGTTTCGCCTCAAACGCATCAAAGGGATGCTGCTCACTGAAACCGCTGATCTGACCAAGCAACTTGCGCCAGAGCCATGCCTGCCATGGCTCATGCTGATCGGCGCAAGCGAGCGCAGCACTCGCTGACCCGGCCGCCCGGGTAGCCGCCATCGCCCGCGCCGGAGACCGGCGTGCTGCCCAGGCCTCAAGCCAGTGACGACGGTAAGCAAGATAACGTTCAAACTGCCTCGCAAGCTCAGTGGCGATGACCATGCGATCGCGCTCTGAGGCGTCTCGCCATGCCCTTAGGATAGGTTGTAGAGACTCGTCGCTGGCCGGCTCGTCAGCCGCCTGAGACAAGACCATTAGGATCGCCCAACGCGCCACCATTGGCTCAAACGGTGCCTGAGAACGCTCCGCTCGGTTGTCACCCCCTCCGTCTGGCATGCCAACAATCTGCTGCACATTGCGCCAGATGAACGCCCCCGGCAATTCGAGGCGGACGTTCGCGCTGATACCCGTCTCTCGTGCAATGCTCTGCTGCAACCAAATGCCACTACCCAGATCAGGCACGATCAACGTGTCTGCAACGAACGGGTCCTGTGAGGCCTGCCCCAGCCAACTGACCAGCCGGTCAAGTTGTAGCCGGGTGTCAGCGTCGAGGATGACTTGCAGCATTGGCGCCTATTTACCGCAGCAAACTGACACCAGCGACCGCCACTAAACCCAGTAAGAGATTTAGCACTACCAGCCATCGAATCGCGTTCAACCCACTCGCCGCGCGAGGCAACTCACCCTCATTGACAGCTCGGCGGACGCTTGGAAACAGCATCAGGCGGATGACGACAAAGAGAATCGTCATGATGGCAGCCGCGCCCATCATGATCTGCCAGCCACTGGGCGCGTTCTTGAGTCCAACCGGCGCGAGCAGCATGAAACCACTGAGCCAAATAATGACAACTGCGATGGAGACGTAGTTGAAGAACCTGCCCAGGGCTGACACCATCAACGGCGCGCGCATCGGTGGCTCGAGTACCGGTAAGGCCGGGCGAAGACAGTACAAGACGAAAAACATACCGCCGAGCCAGGTAATCGCTCCGAGCAGATGCAAAAACAACCAGGTACCTTGCATAACTTGTCCAGTGATGTCGTTCGCAGGGTCAGTCGGACTGACGACAAAACTCGCGACGATTAAAAGCGTGAGCCAGGCTGCGTCAGAAACTCAATTTCTTCGGGACTGCTTGTACGACCGAGTAAGTCGTTGCGATGCGGAAAGCGTCCAAATCGCTCAATTATCACGGCATGCTTCTCCGCATAAATGAACATATCTTTTGTTTCGTCAAAGGCATCTAACTGCTTAAACAGGCGCAGCGACTCATGCTGCATCGCCAGATTCTCCGAATGCTCAAATGGCAAATACGCAAATGCCCGTTGCACGGGCAATAGATTCTCATCTTTACCGCTAGCCACCAGCTTGCGCGCAGTTAATAGGGCGATCGTGTCTCCGGCCACCATACGGGCATCATCACGATAGATGTTCCGAGTGATCTGATCGAGCAGTAGGATCAACGCGAGAAAGGACTCGGCACTGGCGTCATCGGCGGCCCAATGATTCAACTCGCCATTCATCCCGGCTTGCACCGCAGGCTCAAATAACGCCCGGCAGGTTTGATCAAACGACGCGGACTTGGTAAACCATTCGGCGCGTTTTTTTCCAAACCCGGCATCATCTGGCGGCAGAAACCAAAATTCGAGAATAGCTTCCGGGCTGAAAGCGCTCATATCAGGCTCACTCAGTTAGCTTGTTCTGCAGGTTCGGCCTCAGGCTTATCTGCCTGTCGAATCGCCGACAGCGACAACATATTGGCAGCGATGGGCGCCGACACAAACACAAAGAGTGTGAGCAGGAGTTCAGCAAAACCCGGTAGCTGGCCATTGCTAACGGGCAGAAGCATAGAAGCAATCAAAACAGCACCAATGCCGAGCGTAGAGGACTTGGTAGGTGCGTGCAGACGCGAGAAAAAGTCTGGCAATCTGATTAGACCAATTGAGCCAACCAACGCAAAGAAAGCGCCAATCAACAGAAGAACCGACACAAGAAACTCGATCACGATACCCATCAGATTACCCTCCGAGTGCAGGCCTTATTCAATCGCATCACCACGCGACAAAAACCGTGCGCCTGCCACCGTCCCAACAAAACCCATCAGTGCAATCAGCAGCGCCACTTCAAAAAAGTCTGAACGATCGGCCCCGCCGTTCATGTAGAAGCGAACGCCAATCAGCAGGGCAAGCCCCATTGCGTTGGTGTAGAGGGTATCCAGCGCTAACAGCCGGTCCGTCATGTCCGGGCCCTTAAATACCCGCCACAGTGCAAGCAGTATGGCCAGGCCAAAAGCTATGAGGGCGATATTCAGTGCGATGGCGAGCAATTGAAAATCTCCAACAGGGGTTGTTCGTAACGCGCCTTGATGTCATCAATCAAGGCTTGTTCGTCCTCGCAGTTGAGCACATGGACCACAATGCTAGACCCTGGTGTGCCCGGACTCTCGTGGATTCGCGCCGAGACCGTGCCCGGTGTCATGGTGATGATGCTCGCGAGCAAGTTGATTACATAGTCATGGTCGGTATCAACCGGTACTGTAATGAATGCCGGATTGAGGCTGTTGATATTACCGAGCACCTGGCGGGCAACGACGATGTTGCTCGTAATGATGTCTTTGGTAACCGTCAGCATAAGGCGGACGACAACCGCAGGCCTGGTCGGTGCTGACACAGCGGGCACGAATGCACTGGTGAGCTTTGGCAAACCCCAAGCAAACAACAAAGCGCCGATGACCACAAGCGGCTTAATTTCGCCCATCATCAATAGCCAGGCGAAGAAGACAATCCCGGACATCCAGGGGCGGGGAAACAGCGAGGCCATCATTGCGACCCCCCGCTACCAGGTGACTCACCGGACTCGGATTCTGCAGCCGGGCGCTGCGCGGGAGACGGCCGAACGATAGGCGTGAATGCTTCGCTACGCTTGAGCACAGCGTCTATGTAACCATCTTTGTTCGTGATCTGTTTGGCCAACTCATCACTCTCCGCCTTGATCGGCCCGGCCATCACGACCAAACCAAGGCTTAACACCAGCACCATTGCGGTTGCGACAAGTGCCCCCACAGCACGGCCATCGCGTGACTGCACTGGTGTTAGCAAGTGTTCCTGGCTGGGCTGTGCCGCCTCTGCGTCATCAGGCACTTCGTCAGCATGATTCCACAAAAGTACACTCAGTGCGCGCGATACCGCAACGAGAGAGCAAAAGCTCGCAACCAGGATGGCCGCCCAGTACCAGCCGGCACCAGCGAAACCAGTCACGCTTTCAAGCACCAAAATCTTACCGATGAAGCCCGAGGTTGGTGGCAAACCGACTGACGTGATCATCGCCCACAACAATGCACCGCCAATTAGGATGGGATGCGAGATCGCCTGGCCTGGCCGTAGCCAATCACCTCGGCTACCCCGATGCGTTCCCACCCACTCGGCCACCAGAAACAAGGTTGCCGTGGCGACGGTGGAGTGCACTAGATAGAAGGCGGCAGAAGAAACACTGTCTACGGACCCAAGCGCGAGGGGCACAAACAGCGTGCCGATGGAAACCAGCGTTAAGGTTGCTGCGAGCTGTCGCAGGGTTTGCGAAGCCAGCGTACCGGCAGCACCAACCATCAGCGTCAACATGGCCAGACCAAACACCCAAGGCTGCGCAAGGTTGGCCAGCGCCGCTGCCGGGCCACTCACACCCGCTGAGTCCGTGCCGGTTTCAGCGCCAAACAGCAAAGGAAAGACCCGAACAATTGAATACGCGCCAACTTTGGCAACGATAAGGGCCACTACAGGCGCTGCAGCAGAGCCATAGCTTGCCGGCACCCAGAAATGAAACGGCGCAAGACCTGATTTCACAAGAAACACTGTGAGCAACAAAATGCCAGCCACTGCTACCAGACCAACATCCTCTGCCGCGATCAGGCCAATCGACTCGGCCAAGTGCGCCATGTTGAGCGTGCCCGTGACGGCATAGAGCAATCCGATTGCAAACAGGAAAACTGCAGATGCCGTGAGGTTTACCACCACGAAATGGAAGGTCGACCCCACTCTGGATCGTCCGCCGCCATGCAGCAGGAGGGCATATGAGGCGGCCAGCAATACCTCGAAGAACACGAATAGATTAAACAAATCGCCCGTCAGGAACGCACCTGACAAGCCCATGATCTGAAACTGCCAGAGTGCCTGGAATCGCCGACCCTGATCACTCCACGCAGCATTGGCATACAGGAGGCCAATGACAGCCAACGTACTGGTCAGCAGGATCATCATGGCGCTTAGTCGATCGAGCACCAACACAATCCCAAAAGGTGCCGCCCAATTGCCCATTGAGTAAACAGAGATCTCGCCACTCAAGGCAATGTCTAGCAACAACAGACACACCAGGAAATGCCCAAGCGTCGCGACAATCCCGATCCCCTGGGACAAGACGCGGGACCAGCCGCCGACAGCCGCTGCCAGCGCGCCCGCGATTAGCGGTAGCAACACCGGCAGTGCGACCAGATGCGGTTCGATGCTCGCTGCAAAGGGCGCGATACTAACGGGACCGGCCACTAGCGCCCTCCCCCGGAAGCATCATGTCCATCAGCATCAAATTCAGGCGTGCGGTTAGGCTCCTCGCGTGCGATGCGCCCTACGCCAGGTACACCTCGACCGGCGTCGACATGGTCGCTGGATGTTTCATGTCTTGCCCGTAAAGCCAGTTCAACTATAAACCCGGTCATCGCGAAGCCAATCACGATAGCCGTCAGCACCAGGGCTTGAGGCAGTGGGTCGGCAGAGTTAGTCATGCCGTCTTTGAGCAACGGCGGCGCGTCAGTGGTGAGGCGCCCCATCGTGAACAAGAAGAAGTTCACACCGTAGCCCAGTAGCGAGATGCCGATAATGACCGGGAAAGTCCTTGCCCGAAGAATTAGGAACACAGCGCAAGCTACAAGTATTCCCAGCGCGGAAGCGACCATCAGCTCCATTAGTCACCCCCCTGCGGCTCTGGTCCCGCCCGGTCGAGTCCGGCAGACTCGGGTGGCGATTCAGTCTTCGGCGCCGGATGAGAAACCCGGCTAAGGGTCAAGACGGTCAGCAATGTGCCTCCAACTACAACAAGGAAAACACCGAGATCAAAAATCGCGGCAGATGCCAGCGGAACTTCACCAAGCCAACCAATGATCGGGTGCCCGGTGTGGGTCGTCATGAATGGGAATCCGAGCAGGAAGCTGCCAACGCCGCACAAGGTCGCAATCAAAAGGCCAACACCAGCCACGCGGTCATAGCGAATGGGTAACCTGGCTTCGGTTGCGTGCAAGCCAAACGCAACGTATTGCAGCAAGAGCGCGACGGACACCACAAGACCCGCGATAAATCCGCCGCCTGGCTGATTATGGCCACGCAGGAAAATGTAAATCCCCACCAACAAGGCGATCGGCAAAACCCAACCGGCTGCGACGCGCAACATAAGCGGGAACTTTTCAGCCAGCCATGGGCCCCCGTCGGGCGAGCGCTCACGCCGAGCAACTTTCAAACCATCAAGCAGCGCGAATACGCCAAGCGCTGCAATCGCCAGCACAGCAATTTCGCCCAGCGTATCAAAGCCTCTAAAGTCGACCAGAATCACGTTGACTACGTTGGTGCCGCCGCCTTCGGTATAACTCTTGTCCATGAAGTACCAGGAAATCGTGGAGGCCTCCCGCGTCATACCTGCATAGGCCAGCCAGGCAATCCCCACGCCGCAACCAATCGCGATGAAGCCATGAACGATTCGTTTAGCCGGGTTACGCGCAACTTTTTCGCTGCCCGTCGGCAAAAGGGCCAGGCCCATAAACAGCAGCACGGTTGAAACCACTTCTACCGATATCTGGGTCATCGCAAGGTCAGGCGCGGAGAAACGCACGAATGCCAGCACGGTCGCCAGGCCGACCAGTCCCGCACAGATGATCATGCGTAGATGGTGGCGTCGCCAAGCGACCGCGCCGATCGCGCCAGCCACTGCCATCAACCAAACGATCCAAGCAAGCGGATCAGTCGGCAAGGAAGTGAGATTACCGGCGCCGACACTGCCTAGTGACTCTACGGGCCCTGCCCAGAGCGCGATGATGGGCGCCACTAGCAGGAATGCGAAGATCAATCCCATGGTTCGTTGGAGCGAGCCCTTGTCGATGGCCGCCGTGGTTCGCGCCGACCGGGCAATCAAACCCTGAATGAGCCGTTCAAAAACACGCCGCGCCGACACCAAATCATCATTGACGGCGTGCAGACGGTACCTGCGCAGCAACAGAAAGTAGCAAGAAATGCCCACGGCAACTGCAATCAGACTCATCAGCAACGGCAGATTGAAGCCATGCCAAAGCGATAAGTAAAAATCAGGCAGTTCTTTCCCGGGCCCCAGGATCGCCAGCGAAGTCTGACGAACCAGCGGCTCTGCAATGAGGCCTGGCATCAATCCGACCAAAATGCAGATTGCCACCAAAATAATGACTGGCAGACGCATGCCCAGCCCTGGGTCGTGCGGTTTGCCCGGGACGTCACGGGGTTCGCCATTAAAGAAGGTGTCGTGCACGTAGCGAACCGAATAGGCCACACTGAAAATACCGCCCAACACGACCAGCCATGGCGCAACGGCCGCGATAATCGGGTTGCCCTCGATCTGGAGCGCGGCATCGAAGAACATTTCTTTAGATATGAAGCCATTAAATGGCGGCAGGCCAGCCATGGCGGCAGCCGCAATAGCGGCGAGCGTCATCGTCACGGGCATGAAGGTGGCCAGGCCACCGAGGCGCCGAATGTCGCGAGTACCCGCCTCATGATCGATGATGCCGGCATTCATAAACAGGGCTGCTTTGAATGCCGCATGGTTCATGATGTGGAAGACGGCCGCCACTGTTGCAATCGGCTGACTAATACCGAGCAGGAACATGATGATGCCCAGGTGGCTAACCGTAGAGTAAGCGAGCAAGCCCTTCAGGTCGTGCTTCACTACGGCTGTGCCGGCCGCAAAAACAAGGGTAATCAGCCCTGCCCCTGAAACGAGGCTCGTAAATAATTCAGTATCCCCAATAACCGGGTGCAGTCGAGCGACCAACAACAGGCCGGCCTTGACCATTGTCGCTGAATGAAGATAGGCAGAAACGGGCGTGGGAGCTGCCATCGCCGCTGGCAGCCAGAAGTGAAATGGGAATTGCGCGCTCTTGGTAAACGCCCCCAGGAGAATCAGGCAAAGCGCCCATGGGTAGCGCGGGTCAGCGACTATCAGGTCATGCTTGTAAATAAGCTCGGAAATCTCGAATGAACCGCCGATTTGACCGAGCAAAACAGCACCGGCGATCAACGCTAGCCCGCCGCCTCCCGTCACCGCCAGTGCCACCCGGGCCGAGCGCCGCGAATCGGCATTGGTGCTCCAATATCCGATTAGGAAAAAGCTTGAGAGAGATGTCAGTTCCCAGAATACGACCAGTGCGATCAGGTTGTCGGAAAGCGCGATGCCAAGCATCGCCATCATGAATACCGACAAGGTCACGTAGAACTTGTCCAGCGGATCCTTGTCATATAAGTAGTAGCGGGCGTAGATCACCACCAGCACACCAATGCCAAGAATCAGGAAGCAAAACAGAAATGCGAGGGCATCAAGGCGCAGGCTGAGATTAATCCCCATGGCCGGGATCCACTCAAGTGACCAGCGTATCTCTCCGCCGCTCATGATCGTGCCTGCATGAGAAAACAGCAGACCGAGTGCCATCACCAAAACGAGTACAAACGCGACCATGGCCGGCGACCGGCCGAGCGCCTTTGGCGCCCATGCAGACAGCGGCAAACCGATCAGAACCGGGGCAAGGAGAATTATGGGCAGCGTGGTCACAGGCGAGAGTGTAATCAAGTCCGCTTTAAAACCGAAACCGGACATACACGCCGAAGGGAAATCTCCGGACAGGTATCCTGTAGGGGTTTTGACCCTTCCCAAATAAGGACATAACGATGTCAGCCCTCGATGAGAAGTTTACCCAGGCAATCGCTGATTCAAAGGCTTTGCCAGAGCGCCCGGACAATCCGACGCTGCTCAAACTGTATGGTCTTTACAAGCAAGCGAGCACTGGAGATTGCGCAGATCCCGAACCTGGCGCAACTGACTTCGTGGCCAAAGCCAAGTGGGATGCGTGGCTGCAGTTGTCAGGGCTGGGGGCGGACGAAGCCAAGCAGCAGTACGTTGATCTGATCGAGTCGCTCAAAGGCTAGTTGAAATGCGAACTAACTAAAATACTGGTCGAAGTTCTGATCGAGTTGGGCCTGAATCTTGGGTGCGAAGGCGGCAAGCAACACCCCCAATTTGGCATTTAGCTCGATGCGCTCATCTTCAATGCTTAAGGTGCCTTTGACGCCTGAACGCTTGAAGTGCAACACGTTACCCTGCCATTCATTGTTGAAATCGTAGTTGTCAGCCATTTCTGTCGCGACGCGCTCAGCGGCCCCACGCGCACCATCCAACCCCATGGTGTGTGCTCGTTCGAATTTAAGATTTGCCATCTGTGCAGTGTAGGCGCCACTAAGCCGAGATCTGAAATACCTGACGAAGATAGTTCAGGTAGTTTTCATCTTCACACATGTTCTTGGCAGGCGTATCAGACAGTTTCGCTACCGGCTGGCCATTGCAGCGCACCATCTTCATGACAATTTGCAGGGGCTTGTAACCGAGATCATTGGTCAGATTTGTGCCGATACCGAACGCCAGTTTGCTGCGGCCTTTGAAACGCTCCAGCAACTTGACGGCCAAGGGGAAATCGAGCGAGTCCGAAAATATCAAGGTCTTCGTTTTCGGGTCGACCCGATTCTCTTCATAGTGCGCGATCAGCCGCTCGCCCCACTCGAACGGATCCCCCGAGTCGTGACGAGCCCCGTCGAACAATTTGCAAAAGAACAGATCAAAATCCCGCAGAAAGGCATCCATGCCGTAAACATCAGACAGGGCAATACCCAGGTCGCCGCGATACTCGTGAGCCCACTTCTCAAACCCAAACACCTGTGAATCCCGCAACCGCGGTCCAAGCGCCTGACAGGCCTGCAGGTACTCATGTGCCATCGTACCGAGTGGGATCAACCCGTGCTTCATGGCGTAGTACACATTGGAGGTACCCGCAAAGCATTCGCCCAGTCGGTCGCGCGCCGTGAGGATGATTTCTTCCTGCCATAGGCGTGAAAAGCGGCGCCGGGTACCGTAGTCTGCGATCCGAATCTCGCTCAGATCAGGATTACTGGATACCAGTCCGATCTTATCGTCGAGTCTGCGCCGACCCTCTGCATAGTCAGGGGTCGGACTGTTGGCCCGGAAGTAAAGCTCATTCACGATGGCGAGAATCGGAATCTCAAACAAGATAGTGTGCAGCCACGGACCGGCCACCTCGATATCGATTTCGCCATTATCTTTATCGGAGGCGGACACGGACACAAACTTGGCGTTCATCTGGAACAGGCCCAGAAAGTCCACAAAATCGCTTTTGAGAAAGCGCATCCCGCGCAGGTAATCGAGCTCGCGATCGGAAAACCGCAGTTTGCACAGCTCGTCGATTTCGTGGCGAATCTCGTCTATGTGCGGGCGCAGGTCAATGCCCGGGGTACGGCACTTGAACCGGTAGGTCACCTGGGCGCCCGGAAACTGATGCAACACGACCTGCATCATCGTGAACTTATATAGGTCGGTGTCCAGCAACGAAGAGATGATCATGACCGGCGGCGCGCTCGCAGACTTAACTAGAGCCTGAAGGGTAACGCATGGCCACGGCCATCCTGCCCCCAACCCGTGCCTAAGCACCACATTCACCCCCACCCGTTCGCTCATAACCGGAAGTCAGTCGGTCAGCCTGACGGTCAATCTCTCTTTATGTGCGAAACTTCCTCTCAGAAACCGACGAACGGTCGCATCATTCATTTCAACGGACGGCAGCGACCGACGAACGGTGAGAAAAGAGATATGAACAATCCTGATGCGTTTGATTTTGACGAGTGGCAAGCCCTCTATAAAAAGGACCCACAAGCGTTCGAAGCCAAACGTCAGGCAGTTCTGGAAGCCGAACTCGCCAAAGTACCTAGCCAGTACAGAGTGAAAGTCCAGCAGGCACTAGCTGAAACCGAAGTGCGCTGTGAGGGAAAAAGTGACCGGCAACGCATGCAGATTGCCAGCGATGCAGCAGTAGATTCAATGAAGGAATTGGCAAAAGGACTCCAGGCCTTGCGTCAAACCGACATTAACCCCTAAAACCAGCGGGGGGAGGAACGGCACCGATCGGACCGGGTAAACCAGCCAAGTTAAGGCCCGGAACAAGCCAGCGACACAAGAGCGTCTGCTCCGATCGTGATAGCCACACCCAAAGCCGACCTGAACCAAGCGGGTCGGCTTTTTTTTTGCCCGTCGCAGTTGTTTGTTGCTGGTGTGTGATTCGGCGAGTGGCTGGTAGGTGGGTTTGGGGGAAAGGCTGCGGTCCGGCTGCGCCGGACTCCCCGGCGTTGGGGGGCTGATCGGGGGGCTGGCAGAACTCGCTTCGCTCAGACATGCTGCCAGCCTGATCCCCGATCAGCCCCCCAACGCCGGCTTGCCTTCATTCCCCCAAACCCACCTACCAGCCACTCGCCGAATCTTGTAGCGGTTGAGGACTGCGGCGGGCAAAGAAAAAGTTTGGGAGGGGAAAACCTAGTGATGTGCGGAGGGCTGTTTGGTTTTCTGATGCTTTTCTAATGCATACACCAGCCGTCGCATTGAATTCGGTGGGGGGCTGGGGGCTTGTGATCGGGCGATTGAAGGCAAGCCAATTGAGAGTCGCTCATTTGGGATCAGGCTGGCAGCATGTCTGAGCGAAGCGAGTTCTGCCAGACCCCAAATGAGCGACTCTCAATTGGGCAGCCCGGCGAAGCCGGGCCGCCGCCTTTCGCCCGATCACAAGCCCCCAGCCCCCCACCGAATTCCACTCGGCGCCCAATTTGAGGGGGCTCTGGCTTAACGGTAGAATTGACGTCTATATCGCGGAACACAGTCTGCGAGTTTTGATTACTTTTAGGCGACCCTATGACCCACGTAGTGACCGAGTCCTGTATCAAGTGCAAATACACAGATTGTGTGGATGTTTGTCCGGTTGACTGCTTTCGGGAAGGGCCGAACATGCTAGTCATCGACCCCGACGAGTGTATTGACTGCGCTGTGTGCATTCCTGAGTGCCCGGTCGAAGCTATCTACGCAGAAGAAGATGTGCCCGAAGGACAGGAAAAGTGGATCGCCATGAATGTCGAACTCATGGATGGCTGGCCCAGCATCACCCGTACCAAACCGGCGCTTGATGATGCTGACGACTGGGCTGACGTCAAAGACAAGCTTGAGCATCTCGAGCGCTAACTCGATAACCCGTGACGACGAGTATCAGTGACAGCCAGGCTACCGAGCCTGAGCTGACGCTTGCGTTTGGGCTGACATTTGATGATCTGCAAACGCCTGGCGGGCTAAGCCGGCTGGACCAGGCTTATGTCAATTGGCTCGCAGACACTGATGCGCCGCTCCATTCACAGCTAACCCTGGCGCGTGCCGACGGAGCGCCCTCTGAGCGCCTGGCTGAGTCGGAGCTCTTGATTGCTGTGGCTGCGAGCCTTGATGGCTTCGTCGCGCAGTTGTTTCAAATCGAACCCGCCGTTAGCGAGTTATGCGCCGATCAGGATGCGCTGGGCCCGGTGCTGCGGGTTAAGTACAAATTCGTTAAACGTAAGGCCCTGCTGGCAGTTGAGCAGGTGCAGCGCGAACAGGTCGACGCTCCCTTGCTCGCCTCAAAGCTAGCTGCACTCGGCGCCGACCCATTCGACGAACCTGCTTTTTCGCAGCGCATCCTGACCTGGACGGATGAGACTAGAAGCAAAGACGCCGCAATTAAGGCTCAGGCCAAAGAGGCACTGGCATTCGCGCGTGACTATGCCGCCTGGGCGGCCGGCACTGATGCCGGGCGGCTAACCCACCGCCGTAGCGTGCTGTTTGATCACCCGCGCCAGATTGACCCGCTCAATAAGATTGAGCATTTGGAGCAGGCAACGCTCGGCAGTACTGCCGCCAAAGTCATTCGGATCAAGGTCGAGGCGCAGCATCAGCGAGATGGCTTTCGCTTGACCGATCCCGGGGCAGACCTAGCTGGTGGGCTGGACCAATCAAAGTACTGCCTGCTTTGTCACAAGAGCGGCAAGGACTCATGTTCAAAGGGCTTGCCTGATGATGCCCCCAGCATGCCCTTTAAGAAGTCGCCGCTAGGCGATGAGTTAGCGGGCTGCCCACTTGAAGAGCGGATATCTGAGTTCCATCAGCTCAAGCTTGAAGGCTCACCCATTGGCGCCCTGGCGATGATTACGCTTGACAACCCCATGGTGGCGGCGACGGGTCATCGCATCTGTAACGACTGCATCAAATCATGCATCTTCCAGCAGCAAACACCCGTCGACACCCCGAAAGCCGAGACGCGAGTTCTGCGCGATGTGCTGGAGTTGCCCTGGGGCTTTGAGATCTACAGTCTGCTCACACGCTGGAATCCTCTCAACCTGACTCGATGGATTCCCGCCGTACCGGGTGATCACAAGGTGCTGATAGTTGGTGCCGGCCCTGCCGGCTTTACGCTGGCCCACTATCTGCTGAACGCCGGGCATCAGGTGACGCTCGTAGACGGGCTAAAGATCGAACCATCATCCCCATTGTCGGGGCCGGTTCATCGGGTGGCATCACTTGAGGAACCCCTGGATGAACGCATTGGCGGTGGTTTTGGCGGGGTCGCCGAATATGGCATCACTGTTCGCTGGAACAAGAACTACCTCACCCTTATTCGCGCCATGCTGGAACGACGAAACGGCTTCGCGCTGCACGGTGGCGTCAGGTTTGGCGGCACATTGTCTACGGAGCAGGCATTCGCGCTTGGGTTTGACCATATCGCGCTTTGTACCGGCGCCGGACGCCCCACCCTGCTGAATATTCCGGGCGGTCTTGCTCCCGGTGTGCGGGCGGCTAGTGACTTTTTAATGTCACTTCAGTTGACCGGCGCCAGCCGTCGAGATTCGCTTGCCAACCTGCAGGTTCGCCTGCCCGCAGTTGTTGTAGGCGGCGGTCTCACCGCAATGGACACAGCCACGGAAACCCTGGCCTACTACCTTGAGCAAATCGAGAAATTTCTCGCCCGCCACGAAGCAATGGTGACAGACAGCGACGAAGCGACAGTGCGAGCGCAATGGACTAAAACGGAATCGACTGTTGCCGACGAATTCATCGCTCACGCAATGGCTGTTCGTGCAGAACGCGCGGCAGCGATGGCCGAGAACCGGCCACCCCGACTGATTAAACTCCTGAATGACTGGGGCGGCGTGACGCTCGCCTATCGCAAGCGGCTCATTGATTCGCCAGCCTACCGACTTAACCCGGAAGAAGTCGCCAATGCACTTGGAGAAGGGATTTCAGTGCTTGAGGGCGCTGAACCCATTGAAGTCAAACGCGATGAATTCGGTCATTGCGAAGCGCTGCTCCTGCGTAGCAAACGAATGGATGACTCAGACCAATGGATATCGGGAGACACGATGACATTGCCAGCGCGCACTGTTTTTGTGGCTGCCGGCACCCATCCGAATGCAGTCCTCGCGCAAGAAGAGACGCATCTCTACAGTTTGTCTGGTGACTTCTTTGCTGCTGTTGATACCGCTGGCAATGCAACCTCTGCATCAGCCCCGGCCAAAGCAGCTGAAGTTGCTTTCTTTGCTCACCTGACGCGCGATGGGCGTGCCGTGAGTTTTCTTGGTGATGCGCATCCGGCATTCGCTGGCAATGTCGTCAAGGCGATGAGTTCTGCCAAAAAGGCAGCGCCGGTTATTAGCGCCAAGCTGGCCGAGACACCAGCTGCGAGTTCCAGCCAGCCGGATCAATGGCAATCAGATCTCACAGCCAGGCTCACTGCGCGGGTGGTTCGGGTTGAAAGACTGGCACCGGGTATCGTTGAAGTAGTTGTTCACGCACCGGCGGCGGCGGCCGCCTTCCGGCCGGGTCAGTTCTATCGCCTTCAGAACTTTGAGCGGTCTGCACGCACGGTCTCGATCTTTGGACAAACAACCCGGCTGTCGATGGAAGGCCTCGCTATGACCGGCGCGTGGACCAACGCCACAACCGGTGAACTGGGCATGGTGGTGCTTGAGATGGGCGGCTCGTCGGACCTGTGTGCCTATCTCGAGCCTGATGAGCCGGTCGTGCTTATGGGGCCAACTGGCGAACCGACCGAAATTGTGTCGGCTCAAAATGTTGTGCTTATTGGCGGCGGTCTGGGCAACGCCGTTTTGTTTTCAATCGGCGCGGCTCTGAAGGCCGCCGGCTGCCGCGTCCTTTATGTGGCGGGCTACAAATGCAACGCTGATCGATTCAGACCGGAAGATCTTGAAGCGGCTGCAGATCAGATTATTTGGTGTAGCGATCAAGCACCGGGCTTTTCACCAAGAAGAGCAGGAGATCAATGCTTCACGGGTAACGTTGTGCAGGCCATTGATCGTTTACTCGAGCCGGGTGAGTCAACAAGAAATTTGCCATTTGCTCTGCGCGATACTGACCGCGTGATTACGATTGGCTCCGATCGCATGATGGCAGCGGTGGCTCAAGCGTGCCGCACTCAGTGGGCCACAACACTGCGTCCGGATGTCACGCTTATCGCGTCAATCAATTCACCAATGCAGTGCATGATGAAAGCCATCTGCGCGCAATGTGTGCAGCGTCATGTCGACCCACAAACCGGCGCAAGCCGACTGGTGTTTTCATGCGCCAATCAGGATCAACCGATGAATCAGGTCGACTTTGAATGCCTTGCCGACCGACTGAGTCAGAATTCATTGCAGGAGAAACAAACCAAGCAGTGGTTAGGCGCCTGTCTCGCACCACGCTAGGGCGCCCGCCCAATCAAGGTGCTTTTGGCCGGACAACATATTGCAATGCGGGATGAAAACAAAAATTGACAACAAAACGTGTCAAATTTCAGAATTTGGCAAACCGTTTGACCATTGTTGCATTGCAAAATCACCCAGTTACCGTATAACTAATTTTGTATCCGTATACACGGGAAGCATGCATGCTCTATAACCTTTACGAAACCCAGCGGGCAGTTTTAAATCCGCTTTCGACCTGGGCTGACGCAATGAGTCAGCTCTATGCGAATCCCTACAGCGCATTCGCATATGTGCCCTTTGCTAACCGCACCTCCGCTGGATTTGAGTTGCTGCACAGGTTGGGCAAGGAGTACGAAAAACCAGAGTTTGGTCTTTCCGAAACACAAATCGACGGACGTGCCGTCTCCGTTCATGAGCATATCGAACTGGAGAATCCGTTTTGTCGCTTAATCAAATTTGAGCGCTCGCTGCCGGCAGATTTGGCCGACCACAAGAACGATCCGACCTTGCTGGTATTCGCGCCGCTGTCTGGGCACCATGCCACACTGCTCCGCGACACGGTCAGGGCCCTGCTGCCGCACCATAATGTTTACATCACCGACTGGCTTGATGGCCGGATGGTGCCTTTGTCGGCCGGCAAGTTTCACCTGGATGATTACATTGCCTACGCGATTCAGTTCATCCGCCACCTTGGGCCTGATGTTCACCTGATGTCTGTTTGCCAACCGACGGTTCCCGTGATGGCCGCGGTATCGATCATGGCGGCTAAAAAAGACAAGCACATGCCATTAACCATGACGATGATGGGCGGGCCTATCGATACCCGCAGGAGTCCAACTGAAGTGAACGCGCTTGCGATCAAGCGTCCCTACGAGTGGTTTGAACGCAACCTGATTTACGTCGTACCCGCCAAATATGCCGGTGCCGGACGCCGGGTTTATCCGGGATTTCTGCAGCACACCGGGTTTGTCTCGATGAACCCTGATCGTCATGTCAATTCGCACTACGACTACTACCTCGACCTGGTGCGCGGCGACATGGACGATGTCGAAGCACACCGTAAGTTCTATGACGAATACAACGCGGTGCTCGATATGCCCGCGGAGTACTACCTCGATACGATCAAAACAGTCTTCCAGGACCACTGCCTGCCGCTTGGCACTTGGGATGTTGAGTTTGAGGGCAAAACCCATCGTGTTGATCCCAGCAAGATCGATAACGTTGCGCTACTCACCGTAGAGGGCGAGTTGGACGATATCTCTGGCTCTGGTCAAACGAAGGCGGCCCACGGTCTTTGCTCTGGCATTCCGGCGGATCACAAGCACCATCTGGAAGCCAAGGGTGCTGGTCACTACGGCATTTTCAGCGGGCGGCGCTGGCGTGAAATGATCTGCCCTGAGGTCCGACAGTTCATCCTGGATCATCCCAAGCGTATCGGCAAGACCACGAGTAAGCCATCGGTCAAGAGCACGAAGGCGCGGCGTAAAGCAGCCTGATCGGGTAGGTTTGCTCTGCTGATGAAAAAGCCGGTCTGATGACCGGTTTTTTCTTTTGGCTGCTTACCCGAGCGCATTCTCGCGAACCAGATTGTTACGGCCGCTGCTTGTTATCATGACGGGCTGTTCCGAGAGCGCAATAGCCGCCACCCATGTCACCCTCTACAGAGTCTGATCAATCAAGCCTGACTAGCCTTAGCGCCGCCCCGGCGAGTAAACCCCCGGCGTCGGTCGCGGCTGGTCCGCCGCAGCCCGCTGCGCATCAGATTGCCAAAGGCGCGCACAGCATGACCACCGACCAGAAAAGCTTGTCGGATCGACTCGACGACGTCTTGCCGCAGACACAATGCACACGATGCGGCTTTCCCAGTTGCCGCGACTATGCTGACGCACTGGCGACGAACGCGACCAAGTTAAACCGGTGCCCACCCGGTGGCAAAGCGGGCATCGTCGCTCTGGCCAAGGTGCTTGATACGCAAACGCTACCACTTGACTCAAGCTGCGGTATTGAAGGCCCAAGACTTCTCGCTTGGATCGACCCGAGTGCGTGCATCGGTTGTACGAAGTGCATCATCGCGTGCCCGGCGGATGCCATTATCGGTGGCCCTAAGGGCATGCACACGGTCTTGCCTTCGCTTTGTACCGGCTGCGAGCTTTGTTTGCCACCCTGTCCGGTCGACTGCATTGAACTTACCCCATTGACCCAGGCGTCGCCGTGGTCCAGATCTGATGCCAACGCGGCGCGCCAACGCTTTGAAGATAGAAACTCGCGCCGTGAACGCGAGCTTGGCGATGACCATCGACGCTTTGGTCAAAAAGCGCAGGGCAAGCTGGCCCAACTTGATCAACAAGCAAAGGCGAGCGGTTCAGCGTCGAAAACCATTTCGAGTGACTCGACTTCAGCACCAACAGATCGCAAACGAGCCATCATTGAAGCGGCAGTAGAACGCGCCCGACTGCGCCAGATTGCGCGCGAATCAGCTGGGAAGTCTCAATGAATGCTGACAAGCGCCTAGAAATGTTTCGCCGCTTTCAGCAGGCGAACCCTAAACCAACAACTGAGCTCGCGTTCGACTCTCCGTTCGAACTTCTGGCAGCCGTCTTGTTATCAGCACAAGCGACTGATATCAGCGTCAACCTAGCGACCCGAAAACTCTTCCCAGTAGCGAATACGCCAGCCGCTCTTTTGAAGCTCGGGGTGGACGGTGTTGAAACGTACATTCGCACCATTGGTCTGTTTCGCTCAAAAGCCAAACACCTGATTCAGACTTGTCAGATTCTGATTGAACAGCATGGCGGCGAGGTACCACAGGATCGCGAAGCGCTCGAGGCCTTGCCCGGGGTTGGTCGCAAAACAGCTAATGTGGTGCTGAACACTGCTTTCGGCGTGCCCGCCATTGCCGTAGATACGCATATTTACCGAGTCTCAAACCGAACGGGTCTGGCCAAGGGCAAGACAGTCCTTGATGTTGAAAAAAGACTCCTCAAGTTTGTGCCAGAACCCTACAAACTTGATGCCCACCACTGGCTGATCTTGCATGGCCGCTATGTTTGCAAAGCCCGCAAGCCCGAATGCTGGGAGTGCCAAGTGGCCGATCTTTGTGACTTCAAACCTAAAACGACAGCGCAAGCTGAAGCGCCCTCACCTGCCAAGTTAATCGCAAAAGCAAGCAAGAAGGCAGCAAGCAAGAAAGCGGCGGGCAAAAAGGCAGCGAGCAAAAAGGCAGCGAGCAAAAAACCAGCTGGCAAAACAAGCGCAACAAAGAAGGCAACGAAGCATGTTTGATCCGTCGCAGGCCGAGGTACGCCAGTTTTTCTGCCGTACCTGGCAAAAAGAACTGAAGCAGCAAGTCCTGACGCCGATGGAAGCCATTGCGCTGGACATCATCAAAGTCCATCCGGAATATCACGAGGATCTCGCCGATGAGGACGCAGCTGTGCAGGCTAGCTATTCAGTCGAGCAAGGTCGCACAAACCCGTTCCTGCACCTATCAATGCATCTGGCCATTGCCGAACAACAGTCAATCGATCAGCCCCCAGGCATTCGTGAGGCACTGCAGTCGTTAAGTTCAAGGCTCGACTCAGAGCACGACGCCGTCCATGCCGTCATGGAGTGTCTGGGTCAGGTTGTGTGGGAAGCGCAACGCAACAATACAATGCCTGACCACGACGCCTATCTGGCTTGTATCAAACGCCAGGCATCCACGTCATGACAACCGACGAACTCAATCCGCCCATAGGCGACCAGTTGTGGCTGGAGCTCCCGCCCCACCGTGGTGGCAAACCCAATCGCCTCCTGGTATTCCTGCATGGCGCCGGCTCTAGCCCCGAGATGTTTGCCCCGGTTGCACTTGCGTGGCAGTTCAAGTTCCCCAATGCAACCGCCGTTGTGATGGAAGGCCTGATGCCGGGCAGCCTGGGTAGCGGCAAAGACTGGTTTGATCCACGCGCCGGTCAACAGTCAGCCGAGCTTGCTGCGCAAGCCGCGCGGCAGGTTGCACGTCGTATCGAAGCCGCTCAGTCGGCCTTGAACCTCACGGCCGATCAAACGATGGTGGTTGGTTTTTCTCAAGGCGCATCGGTTGCGCTTGAGCTGGCACGACTGGACCAACCCGGCTGCCATATGATCATCTCGTATGCAGGCAGGCTTGTGCGCCCGATCACGCCTGGCACGCCTCTTACGCCAACCATTCACCTGCTCCATGGCGAGTTTGATACGCATGTACTTGCACAACAGTCTCTTCGGGCTTATCGATCTCTGCGAGACGCCAAAGCGACCGTGAGCCTCGATGTCATTACAGACGGCGTGCATTCAATCGGGCAGGATATGATCAATGTTGGAACGACCCGCGCCATGCAAACGATATTTCAAAGTCGTAAGGCTATTACGGTTCAACAGTTTCATACGGCGCTCGCCGTCAGCATGGATAGCCGCGAAGATGCCCTGGGCGGCGAGGCCCTGCATTGAGCCGCGCCGGTAGTCAATTCAAAACAAACACACAGGAGTCGTTATGAGCCGTGAAGTCGTCGTCGTCAGTGGTGTTAGAACAGCGGTTGGGACATTCGGAGGCAGCCTGAAAGACCAGCCCCCGACCAAACTCGCCGCCCAAGTGGTTCAAGAGTCCGTCGCGCGAGCCGGCATTGATAGCAAGCAAATTGGTCATGTCGTATTCGGCCATGTGATCAACACCGAGCCACGCGACATGTACTTAGCGCGAGTGGCCACCATTGACGGTGGGCTCGCTCAGGAAGTCCCTGCCCTCACGCTGAACCGCTTATGTGGCTCCGGATTGCAGGCGATCGTTTCCGCTGCACAATCGATTTTGCTGGGCGATGCTGACGCCGCGATCGGTGGTGGCGCAGAAGTCATGAGTCGCGGTCCGCACATCATGCCGGCAGCCCGTTGGGGCCAGCGAATGGGTGACAGCGGCCTGCACGACATGATGCTCGGCGCCTTACATGACCCGTTTCAAACCATTCATATGGGCGTCACGGCGGAGAACGTCGCGGCGAAATGGGGCATCACTCGGGAAGATCAGGATGCTCTGGCGGTTCTTAGCCACCAGCGCGCAGCCGCCGCCACCAAGGCGGGCTACTTTAAAGATCAGATCACCCCGGTTGAGTTAAAAAGCCGCAAAGGCACCACCCTGTTTGACACTGATGAACACTTTCGAGCAGATGCAACCCTTGAGGATATGGCCAAGCTGCGGCCAGTGTTCAAGCGAGAGGACGGCACAGTCACAGCGGGCAACGCGTCAGGCATCAATGATGGTGCTGCCGCGATTGTGATGATGGAAGCATCGGCCGCGACTGGCGCCGGCGCTAAGCCGCTCGCCCGGCTTGTCGCGTATGCGCACGCTGGCGTAGACCCGGCCTACATGGGCATAGGCCCTGTGCCCGCCTCGCGTAAAGCGCTCGAAAAAGCAGGCTTGGCTGCGCACCAAATGGATGTCATCGAAGCTAATGAAGCTTTTGCGGCTCAGGCACTGGCTGTGTCCCGCGACCTCGACCTCGACCCCGCAAAGGTGAACCCAAACGGATCCGGCATTTCAATCGGGCATCCGGTGGGCGCCACAGGGGCGATCATCACGGTCAAGGCGATCAATGAGCTGCACCGTATTCAGGGCCGCTACGCGCTGGTCACCATGTGTATTGGCGGTGGTCAGGGCATTGCAGCGATCTTTGAGCGGGTCTGAGATCGGGCTGCGAAGGCAAAGCTAGGCCGGGACCGGTTCGTTCCGGCTGGCTAGCGGCCGTTGATCAATCGGCATATGCATGACAGCTGCAAACAAACCGAACACGATGACCAATCCCCAGGCCATATCGTATGAACCGGTTGTGTCAAAGATCCGGCCGCCGAGCCATGCCCCCAGAAAACTGCCGATCTGGTGGCCAAAGAAAATAATGCCGGCAAGCATGCCAAGATAACGAACTCCATAAATCTGGCCAACGAGTGCAGTAGTCGTAGGCACGGTAGACAGCCATAACAAACCCATCGCCGCCGAGAACAAGTACACACTGACCGGGGTGAGCGGGAGAGTCAGAAACGCGACCATCACAACTGACCTGGCCACGTAAATACACGAGAGCAAGCCCTTCTTTGAGACGCGTTGCCCAAGCACACCCGCCCCGATTGAACCAACAATATTAAACAAACCAATGATGGCAATGGCAGTCGCGCCAATATTGGCGCTCATGCCTTGATCCTGCAGGTAGGTAGGCAAGTGCAGACCGATAAAAACAACCTGCAAACCGCAGACAAAGTAGCCCCAGAAAAGAAAATGGAAACTCTTGTCGCGCATAGCAGTGCCAAACGCTTCTTTAATTGAAGTTTGTGCCGCTGCCGCTGGCGCTGGTTTGTCGCCTCGAATCGCGAGTCCAAACAGCATGATTGCTGCCGCAATGCAACCTAGAATCAACAGCGTCAGGTGCCAGCCGACATTATCAATAAGCACGCCTGAAAGCGGCAGAAATAGAAACTGACCGAACGAGCCTGAGGCGGTACCAACGCCAAAAGCAAGAGAGCGCCGCTCCTCGGGAACCACCTTGCCCAAAACAGAAAACACCACACCGAACGCGGTGCATGCCACCGCAAGCCCCATCACAAGACCTGCGCTGAAGACGAGCATCGTGCCGCTCTCGGCATAAGCCATGCCAAAAAACCCAAGCGCATAAAGCAAGCCACCGACCACCAATACCCGGCGTACGCCGAACTTATCCGCGTAAGCGCCCACAAAAGGACCTGCCACCCCCCACAATAGATTCTGGACAGCAAAAGAAAATGAGAAAAGTTCACGGGACCAGTCACGAGCGACCGTCATTTCGGGCATAAACAACGCAAACGAAGATCGGGCGCCAAACGACACCACTAGGATCAGACACCCGAATATCAAAACAGACAGGTATCCTTGCGATTGTTTACTCATGGCGATTCCAAAGTTGTTCCGAGACATCGCCCGGTTTCGATGAGTCGTCAATTTACACCACCCTCTCCAAGGCCCAATGTAGCCCTTGTGACCCAACTGTCAGCATGAAAACTGAGCCATTCGAACTCGTCGGCCTTATCCCTGCTGCGGGCCATGCCCGACGCCTGGCGCTTGCCAATGGCAGCAAAGAGTTATTGCCTGTCCCCAATGGCTACCGTCCTGACGAGCTGCAACCGGTCACTGCCGGCCTCCTTCAACAGATGCAAAGCGCTCGCTGCGCGCGGGTGTTCTGCATTACCCGCGCCGAAAAGGCAGACATTGCGCAGGCATTCGGAAGCGGTTCGCGCTATCACCTGCCGATGGCCTATCTCATGATCGAAGATAGCTGGGGGCCGCCGTTCACACTGGCGCCAGCCTTTAAGTTCGCACCCGGCGCAGGGTTTGCGTTCGGTTTTCCAGACATCATGGTGGACCCTCCTGATGCCATGGGTCATATCGCATCGAAACTCAGAAGTGGTTCGGCCGATGTGGTCATGGCAACCTTTCCGGCGAGTGACGGTCAGGGCGTTGACATGGCAGACGGCGACGATGACGGCCCCGTGACAGCCATCGTGCCAAAGGAGGAAAACCCCGCCTGGCCCGCGGCTGGCAAAACGTGGCTGTTGGCTGTGTGGCGCCCGTCTTTCACGGCATTCTTTGAACAGGCGCTTAAGCACTTTAGGGAGCAGATGAGTGAGCAACCCGCAGCCGTCCAAGACCTGCCCACCGGCAAGATTTTTGCGCAAGCCCTCAAGGCAGGATTAACAATCGATAGCGTTCATTTTCCACACGGCCGGTTTCTCGACATTGGCTCGCCCGACCGACTAACGACCGCTAACGACTTCTACCAACGAACACGGTGACATATCGCAATGACGTCGCCCCCTTGCTGGCAGGTCTTAGTCTGTGGCTTTTGCCCCGTCAGTCAGACGCTGAGCGATGGCAGCCGGTAGTCGATTTACTCGCGACCAGGCACGGCACACAAGGTTTCCAAGTCCATGCAACTGCCGCCACAATCGGTCTGCAGACACGTCATGACGATCACCTGAACCGAGTTGCTGCCGTTTGCTTGCAGACGGTCGCCAGTACACTTGGCCCCATTACGCTTCCCGCCTCCGAGCCATGCATTGGCGAAACGTTTTTCCAGTGTGTATTTTGCGAAATCCCGAGCGAGCCGATCGCTGATATCGGACAACGGTTTCTGTCAGCGGCTCGTGCTAGCGGTCTGGCACCGGCGCCTTCAATGATCCCCACTCAGCCGACAACCCATGCTCACATCAGTTTGCTCTACGGCGCGATGGGAGTGGCCAAGCGCGAAGCAATAGCTGCGAGCATCAGCCGCCCGGTAGATCAGGTGACGTTCGGCAGCCTCGCGTTAGTGAGCCCAGGAGACGGGTGCGCTGACTTCTCGAAGCCCGACGCGTGGCAGATTTTGACGCGCGTAGACCTCGGCGCTAATGCGCCAGATCTCTGACGTTTAAACGCTCAGGCAGAAGCCGCCTGAAACGACGCGTCTGCCGCGGCGATGGTTGCCTCGATATCAGCATCCGTGTGCGCGGATGAGAAAAAGAAAGCCTCAAACGGTGACGGCGGAAGATACACACCTCGGTTCAACATCTCGTGATAGAACCGCTTGAAGAACTCAATGTCGGTGTTGGTGGCATCTTCAAAACTGACTGGCGGTTTCTCGCGCATATACATGCCGCCCATGCCGCCCATGTGCTGCGCGCTGAACGGCACACCTGCACGTCGCGCTGCCTGAACAAGACCGTCAACAAGTTTGCCGAACTGGGCGTGTAGGTCTTCGAAAAAGCCCGGTCTTGAAATCAGATCGAGAGACGCAAGGCCGGCAGCCATGGCGATTGGGTTCCCCGACAAAGTACCGGCCTGATACACATCGCCCATGGGCGAAAGCCGTTGCATGACCTTCGCCGGCCCGGCAATTGCGCCTACCGGCATGCCACCGCCAATTACCTTACCAAAGGCCGTGAGATCAGGCGTCACACCCGTGACTTGTTGTGCGCCGCCCAGTGCAACCCTGAACCCCGACATGACTTCATCAAAGATCAGTAGGGTGTCATGCTCGGTGCACAGCTCCCGCAAACCGCGCAAGAAACCATCTGTGGGCATGATCAGATTCATATTGCCCGGAATGGGTTCGATCATTACGCAGGCAATTTCCCCGGGGTTAGCCTCGAGCAATTGCTTAACACTTTCCAGATCATTAAATTGCGCCACCAGTGTGTGCCGCGCCAGATCTTCGGGCACACCGGCGGAGCTTGGCGTGCCAAACGCCAATGCGGCAGATCCGGCTTTGACCAGCAAGCTATCTGCCGTGCCGTGGTAGCAGCCTTCAAATTTGATAATTTTTGTCCGGCCCGAGTAACCACGGGCCAAACGCAATGCACTCATGGCTGACTCGGTGCCAGAACTGGTGAAACGAACTTGCTCAACGTGCGGGTAGATGGCGGCAATTTTTTCCGCGAGTTCGGTTTCCATCAAGTTGGGAGCACCAAACGACAAGCCTCGCTCGCAAGCAGCCTGCACTCGCTCAAGAACGGCTGAATTGGCATGCCCGACAATTGCTGGCCCCCACGAGCCCACGTAGTCAATGTACTGGTTACCTTCGACATCCCACATGTAGGCATCTTGAGCGCGGGCGATAAACCGAGGCGTGCCGCCTACCGCTTTAAAAGCCCGTACTGCTGAATTGACGCCGCCAACAAGGACTTTCTGGGCGCGCTCAAACTCTGAACTATTTGTGGTCATACCTGCAATCCTGATCAACGGTTGGCGCCAGGCGATTATGTCGATTCGCCTAACGAACTTCGAATGTCGTCAGTTTAACAGGCGATGGCATTGAATAGCCGAAGCGCACCAGCCATGGCCCTTGCTACATAGACAGGGTCGTAGACAAAAAAAGCCCACCAGCGCTACGCTGGCGGGCTTTTCGTCGAGGGTCTGACAAAGCACCCTGACCAAGACAAAAGATCAGTTAGTCACGGGCGGGCGCGGAGCCGGCAATGCCAATGAACCACACAAAACCGTCTGGGCATCGACCGCGTCCAACTCAGCCTGAGTAGGTGTCGCGCTTGATGGATCAGGGTTGTAACCCGCACCAATGAGCAATCCGAAAGTATTGACCGTAAGCGTGACATTGAAAGGAGCGCCAGCACCATTCGTTGCAGCCGCATCAAAGGTTGCACTCGTTGGATTAGTAGGCTGATCGTCTTCACCGACGGGCGTTTCGCTGAGGGTCATCGTGACCGTGTTGCTGCCGTCGAAGAAAGTCACGACTGGGTCGTTGTAAGTCCACGTAGCGGTCGAGTCCGGGCCAGCAACGGTTGAAACACCGAGTGAGCAATTGTCAGTGAAAGCCGGGTAGCTGGAGGCTAAAGGAATTGTGCTTGGGTTGGGGCCGGGGTTTGAGCTGCCGTTATCACCCGAACCAGAATCACCACCATTGCCCGTGTTCCCGCCGTTGTTGTCACCACCGCTGTTGCCGCTATCGGTATCGCCTGAGCCAGAGTTACCGCCATTACCTGCGCTACCACCATCCATCATGGTTTCTTCCTCGGCCGCCACGACGGGATCATCGCTGCTGCCGCAAGCGGTCAAAATCAGGACTGAGGCGAGGACGCCAGCGGCCGGCATCAAGCGTTTGTTTAACCTTTTCATGCAATCACTCCAATTCGTCATTCTTTGATCTGGCAGGCCTAGCCCGCGAAACCAGCAGAATGCCCGACGGCATCGCCGTCAGCCGTGACAAATGCCACGACAAGACACCGAGTCCAACCCTGAAATTCGAAAGGTGTCGAAAACTGCACGCTAGGGGCCGCTACAGGGCTTATTCCCCTTGCTGTCTAAATGTGCGCCCCAAAAAAAAGACCCGGCAATGCCGGGTCAACTTGGAGGAGACTACTAAAACCACATGAAAAGAAAATCAGAAGCGCGACTGTTCCCAGGGTCTCCCCGGGGAAGTCCGACCAAAGACCGGCCTGCGCTGGCTGTACCGATGTCGCGCCAGGCCGACTGCCGCGTTCAAAGATAAGTCGCTTAGGGCTATCAAAAGGTTCAATCAGCAGTCAAATCCTTTTTCGACCTGCGGATTGTCGTTTGTAAGGCGGCTTGCCACCCTGCGATCCCAGCTGATGGCTAGAATGATCTGGAGAGCTGATCTGCTGGCTTTCTCTGCCTCCAACCCATTTAGTCAGCGCACCTATATGCGCCCGCCCATCATGAGCCAACGAAATCGCTGGTCATTCGCGCTATGCCTCACTGGCGCACAAGCGTTTGCATTGACCCTGCTCCTAGTGCCTCCCCTACCAGCGGCGGCCAATACAATCGCGCCCGATGTGGCAGGACTGCAGTCCTGTCTAAAGCGGCTGGGGCAATCCAAAGCAGGTCGGCAAATTGACCGTGCAAAGTACCGTGATCTGACACAGCCGCTCACACCCGATCCATCAGTGCTAGAGAAACTCGACTACCAGCCTGAGTTTGTTCGGCCCGTCTGGGAATACATGGCGATCGTGGTGGACCAGGAGCGTATCGATGGCGGGATCGCTCAGCAATCGACGTATGCTGAGGTCTTGTCGACTATTGGCGAGCGCTTTGGCGTGCGTCCGGAAGTTGTCCTGGCCATTTGGGGCGTTGAGTCAGATTACGGTCGCAACCTGGGTAAGCGGCCGCTGCTGCAATCGCTGGCCACACTGGGCTGCTACGGTCGGCGCCAAAAATTCTTTCGCAGCGAGTTTCTTGCTGCCATCAAAATTGCTGCCAATGGCGATATCCCCGGTCCCGCGCTTACCGGTTCGTGGGCGGGCGCATTTGGCCACACCCAGTTTATGCCGAGCACTTTCCTGCGCACTGCCGTCGACTACGATGGCGATGGCCGGCGCGACCTTATGCAAAGCGTGCCAGACGCTTTGGCCTCAGCAGCGCGCTATCTTCAACAAGCCGGCTGGCAGCCAGGTAAGCCCTGGGGCATGGAAGTATCAGCACCCTCCTCACTCGAGGCACATGACGACAGCCGCACGCAAAGAAAAAACCTCGAGGTATGGCGCAAGGCGGGCGTTAAACCACTGAGCGCACAAGACCAGCACCGTCTGGACTCGCTACCAGCGACCACCCGCGCGGCACTGATTCGCCCAGCGGTGACCGGAGGCCCGACATTTTTAGTTTTCAAGAATTTTGACGCGATCTTTGCTTATAACCCGTCAGTTAAGTACGCACTCGCCATTGCTCATCTAAGCGACCGAATTGCCGGTGGCACAGCCTTCAACACCCCCTGGCCGACTGAAGACAAATCACTCAGCAGAACCCAGGCAAAACAACTGCAAACCATCCTGCTGCTACGCGGACACGACATTGGCGGGGTTGACGGCATAATTGGGCCGGCAACCCGCCGAGCGGTAAGAGAAGAGCAACGGCGGCTTGGCATGAAGCCCACCGGCTATGCAGATCAAACAGTGCTGGAGGCACTGCAAACTTCGGAATGAGTGAATAACGCGCCAGCAGGCGACAAACCATCGGCTGCCTCCTCAAAACTCGCCTCGAACAAGGTCCTGCATGGCATGGTCTGGGCCGCTGCCGCAGGGCTTTGCTTTTCAGTCCTGAATACGGTGATGCGGCAACTCGCCATCGATTTGCCGCCCATCCAGGCACTATTTCTCCGATACATTGCCGGACTGGTCGTCTGGATGCCAATGCTGCTCAGGGTGGGAGTGGGTCACTTCAAATCAAACCACCTGTCGGGTCAGATCGGGCGTGGTGTTGTCCATACCGCCGGACTGGCTGTTTGGTTCATCGCCCTACCCAACCTGCCTTTGGCCGACACCACCGCGATTGGTTTCACGATGCCAGTCTTCATCATGCTCGGCGCCACCTTGTTCCTGGGTGAGCGAATGGTCGCCGCCAGATGGATTGCAGTTGGTCTTGGCTTTCTTGGCGTGTTGATCGTCGTTGGCCCCAAGATGGGTGGCAGCGATGAAGCCTATGCCCTGCTGATGCTTTGCTCGACCCCCTTGTTCGCGGGGTCATTTCTCATCGCCAAGATGCTCACCCGATACGACAAGCCATCGGTCATCGTGTTCTGGCAGGCCCTGCTGGTGAGCCTGATGGCTTTGCCATTTGCTGCCTGGGTATGGGTAGCACCAAACCTGATTCAATGGGGCTGGGTCTTGCTCGCAGGATGCCTGGGCTCATTCGGACACTGGTGCTTAACGCGGGCCTATCAGATGGCAGACATTTCTGCCGCCCAACCGGTCAAATTTCTGGATCTTGTCTGGGCCAGCCTGCTCGGCTTTCTGGTGTTTGGTGACGCGCCCGCGATCGCCACAATTGTCGGGGGGGTCGTTATTGTGATGGGGACTATCTGGGCGGCTCGTCAGGCTTCCAGCCCGATTCCCATACAATCAGAGTCCGAAGCACCCCCTCAATCAAAATCGGTCAAAGGAGATCATTCATGAAGGCGTTGATGTGTGAGCAACACGGACTGCCCGATACACTGGTGTACAAAGATGTGCCGGACCCAGTCTGCGGCGAACACGACGTCGTCATCGATATGAAAGCCGCGGGCGTGAACTTCCCGGATGTACTGATCATTCAGAACAAGTATCAGTTCAAGCCTGATCTGCCCTTCTCCCCCGGCGCCGAACTCGCAGGTGTCATTGCCGAGGTGGGCTCCGCCGTCAAGCACCTGAAAGTGGGCGATCGTGTGATTGGCTCGACCGGACACGGCGCATTCGCCGAGAAGGTATTGGTTTCATCCAAACGTGTTATTCCGATGCCAGAAGGCATTGAGTTTGACGCGGCCGCAGCGTTCACGCTCACTTACGGTACGTCCTGGCATGCCCTGGCCGATCGCGCGCAACTGAAAGAGGGCGAAACCTTGCTGGTTCTTGGCGCGGCAGGCGGTGTTGGCCTGGCGGCCATTGAAATTGGCAAAGCGTTGGGCGCAAAAGTCATTGCCGCCGCGTCTACAGACGAAAAGCTGGCCGTGTGCAAGGAACATGGCGCTGATGTTTTGATTAATTACTCGACTGAAAAACTGAGAGACGCCATAAAAGCCGCCAGTGACGGCAAAGGCCCTGACGTCATTTATGACCCTGTCGGTGGCGATATGGCCGAGCCGGCATTTCGCAGCATCGGTTGGCGTGGGCGTTATCTGGTGATCGGCTTCGCCCAAGGTGAGATTCCCCGTCTGCCTCTCAACCTGGCTCTCTTGAAGGGTGCTTCTATCGTTGGTGTCTTTTGGGGAGACTACGTTGCCCGCGAGCACGCAAACTTTTCGAAAGATCTGCAGACGATGTTTCCGATGGTAGCGTCCGGCAAACTGCGCCCCCATATCTCAGCCCATTACCCCTTGGCCAAGGGCGCCAATGCCATTGAAGACATGATGAACCGCAAGGTCACCGGCAAAGTCATTATCACGCCATAAGACCCGAGCCCGGGGTTAGTTTTCCGGGCTCCAACAGACCAACTCAAGATCAACCCAATTTTGGCGAAGACTTTATTCGCTAACACAGCGGCTCCCCTGCGTAGGGCCGACCCAATGCTGATGTCACGATGTTAAATTTGGGTGACATTTGCAGGTGTCTAGCTTGCCTCACCTGCGCCTAAGCCTTAATCTTCCTTCTCAGACCCTCGGACCATCGCCCGAAATGCCTCAACTCCAGTTTGAATGTCGACAGCAGTCTCGCATCGAGAACCGACAAGTCGATATTAGCCAAGTCATCATTGCCGGTTGGACCGGCCGTGATACGAATTCAGTGCAAAAACATGTTGAGGAGCTAAAAGCCCTGGGCATTCCGCCACCTTCGGCTACGCCAACCTTTTACCGGGTTTCGGCCGAGTTGGTTTCCCAGGGTCCGTCAATGCAAGTGCTGGGCCCTGCGAGTACGGGTGAAATCGAGCCGGTTTTGTTTGCGGCCGAAGATGGCATCTGGTTAACGGTCGGATCCGACCACACAGACCGTGACATTGAAAGAGCTGGCATTGCATTGGCCAAGCAGCTTTGCGGCAAGCCGGTTGCCCAGACGGCCTGGCGCTGGGACGAAGTACGCAGCCATGCCGACACCATGCTGCTCAAGAGCTGGATCAGTGATCGAGGTGATCGGGTCGCCTACCAACAAGGCTCTCTCGCAGAGATTCTGCCTCTGGATACTTTACTTGAGCAGATGCAGGTCCAGATGGGGATTGGTCTTGAGCCAGGCACGATGGTCTTTTGCGGGACCTTGCCTACCAGCGGTGGCGTCCGGCCGTCGGCAAGATTTTCCGGTCTGATTCTCGATCCCTCCGCCGGGCGTACGATCACCCTGGACTACGCGATCGACTTTCTGCGCATCGTGTCCTGAGTTGGTAATCGAACACACCGGTTAGCCCGTGATCACGGTCGAAACAATTCGCGCTGCACATGACCGCATTCGCGAGCAGATTCTCGACACACCTTGCAAACGCTCGCGCACTTTGTCAACGATGACGCAGTGCGAACTCTTTCTAAAGTTTGAGAATCTGCAGTTCACCGCGTCGTTCAAAGAGCGCGGCGCAGCAAACCGCCTGTTAACGCTTACCGACGGTGAAGCCCAACTAGGCGTCATTGCAGTATCCGCCGGCAATCACGCGCAAGGTGTTGCCTATCATTGCAATCGGTTGAACATTCCGGCCACGATCGTCATGCCGCGCTTCACGCCATTCGTGAAGGTTGAAAACACAGAGCGATTCGGTGCCCATGTTGTGCTGGAGGGCGACTCATTTGGTCAGGCCCGCGAGGCTATGCTGAGCATCGCTGCCGAACGAGGCATGACGATCGTGCATCCTTACGATGATGAAGCCGTCATCGCGGGACAAGGCACGATTGCACTTGAGATGCTCACCGCCCACCCCGATCTGGACACGCTGGTAGTGCCTGTAGGTGGCGGTGGCATGATCAGCGGCATTGCTGTGGCTGCCAAAGCGATCAAACCTGATATCAGCGTGGTAGGCGTGCAGTCTGATCACTTTTGCGCGGCGGCCATTGAGTGGAGCAAGGCACGTAGTCGCGTTTTACCACCTAACCCCTCGTTACCAGGCGGGCCAACCCTTGCTGAAGGGATCGCCGTTGAGTATCCCGGCGAACTCACCATGCCCGTCATTTCGAGCCTTGTCGATGAGATGCTGCTGGTGACCGAGGCTCAGATTGAGCGGGCCATTCTCACGCTGCTTGATATCGAGAAAACAGTCGCTGAGGGCGCTGGCGCGGCGGGGCTGGCGGCGATCTTCGCCCATCCGGATCTGTTTGCAGGCAAACGGGTTGGCATGGTGTTGTGCGGCGGCAATATTGATGCGCTAACGCTTTCGGATATCGTGCAGCGCCAGCTCGCGCACAGTAGCCGCCTTGCCCGGCTTCATGTCAGTGCGCCAGACTCACCGGGTTCCCTCGCCCGCATTGCGCGTATTGTGGGTGAGGTCGGTGCCAATATCGAGCAGGTTTCGCATCAGCGTGCATTTGCTGATTTGCCGGTGCGATATGTCAAAGTGGAATTAGTGCTGAGCATCAGGGGGCAGGCCCACCTGAACAAAGTCATCGCTGCACTGGAAGCAGACAAACTGCCAACCACGCGCGCATGACAGATGCGAGCGGCCAGTTCGAACGCTCAGCTTATGACTGCAACTCAAGCATGATGCCTTCGGCGGGTGTTGCCCTGCCCTGAGCGACGCCATCCCAGGCCAGTGCAATATCGCGCTCGCCGCTGACGGAGCGAACGCTTAGCCAGGTCTTGCTGTCAAGCGCCATCTGATGCCAGCACTCAAACATCACCTGCCTTAGCTTGTCACCGCCCCATTCCTGACGCCGCTTCTTGGCCTGCGCCGGCGCGAAAAAAAACACAGGCTTCGGACCAACCGGTACGGGCTCTGTGGGCTTGAATTGATCCCAGTGGCTCGTGCCAACGGCGCAGCTATAGAGCAGTTTTTCCGCGTACCGTTGGTGCATGCAGGCCCTAACCGCTGTGTTGCCTGCAAGATCGACCATCATGGCCGTGTTTGAACCGAGTCGCTGATCAATCTCGTCATACAACACAACAGCGTCGTAACATCCGAGCGATTGAACAAAGGCCTGATTGCCGGAACTCGTCAGGCCAATCACCCGCGGACGATTCTCACGTTGGGCAGTCAGCTTGGCCAGGCCAATAGCGGTCTTGCTTGAGGCACTTGTCAGAACGAGTTCGTCCGCGCCAAACCAAACAGACTCCTGCAAAAAGTCATCAAGCAAAAACGATGTGATGTATAGCGGAAAGAGTAGCGCGAGCCGGGCCCGCATATCGGCGTCCAGTGCTGCCATCGGTCCGGCCAGGCGCACATAGGCATTATAGATTTCTGGGAGATCCTGGCGGTGCTGCGCAGCATCGACAAAGCCGCTATCAGTGATGCGCTCTGGCAAGATGTCCAGGTGACTCGCCAGCGGCCAAAAGCCATACACCTGCTCACCAACAGGCAACTCGCTAACGGTTGACTCAACAATGGTGGCTAGTCCCCAAACAGGCACAAGCCCTTTATCAACCGCGTCGTCAGCCGGATTATCACCGCCTGCTCGCACCGTTGATGTCGGAAAGAACTGCCAATAGCGCAGCGCGTCGCCACTCGCCGCATAAGTCACATTATTGGCGGTCAACGCAACCCGCGAGATGGCCAGCCGGATTTGGCCGGCAGCAAGAGGCGTCAACCCAAACTCGTGCGCCTCAATGTTTCTGATGGCGCTCTTATCAACCAGAAATTCAACTGCCACATGCTTTCCTTTTACGAGTCGGACGAATCGGCCAAGCGCTCGACCCGGGCGGCCGCAAACTTGAACTCTGGAATCTTGCCGAACGGATCAAGTGCTGGATTGGTCAACCGGTTCGCCGCGGCTTCCGCATAGGCGAAGGGTACAAAAATGCTGCCGACACCTAAGCCATCATCACGTCGGATACTAATTTCGATCTCACCGCGTCTGGAAGTAATTCTGGCCATGTCACCTGCGGCCAGGCCCAGCGCATCCATGTCGGCGCCATTCATCGTGGCCGTGGCGCGTGGCTCAATCGCATCCAGCACTGCCGCGCGTCGAGTCATTGAGCCGGTATGCCAATGTTCCAGTTGCCGACCAGTAATCAAAACGAACGGAAATCCCGTGTCAGGTCGCTCATCAGGCGCGATTAACTGCGCGGGCTTGAGCGCCGCGCGCCCGCTGGTCGTTGGGAAACGGTCAATGAACACCACAGGTTGCCCCGGGTCGTCATCGCTTTCGCACGGATAGGTAATGCTGCCCTGCGCCGACAGCCGCTCCCAGGAGATACCGGCAATTGAGGGCATCATCTGGCGCATCTCTTCAAAGACATCGCCCGTTGACTCATACTGCCATGCGACGCCGAGCCTTTTAGCCAGTTCACCGATGATCCAGAGATCCTGCTTCGCCTGCCCTGGCGGCGCGAGAGCGGCCCGGCCACGCTGAACCATTCGGTCAGTGTTAGTGAAGCTGCCATCTTTTTCGGCAAACGCTGACGCAGGCAGAATCACATCGGCAAGCATGGCTGTTTCAGTGGGAAAAATGTCTTGTACCACCAGCATATCCAGACTCGCCAGCGCCTCGCGCGCATGCTGAAGATCCGGGTCTGACATCGCCGGGTTCTCGCCCATGATGTACATCCCCAAAATCCTGCGCTGCGCGACAGCTTGCAAAATCTCAACCACGGTCAGCCCTGGTTCCGGATCAATGCTCGTTGCCCATACCTTCTCAAACCGCTCTCGCACCGAAGCATCGCCAACCGACTGATAGTCAGGCAACACCATGGGAATCAGCCCCGCGTCTGACGCGCCCTGAACATTGTTCTGGCCACGCAGCGGATGCAGACCGCTCCCAGGTTTGCCGATCTGGCCTGTCAGCATCGCCATGGCGATCAAACAACGGGCGTTGTCAGTGCCATGCACATGCTGGCTAATGCCCATGCCCCAGAGAATCATGGAGCCTTTGCTTTGTGCATAGAGCCGGGCCACCGCTCGAATTTCGTCCGCGTCGATACCACAAATCGGCGCCATCTTTTCAGGCGAAAACGCCGCCACGTTATCGCGAATCTCTTCAAACGCTTCACAACGTTCGGCCACGAATGATTCATCCACCAGATTCTCGGCGACGATCACATGCAGCAAAGCGTTCAGCATGGCCACATCAGTGCCTGACTTGAATTGCAAGACATGGCTTGCATGACGGGCTAGATCGGTACGTCGCGGGTCTGCAATCACCAGCTTGGCGCCCCGCTTGACCGCATTCTTGATGAATGTCGCTGCAACCGGATGATTGGTAGTTGGGTTGGCACCAATTATAAAAACCACTTCAGCCTTGAGCACATCGCTCACTGGATTGGAAACCGCCCCAGACCCGAGCCCCTCGAGCAACGCCGCAACGGACGAAGCATGGCAAAGACGCGTACAGTGATCGACATTGTTCGATTGAAAACCGGTACGAACCAGCTTCTGAAACAAGTAAGCTTCTTCGTTACTGCCCTTGGCAGAACCAAAACCGGCAAGCGCCTGCGGACCAACTTCGTCCCGAATGCGGGCAAGACTCAGACCAGCAAGATCCAGCGCCTCTTCCCAGGACGCCTCACGAAACTGATCCCGCCAGTTCTCCGGAATTCGATCGAAGTCAGCTTGCTTGACTGCGCCTTCGCGCCTGATGAGAGGCACCGTCAGTCGTTCTTCGCTGCTGGCGTAGTCAAACCCGAACCGCCCCTTAACGCAAAGCCGTCCATGATTAGCCGGTCCATCACGGCCTTCCACATGCACAATCTGATTGTCGGCGACGTGATAGGTCAGCTGACAGCCCACGCCGCAAAATGGGCAAAGAGAGTCGATCTGTTTGCCCGTGTCACGGGCTGCGATCTCGTCGGTACCGGGCACCTTCGGCATCAAGGCACCTGTGGGACAAGCCTGAACGCATTCGCCGCAGGCCACACAGGTCGATTCGCCCATCGGATCGTCAAGATCGAAAACAATCTTTGCGTGATCGCCGCGCCAGGCGTAACCAATCACATCGTTGACCTGCTCTTCGCGGCACGCACGCACACAGCGGCCGCATTGAATGCAGGCGTCAAGATTTACGGCCATGGCCGGATGAGACGAGTCGGCCGCAGGTTGTTGACGAGGTTCAAAGCGCCGACCAATCGGCTCGCCAGTCTTTTCCGCTATCCAGTCAGCCCACTGGGATAACTCAGAGTCATCACGATAGCCGGCATCGGGTGCATCACTCACCAGGAGTTCAAGCACCATTCGCTGAGACTTAAGGGCTCGATCGCTCTCGGTACTGACCTTCATGCCTTGGGTGGGGTACCGGCAGCAGGAAGGTGCCAGCACTCGCTCACCTTCCACTTCAACGACACACGCCCGACAGTTGCCGTCAGGTCTTAAGCCATCGCTGTAGCAAAGATGAGGAATCTCAACCCCGGCGCGAGCCGCTGCCTGCAGCAGCGTTTCGTCCGCGCCGGCGAGAACGGATTGGCCGTTCAGCTCAAATTCAACTAATGCCGCAACGGCTTTGTCGGTCGGCGCATTCATGCCTTCACCTCTTGAGGAAAGAACCGAACCACGGATTGCACCGGATTTGGCGCCGCTTGCCCGAGTCCGCAAATTGACGCATCAATCATGGTGTCGGAGAGTTCACCGAGCAATGATGTGTCCCAGTGCTCGGCCTGCATCAATTCGACAGCCTTGGCTGTGCCTACGCGACAGGGAGTGCACTGCCCGCAACTCTCATGGCGAAAGAACTGCATGAGGTTAAGCGCGGCATCGCGCACACGATCCTGCGAAGACAAGACAATGACCGCTGCTGAGCCGATGAAACAACCATGTTTTTGTAAGGTATCAAAGTCAAGCGGCTCATCTGCCAACGAAGCGGGCAAGATGCCGCCTGATGCGCCGCCTGGCAAATAGGCATACAACTCATGGCCAGGCAACATCCCGCCGCAATACTCATCAATGAGTTCCCGAACGCTGATGCCCGCGGGTGCCAGTTTGACACCGGGCTCGCGCACGCGACCCGATACTGAAAAGCTGCGCAGGCCTTGCCGGCCCCTACGCCCGTGGCTTGCGAACGAATCCGGTCCGTCACGCAGAATGGGCGCAATCCAGTAGAGCGTCTCAACATTGTGAGCCAACGTTGGGCGACCAAACAAGCCAACCTCGGCAATGTATGGCGGCCTGAGTCTGGGCATGCCGCGGCGACCTTCAATCGATTCGATCAGGCCACTCTCCTCGCCGCAGATATAAGCTCCCGCACCGCGCCGAAGATGGATAGCGGGCAATTGCCACTGAGCGATTCCCGCCGGCGGCTCATTTGTCAGTGCTGCAATCTCGCGCTCTAGCAGCGCACGAACGCCCGCATATTCGTCTCGTAAATAGATATAACACTCACTGCAACCAACCGCCCAAGCCGCAATCAGCATGCCCTCAAGAAATCGATGCGGGTCGGCTTCCAGGTAGACGCGATCTTTGAATGTGCCTGGCTCGCCTTCGTCGGCATTCACGACAAGGGTCCTTTCGCCTTCAAAGCCTGACACGATGCGCCACTTGCGGCCAGCTGGAAATCCAGCACCACCCAGCCCTCGTAAGCCGGAGGATTCCAGCCGCGAAAAAATCGATTCTTTGTCGGGTGATTCGACCAACAAGCGGCCAAGCGTTTCGTACGTACCGGCTTTGACAGCCTCAATAAGGCCGGGCCCCTCCGGCATGGGGCAGCCACTATCGCCCGATGCAACTGCGTTACTCACAGCCTCGGTGCTGGCATGCGCAACAGGCTTTTGACCGACGATGACCACCGGCGCACTGTCACACCTGCCCACACAAGGAACCGGCTGGACTCTGACTTCCGTGCCCAGCAACGCGGGCAGTCGGTCTAGCAAATCCTGGGCGCCAGCCATTTCGCAACTCAGAGAGTCACAGACCCGAACGGTGAGCATGGGAGGCGCAGGTTCGCCCTCTTTCACCACATCGAAGTGATGATAGAAGGTCGCCACTTCAAACACCTCTGCCTGTGAAAGCCGCATCTCGTCGGCCAGGGCAACCAGTGCAGCGGCCGACAGGCAGCGGTCGTGGTCCTGAAGCCGGTGCAGGCACTCAATCAGCATATCTTTACGACGCGGTAAGCCAGCAATGAGCGCCGCCACATGCGCTCGCATCTCGGCCGACGACTTTCGGCCTTTGCCATAGCCTGCCTTGTCGCGAAAGGTGACCCGCTGAACTTGGGTCGTTGTCACTTTGTCGCCACCATGGTGTCTCCGCTGTCGTCGAATAGGTGCGCTTTAGCCGCACCCTTTTTTGGGTGTGTGTAAGAGTAGCCCAAAGCCGCAAACTGTTTAATGTCAGATCGGCCGAGTGTTGTGCATTTTCCGCCGTTTCCGATCCATCATCGGTCAGGTGAGGTTAGGAATTCGCCAGCATTTACCCTTGCCGTTGCCGATTTCGAGTCGGTCGCTGCTTCTGGTATGGTCGGACGCTCAAACACGCGCTCATCCAGCACTATTTTCGACCATACGCTTGATCCAAGGAAAGGCATGCAATCAATTTTTATCGAGGACCTTGAGGTCGAAACGGTCGTCGGTGCCTACGAAGAAGAGCGCAAGAAGGCCCAGCTTCTCGTGATTAGCCTCGAAATAGGCCTGCCGAGCGACAAAGCCTTTCACAGCGACATCCTCAAGGATACGGTTGACTATGCGGCCGTTGCCGAGTTGATCAGACACGAATTGGCCAAGTCCTCATTCACCCTACTCGAAAGACTTGTTCAACACCTGTGCGATCGCATTGAAGAGCGATTTGAGGTCAGCCGGATCAAGATGCGGGTGGCCAAAGGCTCCATCGTGCCTGGCGCCAGACAGGTTGGTGTCACGATTGACCGCGAAGTGCCCAGCGGAAAATCCGCCTTCGCCGCTCAAGACGGCTCAGTAAAGCCGCTTCACTGATCCGGATGGGCCGTGAGTAAGCGCACGGGTTTGGTACTGGCTGGCAGTTCAGCCATTGCCGGGCGCGGGCAGCGCTTACGATTTGTTTTCAATCGTGACTGGTCGGCATTTCGGCGCGCAAAATGCTGCCACCTGGCGATTTCCGGCGTGATGCTAGTCGCGCTGCTTGCAATGCTTGCGCCGGTTTCGATAGAGAACGCACAGGCACAATCAGCGGCACAATCGAAGGCCAGCCCCGTTCTACAACGCGAAGCCGTCCAGCTAGTCGATCGCCCTTTCGGCCTACAGATCGGCGACCTGGTTGCCCGTCACATCACACTACGCGGGGCCGCCCTGACGTTTGCGACAGATAAGTTGCCAGAGCCAGGGCCCATCACCCCATGGCTAAGCCTCAGATCGGTTGAGGTTAAGCGTTTGGATGATCAGCACGGCGATGCAAAGCGACTCACCCTGGTCTATCAGATCACTGGCGCTGGCGCCTCTGTGACACTGGTTGAGCTTCCGGTGTTGCGCCTACTGGCGCCCGACTCATCAACGGGCAACGCGTCAAGCGAAATGCTTGCCCGTCTGGACGCTACGCCAGTCAGTGTCTCGCCTATTTTGGGCGAACGCCCGTTTCAACGAATAGGCCTCGGCGATTTGCAGGCCGATGCTCTGGTGCCCTTGCCAGATCGCGATTTGTGGCTAAGACTCTTTTGGATGATGACGGTAGCGGCGGTGTGTCTGGGTGGCTTTCTGCTCGCCAGAACATGGTGGCGGCTAAGGCCTGATCGACAGACGCCTTTCGTGCGGGCCAGTACCACTTTGAGAAATGAGCAAGGCCTTCCTCAGGCCTATCAGTCTCTGCATCGCGCGTTTGATAAAACAGCCAGTCGCACCGTGCTAAGCGACGATGTGCCGCACTTTGTCGAGACCCATCCCGCGTATGGCGAACTGGCCGACGACATTCAAACGTTCTTCAGAAGCTCCCGCGAGCAATTTTTCAATCAATCCGAAATAGTAGAATCTGATGTAGGCAATCACGATCAACAAAATCGAATTGAGCTTAACCGGCTACGCGCGCTGGCCGATGAGCTCGCGCGTATTGAAAGGAAGCTGAGTTGATGGAGGCCGTTCGTTTAGGCGTACATCATCCCTGGCTGCTATTGCTCATGGTTTTGGTTGTACTGCCATTCTTTAACCGCCCAACGGGCTATGCCGTCTTACCCAGTCTGGCGCTTGTGCCCGTCGATCCGGTTTCGCGTTGGTTGTCGAGAGTGTTGCGCCTGCTTGGCGTTATCCTGATCAGCGCTTTGGTTTTGACACTGGCTGGCTTGCACTTGAAAGCTCAGCCTTATCAGCATGTGAGTCGAGGCGCCGAAATTGCCATCGTGCTTGATCGCAGCCGCAGCATGGATCAACGCCTCGTACCTCGTGACACCACAATTGATTGGCGCAGTTCCCAACACGAGAAGAAAGGCAAAGTGGCGCAACGTGTGCTCAGCCAGTTTGTGAGCGCCAGGCCCGATGACCACTTCTCGTTTGTGCTGTTCAGCACGCGCCCCATGCCGGTGAGCCATTTCACGCGTGAGCATGATGTGATTCAGGCCGCTATAGCGGCGAGCCAGACGGGACGCGGCATTTCAGAGACCGAACTGGGACAGGCCTTGCATGACGCGCTAAGCATGTTTGAAAAGCAGCCCTTTATCGGCCCAAGAGCCATCTTGCTGGTATCAGACGGCGGCGCCAAGCTGGACGTTCAAACGCGCCAGCAATTGAATAAGCTCATCACTCGCACTCGGGTTGGCTTGTACTGGATTTACCTGCGCTCATTTCGCAGCCCGGGCCTGTTGCCAGAAGAAGAACTCACCGAGGCAGAACGAGACTCAGTGCCTGAGCACTTTCTACATCGGTATTTTCAGTCAACGGGTGCGCAATACCATGCTTACGAAGCTGAGAGCCCGGCAGAGATGCAGGCGGCGATTGACGACATCAAAGCGCTTGAAGACCGGCCGATCCGATACAACGAAATGCGGCCGGTTCAGGAATTGACTGAACCGCTCCTCACAGGGGCACTCGCCGTGGCGGGCCTGCTCGCGATGTTAATGACCTGGCTTGACCGATCGGCAAGACGGATCACAGCATGAATCGTTTGATGCCGCGCCGCTACGTCGTCGATAAACTAATCGGCGCGCTTGTTGTTGTCGTGGCCATATTCGCCGTCTATGCAGCCTGGCAGGTGCGGACTGCCGACCGACAACAAGCTCAGGTAGACAGCGCGTTAGCCGGAGAAAACCCACCTGCGCAGACCAGCGCCGCTGTCAGGATTGCCCATGCGATTTACCTGACGAGGGAGCAGCAATTCGAGCCTGCGCTCAAAATCTATCAAGCAGTCGAATCTGCAAGACCTGATGCGCAAACCATCCATGTCGCCCGTTACAACGCCGCGAATCTGAATATGCGCGAAGCCTTCAGCCTGATTGCCAATGACGAACGCGGGCGTGCTCTGCCGCTTATTGAAGTAGCCAAACAGATATACCGTCAGTTGTTGCGTGATCGGCCTTACGACAACGCGGTTCGCTACAACCTGTCACGCGCCCTGCTCCTGGTGCCAGACCCGGTTGCCGAGCCAGAGGGCTTGAGCCCGCCCAATGATGCAGAGCGCGCGATCACTACCATGCGCGGCTTTTCGCCAGGGTTGCCATGAGTCGCCTCAGGCTGTTCTCCCTATGGCTGGCAGCATTGACTTGCGCGGCTGCCCTCTGGTGGCCGGAGCAAAAGCTTGTTGTGGCGCAAGGGGCTGGCGCGATCCTGATGTTTGACATCACCCAGAGCATGAATGTTGAAGATGTGGCAATTGATGGCGAGCCGGTCACAAGGCTTGAAATGGCTCGGCAAGCCGCATTGGCTGCGGTTGACGAATTACCCTGCGGTACCGCACTCGGGACTGGTATTTTTTCCGCTCATAGAGCCCTGTTGCTGATGGCCCCGATTGAGGTTTGCAAGAACCGTCTTGAAATTCGCCAGTCCATTCGCTTCATTGGTCCGGCGATGGCGTGGCACGGCAACAGCGAAGTTGCCAAAGCCTGGTACGCCTCGCTCAAGATTGCGGCGGGGCTCGACGAAAAACCGGCCATCGTTTTCTTGAGCGATGGACATGAGGCGCCGCCCGTGAGCCCACTTCACAGACCAATCTACAACGAGCCAACGGGTAGAGGCGAGGCTTTAATGGTCGGAATAGGCGGCGATCGTCCGGCACCGATTCCAAAGACAGCCCCGAGCGGGCAGCCGCTTGGTTTTTGGAAAGCTGATGAAGTGATGCAAATCGACCGGTATCAGCAAGGGCGTGGTGGCAGCGCCGTCGGTGAAAAAATGGTTGAACTGGACGACGGCACTAAACCTGATCTGCGCGTCGGAGGCACACCGGGCACCGAACATCTTTCTGCGCTCAGGGAGCCGTATTTGCAACTTTTGGCGTCAGAAACGGCATCGAGCTATGTTCGCCTTCATTCGCCTGACGCCCTCATGAAAGGGCTTGAGCAGGTCCTGGTCATGCCTGGGCTGTCAGATCTCAATGCCAGGCGTCTGCTGGCCGCGGTCGCGCTGCTGCTGGTCGCTCTGTACTACCGACTCAACTGGCTCAACTGACTGAGATAGTGGGCAGGCCGTTCGACCTGATGGGCCCCCAGAAAATAGCGCGTCAGTGCAAGCGGCTCAAAACCGTCATACAAGTGAACAGCCCGGCGACCATGCGAGCGGCACAGCCGCTCCACTGAGTCGAAGTGCTCATCCAGCTGTTTTATCATCCGTTGACGCAGGGAGTCGCGCATCCAGACCATCCTGTCACGCCCGGTCTCGGCATCCTGCAGTGACATGAGGCCAGTCTGACGACCAGCCAGTGCGCCGGGCAGGTTCCAGATCACGATCGGCACGACATCATGCATCACGAGCGACTGCATGACGAGGCGCCAATTCGTGCGTTCTGGATGAAAATCGGAAACCAGGAATACCAGCGAGCGGCTTGTGCCAAGCGCTCCCGCGCCGGCAAGCAAGCCGTTCGCACTGCTTGCCATGCGAACAGCTGTGCCGGAACCGTCTGAGCGCCCCGGCGCATCAGCCAGCGCCTGAATCTTCTGACTCATCGCGACTGACTGCGCTGCGAGCCGGCTTGGCGGCGCGCAACAGGTCTCAATCGGCGTGTCGTCAGCGCAATAAATGCCCAGTCGGTCACCGACGGCACGAGCACTCAAGGCTGCCGCGCGAATCAGGCCGGCCGCAGTCTCGACGCCACTCACCATGCCCGACATCCCGCCAGATCGCATCGATGCTGACGCATCAACCCATACCCACAGATCAAGTGTTGCAGTGTGCAGATACTCTCGGACCCAAAGCCGCTCAAATGGATCTCTCAAGGTCGACCGAAGCGACAATTGCCTGGCATCGCGAACCTCGCGCAGCAATCGATCGCCCCGATAAGCCCCTGATTCGCCAGAATTCGCCGAGCGATGTTCACCCTGGCGGCGCTGCCCCGAAGGCCACTGCACTCGATAATCGAAAGTCTCCGCCGACACTCAGGGCGCTCCCACCCGATTCAAAACCTCGGTGACAAACCTTGCCGCAAGATTGGGGGTCTGAAAGCTCATAACCGGATTAAAAAAGATCCGATGAGTCATCGCGTCAGCAAACACGGCACGAATGTCTTCCGGCACGAGGTAATCGCGCGCTTCAATGAACGCACGAGCACGCGCGGCGCGCAGCAGCAGACTCATGCCGCGCGGGCTTGCTCCCGCGATCACAAGATCATCAGAGTCAAGGTCATCAAGCTTGATGCCAAAGCGCGATGGGTCGCTCGTCGCATTCATTAATCCAAGACAGTACTCACCGATCGCATCTGAGGCTTTCACGTTTTTTTGAATCACCGGCGCCACTTCAGACAACAAAGCGTACGAAAGGCTGGCGGGTGATATGCCACCGATTAACTGATCGACATCATGGAACCGCGGGTCTAACAAAAGCGTCATTCGGGTCGCATCATCGGCGGGCACTTCAACCTTGAGTTCCATCATGAAGCGGTCGCGGGTGGCAGCAGCCAGCTCAAATGTCTCGCCTTTTTCGACCCGGTTGCGGTCGGCAAAAGTGGTCATATGGGGCAGTGCGTAGTCACGGTTAAAAGCGCTCACACTGCGCTCGGCCATGGCGCGCAGCAAGAGCGCCTGAACCTGGGGCCTCGCCCGATTGATTTCATTGAAGAAAAAGACCGAAAGCTCTTCAGCGTGGCTCAGTAAAGGGCCAGGTTCAACCTGTGGTCGCCCTTCGGCCGAAATATAGGTGTGATAGAGCAGATCGGCTGGAGTCATGTCAATACTGCCTTCCATGCGCGAAAAACCACCTCCAAGTGCTCGCGCCAGCGCTCTGAGCAGCGTCGTTTTCCCGACGCCGACATCGCCCTCAAGCAACACGTGGCCACGCGCCAGCAAACAAATTAGGCATTGCCTGATGACTTCATCCTGTCCCAGTACCACCGTATTGATTTGCTCTTCGACTTTAAGCACAGTTTGCTGAAGATCTGCCAGTACTGATTCCGTCACGCCACCTCCCCGGTCACCTTAAAAATTGCCTTCACGATTTTGGCGGTCACGGACAGCCCTGTCGTCACCAGCCAATAGTGCATGCACTTCTAAGCGATAATGCATCAACCTCGCTGCGATCAGGCTCAGTCTTATCGAACGCTTGTTATGTAAGTGCACCCTTGCATTTCAGAGAAAGCGATTCAGTCCTACGTGACTGCGGAAACGACAAAATGACTGCCCAGTCGCATGCGTTTCAGTCTGTAATGGTGCGACACAACAATAACAATCGCTCACGAGTGACTCGCTAACCCTTTATGCCAAACGCGAAGCAGGCTAGGCGCTCCAGGACATTTTCGGGGCGACGCTAGCCGACTTTCAAACAGTCAATAAACGGATTGATCTCCCTCCCCAACGTCTTGCGTTCATTAAAAGTGGGCATATACTGATCGCCACCGAAATAACTCGGTAAGTTTTCAGTACGGATTTCTCAGTACAGAATCGGAGACCAACGATGCAGTGGGGACAAATGATGAAAGTCAAATCGTCGTCTATCGCATTGGCAATCGCAGGCAGCTTTTTGGTGCCCTCCCTTGCGTCAGCCAATGAAGATGTTGAAAAGAACATAGCCAACCCTGGCAACTGGGCCATGCAGGCTGGCGACATGTACAACCAGCGCTACAGCAAACTGGATCAGATTGATCGGTCAAACGCGAAAGATCTGCAGGTTGCCTGGACCTTCTCTACCGGCGTGCTACGTGGCCATGAGGGTTCGCCGCTCGTGATCGACGGCATGATGTACTTACATTCACCGTTCCCCAATCGCGTCTTCGCGATTGACCTGGATACGCAGCAGATTGTCTGGAAGTACACGCCCAAGCAGGACCCTGCCGTTATTCCGCAGATGTGCTGTGACACGGTTTACCGTGGACTTGCTTATGCCGAAGGCAAGATCTTCCTGCAGCGTGCCGACAGTGTGCTTGAGGCACTTGACGCCAAGGACGGCAAAATCCTGTGGTCGGTCGTTAATGGTGATCCGAAACTGGGCGCGGTTAACACCAATGCACCACACATCTTCAAAGACAAGGTCATTACCGGTATCTCGGGTGGTGAATGGGGTGTTCGGGGCTTTATTGCGGCCTATGACATCAACACGGGCGAGCCGGTCTGGAAGGGTTACAGCGTTGGTCCCGACGACGAAATGCTAATCGACCCAGACAAGACAATGACCTGGACAGACGGCAAAATGCAGCCAGTCGGCAAAGACTCGTCATTGAAGACCTGGAAAGGCGATCAGTGGAAGATCGGCGGCGGCACTACCTGGGGCTGGTTCAGCTACGATAAAGACCTGAATCTGATGTACTACGGTACGGGCAACCCTTCCACATGGAATCCGTCACAACGTCCAGGTGACAACAAATGGTCCATGACTATTTTTGCCCGTGACGTTGATACCGGTATGGCCAAGTGGGTCTATCAAATGACGCCATTCGACGAGTGGGACTTCGACGGTGTTAACGAGATGATCCTTGCCGACATCCCAGTCAAAGGTGAAAAAACCAAAGCATTGGTTCACTTTGACCGCAACGGCTTTGCCTACACCATGAACCGGGAAACCGGCGAACTGTTGGTCGCAGAAAAGTACGATCCAGTCGTTAACTGGGCAACCAACATTGACATGAACAGCGGTCGTCCGCAGGTTGTTGCGAAGTATTCGACCGCGCAAAATGGCCCTGACGTCAACACCAAAGGTATCTGTCCGGCAGCACTAGGTACGAAAGATCAGCAGCCTGCTTCTTTCGACCCGAACACAGGCCTGTTCTATGTACCAACCAACCACGTCTGCATGGACTATGAGCCGTTTGAGGTTGAGTACACCGCTGGCCAGCCATACGTGGGTGCCACCCTGTCAATGTTCCCAGCGCCTAACAGCCACGGCGGCATGGGTAACTTCATTGCGTGGGATGCCGGCGAAGGCAAGATTGTTCAAAGCAAAGCTGAGCCCTTCTCCGTTTGGAGTGGTTCTTTGAACACCGCAGGCGGGTTGTCTTGCTTCGGTACGCTTGAGGGTTATTTCAAGTGTGTTGACGCTAAGAACATCAACAAAGAGTTGTACAAGTTCAAAACACCGTCTGGCATCATCGGCAACGTGTTCACCTACTTGCACAAAGGTAAGCAGTACATGGGCGTGTTCTCAGGCATAGGCGGCTGGGCCGGAATCGGCATGGCAGCCGGTCTGGAAAAAGACACCGACGGTCTTGGCGCGGTGGGCGGTTACCGTGACCTTCAGAAGCACACCGAACTCGGTGGCTCACTGACGATCTTCGCGATTCCCAACTAAGTAGTTTGTCACAGCCCATAGGCTGTGTGCCACGGCCGGTGCTCTCCAAGTAGGGAAAGCGTGCTGGCCGTGGTGTAACAACAAGTCAAGTAAGAGCACTGCTTGGGCAGCGACAGGACGACTATCCATCGTCTCAGAGCTGCCCATTTTCTTTTTTAGTTCAGTAGATTTACGATGATGGCGCCAAGGACCTGAGTGATCTCGGTCACGAGTTTCTACCCCCGTCAGCGATTCATGAGGATTCCATGCAAATTAAGCTACTCGCACCAATAGCCGTTTTTCTGTTTGCGACTTCGGTTGGCACGACCGTGCACGCCGATGAAGTCAAAACCGATTTGTACACCGTCAAAGACGGCATCTACGTCGACAAAGGGACTTTTGATGGATTCAAAACCTGGCGCGCGGCCGCTTGCGACCGATGCCATGGGGCGAATCAGCAAGGCCTCGTGGGCCCGTCACTTATAGAGAGTATGAAAACGCTGACGAAAGAAGAGTTCGTTGTGACCGTTAGAGATGGCCGCGTGCAAAAGGGCATGCAGAGCTTTGGAAACAGTAAGAAAGTCATGGCTAACATGGATCAACTATATGCCTACCTGAAAGCCCGCTCGGACGGTGCCCTCACGAAGGCAAAACCAAAAAAGATGCCTTAAACCCACCTCTTGTCACTTTTGTTTGGATTACCTTATGAGTCACCGCCTTGTCGCCTCTTTCCTTCCCCGCCGCCGCTATCAAGTGCTCGCAGCCACAGCTTTGATCGCCAGCGGCCTGGCTTTGCCGATTACGGCGCAAGCAGACTCGGAGTACAAGACGCCAGAAGTATTGCGTGTTTGCCAGGACCCTAACAACCTGCCGTTTTCCAACGACAAGTTTGAAGGTATTGAAAACAAGCTGGCCGAACTCTTTGGACAGCAGTTGGGCGTGCCGGTGGAATATTTCTCATTCCCCCAGCGTCTGGCGTTTGTTCGAAACACGATTAAGTACAAACTGCCCGGGCAGGACTTTCGCTGCGACATCATGATGGGCGTGCCGCAGCGATTCGGGCAGGTAGCCACAACCAATGCTTACTACCGCTCAACCTACGCCTTGGTCTTTCGTACAGGCGAAGCGCTGGATGGCGTCACTGACAACGTCAGCTTTGTGGCAAAAGCCCGTGGGGCACTCGGCGTCCGTCGACTTGGCATTCATGACAAATCTCCGGCAGCCGCCTTTCTGAACAAATACAAGCTCACCGATCGGGCCAAGCTCTACCAGATGATGAGCCCCGATCCTGATGCCTATCCAGGACAGCTCATTGAACGCGACCTTGTTGAGGGCACAATCGACGCTGCGATTGTCTGGGGTCCGGTTGCCGGCTATTACGGTAAGAAGATTACTGATCCAGCGCTGACAGTTGTGCCCTTGACGAGTGAGCCAAGCGTTCGGTTTGACTTTGCCATCGCGATGGGCGTGCGCTACGGTGAGCCGCAGTGGAAAAATGAAGTCCAACGCTTCATTAACCAGTCAAGCCCTCAGATTACGGCAATCCTGCGCAACTTTGGCGTGCCACTGGTCAGTGAAATCGGCGACCTTATCTCCCCAGAAAAAGACGCCGTCGCCCAAGCACCTGTCGAAAAGTCGGATCAAACCGCTGAGTCGAAAGCGGGTAAAAGAGCACTAATGCTGGAACGCGATGAGCAAGTGGCAGCTGCCAAAGCGGCGGCCGACAAAACTCGCCGTGAAGCGCAGGAGCTTGAAAAACAGCAAGCGTTGGCACGCGAGGCGGAACGCGAGATGGCACTCAAGAAAGAGCGGCTGGCCGCGCAAGCGGCTAAAGAACGCGCGGCGGCCGAAGAAAGTGCAGCAGCGAAAGCAGCGGCGGCGACCGCTGCTGCGACCCAGCCCACGCCAAAGACTGAGCCAACTCAAGCAGCATCCTCTGCCCCCTTGTATACCGTCAAAGATGGCGTTTATGTCGATGCGAACACACTGGCTGGATTTAAAACATGGCGCGCTGCTGCCTGTGACCGGTGCCACGGCGCCAACCAGCAAGGTTTGGTTGGTCCTTCACTTATCGAAAGTCTCAAGACGCTGACCAAAGAAGAATTCATCGTAACCGTGCGCGACGGACGTTTGTCGAAAGGTATGCAGAGCTTTGGAAACAGCAAAAAAGTCATGGCCAACATGGATAACTTGTATGCCTACCTAAAAGGCCGCTCCGATGGGGCCATCACGAAAGCCAAAGTAAAGCTCATTAAGTAGGCGAGCCCGGCGCCCAATCATGCCAGCACCTCGCAAAACGGCCAGGCACAAATTGCACGTGCGTGCGCGGTTAATCCTGTGGGTTTACCTGATTGGGACGCTGTTGATTCTGCCGTTGCCAGCAGCTATCGCCGCCGACTACCTTGACCGTACTGCCTTCATTCCACTTCGGGTTGTGATTGTCAAAGTTGAGGCACGCCTAAATGATGGACGGCTATTTGTCGGCACCGGTGTGACGGTCAAGGCTGGCATTGTGCTCACCAACTGCCATGTGATGACCAATGCTGAACGCATTACAGTTTCCAAACGATCCGGCCGGTTTGAAGCCGTTGCTCAACATGATGCTGGCCATCACGACCTGTGTTTTCTGAAGGTCCCCAAGTGGCGGGGCCCTGCTATTGAGATCGCGCCATCACCCGCGCCCAAGCTACGCCAGCGAGCTGCCGCGATCGGTTACACGGGTGGGGTGGAAATCTCTTTTTCAGAAGGTCGCATTAGCGCCATTTACCCCTATGAAAACAGCTATTTATTGCAAACGACGAGTGGCTTCTCGTCGGGCGCGAGCGGTGGTGCATTGCTGGACGCGAAAGCCCGCCTTATCGGTATCCTGACGTTCAGACTGCCGGGCCGAAGCGGACACTACTACGCTGTTCCTGCCGCATGGGTGCTGGAAGACATGCCAACCGACAATGATTGGCAGCCCATTGGCGCGCCGATCATCAACAAACCGTTCTGGCGCGGTAATATTGAGACGCTCCCCTACTTCATGCAGGTAGCGCCCTTACAGGCGCAAAAACGCTGGGCGGATCTGGTGGCGCTGTCTAATCGCTGGATTTCAGATGAGCCGCTGGCAACTGAGCCACTCATCACCAAAGCCCTTGCCTACGTCGAACTCGAGCGCCTGGATGAAGCAGTCAGTTCACTAGAGGCGGCAACCAGGACTGACGCCAGGAATGCTCAGGCCTGGTTTGAGCTTGGCAGACTGTTAAAGCAACAGGGCAATGAGGCTCAACTTACGATCGTCCGACAACACCTGGGCGATCTGGATGAAGCCCTACTTGAAGAACTGAACCAATCACGTTACTAAGCTCATGCGATCTTTCTCCCACTCATTTCTGTTTCGCTTATTCCCAATCCTATCCGTCGTAATTGGGCTTTTCGCCGCGCCCGTCATGGCAGCGGACCCCTCAGAATTTACCGAGGCAGAGAGGCAGCTCTTCGTCACGGATCATTTGAAGGATCTGAAAACCCCTACCCGCCTGCGCTACGGTGTCAGTCGGCGCGGTTCGCTGCAAAGTGAACTGAATGAATCGGCCGAACTGTCCCTGAGCGCTCAAAATGGCAAAACAGTCAGCCAGGTTCGATTCATGTCGGGTGAGAACAAGCTGGAATTGCCGCCAATTACGGACGTCAAGAGCAATCCAATCTTGTTGTACTTTCTCGAGCGCGAGATTCGGGAGATGAATCGATTAACCGGGGGCTCGGTCAATTACTACCGTAAGCGCATCCGTATCGCCCTAGCCACAGAACCTGACGTCCAGGACATTCAGGTTGATAACAAAGGCGTCTCCGTCGCCGCCAAACGAATTCGCATCACGCCGTATGTTGATGACCCAGCCCGCAGCCGCTACGAAAAATTTGCGACTCGCGGATATGAAATGGTGCTCTCACCTCATGTTCCGGGAGGCATTGTCAGCCTGCACAGTACCTTGTACGCCCCGGGGGATGTACAAGATGATTCCACCTTGCTTTGGTCTGAGACTGTCAGCTTTGATGGCCAGACCGACTAAACTCTGTGCCAATAGCACCTTCTCTGGAGACATGATGAACTTGAATTTGAACAGGCTGCCTGCATGGCTTTACTGCTTGAGCCTCGCAGGCGCAATGCTGACTCAGCCTACGCTCGCCACAGCAAGTGATTTTCCGACACTCACGCGAGTGGAGTATGTCGAGGCGTGTCGCCAGCAGTTTGATCGGCCTCCCCAGGAACTCATCTATAAGTGTTCCTGCGCAATCGATAAAATTGCCGAGGAAATCGATCACGATACTTGGATTGCGCTGCTGACCTTTAACAACGCGGCGCCCATTGCTGGCGAGCGTGGCGCCTACCTGCGCGAGCGAAAAGACACGCGAACGAAAGTGAAGAGCTATCGCGAGTTACAGGCCAAAGCGCGTCAGTCCTGCTTCCTGCCGGCTGAAGCGAAGCAATAGGGTGCTGGGCCTGGATCAGGCGTTTATACGCGGAGCCAGTAGCCGAGGCAGGCATTTAGCTTTGGTCACGATCACCGTCGCTATGATCTTGTTGGTCGTTACTGGTTCGGTCTTCGCGCAGACAAAGACCTCTTCTGACGAAGTCAAGCCCTTACCCATCACCAAAGTGGCTGACGGGATCTACGCCCACCTCGGTCGGCTTGAAGTCTGGTCTGCCGCCAATCGAGGCGACACCGCGAATCTCAGTTTCGTTGTGGGCACTGAGTGCGTTGCCGTCATCGATACTGGCAGCACGTTTAAAGTGGGTCTAGGTCTCAAGAGAGCCATTCGACTAATCAGTCAATTACCCATCTGCTATGTGATCAACACACATGCGCACCCGGATCACATGCTCGGCAACGGCGCATTTGAAGATGAGAACACGCAGTTTGTGGCGCATCAAAACATGACAAGGGCACAGGCCACGCGCGGTCAAAACTATTTGACCGCAGTGCAGCGTGATCTCGGCGATGCCGCCATTGACACCAAGCTGGTCGCGCCGACAGTATTGGTATCAGACGAAGCAGTTCTAGATCTGGGTGGCAGGACACTTGTCGTCACGGCGCACAAAACCGCCCACACCGATGCAGATATAAGCATTTTTGATCCGGAGGCACGCATTCTATGGCTAGGCGACCTAGCCTTTGTGACTCACCTGCCTGCGGTGGACGGTAATCTGAATGGCTGGATCAAACTCATGGATGAATTCGCCAAGAAGAAAGCTGCCATAGCCATTCCAGGCCATGGCTCCTGGACAGCCCCGGGCTGGCCCAAAATGCTGACCCAGCAGCAACGATATCTGATTGACTTGCGTAAAACTGTCCGCCAGGCCATAAAAGACGGTAAAACCCTGGCCGAAACACTCGCCGAGAATCACGTCGGCCGTGACGGCGGCTGGGCCGTTTACAAGGAGTTTCACCAGCGAAACGTCAGCGCAGCCTTCGCAGAGTTGGAGTGGGAGTGATGCGCCGCTACACTAAAGCCAATTAAGCATTGGCATGACCGCTAAAGACTATTAAGGCTTAGATAAGGAGACCGAAATGCACGCGCAGTTCAGAGTTATCCGTGGGTCTGGCTCAAAGGTAAGCTGGCTGCCTGCTGCCCTCGCAGGAGCACTTTTGTCGTTTTCGCTCAGCAGCGCTTCTGCCGCCAGCGACAATGAGCAAACTAGCGCCGTCTGGGAGAAGGTGCGCTACGGCCTTTTCGAGAATCAGCCCATTACTGTCGATACCGCAGGCGACGTGATCAAACTTGAAACGCCGGTACGGGCAATGGATGCCGCAATCGTGCCAGTCGCGATCCGGTCGCAGTTCCAGCAGAGCCCTGAGCGGTACATTAAAAAGCTCTGGCTGGTTGTGGATGAAAACCCCTCACCGGTGGGTGCTGAATTCACCTTATCGCCCGACAGCGGCCGTGCCGACATCGAAACCAGAATCCGCATTGAAGCCTACACGCACGTCAGGGCGCTTGCCCAGCTCAATGATGGCTCGGTCTTTATGGCTGCCAATTTTGTCAAAGCGTCAGGTGGGTGCTCAGCACCGGCTGGCAAGGACCTATCGGCTGCCATGGCCAACATGGGTCGGATGAAAATCAGACTGAACGGCGACGCCGTTGACGGCAAGCCGATGTTGGCGCAACTGATGGTGAGCCATCCCAATGTGTCTGGGCTCGCAATGGACCAGTTATCGCGAACCTACGCGCCCCCACATTTCGTGCGGCATATCGAAGTCAGTTATGGCGATAAAAAGGTGCTCGAGGCAAATGTCGATTTTTCCATCAGTGAGAACCCCAACTTTAGATTTTGGTTCACACCCGATGGTGAAGGAGAGCTAACCGCCAATATCGTTGACAGCGAAGACAAAGCCTTTTCGCAGTCGATAACGGTTAGACCAGGCGCTTCAAGCCTGTAGTTATCGATTTGCCTGATCACGATCCACCATACTACGCACGATGTGACGCACAGCGCGACGCCAATTAGCGTCGGTATTCCCACGGATTTCAGACGACTTGCGCAACACAGTCTCACCCGTCTGAGTATCTCGAATATCAATGTTGACATTGAGTATGAGCGCGGTGGCGCGTTGCACCCAGGCAATCAATACGCGATCGGATCCGGCAACCTTGGCAATGTCTTGCTCGCATCCATTACAGTCGGACAGGTTGTAGCGAGACTGTTGCAGTTTGATTGCAGCGTCGATTTCGGGCGATGACAACACCCGATAGAGCTGCTTTTCAACGAATTGTTCATGCAGTTGACTGCTCACCATGCGCAGCCGCTCATCCTTATCAGGAAATGGGACTAGCTCCGCGGCGCTGTCGATCAACTCAAATGGAAGCAAGACAATGGTTTTCGTCTCGTTAGCTTTTGCTGACGACCAGGCAACGCACGACAACAAGATAACGCCAATGCACTGCAAGGCCTTTACTCTCAGAACAGATTTCAAACTGACCGCGTCTATCGCGACGAAAATGGTGACGCGGTCAATTATTCGTTGGATGCTTGGTTTCATGAGGACGCCTGCCCTATACATTGTGTGGAGTCTGACTGTCATGAACGCATGGGCTGCCTCGCCCAGCGATGAAATGATGGCGATTGCGCCCCCGATCAAAGTGGCTGAAGGCATATTGCTCTTCCCGGGTACGCCTGGACCAGCCGCCGTCGAGAACGGGGCTCGCCAGGCCAATATAGCATTGGTGTCCGGCCCTCAGGGGGCGCTGGCGTGGAACGCAGGTGTCACCCACCGGCATGGGCAGACCATGCTGCAGGCAATGCTCGAGACGCTTGACGTGCCGGTTCGCGGCGTCGTCATCAGCCACGCCTACCAGGACGTTCTCTTTGGCTGGAGTGCGTTCCGTGAGGTGGGGATTGACGTTGTGATGCACAAGGGAACGGAGCAACTGATGCATCAGCGCTGCCAAGGCTGCCTTGATCGACTCACCGAATTGCTTGGGCCTTCGCAGTTAATCGGCACCCAGTTAGCTGAGCCGAACCAGATTATAAGCGGACCGATGACGATCAGCAGCATTGGTCGCAAACTTGACCTTTTGGACGAGCCCCATGGCGCCGGGCCTAGTGACCTGATGATGTTCGACAAGCAAACCGGCACCCTCTTCAGCGGTGCAGCCGTCTTTACCAATCGGGTTGGGTCCATTCAGGACGGACGACTCAACAAATGGATATCAATGCTGGAGTCTGTTGCCGAGCTTCCCATAAAGCATATTGTTCCTGACTACGGCAGCATCGGTAACGCCGAATCCATTCAGACAACGTTACGTTATCTGAGGGGTCTGGAAGCGACGGTTGGCGGCCTGCTAAAGCGCGGCATCACCCTTGCTGACGCGGCCGACAACGCGGCAATGCCTGAATTCAGCGCATACGGGGGCTATGACGAGCATCATAGCCGCAACGTCCACCACCTGTATCTCAGAATGGAAAGTCGGTTTTTCGAATAGGCGCGCTAGTCGTAGCGAAGATATCGAAACTGCGGGTTGTCGCCTGGCGGGCCCGGCAACGCCCCTTCCGCTGCACCAGGTTGCCATTGAACGACTTGTTCAATCTGAATGGCAAGCTCAAAGTCTAGATCGGTAATGCCGCCGGCATCATGCGTCTGCAGTTTGACCACCACCGCGGGGAACGAAACTTCGAGATCCGGGTGATGCCAGGCCGCTTCAGCGAGGTGGCCAATCGTATTCACTACCATCAGACTTGTTTTCCACGCATCTGTTTGGTAGCGTCGGCAAATGTGTCCATTCTCGAGTCGCCAGTGCTGCAGTTTGCCTGTCAACCGATTAACAATTTCTGCCTCTGTATACGTCTTGTACTGAGCCACTGCTCGATCCTCTCTTTGGTACTTGAGACGCTGAGCCTAACGTATTGCGGCGCGGACGAGGCTTGATTCCTCATGGGACAAGGGACAAAAGCAGTGTGTCGCGCCGCGCCAATCTGAGTCACCCGCAATGGCTGTAATATTGTCCTGTGACCCCATTCGGACTAAGCTTCCGGTCACACAGAATCATCCAAACAAGAGAGACATACATGGTCGCCGTCAGAACCATTCGCCGTTGGTCGTTTTCCCTGCTTGCCTGCCTACTAACTTTGATCGTGGCGCCAGCGCATGCTGAAATCGGTGGCCTGCCCAGCAATACTGGCAAACTGGATCTGTCGCCAGTGTGGGAAAAACTGCGTCCGCAACTGTTCGGCGAGCGCCAGATCTATCTCCCACCCAGCCAGATCACGATCGACGTGCCAAAGCGTGCTGCATTTGGTGGATCCGTCCCGGTCAAGGTCACGCTTGCCCACCCGCAAGACCCTGATTTGTATGTCAAGCGTTTATACCTGGTCATTGATAACAATCCTTCGCCGTTAGCGGCCACCATCGACGTGACGCCTGAAATTGGTCAGGCCGATTTTGAGACGAGAGTGCGGGTCGATACCTACTCACATGTCCGTGCAATCGCTGAGCTGTCTGATGGCCAGTTGCACATGGATGTTGGTTACGTCAAAACATCGGGCGGTTGCTCAGCCCCGCCAAACCGCGAGCGTCCGGAAGAGATAGGCAAGATATTGCTGAGAACGGCGAGTGGTGAGGCCGCTCCAAGGCCGGACCGGCCCGTTGCTGTGGACTTCAAGATTCGGCACCCCAATGACACCGGCTTTGAACTCAACCAGCAAACGGTGATGTTCATCCCGCCCAACTTTATTCGAAATCTTAATATCACCTATCAGGGCAAGAACATCTGGCACGCGGAACTAGATTTCTCCATCAGTGAGAACCCGTATTTTCGCTTTAATGTTTTGCCCGGTAGCGGCGGCATTCTTCAAGCCGACGCACAGGACACCAACGGCAATGCGTTCACCAAACAATCCACCTTGCTTGTGACCGACTAGGGCTCCTGCTTCCAGAGGGGCCAGCGAACAATGTTCGTGAGCGCTTTCAAGACCGGATCTGAGTCGCGGCTGTCAAAAGAAAGCTTGTCCAGGTTCAGCGCTGCGCGGACGATGCCAACTAGCAGATAGAGCGACAACACAAGCATCGCTGACTGACCTAAGGTGCTGTCCAGTAGATCAACCATCAGGCTGAGCCCTAGCAGGATCAGTGCGCCGAGCGCGCCCGCAATCCACGCAAGGCGCCGCTGAGCTCTAAACCCAGCAAACAGAAACGCTCTCATCTCCGTGTCGGCAAAGGGATCACGCCGATGCACCTTCGTGAGCAACGCCGCCAGGCTAAGTACCACCGCAAGGGCTGGAAAAGTCGCGATCATCCCGCGCAATGATAGTCAGTTGATCAGCCGACACACCCCCGATTCAGGTGATGTCGCTTTCTGGCTGCCCGTGTCGCCCGGCGCCCGCAGCAAAGCGGCGCGCGCCATGAACACCTTCTGCCGCAACCACCGGATAGCCGCCGGCACCCTCGCGAACGAGCGCTGTAGCCTCTGACTCGGACCACTGCGCATAGACACTACGACGATCCGCCCGCATACAGGCTTGCGGAAAGCCTGCAATCTGCCGGCCAAGTTTGACAGCCTCGGCAAGCGCCCGACCGGGCTCAGTGATGCGATCAGCCAAGCCGATCTGCAACGCCTCTGCAGCATCCACCTCACGGCCGGTCAAAATCATATCGAGCGCCCGTCCCTGTCCTATCAAACGCGGCAAACGGATGGTGCCGCCATCGATCAGCGGTACGCCCCACCGTCGGCAAAAGACCCCAAAAACAGCGGACGGATCCCCCACCCGCAAGTCGCAATACAGGGCTAACTCCAGACCGCCGGCAACCGCATAACCGGAAACGGCAGCAATAACAGGCTTGTCGATTGGCGTTCGGGTTGGGCCCATCGGCCCGGCCGCAGTACCCGATGCCTCGATGATGTTGCCATTGTCTGAACCAATGGCACTGAGATCAGCGCCGGCACAGAAGTTACCACCGGCACCGGTCAGCACAGCCACCTTCGCGTCGGCGGACTCACTGAATTCGTTGAATGCGTTGCGCAGCGCTAAGGCCGTGGGCCCATCGACAGCATTGCGCTTTTCAGGACGATTGATTGTGATGATCGTAACCGGACCATCTTGTTCGACCAGTACGGCATCTGACATCATGGGACGTCCTCACGTGCTAGCTGAAAACGCAAAAGACTAGCAGAGTCCTGATATCTACCGGGTATCGCACACGCCTACTGGAAGAAGTTTTTGACACGATCCATCCAACTCTTAGACTGCGGACTATGCTTCATGTCAGAGAGCGACTCATCCAGCTCGCGCAGCAGTTCCTTTTGCCGCTCATTGAGTCGCACCGGCGTTTCCACAATCACGTGAGCATAGAGATCACCTGGGTAGCTCGAGCGCAAGCCCTTGATACCTTTGCCGCGCAGACGAAACGTCTTGCCGGTCTGGGTGCCTTCAGGCAACTCAATCTCGGCACTACCACCTAGCGTTGGCACTTTGACAGTACCGCCCAGCGCCGCCTTACTCATTGAGATCGGAATCTCGCAATGCAGATCGTCAGCGTCGCGCTGAAAGACATCATGCGCGCGGGTTCGTACTTCGACATAGAGGTCACCCGGCGGCCCGCCGTTCAGACCAGGCTCGCCATCACCAGCGGAGCGAATGCGCATGCCGTCTTCGATGCCGGCCGGTATCTTGACCTCAAGCGTCTTGCTCTTCTTGATGCGGCCCGCGCCTTCGCAATCACCACATGGGTCAGGAATCGTTTTTCCCGACCCATCGCACGTGGGGCAGGTTTGCTGAACAGAGAAAAATCCCTGCTGCATGCGCACTTGGCCCTGTCCGCCACAGGTGTTACAACTAACCGGCACCGTGCCCGGCTTCGCGCCGGAGCCGCTACAGGTCTTGCAATTGCTCCAACTGGGAACCCGGATTTCAGTACTGTGACCGTGAGCTGCCTGCTCGAGCGTGATCTCCATCGCATAGCGTAGGTCGCTGCCCCGGTACACATTGCTGCGACCACCGCCGCCACCGCGCTGGTTGCCAAAGATGTCACCGAAGATATCGCCGAACACATCCGAGAACCCACCAGCGCCACCGCCTGAGAAACCTCCCTGGCTTGGGTCGACACCGGCATGACCATAGCGATCATAGGCAGCACGCTTGTCAGCATCATCAAGCGTCTCGAATGCTTCTTTTACCTCTTTGAACTGTGCCTCTGCTTCATCATTGCCCGGATTACGGTCAGGGTGATACTTCATGGCCAGTTTGCGATATGCCTTCTTCAACTCCTCAGAAGAAGCAGAATTGGCAACGCCCAGCACTTCGTAGAAATCTCGTTTGGCCATTCAATGCCCTTGTTTCATCAATACACAAACACCGGCCGGTGCCTCTCAGCCACGACCGGTGCCAATTGCCCGGAGTACCACCCGCCTGCTGGATGTCAGCGGGCGGGGGTGGGTCCGTCAGGCCTCAATGCCTGGATTAGCCTTCTTCGCGCTTAACCTCTTTGAAGTCAGCATCGACAACATCATCATCAGCACTGGCTGTTGCCTGCTCCGCCGGCTGCTCACCGGCAGGCGCCTCAGCACCTGCGGCATCTGCCGCGTCGGCATACATCTTCTCGCCGAGTTTTTGCGAGGCAGTACCCAGTGCTTCGGTCTTGGCAACGATCTCCTCAGTGTCCTCACCTTTGAGGGCGGTTTCGAGATCGGTCATCGCAGCCTTGACGGCTTCCTTCTCGCCATCTTCTAGTTTGTCGCCGTGCTCTTCCAGTGCCTTACCGGTTGAGTGCAAGAGCGAATCAGCCTGGTTACGGGCATTCGCCAACTCAACCCGCTTCTTGTCCTCAGCGGCATTGACTTCAGCATCCTTAACCATTTTTTCAACTTCATCATCCGACAGACCCGAGTTGGCCTTAATGGTGATTTTGTTTTCTTTGTTGGTCGCTTTGTCCTTCGCAGACACATGCAAGATGCCGTTGGCATCAATATCGAAGGTCACCTCAACCTGAGGCACGCCACGCGGTGCCGGCGGAATTCCCTCAAGGTTGAACTCGCCCAGCATCTTGTTACCTGAGGCCAGCTCGCGCTCGCCCTGATAAACCTTGATGGTCACAGCCGGCTGATTATCTTCTGCCGTCGAATAAACCTGTGCGTACTTGGTGGGGATGGTTGTGTTGCGCTTGATCATCGGCGTCATCACACCACCGAGTGTCTCAATGCCTAGCGTTAGCGGCGAAACATCGAGTAGCAAGACGTCTTGACGGTCGCCAGACAACACGGCGCCTTGAACGGCCGCGCCAACAGCGACTGCTTCATCCGGGTTCACGTCGCGACGGGGGTCTTTGCCAAAGAATGCTTTAACCTTCTCCTGGACCTTGGGCATACGCGTCATACCACCAACGAGAATCACATCGTTGATATCGGCAGCCTTCAGACCAGCGTCTTTAAGCGCGAGCTTGATCGGCTCGATGGTCCGGTCGACCAGCTCGTCTACCAGAGACTCAAACTTAGCCCGCGTGATCTTCATGTTCAGGTGCTTGGGACCTGACGCATCGGCCGTGATGTAGGGCAGATTGAACTCGGTTTGCTGACTGGAGGACAACTCGATCTTGGCTTTCTCGGCAGACTCTTTCAGTCGCTGCAGCGCCAAAATGTCTTTGGATAAATCAACGCCCTGCTCTTTCTTGAACTCTTCAATCACGTAATCAATGATGCGCTGATCGAAGTCTTCACCGCCAAGGAAGGTATCGCCATTCGTGGAAAGCACTTCAAACTGCTTTTCACCATCAACATCTGCAATCTCGATGATGGAAACGTCAAAGGTGCCGCCGCCAAGGTCATAGACCGCAATTTTGCGATCGGCCTTGCTGTCTTTGTCCAGACCGAACGCAAGCGCCGCAGCGGTTGGCTCGTTGATGATGCGCTTGACATCAAGGCCAGCAATTTTGCCGGCGTCTTTGGTCGCCTGACGCTGACTGTCGTTGAAGTATGCGGGCACCGTGATGACGGCCTCGGTTACTTCCTGGCCAAGGTAGTCCTCGGCGGTCTTTTTCATTTTGCGCAAGACTTCAGCAGACACCTGGGGGGGTGCGAGTTTGTCATCGCGCACTTGAACCCATGCATCGCCGTTCTCAGCCTTGACGATTTTGTAGGGCATCAGGTCGATGTCCTTCTGGACTGCGTCTTCTGAGAATTTCCGGCCGATCAGACGCTTAACTGCATACAGTGTGTTGGCAGGATTTGTGACCGCCTGCCGCTTGGCTGGTGCGCCGACGAGAATTTCGCCCTCGTCCATGTAAGCGACGATCGACGGGGTCGTGCGTGCGCCCTCAGCGTTTTCGATAACCTTGGGTTTGTCACCCTCAAGGATGGCGACACATGAGTTGGTGGTACCCAGGTCAATTCCGATGATTCTGCCCATAACTCTGATTCCTATTCAACGTGCCCGATAGCGAGCTAATTTAATTTGTTATTTAAGTGGGTCCGAGATGATCTGATTCAAGCCTGCACAACCGTTACAAGTGCTGGACGGAGCACCCGGTCATTAATTAGGTAGCCTTTTTGCAGAACCGTAGCGACATGGTTGGCCGGCACCGGCGGATCAACGGCGTCTGAGGGCACCATTGATATGGCTTGATGAAGATTAGGGTCGAATTTCTCGCCTGCCGGCTCGATTGAGCTGAGCTTGTTTTTTTCAAACGCGCTCATCAATTGCCTGAGCGTCGCTTCCGTTCCCTCTTTCAGGGACTCTGCGGTTGGTGACTCAACTTTAAGCGCCATCTCGAGACTATCGACCACGGGGATCAGTGACTCTGCGAACGACTCAATTGAAAACTTATGTGCCTTACTGACATCGTCGGCGGCCCGGCGTCTAACGTTCTCCATCTCGGCCGCCTGCCGCAGCTGCCGGTCGTGCATCTCAGCCAATTGAGCCTTCAGCTGCGTGATCTCGCCGCTAAGCTGAGCAATCTCAGTCTCCGGGCTCGAAACAGCCGGTTCTGGCTGGTCCGAATCTGGCAGATCGAATTCTTGGCTGCGAGCAGCAGGTGCGGCCTGAGGGCCAGTGGGTTGCTGGCGCGGTAGATCGGCAGCCTCACGAGAGTCACCAGCGCCTGCGGTAGGATCGTCACCACCAATAAATGGCTCGGTCCGGTCATTGTTGGGAGGGTTCATCATGTTATAAAACAAGCACTTAGGTCAAAGACCCGCCATAGGTGGGGCCAATGCTCGAGATTTCAAGCGTCAAGTGCAGAAAAAATCGAGCTCAGCGTGATACCTTGCGCTCGTTCAAGATCTCAAAACCAAAAGGAGAAAACCATGGGTCTTTTGTCATTCATCCAGGACGCCGGCGAGAAACTTTTTGGTGGGTCAGACGCCAAGGCCGCCGAACCCGCGGCTGGCAGCGCGAAAAATGATGCCGCCGCAAACGCGATCAAGGAATACATTCATAGCCAGAACCTCTCGGCCGACGGTCTGGACGTGAGCTTCAACCCCGGTGACTCGAGCGTCACCGTGTCTGGCGAAGCGGCTAATCAGGAAACCCGCGAGAAGATCGTGCTTTGCTGCGGCAACGTGGCCGGTGTGGCGCAGGTTCACGACCAACTGACGGTTGCTCAGGCAGATCCGGAATCGACCTATCACACCGTTGTGAGCGGCGATTCATTGTCAAAGATTGCTAAAGCGGTTTACGGGGATGCCATGAAGTACCCCGTGATCTTTGAAGCCAACAAGCCGATGCTGTCCGACCCTGACAAGATCTACCCAGGGCAGGTGTTGAGGATTCCACCGCTCACAAGCGCCTGAAGCTTAGGCAAACATGTCAGTGGCTGAGCCCTTGCTAGTCAGCCACTGGCGCACGCACTCGCCTAGCGCTCCGCTCCGAGAGCCAGCGCACGTTCACTCCTGGCCTTGGCCGCCACCTCGCGAGGGTCTTCTGCCACAGCCCTCACGCGATCGACCGGCCAACCGTGTAAGTGCCCCTTGATGAGTTCGCTCAGGGCACTCACAAACACCGGTTCGTCATTTAAACAGGGGATGTATCGAAACCCCTGACCACCAGATTCCTCGTAGGTTTCGCGTCCTTCAATGGCGATCTCTTCCAGGGTTTCAAGACAATCGACGACGAAGCCGGGACAAACAACATCCACTCGCTTGGTGCCGTCTTTGCCCAGTTGCTCAAGCATGCCATCGGTATACGGCTCCAGCCACTTCGCACGCCCAAAACGCGACTGAAAACTAAGCTGCCAGCGGTCTTCGGGCAGGTTCAGTTCTGCCGCGAGCCAGCGCGCAGTGGCGTGACACTCGCAATGGTAGGGATCGCCATCGAGCAAGGTCTGTCTGGGCACCCCATGAAAACTCATGAGTAGCTTGTCGGGTGGCCCTTCCTGTCCCCAATGCTTGCGTACGTGAGCAGCCAGGGCCTCAATGTAGGGCTTGAAGTGGTGAAAATTTCGGATGAACCGAACCTCAGGCAAGTTACGCCACCCACTGAGAACCCGGGTAACTTCATCAAACACCGTCGCGGTTGTTGATCCGGCAAACTGGGGGTACATCGGTACGATCAGTAAGCGCGTCACGTTTTGCTCGCGCAAAGCGGCAAGCTGAGTCTCAATGGAAGGCTCGCCGTAGCGCATCGCATACGAAACCACGACATCAACCCCGGCGTCGCCCAAATAGCCTTGTGTCATCTTTGCCTGAGCGGCAGTATTGATCAGCAACGGCGAGCCGTCCTTTGCCCATATTGATGCGTATTTCTCAGCGGAGCGACGCGGACGCGTTCGCAGGATGATGCCGTTCAGAATCGGCCACCACACCACTCGCGGAATCTCCACCACCCGCGGGTCAGACAGAAACTGCTTCAGGTAACGCCGGACGGGGCCAGGCTCGGGCGCACTGGGCGTGCCAAGCTGTACGAGCAAGACGCCACACCTTTCCTTAAGTCCGTGATGAAAGTTTTCGGCGGAAGAGAAACGACTCATTCAGGCAGGTCCTTACCCTGGCCGTAGGGACGACCGGAAATCTGGTTACGCTGATTCAAGGCCGCACTCACCAGCTTGGCAGTGACGTCAACAATCGGGATAACGCGATCGTAGGCCATTCGAGTGGGGCCGACGACGCCCAGCGTCCCAACGATCCGGCCGTCAATCTGATAGGGCGCGGTCACGATACTCAAGTGATCGTGAGGCATGAGATCTGACTCTCCACCAATAAAAATCTGTACACCATGAGCCTGGTTAGTCGCGTCAAGCAGCGTGATGAGGCGTTTTTTCTGATCGAACAAATCAAACAATGATCGCAAGCGGTCGATGTTTTGTGAGAGGTCAGCGACTTCCAACAAATTGCGCTCTCCCGAAATGACTACCGGCTCCTTGGGCTCCTCATTGAGCGCATCTTGCCCCGCTTCAACCGCCGAGCGCATTAGCTCGGTGATATCGGCCCGCAGCTGTCCGATCTCTGAACTCAAGCGAATACGAATCTCTTCCAGCGCATGGCCGGCAAATTCCTGATTGATGTAATTGGCAGCCTCGATAAGCTCACTGCTTGAGTACTCATGCTCCAACTCAAGTATTCGATTTTGAACATCACCGTCTGGTGTCACGATGATGAGCAAAATGCGTCGGTCAGACAGCCGCACAAACTCGATCTGGCTAAAGGTTGAGGCCTTCTTGGGTGTCGTCACCACACCCGCAAAATGCGAGAGCGTTGACAGCAGGCCTGCAGCACTCGAAATAAGCCTCGTTGGCTGATCGTCTTTCAGGTGGCCGCGAATCTCATCAGCCTGATCCAGGTCAACCGGCGCAACCGTCAGAAGGTTGTCAACGAATAGTCGGTAACCCTTTGGCGTTGGTACGCGGCCTGCGGACGTGTGGGGGCTTTCTATGAGCCCCATATCTTCGAGGTCGGCCATGATGTTACGGATACTGGCGGCGGACAGTTCCAGGCTTGAATGGCGCGACAAGGTACGCGAACCCACCGGCTGGCCATCGGTGATGTATCGCTCAATTAATGCCTTCAGTAGGGTTTGCGCGCGCTCATCCATAACCACTGATTGTAGGCCAGCCGGCTGAACTGCCTGCAGATGACCCGACGAGTAGGTCCTGTTGAGTCCACATACGCTTGTGGTGCTTGAGGGTCATGCTGGTAGCGGCGCCGGGCCACTGGCGCCCTAGCCTGCTGCTGGCGCTTGCCCAGGCTGATCTTTGCCCGTTTTGTCACCAGAAGACTGCTGATCAGTGCCGTCGGCCTTGAGCCGCTCACGATCTGCCCGCTGTTCACGTTCTGTTTCAATCGTCTCACGCGGCCAGAGCGCCATGAGCTGCCAACCCGACTTTAACGTGGGACGTCCACTGTCAGTGAAGGGAACCAGACGGCCATTCGGATCGATGCCTAGCAGCGGGTAGGTCTTGCCTGGCAAAGCATCTCGGTAGTCCGTGAACGAAAACTCATCAGTAAAGCGGGTCACTCGGAACTCACCGCCTTCAGAATGCAAACGTTCGAATTCACCATAGTGCATATCTTCACCAAACAGCATAGGTACTTTCAAGTTACCCACCAGTTCCTGCGACCGATTGGTAGACCCGGGCTCTTTGACATCGAGTACGAAGACGCCGGTGCCGCCCAGCTCCGGTCTGAAGTGAACCGACGCGAGCAGGTTCTTATAGCTTCGCGCCGACATACCCAACATGTAGCCAATGTTGCCGTGGTCGATCGCGCCTTCGGCATGATCGGAAACGATTTGTCCGAAATAAGTATTCAAACCATCCATGCGCGCCTTGCGTACCTCGCTCCAGTCGGTATCGGCGAGCAGGATGTTGAAACCGCGGTCAGCGAGCTTTTTCGCAAACGAACGATTCGCTGCCGTCGCGCCAAGAATAATCACCCCGTTTGGCTCAGGGCTCGACAAATCGAGAACGCGCGAAAGCCAGCCTGCGGTCGCACTTTGGATCACGACTGTGGCGATGATGACGCAGAACACAATCGGCACGATGAGATCTGCATCCGGCACATTCAAGATGCCCAGTTCAAGCGCAAACAACGCTCCGACAACAGCCGCCACGATGCCGCGAGGTGAGATCCAGCTTATGAGTATCTTTTCTCGCCAGGTTAGCGTTGACAACGCTGTCGAAGCGAACACGGCAATCGGCCGGATGACCAGCATGATGATTGCCAGAAAAGCCCCAAGCCGCCAGTTAAGACTGGTGAAGTCATCGAAGTCGAGTCGGGCCGCAAGCGTGATGAACAGAATCGCCACCAGCAAAAGAGTGAGGCTTTCTTTGAACTCCAGGATGTCATCAACACTGATTTGCTTCACATTTGCAAGCGCAATCCCCATCACGGTGACGGCAAGCAAACCAGCCTCATGGGCAAAGTAGTTGGCACCAGCAAACGCGGCAACAACAAACGCCAGCGCGGTGATGTCACGCATGTACCAAGGCACCAGGTGGTAGCGCAGCAGATAGGCTAGCAAAGCCGCGGCGATAAAACCTGCTACCAGACCCGACACAATCAGGATTGCGATCGCCACAAGCGCAGGGCCGATATCTTGGGTGCGAATAAATTCGAGTGTCAATACGGCAAGCATCGCGCCAATCGGGTCAATCACGATGCCCTCCCAACGGAGCGTCTTGGAGACACCGCTGGTGGGTCTGATTGCTCGCAACATCGGCACAACCACCGTTGGCCCTGTAACGCTACAAATGGCCCCCAGCATATAGGCCACGGGCAATGAGATATCCATGACCCAGTGGGCAGCATAGGCAATTAGAAAAAAGGTAATCGCAGCGCCCACAGAGACCAGTCCCCAGACCGCTGAGCCAATGCCGCGCAGTTCTGACCAACGCAGGGTCAGACTTCCCTCAAACAAGATGATTGCCACCGCCAGCGAGACCAGGCCAAACAGGGCATCCCCAAAGAGCGCATCTGGCTGAATGAGACCAAAAGTCGGGCCGATCAGGATACCTACAAGTAGCAGGAACAAAATCGCCGGCAACCTGAGTCGCCAGGCAAGCCAGTGCGAGAGCACGCCCAGGACGATAATCGCGGCTAAAGCCAACTGCATTACGTTTGTTTCTCCCGACTCAATGGCCAACCAATCGTCAGGCATTCTATACTCGGGTTGCCTGTAGCTCGTGGATGAGAAACAACGCCATGTATCGGAATATCCTGGTGGCCACCGATGGCTCCGAACTCGCTTCAAAAGCCGTGCGGGCGGCACTGCGCCTTGCTCGAGATTTCAATGCACAAGTCACAGCTGTCAACGTGCAACCGCCCTATCAACCGGCCGTTGCGGTTGAGGTGCCGGCGGCCTTTTTGCACAATCCTGAAGAAGTAGAAGCTGAGGCCCGAAGCCAGTCTGCAAGCGTACTGGCGAGCGTCATCGAGATGGCCGAACCAATGGGCATAAGCTGTACGACCGAAACCGTATTCGACGTCAGCGTTCACCAGGGCGTCATTGCAACAGCACGCAGCGTACGCGCAGACCTGATCGTAATGGCGTCACATGGGCGCGGCGGCCTTAAGAACCTTTTGCTTGGGAGCGAAACCAGCAAGGTCCTTGCGCATTGCCAGATTCCGGTTCTGGTCCACAGATAACTAGCCTGTGCCAAATCCGAAACCCCATTTACCAGACGCCAAGTTGCTCACCCTGATGACTATGCTCTAATCGACAGGATGAGCCATCCTAATTTCAAACGCATCGTTCTGGTGGGCCGCTACCAGTCTGACAAGGCCGCTGGCAGCGTGGAGGCGATTGCGACGTTTTTAGATGAACGCGGTCACAAGGTCCTGATTGAAGCCGATACCGCTGAATGGCTAGATGACTCGTCAGGGCATGAAACTGTGAATACCGCCGATATTGGACAGGCCGCCGACCTCGCAATCGTGATCGGCGGTGACGGCACAATGCTGGGACTTGCCCGCCAACTGGCCGGGCTTGGCGTACCGCTGGTGGGTATTAACCAGGGGCGACTTGGCTTCATTACCGATATTCCCCATGACGTCTGGCCTGATGCGCTCGATGCAGTGCTCAATGGTCAATATGTGTCAGAACACCGCTCAATGCTCACCGCCCAAGCCTTGCGCGATGGTGAAGTTGTCTGGTCCGATACCGCGATGAATGATGTGGTGATTAATCGCTCATCACGCTCAGGCATGATCGAGCTTGAGGTCCATGTCGATGACACCTATATGTACACACAGCGGGCTGACGGCCTGATTGTCGCGACGCCGACTGGTTCGACAGCTTATGCCCTATCTGCCAACGGGCCCATCCTGCACCCGCGCCTGACCGGGCTCGTTATGGTGCCGGTTGCGCCTCAGTCGTTGTCTAATCGTCCGATATGCCTGCCTGACGACGTCAATATCAGAATTCAGGTCGTTGACTGTCGAGAGCCAAGAGTCAGTTGCGACATGCAGGTATTCGAAGATCTTCATACGGGCGATGACATTCTCGTCGTCCGATCAGCACTGACGGTTGAGTTTCTTCATCCGGCTGGTTATAGCTACTTTTCCACTTTGCGCAGCAAACTAAGCTGGCATGAGTTCCCATTACCTGCCTCACGCACCACATCAGAGCGCGGTTGAATAGAAGTTGCTGAAACGCCGCTCAAACTCGTCCGACACCCCATGCTTACCTCACTTTATCTGAGAGATTTCGTCATTGTCTCGCGCGGCGAGATCGACTTCACAAGCGGATTCTGTGCGTTGTCCGGCGAAACAGGCGCGGGCAAATCCATCTTGCTTGACGCACTTGGCCTGGCACTGGGCAATCGCAGTGATGCCGCAATGGTTCGGGAAGGCGCGCGGCAAACTGAGATTGTTGCGGCATTCATGCCATCGACTGACGTACTTGAATGGTTGCGTGAGCACGAACTCGCTATAGGCGAACTAGCAGATGAAAGAGAGGCGGCATCGGAACCTGACACGCCCGAGTTGCAACTACGGCGGATCATCACTGCTGATGGTCGTAGCAAGGCGTTTATCAATGGCTCGCCAGTCACTGTTGCGCAACTTCGGGTGCTTGGTGAACAACTCATCGAAATCCATGGACAGCATGCGTCACAGTCACTGCTTAAGTCCGATGGCCAGAGACAGCTACTTGACGACTACGGCCAATCGGGCGAATTGGCCGCACAACTACGCCAGGATTGGACGCTGTGGCGCGACACCCGTCGTTTGCTTGAAACAGCACAATCACGGCAAGAAGAGATCCAGGCTGAACGCGAACAACTCAGCTGGCAACTCGAAGATATTGACGCGCTTGAACCGGCTGAAAACGAATGGGCCTCGCTAAGCAATGAACAGATGCGATTGGCGAATGCTGCCGGCCTCATTGAAGCCACTCAGGCAGCGTATTCGGCTTTGACTGAAGACGACGCCTCGTTGCGCAACCGACTCGGGCACCTCGTCAGCCAACTCCGCCAACAAGCCAGGCACGATTCGACGCTCACCAACATTATTTCGATGCTGGAATCAGCCGAGATTCAAATCAATGAAGCGGCCTCTGAACTAAACGCTTACGCGCAATCAGTTGACCTCGATCCCGCTCGCCTTGCACAGGTTGAGAGTCGAGTGAGCGATATGTTTCAACTGGCACGCAAACTTCGCTGCGAACCCGAGGGACTTGAAGAAAAGGCGCTAGTGTTGCGCGAGCGTTTGGCCGAGCTTGACCGCACGCAAGATCTCGCAGCATTGGAGGCACGCGTACAGGTGTTAGCCGATACGTTCTTGAAAACGGCCACTTCACTGTCAGGTGCCCGTAAAGCCACTGCCAAAAAACTGGCTGCGGCGGTTCAGGCCCAGCTTGGCGGACTCGGTATGCCTAAAGCAAAGTTTGAGATCAGCCTCGAGGCCAGTGAGCCCGGCCCCAATGGCATCGACAAGATAGAGTTTCTGCTTGCGAGCCATCAGTCGATGAGCCCAAAGTCACTCAGTAAAGTGGCATCAGGCGGAGAGTTGTCGCGTGTTTCGCTTGCGATTGCGGTGAGCGCAGCTCAGGCAAACCCGGTCAATACCTTGATTTTCGACGAAGCTGATGCCGGCGTCGGTGGCGCCGTGGCCGACGCTATTGGACAAATGATGCGAGAACTGGGGCGGTCCCGGCAGGTGCTTGCCGTGACCCACCTCCCTCAGGTTGCCGCCTGTGCCCACCGCCACTTTCAAATTGCCAAGCGCGATGATGCCGGGGGTTTAAATAGTGAGGTAACACTGCTGAATGACGGCGCTCGAATAGAAGAGATTGCTCGCATGTTAGGCGGCGCCCGTGTCACAAAGACCACGCGCGAACATGCCGAAGAACTGATCACGCTTGGCGCGCCAGTCAATGCTTCGCCAAAGCCGAAACGCAAGTCTGCACCGAAGGGAAATGCGACGGTTAAGCCAAAGGCAGCAACACCGAAGACAATCGCAAAGTCGAATAGTTCCGCCAAATCCAAGCCGGCCGTCAAAGCAAAAACCGGTTCAAAACCGGCACCTCCGGCGAAACGCAAATCAGTCGGAAAGGGCAGTAAAGCGCGCAAATAACAGTCGGCAAGCGGCTCAGGTTGTTCGGGCAGTTTGACGGATACTAAGCCATTCATTGACCACCAATGCGCTCACCACCAGGGCTCCCCCCCAAAGCGTTGCACTTGAAGGCTCCTCCCCCACGCCCAGCCAGACCCAGAGCGGCCCGCACACCACTTCGAGTAGCAATAGCAGCGCTGCTTCCTGAGGCGCAAGGTACTTTGCTGTTAGCACGATGATTGAACACGGAATGCCAATCTGAAAAACGCCGAGTCCCAGCATCCATGCAATGTCGCTCGGCGTTGCCTGAACGGGGAAAACGACTGGCAGCATAACCGCGCATGAGATCACTGCGCCGAGCGCCACTGCTGGGAGCAAGTCAATGCGATGCTGATGGCGCTTAAGCAAAACAAAGTTCAGGGCGAACCCTATAGGAACTCCGGCGGCGATCAACATGCCCCAGTTGCTCAGCGGCAAGTCAGGGTCAGCGCCCAAGCCATCAGAAATCATCCAGCCTACGCCCGCGCCAGCGATCAAAATCGCCAGCCAGGTTCGCGCCGGTATCTGCTCGCTTAAAAACAGCCAGGCAGTTAAGGCTGCGATGAGCGGAGACAGTGCAATCAGGACGAGGGCCTTAGCGACCGTGGTCAGACTCAGCGCAACCGAGAAGCAGGTAAACATCACCGCCCAGCAGCAACCGGACGCGAGCATGACCCAACCGCCTCGGAACGTCTGGCCAATCCAGCCTGCGCCGCTGCGAACAAACAAAACGATCGCGACCAGTGTCACACAACCGACTGACCGCCAGAAGGTAACGTCATAGCCATCGGCCTGTTCCAACTGGCGGATAACCAACCCGGCGCTACTGAGCAGCAAACCACTTAGCACGAGCGCCAGGGCAGCTAACTGGCGTTGCTGATGAGCGTTGAGTGAAGACATCAGGGACGCAGACTCCGCATCGGTGAGAGCTTAGTAAACGGACAAAAAAATGGCCTCACAAGGAGGCCATTGGATCGTACAGCTAATTCAGGGCGCTACCCGCGGTGGGTAACTCCCTGCTTGATTACTTAGATAGGTAATCGTACTTGCCGCTTTTCCACTCGTAGAACACATAACCAGGCAAGGTCACATCGCCTTTGCCGTCGAATGACAGGTCACCCAAAACGGTTTGGAACTTGCCACTGTTCAACGATTTGACCATAGCGTCATAGTCGCCGGCCTTACCAGCGGCATTGGCAGCCTGCGCCCATACCTGGATGGCCGCATACGTATAGAGCACATAGCCCTCTGGCTCAACGCCCTTGTCACGGAAGGTCTTCACCAGGTTCTCAGCACCTGGGTTCTTACGCGGATCGGGTGAGAACGTCATGAGTGTGCCTTCGCCAGCATCACCCGTGATGGACCAATACTCATCGGTCACGAGTGCATCGCCTGACATCAGGACTGTGTCCATACCCTGGTCACGCATCTGGCGAACCATCAAACCTGCTTCGGTGTGATAGCCACCCACGTACAGGATTTCAACGCCAGCCTGCTTAAGTTTGGACACGACAGCCGTGTAGTCTTTCTCACCAGCGGTATAGGCCTCATACATAGCAGGCTTACCGCCGGCTTTTTCGTAAGCAGCCATCGTGGCGTCGGCCAGTCCCTTACCGTAGGCAGTCTTGTCGTGTACGAACGCAACTTTCTTACCTTTCATTTCGTTGGCAAGGAAAGCACCGGCGACATCGCCCTGCTGATCATCACGACCACAAACGCGGTAGGTACCACCCTTGGCATTCGGACGCTCATCCGTGAACTTGGGGTTCGTTGAAGCCGGTGAGATCTGGATGATGCCTTCCTCGGAGTACACCGATGAAGCAGGAATGGAAGACCCTGAGCAAAAGTGCCCGGCCATAAAGACAGCGCCCTTACTGGCCATCTGGTTGGCGACAGCCACTGCCTGTTTGGGGTCACACGCGTCATCACCGATTTCGAGCTTGAGCTGCTGACCCAATACACCGCCTGCAGCGTTGATATCAGCGACTGCCTGTTCGGCACCCGCCTTCATCTGAGCACCAAATGATGCGTACTGACCGGTCATTGGACCAGCTGTGCCGATCACGATCTCGGCCTGGGCGACGACCGATGCGCTTGCCAGCGCGACGGCAGCGACGCTGCTCAACAAAACTTTCTTCATAGTAGGCTCCTACCTGTTTGCAAATAAATGCGTTGCTGGCTCTGGCTTTAGGCCATTGCCGGGGAGACTTTGCCCCCTTATGGATGATTCAGATTCACCTGTTTAAAGTAGTGAAACAGGCGTTCTGACCTTGCTGCTAATGCTAGCCTGAAAAATACTGAAGTTCAGGCAATGACAGTGTCACGCCGGGTTAAGTACCTGCCACGTCAAGCGCCCGACCGGCTCTGCCACCAAAAAAGGGCGGTGCGCTTATACAGCCACCGGTACTGGGTCACCATCTGACTCACACGCGTGAGCCGGTAGCCCAGAAAACCCGCAGCCAGCATCACCACTAAGTCAATTGCGAGCCCTTTGGTTGACAGCAAAGTGCCGTCAAACAATGCGTAATGTAAAAAACGCACCGCACAGGCGAGCAAAAAACAATAAAACGCGAGAATTCGACGCGACTTCCAGGCTCTGGCAATACTGCGCCCGCTCATAAAGGCGGCTGCGCCACCCAGAAGCACTGTTAGGAATACAAACGACCACAGACCGTTCTCGTAAAACCAGGCCATCAGTGAGCCCCCCCTTCGAGGTAGGCCGCCCGGACCTCTTCGCTACTCAATAGTTCGGTCCCGGTGCCGCTCATGGTGATATTGCCGTTGACGATCACATAACCCCGGTGCGCGAGCTTGAGCGCATGGTAGGCATTTTGCTCAACCAGGAATACGGTTAACCCTTCGGTTTCATTGAGCTGCCTCACCGCATCAAAAATCTGTTTGACGATTAGAGGCGCTAAGCCGAGAGACGGTTCATCGAGCAAGAGCAGCCGCGGGCGGCTCATCAATGCCCTGCCAATCGCCAGCATCTGCTGTTCGCCACCCGAGAGTGTTCCGCCGCGCTGGGAGCGCCGATCTTTCAAACGAGGAAAGAGCGTGAAGACTTTTTCAAGGTCTTCGGCAAAGTGAGCGTCGCCGGCCACGGCCGCGCCCATCTGCAGGTTTTCAAGTACCGTCATGCGCGGAAAGATACGCCGACCCTCTGGCGACTGCGCAATGCCCATTTGCATGATGTCGTGAGTAGGCAGATCGGTAATATCAGTCCCACTGTAAACAATGCTGCCTTCACGCGCGTGGGGGTTGCCGCAGATTGTCATCATCAGCGTTGACTTACCAGCGCCATTGGCGCCAATTAGCGTCACGATCTCGCCTTCGTTCACCGTCATATCAACACCGCGCAGCGCTTCAATCCGGCCGTAGAAAGTGCGCACACCAGAGACATTCAGCATGACGTTTGCGTTGTTTGCTGCACTCATGAGGATGATCCTCCTGCAGCCGCAACCGAGGCAAGCGCGGCCTCTTCTTCCTCTTCGTCAACACCAAGATATGCCGCAATTACTTTGGGATCATTGCGCACGGCGTCTGGCGTGTTGTCGGCAATCTTTTTGCCATAGTCGAGCACCACAACGTGATCTGAGATTTCCATCACCACACTCATGTCGTGTTCAATGAGCATCACGGATGTTTTGTCATCCTCTCGAATGGATAGCAGCAGGGCATTGAGCGCTGCCGACTCTTTGGGATTAAGCCCCGCCGCCGGCTCATCAAGACAGAGCAGTTCTGGCTCGGTACACATCGCACGGGCAATTTCGAGGCGGCGCTGATCCCCGTACGGCAGGTCCGCAGCCGGATCATCTGCGCGGTCAATCAACTCGGTCTTTTCGAGCCAATACTGTGCGCGCTCAAGGGCCTGTTTTTCGGCGGTGCGGTAGCTGCTGATGCCAAATAGTCCACCGATCGTGAACTTGGAGGCATGCATGAGACGATTGTGCTGAGCGACCATGAGGTTCTCGAGCAAGGTCATGCCCCCAAATAAGCGAATGTTCTGAAAGGTTCTGGCAACCCGCGCATCGCGTGCAATTTCAAAGTCCGGCATCCGCTCAAGCAGGTACTCCCGGCCATTGGCCTGACTCAGCGTCATCCGCCCTTCGGTGGGTTTGTAGAACCCGGTGATGCAATTAAAGACGGTTGTCTTGCCGGCGCCGTTTGGTCCGATCAGCGCCGTGATGTCACCGCGCTCAACATTGAACGAGAAATCGTCAATGGCTACCAAACCACCGAAGCGCATGGTCATATGCTCTATCTGAAGCAGCGGTTTTTTGGTTTCGACGCTCATCAGTGCCCCTCCCCTTGCGACACCATCGCGGCATTGACCGCCTTTTTCTCTTTCAGGAATACCGTCGGTATTCGGGTTGAGATCAAGCCGCGCGGTTTCCAGATCATGATGAGCACCATGGCGCCGCCAAACACGAGCATTCGGTATTCCTCAAGGTTTCGGAACACCTCAAAACCACCAATCATCACGACTGAGGCAACAACCACACCGATCTGGCTACCCAGCCCGCCGAGTACCACGATCGCGAGAATGACGGCCGATTCTATAAAGGTGAAACTCTCGGGCGAAATAAAGCCCTGACGAGTCGCAAAAAAGGCGCCGGCAAATCCGCCGAACATCGCGCCGATCGAAAAGGCTGTCAGCTTGGTCGTGGTGGTATTTATACCCAAAGAGCGACACGCAATTTCGTCTTCGCGAAGCGCCTCCCATGCGCGGCCAGTCGGCAATCGCCTAAGTCTGGAAGTGACGAAGTAAGTCAACAAAGCGAGCGCAAGAATCAGGTAGTACAGAAAGATAATGCGATGCATCGTTGAGTATTCGAGCCCGAAGAAGCCCGCAAAACCATCTTCGCTTCGGTTAAATGGCAAGCCGAAAAAGCTCGGACGTGGAATGCGCGATAAGCCGTCCGGGCCACCAGTCACTTCATACCAGTTAAGCAGCACCACGCGAATGATCTCGCCAAAAGCAAGCGTCACAATCGCCAGGTAGTCGCCGCGTAGGCGCAACACCGGAAACCCGAGCACCACGCCCCAAGTTGCCGCAAGCAAACCGGCAAGCGGCAAACAGACCCAAAACGACCAACCAAAATTCAGCGCAAGCAGGGCATAGCTGTACGCGCCAACCGCATAAAACGCCACGTAGCCAAGATCAAGCAGGCCTGCTAGGCCCACCACAATATTCAGACCCCAGCCAAGCATCACATAGGTCAGCACCAAAATGCCCAGATCAATTACGTAGCGTTCCTGCTGCGGGAAGAATATCGGCATTAACAGGGGCAGCGTTAGCGCCAGTATCAGCAACAGGACGCTGAAAACTTTCCCCAGCCACGGCACTGGCTTGGTAGCCGCAGATGTCTTGGCCTTACCCCCACCGAAGAACTGCAGGTTCGACTTCCAAAACAGCAGATTCAATAGCAACCGGCCTGCAAATACAACGAGCACCGAGATTGCGACCGCAGCCCAGCGGGCTTCTATCGCCAGCCCGCCAACGCCCGGGTTGGTTTTGAGGCCGATCATGAACAGGGCCAGGCCCAAGGTGATGAGTCCTGCGACCGCGGCATCTTTTAGCGACGCCACCATGACTGAATCTTTGGCTTTTTTCTTCACGTCGCCAGGCGCTGGTGAAACAGTTGATGCGCTCATCTCAGACCTTCTCGATTTCGGGTTTACCCAGCAAACCGGAGGGCATGAAAATCAGCACAATCGCGAGAATTGAAAACGCCGCAACGTCTTTGTATTCCACCGAGAAGTAGCCGGACCAGAAAGTTTCGATGAGCCCGATTAGCAAACCACCCAACATCGCACCAGGCAATGAACCGATGCCACCAAGGACAGCGGCGGTGAAGGCCTTAACGCCAGCCAGAAAGCCGATAAAGAAATCAATGACGCCGTAGTACAAGACAAAGAGCGTGCCCGCGACCGCCGCCAGCGCAGCCCCCATCACGAATGTCAGGGAAATGGTGCGATCAACATTTACACCCAGCAGCGCCGCCATCTTTTGATCTTGCTCACAGGCGCGCTGTGCGCGACCCAGTGACGTCTTGTTGATCAGAATGGTGAATGCGCTCATCAGCACAACAGTCGTGATGATGATCAGAATCTGCATATTGGAGATTTGTACCGCAGTTGTCCCCTCCCCCATGAGCAGGTAGCCCCCCGAGACCAATGGCTCAAGCGGTTTGACACGCGCGCCTTGAGAAATCTGCACAAAGTTTTGCAGCACGATTGACATGCCAATTGCTGTAATCAATGGCGCGAGGCGAAACGAGCCGCGAAGCGGCCGGTAGGCTAATCGTTCAATCGTCCAGCCCCAGACTGAGGTCAGGATCATCGAAATGATGAGGGCAAGCAAGAGGCCGAATGCCACTGTGCCCAGGCCTGAAGCGGCGGTTAAGCCGAGCAGCACAAACACAATCAGAGAAATGAATGATCCGACCATGAACACATCGCCGTGGGCGAAGTTGATCATGCCGATGATCCCATACACCATGGTGTAACCAATGGCGATCAGCCCGTAGATTGAGCCAAGCGTGACACCATTAATTAGCTGCTGAAGAAAATACTCCACCTCTGACTCTCCGCTATTTTTCTACTTTGCTTTTTTTTCTGACCTACTTACTTCAACCGACTGATTCAAGCGGCTCACTGTCCAACGTCAACAAACTGGCATTGCCCCCGGACGCTGTCGTGTCAATCGTTATGACTCGCTCAAGCCCAAAACGGTGTAGCGCCGCGTCAGTTTCAAACACCGGGACCCGGGCCCCCGCCCGCTTAGCAAGCGCGACCCGAAGGGTAACCCAATTTGGCCCGTTTTCATCGCTCAGGACGCCGCCAAGCGGCGCCGGGGCGCTGTCATTCTGCGAGAGCAAGGCCCAGGCAGTGGTCTCATCAGCCTGGAGCAGCCAGGTGTCAGGCAAACCGGCAGCGACTAGCCACGGCTTTAGCAGGCGAGCCACCTCACCTCTTGCGACACCGGTGAGTACAGCGGCATTGCCCATGGCCAAAGCCTTGATTGCTTGCGATGCCAACCGGGCAATAGACAGGCTCTGTGCGGGTTCGGTCGCCTGGTCAGCGCCCAAGCAAAGCAAAACCCCGCGTGGCACGAGCCGTAGACGGTTAGTTTCGCCGGTTGGGCCGTCGAGCAAGTCTTCATCAAGCAACAGCATTGACTGGGCAAGCCAGGCGGCAGTCTTTGACTGCCAGGGCGCGGGCAACTGCTTAACGTTAGCGAGTAACGCGGTGAGACGGTCCTGCGCGAGCGACTCATAGTCAGTGAGTAGATTTTGACTAATCTTGTTGCCTAGCAATGCGTTTGATTCATCATCCGAGGCGGTCTCAGGCACCACGCCAGTGGATATGGGCAAGACCGCTTGCAAATCTTTGCAAAATGCGCTCAGGTAATGGGGGCCACCCGCCTTGGGGCCGGTTCCCGAAAGGCCTTCGCCACCGAATGGCTGAACGCCAACAACCGCGCCGATTTGATTGCGGTTGACATAGGCATTACCTGCCCGAATTTTTCGACACACATGCTTCACGCGCAGATCAATGCGCGACTGCAAGCCAAAGGTGAGCCCATAACCGGTTGCATTGATCTGTTCAATGACGTCATCAATCGCATCGGCCGCGAAGCGGACAACATGCAGAACAGGCCCGAAGATCTCTGACTCCAACTCACTGATTGCGCTGATCTCGTAGGCCACGGGCGCCAAAAGTTGTGCAGCGAGCGCCTTCACCCTTTGCTCATCTGGCTCGCCGCTCATCAGGGTCAGGCGCTGCTGCGAGCGCAATTCAGCAACCGTTTCCCCGCCGAACAGCCTCTGACCTGCCGCATCCCTACTTTCACAATAGGCTGAGATTCGCTGGTGAGCCGTTTCATCAATGAGTGGCCCAACATCGGTTGCCGGATGGGCAGGATCGCCGACCCTCAAACGCGCGGTTGCGCCGGCAAGCATCTCGAGTAAATCATCCGCAACGTCTTCCTGGACAAACAGCACGCGCAGCGCCGAACAGCGTTGGCCCGCACTTTGAAAGGCCGACTGAACGATGTCTCTAACGCAAGCCTCGGGAAGCGCTGTTGAATCAACAATCATGGCATTCAAGCCTCCGGTCTCAGCGATGAGCCGTGCCGACGGACTGCTTGCAGCGAGCGCCCGATCGATATGCTGAGCCGTGTTAGTTGAGCCGGTAAAACAAACACCATCAATATTCGCCACGGCGCACAGCGCCGCCCCGATGCCTGCACCACTGCCCGGCGCAAGCGACAAGACGCCCAACGGCACACCCGCGCCATGCATGAGCTGAACTGCACGGGCAGCGATCAAGGGCGTTTGATCAGCAGGCTTGGCAATCACAGCATTGCCCGTGACCAGCGCCGCAACAATCTGACCCGTATAGATGGCCAGCGGGAAATTCCACGGTGAGATGCAAACAAAGACGCCGCTTGCGGGGTGACCTGACACCTCTGTGTCGCGAGCCTGCTGGGCGTAATAGCGACAGAAGTCGACGGCTTCTCGAATTTCCGCCACGGCGTCGAGCCGGTTTTTACCGGCTTCGCGTATCAGTATCGCCAGCAACTCGCCGGCGTTTGCTTCGTACGCATCTGCAACAGCTTCAATAATGGTCGCCCGCGCGGCGGCGTCAAGCGCGGCCCAAGTCGGCTGTGCGGATTGCGCGATACTGACGAGTTGCCCAGCCGCCTCGGGTTTGGTGGCCTGCACCTGTCCAACCTGATCCGCATGATTCACGGGATTGAGAATTGGCGCAGGGTCTTCTGCAATGCTGCCAACATCGAGCCCTTGCACCATCGGCGCTGAACGCCACTGAGTTGCCTGATACGGCGCAATCAGCTCATTCAAATGAGCATCGTCAGCCGCGTCATTGATATCCCACCCAAACGAATTCGCGCGCGTTGGCTTGTAAAGGTTTTGCGGCAGTGGAATACGCGCATTCGCAATGGTGGTCTCTTCTAAGATCTTGCTGACGGGATCGGCAACCAGATCTGCTGGCGCCACGGACTCGTCCATCAGTTGATTCACGAACGACGAGTTAGCGCCGTTCTCAAGCATGCGCCTGACCAGATAAGCGAGCAGGTCTTCATGTTCGCCAACGGGTGCATACACACGGCAAATGCGGCCGCTGTCGGCCAGTACCTCTTTGTGTAGCGACTCTCCCATGCCGTGTAGTCGTTGGTACTCGTAACGTGTACTGGCAGGCACATTAAGATGCTCTGCCATCGCGGCAACCGAGACCACGGTCTGAGCGTTGTGGCTCGCGAATTGAGGATAGATGGTGTCGGCATGCTCGAGCAAAAAGCGAGTACCGGCGAGATAGGACACATCGGTTGAGGCGCGCCGAGTGAAGACGGGAAACGCGGGTAAACCAAGGGTCTGGGCCTGCTTGATTTCCATATCCCAGTAGGCACCTTTGACCAGCCGCACTGCCACCCGAGTATTCAAGCTCTTGGCGAGTTCGTAGAACCAGTTCAGCACAGGAAGACACGCCTTTGCGTAGGCCTGCACCACGATCCCAAAGCCGTCCCACCCTCGCAACTCAGGGTCGCGCAGCACGGCTTCAATGACATCGAGCGAAATATCCAGGCGATTCGCCTCTTCTGCATCAATATTGAAACCGATATTGGCGCGGGCCGCCATGCGAGCAAGCTCGCTAACCCGTGGCACCAACTCTGTCATCACCACATCGGCTTGTTGCCGTTCATACCGTGGATGTAGCGCCGACAATTTCACCGAGATACCCGGATTGTCGAATACGTCGGCGTCCGGCTTCGCGCGGGCCGCGAGCGCTTTGATCGCGCCGGCATAAGAATCAAAGTAACGGTGAGCAGCATCATCCGTGCGAGCAGCCTCACCCAACATGTCAAATGAAAACCGGTAGCCATCTCGCCGCGCTTGGGTGCTCCGGTCGATGGCCTCGTCAATCGTTCGGCCAAGCACGAATTGCTGGCCCATTGCTTTCATGGCCGCACCGACTCCCAGTCGCACAACTGGCTCACCCACCCGTTGCTTGAGTTTTTGCACTACGCCAAGTGAGCCACCCGGCTCATCGCCCGCGCCAGTGCCGGATGCCGGGCGAAACACCTCGCCCGACAAGATCAGGCCCCAGGTGGACGCATTGACAAGCATGGATTGCGCGGCACCCGCATGGCGCGTCCACTGCCCCTGGCCGATCTTGTCGCGGATCAACGCATCTATCGTGGTGGTGTCAGGCACGCGCAGATACGCCTCGGCAAGACACATCAACGCAAGACCCTCTTCGTCGGAAAGGCCATATTCGGCAAGCATGCTTTCCATCAGTCCGGGTTGTGTGCTTTTGCGCAGGGTTTCAACCAGGGCGACCGCACTAGCTGTTATCTGCTCTCGAACGGATTCATCGAGATCAATCTGGGCGATCCGCTCTTGCACCACTCTCGCCTCGTCAAGTTTTGGCGCCTCGCGAATCAATTCGCGCCACTGGGCAAGAGACGATGCGGGACGGGAGATCGGGGTATTCATACGGGTCTCGGCTGACAAGGTGAGTAACAAGTTGGACTAGCGTGAGTCACTAGCAGTTGGCAATCAGCATGTTACGGAAGCACGGCAGGGCGATATTCCTCAAAGTTGACCCAACAAAGTCTAATATCCTATTTTTTCTACCTTGTTTAGTCTTTATGCCTATAAAATCGAAACCTGTCGGTACTGACCGCATTGATTGGAAAATCCTGCGAGCGCTGCAGAACAACGGGCGTATGTCGATCGTCGATTTGGCGGAGCAAGTGGGGTTGTCCAAAACGCCCTGCGCCGAGCGGGTCCGCAAACTCGAGGCTAACGGCCTGATCACCGGATATCAGGCGCTGGTCGACCCGCGCGCTGCCGGCCAAGCCCACATTGCCATGGTGCAAGTCGTCATGGCCAGGACCACCGCCGACTCACTCGACCAGTTCAATAAGGCTGTTCGCAAAATCAAACAAGTACAGTGCTGCTTCATGATCGCCGGCGACTTTGACTATCTGCTCAAAATCAGAACTCGCGATATTGATGACTACCGGCGCCTGATGACAGACGTCATCGCCCATTTGCCTGGCGTTCAGCAGACGCATACCTATGTCGTGATGGAATCGGTGAAAGATACTGGCGAGTTGTTGTTGGATGGCCCATCCGCCGGCGGCATTGCCTGATGCCTTTATCATTAGGGTCATGAACCTACGCCACCAACTGCACCCAACGAGCGCTCACCTGAGCCCAGGACTGCCGCGACGATGACACGCCGATTTTTTCTGCCGACCTTGATGGCCGTAACGGTTTGCACGCTGACGCTTGCCGCCTGCTCTTCCGACGACACCACACGAAGTGGCCTGCTTGAACCCTACCGTACCGACTTGCCACAAGGCAATTACGTCACGCAGGAAATGCTCGACCAGATTGAAGAGGGCATGAACGATCAGCAGGTTGCCCGAACGCTGGGCTCGCCATTGCTGCGCGATGTTTTTAAGCCGCAGCAATGGAACTATGTTTTTAGTTATCGCCATCCCAATGGGCGAGTTGATCTGCGACGAGTCAAGATTGTGTTTGATGAAAACAATCAGGTGGCTTCTATCGAAGCGGACGAACTCCCCCAAAATGAATCTCCTGAAGATCCGGCGCTGCCCGGTTTCCGAAGAGACGCCTTTTAGGAACTCACATGATTAACGTTGCGATTGCCGGCGCAAGTGGACGGATGGGCAAAACGCTTATTGAAGCAACGCTTGCTGCAAGCGACATGCAACTGGCGGGCGCACTGGATATTGCAGGAGCCCCCTTGCTAGGCTCAGACGCCGGGCTGACACTCGGCGCGGCAACCGGTGTCACGCTAACCTCAGACTTTAGCGAGGCTTTGCACGGCAGCGACTGTTTTATCGATTTCACCCGGCCGGAAGGCACTTTGGACCACTTGAAGGCCTGTGTTGAGCACAAGGTCGCCATGGTCATTGGGACGACCGGCTTTGATGACGCCGGCAAGGCGGCTATCGAGCAAGCCGCCCAATCGATACCGATTGTGTTTGCGCCAAATATGAGTGTGGGTGTCAATGTGACATTCAAACTGCTTGAGGTCGCGGCCCAGATTCTTGACTCTGGCTATGACATAGAAGTGATTGAGGCTCACCATAAGCACAAGATCGATGCGCCATCAGGCACTGCGCTGGGCATGGGGGAAGTGATTGCCCGCGCGCAGGGAAAAGATCTCAAAACCGATGGTGTTTTCTCTCGTGTTGGTGTCACGGGCGAACGCCCAGAAGGCAGTATCGGCTTCTCCACGATTCGCGGCGGCGACATCGTTGGTGACCATACTGTCTTGTTCGCTGGCGAAGGTGAGCGTATTGAAATCACGCACCGTTCTGCGAGCCGAATGACCTACGCTCAGGGAAGCCTGAGAGCCTGCCGCTTTATCGCGGCATTGCCCGAGTCGACACGCCACGGTCTGTTTAACATGCAAGACGTCCTTGGCCTGAAAGCCGCCACTTAAGCAACCAGTAAAAGTGCGTTGCCGCGCCGCGCGCTGAATGACACAGTTCCACAGAGACGCTAACCGCTAAATCCCTCAGGGCCGACCACCGGTCCGATGGCAGATGCGTCTAAAGAAGCGCCCCGATTGAATGGGTTTTAACCCCATTCAGGCAGTCCGCTGCCATCGGAGCCCTTTTGTTCAAGCGGTCTCAATCTGAGAGTACTAATGCTCGGCCGGCCAGCCTCGCCCGCCGGCTGACGCAGCTATTTCTGCCGAGTCTCATCATGCTGAGCCTGTCTGCATTGTCGATGCCCGCTGCTTCACAAGCGCTCGATGCGGCTGCCGGAACGGCAGCAAGCGCCGCAGCCCAGGCGGCACTCGCTCTGACCGATCCGGATAACCCGGTTCGCGGCGCCCGTGAGCAAGCCATTGCCCGCACCGCAGACTTACTTAACAACATTCGGGCCAGGCTCGATGCGTGCGGGGAACACGGCATGCTGGCGCAACACCAACAGGCCGCGGCCGTGGTTGAAGAGGCCTCAAACACGCCCGCGATTGCAGCCGAAGCGAACAGACGACCACCATTGCAATGGAACGCCAGACTCGCCAATGCTGCCGCCGACCATGCCCGCGCGATGGCCGAACAACAGTTCTTTGCCCATCGCGACCCGAAAGGCCACACCGTTGGCCACCGCGTGAGCGTGACGGGTTATCGGTGGCAACAGGTGGGGGAGAACCTCGCAGCCGGGCATGAAACGATTGAGGATGCTGTGCGCGGCTGGTTATTGTCGACAACTCATTGCGAAGTCATCATTGACGAGACGTTTACCGAATTTGGGATTGCACGCATGCCCAGCGCGAACCCTGCCGATCCGTATCGGACCTATTGGGCGCTCGTCGTCGCGCAACCTCGCCGGTAGAAACGGGACACCCGCTGCAGCGATATCCCACTACAGCGGCTTTCACTAACGGACCGCCACCGGTCCCATGCTTAGCGCGTCGAGCACAATTGAAGTTGTCAGCAATTCGGGCAACACAACCGGCGCCTGACCACCCGGAAAGTAAAGCAAATACAGCGGCACACTGTTACGGCCGTGGCGAGCAAGCTCGGCCGTAATAGCAGGATCGCGATTAGTCCAGTCAGCGCGCATTAAGACAACACCCGCTTTCTCGAACGCCTCGCTGACAGAATCGTTTTGAAGAACCAGCTTCTTGTTGACCTGGCAACTGACGCACCATGCTGCCGTGAAATCAATGAAAACGGGCTGCCCTTGCGCGAGTGTTTGTGCTGCCGCTCCTGGCTGCCAGTCCACCCAGCTCAATTCAGAAGGCACGTTCGACCCCGCGGCCCCACTAGCCACTTGAGCATTGACACTGCCATGTGCGGCTGATGCCTGAGTCGAACCTGTCCCTGACGGCGCAGGCGGCCAGGCTAGCGCAACAGCGCCAACTGTTATCGCGACGGCCACTGCCGCAAATGCAGAGCGTGACCTGGCCTGCCCCTGCTGATAGAGACGCCCCCACATCCAAAGTGCCAGGGCCAACAAGACTGCGGCAATGGCCAGCGCAAGCACCGCGTCAACACCAACCTGCAGGCCTAATACCCATGCGAGCCAGGCCGCTGCGGCATACATGGGAAACGCCATGAATTGGCGCAGTGTTTCCATCCAGCGCCCTGGTTTGGGCAACCACTTCAGCCAACCCGGCGCAAAACCGAGCGCCAAATAGGGCGCCGCCATTCCAATCCCAAGTGCCGCAAAAATAAGGAGGGTCGTGCCAGTGTCCTGTGTCAACGTAAAACCAAGCGCCGAGCCCATGAAGGGTGCAGTACAAGGGGTCGCAACCAATACGGCAAGCACACCAGACCCCATGGCTGAAGCGGCGCCGTGGCTTGACTTGTCGGCCGCGCCTGATTGCAAATTTCCAAGCCGGGTCAGCGAACTGCCAAATTCGTAGACACCAGAGAAGTTCAGCCCAATCGCCACGAACAACAAAGCCATGAGCACCACAAACAAGGGAGATTGCAACTGAAAGCCCCAGCCAATGCTTTCACCAGCCGAGCGCAGCCCCAGCAACACCGCCGCCAGCACAAGGAAAGACAGCACCACTCCAGCGGCAAACCACAGGCTTCCCTGCCGCACCTGTTTGCGTGCAGCCGGCGTTAGATCGCTGCCGCCAACACCCGAGCCGGCAAACCCGAGAATCTTCAATCCGATAACAGGGAACACGCACGGCATCAAATTCAGAATCAGACCGCCCACCGCGGCAAAGACCAGTGCCAACCAAACTGACTGCAGGCTGCCCCCACCTTGAGCGCCCGGGGCAGCAGCCGGAGCCAGTTGGCCAGTTTCAAGCCCGGTCGACGGCGAAGCAGAAGGAGGCTCGTTCGAGCCACCACCGACTGTTGATGCTGCGCCCGAAGACGAACCGCCGCCCACACCGAGCGCATCGAGCAGACTGCCGCCAGATGGCGCCGCTCCGCCACCAGTGGCGGCAAGCAAGCTGTTAGCAGCATTCATCTGCTCGAAGATCGGGACGATATGACCTTCAATCGTGCTCACCGCCGTAAGCAGACCGCCGAACACATCCGGTCTAGCCTCAGGGCTGACTTCAATAGCTCGTTGCTCATTGATAACAATCACACCTGTTGCATCAGCCAGGGTCAGCACTTCAATCGGATCACCAGGATTTAACGGAGGCAATGGCGGCTGAAGCTGCAGATCTAACTGCCATGCGGGCTGTCCATTACCCGCGCCGGTGGCCGGTTCGAGTCGGCCAAGTCTTTGTGGCGCCGCATGGCTTACCAGACCATTCTGATAAGCAAAATACTCAAGCCTTGGCGCAGGCCCATCGGCCGGTACATCGACCAACTCGTCCGGCAAAACCAATGACAATCGGCCATCACTCATTCGCCCGGCCACACGATTGTTCTGGCCAGCCAGCCGCGAGTGGGCCGTCGTGAACAGTTGCTCATTGGCCGCCGGCCCCGCCGCAGCGCCGACATTCAGGGTGAGCGAAAGCGGCGTTTCACCCGGAATGCAAACCTCGCGACAGACCAACCACTGGGCAAAAGTTTCAATCGGCAGCGTATTGGCTGAATAGTCCGCTGGTACCGTGACCTCGCGCATCAGCAGGACTTCGCCCTCAAAGCCCAGGTTGGCCAGGGGTGGAATCAACAAGCGGGTCGGCAGCGGCCATTGAATTTCACTGCTCGAAACTCCCGTTGGCAGCGTGAGCGGGAATTGTGTTGGCAGCCCCGAATCACCAGGATTGCGCCAGTAGGTATGCCAGCCCTCATCGTGAATCAGGTGTAGGCCGACATTAAAGGTCTGACCCGGTGCGACGGATGCAACATCCGCGATCAGTTCTGCCCGCACAGTATCGACTTGCACCGGCTGTGCCTGTGCGCTGGCAGCCCCGACAAGGCCGACAACAAGCATCGCCAAAAAGCACCACAGGCGCCAAAGGGCTGTCCAGCCACCGTGTGACCATGTCGCTGGGGGTATTTGACCAATTGTTAACATGCGGTGATTGTAGTCGGTCGCCCGGCTCGACCAGTGCAAAGGAGTACCATTACGCCCCAATGAAGCGCACCCGGTCAGCCCAGCGCCGCGCAAGCGCACCCCTCCAGCCCACCTTCGGACAAGCGTCAGTTTTTGAATTGCGAGTCTAAAATGAGCGGTATGAGTTTGAGGCATAGGTTCGGGCACCAGAACACGTAAGACAATCGACAATCAGCGGAACATCAGGACTAACCGACAACACAGCCGGATAACAGCCATGAAAGAAGAAGTTGATGCGCTCAGCGTGCGTATAGAGCGCCTGCTGGGCCTGATGAAAAAGCTCTCAGACGAGAACGCCCGCCTGCGAACAGATTTGACAAAGAGCGAGAAGCAATCAGCTCAGATGGAAAAACGCATGAACGAGGCAAGAGTTCGCGTCGAAGCGGCGCTCGCCCGTCTGCCCTTGCCCACTGAATCCACCTCCGAGGAGACCGCCTGAGATGGCCAAAGCCACCCCACCCGCGAAGTCTGAGCAACCTGAAGAGTTGCATGTCGTTATCCTTAACCGTGAGTTCACCCTGGCAGTTGTGCCAAGCGAAAGAGCTCAGCTCGAAAAGGCTGTGGCGATGGTTGACGAAAAGATGCGAACCATTCGCGATGCTGGCAAGGTTGGCGGTGTCGATAAAATTGCAATCATGGCGGCGCTTCAAATTGCCAATGAGCAGGTTAAAGCCAGCCCTGGCAGAAAGGGCTCTACTGCCGCCGCGGCAGCACCTGCTGCAGCGGGCGATGACGCCGTTAGTGCTGAGACCGTCAAAAAAGTCCGTAAACTGAACGAAAAGCTCGAGACAGAGTTGAAGAAGCAGGAAGACCTGTTCTGATCGGCAAAGTGGCCTGCACACCGCAACGAGCCGCGATTCACTAGCGGTGTCAAGTCCCACGTTTCAGTCGACCGTTCGTCATGTTAGGTGGTCGTCAGCCCCACGGCTGAATTACAATGGACTTGCTCCTGGTCATCGGACGGGTCATATATTCCTTGAACCTATTTGCGTAACCAAGGCTGCGGTTTTTTGAATGTTGCTGTTGTGATCATCCCCCGCTGGATGAACCTGATGCGATGTCTTGCTGCGGCCGACCTGAACTGCAAGGTTCAGGATGCTGGCCCGCCATCCACCAGGAGCACCCCATTTAAATGCAAAGAGCCCGCACGTTGCGGGCTCTTTGCATTGGTGAACATTGGTGAACATTGGTGGCATTAGTGACGAGAGTGATCGCAACTCCCCGACGTGCTGATCGGTTTGGATGACGTCGTACCCCTGCGATATAAGTCGGCACACACAGATAGAATTTGCCTGTCGGCATAATTACCACTTCAAGACACCATCACCCCAGGCTCAACACCGCCCCTGCGATCCTGAAATCCTGAGAACGCCAAGATGCCCGAAGAACCTCAAAGTGTCCTGCGCACTGTTGATGAAGAAGCGATAACCCTCGCGCGGCAATTGCTACGCGCAACGCCACATGCGTCGCTGGCGACACTTGCCCCGGGTACCGGTTGGCCGGCCGCCAGTCTTGTCACTGTGGCCACCCTGCTCGCGGGCGACCCGATCATCCTGATCTCATCACTGTCGTGGCATACGCAGGCACTACGTGCAGACCCCAGGTGCGGATTGCTACTGAGCAGATCCGGCAAAGGCGACGCCCTTGCCCATCCGCGCATTAGCCTTCAAACCCGCGCCGAGTTTCTTGAACGCGAAAGCGAAATCGGTCAACTCGCTCGCCGCCGATTTCTCGCCCGCCATCACAAGGCAGCCCTCTATGCAGATTTTGGTGACTTCAGCTTCGTACGCCTACAGATCGAAGCAGCATCACTAAACGGCGGCTTCGGGAAAGCCTACGAAATGACTGCCAAACAACTCCTGCTGCCAGAGACTGGCCTAACTGAATTTGCATCCGTCGAGGCGTCGGCGGTAGAACACATGAACGAAGACCATAGCGAGGCAGTCGGACTCTACGCAACCGTCCTGGCCAAAGCCAAACCCGCCCCCTGGCACCTCACCGGCATAGACCCCGAAGGCATAGACCTATACGCCGACACCGAAGCCATCCGCATCCCCTTCGACCCTCCCCTGACCAGCCCAGAAGAAATCCACCCCAGAATGGTCGCACTAGCAAAACTAGCAAGACAGCCCCAGACCTAGCCCCACCCCTTCCCCAAAAAAGCCGACAACAATCGCCGCAGATTTTGGCAGACGGCTCGGGGGGCTTGTCCGGGCGATTGAAGGCAAGCCGCAGGCGATGCCTGAATTGAGGATCAGGCTGGCCGCATGTCTGAGCGAAGCGAGTTCGGCCAGACCCTCAATTCAGGCATCGCCTGCGGGAAGTCCGGAAAAGCCGGACCGCCGCCTTTCGCCCGGACAAGCCCCCCGAGCCGTCTGCCAAAATCCAACCAAACAAAACGAAAAAAGACTGTCGGCTGGAGAACCCAGCCGACAGTCTCAACAGACTACTAATTAAGGGGAAAAACTTAAGGCAACAACACCTTATTAATCAGATGAATCACACCATTGTCGGCCGGCACATCCGTCGCAATGATCTGACTGCCACGATGACGGGCATCCGTAATCACAAAATCGTTGTTGACTGAGAACGTACCGCCACCAATAGTCGGAATCGCCGTATGCAAAGGCACATCAGCCGCTTCGATTTTGCCTTCAACGACGTGATAGAGCAGCACTTGCGTGAGCAACTCAGTGTTGGCAAGCAAAGCTTCCTTACTGGTATGTAACTCACCCAACAATGCGGCAAACGCCTCATTGGTTGGTGCAAACACGGTGAACGGACCACCGTTTGCAAGCGTATCGGCAAGACCCGCCGCGACTACCGCTTCCACCAGAATGCTGAAGTCAGGGTTACCCTGGGCGACTGCCACAATCGAGCCGGCAGACGGCGACGGTGCGGGCATCGTCATTGCCGCGGGCAGGATCACTTTATCGATGACGTGAACCACACCGTTGGTAGCAATAACGTCAGTCGCAATGATATTTGATTGACGACCGCGCTCGTCGGTAATCGCAAAAGTTGCGTCAACTTGAAAGCTACCGCCCTGAACCGTTGCGATACCCTGCCCCACTGGCACCTGAGCTTTGAGGATCTCGCCCGATACAACATGGTAAGTAAGCACCTGCGTTAGCAACTCGGTATTCGAGAGCAAGGCTTCTTTCGTTACGCCCAACTCACTGAGTAAATCAGCAAATGCCGCGTTGGTCGGAGCGAATACCGTGAACGGTCCATTGCCGGAAAGCGTGCCCGCGAGGTCAGCCGCGATAACCGCTTCGACCAGAATGCTGAAATCACTAATGCTCTGAGCCGTTTGAACGATGTTCTTGTCAGCCGGCAGAATCACATTGTCGATCAGGTGGATCACTGCATTGTCGGCAGGAACGTCAGTGGCGATGATGTTCGCTGTGCGGCCACGACCATCAAAAACACTCAAACCGCCAGCATCGTCGGCTTCAATTTTTAGCGTGTCACCCGACAGCGGCTTAATCGGCTGCCCAAGAGGCACGTCGGCTTTTCTCACCTCACCGTCAATCACGTGATAGGTCAGAACCTTGGTTAACAAAGCTGTATCACTAAGCAATTGATCTTTAGACACGCCTAGCTCGCCGAGCAAGGCGGCAAATGCATCATTGGTTGGCGCGAGAATAGTAAATGGGCCGCCATTGGCGAGTGTGTCGCCCAGACCCGCAGCGGTAACCGCTTCAACCAAAATCGAAAGCTCAGGCGTTGCCTGGGCAACCTGAACGGCATTATCTTTACCTGCCGGCGAACTGTTAACTGCGTTATCTGATGCCGTGTCGCTGCTGCTCCCGCAGGCTGCCAGAAAGGCAACTGACGCTGAGAGTGCGACGGCTTGAATTAAGCGTTTCATCAATTGGAACTCCACCTTGATTGGATGTAATACACATCGCGCTGGGATTAGCGCGGCGACCGTTCAGTCTTATCGTGACTGGTCAGTCATTATGCATACGAATCAGTGCTTGATGGAACTAGTCGGTCAATAAATGAGAGTTCGGTCACATTTGGTCGCACTCTCTTTTCGATCGGCTATTTGTTCGACAAACGGCGCTCAGGGTCGGACATTCATGGCCGAATCTGCCAACAACTGCCGGAGCATGTCAGCAGCTTCGACAGTTAAGAGCTTGATCGAAATTATGGGTCTTGACTGTTGTGCGAGTCGCTGACCTATTGAACGGCTAGCGGCTGTCCAAATAGTCGGGCTGCGGCCCGTCTACCAAGGCCACCCGGCACTCGTTCAGCCAGTTTGGTGATGACCATCACCACTTCTCGCCGTACCCAATGCCGCACCAGGCGTACTGAGATCGGCAAGGCGATTGCACACGCAATCATGACCGCAAACAGGCGTGGCAATGCCGAAAGACTATCGGCAAGCGCCTGATCGGTGAGCCAGGCGACGCTGGCAACCAGAACCGTTGTCGCAACACCAGCCCTAAGCAAAACGGGAATCTCACGCGCCCGCACCCTCACCGCTTTGAGCGTGGCCGCAATGATGACCGCTGAGCGCGCGTAATAAAGCGCGCACACAGCCCAACTAACAGCGGCCAGTGAACCCGTTGATGAAATCCCAATGAGCACCAGCACCCAAACCACTGCAATCGGGATCTGGAGTTTGAATTCTTTCGTGACGTTACCCGATGCCCACAAGACCGGTACCGCCATACCCATCAGCAAGTAAGCTGGGATCGCCACCGCCAGCGGCGCCAGCACAACTTCGCCCCCCATCCACTTAGCACCATAGATGGCTTCAATGACGGTCGGCGCGATAACCGCGATTGAAAAAAACACCGGGCCCATGCAAAGCGCCACCACCCCAAACATCGTTCTGAACCCTTTGCGCAAGCGGCGTGGGCTGTCCTGCACCCGCGAACTTGCTGAGTACAGAACAGACTGCAGAAGTGCGAGCAACTGCACCGATGGCGAAGTGATGAAATTGCTAACGGTAGAGTAAAGACCGGCGGCGGTTAAGTTCAGCGCGCGCCCAATCACCATGCGATCCAGATTGCTCATAAGCCAATTGAGCAGGCTGGTTGAAAACGCTGTCGCACCAAACTTGATAATGTCGACCGAGGAGTCCTGCCACAGAAGCGGGCGAATCGGGTGGCGGCACTTCAAGAAACACCAAATGGCTGCAAGCCCGGTCTGGGTCAGACTCGCGACAACCAGGGCATAGACTTCATAGCCCATCATCGCCATGGGAATACCAAGACCGAGAAAGCCAATTGCATAACTGACGATGGCCGCAACATTGACCGTTTTGAAGTCGAGCTTGCGCCGCAGCAAACACTGGGCAGTCGCACCGAACGAATTGATCAGACAGGTGAGCGATAGCCAAACAACAACATCGCTCAGCCGGACATCGTCAAAGAACGACCCAACCCACGGCGAAATAGCGATGAGGGCAAGCGTGACAGCAGCACCGAGCAACATCTGCCAGGTAAAGATGAACCGAATATCCGAGTCGCTAACAGACTTACGCTGTATCAGCCCGTAGGCTAGTCCCGCATCAGCGAAGAAGTTGCTAAACAGCACCACGACCATGCCCAAGGCGAACAAGCCATAGGTTTCCGGGCCGAGGATACGAGCGAGGACCACCTGCGCACCGATTTGCATTCCGGTGCGCACGAACGCACCCAGTGCCCCCCACAACACGGCGCTAATGCTGCGTTTACCCAGATTGGCGCCGTTGTCGTCGTGCTCAGTCAACGGCGCCTCGCCGGCGACTAAGGGCTCATCGCCCTGTTTAGGCACGGATTAGCGTCGATCCGATTTGGGCGGCGCCAAGCGGCTCCATCGTGCGAACCAGTTTTTCGATTGACCGGGTCCGGCTCACATGCTCACGAGCAACGATGACATAACCACGCGCCGCAGACACAACCAATGCGGCATCAGGTCCGGCTGATACCGGCGGCGTATCCAGAATGACGACATCAAAGCTCTCACGGAAGATGTCCATGAGATATGCAAAGTTGTCGCGCTCAAGCAGATCACTCGGGTTGTAAGTCACAGGGCCAGTCGGAACAACCGAGAGTGCTTGCATGCCGTCAATGACATGCAATGAGTCAGCAGGCGATGACTCAAGACTCAGCATCGTTGACAGTCCACGATCGTTTGGCAGGCCAAACATTTTGTGGAGCCGGCCATTGCGTAGGTCGGCGTCAATCAGCAATACCCGATTCCCGATTTGCGCGAAGGTGACAGCGAGGTTGGCTGCCGTAAAGGTCTTGCCTTCGCCACTATCGTGACTGACCACTGCCATCGCGTGAAAATCGTTACCGCGGTTGAGCCAGCGGGTTTTCAACTGGCTTCTGAGTACACGCATATCGTCGAGCATCGGGTGCGAAGCATCAAAGGCTGCGACGACTTCAGGCGCTACGCTGCTGTTACGAGACAGGATTGTGCCGGCCGGCAGGTTGGCCAGATCACGGCTACCACCGACCAGTGCGAGATCCTGGCGGCGTCGAACAGAGCCAGCTTCCTGGCCGCCAGCGCCGGCACCAACTGATGCCTCAGCGGCCACAGCCACATCGCCATCAGACTGGTCACCGCCTCCCGCAGAGGTGGATTTTCTTGAGCGGGCAGTGATACCGGCATCGGCTTCATCAAGTGCCTCATGCCCTGCCAACCCGCCTTCAGCCATCGATAGCCGTCTGGGCGTTGCAGGCTGATGCTGGATCATCGGCGCCGCTTTTTTCATCTCTCCCATGGCGCGCATGGGCAATGCTCGAATCGTGCCCAGCACGTCGCCGCCGCTCACGCGCTCAAGATCGTCTGTTACGCGGACGCGACCTTGCAGGAACTCGAACAGGAAGATTGAACCCAGTCCTAGCAGGGTCGACAAGACGGCTGCAATCAGAGCGTTGCGCTTGAGGTCAGGACTTGACGGCAGCACAGGGGCAGATGCCTCTTCAATCAGAATCACGCTGCCCTGTGTCACATTGGATTCGATGCGCGCATCAGATTGCTTTTGCTTGAGCTCTTCAAAAGCCCGCTGCGCCGACTCGACATCGCGCTGCAAGACTGCCATACGGTCACGGGCACCTTTGATATCGAGCACACGCTGACGCTGTTTCTCGTACTCCGCTCGCAATTGCGCTTCACGTTGCGAGTTAATCTGATCAAGCCGGGTCACTCCCCCTGCTACGTTACGAATCTCCTGACTCAGCCGCCCGCGAAGACTTGCAGCCTCTTGACGCATGCGCTGCATTTCCGGGTGGTTCGTACCAAGCGATGCGCCGCGCTGTGCAATCCGCTGCTCCAGCGCCGTCAGGTTTTGCTTGAGATTCTGAATGAGCGGGTTTTGCAAGACTTCAGGCAACATCTCAGCGTTGCCGCCCCGCACGGCGCCACTACGCGCAGCGGTGTCGGCACGCAGCGCCTGCACGGCGGTCAGTTCACGCGCGATGTCCTGAAGACGAGCATTCTCCACATCTGAGGCTTCGTCGGCAGACGTGATGCCCATTTCCTGCTGGAACCTGGTCAGCACTGATTGAGCCTGCTCAAGCTCGGCCCGCGCAATTTCTGCCTGTGACCCAAAGAAGACCGTTTTGTCGCGCTGCGGCTCGGTCTGTATTTGAACACTCGTCTCCATATAACTGGCAGCGAATTCATTCGCGATCTTGGCAGCCCATTGAGGGTCTCGGTCTTCGACCGATAGCTCGATCATGTTTGAATCGCTTGAGGGTCGAGCTTTCAGTCTTTTTAGCAAACCTTCGGCCGCCTCAAAACGTGGCTCTCTGCGCGGCCGGCTGTCTTCTTCCTCATCGGGCTCATCATCAACCGGATCAAGGACAGGACGATTCAAAAGATCGAGCCGATCCACCACCTTTACGGCCACTCTCTCACTGGTCAGAAGATCTAGTTGCGTTGCGACAAACGCCGGAATCAATTCTGATGGCAAGCGCTGGCCACCGACAGGGTCAGTCAGCTTGACGTCCACCATCAGGTTAGCCGTTGCCGTGTACATCTTGGGACGAATAAGCGACCAGGCAATTGCCGCGCCTACCAAAATGGTGAAGCACAAGCCAAGAAGCCACCAACGGCCACGAAGTACAGCTAGGAATTGTTGAATAGTCATTGTGGTCGGTTATGAGGAGATTGAATTAGAAAACGGATAACGCAGGGTCATGCAGCACACCCCACATCCAGGCCGGCATTGACTTTGCTGAGCACCGAAGCGCGCACAGGCGCTTCCGGATCATCGGGAAACTTGCGGGCGAAAAAGCTGTCTGAAAGCGCGATTGTGTCGAGATCCTGCTCCCCGAACCACAATGGCCTTGCGCCGTCGAATGCATTAATCAAGTGGTTGCCGGCGCTGCATCGGAAATCGGATTGCGCAAACACTGTACTGATCAGCATTTCGGGCGCGCAAAACAACGGCTTAAAGCGAGCCTGCAACGCTGGCTCCTGCATCTTATGAACCAAGAACTCACAGGCTTGACGTTTGGCCCCAAACCAGACGCTGCCCGCGTGCATTGGCATGCTCATTAGGTCGCGTCCGTAGCGTGTCACCAGATTTGCATAGGCGCGTGTCAGCCGTCGCCCCATTCGGGCAGACCAGGTGAGGTTCCCACCGGCATCACGATTGGCATCCGTGGGCACTGACAGGCCACCGCGCACCACCGTTTGATAGTCAGCGCCGAAGTAAGCCTCGCGCGCGCGCCAGAGCATTCGATAGGCAAGCGAATCCTGAGCGGCATAAGCCCGGAATGCGAACGTCATGAACACGAGCTCATCTTCATCGAGCGCAAGCTGATCAGCGGCCACATCATGAGTGTCCTGAGCAATGAAGGATTCGAAACTGGCCAGAGGTTTGATAGGCAAATCAACCGGGGTCAAGAACTGGAGGTAGTCGTATTCGTAGTGCTCGCCACAAAACTCAATGGTGCGCGCAATACTGTCCATTAGACCCCATGCCGCCCAGCCCGAACTGGCATAGTCGGCAACAAATGTGACGTTTGGTGCATCCACCCTGAACTCTGGTTGTTGCGCAAAATCATGATGAATCACAACCGGATAGTCCCGCAGCGCCTGGACGAGCTGGAGCACGGTCTCAGGACGATGGGCAGCGGACAGAATTCCGAAAACGATTGACGGGCGCATTCAGTTAACGAACCAGGAAGTTCATCGAAAGCGACGTCCGGCCTCAGCCGGCGGCACTCCTGTGGAGAAACAAATCAGTCTGCCTTGAGACTGGCATTCAAGGTGCCAGAACAGGCCGGCGGGCATTCCAAAATAACGCTATCGGCGCGTTACAACCATCGAGCGACGACTGCCGGCCAGAGCGACTGATCGTCGGTCCGTACGGCTGTCAGCGCAGCAAACAGTTGCTTCTTTGACATGCTCGCTTCAATTATGCGTGAATAAGAACAACACCTTAGCGAAATGTTGCGCCGCACGCGTTGCATAATGCCCGCTTTACGAAAGATTCGCGGCCGATTCCCCTTGGTCGCTCCAAGGTGCACGGCCGTTCAATGACCAAGAGATTTTTCCGCAAACGGCGGCTCGCCCTGCAGTCAGTGATGCTGAGTGGCGCACTGGGCGCAGCTTGTAAGGCGCCGGCCGATACGCCGACGGGGGCCCGGGAATGGATGCTCAAACCGACTGATCCGCCAATTGATATCCCAATGGATTTCATGGGGCTGCATTCAGATCACGGTGTCGACGGCACCACGCCGGCACCCGACTATGAATACGACGGCATCCGATCACACGATACGGCTGACAAGCGCGCTTACCCCTGCCTGCAATGGGCTTTGATCGAAACCAAGCCGGGCGAGTTCGACTGGACGCATGTTGACGAATGGATTGCCGCCAATCCCGATAAAACCCGCATATTTGTGTTGTTCGGCTGCCCCACGTTTTACCAAAAATACCCGAACGAGCCTTGGCGTTACCCCTATCTTCCCGGTGGCGGCTCGCCCCCGAAAGATCCGCAGGATGCCGCCCGGTTCATTGCAGCATTGCTTGAGCGCCACGGCGACGAGATTGACTATGTGGAACTATGGAATGAGCCAAACTTCCATTGGACTGGCGAAAGCCTGACCGAAGATCGCTGGCTCCCCAAGCACAAGGACTCCGGTTTTTTCACCGGCACAGCGGCAGACCTGGCAGGTATGGCAGCCGCATTGCGCCCGCTCATGACAGCAAAGACAAAACTGTTGATGGGTAGCTGGGAGGGTCAGTCTGCCAGCGAGTCGATGACAAGTTCATTGCTTCGCTATGCTGCGGCGCCAGACGGGCGCGGTGGCACCGGCTTGCGTCATGTACAGGCCATCTCAGTGCATTGCTACATCTACGAGAACGACCCAAACAAGCTGATCCAAGAATTGCGCGACTATAACGCCCGATTTAAGCAAGCCGGATACCCGGATTCAATGCCGCGACTGGTCAGTGAGATTGGCGCAGAGGCGCCGGGCTTCTGGACGGATGACTACCCTTCGATGACGGCTAAGGTCCGAAACGTCAAACGCTGGTGCATGATTCCGGCGGCTTTGGGCTATCAGGCAGTCTATCTTTACAAGCATTCAAAGATGCGCACCCTTGGCGCCCCAGCCGAAGCGCCCGAAATCGGCCAGGCCATCTCGGAGATGCGCAACAGCCTTCGAGGGCAGCGCATCAGGGCAGCGGCCGAACTGCGCGATGACACGATCTGGCTGCAATTTGAGGACGGTAAAACGCTTCGCGCGTAAGTTTTGCCGTTAGCGCTTCTGCGCTTCAATCGCCATCTGGCAGGAATCCACAAATCGCTGCGCGACATTGTCCGGAGAAATCGCAATAGCGTTCTTGCGGGCATTTTCGCCCATCTGCGGCAATCGCTCGGCCGGTGTTTCAAGAAAGCGTTGCAATGCATCAGACATGCTTTGTCGGTCTTGGGGGTCGAACAACCAGCCGCTTTCGCCTTCTTCGATCAGCTCGACAGATGCCTGACCCAGCACACTGCCCAGAACCGGCAGCCCGGCAGCCATCGACTCGTTGACAACCATCCCCCAAGTATCGCCAAGAGTCGGGAAAACGAAGCTATCTGCTTGCGCGTAGATTTCGCCAAGCCGTGTGTATTCAACTGCGCCTGGCATATTGAGCGTCAGGTTGTCGGGTCTGGGGACCGCTTCGATCAGCGGTGCTCTGTCACCATCGCCCACGAGCGTCAACTCGACTTTTAAATCGGGCCTGGTCTTGAGAAAAGCGCCGGCAACCTCGATGAATTCTTCAAGGCCTTTCAACTCAATCAGACGCCCAACATAGAGCAGCCTGCGTACCCCATCACGCCTAAACAAAGGCTTGACGGACGAGAAGATACCAACATCGGTCGCAAATGGCAGAAAGTCGATCCGGTCGCGATCGAAGCCCAGACTCTCGATATAAGCCGCACCGCTTTGGCCATTGACAGCCACGCGCTCAGTCTGCCGGAGAATGGCTTTGCGTAGGGCTGGGCGAATCCCGCCTCTGCCCTGCTCTGTCTGCTCAGACAAATCAGCATGAATAACCATCGGCCGGCCTGCGCGTCGCTTCCAGAAAGTGGCGGCGACGGTACGAATGCCAAATTCGTGTGCATGAATGGCATCCGGATTGATCCGTCCGAGTGCTTCTTTGACGCCGTAGGGAACATGAACTTTGTAAGTTTCGACAAAGCCGCTGGGGTGACGCCGACGTCTCGGAATCAGCAAACTAGGCAGCGTTTGTACGTCTATCGCTGTATCGTGCAACTTCGGATCAGACAGATCGGAAGACAGGACTAAGGTGAGATCGACCTTGTTCGCAAGCGCAACGAAAGTCGATATCCGATAGGAAGTAATGTAGTGAGTCAGTACCGCGAGTTTCATGGAATACCTGAGAGGATCGGCAGCGCGCCGACGCATACCCAAATTATCCATGAAGCGCACAAAATGCCGGGTCCGGATGTGGCGCTCTAACGTCGAGCTAGACGGCTGAGCCGATGAAACCGTGTAACAGACCGGCAAACGGTCGAGGTGAGTCCGGCCGTCTAGCGGGTGGTGTCGGTATTGCCAGACCGGCGGCGCCAGTAAAGCAGGCCCTGGCAACGGCCAATGACATCAGCTATACCAAACACCAGACCAACCAGCGGCTGCCCAGTACGCAAGGGGTTGATCAGGGGCGCCAGGAGCCCTCGCAGGATTACCCAAAGCCGTAGCTCATGCTTGGCATAAATAGCGCCAACCCCGCGCGCGCGCTTTAGCGTAGAGAGCCAGGTTTCCTTTGAGAGCACAGGCCGCTCTTGGCTAAAGTGATGGTGCACCCTTGCCTCGGGCAAAAACCGCAGGCGGCGATGATCAGCGAGCAATCTCAAAACGAGATCGGTTTCTTCGCCTGCACCAAAAAACTGACCCACGCCAATACGGGTGTCGAATCCCGCTTGCTCTGCAACCCGCTCCCGACGCAGGAAAAGCGTGATCGAACTGGCATCACCGCCTCGGAAATCACGCCATGCAGACAGCGCGAGGTCATGCATCGGACGGACCTTGTCGCCTTCAACCTCGACCCATGTCGCCACAACACCGTCGAGATTTTTTTCACTTGTTAACGCGTGCCTCACCTTGAACAGACAATCTGGCTCGTACCAGCAGTCATCATCTGGAAAAGCGACCCAATCGCCACCTGCGGCTTCCAGCCCACGGTTTCGCGCCAGCGACAGATTTGGCTCTGATTGCTTTAGATGGCGAATTCGCAGCATGGCATATGCCGCGAGCACCTTGTTGAGGCGGTCGTCAGCGTTCTGGTCGACGACGATCACTTCAAAGCCGGTCTCGGTTTGTGCGACAAGAGAATCCAGCACGACGCTGAGTTCTTCGCTGCGCCCGTAAGTGGCCAGTATCAGAGAAATCCAGGGCGGACTCACCGAACCATCCGTCGGCGTGGCCGTAGCAGGTTCTGAATGTGCGGGCGGCCTGACCAGCGTCTCATCTGCCATATTTGCAGTGGCTCAGGTACCTAGGCGCATGCGCAAGGGATCAGACGCAAGGCGCAGACTACGATATGAATGCCGGGCGCGATGCTCAAGGCGCTCAATCGGGTTCGATCCAGCATACGCAAGTCTGACCTTCAGGCACTCGGCATGGCAAGCCCAAAGATTGGTCGTCGACAAGCTGCCTTCGTGGAACCGAAACGCAGCCAGATAGGCATCGAGTTGAATGGGCTCGAACTTTCGGGCCAGTCGCAACCAGAGGTCGTAGTCCATTACGTACTTGAGCTCAGAAGAAAATCCTGAGAACTCGTTGAAGGTTTCACGCCTGATAAAAGTAGCCGGATGCGGAATGATGTTGCCGCGAATCAGGTTAGCCCACGAGAACGGCTTGGTCTTGAAGTCGTTCTCGACCATTTTGCCCTCAAGAATGGACATGCAGCGGCCGTAAAGCCACTTGGCCTCCGGCCGAGCCTCAAATGCCGCCTGCACCTGCTTTAGCACTGTGCCATCCACGTAGTAGTCGTCCGAGTGCAGATGGGCAATGATGTCGCCAGTCGCTGCCTGAACCCCTTGATTCATCGCATTCGAGATACCGCCGCGGACATCATTGAGCACTTTGACTTCACCGGGAACTGCTGCAATCAGATCTAGTGTGCCGTCATCAGAGCCGCCATCAACAAACACGCGCTCAATCTCAACACCTTCCTGCCGGTCGATCGAGGCGATGCTCTCGGGGAGCCATTCAGCGCTATTCCAGGTACAGGTAATGATCGAAAACTTCATGAGGGTTTCAGCTTGTTAAGGAGTAGGTAAAGCGGACACATGCGAATAACAATGGTCCAACGGCTTTCAGCGTCAGCACTTTGGCATTGTTTTGTCGTGAATCTCGTCAGAGACGTTGAGACTTTGCAGCAAACGCAAACAAACCCTCATGCCGGCATCCATCACATAGTGAGGAACAAATTCGCTATGACGTTGATTATGCACACACATATGCTGCCTGCTGAGGCAAAAAACGCACATATCTAACAGGCTAATGGCTGTAAATTCGTTACAAACGTAGGCCATGACACAACCCCGTCAACGTCCACGATGCGCCGCTTGTCGGTAACTTCGATCATTCTTTACCTGCAGCCCCCATAGTCCACTCATCTATGACTGAACTGAGCAGCATCATCTTTGGTATCGGCGGCGCGTTGTTCGTGCTGATTGCGCTGCCCGCCGGGTTAGGCCTGGCGATGCATGCGCACACCCGTTTCCCACGAATCGGCGTGCCAGCGATGGCTGCCGCTCTGTCGGTGGTGCCGGCTGTCGGATTGATCCTGGTTGGCAGAAACCTTTCGGTTCGAAATTTGGCTTTTGATGGTCAGATTGACCCGGGCGGCCTGTCTGCCTGGCTATTCCGGCTGACCTCTGCAAGCGTTATTGCGATTGCCGTGACGGTTGCAATCGTCTATCTGATGCGCCGAACCAAAGAAGACCCAGCGGGTCGCATCATGTTGACCGGATTCATCGCATTTGTCGTCACAAACGTGGTCCTGAACGGCTTGTTCGGCACCGTCCCCAGCCTTGTGACGGATAACCTGTATGCCGTGCTAGTGATCAGCGCGCTCTACTTCACGCGGGTACACGGCCTTGCAGATGTCTTGACTGCAGTTAAGTGGGGCCTATTCGGCCTAATGGCCGCCAGTATCCTATGGATGGTCGTCAATCCGGTGATCGTCATGCAGACGAACACACCCGAAATCCGGCTACCGTTCCTGAATTTTCGATTCTGGGGGCTTGGCGACGGTCCGAACGCGACCGGTCCACTCGGGTTGATGCTGTTTTTAATGACGGTCTATCAACCCTTTAGGTTTCGATTGCTGTCGCTCGCGGCCATGGGACTCGGCCTGCTCGTCATGGTTCTGGCGCAATCCATGACGACCTGGATTGCCGCCATGGTCATCATTCCGCCGTATTTTCTTATCCGCTACCTGAGCCATCCAGAAAAAGGGGAGGCCAGAAAGCTTTCGACCAGCGCCACCATTGCACTGCTTGGCGTGGGAGGCGCCGCCGTGCTCGGCGCCGCTGCCCTGATTCTTGACCTGAACGAAGTCCAACGCTCCGTATCAGAGCTGATCGGGCTGTCGCGCGGGCAGGAGCGCAGCGCATTGAGTGGACGAGCGGGCATTTGGGCAGTCGCTGTGCGCGTCTTTCTCGAGAACCCGCTGTTCGGCTTCGGGCCGACGGCTTGGGACCTCGCTTTTCGGGCAAAGATCAACATGTTCTTCGCGTTCCACGCCCACAACTTATTTTTCCAGGCGATCAGCGTGGCCGGGCTGTTCGGGTTGCTCGGCACCATCTTCTATGTGAGTGTGATGGCCTGGCAGGCAGTCAAACTGACGTTTTATACGCGTGGCCTGGCACCCGCTTTGTTCATGATGTTCATGTTTCGCAGCATTTCAGAAGTGCCGCTTGAGCTGAGTTCTATCCTGACGGGTACCTTTCTAATGCATATGGTGCTGTTTCATGTGCTCTGCGCAGGCGCGTGGGAAATGTCCCAGGCAGCGCTCAAGACCGTCCCCAATCCATCCGCACCGATACCACCCCGAACCGTGGTGCCAGAACCGACCCAGTGGACACCGCCGAAACCAGAGCGTATCAGCCCACTGCCGCCAATGCCCGACCTTATTCCTGCGCGGTCAATTGCAATGGATGCCAGATCCAGTCCAGCGGCAAAACCGTCGAATCCGTCAAAACCAGCTGAAAAAACAGATCAAACCAATTGGCCAGCGGTGAAACCGCCTGTGGCCCCGGTTGCGAGTGCCCGGCCCCGTCCCACACCTGGCCCGGGTACTGCTGCCTCCCCGGGCGGCAAGCGCGCGAGCGAGCCGGCAAGAAAACCCGCCGAACCAGACCAATTGGGGCGTGTTGAACCGCGCCTGGATATCTAGCGCGTTGGTGTTTTAGGCCCCTTACCGAGAGGCCACGGCGCTATTCGAGCAGAACTCTTCATAGGCTTGCTGCAGACCCTCACGCAGCGGCGTGCTGGCCTTCCAGCCCAGAGAATTGACGTAAGACACGTCCATCAATTTTCGGGGGGTGCCATCAGGCTTACTCGCGTCATACTCAATTCGGCCTTTGTAGCCAACCACTTCCTGAATCAGTTGAGCCAACTCTGCAATCGTCACATCCTCGCCAACACCAATGTTCACAAGAGGCGGATTGAATTCACCGGTTGCCACTTCATCAGAGCCGAGCAACGGCGCAAACTTTTCGTCTGGCAACGTCATCAGGTAGATGCAGGCGCCAGCCATATCGTCTGAGTACAAGAACTCGCGGCGTGGCTTACCTGACCCCCAGACTGAAACACTGGGCGCACCGGATTCTCTGGCTTCATGGAACTTTCGCAACAGGCCCGGAATGACATGAGAGTTTTCCGGGTGGTAGTTGTCACCGGGGCCATAAAGATTGGTTGGCATCACCGCTAGATACTGCGTGTCGTGCTGCCGGTTGTAGCTCCAGCACAGCTCGATACCGGCAATTTTGGCCAGCGCATAGGCTCGATTGGTTGGTTCGAGAGCTCCGGTAAGCAGCGACTTTTCGTTCATGGGCTGCTCAGCCAGCTTCGGGTAGATACACGAAGACCCAAGGAACATAAGTCGTTTCACACCGTGCGCAAAAGCGGCGTTGATGACGCTGTTCTGAATGTTGAGATTGTCGGACAGAAAGTCGACCGGATATTTGTGATTGGCAATAATGCCGCCCACTTTCGCCGCCGCGAGGAAAACATACTCCGGCTTGTGCTCTTCAAAAAACCGGGCGGTTTGCGCGGCATCGCGTAAATCCAACTCCGAAGAAGAGCGCACCAGAGGGTCAGACCAGCCTCCGGCTGACAGGCCGCGCACCAGCGCAGAGCCCACCAGACCACGATGCCCGGCTACGAATATCCTCGCCGACTTATCCATACTAAATGCCTACTCCTTGTGCGAAAACACCTTGAAGCCAGCACTTTTGACAAGATCAAATCGTTCGGCCTGGTTCAAATCCTCGCGCACCATTTCTTGCACAAGTTCCTCAAAGCTGATCTTGGGCACCCAGCCCAGTTTCTCGCGGGCTTTGGTTGCATCGCCCAGCAAGGTCTCAACCTCGGTTGGCCGGAAATATCGCTCGTCAACTTCAACAATGCAGTTGCCATGCTGGTCGTAGCCCTTCTCATTCACGCCTTCACCCTTAAAGGTCACGTGAATATCCAACTCAGCGGCTGCAATTTGAATGAACTCGCGCACCGAAAACTGCTTACCGGTGGCAATCACCCAGTCTTCAGGCTCGTCTCTCTGGAGGATCATCCACTGCATCTCGACGTAATCTTTGGCATGGCCCCAGTCCCGCTTGGCGTCCATGTTGCCAATGTACAAACACTTCTGGTGGCCTAGTTTGATCCGTGCAAGTGCTCGCGTGATTTTGCGCGTGACGAAGGTCTCGCCGCGCAAGGGTGACTCATGGTTGAACAAGATGCCATTAACGCCATAAATACCGTACGCCTCACGATAGTTCACCGTAATCCAATAGGCATAAAGCTTGGCCACCGCATAGGGGGAGCGGGGATAAAACGGAGTCGTTTCCTTTTGAGGAATTTCCTGCACCAGGCCATAAAGCTCTGATGTGGACGCCTGATAAAACTTGGTCTTGTCCTGCAAACCAAGAATCCGCATGGCTTCAAGGATTCGCAGCGCCCCAATACCGTCAGCATTGGCGGTGTATTCAGGCGTTTCAAATGAAACGGCTACGTGACTCTGCGCGGCCAGGTTGTAGATCTCGTCCGGCTGCACTTGCTGGATGATTCGGATCAAGTTAGTCGAATCGGTCAAATCACCGTGATGCAGGATGAAGCGCTGCCCCTCATCATGCGGATCTTGATAAAGACTATCGATTCGAGCGGTATTAAACATTGAGCTTCGCCGCTTTAGGCCGTGCACTTCATAGCCTTTAGCCAGCAATAACTCTGCCAAATAGGCACCATCCTGCCCGGTGACGCCAGTAATCAACGCTTTTTTCATTAGCCTTTCAGTCCGTGATTTGTAGTTTAGACGAGGAGATTGACACGATTTGATCGGCCCCGAAACTGAGCACCTCAGTGTGCCCGATCAACGGCTGCATTTGTATGATGAGCGCAACATTTTCCAACTAAAAAATAAGCGATTGTTTCTTAAACGTCACCGAGCATGATCGAGTAGGCGCCGCTCATCCACCTGGCCCTATAGTGGCGGAGTAGCTCTGCTAATGTTTGACTGTGCAGGGCAGTTTTCCAGCGAGTCAGACTAGCTAAGAAACGACCTATGCCTACTACTACAATTCCCTTGCCGCCCTTCTCTCATAACCGAGCGACAATGACTGTCGACACGACCGAAATGATTAAGCACGACCCACGGGCCGATGAGCCAGCGGCGAGCGTGAGTACCGCACCTGCGAGCCCAGGCGAACAAGTCGAGCCAAAGGAGCCGTTTGAGCGGCTGACGGCGAGCGTGCAAGGATTGTCAATTGATGTCATCGGCTGGGATGCTGCCCTTGAGCGAATTGCACACTGGGCGGATCGACGCGAGTCCCGGGTTGTTGCCATCTGCAATGCTCACTCTGTCATTACCGCTCGCCAGGATGCCGAATTCCGCGACGCGGTTGAAAATGCCGCAATGGCAACTGCCGACGGCGCGCCGGTTGCGTGGACTATTCGCAACCTTGGCTACCCAGAGCAAAAACGCATCAACGGGCCCGATCTGATGCTCCGGTATTGCGAGCTCGCGGCACAAAATGGTCAGAAGATTTTCTTGTATGGCAATGAAGAGAAAACGGTTTCGCGCCTGACAAAAACCTTGCTCAAGGGGTTTCCTGGCCTGCAGATTGCGGGTTCGATTACCCCGCCATTCAGGGCTTTGAGCGAGGCTGAAGACGAGCAAATCGTCAAAGAAATCAACGAAAGCGGCGCCCAGGTGGTCTTTGTAAGCCTGGGCTGCCCGAAGCAGGAAAAGTGGATGGCCGATCACGCCGGCCGGGTGCAGGCTGTCATGATCGGTGTGGGCGCAGCGTTTGACTATCACGCCGGCACCATTAAACGAGCCCCCCTTTGGATGCAGCAACGTGGACTTGAGTGGTTTTATCGCCTGGTATCAGAGCCGCGTCGACTTTGGCGGCGGTACTTCCTGACTAACACCGCTTTTGTCATTGGCGCCGCTCGCCAATTTGTCGGAACGCGCCATGCCAAACGCCGATAGTCAGGTTCAGCCTAATCACTACGCGACGCTTGGCGTCGCTGAAACCGCGACACCCGATCAGATTCGTCTTGCGTATCGGCGCGCCATCCGGATTTGCCATCCGGATCACAATCACAACGATCCGGCCGCTGCTGCCCTGTTTCGGGAACTCACCAGCGCTTACAAGATCCTAAGGGACCCTGAGCAGCGCATGTCATTTGATGCCTCTTTGGGCATGGGTCATTCGTTTCGGCCGTGGTACTCGCCGGAGTCGGGCACAGGCGAGTCATCGCATGTGTCCGATCCGGCGCTCAAGCCATTCGAAACCACCGCACAGACGCTGGCCAGCAATGGTTTGTCTGCCTCTGAAATTGCGAGCAGCTTGATTGAAACGGAGTGCCCGTACGAGGCTGCCTGGGAAATTGCGTGGCAAGCCCGGCATGATCAGATGGCCCGGCAGATGAAAACGGCTGAAATGGGTCCGCGTGAAGACTCAATGCACCATGACGACGGTCATTGGCACCCGCACCGCAATACGCTTTGGGAAAAACTGCGTTTTAGAGTCTCGCGAATTTTTAATTAGCGATGACTCTAGTTAGTGGGTCAAACCTGGACTAGCGCCCTTTTTCCAGTAGCGGCCGAAGCGCCAGGCAGCCGGCCAAAGGCCCAATCACCAGAAACGGCAAAACCCACTGCACGCCATACAGGCTGATCAGCCAGGTTGTCATCAGAATTGTTATCGCGCTGATCGTAAATCCAATACTGTTGACCATGGTGAGAATACTGCCCACGCCGTCGGGTGGACTGTTAACTGCCGTAAGCGCGCTAAATTGTGGCGAATCGCCCCCCACCGTAGTTCCCCACACCAGCAGCCAAATGGCAAACAGCCACCAGGGCGCGACAAACGCAAGCGGCGTCAACACACAACACAAACCACTGACAGACAGTTGAAAGTAAGCGACCCGCGCGCTGCCAACGCGCCTTGCTATCAACCCACCGACCGCGCAGCCAAACGCACCCATACCAATCGTGATTGCGCTAAGCATGGACACACCTGGGGTCAGGCTGGTGTGCAGGTAAGTGCCGATGATCACGGGCACGGCCGCCAGCATCGCATAGAGTTCAAACATATGACCGAAGTAGCCAAAGGCTGAAGCTCTGACTTTTGGATCTTTCCAGATAGCAGACAAGACGGTCAGCTTGACCGGTCCGGTTCTCTTCAAAAAAGGACCATCAGCCACGAGCAGCATTATCACAGCCCCGCCGATAGAAATACTGGATAAAGTCACCAGCGTTTCGCGCCAAGGCGCCTGCCCGCCAAAACCAGCCACGGCATGGGGCATGGCTGTCGCAAGCATCAGCGCGCCCACTAAAAACCCCAGCGCCGAGCCCAGCCCTCCTTGAGTCCAGGAAGCCGCAATTTTCATTCCGACCGGATAAATGCCGGCGAGAAAAAAGCCCACCGCCAGACGACTCACGAGCCACGCCGAAAACCCGGCGTCGGGTAACAGTGGCAATAGGTTGACGAGCGAAGCCGCGACAACGCTCCAGACAAAAACCCACCGCGGCGAAAATCGATCCGCGAGCATCGCCAGTGAGTAAAACAGCGTACCGCCAATAAACCCAAGGTTAACGGCTGACAGCAGCAAGGCAACTGAGCCCGTACTGAGTGCGAGTTCACGCTGGAGATCGCCCATGACGGCATTGGCGCCAAACCATAGCGAGGTGCCAGCCAACTGCGCCAGCACAATGGCCGGCATGATCAGGCGGGAGGAATTCAACGGTCAATCACAATCGTGCCACCAGGTTCTGCACATCGGGATGAGCACAGAATGATGCGCTCCTCACGCTCGCGTTTACTGAGCACAAAATCGCGGTGCTCTATCGGGGCGGACGCATCGGGCAAATAGTACGCTGAACAAACGCCGCAAATACCATCTGAACATTTCATCTCAACTGGGTGACCCGCTTCAATCATGACATCCGCTGCAGATTTATCAATTGGCACATCCAAGGTGAGCTGGCTTTTGTTCAGCTTAATCTTGAAGGGCTCGTTAACGTAGTCAGGCGCTTCAGGCACGGCAAAGAATTCCCGATGCAACGACTCCTCCGGCCAGCCGCTAGAGCCAGCTCTCTCAAACACGGCATCCATATATCGGGGAGAACCACAGGTATATAGGTGCCAGCCTGGTTGCCAGGCAGGAATCAAGCCTGACAAATTCGCGCGGCTGCCATCAGCAGAGAAGTAAGCGTGGGCACGACTCGACCAGGAGGCCTGCAGGATTTCGGGCAGAAACGCAGCCTCTTGTTGTGAACTTGCGCTGTAGTGGAGCTCAAATTCTCGACCAAGCGTGTGCAAGCGATGGGCCATGGTTAACAGTGGCGTAACCCCAATACCACCAGCAAACAGGAAACTGCGGCTGGCCTGCTCGTTCAGTTCAAAGTGATTAATCGGCTTTGAGATGAACACCCGCTTACCTTCTCGAAAGGCCCGGTGCATCAGTGCCGATCCACCCCGCCCTGCTGACTCTCGCAAGACGCCGAGGCCGTAGCGATTCTTCTGAGCCGGGTCGGAGGCAAGACTGTATTGGCGTTGATACTCTGGCGCAATCACCACATCAATGTGCGCCCCAGCGGTGAACGCAGGCAACTCACCGCCGTCCTCAGCAGCAAACTCATAGCGCGCGATGTCTGATGTCAGGTCTTCGCGTTTGTGCAGAACCACCGGAAAAACGGGGGGATCACCTTCTGGCATTTTGAATGGCGGCGCCAGTCCGTCTGTTTCGCCCGCCGCAAGCTTTCGTTTGTATTCCGCCGGAGTCAGCAGCGCGCGATAACGCGAAATCCCTTCCTCTCGGTCGACAGGAAACGCGACTGGATAAGGCGGCGGCATTTTATCGGCCGGATAAACCGCCAGGGTTTGTTCTTCGTATTGGAGCTTGAGTGTTTTGTTCAATCCACGCGTATGCGTTTGCTTTGCCTTCACATACTGGCCGCTGTTTCTATCGAGTTCGATGTCCCACCACCACTTTTTCAGTGGATTGATGACGCCTCGGTCTAGCTTGTCGTCGAGTGCAGCCAGCTTTCTGGCTTGGGACGGCACGTTCATCGCCAACCAGCGAAACCCTGACTCGGCGAACAGGCCTTCAAGGTTCCAGGGACAGGTCTTCATGCACCGGCCGCACATGCCGCCGCCGGAATTGGTAATCCGATAGCGAGCACATTTTTCGGCATCAGACTTCCAGATCTCGTATCCGTTGTACATCAGCTTAGGGCCGGCGGAAATCGCGCCGGACGGACACTCTCGTGCGCACTTATTGCAATTAGAACAAAAATTCTGCAGGCCAAAGTCGATCGGCTTGTCAAAAGTCATGGGCATGTTAGTACTGACCGTGCCGGACTTTAGGCGGGGCCCCAGATAGGGGTTCAGGATGACTTCGCCAATTCGGCTCACCTCGCCCAGACCGGACAAGAGCAACAAGGGCGGCTGCAAAATGTCTCCGTCCAGCACCGTATGAACCCTCGCCGAGTAGCCAAGGCGTCTGACCTGCTCGCCAATCACGCCGCCCAACATCGAGAAGCGCAAATAAGCTCGCATACTCTGCGCCACCGAAATCCAGTCATCCCCGCTACACCCTTCCATGGTCTCGTGCCCTTGGTCGAGCAGCATATTGACTGCATGTTGGTGGTAAGCAGGCATCTCATTGCCGCCCGCATCGTGTGAGTAATACGCCCAATCGGGAATCTCACAGAGCCCGACCGCATCAGTCGTGAGGTAGTAGGAAGCGGCTTTCAGGTTATCGGCATTGCGAGCCGGATCATGCGTGGATTCAGAGACAGGGCCGCGGGCTTCGCCGAATTGCAGTAACAGTAGCGCCCCAAGCGCGCGACGCGCACAGGCACCGATGGGGCTCTTCATCACATAGTGAGCATTGCGACCCTGCTCCTGAACGCTCTTGCCCATGTCGCCACACAAGACCCGCGCGAAAAAATCGGCGCGCTTCGGAAAGCGTGGGACTCGGTCGTGGTCGATGAAGGTGGTGGGTTTGTCTCGCCGCTTTAGCTTCTCGAATGGGTAAGCACCCATACGATAGTCGCGCCGGCGGTAGGGATCGCGGTTCATTGCACTTGTGCCCGTCCCGAGCCCCAATTGCCAGGTAGCACTCTGGGCGGCACGATGATCCGCAGTTTCATCCAACGGCAGATCCGGGGCAATTACCAGATTCGTTGTAACGGCTGCCAGGCCAAAGCGCTGACCTATGAACGGGTTTATTGCTTGCCCTGCCCGATTGGTAGCCAGTCCACTCGCAACCGCCAATCGGTTGAGATCTACATCAGAACAACTGGCCGAATGAGACCGCGCCACATAGCCAAGCATTCGCAGATATGAACTCAACACAACAGAGCACTGCGCGGCCAATAAAGCCGCTCGCTGCGCTTGCGTGTTCAATATCCACTCCGCCCCGGGTTCGTTTTCTCGGGGGTCGCGTGTGTAGTCGACCAGAAACACTAGCGCATGAGTATGCTGATCAACCGGGCCATGTTGCGTACGGGCCGACTCCAATACATCGGCAAAAATCATATCCATGCCGGCCGCGAAGGTCTTGATCTGACCGTTTTCCAACTCATTGGCCAGAACGGGTACCTGCGGATTGCGAATCGGCGTCGCCAGGTGGGCTGTCGCCGGGATTTCACAGGCGCCCACCATGGCGGCATCGAAGTAATAACCTGCGCTCTTTAGATGCTGTGAGCGTTCTAACGGATCATCCGGTATCTCCGCGCTCAATGCCGCGACGGGTCCGTCGCGCACAACGTCGAACATGCTGATGAATCGCCCCATAGCTGGCGCAAGGCATGTAGGACTGCTCGCCTCAAAAGACAAGGCCTGCATGACAGGCATGGCATCAAGCAAAGGCATGGCGCTTTGGCGCTTGAGCCGTTCCATAGGAAAGGGGCCCAGATGGAACGGTCGATCTTTCGAAGAAAATAGGCGCATTCGGTCAGTATAATCTGAGCGTGGCTGCCAGCCGCCATAGAGGCACCACCAAGCCGCCATCAAGCCGCCATTAAGGCTGCGAAACACTCATGTGGCTTTGAACGACTCAGCAGGAGCATCCCTTTGTCAGCAAGCGAATCATCCAACACCCCAAACGAGCAAATCAAGGTGCCCGAAGCGCTCGACTTTGAGCAGGAAAGCCTTGCGCTTGCTGAACATGTCAAGCCGCTCACCGATGACGAGCTGGCAGCGCCAACCGCATTCAAGCAATGGCGCCTCAACGATATTTTTGCCCACCTGCACTTTTTCAATCTGATGGCGCACTACTCGCTTGTCGATGAAACCCGTTTCGCTGCCGAGATCAAGAAACTCTATGATCGAATGGGCGCGGGGCAAACCATGGTTCAAGCAACTGATGAATTACTCGACGGCTTGAGCGGCCGCCCACTCATTGAAGCCTGGCAGGAGACGGTTGGATCAATGACACCGCACTGGGCCGGTGCCGACCCTCGGCAAAGACTTAACTGGGTGGGCCCAACGATGAGTGTACGCTCGAGCATCTCCGCCCGCCTCATGGAGACCTGGGCTCACGGGCAGGCCATCTATGACTTAATGGGGCTGGAGCGCACCAATACCGACCGCATCCGTAGCGTTGTGGTGATGGGAGTCAACACCTTCGGCTGGACGTTTAAGAACCGCGATGAGCCGATTCCCGAATCACCCCCGCAGGTCCGACTCACGTCACCGTCGGGAGCCCAATGGTTATTCCATGAAGGCGCACCGGCCGAGAACTCGATTCAAGGCAGTGCCGAAGACTTTTGTCAGGTTGTAACGCAGGTCAGGCACGTCACCGACACCGACTTGATCGTCACTGGCCCCATTGCAAACGCGTGGATGAATCAGGCGCAGTGCTTTGCGGGTAAACCTAATGACCCACCTGCCCCGGGCACCCGGTTTAAGGCAAAGCAGCCGTGGCCCGAACGGTAATCGGCTGATCAAGCAACTCCCGCCTGGACTGACTTGGCAATCGCGTTATCCGCTCGTCTTTTTGCCCAGCGTTTTTTGCATCCAACGCACGACCGTTTCCGATAGCTCAGCTTGAAACGCCGCTCGGTCAAAGCCAGCGGGTGGCTCAACTATGTCGCCAAGTTGCGCGCGCGTTGCTTCAATAAACGACGCTTGAAATGGCGCCAGAAAACTAAAGTGGCCCGTACCCGGTGCAGTAGAGACTTCATGGCTGGCCTGCGCGGGGCTCTGTTCCAGTTGCGTAGCGATCCAGTCGTAGTGATACTGACGAGCCAGGACTTGGTCATTGGCTGCTCCAATCAATTTAACCGGCACTGTCGTTTCGACGAGCGAACCTGCCTTAATTACAGCTCCTAGAGGTGCCAGCAAAACGGCGCTCTTAATTCGCTCGTCTTTGAGGCGAGCGTGCTTCTGTACCGACATCGGAAGCTCGAAAATCTGGTCAGCCTGGTTGAGTAAACCTTTGGCCGGGTCTGCGTACTCGCAAGCCGGGTCGTCGTCTACTGATTGGCAATGGGCGGACAGTCGTTCGCGATCGGGTACTGCACCCACAAGTGCAGCAACCGCGTAGCCGCCTGCAGAGTGACCGACTGCACCAATGCTTTGCTGATCAATCAGTGCGGCCCATTTGGGATCTTTGAGCAATGCATCAAGCACAATCGAAATCTGTCTGGGGCGTTCATGAAAGTAACGCTCATCCGCTATCAGGGATCGGTCGCGAAAATTATCACCCGGATGAGTCATGCTGGCGACCATGAATCCAGCGCGTGCCAGAGCAGTTGCCAGAGGATAGTGGCCCAGATTCATCCCACCCGTACCGTGAGAAAGCAAGACAAGCGGATGCTTGTTCTCGATAATGGGGCCATTCGGGGCTGCATCAAACGCAACCGACACTGCATTGATTCGCCGGGATGGCGCCTGGGTCGGATACCACACAACCACTTCCATACCGACATCATGGTAAGCAACCTGCAACTTGCTGATACCTGCGCTCGGCGCTGGAACTTGAGCGACAGCATGAGTTGAGAATCCAAGCGCTGCTAAAGACATTATCATTGAGCCGACAAAAGTCACGCACCTGGTTTGCGTTGAGTTCATCTGGAAACAACCTCTGGTAATAATAGGGACGGCAACTACATCGCCTTGAACAGGTGAGCGTAGTGGCGGCTTACTGCCGGTTTTTCTGTAAGGCCGTTCAACACCAGCACAAGTTTCCCCCGGGCATCCCGAGTGGCTGCTTTGACTGCCTGCATATTGACAATCGTGCTGCGATGGACTTGTTGAAAACGCGCCGGGTCCAGTTGACCCAGGAGTTCGCGCAGTGGCTCGCGAATAAGTGACTCCCCTTCTGCCGTATGCACTACGACGTACTTGTCGGCAGCTTCGAGCAGCAAAACCTCATCAACCGGGATCATACGCACGGTATCGCCAACCGCCGCCCTGATGGTCTTGAGGTAACTTGAATCTGCCTCCTTCTCACCGGCCGTTTGATGACCCGATAACTGAGCAAGCTGCTGTGCCAGCGCATTCAGAGCGCTTTGATCGAATCCGCCTGCCGCCGCCTGGCGTTCCTGCAACCGTGCCTGCAATTTCTTGATGGTCACCACGAGCCTGTCAGGCGTGACCGGCTTTAAAACATAGTCAACCGCCGCGCCCTCAAACGCCTCAAGAGCAAACTCGCCATAAGCTGTGACGAAAACCAGCAAGGGTGGCCACTTGTCTGACGGCGATCCAGTTGGCGCAGGCCATTGAGACATTAGTTTGTTTGCCACTTGCAGGCCGGTCAGCCCCGGCATCTGAATATCCAGAAACGCAATATCGAGACCGGGCTCAGACAGACCCTTTAACGCCTGATTGCCATCCGGGACTTCGGCAACAACTTCAAGCTCGGGCCAGCCGCGCAGCAACTCTGCGCGTAATGAGGCTCTTAGCAACGGCTCATCATCGGCGATCAGAGCCCGGGGATTCGCTGTGGGTGCATGGCTCATACCTTTACCTTCATCAATACTGTTGTGCCGCTGCCTCCGCCAGGCAGTGGCGATATCGTTTGAACCGACGCCTGTCCATTGATATCCGGCAGCCGTTCGCGCAGGCTCTCCATCCCAAAGCCACCGCCCTTTCGACGTGTGCTCGGTTTTGAATCGGCTGTGAAACCAATACCGGTATCTGTCACTTCAATGGTCAGAAAATCTCCCGTGAGTCGTGCCTTAACCAGGATCTCGCCGCCATCAACCTTGGGCTCAATTCCATGGCGAATCGCATTTTCAACAACCGGTTGAATGAGCAACGAAGGCACCGAGTGATGCGCAAGCTCGTCAGGACAATCGAGGCTGTAGCTCAAGCGATCGCCCAGACGAACCTGCATAATCGCCAGGTAGTGCTCGATACCCTCAAACTCTTTGCTCAACGGGTTCGTCAGACTTCTCGACCCTTCCAACGTTAGCCGAAGAAACCCGTCTAACTGATCAAGCATGACGAGCGCTCGATCAGGATCAATACTGATTAAGGCGCGAAGGTTGGCGAGCGTATTAAACAGCATATGCGGCTCAACCTGTGCCTGCAGCATCGCTAGCTTGGCTGTCTCTGCACGTTTGCCGTCTTCAGCGGCCTTCAATTTGAGTCGGCTAAGTTGGTCACGCGAAATAAAGAAGCCGGCGCACAGAGCCGTCACAATAACAGTTGTTGCGAACGAAATAATGTCGTCAGTGGCAATCGCGAAATTCGTGAGCCCAATGGGCGCACCAATGATCAAGCGCGCAATGAATGAGCCGACCAAAAATGCAACGGTCGCCACGGGAATCAGACAGGCTGTCAGCCAGAGAACAGAACTCTTGCGTTCGGGTTGGAGCTTTCTAGTGACCCACATCGTCAAGGCGGCGGCGATCAAACCAATACTCATTGAATGCGCCAGCACATCCAAAAACGAATACTTTGACATCGCGGGTACAAACGCCCACAAGACAACGGCGGTTATCAGACACAATAATGCCGTTATTAGTAGTGGGGCCCCAACATCAGCAAGCGGCGACGCGTTCTGAGGTTTTGCTATTGAACTCATAGATCAGGCCGCCACGAACTGACCGTGCAAACCAAGCGGCAAGTGATAGGGCAAACGAGCGGTGCTAATCGGGCCAGCATCGACGGCACGACTATCAAAGACTGATAGTGACGTTCGCCGTTGATTGACATCAAAAGAGGTTCCCAGAATCCAGCCAACACCTTCGGACTTACCAGGCGCTGCGACAAAAATATGCTCCTCGGCAATGACGTGCGGCTCGTAGGAAAATCGCTGCAACCGCTGGCTGCTGTGATCCCACGCAATCAGCTGGCCAAACCCAAACGCGTCTTGCGGCCGGCGCTCATCTTCGCTCAACATAAACAGTCGGCTCGCGCGCTGACCTGTGAATCGTTGATCGAAACGAGGAAAGTCTGCTGTAAAGATGGGTAGCAATTCACTGCGAGAGGTCTTGTTCTCGAGATCCAGAACTAACTGCATTGACTGCTCACGCCGCATTGACGGTATCGCCTGACCGAGGGTTGCCTGAGTGATAGCGCTCATCAGTTCATCAAAGTCTGGCGCCCTAGCCACATCAAGGCGAATACTCTGTCCATCTTCATAGGCATTGCCAAAATGAAACACAAAGAACGGGGGCAATTCGAACTGAGCGACCGGCGCGAGCGTTTCTTTTGAGACGATCATCGCAATGACCGGTTTTTCCGGTTGCCACTGCAGACGTTGCAGAAATGAACGTGCCTCAGGTCCTTTACTGCGTTGGTACTGAAGAGGTGTCAGCACAAACACAAGGAATCGCTCGGTCACGGCAAAGTCATGCACCATGTCCGCGTTGGGCGCATCAATGAGCTTGGCTCGATTAAGTTGACCCGTTTTTGCCAGGTCGTACAAGACCAGTTTGCCGCTCCCAGCGAGATAGCCGAAGTTCCAGATGCGTCCATCTGGGTCTTGTCTTGGGTGAGCTGAGAAAGAAAGCCCATCGGTCTCTGTTGAAAAGACCTTGCGCCCTTTCGTCTTGAGCGTCTCAGGATCAAGCCGCCATGCTGACCCACCCTCCCATAACGCAAGTAGTTCGTCTTGCACCGGTAGCACCGAGATATTGGCGACATTCATATCATCGCCGCTCCGCACGTGGCGGGTGTTCTTGAACGCGGTACCAAAACCCGGCCAGAGGTAGCGGCCCGCCGCCGACTCGGCCGCGAGCCGATCTGTTTGGACAAGTTTTGCCTGGTGAGTCATGGTCTGCCCGGACAAACGGAAGGACTGAACCATGCCATCGCCGTCGAACCAATGCTGATAGCGCTGCTCGCCCCGTGACATCAGCGCCGGACCATTCCGGTAAAGCGTGCCGCTTAGTCCGGATGGCAGCGGATGGCTAAACCTCACAGTCACAGGCGGATAAGTTTCGCGAACGCCTTCAAAGCTACTCGCAAAAGCGGCAACACCAGATTCGGCCATGCCAGGCTTACCAGCCACGTTTGTGAGCGCATGGCTGCGTGGCAAGCCAACCAGCGAACCTGCTGTGACGGCGGCCAGCCGAACCATTGCTTCGCGTCGATTCATCATGTCAGGCTCCCGGCTGTCGCGCGTTAGTTCATGTCGATTTTGATGCGATCGCCCGCCTCGGGCAGCTTGAAGTTGATGTCCTCCCAACCGGGCGCACCAAATACTGAGCGGCCAAGCAACGAAGCACTCCACGGCTCGGTGGGAATGCCCAGCAAGTTCGTGTCGAGTTCATTGTTGCCATTGATATCCTGATAGAGCATGACCCCATACTCGCCGGCAGGCATATCTTTGAACACGATTTCCATCTTGCCCTGCGCCGCCGGCTGACGTTTCGCCCGGTAAGTCGAACGCTTCTCTAAATCAGCCGCGTTGTCGTAGATGGCGACATTCAGATTGCCCTCTGCGGATTCAACATTGGACACTTCGATGGTGACGTCCATGGCGCCAGCGGCACTCATCCCAGCTGCAGCAAGGGCAATCAGAGCGCTCTTAAAAAAGAAATGGGGTCGTTTCGTCGTTGTCATGGAGTCGCTCCTCAGGTCAGAAATTAAGGCGCCGGATTCAGAATTTCGCGCCAACCCCTCAACGTTAAGGGACGGCCGCATGGCCGGCAACGCGTTTGCGACCGATCTGCCGACCCAGGTCGCGAAACGACACATAGCGGCGCCAATGGTAAGCATGCCAAGCGGCGCATCATGGGGAATACAAGCTGTCGCTGGCAGCAATTAGAAGGCGCGGCCTACGTCTATCGTGGCTTAAGCGGTCAGTCAGCTCCCAGTCTGGGCGCTGCCTCTCGCGGAATGGGACGCTGTGTATCAGGCACCTCATCGCCTGACCAGAAGCCAATCAGGATGCCGCGGGTGGCACTTTGCCCGATCTTGCCCGCGTATTGATCGTCAGTCATGGCAGTACGATTCCGCAGGCCGGCAGACCAGTCGAGCATCTGGTCTTTCATCATTTCTCGAACACCTGCACAGGCAGGATCGGACCCCCGATCGACAAGCTCATCGGGATCTTCCTGCAAGTCAAACAGCATGGGGGCAAATCCAAGGCAGTGAATGAGCTTGTATCGACCGTCAAAGGCCATTGTTAGACGCGCTTCGCCTATGCCGCGATGCAAAGCGGCTCGGGCGGGCAAACGGCCATAGTCACATTCGCTAAAGGCGGCCTGTCGCCAATCAGCTGGCCCAGATTTGGGCATCGCAGCATTTGAATCGTGCAACAGAGGGTCCAGTGAGCGCCCCTCCAGGCGGTGCTCAGGCACCGGCCCGCCAGCAGCCGCAACAAATGTGGGAATGAGATCAATCGCCTCCACAAGGGAGTCGTTAACTGACCCGCGCGTCGCGTCGGCGCCCGGCCGTGGATCAACCACAATCATGGGCACTTTGGCTACGCTGTCATGAAACAGATCCTTCTCGCCAAGCCAATGATCACCGAGGTAGTCACCATGGTCAGCCGTAAGCGCAATCAGGGTTGTGTCGAGCTGACCCAATGTCTTCAGGTGGGCAAACAGGCGACCCAGTTCATCATCAATCTGTTTTACCAACCCCATGTAGGCGGGCACGACGGCTCCGCGTGCATTCGGCAGCGACCAGTTTTTGGACCAACGCGCTGACGAAAACGCCTTATAGACAGGATGTGGGTTGAGCTGTTCGTCATCAGATTTGACGACCGGTTGTATGTCACCGGGACCATAAAGATTGTGATAAGGCGCAGGCGCAATATAGGGCCAATGGGGTTTGATGTAGGACAGGTGCACGCACCATGGATCGTCACCGGCCTGATTAATCGCATCAATCGCTCGGTCTGTCATGTAGGCTGTCTCTGAGAACTCTTTGGGAATTCGCGCGGGCAAATGATTGTTGGCCCAGTAAAACCCAGACAACAACTCACCGCTGTCACTCGCCGCTGAATTAGCCCAGTCGAGCCAGGGATTCGGGCCACCAAAACCCTGTTCGCGCAGATAGGTGTTGTAGCGCGGTTCAATCGCGCTGTACTGACCGCCCGGACCTTCGCCGTGCAAACCATCATCGCGCTCTCCTGCTGGAAAGCCCGTATGGCCAAGGTAGCGCCCAAGCTCGCTATCGGGGTCTATCCCCAGCCGTGACAGCGCATTGTGGTCTGCACGCATGTGGGTCTTGCCAATGAGCACTGTGTTTGGAATGCCGGCATCTCGTAGGTATTCGGCTAACGTAGGATGGCTCAACTCGAATGGCACATCATTCCAGGTGGCCCCATGAGATCTGACATACCGGCCGGTATAAAAACTGGCCCGGGAGTTACCGCAACTGGTGCCCTGAACATAGGCGCGACTAAACCGAACCCCACGCGAAGCCAGCGCGTCAATGTGTGGTGTTTCAAGCGACTGATGGCCATAACATGACAAGTAGTCCCACCGGAGCTGATCAATCATAATAAACAAGATACGCTTGACTGCCGGCTGAGCGGCTTGATTTTCTTGGGTCATCCGGTGCTCGTATTGGTTTCGGAGTAATTCGATTATAGGATTAGCGGCCAAACCGCTTTTAGGGTATGCACCATGATGGATGACAAGATAGTTGAGTTGCTCGCGAGTGAACTGGATCACGCTGAGCAATCTGGCGAGCAGGTGACTCAGTTTTCAACCCGTCACCCGGAAATGACCATCGATGATGGTTATCGCATTCAACAGGCATGGGTTCGGCTCAAACAAGATAGAGGGCAGAAAATCCTTGGGCATAAAATCGGCCTCACGTCGCGTGCCATGCAGATGGCATCGAATGTGGACGAGCCCGACTTCGGCGCCTTGCTTGACCCGATGTTTCTGCCTGAGGGCCAGCCGGTACCGATTAGCCGGTTTATCGTGCCCCGAGTTGAAGTTGAGCTCGCATTTGTGCTTGGCGAAGCACTTGAAGGTGATCAAGTCACCGTTTTCGATGTTCTCGATGCCTCCGACTACGTCACGCCAGCGATTGAAATCATTGATGCACGTATCGAACCTGTCGATCGTGCAACTGGCGTCACCCGCAAAGTCACCGACACGATTGCAGACAATGCTGCGAATGCCGGCATCATGACAGGTGGGCGCCCGGCCACACCGGATGCAATCGATCTGCGCTGGGCAGGCGCCCTGCTCTACCGAAATGGCATCATTGAAGAGACTGGCCTGGCCGCCGGTGTGCTCAATCATCCGGCGACAGGCGTTGCCTGGCTCGTGCGCCGGCTGGCTGCTCATGGCCAGCGACTGGAAGCAGGTGAAGTCGTGTTGTCGGGTTCATTCACTCGCCCGGTCACCGCGAAGGCGACTGATACTTTTCATGCCGACTTCGGTGAACTGGGCAACGTGACATTTCAATTTGTGTAGCGTCGGTTGAATTCATTCATTAGCGTACTGACCATCGCACTTGCCAGCGGCAAGAGCAGCCCAATCCCCGGTGAGCCTGGCAAACACCTGCGCAGCTCGATTGCCAAAACACCGACCCAGACCCCAGTTGAGATAACGACGCAGGGGCTGCTTGGCGATGTCACCACCGACACCCGTTTCCATGGCGGCCCCGACCAGGCCTTGCTCGTGATGGGCGAAGCTGATTATCAGTATTGGGAACTTGGCCATGGACCAACCGAGCCTCTAGGCAGCTTGCCGCGCGGCTTGTTCGGCGAGAACCTCATCCTCGATGGCTGGACAAGTTACGACGCGTGCGTCGGGGACCGGCTCGTGTGCGATGACTGGTGCCTTGAGGTCACTGCGCCGCGCTCGCCCTGCAATACCTTCACCCGCATCATGCGCCACCGGGCAGGCGGCTGGGCAGATAGATTCCGAGCGGCTGAACGCCCTGGTGCCTACGTTCGAGTCATCAAACCCGGGCTGCTAAAGCTGGACCAAACTGTTCGCGTGGAACCCTATGTTGGCGAGCGACTGCGCATTGCTGACATGCTGCATGCCAAGTGGCGAACACTCACCACTGACGCGCAATTAGAGTCGATCCTCGAGTTGCCCATTTCCGCGCACGATCGCGCTTTGTTCACCGCACGGCTCAATGGCACCGCTGCAACCTGATCATTGCTACAAACGGATAACAGCCGCAGCTTTGCGCCACCCCAAGGAATCCGAGTGACGACTCATCAAGACATCCTGGTTGAATCGCAAGCTGATCACCTATTGATTTCACTCAACCGGCCTGAGCAGGCCAACGCACTCAGCGCTAACGCTGTCGAAGGCCTTATCGCAGTCATGACTGATCTCGGAAGTGATCGGAGTGAGTCGTTTCGCAGCATTGTGCTGCGAGGCAATGGCCGCCATTTCTGTGCAGGTTTTGACTTAAGTGACATTCAGACCTTAAGCGATGGTGACCTGCTCTGGCGCTTCTTGCGCATAGAGGCAATGCTGCAGATGATTCACTATTCGCCGGTACCGGTTATTGCTTTGGCACAGGGACAGGTGATTGGCGCCGGGGCTGATTTGTTTGCCGCCTGTTCAACCCGCATCGCAGCGCCAGGCGCGCGCTTCAAAATGCCTGGCTGGCACTTTGAACTTGCGCTCGGCACCCGGCGATTGACTGCCCTAATCGGCGCCGATAACGCGCGCCAAATGCTCTTGAATGCAGCGAGTATTCAAGACACGCAGGCTCTCGAAATGGGCCTAGCGAATGAGATAGTCGAGTCAGCGCACTGGCCAGGCGTGATCGACGATCACGCCAAGCGTGTCAGCACAATGTCGCCATTCGCTGTGTCATCAATGCTTAAACTAACCAGTCACGACAGTCGGAGTGAGGATATCGCTGCCATCGTGGCGACAGCCGGCCGACCAGGCCTGAAGAATCGAATTCTCGCATTTCAACAGCGCGTTGCTCAGGAACGCGAAGCCCGCAAGAGTGCGAAACCGGCCGGGCAATAAAAAGCCCCGCCGAAGCGGGGCTTGGGGTGCTCAGGATATAGCCGGGCCCAGGGCCTTCGACCTTGATCCTGCTGCGACAACGAGAGCCGCAGGGCCTGACTATCTCCCCCGCATGGCACGGGCAAGCGATGCACGGCTTGCCTGGCAGGAATTCACGGGCGTTGCGAGCACGACAACGAGATTTATCATAATCACCTCCTTTTAAAAGTTAAGCAGCAAGAAGACTGTACCACCGTTATCTGCGCGTTGGGGAAGCAGACCCTTCAAGCGCAGGCGGCAACGGTTGACGAAACCTGATCTCACGTTGCGGCACAGGCACTTCGACTTCAAACCGGCGCAAGGCTTTGCGGATTTCCCAGTGATAAGCGGCAAACACCGCGTCTGGCCTTTTCACTGCATCCGGCATAAGCCAGACGATCAGTTCAAAGTCCAAACCGTTCTCGCCGTAGTTGACTAGCCAGACACTCGGCTCGCGACCCAGCACCCCCGTCAATGTGCTGGACAAACGGGTGGCAGCATCAAGGCCGGCTTCGACTACGACATCTTCATTGGAATCGTAGGCTACGCGAAACGGCACATGAATCCGCCTGAACGGATCAAGCAGTGTCCAGTTGACGACCTTTTGCTCGGTGAACTCTGAGTTGGGCACGATGACATCGACATTGTCATTCGTGTTCACAATGGTGCCGCGTACGTTGATCGAGCGCACCTCACCCTGTTCGCCATTGTCAAGTTGAACAAAGTCACCCACTTTCACGGTGCGCTCGAAAAACAAAATCAGGCCAGACAAAAAGTTATTAACGATGGACTGCAGGCCAAAGCCAAGTCCCAGTGCCAGCGCGCCTGCAACCAACGCAAAATTAGCAAACGACAAACCAATAGACGACAAACCGGCAACGATACCAATAAGAATAATTAGGTAGTGCGCCAAACGACTGATCACAAACAAAATAGATTGGTTGTCTCTCGGGAAGCGATGCCCGAGCTGGCCAATCATTCGCCTGAAAATCCAAGACACTAACCAGGCAATCAACACCACAACGATGACTTTAAAGATGCCCGACAGCGTAATGGGTGTTTCGCCAAGCCTGAACAAAGTCTTGTCGGTTATGGCACCGACCGACTGACTGAAGCGCCCCCCTAAATCAGAAATTTGATTCAAGGTGCGATCAACGAATCCTTCATTGGTTCTGATGGCAGTACTGGTCCAGCGCGTCAGAAATTCCAACTTAACGATCTGGTCATTCAATAGCCGAAGCTGGCCAACGGATTCTTGCGCCAGGCGCAGGCGGCGCTGATTGACTACCAGGCTATCGGTTCGCGCATCGCCTGCCGATGCCAGTTGCTCTCCCGCACGGTCACGTTCACGCTCACTGGCAGCAGACAGCGTTGCCATGGCGTTACGCCCCTCGCCTATCGCCTGGCGTGTCAATTCAACTTGCTCGTGACCCTCCTGCATGGAGGTCGTCACGTCTTCGAGCAAGATGTTGTTGAGCACAACCTGCGTCTGAAGAAGTCGCAATTCAAGCCTTGCCGCGAGCTCGCGAATACTCGCGTGCGTGACCCGCTGCTGACGGTAGCGCGTGCTCGCCTGGTTTTGGACCGTCTCAGCCGTAGACTGCAACATCCTGCGCTTCTCATTGGCAAGACTGATGCGGGCTGTTTCAAGTGCCAGCGTCGCCGCGCGAATATTCCGGCTAAGCGTCAGGCCCTCTTGCGCATCTCCGCGAAGGCGCTGTTCCGCACGACGCTCGGCTTCAGCAAGCGACTCAACCTGCTGCTCGCGCACCTGTAAACCAGCGCGGCGCAGATTCAGTTGAATCTCAGTCGTTTCAAGGGCAAGCCGGTCGCCAATCACCGCCAACCCGATATCAACCCGCGAAGCATCAAGCGCATCAAGCTGGAGATACTGACCCATCTCAGCATCAAGTTCGCGCCGCGATGCCTGAGCAGCTTCATCGAGTGCGGTGACATCGTTCTTATCGAATTGCAGTCCGGTTCGCGCCTGACGTAGGCTCCCCACCAGCACTAGGGCCTGCCCTGGTGTGTAAATCTCTGATAAATCAGAAAACACCAAGGGCGTGGGAGGTTCCACCAGACGGGCCGCCTGAAACGCATCAAGGTTGGACGCAATCCGACTAATCGCAGCCCGGCGCGCATCACTAACGACATTCTCAGGGTCTGCTTGTTGCCCCGTCAGGTAGCGACGCTTCAGGAGTGAATTGAGTCGATCGGCACGAGAAGCAAGCTGATCAGGCGGCACGTTAAAGTACGACCACCAGTCACCCCGAAGCGCTGCCGGGTCTGGCACGACGTTGATCGATTGCTCACCCTGACTGCTTGCAGAGCTTGACAGGATCTGCGGCAGTACTGGTCCGGCAGCCCACGTTGTCTGTATTCCGACAAGAAACAGCAGCAGGCTGAGCAGGACCCAAATCTTCATGGAAAAATACTACCAAGGCGAATGCAACTAAGCGCACAAGCGTACGTCAAAACAGACAAGCGACCGCACTTTAATAGACACGAAGACACATGGCGAAGCAATCTTCACGTGCGGCCCTGCCCACTAATGACACTAATGGCAATGACGCCAAGCCGATGCCCCGTAAGAAGCGCGCATGAGTATTAGCGTTTTGTTACTGCTTTTCTGCCTCGGGGCTGTCGTGGGTGTACTCGCAGGCCTCATGGGGATTGGCGGCGGTATGGTGATGGTGCCATTTCTCATTGCAGCTTTTAAAGCTGAAGGCTATCCACCCGAGAGTTTGATCAAAATGGCGATCGCAACGTCGCTCGCCACCATAATCTTTACGGCCGTCTCAAGTGTCTGGGGTCACCATCAACGTGGCAGCGTCATCTGGCCAGCGGTGAGGATTATGGCGCCGGGGATTATGCTCGGTGCCCTGGTAGGTGCGCAATTGGTCGGCTTCGCCCCGGCTGCGCTGGTCTCGGCGGTCTTTGCCGGCTTCCTATTATGGTCCGCCTGGTCTATCGCGCTAAAAAAGCAAAAGACTGTCGCGCACGAGTCATCTGGCCAAGTCTCGAGGACTTCCCTGGCGGTGGGCGGCATTGGAATCGGCTCCGTCTCATCAGTGGTGGGCGCTGGCGGCGGCTTTCTGACGGTGCCCTTTTTGATTCGCCGCGGCATGGCACCAGCGCGAGCTGTGGCTTGCAGTGCGGCCTGCGGCCTGCCAATAGCGCTTGCGGGCACTGTCGGATACATCATCGCAGGCGAGCGAGTTGACCTTGCAGGTGCTGTGGTGGGGTTTATTCATATTCCGGCGCTTCTGGCAATCGCAGCGGCGAGTGTCATGACGGCGCCATTCGGCGTCAAAATGGCCCACCACCTGTCGCCAGAGAATCTCCGCAAAGTCATGGGCGTACTGTTAACGATGCTTGCGGCCTACATGATCAGCCAAACATTTGCCGCACTTATGTCCGCCTAGGCGGGCCGGCCAGCAAAAGGCGGGCCGCGGTAAATCAGATAAACACCAAAAGCGATCATGGGTAGGCACAGCAATTGCCCCATCGTCGCGCCGAACGCAAGAAAGCCCAAAAAACTGTCGGGCTGGCGCGCGAACTCGGCCAAGAAGCGAAAGATGCCGTAGAGCACAAGGAACATGCCTGACACGGCCCCTACCGACCGTGGACTGGACGAGTACCACCAAAGCAGCGCGAATAACAACAGACCTTCACCCGCAAACTGATAAAGCTGAGACGGATGGCGGGCAATGTCATCGCCCGCCTGCGGAAAGATCATGGCCCATGGCACATCTGTCTGCCGGCCCCAGAGCTCGCCATTGATGAAGTTACCCATACGCCCTGCCGCGAGACCGGTTGGGACCAGCGGCGCAATAAAGTCAATCACTGGCCAGAACGATAAGTCATGCCGACGGCAATAAATCAGTATTGCCACGATGACGCCAAGCAGGCCACCGTGGAAAGCCATACCGCCTTGCCAGATATAAAAGATTTCGAGCGGATTGCTTAAGTAGTACGCTGGCTTATAAAAAATGACATAGCCGAGCCGGCCACCCAGCACCACCCCCATCGCCCCCCAAAAGAGCAAATCTTCCAGTGCGGGCGGTTTGAGCCCGGACTGTTCTTGATACAGCGGTTTCTGGAGTCGGTACCGTCCGAGCAAGAAAAACGCGAGAAAAGCCGTTAGGTACATCAGTCCATACCAACGCACGGCTATCGGGCCAATCTGCACGGCAATCGGATCGAACTGAGGGTGTACGAAAAATTCCATTAGGCTGCATTCCAGAGCAATAAAACCTGCTGACCCGTATTGGACACACCGCCAGCGTTGTCAGAGTTTAATCGGGCTGTTGGCTGATAGTCGTTCGATTGTCGACTCCTGCGCAAATCACCACAGATGCCGACCCCCAAGACACGAAGAAGTCACTGCCTTCGGACTGATCTGCGAAATCATCGCCTGATCAGTCAGGCACTGTGCTTGCTGTTCTTGTTGTTGACGGTCATGGTCGGGGTTCGAGCCGCCGGGGCAGCACAAGCGCCGGCTCTCCCCAAAGATGCACCCACAGTCGCATGGCACTACGGCACAAACCCGCCGCTCGAAACCCTCAAGGCGTTCGACATTATTGTTGTGGAGCCCGGGCACGACCTAAAACCGACCACTCATCGGTCTAAAACCGCCGGTCGTTCGGAATTGTTCGCTTATGTCTCGATTGGCGAGCTCCACCCCACCCGTTCTTACGCAAGCCAGATGCCCGCTGAGATGCTGGTGGCTGTCAATGAAACCTGGAACAGCCAGATCATTGATCAAAGCCACCCCGACTGGCCAGCCTTCTTTGTCAATCAGATCATCGCGCCCCTCTGGAAGAAAGGCTATCGAGGCTTCTTCCTCGACACGATGGATTCGTATCACTTAATTTCAGAGGCGGAGCCGAACAGGCGAGCGCTTAAGGATGGCATGCTGCGGGCACTGGGCCTTCTGCATGAGCGCCATCCAACAGCCAGACTAATCACAAATCGAGGCTTTGAAGTACTCGATGAGCTGCACCAGAAATTCGAGGACCATTTGGTTGCCGTTGCAGCTGAATCACTGTTCGGCCGGTGGGACCATCGAAACAAGCGTTATGTCCGAGTACCGTCTGCAGACCGGCAATGGCTTAAAGACCGCCTCACATCGGCGCTGTCCAAAGGCATACCAGCGATCTCGATCGACTATGCCCCAGCCGATAATCGCAAGTTAGCCCGCGAGATTGCCCGCGACATCAGTAACTTGGGCCTAATTCCGTATGTCACCAATGGCGAAATCAACCAGATTGGGATAGGAAGTTTCGAAATCATTCCCCGCCGGGTGCTGCTGCTGCACAACGGATCACAGCCCGACGGGGATGAGCACTACAGCACCGCTCAGCGAATCATCAAAATGCCGCTCCACTATCTCGGCTACCGTGTTGATTTAGTAGATGTTCGCACCAAATCGCTGCCGAAGGGCGTTCTTGCTGGCGAGTACGCTGCAGTAGTGGGTGCTTTCGAAAAAGACGTGCCTGATAAGACATTGGCCCTGCGCGATTTTTACGAGCGTGCCTATCGCGAGGGCGTTCCACTGGTTTTCCTGAATGGCTTTGGCATTGACTCCAATCGCGAAATCACCAATCGACTGAAGCTGCTAAGACGGGGGCCCACCCTTCGAGGCCGGCTAAAGGCGGTCGTTCATGACCCAGATATTGCAAATTATGAAATCAAGTTCGTGCCGCAACGGGGCCAACTATCTGTTCGCGCGCCCGAAGGCTCAATCCCAATTCTGAGCGTCGAAGGCAGTCGCAACCAACGACGCGACATTGCCGCGATCACTCCGTGGGGTGGTTTTGCGACCGTCGCATTATCGAGCATTTCAGTGAAAGGTGGATCAGGCTCAAGGTGGGTAATCGACCCGATTGAGTTTTTTAGAAAGGCAATCGAGCGCGGTTCGCCACAGTTAAGGCCCGATCTATCAACTGAGACGGGTCGGCGAATGCTGTTTATTCATATTGATGGCGATGGCTTTGCTTCCCGCGCGGAGATTCCCGGCGCCCCACTCGCCGCCGAAATCATGTACCGAGATTTCATCAAGCGATATAAGGTTCCTCATACGGTTTCGGTGATTGAGGGAGAAACGAGCCGGCAAGGTGCATATCCAGCACTGTCTCCAATCCTTGAGAAAATCGCACGAAAGATCTTCAAGCTAACTCATGTCGAGATTGCGAGCCACTCCTACTCGCACCCCTACTTTTGGCGGCAAGTAGTTCGAAATGAGCAAAAAGGCATAAACCCAAGCAAAAAACCCCATCTTCCCATTAAAAACTATCATTTCCGACTAAAGCGTGACATAGACGGATCAGTTGAATATATCGACCGTCGCCTTGCACCTCCCGGAAAAAAGACGGCTGTATTCCTGTGGACAGGCGATTGCGTCCCCCCGTGGGAGGCGATTGCGGCCACTGAGGAGGCAGGCTTGCTCAACATGAACGGTGGCGACACAACCATTAATCGTCAGGAACCAACCTTGACGCTCGTCGCGCCGTTTTCAATTCGTAAAAACGGTTACCTGCAGGTTTTTGCACCCAATCAAAATGAAAATGTCTACACGAACGATTGGACGGGGCCCTTCTATGGCTTCACGAAGGTCATTGAAACCTTCGAAATGACAAACCATCCACGACGCCTCAAGCCCATCAATATTTACTACCACACGTATAGCGCGAGCAAGCGCTCAGCCATCACTGCACTACATCGGGTCTATCGGTATGCACTCAAGCAGCCTGTAACGCCACTCTATAGCAGCCAATACATTCGAAAAGCGATTGACTTTGAAAGCTTTGTTATCGCAAGGGATGTGCAGTTACGCCGCGATGGTGCCATCCGCTGGCACTACTTTGGTGACGGACATCTCAAAACCCTCAGGCTGCATGAGTCTGTCACTAGGAGAATCGACTGGCGACGCAGTCCCGGCACCGCGGGCAGGGAAAAGGGTGTCGACGGGGACTATCTTCATTTGACTGGAGCCTCCGGCACCTTCGTTATCCGTCCGCCGGACTCATCCAAAACTCAGTGGACGGCCGCAACAAACCACCCTGCCCCTATCATTCGCAACGGAAATGGCCAGATTACATATTTTGAGCGCACAGAAAGCATGACGCGCTTTGGGTTTACGGCCCATGTTGACGGCCTGCTTGAAATCGAGCACCCGAAACACTGCACACTTCGCTCACGCAAAAAACGGCTCAAGCCGACATCCAGTCGCCAGTCCACAAGTGGCGTGGAAATCAGTAGCTATCAATTTGCTCGCGCCGACGTCCAAAAGGAAAAGCACATGACCATCATGTGCCGCCCCTGACGCCCAAATGGCTATCTTATTCGAAGAGCACCAGCGACCATCCCGTCAGGTCGCCCAGTAGTCAGTTGGTGAACACAACGGTCCAAAAGCACCGGTATGGTGCGGCTTGGCTCAGTGCGGCAACGGCAACTCCCTGGCCGACGCCACTCTCGCGCCCCCGCCCACATATCTGGCGACAATCTCGCAAATGCCAATTCGAAGACCTCTCTGCAGTGCGTCGCCCGCCCTCCAACTGGCCAGCGCCATTCGTTTCTTGTCACTTGCAATCGTCGTCTGTCTAGGCGTCGCTCCTCAAGCCCTTGCAATGACAAGCGTTGTCGGCGCGCCGTCAGCACTAACCGTCGCATGGCACTACGGCACAAACCCGCCGCTTGAGGCGCTCAAGGCCTTCGATATCGTGGTGGTTGAGCCCGGGCACAATCTCGACCCCGCCGCCCATCGGTCAAAAACCGCCAGCCGTTCGGATTTATTCGCCTACGTCTCAATTGGCGAACTCGACGCCGGCCGTCAATACAAGCAGCTAATGCCAACCGACATGCTGGCAGGCCGAAACGAAATCTGGGATAGCCAGGTCGTTGACCAGACACATCCGGCGTGGCCCGAGTTCTTTGCAAACAGCATCATCGCGCCATTGTGGGCGGCCGGCTACCGCGGTTTCTTTCTGGATACGATGGATTCTTACCATCTCATCGCCAATACGCCCGAACAACAACAAGCCCAGAAGGCTGGACTGCTAAAAGCCATCAGGCTTATGCGCGAGCGATTCCCAGAGGCGCGTTTAATCACCAACCGAGGCTTTGAGTTGCTCGACGAAATTCACGCAGCGTTTAAGACGAATTTTGTGGCGGTCGCCGCTGAGTCGCTGTTCGGTCGATGGGATCATGCAAACAAACGTTACCAGCCAGTCCCACCAGGTGATCGCGAGTGGCTAACCGCCAGACTGCTCGAAGCACAATCTAAGGGCATTTCGGCCATTTCTATTGACTATGTGGCGCCAGGTGATCGGGACAAAGCCAGACAGATTGCGAGCAACATCCTCGATAAAGGAATCATGCCGTACGTCACCAATGGCGAAATCAACCAGATTGGCGTCGGTCGTATCGAGATAGCTCCCCGCCGAGTGCTGATGTTGCATAGTGGTTCATCGGCTGACGGGGACGAGCACTACAGTATTGCCCAACGCCTTGCAAAGATGCCTTTGCACTATCTGGGCTATCGGGTCGACCTGATTGATGTGCGATTTAAGCCATTGCCATCTAAACCGCTTTCGGGGGAGTTCGCTGCTGTTGTAGGTGTTTTCAAGGACAATGTACAGACAAAAGCAACAGAACTCCGAGAGTTCTATCAGCGCGTCTTGGACGAGAAGATTCCCTTGGTGTTTCTCAATGGTTTTGGCATTGATAATCACCAATCTTTGTTCAACTCTCCGTCGCTGCTTCAGCGAGCCCCGGATCTGGATTGGCCGGTCCAAGCAATCGCCCATGATCCACGGCTTGCGAATTATGAAATAAGGTATTTGCCGCGGCGCAGTCATTTGTCAGTCGGGGCACCTAACGGCTCGCGCCCCATTCTCAGCATCCAGGACAAGCGGGGACGTCAGAGAGACATTGCCGCCATTACACCCTGGGGCGGCTTCGCGACTATTGCGTTCGATACTATCGAATTACCAGGCAAATCGGCCACTCGATGGATCATCGATCCCATCATGTTTTTTCAGCTCGCGATAGAGAAAGGGCAAACCATCCCACGCCCCGATCTATCAACGGAAACCGGCAGGCGTATGCTCTTTGTCCACATCGACGGAGACGGATTTGCTTCGCGCGCTGAAATTCCGGGTGCACCACTCGCTGCTGAAGTGATGTATCATGATTTCATAAGACGATACAAAATTCCTCACACCGTTTCCGTGATTGAGGGAGAAACCGGTCGCAAAGGCTTGTACCCACAGCTTTCGCCAACGCTCGAGACCATCGCCCGCAATATCTTCAAACTCGACCATGTCGAGATCGCGAGCCATTCTTACTCTCACCCCTTCTACTGGCGAGAAGTGGTCAGCAATGAGCAAAAAGGGCTAAATCCAGACAAAAAGCCACATTTGCCCATCAAAAATTACCATTTTCGGCTAAAGCGCGATGTTGACGGGTCAGTGGAATACATTGACCGGCGCCTCGTCCCAGAAGGCAAAAGGACCTCAGTTTTTCTTTGGACAGGTGATTGCGTACCGCCCTGGGAGGCTATCGCAGCCACGCAGTCGGCGGGTCTGCTGAATATGAATGGCGGCGATACGACCATCAATCGGCAAGAGCCCTCGCTTACGCTCGTTGCACCTTATTCAATTCGAAAAAATGGATATTTACAGGTATTTGCGCCAAATCAAAACGAGAACGTCTATACCAACAACTGGACTGGGCCGTTTTATGGGTTTAGCAAAGTCATCGAGACTTTTCAGTTAACAGAACGCCCAAGGCGCCTGAAACCCATCAATATTTACTACCACACTTACAGCGCCAGCAAGCGGTCCGCAATCACGTCACTCCATAAAGTGTATCGATATGCTCTCAAACAGCGCACAACTCCGGTCTACAGCAGCGAATATATTCGCAAAGTGATCGACTATGAAGACTTCGTGCTTGCTCGTGATGTGCGCCCAATGGCTGACGGCAGCACTCGCTGGCATTACTTAGGCAGCGGAGAATTACGCACCTTGCGATGGGAGCGCAATGTCGTGAACAGGATCAACTGGGGCCAAAGCCCCGGCCTGGCCGGACGCGAGCGTGGCACCGACGGAGATTATCTTCATCTGTCAGGCCATCACGGCACCTTTCTGGTGCAGTCAGAGGCAGCTACTGATAGCGACGCCCCGATCGTTCGAAGCGCCAACGGGCGGATCACCTATTTCAGCCGATCTGACAACAGCGTTGAATTTGGCTTCAGATCGCATGTCGCGGGGCAAATCGAGTTAGAGCACCCCAAAGCATGCACCGTTAGATCCGGCCGCGCCCGTCTCAAACCAGTTGCGCGGCATCGGGCAGAGGCACAGGAACTCGTTCATCGCTATGAGTTTCCTCGCGCGAAGGCTGGGCGCGAGTTGCGACTCTCGATTACCTGCCCTCGCTAGGCTGAAAGCCACGATTCACCCCTCGCTCTCCAGAGTCAACATTTGAGCGACAAACCGGCTCGTCCATCGGTCAAAAAGTGACGGTCATCGGCACCGCCCAAGAAGAATCTGCCGAGACATCTAAATTGAATTTGTGACCAGGCGGGCAACCGCTGAACCAGCCGACACGCAGCGCGCAACGAGATGCGCGCCAGGGGGGCGCCGCGCCTGCGCCTGTTCGGTTTGATCGCTTGCCCGCCTTGTCATGCGGTTTATGTTCCGCCGCTTTTTTCATTGAACCAAGGAGAAGCGCCGAGAGTTTCGGCCTGTGCTGTGAATGGAATGACTCATGTGGAAACCTTAAATGCACACTGCTGAAGCCTGGTATTTGTCAGCGAGCGACCGTGGTCGCCGACGGCTGTTTCCGCGCGGCATTGTGGGTGTCTTTGCGCTGTCACTTTTGTTAGTTGGCTGGCTGGCACTGCCCAACAAAAGCCTGCATGAGCGGCTTGCAAACGCCCATGAAACAGACTTGCTGACGGTTGCCTACCTTAATGCATGGATCAATGCGACGCCAAAAGATTGGCGTTTGCGCTCAACGATCGCAAGACACCAGGCACTCATTGGGCATCACAGAGAAGCTCTGAATTCGATTGAGTTAATTCTCGCGAGTGGCCCTTCCTCGTACCACCCTTCGGCCCTGAGGCTTCGCCTCAACGTTCTGGAACGCATGGCGTTCGAACTGCCGGAGAACCATCCGCGACGCTCTGCGTTAGTTGCACGAGTTCGCCAGGAGCTTGAACGAATAGCGCTGACAGCGACCGACCCAATCGAAATTGAAGCTTACCTAAGGCGAGCCGAAGCACTCGAACACCCCACTCTAGCTGCCAAACTGCTTGCTCGATTGCCCAAAGCGCTCGCCGATAGATTGCGTGCCTCAGGCACCATCGGGTTACCGCCCGAGTTGGCTCGTCTGGCTGGCAGACCCGTTGAAGAACTGGCGCGTCGGGCCATTGGTTTGGGCGACTTCCGCCTCGCAGCAGATCTATATTGGCGTGCATTCGATCTGGCCGAAGAACCTGAGCGCCGACTGGCCCTACTGCTGATGGTCTCCAAGGCCGAGCAAGCAGGTAACCGTCTTGCCGAGTTCTTTGTTGCATTCGAGCGCAGGATGGATCTCGTCACGCTCGACACGGCCGCCTACAAACGGCTGGCCCGCCTCGCCCTTTCAGCAAACCGGTTAGATCTGGCAGAAAAATTTGCGCGGCGGATGCTGAAGTTCACAGGTTGGTGGAAACACCTGACTGTCTCCGATGCGCCGGCAGCTGTGTCAGCGGGATGGCAATGGTTAGTCACATCGGCTCAAGACTTTTCACTGATAAGTTCTGCGGCGGCTGCCACAGTTGATAACGAGCCAGTCAAACGAAAACCGACCAGCATTCGATCAGCGACCATGGCGTCGGCACTCGCACGGGCGCGAGCACGCCTGGCAAAACTCGAGCAGCAAAATCAGCTCAAGCCTTCACGGAAAGGGCCACGCACAGCGCCGCTGAGCGAGACATCTTTCGGCCCGCCGTCGCGGGTTGCCCACGCGACACCAGCAACGCCAAACAAGCAAGCACCTCAGCCGTCATCATCCTTCCACCGCGATAAGGCAGAGACACACAGACGGGCTCGCCAGATGCTCGCCAGGCAAACGCGTCAATCGCAGCAGCCAAAAGCGGCTCCTGCAATCAAACCTGCTCCGGTTAAGCCAAACCGGCCGGTCATCGCTCGCCACACTGTCAAGCCAGTGGCAATACCACCGCGTGCGCGACCGGCGGCGCCAAGCGTGGCCAAGCCCGGCATTCATACCGATCAGAAATCAAGCGATGCCTCGCAGGGCTCACCCCTGGAACGCGCACGCGCAATGCTTGCCCAGCGCGGGCTTTCAGGTTCCACTCAACAACTAGGCAAACCAGTAAAGGTTGAACAAACTGCCAAGGAGCAAACAGGCAACGCTGTTGCAAGCAAAGCAGCTGCTGAAGCTGACTGGCCCGCACCACAGTCGCTGCCAGTTGATCCACTTGCTGGTCTGATTCAATCTTCGCAGGCCCGCTACGCGGCCGTGCCCTGGCCTTCGATAGCGCCCACGGCTAAGGCATCGCCTCAACAGATCAGGCCAAACCAGGTGTCCGTTGATGAAAGCCTGGCGAGCGCTCGTCGCAACCCATTGACGACAAATACTGCAGAACCTGATTCACCAGCAAACCTTGCGGTATCGCCTCGACTCCGAGCCGGGACGGTCATCACCCGGCCGCCAAAACCAGTTGAAGTGGCACAGATCAGTAATCCTCGCGTTGACAGCCGTTTGCTCTATCCATCGCAAGACCCGTCGGCAACTGCTCCGCTCGTAGCCGCTGAACCAAACTATGAAGCAGCCAGATCGTCCGCTGACGGACAGCAAGGTGTTTCGGCTGACACTGATCCCGCCCGATTGCGAGACCAGAACTTCAATCAATTACTCGATACGCTGGCAGCGCTTACACCCAACGATGGTTTCGATGACACATATGGCTCGGCCACTTACCTGACCGGCCTGTCCAGTAAACCCCGCGAGCCAAGCTCACGACCGACGCTGCGCTTTGATCACGAGTCATATCTGCTCGCCTATCAGGTTTTTCTGGCGCGATCCAACCTTGATGATGCCTACGCAGTCGCGCAGGCAGCTGTCCAGCAACTGCCCAGCAGCCTCACCTGGCGAGAGCGTCTGGCCCAAATCGCAGAGTGGTCGCAACGCCCGACAGTCGCGCTTGATAACTGGCTCTTGCTTAGCCGCGCACGGAACAACATCGAGACGTGGGACAACGTGCGTCGACTATCAGCGGGATTACGTGATGAACACCGGTCTATTGAGTACTTTACATGGGTGCTCAGGCAAGACTCCGCTGATCATGAAACCGCAATCGAGTTGGCCCAAGCGCTCGAAAGACTCGGTGAGCCTGAGCGCGCCATTGAATGGCTAGAGCAGCATCTCGATGTTCAGCCGGGCAATGAACCCGTTGTAGTCTTAACCGAGCTGGCCAATGTGGCAGAACGCGCCGGCGAACCAGACCTGCTAATAGACACCCTTAACCGGGCAAATGCAGTTGGTGGCGCCACGCCCGAACGCGTCGTGCGAATTGCGACCACGGAATTCAGACGCAGCCGAATTCGCGAATCGTTAGAGGCCCTGCGTCAAGCCGAGCCGCTTGCGTTAGACAAAGACCTTCATAACGCCGATGCCGAAGCGAAAACAAAGTACTGGTCGACTTACGCTGAGCTTGCCCGCCTGCTTGGCGAAGATGAGTTGTCTTTGCAGGCCTATCGGCAGATGCTCGCACTTGAAGTTTATGAAATCGAACATCTCGAGGCTCTGGCGAGCCTGCTACAAGTGCGGTCGCACGTAGCAGCCGGCCAGGTGCTCACACACGCCTACCATCAGTCCAAAGACCTCAAGCATGCTCGTAGCGCGGTTGCCCTGTTTCTGAGAGGCCACGATCTGCCCTCGGCTGAAGCATTCCTTACCAGTCTAACGGCGGAGAATCGGCTCGCAATTGAAACCAGTGTCGACTTCCTGAAGCAGCGCGCGTCTTACTACCAGGCGAGCGACCAATGGAAAAACGCACGCCAGGATCTCCTGGCCATCTACAAGCAGACGCCGCGCGACATGGACAACCGCGCAGCGCTCATCTGGCTGCTTCTGGCAGAAAAAAACTCGCGCGGACTTCGCGCTGTTCTAAGCCAATGGGAACCCCTGGCTCGCAAAGAATCGAAGCTATGGGGCCCATTTGGTGCGGCACTGCTATCGCTTGGCGACGCACCCAAGGCGTTGAAGTACTTCGTCTGGCAATCGCGCGGGAGAAAAGACTACCTGTGGTGGTTGGCTTATGCCGACGCGCTTGACGCCACCGGCCGCTCCGATGCGGCCTGGAAACTACGCAAACGCGCCTGGACCGAGCTTCGTGAAGCCCCACTCGCCCGTATGGACGAGAACGCCGAAACCAGAAACCGTATCGTCGCGCTGGCGATGAGGTTTGGCCCTGCCGATCAGGCGCGCAAACTGCTGGCCGAGTTGATTAATGAACGCGACGCTTTGGTCACGCCGTCTGACAATGTGCCCGCGCAAGCACTCATCGTCACACCAGCCATTGCCGCATCCAGCGAGGCACCAGCCGCCCTGGCTGCCGTCGTTGACTACAACCTTGCTCAACTGCGCCAGAACCCCATTGGGGATGATCCAATTGAGCGAGCTGCCCGCTCCCGAGAAATCAAGGGCTTGAAGTCCACCGCAAACGAGCTGGCGGTGTCTTACTTGCTCAGCCAAGAAGCACTCGACTCAGCCAGGGGTTGGTTGCTGTCACGCTACGCTGACCAACTTGTTCAACCCACTTGGGCACGCTTGTCGGTTGCATTGGCCAATCATGACAACGAAGCACTTGATCAACTTTTGAGCACCCTGCCCGACTGGTTGCCAAAGCTGGACCGCATTGAAGCGCTTGCCAGGCTTGGCAGAAATGCTCAGGCGCAAACAGAGGCCTACACGGCTTTGGTGGAAGACCCAGACAACAACAGGGCCCATCAGAAACTGATTGACACGATCATGACCGGCTCTCCATCAGCGGGCGTTCTGTTTACCACCGGCACCCAAAGTGTGCTCGACGTGAAACGGGCTCGCGTCGACGCTGGGATTCGCATTGATCAACATGCCAACCTCTGGCTCTTTGGTGAACGTGAACGCTTCAACAGCACGAATACGAACGTCATCAACAATGCCAATGTCACCGGTCAAACACTAGGCGTCGGACTACGCTGGAAGAGAAAAGGTGGCGAACTGACGGCGCAGATTTCGCAAAGAGACATGCTAGCGACGAGTACTGGCGCCCGCGCGCGCTGGCAACTGAATCAAGACCCTTGGTTCAACCTTGCGCTGAGTGGTGGGATTAATCAGCCAACTGGCGAGCTGGTCTCACTGACAGTTGGCGGCCAAAGAGACTATCTGGGCATTGACGGACGCCTCAATCTAACCGGTCGTGACTACCTGTCCGCAAGCTTTTACGAATCCCGTTATGAAACCCAGCTAGAAACCCGTGTTGCCTCAGGGCAGCGGGCTGCATTGGAATACGGACACCGTTTCCGCCTTGATTACCCAGACATCACACTCAAATTTGGCGTCAGCAACACCCAGTTCTCAGGGAACAACGCCAGCGATCCGATCATCGCTCGCCTGGCGCCGTCTGGCAGCACCTCCCCCTTGGCTGGCTTCATTCCTTCAAGCTCTACACAGTTAGATTTGTTTGTCGCTGCAGGTCAGTCGGCTAGAGACAACTACACCCGTAAGTTTCGGCCATTTGGCGAGGGCGGCATTAGTTTTAACAACAAGAGTAAGTGGGGCTATAGCGTTCGTGGTGGCTTTAGCACTTCGTTTTTTGGTGCCGACCAGTTTCAACTATATGGCGCATACACCAGTAAGTCGCCCGGTAACACCCGCGGCACGAGAGAGCTGGGCGTTAGTTACCGATTGCACTACTAAGGTCAGGATTTAAAACATGTTCATAGCGAGCAACCGAAAGAGCAACATAACTGGCAGGCTGGTCTCAGTCTGGCTGGTGTTGGTTCTATGCTTGTTCGTCAATGCATGTACCACTGTCAATGTGCAATCGATGCCGGAAGGGCTCAAGGCAAACGCCCAGTGGGCCCTATTGCCGATGGTTAACCATACGCAGACGCCGCAGGCAGGCTTACGTGCCGAAGCTATTCTTGAATCCCTCGTCAGAACACGCGGTGTCACCAAGTTACAAAAATACCCTTCTGCTCTGAACGCTGAGTCACTCTTCGAACCGGTTGAACGCTCCGCCGTAGAAGAAGCGCTGAAGTGGGCCCGTGACGAACAGGCGGTCTATGCCCTGACCGGAACAGTCGACGAGTGGCGCTACAAAGTTGGCGTCGATGGCGAACCGGCCGTTGGCATTACGCTTCAGCTAATTGAACTGCAAACCGGGAACGTCTTGTGGTCTGCCACCGGCAGTAAAACCGGCTGGAGCCGTGAGGCTTTGTCAGCGGTTGCACAAAAACTCATCAGTCGCCTGACAGCACCCATTTCCAGATCCGCCTTTACTGCCGGTTCTGGAGAGTAAGCCTGGAAATCGCTGGGCATGGCACGAGCTGAACCTCTCGCAGCGAATCCGATCGCATCGCGCTTTTTTGCGCCGATCGTCCGTGACTGGGAGCGGCCGATTGCTTTGTTGCGCATCATCGCCGAGAACTTTCTCCTGGTCGGCATCACCTTGCTCATCAGTCGTTGGTTGTCGCCCGAAGATCCCTTTGGTGTTAGTCAGCAGTTCCCCTGGCTTTGGCTGGTCCCGATGCTCACAGCCCTGCGCTACGGCACGATTGACGGAGTGCTCGGTGCCGGTCTAATCCTCGGCGCATGGCTATTGCCACATCCATGGGGGATGACCGGTGGCATCATTGAACCGGTCTTTCCGCAGGAATTCTTTCTGGGTGGACTGGTGCTCGTTCTTATTGCCGGCCAGTTTGCCGATGTTTGGAACGGGCGGCTCAGCCGCATCCGGGCGGCCAATGCCTATCTTGATGAACGGCTGATTTCCTTAACGAGAACCCACTATCTGGTGCGTCTATCGCACCAGCGTTTGGAACAAGAGCTATTGGTCCGGCCGGTCATGTTGAGTGATTTGCTCACTGAACTGCGCCCTGTCACACCGGAAGACGCAGGCGAACTCTCAAACAGCGAAGTCTTGTTGCGCATGCTGGCTTCAAGCTGCGAGCTCGAAGGCGCCGCATTGCACAAACACGTAGACGGTGAGTTCTTAGCAGAGCCAGTGGCAAGCATCGGCGAGTCTACTCCGCTGGATACCTATGATCCGCTGGTCCGTATGTGTGCTGAATCATCCAGACTGATGCATGTTCAGGCCAGCGATGCGTCCATGTATGAAAGCAAGTACCTGATCTGCGCGCCTGTCCAAGCCAGCTCGGGCGACTTACTCGGCGTTTTGGTGGTTCGTGAAATGCCCTTCTTCGCGCTTAACGAAGAAAACCTGCAGTTTATTTCGGTCCTGCTTGGTTACTATGCTGATGGACTGATGAAGTCGCGGGCGATTCACCCCATTCAGATCCTAAGGCCGACAGTGCCGCCAGAATTCGCGCTGGAACTGGTTCGAATGAAGCGTCTATTCGATACATCGAATATCGAGTCATCCATCATCGGTTTCTCGTTCCAAACCGAGCACAACGGAAAAGCCACCTTTGAACACCTAAGGCGAATCAAGCGCGCCACTGATATTGCATGGGAGATCGAAACCGCCACCCGCCATGTCTTGATTTTGATGATGCCCATGTCTGGTCCGCCTGCAGTCGAAGGCATGTTGCAGCGCATGGAAAACGCCGTCAAACAGCAGTTCGATATGAGCTTTGGCGAAGCGCATATTGGTGTCCATAGCGCAGGGATGTCTGCTGCAGAGCCCGAATGGGTACTCGACGATCTTTTGAATCGCTGTGGCGTTGAGCAGCAGCTTTATGGGGCCATTTCAGTATGAGTGCCCTCACCCGAAACACCCGCGAGTCTGCGCATGATTAGCAGCCTCTTTAGTCTGGGAGCAACGCTTGAGGGAACGGCAGCTCTGTTAATCGCCGCCAATCGGTACGACCCGTTTGCGCTGACGCTTGTCATTCTGACTCATTCGCTTGGGAGTGCCGTCATTGCGCTCGGCATCTGGATTACGTTACCTGCGGGAATGCGTCAGCCTAAGTACGCAATGCTGTCGTTTCTGTTCTTATCAAACTTGTTTGTGCCAACTTTGCCCGTTCTGTTTAGACTTGCGACTGCGCTGGGTCACCAGTTTCAGCAATTGCATACAGAGGCACCGGTCGCTGCTGTTCACGAGCCTGAGTATTCTATTTATCGCGCCACCAATCACATGAAGTCACGTGGCGGCCGCACCCGAACCAAACTAACCAATCTCAAGGTGCCTGTTTCTGATCGGTTAACGGCACTGCTGGCGATTCAGGAAGCGCCGGCCAGGGTAAGCGCCGATTTGCTCCGCCAATTGCTGGCTGATCCCATCGAAGACATTCGTCTGCTTGCCTACGGCATGATCGATGGGAAAGAGAAAACCATTGGCATGCGAATTCTGAGCGAGGAAGCTCGACTCGAAAAGACCATCGACTCAGAAGCACTCTATGGTGGCAACAAGCGCTTGGCCGAGCTGTACTGGGAGCTGGCTTATCAAAAACTCGTTCAAGGCGATATGCTGGTTCATGCCTGTCATCAGGCCAGGCAGCACGCCACCGAGGCGGTGAAGATTCGGGACGACGATGCTGGACTCTGGTTCCTGCTCACGCGTATTGCGATCGAGCTTCGCGAAGCAGATGCTGCGGCGGAAGCCATTCACCACGCGCGAAAGTTAGGGTTTCCTGCTGACCAGCTCACGCCATACGAAGCTGAGCTTGCCTTTTTGCAACGCCGATTCAAGGAAATCGGCCCCCTGTTTGACTCTCTAGCCTCCACGCCTGGCGCCCTGCGGCTGTCGTCAATTTATCGCTTCTGGACGAATCGATGACTGATGATCTGCCAAAGGCCGAGAAGGTCGACGTTATGCTGCTGCTCGAAGGGACTTTTCCCTACGTGTCGGGCGGTGTATCGAGCTGGGTTAACCAGGTTATTCGCGGCTTTCCTGAGCTCACATTCGGCGCTGTCTTTCTGGGTAGCCGCGCAGATGACTATGGCGATATGCGCTATGAGCTGCCAGACAATTTCGTGCATCTTCAAGTGCATCACATGCACGACGCCAAAGCACCGCCAGCGGTCGGGGCCATCAAAGGAAACAAGAAAGCGTTTAGCACCAACGCGAGTCTGCATGATGCTTTGAAAGCCAGCCGTGAAGGCGCTAACCCGCTGGAAGCCACGGCCGAGGCTGGTCGCTTGCTGGCTCAGATTATTCCGATGCTTGGTGAAGGTGGCGCGTTGAGCGAAGACGCGTTTATGTATTCAAAGCGCTCCTGGGAGTACGTCACAGAAAACTACTATGAGTTCTGTACCGACCCTTCCTTTGTTGACTACTTCTGGACGGTGCGGATTATGCACTCGCCTATCTGGATGTTGATGGACATCACGGAAGATCTCATCCCCGCCAACTGCTACCACACCATCTCGACTGGCTACGCAGGCTTTCTAGGCGCCCTGTTGAAGCACAAAACTGGTAAGCCGCTGATCTTGTCTGAACACGGCATCTACACAAAAGAACGCAAGATCGATTTGTTCCAGTCGACCTGGATTCGTGATAATCGCGGCATGTTCGAGAAAGACCCATCGCAATTGGGCTACTTCCGAAACATGTGGGTACGCTTCTTTGAAGCGATGGGTCGGATGTGCTATGACGCCTCCGACAAAATTGTCGCGCTGTATGAAACCAATCGCCTGCGTCAAATAGCCGATGGCGCCCCACCAGACCGGACGCTAAATGTGGCGAACGGCATCAACCTGCCGCGCCTGGCGGCATTGCGCGACAAGCGCGAAACTGCGCCAGACGGCGGCCCGCCTAAAACACTCTGCCTGATTGGTCGCGTTGTGCCGATTAAGGACATCAAGACGTTTATCCGGGCCATGAAAAGTGTTTGTGAAAAGATTCCTGAGGCTGAGGCGTGGATCGCCGGCCCAGAAGATGAAGATCCGGCATACGCCTTGGAATGTCGCTCAATCGCAATCTCACTCGGACTGGAAGATAGAGTCAAGTTTCTTGGCTTCCAAAAGATTGATGAATTGTTGCCCAAAGTAGGCATCGGGGTCTTGAGTTCAATTTCAGAGGCTTTGCCACTGGTCTTGTTGGAAGGATTTGCTGCCGGCGTCCCAGCGGTTGCGACGGACGTTGGCTCTTGCCGACAGTTGATCTTCGGTCTGGGCGAAGAAGATCAGGCCCTGGGCGCCTGCGGCGACATCGTTCGCATTGCTGACCCGGAAGCGCTCGCACAGGCGTGCATCAAACTCCTGGCCGACCCTGAAAACTGGAAAGCCGCACAAACAGCCGGCATAAAGCGAGTTGAGAAGTACTACACCCAGGAGATGATGTTTGCTAAGTACCGAGACATTTATGACTGGGCCATTGAAACTGGGCTGTCGATAAAACCGCCCGAGCCAAGCCTGCTCAAACGCATCGCTCAATCGGCGTGTCCTCATCTTGGCCTTGCCAAGAAGAAGCGACGAGCAAACGCCTCAACGCCGGCGCCAGTGGCGCCGCAACC
>JBGCFG010000056.1:0-138118 GCA_045106815.1 Burkholderiaceae bacterium | reverse complement strand
GCGCTTATCGGTATCGCTTGATGCCGCGGGCGCTAATGCGCTTATGCGGTGCCTGGTCGCCGTATAGGCAGCCATTGACGCCAAGCAACCAAGCTAGCGCAAATAGCGCGCAACCGATGTCGATGATCAGGCCGAAGTGATAGAACTGTGCCGCGGTGAATAGCGTGCGGCTTAGTTCGACTATGCCGTAGCCGAGGGCCAGGGTGCTGAGTAAATGAGCCAGAGCCGAAAGGGCACTTGATTCAAAGAAGTCACGTAGCTCTTCCGCGACAAGCGTCGATAGCAAAAACAGGCCGCACGGAAGTGCGAACATGATTAAGAACAAGCCAAGTTGTAAAAGGCCGTTTGCCACCGACAAACCTCAACGCGGAAAAAAGATCAAGGTCTAGTGTGACCAAGAACCCACGCTGATCAAATTAAAGTCGGTTCCAACGGCTGGTGTTTACCGATCGATGGTGTCGGCCGATGAGTGGCAAGCCTGGCTGATGAAAAACCCGTGACAAAGCGCACGCTTAGCATGTGCACTTGATCACAGATCGCATCACGACTCGTTTTTGTTGCCAATCACCCCGGCCATTGCAGGCAGATTAGCGAATTGAGGTGCGCGTTTTTCTTGCTTGGCCTGCATAGCCTCACCGATCTCTTCAATGCTCAGGAAGCTCGCGTTCCAGATGCCCACGTAGTCAAGCGTAGACGCTGTTGTGTTGTCACGTGCATGCGTGATCATTTTCTTGCAACCGTAGACGGCCATCGGCGCCTTGGAGGCAATCTCTGTTGCTGTTTTCATCACAGCTTCCAGCATGCTGGCCTGATCGGGAAAGACGCCATTGATCAGGCCTACCGATCGAGCCTCGGCTGCTGGCATTCTGCGCCCGGTATAGGCGAGTTCTCGCACAATGCCCTCAGGAATTAGCTTGGCCAGACGGGGAAAGGTACCGACGTCGGCCGTCATGCCAATGTTGGTTTCATAGATGGTGAGAAACGCGTCTTCAGTCATGTAACGCATGCAGCATGCCGTGATGAGATCAACGCCGCCGCCAATACAGCCGCCCTGAATCGCAGCGAGGACGGGCACCCGGCAGTCTTCTAAAGTAGAAAAGGTCTGCTGCATTTCTTTCACACGGGAATAAAAGTCAGCACCATGCTGGATACGCTTTTCGCGCTGCTTGTCAGGACCGTCTGCGGCCGCGCCATGCTGGGCAAACATATTGACATCAATACCGCTCGTGAAATGCGGCCCCGTAGACGAGATGACGATTACTCGTGCCAGAGACTGGCTGTCAATTTGTTTGATGAGTTGCGGCAGTTCTTCCCAGAATTCACGAATCATCGCGTTACGTTTGTCCGGGCGAGACATCACGATGTGCGCGATCTGGTTTTCAATCGTGAGTTCAAAACAAGTGGTTTGCATAGCGTGCTCCGCTCAGTCGCCGTCTGTCGACTAACAGTGGGGTTTAAGTGTCCAGCGAGATATATGAGCGACCGTCGGCCTGTTCAATCTCGTAGGTGGGTAAAGAAGGGCAGAACGGACCGTCCAGCAACTCACCGGTGCTCAAGTCGTAACGAGCCTGATGCAACGGGCATTCGATCCAGTTCTCCATGACAAATCCATCAGATAAATTGGCCTCAGCGTGAGTGCAGGTGTTGCTAACCGCGAAGACGCCGGCCTCAGTCTTAATCAACGCAATGGGCGTGTTGTCGAGCACGATTGCTCTGGGCTGGTCGGGTTCAAGAGACCCGATCACGTCGGTGATGTCATGCTTAACCATCTTGTCTCCTGGACTAGCGTTGAACGTTGGTACGGGCGCCATCGGAAAAAGCTTTGGCCGCTTTTTCATCGTCGACAATATTGGCGACTGCCACAGGCTGCGCGATACCCCGTTGGGCAGCCGGCCGCTCACGAATCGCATCGCGCCAACGCTTGAGGTGGGGTAAGCCGTCGGCGCTCACACCAGACCATTTGTAGGTTCTGACCCAGCACCAGTTGGCGATGTCAGCAATGGAATATTCGTCTGCCAGCCATTCGCTCTCGCTTAGGCGTGAGTCGAGCACCTCAAACAATCGCCGAGACTCATTCTGAAAGCGGTCAATCGCGGCTGGGACTTTTTCGGGGAAGTAGCGGTAGAACACATTGGCATTGCCCATCATCGGGCCGATGCCGGCCATCTGGAACATCAGCCATTGCATGACTTTGGCTTTACCAGCCGGATCTTTCGGCATTAGTTGGCCGGTTTTCTCGGCGAGGTAGACCATGATGGCGCCGGATTCGAACACGACCAGATCATTGGCATCCCGGTCGACGATGACAGGAATGCGCCCGTTCGGATTCATCGCGAGGAATTCGGGCTTCTTCTGCTCTTGCTCGCGCAGGTTGATGGCATGCACTGTGTAGGGCACGCCGAGTTCTTCAAGCGTGACCGATGCTTTATACCCATTGGGTGTTGGAGCCGTGTAAAGGTCGATCATTTGCGTTGCTCAAAAAATTGCTCTACTGCTGCTTCATGCTCCGGGGTATGGTGAGCCAAAGCCTGCAAGCTCGCGGACAGCGTGAGGGTGTCTTCAAGACGCCCCGTTTGTGCCTGGCGCATCAGGCGCTTGGCCATGCGCAAAGCAGGTGACGGGTTGGCGGCAATTCGCGCCGCCAGATCCTGGGCGGTGGCCATTAACTGATCGGGCGGCACAATCTGCATCACCAAACCATATTCAAGCGCTTTCTCGGCATTGATCATTTCGCCGGTAAACGTCATCTCGGCGGCCCGCTGGTATCCAATGGCGCGCTGCAAAAGCCAGGCGCCGCCGTCACCCGGAATGATGCCGAGCTTCACAAAGCTCTCAGCAAACCTGGCCTTTTCTGATGCGATGCGAATGTCGCACATGCAGGTGAGATCGCAACCCGCTCCCACAGCCGCACCGTTCACCGCTGCGATCGTCGGTACCTCAAGGTTGTACAAGGCCAGCGGAATGCGCTGAATGCCACTGATGTATCCCTGGGCGATGTTGAAAGGCGTGCCGGCGGCAATGCCTTTCTTGTCGCGCATGTCTTTGACATTACCGCCGGCAGAAAAGGCGCTCCCGGCGCCAGTGAGCACAACGGCTCTAATGCCTGGGTCGGCTGCAATCCGGTGGCAGCAATCGACTATCTCGTCCCATTGTGCCTGGTTGGAGAGCGCATTGCGCTCGTCGGGGCGATTCAGGGTCAGGGTGGCAACCCCTTCATTCAGATCGAATAAAACGAAATCACTCATCATGTCTCCAGATTATTGTTGGGTTACTGCGCGCTGGGCTGCATGGTATCGGTGACGAAAGACCAGAGCGTGTCACTGGCAAGCACTTGGTCGCCCACCGCAATCGCGCAGGCACGCTCACTGCCAAGCAGTTGCAAGAGTTCGTCGCGCCAGCGCATGAGATGCAGGCTGTGCCGATGCAATGGATATTCAAGCGTGACGCCAATCGCGCCATGCATCTGGTGGCAGACGCGCAGGCACACGGCTGTTGCCTGCGCGACATTCAAGGCGGCTGCCTGTAGCAGCCCGAGTAGAGCCGGGTCAGCAATGCCATTGCTGCTTGCACGGGCTACAGCAAAGTCAGTGATGACGGTCGCAGCTGCAACTTCTTCGGCGGCCACGGCTAACTCATGTTGCACCGATTGAAACTTGGACAAGGCGCGTCCAAACTGGCGGCGATCTTGAACGTAAGTCAGGCTTAAATTCAGCGATGCCTGCATCGCGCCACTGGCTTGAATGCAGCGCGCGAGCGCCAGAGCCATCCGCTCGGTCTGACTGAGTGGCGTGACCCAGTCTGCCGTTGTGACCTGATAGGGTGCCGGGGGCGGCATCATCGCGAGTTCGCGATTTTTTAATACCAGCAAAACACCGGTATCGATCGGGCATGCGGTTTTGGCCTGCTCCCGCAGCAGGCAAGCCGCATCCGACCATTCAGATTTTGCGTCGCCGGGGGCAGGCAGGAGTTCATCAAAACCGAGTTCGATAATCTGCTTCAGAATCTTGGCCCGTTCCGGTAGTGAAACCTCGCCATGACCTGTTTGCGTGGCGATATTGGCGAACAACTTGGAAACGGCGTCAGCAATGACGGGATCGACGGTTGCGACCGCTGTGATTTTATCGGTTGTCATTAGCGTAATCCCAGGCCACGGGCAATGATGCCGCGCAAGATTTCTCGGGTGCCACCTCGCAGTGACCAGGTAGCGGAATACAGACTGGCTTCGGTCAGCGCAGCGCGCAATTCATCCGTGGGCGTTTCTATGTCGCCCATTAGCGACCGCAGAATCTCGACCTGATCCTGCTCAAAGCTGTTGCCCAGATCTTTAATCAGTGCCGCTTCGAGGTTGGGCATGCCACCATTTTGTAGTGAGGTTGCGACCGAGATAGACATCGCGCGCAGTGCGATCAGGCGGGAGGCGAGCCGACCGACTGCTGACTTGATTTCATCACTTGCCTGGTCCCGCGACGCGCTGACAATGGCTTCAACCAAGCGGATACAACTGAGGTAGCGCTCAGGACCGCTGCGCTCGTAGGCTAGTTCGCTGGTCACTTGCCCCCAGCCGTTACCTGGCTCGCCCACCATTCTGTCAGCGGGTACGAAGACATCATCAAACACAACTTCATTAAATTCATGTGTGCCCGCCATATTGATGATTGGATTCACTTCAACGCCCGGCGCTGACAAGTCAATGATGAGTTGCGACAGCCCTTCATGCCGCGACTCGCCGGCATCACCTGTTCGCACCAGCACAATCGCAAAATGATTCACATGTGCAAAGCTCGTCCAGACCTTGCGCCCGCTCACCTGCCAGCCGCCGTCTACCGGCACTGCCTTGGTTCGTACTGAGGCGAGGTCTGAGCCGGAGTCAGGTTCGCTCATGCCAATCGAGAAGAAGCACTCGCCGCGTGAAATTTGCGGCAAGAAGGCCTGTCTCTGTTCTTCGGTGCCGAAGCGCAGCAATAAGGGGCCGCTTTGCCGGTCTGCAATCCAGTGCGCGGCGACGGGCGCGTTAGCCGCAATTAATTCTTCGGTTACCACCAGCCGGTCGAGCATGGAGGCTTCCTGCCCGCCATAGGCTTTTGGCCAGGTCATGCCGACCCAGCCATGGCTAGCCAGTCGTTTGGAGAACTCAGGATCGTGGGCGGTGCCGAAGTCACCACGCCGTTGCCAGTGACTGGCGGCTTTTTCTTCGGCAATGAATTGCCTGACCTCTGACCGGAGCGACACGGTGGAGGCGGGCAGATCGTAGATGGGGAAATCAATATTCATAGGCCAAGTTTGCCTGATTCCCGCGTATGGGGTTCTCGGCAGGACCTACCCGGCCGCCCGGTCAGGCCGCTTGCAGATTTGTAGCAATCGTGTCTGCTGCAAGCATGCCGCCCGCGACTGCGCTGAGCAGTCCATTGCCCGAAAGATAGCCTGAGACATCATTGCCGGATACGCCTCGCGCGGCGCCGCCGGCTGCTGTGCAATTGGGCAGCGTTGACCCGTCGGGACGGCATACACGCATGTGCTCATCAACGAGCAAACCACCTTGCGTATGAAAGAGCGCACCCGTGACCTTGATGGCACAAAACGGGCCGTCGAGCGCTTGCTCGAACTGTCTGCCGAAGGCATCGGGGTTTTGATCTTGCGCTGATTGATCAACCGCCGCGAGGGTTGCGGCAATTGCCTCGGTCGGGCAGCCAATGATTCGCGCCAGCGTCGCCGGCGAATCAGCCAATCTGAGCGCACCGGCCGCTTCTGCGTCACAAAAATCCGGAAACTCGCGGGCGAATGTGAGGTCGGCCTGAGAGAACACATTCCAGGCAATCTGATTGGGCTGGTTGAGCACCTGCACCGCTGCCTCTGAATAGCCGAGCGTTTCCTGTTGAAATCGCTGGCCGTTTGAATTGATCTGAATGCCGCCGCGCATCATCAGTGCCCACGAAACCAGTACGCCATGCGGCGTCGCCCATGAGCCGTGGCCCTGATAAGCCCCCATGTCGGCCAAGCTTGCACCAAGCGCTTCGCCCCAGATAACCGCGCTGCCGTCATTCCCAACATGGCCGCCGTAAGCAGCGCCCGCCATCTCGGGCAACCACTTCTCAATCAGGGTTGCATTGCCGCCATAGCCGTTGCACGCAAGGAGCAGTTGTTGGCACGCAATGGTCTCGGTGCTGCCATCGGGTCGCGTGAGGCTTACACCGCCAATCGCGTCGTCCTCTGAGGCAAGCAGTGCTTCCACGTGGGCATTGCACAGGATATCGATGCCCGCTTTTTCCGCAGCAACGCGCAAATGATTCATCAGGCCTTCGCCGGTGCGTTCTGGCACTGCATGCATGCGCAATACCGAGTGGCCCGGATATAGAAAGCCGTCGAGTAATTCGAATGGCACGGCATGTGCATCACTCAGCCAGTCAATGGCCGGGCCGATCGCGTTTGAATAGGCAGCGACCAGTGTCGGGTCGGCGGTGTCGTGGGCCTTTTGCTGAATGTCCTGCGCGAACAATGCAGGCGAGTCCTCAATGCCCCGGGCTTTTTGAACCTGTGTGCTGCAAGCCGGAATGAAGCCGGAGGATAGGGCGGTTGAACCTTGTGGCAGTGCGTCGCGCTCGAGGACAATCGCATCAACACCGCGGTGCTTCAGGCGGAGCGCCGCGACCAGACCGCAGGCGCCACCACCGACCACGATCACATCAACATTTGTTGCGTCAGTTAATGCGGTGTCAGTTTGGGACAGGCGGGTAACTCTGGCCGACATTTAGGCCGCCTGATTGAATCGCGAAAGCAACTCGGCGCAATCTGACACTTCGGCAATGCTGCTCATGTCTTGTAGGGCGATGTCATGCACGGCTTGTTTGAAGCTCGAGCAACCATCGGCCACCACGATCGGATGAAAGTCGCGTACATGAGCGTCGCGGACGGTGCTCGCGACACCGCCTTGCGTCACGATGCCTGCCACCATAATGGTGGTGATGCCGGCTCTGCGCAGCACCCATTCAAGCTGAGTATTGAAGAATGCGGAATAAGCCACCTTATCAACGCAGACATCGACCAGCTCGCGCAGCGGGTCAACCACAGCCTGACCGCGGCTCCCCGGCGCAAAGTCACCAGCTTTCAAAAAGGGTCTGAGCGCTTTCAGGTGGGGCGAAATCATCGCGCCGCCTTCTGCGTCGGGCCACAACGTGAAACGACTTGCAAGCACCATACCGCCGGCTACTTTTACGGCCTTGGCGAGTGGCTCAACGCGGGCAGGTAAAGCGGCAATCGATTCCGCGCCCTGGCCGGCTCTGCCGTAAGCGCCGTCTGCGGCCAGAAAGTCGTTTTGCAGGTCAACGATTAATAGCGCGGTTTGTTTCGGCTTGAGTGGGTGGTTGTGGCTGTGTTGGGTGTTCATTCAAGCCTCCTGGTCAGTGCGCTTAATCACCAGATTACCAAGCGAATCGACGGTTGCGCTGAAGCCGGGTTCCAACCAAATGGTGGTGTCTGATTGCTCAAAAAGCGCCGGGCCGAAAACAGAACTGTTGACCGGTAAGCCAAGCCTGTCATAGACCGGTGTGTCAAACCATTGCTCCTCGTGATGGCATGGCCGCCGCGATTGAATCCAGGCGTCAGTCTTGTCCGGCTGCTCGGTACTTGTGTCTGGTGCGAGGACTGACAAGTCGAATCGTGGGCGCTTGCCCGTGACTGTGACACGCAGATTCAGCACCCGGATGGGCACGCCGCTCAGTGCGGTGCCAAAGGCTTGCTCGTACGCGGCAACAAAAGCTGAGCGAATCGCCGCCGGTAGTGCAACGGAGCCACCAGCGGCTGCCACTGCTTCAGTCACGGGGACGGCGACGGTATGCGTCTGACCCTGATAGAGCATATCCAATTCAAGATGGGTTTGCTCGCCGGTGAAATTAACACCGGCATCTGCCAGCGCAAGACGACCGCGCGCGGTCAGCGTTTCGATCAGTTCAATCAAAGCGCCTGCGTCCAACCGATCAAGCGGCGTATTCAGCGTTTGCACAAAGTCATGACGCATATCTGCAATCGCGCAGCCCAGCGCAGAACTCACACCTGGAAAGCGTGGAATCAAACCCGATTGAATGCCCACTTCGCGCATCATCGCGCACACGTGCAGTGCACCACCACCGCCGAACGGCATGTAGGCAAACCGCGCGGGATCATGCCCACGTTCAATGGAAATCAAACGAATCGCGCCTGCCATATTGGCATTGGCCACTGCGAGTATGGCCTGGGCTGCCTGCTCGGTTGGCAGACCCAGTGGCTTGCCAATGTGCCGATCAATCGATTCGTGCGTCGCCGCAAGTTTCAGTTCGCTGAGTTTGCCAATCGGGCGCTCAGGATTAATTCTGCCCAGCACGAGGTTCGCATCCGTTACGGTCGGGCCGAGCGAGTCGTTGGCAGGTCGCAGGCCATAGCAAACCGGGCCCGGGTCGGACCCGGCCGATTCAGGACCTACCTGCAACAGACCGGATTCGTCTACGGATGCGATCGAGCCGCCGCCGGCGCCAATGGTTCGAATTTCAACCATCGGTGTTCGCACCACCATCCCAAAGTCAATCGACTGCTGGGAGGCTTGCGCAATCTGTCCATTGGCAATCAGGGAGACATCAAAGCTTGTACCTCCCACATCGCCGGTAATGAGATCGGGGAAGCCAGCCGCATCGCCAACATGCGCGCACGCAATCACGCCGGCTGCCGGCCCGGAGAGGGCTGTTCTCACTGGATACTCATGCGTATCACCAACCGACATCAACCCGCCGTTGCTTTGAACAATGAGCAGGGAGGGGCTGGCACCGCGATCTTCGAGCGCCGTTTCCAGGGTCGCGACGTAGCGACCTACCACAGGTTGTAAAGCTGCATTGAGAGATGCGGTTGAGGCGCGTTCAAACTCGCGTACCTCTGGCAGGATGTTGTGTGACGCGGTCAAGTGCGGGTTGGGCCAGACACCTTCAAGCGCAGCCAGCGCCGCTTTCTCATTAGCCGCATTGGCATAGCTGTTAATAAAGAACAGACAGACCGCTTCGCAGCCCGCCTCCAGCAGTGCCTGGGCAGCCGCTTTTACTTGATCTTGACTGACGGCTTGGGCAACCGTGCCATCGGCAAGCGTACGCTCATCCACCTCAAGCCTGAGACGTCGATCAATCAGCGGCACAAATTGTCCGTCGAGCCCCCAGGTTGTTGGCCGGTCGCGCCGCCGCATCTCGAGCACATCGCGAAAACCTCGCGTGGTGATCAGGCCGCAGCGCGCAACCTTACGCTCAAGCAGTGCATTAGTGCCAACCGTGGTGCCGTGAACAATCGTGAGGACATCAGCCAGTTGCTTTTGATGCATCTCCACAGCTTGATCGATGCCCGCAAGAAACCCGGCTGACGGGTCGGGGCGGGTGGACGGGACTTTGGTGATGTGAACCCGCCCGGCGGCTTCGTCAAGTGCAAAGATATCGGTGAAGGTGCCGCCCACATCAACCCCGAGTGTGATTGATGCGCTCATGATGACGTCTCCTGACCCTTGCTCGTCGTGTTCTTGGTGTCAGTCCCAGTGATGTAACCGGCCGCAAGATCACGTTCAATCAGCGCGGGCTCACGTTGATCGGCTGATCCGCAGCCACCTCCGCCGGGTGTTTCGATGCGGATGCGATCACCCTTAACGAGCCGAATACCGACCTGCTTAGACGCCATCGGCGGCTCGCCCCAGGCGCCGCTTTGGCAATAGCTGATGCGATTCGCCGCAGCCGCCTTGCCATCGTTAACGCCTTGCGGGGCGAATCTGCCGCGCTCTCCAAACACAAAAGCCTGCGCGTTCTGTTCGAGCAGTTCAATTTCGTAGATCGCCCCGAGCCCGCCGCGATACTGTCCGGTGCCGGCCGAGTCGGGGCGCAGCGCCCATTGGGTAAACGCTACCGGGTAGCTGGCCTCGAGAATTTCCAGGGGGGGAATCGTGGCCATCGAGATCGGCGCGTTTCCGTGCGAGAGTCCATCGCCCCGTGCATGCGCACCGTGGCCGCCACCAAAGAAGCTGAACATCACCCACGGTTTGCCCTGGTCTGCACCATCGCTGCGTTGCCCGGCAATTGATAGCGCATTGATCGTGCCGTATGCCATCGCATGGGCATTGCCAGGATTGGCCTTGGCGACGGCGCCGAAGATCACGTCGATCATGCGCAAAATAGTCTCGGTATAGCCGCCAACGGGCTTGGGTTTGCCCGCACTGATCAGCGCATCATCAGCAATGATGAAGTCAATTGAATCGAGCACACCCGCATTGGCGGGTACTTCAGGAAACACATGCTTGAGGGCGACGTAACATGCGGCAATTGCAGTGGCACGCGAGATGTTTACCGGGCCGTCGCACGCGGGTGAGGTACCGGTGAAGTCAAGCGTCAATCGGGGCTGACCATCTTTTTCGGAGGCATGGTCAATGCCAACTCTCACCGCAATGCGGAGTGGTTTGTCCGTGATGCCATCGTTATCAAGAAAGTCCTCACAGTGGTAGTCACCGGCCGGCAGTTTTTTGATGTTGGCTTGCATGAGCGTGACAGCGCGTGCCCGCAGGGCATCCAGCGCTTCGCTCACCTGTTCAGCCCCTGCTTCATCGAGTAGGGCGGTGAGTCTTTGCTCGCCGAGCTTTAGCGCAGCAAGTTGGCCGTTGAGGTCGCCATAGAGACTATTGGGCAGCCGCGTGTTCGACTGAAGCACATGCATCAAGTCATCATTGAACTCGCCCTGGCTAATGAGACGCACGGGCGGAATCAGCATGCCTTCCTGCCAGCACTCAGTAGCTGCCGGGTTGTAGTTGCCGGGTACGGCACCGCCCACGTCATGCCAGTGGGCGACCGAGGCCAGACAGCAAAACAGATTGCCTTGATAAAAGAACGGCCGCACGAGCTTGAAGTCGTTTAGGTGAGTGCCGCCGTCATAGGGGTCGTTAAAGATCCAGGTGTCGCCGTCGCGCAGACCGCCACGGTCTTCGGCCGCTTTGATTGCGGTGCGCACAGCAAACGCCATCGCGCCCACGAAAACCGGCAAGCCTGACTTGCCTTGTATCAGCGTGTCGCCAGTGTTGGCGTCATACAGGCCGTGCGAAGCATCGTGCGCTTCGGCAATGATGGGATTGAAAGCACTTCGATACAGCGTTGCATCCATCTCGTCGGCGATTTGTTCCAGCCTGCCTTTCAGCACGGCGAGTCGGACGGCATCCATACGGTTTCCTATGCGGTCGGTTGATTTTGGGATTTGTCGGCTGCCAGGCGTGCCCGCAGTTGGGGGAGCAAACCCCCGGCATCAATCATGGCCTGTAAAAATTCGGGGACAGGTTCGAATGACCAGCGGTCACCGGTATCGGCATCTATGACGCAGGCCTTGTTCATGTCCAGCGACAAACGAGCGCCGTCCGCGATCTCTTGGGTTTGTGCGCATACCAGTGCCGGTAAGCCGAGATTAAACGCATTGCGATAAAACAAGCCTGCAAACGAGGGCGCCAGCACGGCCGCCAGGCCAAGGTGACGCAGCACACCCGCTGCCTGCTCTCGAGAAGAACCCACGCCAAAGTTGGCGCCGGCGACAATCAGGTCTGCCGGTTTAACCTCATCAGCGAATTCAGGTCTGATGGTTTTCAGGCAGTGCGGTGCAATGCCGCCAAGCCCGCCACTCATTGCCTTGCCGGGGGCAAGCGCATCGGTGTCAACATTGCCCGGCAGTTTCCAGGCGCGGCCTGTAGTCGTCATGGTGTGCCTACGGTTTTTGAGTCTGCGAGCATCGGCCGTGGGTCAGCAATGCGACCGGTGATGGCACTCGCGGCAACAGTGGCTGGCGAGGCAAGCCATACCTGAGCGGTGTCACTGCCCATGCGCCCTTTGAAATTGCGCGCGGTGGTGGAAATAACGCGTGCACCCTCAGCAATGCTGTTGCCATAGCCGGCACATGCACCGCAGGCCGAGGGCAACATTTGCGCGCCCGCGTCCAGCAACACTTGCAAGGTGCCATCGGCGCGCGCGGTGGCAAGTTCACGCACGCTCGCTGGTGCCAGGAGCAGTTGGACACCAGCCGCTACCTTTTGACCGGTAAGCAGGCGGGCGGCGAGCCGCATATCGACCAGTTTGGCGCCTGTGCACGCACCAATGTAGGCAATATCAATTGGCTCGCCTGCGGCAGCGGTGACATCTGCTGCATTTGCCGGGCTATGGGGGGCGGCAACCTGAGGTTGAATGTCCGCGGCATTAAAGCTGTGCTCCGTGACAGGCGCGCCGTCGTCTCCCTGACCCGCCGCCAAATCTATTGCCTCAGGCGCGACACCGGCATTCAGTAAAAACTGTCTGGTGGTGTCATCTGCTTCGATCAGACCCGCCTGAGCGCCGAGTTCGGCCGACATATTGGACAGCGTCATGCGCTCGCCCATTGGCATCGCGCGGACAGCGCTGCCCGCGTATTCAACAGCCTGATAGCGGCCGCCATCCATACCAAACCGGCCAATCAGCATGAGCATGATGTCTTTGGCCGTGATGCCGTCTGCAAGCTCACCGTTAATCGTGTAGCGAATCGTCTCAGGCACGCGAATCCAGATTTCACCTGTGACGACGACACCAAGCATTTCGGTTGAGCCAATGCCAAACATATAGCAACCGAATGCACCGCCCGTGGGGGAGTGTGAATCACCGCCCACGCAGAACATACCCGGGCGCAGATGGCCCCGTTCCGGAGTCACGACATGACAGATGCCTTGCTGGTCGTAGAAGTTTTTAATGCCTGTCTCTGCGGCCCAGTCACGCGCGATTTGCACAATCTTGCGGCTTTCATCATCGGTACCGGTGACATAATGGTCGGTGACCAGTACAAGGCGCTCCGGGTGCTTCACGGTCGCGCCCAACTCAACGAGCATGGGCGCCAGCCTGCGCGGCCCGCTGGAATCATGAAACATGGCCAGATCAACTTCGCAGGTCACGATTTCGCCCGGCTCAACGTTTGCCTGCCGGCTCGCCCTGGCGAGGACTTTTTGAGCCAGAGTTTGGGCTGGCTTTGCGGATTGCGACCCGCTGCTGGCGGGATGGGGTTGTCCTGCTTGTGTCATGGGCGCGAGTGTAGCGCGCCGGGCCTGTTCGGCATGGAATAATCCGGTTGATGAAACTGTCTGCCCGGCGCCTTTGCCTCTCCTGGCTCATTGCCTTACCCCTCTTGCTGCTGACCAGCCCGGCGTTGGCGGCGCCTGAATTATCGACTAGCAGCACCAAAAAACTGGTCGGCAAATGGCTGGCCCGAGCTAAGGCAGGTGGGAGTGAGGTAGGCGTTGAAGTGCGCGCGCTCGCCAGCGGTAAGTCGGTCCTTAGCCTGAATGCCAATCAAGCTTTGAATCCGGCATCGTCTATCAAGGTGCTCACCACTTATGCCGCGCTGCTGCAACTGGGTGATCGCTACCGTTGGCAGACGCGGTTTTTCCTCGATGGGTCTTTGCAGGCCGGCCGCCTGAATGGCGATCTCGTGATGGCCGGCGGTGGCGACCCCAAACTTGTGATCGAAGATTTAGTGGCCGCGATTCAGGCGATGCGCGAGCAAGGCCTGCAGCACATTACGGGCAATTTGCGGCTTAACAATTCGCTTTATGCGTCGGCCGATCCTCAGCGCAAGGTGTTTGATGGTCAGCCTACCGAGCCATACAACGTGTGGCCCGATGCGGCGATGTTGAATTTCAAATCGACAAAGTTTGTGATTGCGCCGGGTAAGCGTCACGCATCACTGACTCTCGATCCGGCATTGGCTGGTGTGCAGATTGAGAATCAGATAAGTCTCGTGAAAGGTCGCTGTCGCCATGCTGCCAATGGCTTAAAGATTCGTGAGAGGGTGGGGCCGTCCGGGCCGGTATTGCGGTTGAGCGGTCGTTACTCGCGGGCCTGTGGACAAACCCAGGCGTTTCATGCGGTGCTTGATCATGTGCAGTTCAGCGATGCGCTATTTCGGGATGCCTGGCTGCAATTGGGCGGCCGCTGGGATGGCAAAGCAGTGCGTGATACCGAAGCGCTCGCTGCACAGCACACTCCCTGGTTTGTCTGGACCTCGCCGCGAACGCTTGCCGATGTCATCTCAGACATCAATAAGTTCAGCAACAACGTCATGACCCGCCAACTCATGTTGCAGCTTGCCGCTGTTGGCCGCGAGCCAAGGGTCGATGAAGCCGCTGCGCGTCGCCTCGTGACGACCACCTTGAAGCTCAACGGACTCGCATTACCAGGCCTGGTTGTTGACAATGGCTCAGGATTGTCACGCAGCGCACGCGTGACGGCGAGCGGTCTGAACGACGTTCTGAGTCATGCAGCTGAAAGTGATTACGAAGTCACGTTTCGCAAGTCGCTGCCGGTGGTGGCGGTCGACGGCACGATGCGCAGGCGACTGCGTTCGCATCCAGTCGCGGGTCAGGCTTGGATTAAAACCGGCAGCCTTTCAGGTGTTCGTTCGATGAGCGGTTATGTCTATTCAAAGTCTGGCCAGTGGTATGCCGTGACGATGATGATCAACGGGTCCGCCGCCAGACGGACCCGATCGGTGCAGGATGAACTTATTAAGTGGGTGTACGAGACGGGCTGAATTTTCTTAGCCCCTCACAGCCCCATTTTCTGCATCAAATCATCTACGCGTGTTTTCACAGCTGTGTCCATTGAGATTGGAACGCCCCATTCACGGGTGGTTTCGCCTGCCCACTTGTTAGTTGCATCGATGCCCATCTTGGAGCCAAGCCCTGACACCGGTGACGCAAAGTCGAGGTAGTCGATCGGGGTGTTGTCGACCAGTGTGGCATCGCGTGTGGGGTCTACCCGCGTTGTCATTGCCCAAATCACTTCTTGCCAGTCGCGCACATCGACATCATCGTCAGTCACGATGATGAACTTGGTATACATGAATTGCCGCAGGAAACTCCAAATACCAAACATCACGCGTTTGGCATGCCCGGGGTATTGTTTCTTGATCGAGACAACGGCCATTCGATAAGAACAACCCTCTGGAGGCAAATAAAAATCGGTGATTTCAGGAAACTGCTTTTGCAGAATCGGCACAAATACCTCGTTCAGCGCCACGCCCAATATGGCGGGTTCGTCCGGTGGTTTGCCCGTGTAGGTGGAGTGATAGATTGCATCATCACGATGAGTTAGCCGGTCAATTGTGAAGACCGGAAACCAGTCTTGCTCGTTGTAGTAGCCGGTATGGTCTCCAAACGGGCCTTCCAGCGCCATTTCCCAGCCTGTTAAGGCCGTCGCAGGCAATTCGCCCTTGAAGCCTTGCCGCTCAGCGTTCGCGCGAGTCAGGCTGCCATCAGGGTCGGGCAGGATACTGCCTTCGAGCACCAGTTCCGCAAACGCAGGCACGCGCAAATCATTGCCGATGCACGGCGTTAGCTCTGTTTTGTTGCCGCGAAGCAGGCCGGCAAATTGATACTCTGATAACGAATCTGGCACCGGTGTCACCGCACCCAAAATCGTGGCGGGGTCAGCGCCTAGTACAACGGAGATGGGGAATGGTTTAGGCGTGTCTCCTTGCTCTCGCGTGTGATCCAAAAAGTCCAGCGCCCCACCGCGATGGGCGAGCCAACGCATGATGGTTTTGTTCGGCGCAATGCACTGCTGCCGATAAATGCCGAGATTCTGGCGTTTGCGTTTAGGCCCCCGCGTGACCACCAGACCCCACGTAATGAGTGGGCCGGCATCGCCTGGCCAGCAGGTTTGAATCGGCAGGTTGGCAAGATCAATCTGACCACCTTCAAGCACGTTGCGTTGGCAGGGCGCGTTACTGGTTTCTTTCGGCGCCATGCTGAGCACTTGTTTCAGCACTGGCAGTTTCTCCCAGGCATCGCGCAGGCCTTTCGGCGGGTCCGGCTCTTTCAAGTAGGCGAGTAACTTGCCAATTTCACGTAGAGCAGTCGTTTCGGTTTCACCCATGCCCATTGCTACCCGCTTGGGCGTGCCGAAGAGATTCACCAGCACTGGCATATTCATCGGTCTCCCGCCGCGAGTTGGTTGCTCGAAAAGCAGCGCAGGACCCGCCGCCCGGAGTACCCGATCACCGATCTCGGTCATTTCGAATTCGGTGTCGGCGGCAACGGCGATTCGGCGACATTCACCCCCTTTTTCCAGTTGGTCGACAAATTCTCTTAAATCCTTGTATTTCAAAGCGAAAGACCTATTTGAGTGCTTCGGATAGCTTTTTGAAACAATTTATCCCCCGATTGTCGCACCATTCGATTTGACGGTTAGTGCGCGCAAACCTAAAATTGCAATTGAGGTGGGAAATCGATAGTTCGTTCCGATCAGGCGACATGTCGCACTAGATCTAATTTGAGAACGGCAGAAGACCAGCGCATTTAGTGTCCGGTCAGCATCGATTCCAATGAGTTCCTATGAAGGTCTTACACAAATCTGGAGATTTGCTGGTGCTGGCAAGATGAAAACGCCGTTTCGCTTCCTTGCTCATGCGCCGCTCGGAGTTGTCATTGCCTCTGGCGCCCTGGTGCTGGGATTGTCTGAAGAGCCAGCCGCAAGACCTCTTGACGGTATGACATTTGGCAAGATCAGCCAGTCATCCACCTCTGGCGTGGCGGGAATTTCCAGCCTTTCCGCCAAGCATGATCAGAGTCTTGCGCTTGCCGCTGATGCCGCATTGATTAGAGCGCAGCGGGACGATTCAACCCAGGTCATCTCTCACAGTGACACGCCTGACCTCACCGGCTTGAAGGCCAACTCTGGCGCCCCCTCTCTGGCATTCCTGGATCCCTCGGTAACGGGCTTGCTGCCCGGCCGTGCCGCCGACATTGACAGAGACGGACTGGTATCCAAGCCCTACCTGGGGGACGGCAGTTTGCCCGGAGACTACGCCCTGGCACCGGTCACGCTGTACGACAGTGAGGACGCCGCAACTCAGGCACCGGTTCGTCTGGTTGATTATCCCACTCAGATGCAAAACATCTCCAAGTGGTTGGCCCGTTACTACCGCCGTGATGCTGAGGATGTTCGTCGCTACGTGCGCTTTGCTTACCAGTCGGGCGCACGAAATGGTGTCGACCCATTGCTTATCACGGCGGTCATGTCGATTGAATCAAGCCTGAACCCAAAAGCGCGCAGCCACAAAGATGCCCGCGGTTTGATGCAGGTGCTTGTACGGGTGCATACCGAAAAATTCAAGCACCTGGGCGGTACCAAAGCGTCGTTTGAACCGCGCGTTAGCATTGAAGTTGGGACGCGTATCTTACGCGGCATGATTGACCGTGAAGGGTCTGTCGAGGGTGCCTTGAAGCGTTATGTGGGTGCCGCTAATCTGCGAAGCGATGGCGGCTATGGCGCCAAGGTCATTCGTCAGCGCGACCGCATCTGGGCGGCGGCACATGGTTTGCCAATTGCGAGTAAGCCTGCCCTGAAGCCCGCCATTCTGCGCGCGAACTTGGCGCAGGCAGGCAGCGCCTCAAGGCTCTTGGTGGCAGCGCAATAAAGCCGAGTTGCGACATGTATTGGCTGGCTAAGCCCGCTTGTTTACAAACGAATCAATGCGATCAACCGCTTCACGCAGGTTGTCCATTGAGTTGGCGTAGCTGATGCGAACGAACTTGTTCGAGTCTTTCTGCCCAAAGTCTTTGCCGGGCACCAGCGCAACACCGGTGTTGTTGAGCAAGTCGTAGGCGAAGCTTGAACTGTCATCGCTAAATGCACTGATGTCAGCATAGATATAAAACGCACCGTCAGGGGCTGCTGGCACTTTCAGACCTATACCCTCAAGCGCTGGCACGAGAAAATCGCGACGAGCCTTGAACTGCGCTTTGCGTTCTTCATAGGTGGCGCGACTCTCGGGATCAAAGCAAGCCAACGCGGCTTGCTGCGACAAGGCGCTGGCACAGATTAATAGGTTTTGAGCGAGCTTTTCAAACGTAGCGCGCCACTCCTCAGGTACAACCAGCCAGCCAAGTCGCCAGCCAGTCATGTTGAAATACTTGCTGAAGCTGTTGGTGATGACCATGTCATTGCCGTGCGTAAGCGCTGTGGCTACCTCATCCTGGTAGCTCAAGCCGAGATAAATCTCATCAACAATCGCAAAGCCTTCTCGCTCTCTGATAGCGCTGAGAATCTGGCCCATCTCAGCCGTCGGAATCGAGGTGCCGGTTGGATTGGCTGGCGATGAAATCAGAGCGCCGCGCGTGTTTGTCTGCCAGTTGGCCTGAAGGTTTTCCCGGGTCAGCTGAAAGCGAGACGCCGCCGTTGTCTCGACGAGTTGGGCAACACCATCGAACGCGGCCACAAAGTGACGGTTACACGGGTAGCCGGGGTCTGCCACCAGGACACCGTCGCCTGGGTTTACCAGGGCCGCGCAGGCCAGAGTAAGCGCCGCAGAAGCACCGGCTGTGACGAGAATGCGATCCGGGTCGACATCTACCCCCCAGTGATCGTGATAGTCACGCGCGATGGCTTCTCGCAGTGGCGCAAGGCCTGCCGCATCGGTGTATTGCGTTCGGCCGGCATCTGCTGCCGCATGCAAAGCTTTGACGACTGGAGCGGGCGCAGTAAAGTCTGGCTCACCAATACTCAGATGAATGATCGACCTGCCTTCTGATTGAAGTTTTCCCGCGTACTTTGTCAGCTCCATTACATGGAAGGGGTCGATATGATTGGTTCGGTTGGCAAGTGCGGTCAAGCGGTCTCTCCCTGATGCACGACGCCCGCAGAAATCAGTTCATCAATGTCAGCGGCGGCGAATCCAAATTCCTCCAAAACATCGCGCGTGTGCTCACCGAAGCGGGGAGCAGGGCGATCAGAAGAACCCGGGCTGGCTGATAGTTTGACGGGATTTCCAATACTGCGCACTTCGCCGGCGTCGGGATGTTTGGTTTGAACCACCATTTCGCGCGCAAGCGCTTGCGGATGTTGTACGGCCTGGCCAATTTGATGAACCGGGCCAGCAGGCACGCCAGCCGCATCAAATCGCGCCACCCAATATTCGGTGCCATTAGTTTCCAGCACCGATTCCATTGCTTGTACCAAGGCTTCGCGGTTGGCCATTCGGTCAGCATTTTCTTTAAAGCGTTGATCACTTGCCCATTCGGGATGGCCCAATTCATGGCAGACACGCTGCCAGTTCGTCGCATTGGCCCCGCCGATATTGATATGCCCGTCGGCGGTACGGAACGCCTGATAGGGTGCGGTTAGGACATGGGCCGAGCCAGTGGGCTCTGGTGACTGACCTGTTGCGAAGTAGATGCCCGCGTGCCAATGTGTCTGATGCATGGCCGCTTCCATCAAAGACGTTTCAACCAACTGTCCTTCGCCCGTTTTGAGGCAGTGAATATGCGCGGCCATGATGCCGTTGACGGCCAAAATGCCGGCATTGATGTCTGCAACTGGCGTGCCCGGTTTCACAGGTGGTCTGCCTGGCTCACCGGTAATACTCATGAGTCCACTAAACCCCTGAGCAATTAAATCGAACCCGCCTTTGTCGGCATAGGGGCCGGTGCGCCCATACCCAGAGATTGCGCAGTAGATCAGCCGTGGGTTGATTTTGCGCAGATCTTCGTAACCAGCACTGAATTTCTCAAGTGTGCCTTTTCGAAAGTTTTCGATGAGCGCATCGCTCTTGCGCACGAGTTCAAACAAGACCTCTCGCCCGCGAGGATGCTTCAGGTTGAGAGCCAGCCCACGTTTGCCGCGATTGAGCATCAGAAACGGTGCGGAGACGCCGTTGATGCGCGGTTCTGCGTAGCTGCGGGTGTCGTCGCCGCCGGGCATTTTTTCAACCTTAATGACTTCGGCGCCTAAATCCGCGAGCATCTGGCCGGCTACTGGACCCGCCATGATCTGCGCCATTTCAAGGACCTTGAACCCAGCGAGCGGCTTACTTGGCTTACTCATTAGCGTGTCTCGCAAAGGATGGTCATTGCGGCCTGAGCACCCCCTGGCTGGTGGGGAACGCCGGCAAGTTTCAATCCCATCTCAACGCCAGAGAGTGTGCCCATCAGGGTGAGATCATTGAAGTCGCCAAGGTGACCGATCCGAAAGACCTTGTCTTGTAAGCGGCCCAGACCCGTGCCAAGTGACATATTGAAGTGCTCGAGAATTTTCGCGCGTAAGTCGTTCGCACTATGGCCCTCGGGCACCATCACAGCTGTGAGGACCGGGCTGAGGCGGGCCTCATCCTGGCACAACAGTTCCAGGCCCCAAGCTTTTACGGCCGTGTGCGTGGCCATCGCGTGACGCTTGTGGCGCGCAAATACCTGGGTTAATCCTTCCGATTGCAATAGGTCAATGGCCTCTGCAAGGCCGTAGAGCAAATTGGTTGCTGGGGTCGTCGGCCAGTATCCGCCCTTGTTGGCCTGAATGATTTCATCCCATGCCCAATAGGCGCGTGGCAGGTTTGCCTGCTGGCTGGCTGCAAGCGCCTTCTCGCTGACCGCGTTAAAGGACAGCCCGGGCGGCATCATGAGTCCTTTTTGGGAGCCTGAGATGGTCACATCCACTCCCCACTCATCATGACGGTAGTCAGCCGAGGCCAGGCCTGAAATCGTGTCGACCATCAACAGGGCAGGGTGACCTGCGGCGTCGATCGCCTTGCGCACGGCGTTAATATCTGATGTCACGCCGGTTGAGGTTTCGTTGTGCACCACGCAGACTGCTTTGAAGCGGTGTTGCGTGTCTTCGCGCAGGGCTTGTTCAATGCGTGAGGCATCGACCCCGTGACGCCAGTCCGAATCGAGCACCGTGCTCTCCAACCCCAGGCGGCTGGCCAATTTGTGCCAGAGCGCCGCGAAGTGTCCAGTCTCGTACGTCAAAACGGCATCGCCAGCGCTTAGGGTGTTTACCAGCGCGGCTTCCCATGCGCCCGTGCCAGAACCCGGATAGATAATCACCGGCTGACGGGTTTGCATGATGGCCTGCATGCCCTCAATCACGCGCTTGCCCAGTCCCGCAAACGCGGGGCCACGATGGTCAATCGTTGCGTTGTCTATCGCCCTGAGAACCCTATCTGGCACGGGGCTCGGGCCTGGTATCTGCAGAAAATGGCGACCGCTGGCGTGTTCATTGAGGTTGATGCCACTGGGTAACTGCATGCCGTGCTCCTAATGATTTTGTATACAAAAATATAGCGCTTCTGTAGCTGCACTCTTCATAAACTAGGGGGAAATGGGGCTTTGGTGGCAGCCGGGCACATTTTTGTATACAAAAGAGATCCGATTTTGAATCGTTGCCTATAGCCAATAGCGTTGATTGATCTCATGAACGAAACAGTAGACATGGCTGAAGTCTCATCGGCTAGCCTCTCGCCGGCTCGCGATGGGCTTAAGCATGCCGATGTGGCGGCGCAGTTACGTGAAATGATCCTGACGGGTGATTTGGCGGCTGGCGCTCGTCTAAATGAACGGGTGCTCTGCGAAAGCCTGCGAGTTTCGCGGACGCCGTTGCGTGAAGCTTTCCGCGTATTGGCCGCTGAGCGGCTTGTTGCACTGCATCCGAATCGTGGTGCGAGTGTCGTCGAGCTATCAGCCCAGGATATTCGCGACCTGTTCGAAGTGATGATCGGGTTGGAAGGTCTGTCGGGCGAACTGGCTGCCAGTCGCGCAAGTGATGAGCAGATTGACGAAGTGCGTGCGCTGCACTACGAGATGCTTGCTGCACATGCGCGTCGCGATCTGCCCGCTTACTATCGGCTTAATCGCGACATTCACGAGGCGATTAACCGGGCGGCCGGCAACCTGGCGCTCGCTGAAACCTATGACGCAATCAATATCCGCATTCAGCACTTACGATTTCGTTCTAATTTCAATCAGGCTAAGTGGGATGCGGCGGTCGCAGAACACTCTCAGATGATTGAAGCATTGGCAGCCCGTGATGCCAGCACGTTGCGTTCAGTTCTGGAAACACACCTGATTCATAAGCGTGACACTGTGCTGGCCGCGCTGACCTCGACGGGTGAGCACCTTCTCAAGGAGATCAAACGATGAACGCGCCCGCCAACTCGAAGGTGATGCAAGCGCCGGCGCTTGACCGTAGCCGCCTGGCCCAAAAACTACGCAGGATTCTGCGCGGCGATGTGATGTTTGATGCCGCTTCCAGAGGCCGGTATGCCACCGATGCATCCATTTACCAGATTCAACCAGTAGGCGTCGTTGTGCCGCGCGATGCAACCGATGTCAAAGCCACCCTTGATGTCGCAAACGAAATGCAAGTGCCTGTGCTGTCTCGGGGCGGAGGCACCAGTCAATGCGGTCAGACAGTTGGCGAGGCGATCATCATTGATAACAGCCGCCACCTGAACAAAATCACTGATTTGGATGTCGAGGCACGCACCGTCTGGGCGGAGCCGGGTGTAGTGCTTGATCACTTAAACGCCCTGCTTAAACCTCATGGCCTTTGGTACCCGGTTGACGTATCCACTAGTGCACAGGCGACTATAGGGGGTATGGCGGGCAATAATTCCTGCGGTTCGCGGTCAATTGCCTACGGCAATATGGTGCATAACGTTTTGGGCATTGATGCACTGCTTGCTGACGGCACTGAGCAGCATTTTGGTCCGTTCGGTGACGCTGACAGTACGATCTTGAAAACCGCACGCGCGAGCAAGCTGGTGTCGTCGCTTTTTAGTATTGGCGAACGCGAACGAGACGAAATAACCCGGCAATGGCCGCACGTGTTGCGACGTGTGGCGGGCTACAACCTAGATGTATTCAACCCGCGTTCTGAACGACCCTACACCGCAGATGGTTCGGTCAATCTGGCGCACTTGCTTGTCGGCTCGGAAGGCACGCTGGCCGTATTTGAGAAAATCAAGCTAAAGCTCTCGCCATTGCCTGGGCACAAGGCTTTGGGCGTTGTGAATTTTGCGAGCTTCAGAGATGCCATGGCCAGCGCTCAGCATATTGTCACGCTGGGACCGTGTGCGGTTGAGTTGGTAGATCGCACTATGGTTGACCTTGCGCGACAGAATCCAGCCTTTGCCAGCGTGATGGAAACGGCGCTGGTAGATGCAGCCGGGCCAACGCCTGAAGCGATATTGCTGGTGGAATTTGCTGGCGAAGACGCTGTGGCGCAGGCTGACAAAGTCGAGCAACTCGCGAGCCTGATGGCAGATCATGGTCATCCGGGTTCGGTTGTCTCAATGCCAGAGCCGCATCGTCAAAAGGCGCTATGGGATGTTCGCAAGGCAGGTCTGAACATCATGATGTCTTTGCGTGGTGACGGTAAGCCAGTTAGCTTCATCGAAGATTGCGCGGTGCCGCTTGAGCACCTGGCTGATTACACGGATCAGCTAACCCAAGTGTTTGCCCGGCATGGTACGCGCGGCACCTGGTATGCGCACGCCTCTGTCGGCACGCTACATGTTCGGCCCATCCTTGATATGCGTCGCGATGGTGCTGGCAAGATGCGCGCGATTGCACAAGAAGCGGCGGAGCTTGTGCGCCACTACAAAGGCGCGTATTCAGGCGAACATGGCGATGGGCTTGTGCGCAGTGAATGGGTTCAATGGCAATTTGGCGATCGGCTGACTCGCACATTTGAAGAAGTCAAAGATCTGTTCGACCCCAAGGGTTTGCTCAACCCGGGCAAGATTGTGCGGCCATCCAAAATGGATGACACAAAACTGTTCCGGTTCTCACCTGGTTATGCTGCCAAGTCAATCAAACCGGCGCTCGACTGGTCGGCATGGAATGTCCAGACTGATCCAATCACTGAGGTGGCATCGCCCGCAGGCACTGGCGAAGATCCATCGGGAGGGTTCGCCAAAGCGGTTGAAATGTGCAACAACAACGGCCATTGCCGTAAGTTTGATGCTGGCGCCATGTGCCCGAGCTATCGCATCACGCGTGAAGAAAAGCACCTTACGCGGGGGCGTGCCAACACCCTTCGCCTCGCGGTGTCTGGTCAGATTGAAGGCGGACTGACATCAGATGACGTACAGGATGCCTTGTCGCTGTGTGTCGGCTGCAAGGCGTGCAAGCGGGAATGCCCCACCGGTGTTGACATGGCTCGCATGAAGCTCGAAGTCGCAGCGCAGCGCGCGGCGAGTGCTCCTTTGAGTTGGCGGCAAAAATTAGTTGCCTGGTTGCCGCACTATGCGCCGCGCCTGGCACCTTTTGCAGCGCTGCTCAATTTGCGAGACCGCTTACCAGGCGCAGCAAAGCTCAGTGAGGCCGTGCTCAAAATTTCGGCGCAAAGAACACTCCCCAAGTGGCGTAAAGAGACTTTCTGGCGGCAGCACATGGCTGACACTCAGCGGGCGGATTTAGCTAACCTCAAAGAGGCAGACGTCGTCCTGTGGGTGGATACATTCAATAACGCCTATGACCCGGAAATCCTGCAGGCAGCTCTGAAGGTGTTCGCGGCAGCAGGACGCAAGGTAGCGGTTGCACAGCCGCCAGTTGGTGAGACACCACTTTGCTGCGGCCGAACTTTTCTGGCGTCAGGCCTGGTAGATCAGGCACACGAGGAGGTGCGTCGAGTGCTGATCGCATTGGCTGATCCGATCAACCGGGGGGTGCCTGTGGTGGGGCTTGAGCCGTCATGCATCCTGACGCTGCGCGATGAAAGCCTGGCACTTGGTCTTGGAGAACCCGCTGAGGCACTAGCCGCTCTGGCGATGACATTTGAAGAGTATCTGGCCGGCGAGCACGAGGCCGGATCTCTTAACTTACCGTTAAAGGCGATCAGCCAGGAACGAGCACTGCTTCATGGGCACTGCCATCAAAAAGCGCATGATGCGGTCAGGCCTATTGAAACCGTATTGCGCCTGATCCCATCGCTACAGGTTGAACTCATTCAGTCCAGTTGCTGTGGCATGGCAGGGTCATTTGGGTATGAGGCCGAGCATTTTGAAGCATCCATGGCCATGGCGGAGTTATCGTTGCTGCCCAAAGTCAGAGAGTCGTCCGACGCAGACACGATTGTGGTCGCTGACGGAACGAGTTGCCGGCATCAGATTCAAGATGGTGCCTCGCGCGAAGCCGTACATGTTGCTCAGGTCCTGGCGATGGCCCTCAACTAGGGTGTTCAGCTTGTCGGCGAAATCCCGGTTAAGCGTCAGTTGAAATTTCGAGTCTGCACTGGCGCTGGCGTATATGCGGCCAATAGTGTTTGCTTCCATGCCAGATCGGTGGCTAGATCCGTCGGTGGGTCGAATTCAATTTTTCGCTGGCGCAAGTCAAGGCAAAAAAGCTCGACCACTCGGTCTGCAGTCAAGTCGTCTGAATGGTCATCGTAGGCATCAGCCATCGCCTGAGATTTGAAGCAATAGGCTTTCCATAAAACCGACAATCGAACTTTGTCATAAGGCAGCGTGGCTAACAGGTGATCGTCCTTGCCATGTAATTCCCAGTGCTTACCAAGTGACAGTGTTGCCTCGTAAGGAACTGATGCGTCGCTCCAGAACTCATGTGGCAAACCAACGGCACCGACCCGGTGATACATATATTCATTGTCTGCCAACACGCAAGTGTTCGAATAAGGCGGCCGTTCCGTTTCAGACGGTGCGTCGGGGCCGCTTGGCCAATACTCGAACTCGCCGCCTTTGCCATCATAGAACCAGGTGATCGCGGAGGCGACAGGGATGGCCCATTCATGGAATAGTCCGGAGTAGCCCATCGGCGCCAGCATCCACGACGGCACTTCACGGTTAGTCATGCCGCGAAAGAACGGCAGGTCAAGATGCTGTGGCAACGCTGGCCCCGGCAGATTCAGGTTGGTCATCATCGCTACTGGGCGAATGATTTCAGCCTGGAAAGATTGCTTCGCAGCATCAATGAATTGCTGGTTTAAGAACAAGTCCTCGGCGCCGTCGAAAATCGGTTTGCCACCGAGCGCCCAGAAATTGCGGAACCAGGGGCGGGTCAAACCCTCGTTCGGGTCTTTGTGAGCGGCGGCCAGGGTCTTGTAAGGCGCCCCTTTGTGAATCAGATCCAAAACCTGGTCAGGATTGTCGAATGCAGGCGCCAGTCTGACCGGAGGCGCCATCATGCGCGCCGGTCGTCGCTGAAACTGACTGGCGTCGAGAGTATCTATGAGCTTGCCTCGGCCAAACAAGTCTTGATTGAGTTACCCATATTCCGGATCAGTTTGAAGTAAAGATCCGTGCCGTTTTCAAGTTCTGTGCCAAGGGGGTCGATAACGCCAGCTTTTGCCGAGGTGCCTTCCAGGACAGTCGCTATAAGCTTTGGCTCGAACTGCGGCTCTGCAAAGACGCAGGTAGCACCCAAGGCCTTTACCTTGGCTCGTATTTCATTCACGCGCTCGGCGCCAGGCATCACTTCTGGCGACACCGTTATGGAGCCGCCTGCCTTAACGCCGAAGCGGTTTTCGAAATAATGGTAGGCGTCATGAAAGACCACAAACTGCTTACCAACAAGCGGTTTCAGCAATGATTCAGTCTCTGTGATTAGCGCATCCAGTTTCGTCTCGGTCGCCTGAGCGTTCTTTCTGTAGGTCGCGGCGTTGGTTGGGTCGGCGGAGGCCAGGACTGATTCAATCTTCTTTACGAGTGCCTTGGCATTACCTGGATCAAGCCAAATATGGGGATCAAACTCGCCATGGTCGGCTTCATCCTTGTGTGCGGCTTTCTTGTGTTTGTCGTGGTCATGATCGTGGCCGTGGTCATGGCCATGATGTTCATCATGATCATCATGCGCTTCAAATGCGCCCCCCTCTCGAAATCTGAGCTTGGCGAGATCCTGGGTGTCGAGCAGTTCGACTGACTTGGCATTAGCAGCAACCGTTTGGAGCGTCTTTTGCAAGAACGGCTCAAGGTCTGGCCCAACCCAGAAAAAAACGTCGGCCGATTGAAGCATCCGTGCCTGCGAGGGCTTGAGTGCATAGGTATGGGGTGAACCTGCGCCATCAACAATGATGCCTGGCGTGCCAACCCCTTGCATGACGGCTGATACCAACGAATGGACGGGTTTGATCGATGTGACAACTTTAATTTCAGCGCGCGCTGGCAACACTGATACACAAAACAGCAATAAAGAGATAACGGTGGACTTGAAAACAGTCGATTGGGTAAGGGGCACAACAAACTCCAGAACAATCTATCGGTATGACTCGGTAAGAATGTAATGATATAACATGTATACTTGCCGCAACAAATTGCACTCATCAACTGATTTCAATGACTATGTCCAACAAGACCAGGCCTCTCGTCGCTCTGGACGCGGTAGGCGTTAATCGGTCTGACCGCTGGTTGGTACGCGGTGTTTCCTTCGCGATTGACGACGGTGAAATTGTCACCCTCATCGGCCCGAATGGATCGGGCAAATCGACGACCGCCAAAGTCGCATTGGGCCTGCTTGAACCTGATGAGGGCGAAGTACATCGCCGCTCGGCGCTCAAGATTGCCTACGTCCCGCAAAAGTTTTCGGTCGACTGGACGCTGCCCCTGACTGTTGAGCGCTTTATGAGGCTAACCGGTGGCGCGAGCGCCAAGCTGATCTCACAATCAATGGCGGCGACCAGTGTGAGTCATCTTGAGCACGCTGAGGTGCGTACGTTATCTGGTGGTGAGCTTCAACGGGTCTTGCTGGCGCGCGCAATTGCTCGTGAGCCTGACCTGCTAGTGCTCGACGAACCCGTTCAGGGTGTCGACTTTGCTGGCGAGATAGCGCTCTACGATCTCATCAAACAAATTCGCGATCGTATGCAGTGCGGCATTTTGCTCATCTCGCATGATCTTCATGTTGTGATGGCCGCAACCGACCGCGTCATCTGCATGAACGGACACGTTTGTTGTTCAGGTACGCCGAGCGCGGTTGCTTCTAGTGCGGAGTACAAAGCCTTATTTGGAGGCCGCGCTGCCTCGACACTAGCGGTCTATGAACATCAACACGACCATACGCACCTGCCTGATGGCAGAGTGCGTCATGCTGATGGTTCGATCAGTGACTACTGCCACCCTAATGATGGTCATCATGATCATCACCTCGTGCATGACAGTGAGAAGGGTAATGCTTGACGATTTTTTCGCGCGCGCGCTGTTCGCAGGCCTGGGCGTAGCGCTGGTTGCCGGGCCGCTGGGTTGTTTCATTGTTTGGCGGCGACTCGCCTACTTCGGCGATACCCTGTCACATGCGGCACTCTTGGGCGTTGCGATTGCCTTTCTGTTTGAGATCAACATTACGCTCGCCGTGTTCGTTGTGTCGGCCTGCGTTTCGATCGCGCTCTTGCTGTTACAGAAGCGGGCGACACTGTCGGCTGATGCGCTGTTGGGTCTTTTGGCCCACTCAGCATTGGCGCTCGGCCTGATCGTGCTTGCTTTCATGACCTGGGTACGTATCGACCTGATGGGCTTGCTCTTTGGCGACATTCTCGCGGTATCAAAGACAGACGTCATCGTGATCTGGCTCGGCGGTGCCACTGTCCTGGCCATTCTTGCGGCAATTTGGCGTCCGCTTTTTGCCGCCACGGTCAATCAGGAACTCGCTGAGGCCGAGGGCATGAACCCGGGACGTGCGAACATCATTTTTATGTTGCTGATGGCAGCCGTCATTGCCATCGCCATGAAAATCGTTGGTGTCTTGCTGATCACGGCCATGCTCATTATTCCGGCCGCAGCGGCGCGACGGTTTGCTACTGGCCCAGAAGTGATGGCTCTACTGGCCGCTGGCGTGGGTGCCGTTGCGGTGATTGGCGGTCTGTTGGGATCGCTTCAATGGGATACGCCGGCCGGACCTAGTATCGTCGTTGCCGCGCTCGCTCTGTTCACTCTTTCGATCTTGCCCTCCATTCGGGGCGTCAAATCTAAATCGACCCTGCCCCGCGATGCAGCAACAGAGCTCATCGAAGGAGATAAGCCATGACTGCGCACCCAGCCGCCGCCGATCTCACCAAGAACCAGGCGCTCGTGATGGGTGCGCTGACACAGGCAGACGGGCCTTTGAGTGCCTACACGATTCTCGATCAGTTACGTGACCATGGGTTTCGGGCGCCGCCTCAGGTCTACCGCGCGCTCGACAAGCTGATTGAATCGGGTTTGGTGCACCGCCTGGAAAGCCTGAACGCTTTCGTTGCCTGTCGTCATTCAGATTGCGAAGATCACAAAGCCGTTGTCTTCATGATCTGTCGGAACTGCAGCAGTGTCAGCGAAATTCCCGATAACGCCCTATCCAAGCGGATAAAGCTTCTGGCACAGGATGTGCATTTCGCACTGAACAAATCGACGGTAGAACTGCTCGGTATTTGCAGTCGTTGCCGAGCATCGTGACTGCCTGACGGCACAGTCGGGTAGGGCGTGTCAGTCACAAAGATTGCTCGGCAGCCATGCAAAACGCTACCGAGGCCTCAACAACGCATCAAAATTCAACGACTGTCTTTGATGCAGAGAGTTGCGCTGCGCCTTGCTTGCTGCCGACAACATACTGAACGTTTAATTTTTCCATTCGCGGCAGCTTTTCAAAAAGCTTGACGGTGAGTTGTTGCAACTTGCCGGGGTCTTTGCACTCAAAATGGTAGAGCGCACGAATATCCGAATGCGTATCAGCCTTGGCGTGGTCGTGATCATGGTCGGCGTGCTTCTTCTTGTTGCCGTGAGCATGTTTTTCGGTGTGTTTGTGCTCTTCTTTGTGGCTGTGTTTGTCGCCGTGTTTGTCGCCGTGTTTGTGGTCGTCTTTTTTCGCGTGGTCAGCATCATGCTCGTGCGATTCGTCCAACAGCGACGAATTCACCTGCGCAAGCTCAAGCTCGCACCCCACCTCACTGCCAAACTCGAATAGCTGACCGCCACCCTTGAGCAGTACAACAGCCTTGTCAAGGGCCGCATGGTCTGCATCAGACTTTGGAGCATGTTCAAAGCCAACGATATTCGCCGCCGGACTGTCCATTTCGATATGTAGCTCGCTGCCATCGAGTGCGATATTCAAAGCGGCTACGCCGTGTACATGAGAACTTTGCTCCATCGACTCAGGCTTATTATCGTGAGCGTGGTCGTCGCCCGCGACGGCGGGTAGGGTTGTCAGAGCAAGCACTGCAAAACCCATTACTGGGATTGCTTTACGGATTACGCTATTCATTCGTGTTATCCAATCGTTATGGTGGGGGCGCCGCGCGGGCTGTAGATAATAGTGCAACATGGTTGCATTTTCAATTGGAGCGAAAATGAAACGATAGTCCCGGTATGGGTTTAAGCCTTAGTTAAGCGGGTCGTGAGGGCAAACGCCATCGCGATCACGACCATAGCCACAACGATTGATGGGCCACTCGGCAAGTCGAGAACCATCGAAGCGGTCAGGCCAGCCGCATACCCCAACGACCCGAAGCCCATCGCGATCAAGAGCGCATGACGCGAACGAATCCAGTCGATTAACAGGGCTGGAATAATCAAGGTCGCAAAAACGAGATACAGGCCGAGCAGTGGTAGCGACAGGCTGATCATCAGGGCGAACACAGGGTAGAAGAATCGGCCATCTTCCAGCCAGCTTGGCCGGCTCAGCATCACCCATAAGAACGGCGTCGTAGCGACGAGCAAGGGCCAAAGTGCCTCGCCTGTCACCCAAAGCGGGTCACCAGCCAATAACTGAGCCACCCGTTGCATCCCGTGCGGATCGATCGAAGCGATCATCACAGCCAGTGAGGCGCCGCTGACATAGAGCATGCCAATGGCCGCTTCGCGTCGTGTCGGATAGATTCGACAAAGCAAAGCCACGAGGCCAGCACCGCACATTGCCGTCGCAATACCAAGAACTGTTTGCTCCCAACCGTGCAGGCCGAAGACAGCACCAACGAGCAGACCGAGAGCCGCAAACTGCGCGATCGCCAAGTCGATAAATACAATGCCACGTGCCAGCACTTGCCGGCCCAATACTGCATGGCTGATTGTTGCCAGTGCACCGGCTGCCAGTGGCACCGCAATTAGCGATAAGACATCAGTCATCGACTGGCGTTTTCAACTATCTGTTCGACAAGACGGTTGATCAACTCGGGTAACTCATCGCTTTCGCTATCGTCAGTGACTGTAGAGGGCAGGCTAAGAAGTGGCATACCGGTTCTTTCAGCGAGCCAGTTACCGGGCTGGGGAGACTGGTAGCGAGTCTGGATGATGGCAATTGGTGATTTGTCGCTGACCTGGTCGAGCACTGTGCGCAGGTGCGACAGAGTCGGTGGTAAACCGGGTAGTGGCTCCAGATCGGCGACCGCCTCGACCCCAAGAAATGCGAGCAGGTACCGGAATGCCGAATGCTGAACGACAATGCTACGCCCTTTCAGCAGGGTCCGAGCCTCAGTCCAGCGCTCTCGATGGCCAGCCCAGTCAGCCTCGAATGCCTTCAGGCGCTCCTGAGTCTCCGCTTCAATCGACGGGTCAATCTTGATCAGCGTTGCCGCAAGGGCGCGCGCAATGTCAATGACCCGATACGGATCCAGGTGGACATGGGGATTGCCCTCTGGATGAACATCGCCATGGGCTCGATCGGCCGAGCCGCCTGCGTCAAGCAGATCAGTATGATTGGCAGCATAAAACATCCCGGGCGCACCATCTCTTACGACCGAATTGCCCGCCCGTGTTTGCAACATCGGCAGCCAGCCGACTTCCAGCGATGCCCCTGTACAAACCGCCAGATCAGCCCGCCGCAGCGCCGCAATCAGGCTGGGTCGCGCTTCGATGTGGTGTGGGTCCTGATCGGCATGGGTGGCTGAAACAACTGAGGCCGACGGCACAAGTGTGCGCACGAGAGCCGCCCATTCGGGCTCACAGGTAAACACCTGCAAGGCCGGCACATGACTTGCAAATGTCAGGAGCAGGCCTCCAATCAGCGCATGGCTAGAACGAATGCGCACCGTGTGCTCCCAGGCTAACGACATATTGCAACATCACCGCGTCACCAGCCTCGTCGAAGCCGCCCTTGTTTTGCTGGCTTGTGACGCTCAAACGGAGTGTTGAGAAGTGCGAGCGTTTCCAGGCGAGCATCAGATTAGTCTCAGTAATTCTGCCGCGATCAAAGTGATCTTCATGCGGCGCTGCGACCGTTAAGTCGCCGTACTGAACACCGACTTCCCATTGCGGATGAAAGCGGTAGACCACACCCAAAGTCCAGCCTTCATGCTCTGCGCTATCGCCAACTTCATTGGTGACATCGGTGACGCGCGCCACTTCGCCATGAACTCGGAGCTGGCGGTTTCGGTTATTGCCATTAGGCGCCCACTTCCACACGGCGTCGGCAATCCAGACCGTGCCACCCGTGAACTGGGCGCCATGGGCGTGATCATGTCCGTGGTCATGCGCATCATGGGAGTCTTCTTCACCCAGAACGAGATCGGGCATCTCGTCGTGCTCTTCGATAACGGCGTCGCGCCGGTTCTTCAAGGTTGACAGACCTGCCTGCCAGCTATTGCTACGACCGATGTCACCACCGACTTTTGCCGACAGTGTCCAAACGCCCAGCGATGGTTCGTTAGTGCTTTCGCTGATATACCCGCGGCCACTGAAAAGCTCAATACCAAGGCGTGAGTAGAACGATGTCGGCAACACCCAATTCGCGCGGAGACCATCGTCGAGATAGTGCGACCCGAGAAGCCCCCGATAGATGAGAGGCCTGAGGGTGAAGTCATCAGCATGCAGATGCTGGCCATTCAAGTGCCCAATCTGCGAGAGCATGCGCCCAGCTCGCACCGAGAAGCCGCCGCCGAGTTGTGTGGTCTCGACGAATGCTTCTTCAAGTTCGATCTCGGACTCACCATCGTGAGAATGCACGGCAGCTGTGACAGTCGCTGCCAGCCAATCATCAATGTTGCCGCGCACACTGAACTCTGTATGACCCAGGCCGAAGCCATTGCCGCGCTCTTCTTCAAGAGCAAGGCCACCGCTTGAGTAGCTACCGTCGAGGACAGCCCCAAAATTCAGACCGTTGGCGCTCGCCGTTCCATCAGCTTCGGCCGTGATGGGTGTTAAGGCGATCACGGCCATCGCGATGAACGAACGCCCAATATAAGACTGCTTACTCGTCATGGTCGTGCTCACCATCGTGGTCGTGTTCGTCCTCTGCTATGCCCAACCAACGAACTTGACCCGGCGCGAATTCGACGGCAATGGTGTCCGATGCACTACCCGAAGCAAGGTCTAGAACGACGATGCGCTTTCCGAGTGGGTCTGACACGTAAGCGGCTGGCTCATGTCCGTGCGGTTCAATCGATGGCTGGCTGCCTTCCTCAGGAATACCGCTCGCTGCCGGGACTGAGGCGCTGACAGACCAACCAGCGGTGGCATCAAGCATGTGTACCGTGCCAGCTTCATCCATGACCAAAAAGCTCTTGCCCTCATTCGCGAAGGCTGTCGTGACCACTTGCTGGCCTGGCCAGGTGATCGGATGTATCTCATTGGCAACCGGATCGATCTCGAACAAGTATCCTGGCCGCGCGAAGCCGATGAAGCTGACGCTATCATGATGGCCGTAGACCGAGCCAATACGTACGTCCTCCGGCAGCCCCGCCGGGTTTGCGAGCTTTGAGGCGGTAAACGTATCACCCGATTGGGAAACAACTAAGACCCCATCTTCACAACCGAATGCTGTATGCGACTCATTCGCAAAGCTACCGTGTAAGCGTGGGCATGTTTCTTCAAACCGCGTCACCAGTTGGTAGCCAGACTCTTCATATACATATAGCTCAACCTGCTCAGGCAGCGTGTCACGGTTGTCTGGTGCACGCCAGGTTGTCAGCAAGTACCGGCCGCGAGGCTCCGCCGTGCCGTGCATTTGCATGGGCAAGTCAAGGGTGGCTTCAGTACGATCAGTCGCTATGCCAACATCGCTAATGACCGTCACTGTCGCGTTGGTGTTGGTGTCTGCCAAACCATCATTGAAGATGGCGGCCAATTCGTCGTGACTCTCGTAGTGTGTAGGCCGCACGCCTTCGAGTCGGTAGCTCATGGCCACCGGATCCTCACGATAGTCGTGCAGGTGATCCCCGTGGTCTTCCTGCCAGATGCCGCCATCGATAAACTCGACAAGATCCTGATTGCGCTGAACGGCAACCGCGTAGCGTCGGTCCGGGCTCGCATGCAGTGCTGAGACGGGGTTGGCTGTCGCAATTGTGGCGATCATCTCTTTGTTATCGAGTTCAAGCACACGAACAGATGCTGCACCGCTCTCGTGAATGGCAAGCCGACCCATCGTGTCAATGTGAAACTCACCGTCGCCACCATGATCTGAGTCTTCGGTACCTGGGTTTGCATTGGCGCCATCATTCGCGGTCGAAGATGAGTCGTTACCACCGCAAGCAGCGAGCGCCGCAATGCATGCGCCAGTGATCAAAAAGCGTGCCGCGCCAGTGGCTTTAGTCAATTTCAGGCCGTTTGCAGGCGTGCCTGCAGAAAGATTTCCCATTTGTGCTTTCTCCTTCGTCTGGGTTGGGTGTCGCATCCAATGTGCGCACCCATTATTCTTTTTTGCAACTTTGTTCTTAATGCGACTAAGTTGCGTAAGCTAGCACCAACGCAATCTGAATGCAACTCAGTTGCGTTTGTAGTAGACAATGAGGGGTCAGCAATGAAAGGGCAGGTTGAAGTGTTTATCGGAGTGACATCGGTGGGCAGATCAAAGCCTGTGTCGCGGTATGATCTTGCGCGTGCCCTTAACGATCATGCAGCACATGACTGAAGATCACACCACGCGTCAGCGGCGTCAGTCTCGAACGCAGAAGACGCGCCCGCCTGCAAAAGATGGCGTGTCCAAATCGCTTGCTCAGGACTTGATCCGCGCCCTGAATGAGCGTGTCACTCGCGCGCGCGTCGCCACGCTCAATGCGCTCCTGGATTCGCCAGTCGCTCTATCTCACCATGAGGTTCTGGACAGGCTCGACACCGCGGGTGAAACGATTGATCGGGTAACGGTCTACCGTACCTTGGAGTGGTTGGTGCAAGTCCAACTCGCGCACAGAGTCTCGAGTAAATCGCGAGCCTGGCATTTCAGCGCGCATGCCTCCGGGCATCACGACGAAGCCCATGCGCATTTCGAGTGTCGCGCTTGCCAGCGCGTTTATTGCATCGAGTCAGCGTCTCCTCCAACCTCGCCGTCAGTCCCGAGCGGTTTCAAAGTGGAGCAAGCCATGTTGAAGTTGGAAGGCACGTGCGCGAACTGTGCCGGCGGACGATCTGAAAAAAAGAAGCGAGCGGTCTCTGCGGACAGCGGCGAATAGGAGCCCGTCAACACCGCTTTTTGCGTCGCAGGGATCTCTGATGGCGATCAGAGATCCCCAGCGTGTCCCGATTCAGAGGCCGTCCAATGCCTGGTCGAGATCAGCAATGATGTCGTCGACGTGTTCAATGCCAATCGACAGCCTAATGGTTTCGGGCAGGACGCCGGCGGCCAACTGTTCAGTCTCAGTCATTTGGCGATGAGTGGTCGATGCTGGGTGACACGCCAGTGTTTTGGCGTCGCCAATATTGACCAGCCGCTTCACCATTTTAAGAGCATCGTAGAACTTCACGCCTTCATCGAAGCCGCCTTTCAGTGCAAAGGTCATGATGCCCGAGGCATGACCATTCATATACTTTTGCGCCATCTCGTAGTAGCGATCACCTGGCAGACCAGCATAAGTGACTGAAGCGACTTTTGCATGACCTTCAAGATGCTTGGCGACCGCCAGCGCATTTTGGCAATGCCGTTCCATACGCAAGGGCAGTGTCTCAAGCCCCTGAATCAGCTGGAAAGCACTGAGTGGTGACAATGCCGAGCCGGTGTTGCGTAGCGGTACGGTTCGTGCGCGACCGATATACGCGGCCGGTCCAAGTGCTTCGGTATAAACCACACCGTGATAAGAGGGCTCCGGTTCGTTCAGGCAGGCGTAACGCTGTGCATGCTCGGCCCAGGGGAACTTGCCGCTATCAACAATGACGCCGCCCAGTGTTGTGCCGTGACCGCCAATGTATTTGGTGGCTGAATGAATCACGATATCAATGCCATGATCGATCGGTTTGAGCAGAACCGGTGTGGCCACGGTGTTGTCAGCAATCGTGGCAATGCCATGAGCCCGAGCCATTGCCGCAAGCGGTGCCATGTCGACGATCGCGCCCGACGGGTTGCCGATAGTTTCAAGGAAAATGGCTTTGGTCTTGCTATCAATGAGCTTCTCAACCGCTTCGACTGAAGAGTCCTCAGCAAATCGAACCTCAATACCTTGCTTGGGAAGCATATGGGCAAACAGGGTGTAGGTGCCGCCATAAAGACTCGGCATTGAAATAATGTTGTCGCCTGCTTCTGCCAATGTCAGGATGGCGTAGTTAATCGCTGCGCTACCTGCTGAAACAGCGAGACCGGCGATGCCGTTTTCGAGTGCCGCGACTCGCTTTTCCAGCACGTCGCTGGTCGGGTTCATGATGCGCGTGTAAATATTGCCCGGCACGGCCAGGTTGAACAGGTCAGCGCCATGCTGCGCGCTCTCAAACTCGTAGGCGACTGTTTGATAGATCGGGACCGCTACTGATCCTGTTGTTGACTCCGTTTCATAGCCGGCATGAATCGCCAGAGTTTCGTCGCGCACCGTATTCTCCTCAAAGTTGTTCAGCCGGGATTATGGCGCAATTCGGGCTCGGAGCGTGCCGGCGGTCAGCCCTTACTGGCGTAAATGTCAAAGCGCTTCATATGGTTTCTGATTTCAATGTGTTTGCAACCTAACCTGGCCACTTCGTCTTCAGCGGCACTTTGGCTCGCGGCAGCTTTGCTCGCTATCACCTGATCAATCTCGCTACTGTCTCTACTTGGACTTTGCTCAGCAATTTCAAGCTTGAACTTCTGGGTGACTCTCGCGAGCGATCTTTCAAAGCCTTCGACGTCACGATTGGTATCTGCTGCGCAAGACTGCACGACGGTTTTGGCCTGTATCAGCATATTGTGTAGATAGGTCGGCTCGGTTCGATAGCTGACTTTATGAACAGCGTAGGCTTCGAATCCAACGTAGCCAATAACAAATAGGACAGCCAGAGTAGTTCCGCTTTTCATGCTTAATCACATGTAGATAGTGTTCGACAGGCTTGACTATAGCTGCGCGGACTCGCAGACCGACGAAATCCACTCAGCCACAGCGGCAATTTTGGCATTGCCGCGCTTGGCTTTCATGTAGACAAACCATAGGTCTCGCGTAAGAGCGGGGCTTGAGCTACCAAGTGGGACGAGATCGGAAAACTGACGTGCCATCGCAATCGGTAGCAGTACTTTGCAAGGCATTGCCGTTGCAATAGTTGCTATTGCGTGTGAGTCGTTCGCCAGAACGGCGGGTCTCGCGGATCCAAGTTGAGCTTGAACCCATTTAGCTTCTGGCGTTTGGCTGAGCGAGGAGTCGAGCGCTACCCAGGGCAAGGTCCGTTTTCGACCGGCAAATCGTTTCGCTGCAAAAACCTGGTAGTTCAAACTCGCGATCCTGCGCGCGACTGCATTCGGGTCCTTGGGGCGGCTAAGGCGTATCGCGACATCAGATTGCAGCTTACGAAGATCCAGTATCTCCGGTGTTGCGCGCATCTCGAGTCTAATTCCTGGGTATTGATGCACGAAGCGTTCAACCTCGGGAGCGAGCAGACAGTTGATGACGACGCCAACCGACGTCAGGCGCACGAGCCCAGTCAGGGCCTTGTCTTGCCCCGTAATTAGGGCCCGACTTGCAAGCACGTCAGTTTCCATGCGCTCAGCCAATTGCAAGGCGAGTGTTCCGGAGGGCGTTGGCACCCAATGCCGATCCAGCCGATTAAACAGCTTGCTCCCGAGCGCCTTTTCAAGCGACTGGACACGACGGCCAACCGTGGTTTGATCGACGCCAAGTTCACGCGCTGCGGCCGCGAGGCTACCTCGGCGCGAAACGCTCAGGAGATATTGCAAGTCTTGCCAATCCATGGCCTGCATTTTTGCATGTTTAGTCTGAGCTGGCATGCATTTTCGCGAGTGCGCTGCATCACTAGACTGTCGCGACGTAAAACACAGATAGGGGCCTTCATGGTTCAAACCTTCACCTTACTGTCGCTGGCAGGCAAATCTGAGCAGCCAGCCACTTTTGGCAATGCCAGCATTCTTGTCATCGATGCGCAAAACGAATACCGGTCCGGCCGGCTCATGCTCGATGGGGTTGAGCCGGCGCTGCAGCAAATCTCTGGTTTGCTGAACCTGGCGAGGGCTGCCGCTTCGCCTGTGATTCATATACGCCATGCGGGTGCACCCGGTGGCGCGTTCGACTTGTCGCACGAGCGCGGTCAGATCGCCGAGGCTGTGAAGCCGGTAGATGACGAGTTGATTATCGATAAGTCTTTACCGAATGCGTTTGCTGGCACGGATTTACACAGTCGACTGAGTGATATTGGTCGTCAACAACTCATCGTGATTGGTTTTATGACGCATATGTGTGTCAGTTCAACTGTTCGTGCGGCGCTTGATCTTGGCTACAAGAGTACGGTTGTGGCGAGTGCAACGGCCACTCGCGCGCTGCCAGGTGGCGCTTGTAGCCAGGTGGTTTCTGCGCCGATGCTGCAGCAGGCTACACTCGCGGCACTGGGAGATCGGTTTGCAACCGTCATTGGGCTACCAGGAGAGATTCTTGCTTGAAGAGGGACACGCTTATCGGTTGGTGGCAGGGCGATCTAACGCAGGTGACTGCGTGTCCAGATTCGCCAGAGCAACAACGCGAGCGCAAGTGCACTGTAAAGAATCGGTGAACTTAGATCGACCTTGACCAGCATGAAAAAGTGCAGGCAAACCAGAACCGTGACAAGGTAGCTGGCTCTGTGGAGGGCCTTCCAGCGGGCAAAGCCCAGGCGGCGCACAGCAAAACTGTTTGAGCTGAGCGCCATCGGAATCAACAGCAGCCAGGCTGTCATGCCAAGCAGAATAGACGGCCGTTCGAGCGTTTCAGTCAGTATCGCAGCCGGGTCCAATAGCTGATCAAAGACCAGAAAGCTGGCCGCATGAACGCTTGCATAAAAGAACGTGGCCACGCCAATCGGTCGGCGGATGGGAATCGCAAACCGCCAACGGGTGAGTTTTTGCAGCGGCGACAGGGCGAGTGTGACCAGTAGCAGCCGCAGCGCCCATAGGCCGGTTTCGTCCTGCAGGAATTCAACTGGCTCAGGCGGTGGGTCGTCGCCGAACAAGGTGGCGATGATGATGATTGCCGGCACCGCCGCCGTCACTGCCGCCAGGGCTTTGGCTAAGCTGAGCGGTATTGTGATGCGGGTCACCAGCGGTTAGCGCAGCGAATTGAGCGAAGAGCCATAAAGACTGGCTACCTGGTTTGCATAGCCATTTAGTAGTGGTGTGTCGCGGCGCGTAAACCACTCGCCGACGCGCTTTTCCTTGTTCTGCTGACGGCCCTGGCGAAGGTCAGGGTGAACGTTGCGATACCAACCATAGAAATCTGGGTACTGGGTAAAGAAGAATGCTTTGGGTTGTTCGCGGGTGAGACGAATACGAACAATCGCTTTCGGACTCTTGTGAGCGTACTTCCAGGGAGTGATGATACGGACAGGTGCACCGTTTTGTTTAGGGAGCACATGCCCGTAAGTGCCCACCGTTAAGGTGGTCAAAGGGTGCATGGCTTCGTCCAGACGCAGCGACTCAATGTAAGGAAACTCGTAGTAGTGGTTGCCCATAATCGAGTCGTCCCAGTGCGAGGTAAATTCAACAAACTTTGCCTGGCCTGTCGGCTCAACCTGCTTCAGGAGTTTTGCCAGCGAGTAGCCGTTCCAGGGCACTACCATGTACCAGCCACTGACGCATCGATGCCTGAAGATTCTTTCCTCAACTGGCGCCAGTTTCAAAATTTCTTCAAGGCCAAACGTCCGGGGCCTGGCTACCTCGCCTTCTACCAACACGGTCCAGGGATCTATCTTCATGGCGCCGGCTTTTTCCAGCACCGGTGCTGCCTTCTCACCAAACTCGTGATAAAGCACATGCGAAACGGTTTCCCGCCAGGGCGACAGCGGCTCGGTTGGCAAAGTCACTGCCGGTATCACGTTTTTGAGCTTGGCATGATCGGCCTGCGTCATCAGAGCCGGCGCGGCTGCGTGTGCAGATCGCAAGCTGGCGACCGGGCTCGCTGCGACAGCGAGCATCCCACCTACCAATTTGCGACGCCTGCGGTTGTAGTCTGCCTGGGGCGTGATCATTGACGGGCGATAACCCGAGAAGCGCATGTTCATGAATATGTCCAGGTTGTCTTTGGCATTCGCTAAAAGCTCTCAATATGAATCTGGCTGCCAAGCACGCCTTGATCCGCAAGCCAGGGCCCCAATTCGGCAAGCATCATGGGCGGGCCGCAAAGAAAAAAGTCAGCCTGCAGATCATCAGCCGAAAGCAGGGCGGCCAACAGATCAGGCGTGACTCGCCCGCGATAGTCGAAGTGCTGACCCGTAAGGTCTTGGGGCAGTGGTTGGCTGTAAGCAATGTGTTGCGTGAAGTGTGCGTGTTGATCAACAAGCTCGCTGACTTCTGTCAGAAACGGGTGGTGCTCACTATTGCGTGCGCCCTGCACAAAGAGCACGGGCCGATTAAGACCTGTGAGGGCGTGGAGCAGGCTGATCATCGGCGTGACACCGGCGCCGGCACTGATCAAGACAACGCCGCGGCTTTCATCCGTGAGTACAAATCGCCTGCGGGAGGCGCTGCCGGAATCGTATCGCCAGGTTGCAGATGGTCATGCAGATGGTTAGAGACGAGCCCTTCGGGTAGACGTTTAACGCTGATCCGATACGACTCAAGATCCGCCGCACCTGACAAGGAGTAACTACGCGCCACTGATTGCTTACTTCGCAACCTGACCTCAATAGGCAAGTGTTGCCCGGCAATGAATGGTGTCAAGGGGCCGCCATCGCGCGGCGTGAAAACGAACGATGTGATGTCAGCACTTTCGGCTTTTTTTGATTGCAGTCGAAGCTCGCGCATGCCACCGCTTGGAGGCTGCCAGCGAATGGGAAGGGCATTTTCGATCAAGACGCACGCTTGAATGTCGATATGAATCAGACGCCGCGCGCCGGGATAATCCGCTAACACAGGTGACTCCCAGTCGATCGTCGCGTGGCCGGTGAGCTGGAGTATTGAGCCTGAGTCAAAGTCAATAAACAGTAGGCCAATCCCCGGATCGCAGAGCAGGTTGCCAACCGTATTGAACATTTTGTTGCCGGCATAGTCAGGCAACACTAGTCTTTCCTTGCTGACGATACTCACAAAGCTGGCGACGCCGCCCCTGTGTGAGGCGTCCATACCATTGGCTTCAGGTACCGTTGAGTTCAGGTGACCAGTGCCAAGGAATAGCGTGTCAGCGCCGGCAATCATCTGTTGCATGCGCGAATCAAGAGATTTGCTGCGGCGAGCGGGCGTGTCAGTGGCGCGATCTGCTTGAGTAAGCCATTGGCGGGTCGAAATGTACTGAGGACAATTTCCAAAAGACTGTCCGACCCGAACCTGCAGCACGCCGTCGTCATTTGCAACAATCTGACCGTTCATCCGATTTCGCCGCCTGGCATCCAACATAATGCCCAGCAGCCCTATCGAGGCGTCAGCCTCCAGCGCCTCCGATAGCGCATCGTCGGGACCGAGCGCGGCGCAAATCGTGAGCGTTTCGGCATCTGGCGACTGAATGAATCCAGGCTCGCCACAAAGCAGGCTGACCCAGGACCGGTTGTCATGGTCTTTGGCGGCAACGACGATGAACGGTAAGTTCGCAAAAAACTCACGGTGTTGGTCAGACATGTATGAGCGAATCGCCTGGTCGGCAAAAGTGCCCACTTTTGACTCAACGCCTATCCGTCGCTGAGCGCGAATTTCGCCCTCATGAAAGTGGGCTTTTGAGTGGTTCTGCTGCACCGACTTCATCGCGCCTCAAGCACCGATAAGCTCGAGACGAATCTCGCCAGGAATATGGCACATCATATGTTTCAAGCCTGATTGACCCAGTGCTTCCGGCGTGAATTCAATGGTGACGTCTGCACGCACCGCCAGCGAGGCAGCGATTTCCAGCAAGGCTTGCTCGGAACCGACTTTGAGCGATAAATGATGCAGGCCGATGTTTGTATGACGGTTGAATTTTACGGCAGTTGCCGGGTCTGTAGCGCGCCAAAGCGTAATCATCAAAGTGCCGTCGCTCACAAAAACAGCTGGGTAGTCAGGCTTCTCGCCTACCTGTTGAAAGCCCAGTGCTTCAATAAAGAAGTCACGAGTGGCTGCCAAATCTGGGACAGTCAGGCCGATGTGGTGAGCGCCATTGGTTTTGGCAGACATATCTAGGTCCCTAGAGATTGAGAGATAGGAGTTGAAGTAGACGCTAGGCTAGTTCCTATCAAAAATGAGCGTAATCTGCCAAAATCAAGAATCATATTCTCATTATTTGGAAGAGTAGGAAAATGGATAGGCTGGAAGCGATGAGCATCCTGCTTTCTGTTGCGCAGGCCGGTAGCTTGTCTGGTGCGGCGCGGCAATTGCACAAACCGTTGGCAACCGTTAGCCGTAAGATCGCTGACCTTGAAAAGCACTTAGGCGCTCGGCTCCTTATCCGAACCACGCGGCGCATGACCCTCACCGATAGTGGTCAGGCTTATGTGAATGCCTGCCGCCGAATTCTGGATGAAGTGCAGCAGGCAGAGCAGGCCGTCGCGGGCGAGTTCAGCGAGCCTCGCGGAGAATTGGTGATCACGGCACCAGTCGTGTTCGGTCGTATATGTGTATTGCCGGTGCTCACTCAGTTTCTGCAGGCCTATGAGCAAATTAATGCGCGACTATTACTTGCAGACCGCGTTGTTCATCTTATGGACGACCACGTAGACGTGGCAGTTCGCATCGGACAACTCCCTGATAGCAGCCTCACCGCCACTCCGATAGGACAGGTGCGACAAACGATCTGTGCTAGCCCTGACTACCTCGCACGAGAAGGCGTGCCTGATCGCCCTGCTGAGTTAGCGACATTCCCCTGCATCGGCATTGACAATGCAAGTGGCATAATGGAGTGGCGATTTGATGGCGGCCGCAAACCCATCACAGTGGCACCAAATTACCGGCTCAGTGTGAGCACAGTTGAGGCTGCGCGCGACGCCGCGATTGCTGGGCTGGGTCTTGCGCGCTTGCTGTCCTATCAGGCTGCACGGCCTTGCCGGGCGGGTGAGTTGCAAGTGGTGTTGTCAGGTTTTGAGCCGCCGCCGTTACCGGTCAGTCTGGTTTACTCTGTCCAGAGCGCGCGGGAGTTCATGCCCATAAAGCTCAGAGCATTTCTTGATTTCGCCCGGCCGAAACTCAGTGCGCAACTTGGCGCGCTGGCTTTACCCGCTTGATCGGCTGTGCTCGCTTATGCCTGTCGCTCGCCGCGACCCTGCATATCTTGAATCAAATCGGTCAGGACATCGCGTTGGATGCCGATCATTTCTTCGCCCAAAGAGCGAACGAATTGTCGTTGAACGGCGCGAACTGTCTCGTTCTCCTGAAGTCCAACATAGGTCGCTAGATCGCTCGCGCTCATATGCCGATACAAGTACAGATAGGTGATTTCGATCATGCTGGCCTGACGGGGGCGAGCCTGCTCAATAAACTCGCTGACTAGTCGATTAAGATCGCCCGGCGCTGAGGCAGTCGCAGGGGCACTCAGTTCGCGCATCGCCATGGCGGCGCCATAAAGTGTCGTGGCGCTGACGGTAACTGCCACGTCCGTCACGCCGATGGCGCGGTCGAGGCGGCGAATCGATTCGCGCCGCGCAGATCCGTCTGGTGTGTTGTCAACCGACGTAGCGTATTCGAGCATGATCTCCAGCGATACTGGAACGAATGACAACTCATGCTTTAGCGCCTGTCTTGCAACCTCAGACTGGCTTAAATGCAATAGTGCCAGCAATTGCTCTGTGCTGGCACTTCTCAGCACCGACTTCAAACCGTCAGCAAATCTGCCAGGCGAGGTATAGCGTTGATAGTGCGCAATTAGTCTCTCCCTGCGCTCAAGGCTGAGGGTCTGAAGGTCTGGATGGTGGCGTATTCCTTCGAGCAAATTGTTCGCCATCGCCTGACTCAGCGAGTCGAGCCGAGTGGTTTGCCAGACCTGTTCAACCAACGCATTGTTTGGTGCGCTACTGAGTGTTGCAGCGCTCGAGATTGACGGCGTCGGGGTGGGGGGGACTGTACTTGATGCTGTCGAATCCGCAGCCGTTACGAGCGTGGCCTGCAAGACCATCGCCAAAGCCACCGTTACTGACCCGCCGAATCGGATGAGGCGCTGCCTGGCGCGATGGTGACGGGTCATTTGAGTCAAGTGAATCCACAACGAAGAGAGGTCCCAGCACTGTACGTTGTACGGTGTGGGCTCTACAAGACGCTTGCAGACCGCTCAGATGCCAAGACCTGCCGCCTGCCGGAAGCAGCGGGTCATAAGCAGGTGTTTTGGTTAACTGCCTGATCAGTTGCTGGCTTCCGAACGTAGCCAGATCGCGGTGTCATGGAACACGGCGCCGCCGTTCGGAAAGCCCGGGTCGGCTGAGGTAAGCAAATTCACACCTAGCCCGCCCGTGAAATATTGGTTCGGCCAAATACCTTCGAGAACAACAACGCCTTGCAATTGCCCTGCGGCCGGTTCGGCATGTGCCGAGATGGCGCCTTGTTCATTGCCCAAAGTGACTTTGTCACCCGCAGTCAGAGCGAGGGCTTCAAAGTCATCTGGATTAAGCAGTGCTGTGGGTCGCTGCTCGCGCTTGAGTGAGCTTTCGGTTTCCGTAAAAGTTGTATTCAGAAAAGTACGGGCGGGCGCTGCAATAAGCCGATACGGTTTGTCACTCGTGGCATTGTCAATCACATCGCAATGGTCCGGAAGCTCGGGCATTTCTTTCCAGCGTCCACCCAGGGCCTGCCAATCAGGCTTGAATCTGAACTTCTTGTCTGGCCAGACAAAGCCATCGAGAAAGTGCGCAGACTCAAACGGCAGACTGAAGTCCTGACCCCCGCTGCTAACGTTGGTGTCTGCATCCCACATACCTGATCGTGCGAGCGTTGCATTCATCAACTCATAGGCGCTCATCTCAAAGCCGGGGTGTCTTGCGCCGAGCCGACTGCCAAGCTCGTTAATGACAACGTGATTTTCCCGGCATTCACCAGGTGCATCGACAATCTTGCGAGACACCTGAAAGGTCGGATGACCTGAAGCCGTATAAAAGTCATCATGTTCAAGAAACATGGTGGCTGGCAGAACGATATCGGCCAGCGTTGCGGTTTCCGTCATGAACTGTTCATGGACGCAGACGAACAAGTCCTCACGCTTGAAACCGGCTTGAACCTTATGTAGCTCTGGACACACAACAGCCGGGTTCGTATTTTGAATCAGCATTGCGGTGACCGGCGGGCCGCCATGGAGCGCGTCTGGCTCGCCCATCAAGATGGGGCCGAGCCGAGATTGATCGAGCGCGCGCAGGCTGGTGTCTTCAACATCCGTGCCGTCAATCAAGGCCTTGTTCAACGGGTACTCGGCTGCGTGGCCATATAGCGCTCCGCCCCCTCGATGCTGCCACGCACCTGTCACTGTTGGCAGGCAAGTCACGGCGTGCATGTTTGCTGCGCCGTTTCGCGACCGCGAGAAACCATGATGGCAACGAATATAGGGCGCTTTTGAATGACCAAAGAGCCGCGCAAACTCAATGATGGTTTGCTCAGACAGGCCCGTGATTTGCGCGCCCCAGGCGGGCGTGCGACTCGCGATATGCGCCGCGAGTTCGTCCGGCGCGTCGGTGTGGGCACGCAGGTAATCCCAATCAACCAGGTTTTCTGCAAACAAGACATGCATCATTGCGCAGGCGAGGGCGCCATCGGTCCCGGGTTTGGGGTTGATATGAAGATCTGCGCGCTGCGCCGTACCAGTCAGGTAGGGGTCAACCACTACCAGCTTCGCACCGCGTTTCTTAGCGCGCATCGCATGGCTCATGACATTGACTTGCGTGTTGACCGGATTCCCACCCCAGATAACGATCAAATCTGAATGGTCTGCGGCCTCGCGAAATTCAACGCCACGCTTGGCTCCGATGCCAGCAATCCATCCGTTGTCCGCGAGCGTGACACAGATGGTGGAGTAATACCGCGAGTAACGCATGGCATGGCGCAGCCGCCCAATCCCGTCGCGTTGAATCAGTCCCATCGTGCCGGCATAAAAGTAGGGCCAGACGGTTTCAGAGCCGTGCTGTTGAGCTTTCAATGTGAACTGTTCGGCCACCAGATCAAGCGCGTCATCCCAGCCGATTGGCTCAAACTGACCGCTCGCTTTACCGCCAGTGCGGCGCAATGGCGTGAGCAATCGGTCGGGATGGTTAATTCGCTCGGCATACCGAGCAACCTTCTCGCAAATGACGCCGGCGGTATAGGGATTACGCCTTGAGCCACGCACCTTGCCAATGGTGTTCTCGTCCAGGCGTTCTACATCAAGGGCACAGGTACTGGTGCAATCATGGGGGCAAACGGCAGGCATCGTTTGCCCCGGTACTGCCTTCACACTGATATTCATGCAGCTTGTCGAATCCCACTCTGTGCCGCGCGATGCGCCCCTGACAGGATGGCGGCAAGCGATGCGGTAATGATGTTGGCATCAATGCCAACGCCAAACACGGCTTCGCCACCATCCACACGCATCTCCACATAGGCAACCGCCTGTGCGTCCGCGCCGGCACCTGTCGCATGCTCGTGGTAGGCCAGAACCTCAACTGTATGGCCACTGACCTTGTTAAACCCCTGTACAAACGCATCAATCGGGCCAGAGCCGCTGCCGTCAAACTGTAGTTGTTTACTGTTGAACTGGGCAGTTGCCTGCATGGTGAGTTCGCTTTTGCTGTCAGCCCGTCGGGTTTCCTTCATTTCATAGGCAGGCGCAGTTGCCGGTCCGATGGAATACTCATCGGTGAACAGGTCCCATAGCTGCTGTGCAGTCAGTTCTTTACCTTCGGTGTCCATCACACGCTGAACGGCACCACTGAATTCGATTTGAAGACGGCGCGGCAACTCAAGCCCAAATTCGGTTTGCAGCAGGTAGGCAATACCGCCTTTGCCCGACTGGCTGTTCACACGTATGACCGCCTCATAACTGCGGCCGACATCTTTCGGGTCGATTGGCAGATAAGGGATAGCCCAGGTGTCACCCGCTTTGAATGCGTCAAACGCTTTCTTGATGGCATCCTGGTGAGATCCTGAGAACGAGGTGTAGACCAGGTCACCAACATAGGGGTGACGAGGGTGCACCGGGATCTGATTGCAGTGCTCGACCGTACGCCGAATTTCATCAATGTCCGAAAAATCGAGGTCCGGGTGTACCCCCTGCGTGTAGAGATTCAGCGCGAGGTTCACGACATCGACGTTACCGGTACGCTCTCCGTTACCGAACAGGCATCCTTCAATTCGGTCCGCGCCGGCCATCACGGCGAACTCACCGGCGGCCGTGCCTGTGCCCCGGTCATTGTGAGGATGAACCGACAGAATGATTGCATCGCGCCGCTCCAGGTGGCGGTGCGTCCATTCGATCATGTCGGCAAAAATGTTGGGCGTTGAATACTCAACAGTTGACGGCAGGTTGATGATGCACGGGTGCTCAGGCGTCGGTTGCCAGACATCAGTTACTGCATCGATCACGCGCTTACCAAACTCGACCTCGGTGCCAGACCAATGCTCGGGCGAGTACTCGAACGTCCATTGTGTGCCGGGTTCTTCATCGGCCAGGGTCTGCAGCAGGCGCGCATTCTCGACCGCCAGATCGACAATTTCATCCTGATTCATACCCAGGACAACCTCACGCATGATGGGCGAGGTTGCGTTGTAAAGGTGAACAATGGCTGCGCGGGCACCGCGCAATGATTCAAAGGTACGCCTGATCAAGTGCTCGCGGGCCTGCGTGAGCACCTGAATAGTGACGTCATCAGGGATCAGGTTCTCTTCAATGAGCGCTCGCACGAAGTCAAAATCCGTCTGTGAGGCAGATGGGAATCCCACCTCGATATGTTTGAATCCGATGGCGACCAGTTGCCTGAACATCCGTTTTTTACGATCGATATCCATGGGCTCGATCAGCGCCTGGTTACCATCCCGAAGATCTACGCTGCACCAAAGCGGTGGCTTATCCAGTACGACGTCCGGCCAGGTACGGTCGGCCAATTTTATGGGCGCAAAGGATCGGTATTTGTCGGTGGGTTGTTTAAGCATCATTGGGGAACTCGCTGGCGGTTTGATGAAATGGTGAGCCTGGCTTTCCGGGGACCAAAACTAAAACGGCCCGATGCTGGAAAGCGATCGGGCCGTTGGTAAGAGGTGTTGCGCGCTAACCTACCTGCCCGAAATGGCATAGCAGCAGTAGCGGCAGCAGAATTTCTGGCATGCGGCCGGGGCTGTTTTGCACGGTAGCTTGAGCGGGTAAGGTCATGTGACAAAAGTATCACACGAGCGGCTGCGGGGCAATATGCTTGTATGCGTGACGCCGTCTGAGTCGAAGCAGACCGTCGACACGCGTTCGGATCAAAACTAAAGTCGGTGACTTGTACTAAACGAGCTACAACCAGCAAGTGACGGCGAGCAAATAAATATGACAAGCACACCCAGGTTTGATGAAGCCCTGCGCAGCGCAATCAAGCGCGAGGTCCTGGCGCTGGCGCCAGGTCGCCTTTTGCCGGCGATAAGTCACTTCGAGCCACCGCCAGAAGTCTCTACGAATGGCCAGGCTAGCCATAAGCGCAACAATTTTGGGGCTCTGGTCCTTGAGGATGGCACGGTCGGCATGACATACGTCGCGCTTGACGGTGCGCTGGAAGGACTTCGCACCAATCTCGGCCCGCCCGAGGGTCAGGGTCTCAAAGGGTCTGAGGTGATGTCACTGGCCGATCTCTACACCTCAGATGTTGGCTGGGAACGCGCAATTGGCCTGGCAGCTGTCAATGCGGCGAGTCAGTGGCTGCTTAGTCAGCGTGGCCCATTAGCGCCGGCGCCATCAACGCTCCCCATGCTCGATCTGACCTCGGGTGACCGCGTCGGGATGGTGGGTCACTTTGGGCGGCTGCTGGATCCTATCCGGTCCGCTGGCGCAAGTCTGACGGTCATTGAACTGGACGAGAGTCTGGTGCGTGAAGAGCCATCACTCGTCGTGACGCTTGATCATCGCCAACTGCGGGCTTGCAATAAGATCATCATTACTGGGACTACTCTGCTGAATCAAACCCTTGACGATGTCCTTGCTCACTGCCGTCAGGCGGAACAGGTCAATCTGCTTGGTCCATCAGCCAGCTGCATAGGCGAGCCACTATTTGAGCGGGGTGTGACCCGTGTCGGGGGCTTTCAGGTTAAAGACACGGAAGCCTTTCTTGCAGCGTGGCGCCGGGGGCAGGGATGGCGCGACGCGGGGCTGCGCTACAGCTTGTGCCGCGAGGACTAGTCGGTTAGGCCTCACCAGACAGTTGAGACGCCGCGCTCGCCAGTTGTGTGATGCGTGGCCAGTCATTTGCCGCAATAGCATCGGCCGGCACGATCCATGAACCGCCAATGCATCGGACGTTAGGCAATGACAAATAAGACGCAGCGTTACCTGGTCCGATGCCACCAGTGGGGCAAAAGCTCACGTCTGCAAACGGGCTCGCCAGCGCTGACAGCAAGGGCACTCCACCGGCTGCCTGGGCCGGGAAAAATTTCATAAAACTGAATCCGGCTTCGCTCGCCGTCATCACTTCGCCTGCCGTTGCGACGCCCGGTAGCAGGGGTAAGCTGTACCTGTCGCAGGCGTCGGCTACGGTTGGAGAGAAGCCTGGACTCACTGCAAAGCTTGCCCCAACGTCTCTGGCACGGGCAGCATCGTCAGGTGTTCGGACAGTTCCTGCTCCGACAATGGCTCGTGGCACCGCCTGCGCGACTGCGCCAATGGCATCAAATGCGACTGTGGTGCGTAAGGTGATTTCCAGCACCCGGATACCACCGGCAATCAGTGCATGGGCCAGATCGACAGCGCTTGCAGCATCGTCTATCACGATGACCGGTATAACCGGCCCTTGATCCGCAATTTCAACCGTGTTGGTTACCAAGTGCATGCTCCCTGCTCAGCGCCGGAGGCGCGATCGCGAAACCCACTGAACAACTCTCGACCGACGCCGCGCTGAGAACTTGCCGTTTGCGGAAACATCGCGTGTTCACGTTGCTCGAAGTCAGTTGCGTCGATCTCAATGTCAAGTATGCCCTCATTGGCATCCAGTAGCATTATGTCGCCATCACGGACTTTACCTAACGGGCCGTCATTCAGGCATTCAGGGGTCACGTGGATCGCTGCCGGGACAACTCCCGATGCGCCGCTCATTCGGCCATCAGTAACGAGCGCAACGCGAAAGCCTTTGTCCTGCAGGACTGCGAGCGGCGGGGTCAGTTTGTGCAGCTCTGGCATGCCGTTGGCTCGCGGCCCCTGAAACCGAATAATCACAACCGCATCCTGGTTCATGTCGCCAGCATTGAATGCATCCAGCATAGCCTGCTGTGAGTCAAAGACGCGAGCCGGTGCCTGGATGCGATGGCGATCCTTGGGAATGGACGATGTCTTGATCACGGCGCGCCCCAGTTTGCCTGTCAGTAGGCGCAGGCCCCCCGACTTCGCGAACGGCTTGCTGACCGGGCGTACGACGCTCAGATCGGCGGAGCTAGTTTGTCCGCTTTGCATCGCCTCGGGGATGCCCTGCGCATGAATGCTGTTGACGTCGGCATGCATTAAGCCTGCTGTCATCAGCTCTCTCAGAACCAAGCGCGTGCCACCGGCCGCTTCAAACGCATTCACGTCTGCTTCACCATTGGGGTAAACACGCGCGAGCAAAGGGATAACCGATGACAGTTCATCAAAGTCCTGCCAGTTGATCTGAATGCCAGCCGCTTGTGCCACTGCAACCCAGTGAATCAAGTGATTGGTCGATCCGCCCGTTGCCAACAAGGCGACCATGGCGTTCACGATGCAACGTTCGTCAACAATATGTCCGATTGGCATCTGCTCCTTAGGGTTGGCAAGTGATAGAGCCCTGCGGACCGCTTCTCGGGTGAAGTCGTCGCGCGCCCGGGTGCCTGGTTGCACGAACGAGGCGCCGGGCAGTTGCAGGCCCATCGCCTCAAGCAGCATTTGATTACTGTTGGCGGTGCCGTAAAAGGTGCAGGTGCCTGGTGAGTGATAGGCGCCCAGTTCCGCATCTAATAGCTCATCACGCGACGCTTCGCCACGGGCAAATTTCTTTCTCGTAGCTGACTTTTCGGTATTTGAAAGGCCTGTCGGCATGGGGCCAGCTGGTACAAATACGCACGGCAGGTGGCCAAAATGTAATGCGCCAATCAGCAGGCCCGGCACGATTTTGTCGCAGATGCCCAAGAGTAAAGCGGCGTCGAACATTTGGTGTGACAGCGCAACGGCAGTACCCATCGCAATCACATCGCGCGAAAAGAGGCTGAGTTCCATGCCATCGGTGCCCTGCGTGACCCCATCACACATGGCAGGCACGCCGCCGGCCACCTGGACAGTGGCGCGGTGCTTGAGTGCCTCGTCACGGATCAGGGCCGGGTAGTCCTGATAGGGTTGGTGGGCGGACAGAATGTCGTTGTAGGCGGTCACAATCGCCAAATTCGTTGCTCGCTCCTGCCGCACCATGATTTTTTCGCTACCTGGCATCGCCGCCCATGCGTGGGCCAGATTGGCGCAACCGAACCGGTCCCGGGCGGGGGGTTGGTCAATAGCCTGTGCCACGGTGGCCAGGTACTTGCCACGAGAGTCTTTGCTGCGATCGATAATCCGTTGGGTGACTCTCGTCAAGGTGGCATTCATGACTTTTCCGTAGGTTTCCGTTTGTACTGGATTGGGAAGGGGTACTCAGGGTTTTAGCTGGTAATAATGTTACCGTCCTAACGGAAGAGGTGCGAGGTTTCGTAACTCAATTACATCAACCACCTGTCGATTTTGGTAACTAATTGCCATTCAACGAGGCGTTCTGCGCATGTTTGCAGTCGTCGCCCGATCGACAAACCAAAAGGCTCCTTGGTCAAGTAGTTGTGGAATTAGTTGCTGACTCAATTTGTGCTTTGGCCGAATCCCCCGTTTGGCACCCATCTGAATCCGCCCTCTATTGGTGTGACATTGATGGGAGATCCGTTTTGCGTTATCGCGAGGGACGCCCGGTTGAACGATGGCCAACCTCGACCGAGCCAGGTTGCCTGGCACCTGCCGCTGCCGGTGGGCTGATTGTCGCGATGCGTGATGGACTGTTTCGCTTTGATCCGAACGAGTCTTCGTTGGCAATCAGGCAACGATTGCTTTGGCCAGCGCCCTACGATAGAACCCGCTATCGATTTAATGATGGCCGCTGTGATCCGGCGGGACGTTTTTTGGCCAGTACGCTCAACGAACACAAGGACGCAGCCTCTGCTGAGTTGTACAGCATGAATTGCAAAGACGGACATTGGCGAGGGGTTGTGCTGGCTGGTGGCGTTGTAACCGGCAATGGCCTTGCGTTTAGCCCGGATGGTAGCCGTCTATATTGGGCCGATACGCGCGCACACCGGATAGATGTTTTTGACTACGATTTGGCGAGCGGGCAACTGGCCAACCGAAGAGAGTTCATGCAGTTTTCGTCCAAGCCCGCATCGGGCAACCTGTCAGACTATGCCGGTCGGCCCGACGGTGCGGCGGTTGACGAAGAAGGCTGCTACTGGGTTGCGATGTACGAGGGGGCTTGCGTGTTGCGGATCTCTCCAGCAGGCAAGATTCTCCAAAAGCTTACGATGCCGGTACAGTGCCCAACCATGGTTTGCTTTGGTGGCGACGATCTCAAAACACTGTTTGTGACGAGTGCTCGAGCCGGGCGCCCGGCCGCGGAACTAGCCGTACAGCCCTTCGCTGGTAGCGTTTTCATGACCCGTGTAGCCACGCCGGGCTTACCGACCAACTTTTTCAAGTAGCGCTAGCCTGAACCGCTGAAAGATTTAGTCTTCGCTCTTGACTCGCCGCAGATTTCGCTTGATGCGGCGCTGTTTGCCACGCACATCTTCGCCAAGGCCGAGCGCTGTACAGGTCGCGAGGATGTCGATAATGCTGAGGTGAAGCAGGCGCGATTCCATCGGGCTGAATTGATTGCGACTCTCAGTATGATCTGCGGCGAGCAGGATTTTGCAAAGGCCAGCCAGCGGCGACTGGCTCGCCGAGATGGCGATCACACTCGCCCCCTGGGCGCGGGCAATTTTGGCCGCCTCAAGTAGTTCTCGACTATTGCCGCCCGCGGAGATGGTCACAACGGTGTCAGCCTTACTAAGCAAGCTGGCGGCCATGATTTGCAAATGGGCGTCAGCATAGGCGACGGTGTTGGCGCCAAGCCTGAAGAATTTGTGCTGCCCGTCCTGCGCAACGATGCCAGAGTTACCCAGGCCATAGAACTCAATCTTGCCACCGGCCTTGATAGTGGCCAATAGCATCCTGGTGGCCGATTTAAATGAGTTGGCGTTGGCGGCGTTGGCAAAATCCAGCAAGGTGCGAGCATTGCTTTGCATGAGCTTACTGATGATTTTTCCGGGGCTATCGCCTCGACTCACCTGAGGATGGATAAACGGCTCAGCACCGGTGTCGTCGGCGTTTCCCAGCCCGCCTGCTAAAGCGAGTTTGAACTCGGATAGCCCTCCCATGCCAAGACTTCGGCAAAATCGCACGACCGTCGGCGTTGAGACGTCTGCCTGTCGCGCCAGTTCGCCAACTGGCAGGCGGACAAATTTGCGGGGATTGGCGAGCACCAAAGCGCCAACCCGCGCCTGAGAAGGGGGCAGCCCGGGGTTTGCAGCCGCGACAGCCTCAAGCAGATTCAAGCTTCTTCCGGCCAGCTAACACCGGCACGCGCGGTCAATGCACTTGCTGCTGCCGGGCCCCAGGTGCCACAACGATAAGGTCTTGGTCCAGCGGTGTCTTGCTCCCACGCCTGCAGGATTGGCATCACCCACTCCCAGGCGGCCAGTTGCTCGTCCAGGCGCACGAAAAGATCAAGCCGGCCGGCAATCAGTTTGCGTAGCAGGCGTTCATAGGCCTCGATAGTTTCGGTTCCAAAAGTTTCTTTGAAGTCGAGGTTCAGGCTGACGGGTGCCAGCCTGCCTTGCTCTGCCTTGGCGCGGTTCGATGCTTTGGCTAGGAGGTGCAGTTCAATTGAGTCGTCCGGTTGTAGCTTGATGATCAACCGGTTTTGCGCCGCCGCACCGGGTGATTCAAAGATTGAATGGGGGATGTGACGAAAGGTGACTACAATCTCTGCTCCACGATCGGCCAGGCGCTTGCCCGTGCGCAAAAAGAACGGCACGCCAGCCCATCGCCAGTTGTCGATTTCTGCTTGTAGTGCGATAAAGGTTTCAGTGTGGCTATCGGCGGGAACGCCTGTCTCTTGCAGGTAACCAGGCACTTTCTCGCCGCCAACGACGCCCTCTTGGTACTGCCCTCGAACCACATAACGACCGACGTCTCCCGGGCCAAAGCGGCGCAGGCTGCGCAAGACCTTGAGCTTTTCATTGCGAATGTCGTCCGGGTCGCTGGAAACAGGCGATTCCATAGCGACCATGCATAGCAATTGCAGTAAGTGGTTCTGCAACATATCTCGCAGCGCGCCACTGCGATCGTAGTAGCCCCCGCGCGTGCCAACACCAATGTCTTCTGCGATGGTGATATGGACGCTTGCGATGGATTCGCGGCGCCATAGGGGCTCAAACAGGAAGTTTCCAAAGCGTAACGCCATCAGATTCTGAACGCTCTGCTTGCCCAGGTAGTGGTCAATCCGGAAAATCTGGTGCTCCGCGAAGTCTTTTCGGACGGAGGCATTGATTTCCTTGGCCGACGACAAGTCGCGGCCAAGCGGTTTTTCCAGGACCAGCCTAACGCGCTCATCGTTGAGTCCGGCGGCAGCGACATTGCGCGCTATTTGTTGAAACAGGCCGGGAGCTGTGGCAAGGTAAATCACAACGGCTGTTGCCTGTCCACCGTTCACCCAGGTGGCCAACTCGTCATAGCCGGCTCGCTCGGTTAGGTCGGCGCTGCGGTAGCAAAGCATGCTTGCAAATTGTGCAAATTCGTCATCGGTAAACGGCTCGTCCCACGGTAACTCCCGGAAGTGCTTGAGTAACCAACTTCTGTATTGATCATCGGTCATTTCGGTGCGAGCCATTGACAGCACTCGGCCGCCTTCTGGTAGGGCGCCATGGCGATAAGCCTGAAAAAGCGCAGGCATAAGTTTGCGCCAGGTCAGGTCACCGGTACCGCCGAAAAAAACAATGTCGAAACCCATGCGCCAGTATCCTATCTGTGAGGTAATTTAATTACAGCATTATCCCGCTCGTCGGCATGATCGTCAAAGTCGATGTGTCAGTCTGTACTCGTTTTCGGGGGCAGGGGCTAAAAACGGTTTGTAAGTAAATTACTTGGTGCGGAAGCGCTGCTTGGTTTTTTTTGCTGAGCCGTCAGGGCCGGCCCCAACGGGCATAGAATGCTGTCACGTCCAGGCATCGGATTATCGTTTGCCTGCCTCGATAGAGCCTAAACCCGGAAACAACCATGCCAATGGACCCCCAGCTGCGTCAGGCCGCGCTTGACTATCACCAGAGTGGACAGCCCGGCAAGATATCGGTGACCCCCACCAAGAGTCTGACTAACCAACGCGATTTGGCGCTTGCCTATTCGCCTGGTGTCGCCGCCGCATGCGAGGAGATCGTTGCGGATGCTGACAATGCATTCAAATACACGGCTCGTGGGAATCTGGTGGCGGTGGTGACGAATGGCACTGCGGTACTAGGGCTTGGCGACATTGGCGCACTTGCCTCCAAACCCGTGATGGAAGGCAAGGCGGTTCTGTTTAAGAAGTTCGCTGGCATTGATGTGTTTGATCTTGAGGTTGATGAGACTGATCTGGACAAACTGGTTGATGTGATTGCTGCGCTCGAGCCCACGTTTGGTGGTGTCAACCTCGAAGACATCAAGGCGCCAGATTGCTTTTATGTCGAGAAGAAGCTTCGCGAGCGGATGTCGATACCGGTGTTTCATGATGATCAGCATGGCACTGCGATTGTGGTCGGCGCAGCGATGCTGAATGGTCTGAGGGTGGTGGGGAAAAAGGTTGCTGACATCAAGCTTGTTGTCTCGGGTGCCGGCGCGGCCGCGCTAGCCTGTCTGGATTTGCTGGTTGATCTGGGCATGCCGCTCGAGAATATCTGGGTGACAGATATTGAGGGGCTTGTCTACGAGGGCCGCACTGTCCTGATGGATGAGAAGAAGGCCAGATACGCTCAAGCCAGCGATCATCGAACCCTGGCACAAGTCATTGAAGGGGCCGATGCGTTTCTGGGCTTGTCAGCCGGCGGCGTCTTGAAGCCGGAAATGGTCGCGACGATGGCAGCGAGTCCGATCATCTTTGCGCTGGCCAACCCTAATCCGGAAATCCTGCCAGAAGACGTGCGCAAAGTTCGCGACGATGCCGTGATCGCCACCGGGCGCACGGATTACCCGAACCAGGTCAACAACGTCCTGTGCTTCCCTTTCATTTTTCGCGGCGCGCTGGATGTGGGCGCCACCACGATCAACCGTCAAATGGAGATAGCAGCGGTAAACGCGGTGGCTGAGTTGGCGCGTGCCGAGCAATCCGATCTCGTCACAGCAGCTTATGGCAGCGGGGCGTCTTCTTTTGGTCCGGAGCACCTGATTCCCAAGCCGTTTGATCCGCGCCTGATAGCGCTAATAGCGCCCGCGGTGGCGAAGGCCGCGATGGACAGTGGCGTTGCCAAGCGGCCCATCGACGACTTCGATGTGTACCGTACACAGTTACAACAGTTCGTTTATCACTCGGGCAACTTCATGAAGCCCATCTTTGCTTCCGCCCGCAATGCACCCGACGCGCGGGTGGTATTTGCCGAAGGCGAAGATGAAAGAGTTTTGCGCGCTGTACAGGTGGTTTCTGATGAGGGTATCGCACGGCCGATCATCATTGGTCGACCAGCAGTTGTCCAAATGAACATCGAGCGCTATGGCCTGAGGATTCGCCCAGACCAAGAATTTGAGCTTGTTAATCCTGATCGAGATGAGCGGTACCGCGAATACTGGCAGGCCTATCATGAGCTCACCGACAGGCGCGGTGTTACGGAGCAATTGGCGCGCACTGAGATGCGACGACGCCACACGCTCATCGGGTCGATGATGATTCATCGGGGTGAGGCCGATGGCATGGTCTGTGGAACCTTCGGTGCGTTCAGCGAGCATCTGCACTTTATCGATCAAGTGATTGGTAAACGTCCGGGCGCAACGGTTTATGGCGCTATGAACACGCTGATGCTGCCAGGTCAACAGGTAACACTGGTCGACACGCATGTGAACCACGCCCCTAACGCACATGAACTGGCCGAGCTTACGATCATGGCCGCAGAAGAATTGCAACGATTCGGTATGCCGGCCAGGGTGGCCATGCTTTCACACTCCAATTTTGGGTCTTCCATGCACCCAAGCGCACAGAAGGTGCGTCAGGCCCTAGCCCTGGTTCGCGAACGGGCGCCTGATCTGGAAGTAGACGGAGAGATGCACGGCGATGCTGCGTTAAATGCTCAGCAACTACACGCGATGATGCCCCGAGCAAGCTTGAAGGGGCAGGCGAACCTGCTCGTCCTTCCCGATCTGGATGCCGCCAACATCTCTTATAACCTGCTCAAAGCCGCGGCCGGACAGAATGTGGCCGTTGGGCCTGTCCTGCTTGGTGCAGCCCAGCCAGTCCACATCCTGACGCCGTCAGCGACGGTTCGTCGAATCGTGAACATGACAGCCTGGACAGCTGTCGACGTTCGCAGTCAGCGACTCGCGAAATAGGCGTTTGGGGTGACTCGTTGGTGCGCATGAGTCGACCGTTGGTCGGCCGACTTCGCTCGCCGGGTGACCGACTGGCTGAGCGTTATTGACCCGTAACAGTGTCCTTCGTAGTGTGTCAGGCCAGCTTGTCTATTTTGTTGCTCTGACCGCCATGCATGTTGAAACCGAAGAAGTAGGAGGCGATACCAATACCGGGTTGACCGCTCCTGTCATTGATGAACTGGATATTCCCCAGTCGCGTCGCAATGAGCTGCTGCGCGAAAGCAGGAATAGCGTCGTCAACCGGCTGAGCGAAGTCATCAGCGATGCGCTGAACAAAATGAGTCTGGAGCTGAACGAAGCAGCCTCCAGCGCTAAAGAACCGACCGAGCAGAGAGCTCTGCTCGACGCGGTGAATCTGATCACCCAGCATAGTGCCGAAATTGAAGGTCAGTTTCGCCAGTCTTTCGCTGACCTGTTTCAAAAGCGATTGATGGGAACGTCGGCCTTACCGGTAGACAGCGATACTGATGAAGTTGAATTGTCTCTGGTCGATGAGAGCCTCATGCGAGATCGCCTGAAGGTTCAACAACTCATTGAACGCGCGCGCGGCAAACTCGACCCGGAGCAAGTCCTTGGGATGAGAGCCCGCCTGGCCGCCCTGGTTGGCCGTGAGTGGTTTGATGAAGACGAACAGCCTGCTGCCCCTGAGGCAGTTTTTGAAGCGCTGAAGGCGTCTGTTGATCAGATAGACGGAGAAACTGAGGTCAAGACGGCCTTGCTCGAGGCATTCGCTCCACACGTGGCTTCACAACTGAACACGGTTTACCTGTCAGTTAACGAGCACCTGCGCGCGAGTCAGGTATTGCCAAAGATCAAGCCTCGGGTTGCGATTAATCCGGATACAGGCAAGCCGTATAAAGAAGGCGAGCAACCGGCTGATCAGGCAGTCGAAAAGGCGATGGGCGAAGAGGGTGAGAGCTTCTTACTGCCAAAAGACAAGGAAAAACGCGAAGCGATTCTGGATGTCCTGGCCAAGGAAGTAGCCGCCGGTGGTCAGGAGGCCCGCAGCTCTGCCGTTCAGATGCTGACCGAGCCGAAGAACTTCGGCGTGGCTGATCTGCCGATGCCAGAGCCCGAGGCAAACCTCATTAGTGCACTCGACAATATCCAGACGCTGGAAACGGATGAGTCACACGCGCAGCCGGAGGGGCTTCGAGACCTATCGGAACAAACCCGTGAAATGGGTTCGCCGCTTGACAAACTCACGGTCGAGATCGTTTCGCTGATCTTTGGGTTTCTTGAGCAAGACCCCCGCATTCCGGCGATCATCAAGCAGCAATTGTTGCGTCTGCAAGTTGTAGCCGTCAAAGCAGCGCTGTTGGATCGCAGTTTCTTTGCGTCTCGCCAGCATCCGATGCGCCGGATGATTGATCGCACCACTGATATCAGTTGCGATCCAGAGACGGACACTGCAGAAGACAGTCACTTTACGCGCGGCCTGATCGAGTTGATTGATTGGGTGCTGGCCGAGTTTGACCGTGATTTGCGCGTTTTCGAGAATGGTGTCGACAAGCTGGCTTTACTGGAAGCAGCTGAGAACGAACGGCGGGCGATGAAACTCGCTGATCTTGCGCGCGATACCGAATTGGATGAAATCGAAACGCTTGCCCGCGATCAGGCGAGCGCTGAGCTCAAGGCTCGGGCCGATATGCTGACGCCGGAGTTCGTTCAGTCTTTCCTGGATGAGTGGTGGCTGGAAGTCATGGTTGCGGCGCGTTTGGAAGATCATCGCCTTGGCTCAGAGGGACTCTGGTCAGAGCGACTTGAAATCGCTGAAAAGCTCATTTGGTCGATTGGCCCCAAGGCTGGCGGCGAAGTGCGCAAGATGGCCGTCATGCTCCCCAAAATGATCATGGGGATTGTTGAGGGGCTCAAATCAATTGACGCTCAGGACGGTCAGCACACCCGGTTTTTCGATGAGTTGATGAAATGGCACACCCGCATCATTGACGAGGCGAAACAGGCTGAGCGCTCGGCTCACCGGGCGGATGCTCCGATCACTATGAAGGAAGACGGTTCGGTTCATTTCATTGGCGGGCTGGAACGGCCGGCGGAGCAAGCACCTGCACCAACCGTGCGCAGTAGCGGTGTGAGTTTGGATTCGCTCAAACGTGGGCAACGGTTTGAGTTACGAATCGAAGGCATTGCACCGTTTGCGGTCAAGCTGGCCTTTATCAGCCCGGCGCGTAAGTTGTTTGCGTTATCTCGATTTCCTGACTTCGCACAATCCTTTGATCGAGAAGAGTTTGCCCAGATGCTCGATGATGGCGAACTTGTCCGAATTGAGGACAAAGCATCAATTGATCGCGCGATTGAATCCGTCGGCGGCAAGCCTTTGCCCCCTGATCGCTCGAATGAAGAGCGTGATGGTTCAGATGCGCTTGACGCCAACACGTTGACTTTTGCGGATGAGATAGCCGCAGACGAGCAGATTCCGGTTTAACAAGTCGTTGCAAGTTATGACCATGCCAGCAGAGTGTGGGCGCTTGTAGCGATTGATTTATTTCGCCTGAATCGATGCACCGGTTCGAAAGTGCATTAGGATGGGGCGATGAGCAAATCAAGACTTATTACCCTGGTCGTCGCGCTTGCGATTGCTGCTGTCAGCTATCTTGGCACTCCCCCTGGTGGTGATCAGGGCGCTTCGCCGACGTCTTCCAGCCAGGCACAGCGCGGCAACTCAAACACGATTGCCGAAGCTTCGCTGCCTGTACAGGCCAAACAGACGCTGACCCTGATCCGACAGGGCGGACCATTTCCCTACAAGAAAGATGGCACGGTCTTTCAAAACCGTGAAAAGCGCCTGCCCCAAAAAGAGCGCGGCTACTATCGTGAGTACACGGTTGACACCCCCGGCCTGAATCACCGCGGGGCGCGCCGCATTGTGGCGGGCGGGCCCAGAAAGGCACCGAATCGGATGTACTACACCGACGATCACTATGACAGTTTCCGGCTCATTGCCGAGGATGACCGATGAGTCTGCTTTCGAATATCCCTCAACAAGCTGTCCTGCCCCTCAATGCTTATGACCTGCCCGCTTTGGTGCGCGCTGCTGAGGCGGCAGATCAGGTGTTTTTACATGCAGATTGTTCTGTCGCAACTGACAAAAAGTCGGTGATGGCGGCTATCGGCCGTGATTTTCGACTGCCTGAGCATTTTGGTATGAACCTCGATGCCCTTTACGATTGCCTGACAGATCTGGTGGCAGATCGGCGAGCGGACAAGCCAGGCTTTTTGATGGTGCTTGAGAAATTGCCTGATGGTGATGAGTTTGATGCCAAATCGAGAAACGCCTTGCTGGATGTTTTCCGGGATGCGGCTGATTTCTTCGACGATCATGACACCGGCTTTCGCGTTTTCTACTCCGTCACAAAATAGAAAAGGCGGCCCGAAAGCCGCCTTTAGGTGAGCACGAGAGTCCTAGCTTATTTGCCCAGCATACCGCCCAGCATGGATGCCAGTGACCCTAGGTCCAGACTACCGCTCGGCACTTCACCATCGGGAGTCAGTTTATCGACTGCCTGAGGCAACATGTTGGCTAGCTGGCCAGAGATATCATCGGTCGAAACGCCTGCTTGCTGCGCAATTTCAGCGATTTTCTCTGAACCAAAAACGCTGGACAACTGCTCTGCTGAAATAGGCATGTTCTCGCCGGACCCCAGCCAGGACTGCACCGCGTCGCCCAGGCCACCCTCTTGGAATTGCTGAAGCAGGTTGCCCATGGCGTTGCCTTCTTCATTCTCGTTGCCGTTAAGCATTCCCATGACCACTGACATCAGTTGGTTGTTATCGCCACCGCCGCCGAGAGCGCCCATAACTGTATTTAGGATGTTCATTGAGTTCTTCTCCGTTCGTTTTATAACTGCCAGCCCGGAACATACCCGCTACCTGACTGACTAGACAAGCCCTAAACCGCTCAGATTGACGGTTTGGCACAGCTTGCCAAATCGCCCCATGCGGCCTGCACGATGGAGACCGCGACGAGCCCGGCTGTTTCTGTTCGCAACACTCTTGGGCCAAGACCCACCGCCTGCCATTGCTGGTCGCGCGCATGGTGCACTTCATCGTCGGCTAGACCGCTTTCCGGGCCAATAAGTAGACTCACGGCTTGCGGGGCAGGCGTTTTTTTATTCACAGCGGTACTGAGCAGACTAAGGCTTTCAGGCTGCAAAACAAAGTGCGCCGAGGGGCCAGAGGCGGGAGCAAATCCGTCGAGCGCATCACGCAATGCGTTTACCGGCTTAATGACGGGCAGATCATCACGCCCAGACTGTCGACAGGCAGCAACTGCGATCCGTCGCCAATGTTTTACCCGCTTGCCTGCGCGATCATCGCTTAACCTGACCTGAGCTCGCCGGGTTTGCACTGGCACGATGCAACGCACACCGAGCTCAACCGCTTTTTCGATCACCCAGTCCATCCGATCACCCTGCGCGATCCCCTGAATGAGGGTGATGTTCAGCGGACCAGCGGGTACACCTGCTTCAGAAGGCCCCAGGCTGATCTCACAGGATTTACGGTTAGCTTGGACAAGCTTGGCACTGCGACGACCGCCAAGCCCATCGAACACCTGTATTGATTCACCCGCCTTGAGTCGAAGCGCCTGACAAAGATAGAGGCTTTGCTCCGGATCAAGTTCGACCCGCGCCTGCTGCTGGCTTTCGGGCGGCAGGTAAACGCGTGGGATCACCCTTGGGGTTCACCGTCAACGATCCGTCGGTAGTAGTTTGGCAGTGCAAACACGGCGTGGTGCATCTGGCCGTTGTAGAACTCGAGGTCGCCGATATTCCGTGAACTGATCCGCTTATCGACTTCATCAGCCGATAGCGTAAGCGGGTCAATCTCATCCGATGCGCAGGCGAGCCCCCAATAAGTACCGTATAGCGGAATGTAGACGCCCATGGGTCGCACATGCTTGAACACAGCTTTCAATGAGGTGACATGCCGGGCAACCACTTCGGGCTTGAAGATTGGTGATCCGATATGCAAGGTCAGAAATGCGCCTTCATTCATTACCCGCTTGATGAGTTCAAAAAATTTCTGGGTGTATAGATCATGGGCTGGCGTATCAGGGTCGGTCAGGTCGAGCACGACCAGGTCGAAGCGTTCTTCAGTTGTTTCAACAAACTCATAGCCATCGCCAATCCTGACTTCAAGACGGGGGTCATCGAACGCCCCGCGATGGACTTTGTCCAGATACTGCTTTGCCACTCTCACGACGTCCGGGTCGAGTTCGACCATCAGAACGCGCTCCATCGATTCATACTTCAGCAGTTCTTCGCTCGAACCACCATCGCCGCCGCCAATGACCAGCGCTCTTTTCGGCTGGGCATGTGAGATCGCGGCCGTATGAATGATGGGCTCGTGGTAGAAAAACTCATCTCGCTCACTCGTCATGTAACAGCCATCAAGTCGAAATAACTTACCGAACTGAGGCGTGTCAAACACTTCAAGGGTCTGATAGGGCGTGCGGGTCGTTTCCAGGCGCTTGAGCGCGCGATATCCGTAAGCCGAGTAAGGGTTGAGCCATTCGATCAGGAGTTCATCGGCCTTGCTTTCGGGGTCAGCGGAACCGCGCAAAATGCGGTTGGTGTTTTGGCTGTCCGGGGCAAATTCGATGATGAGATTGTCGAGCAGGCGCTCGGCCTTCATTGAATTGTCGGTGGTGAAGTTACACACATAGACATCGAGCGTAACGCCTGCTCGTTCCGGCCAGGTATGTAGTGCGAGGTGCGATTCAGCCAGCAAAACGGCGCCCGTCACGCCTCCGGCTTCACCTTCATACTCGGGGAAGGTAAAAAACTTCTCATCAACCGTTGTCAGGCCCGCTTGCTTCACCAAAGAGTCGCAAAGCGCGGACAATTTGCCGGCAACGATCAGCAGGTCAGCGTCGCAGCGACAATGATAAAGATCAGCGGTCAGATGAAGTCCTTGCATTTTTTCTTGATTCCAGGTGTCTTGGCGCTTGTTTCTTCGCGTTTGTCAGAGCTCGTCAGTGCTTGTTCGCGCTCGTTCCCATTCCGTTTTTGACTGGGTCTGATATTCGGTTGGCCTGCATGCGAGGTGGCCATCGGTATGTGCACATCTCTAGAAGTGGTGTCAGAGACCTGAAAGTGCCCGCTGATAATGCGCGCAAAAGTATAGCCCACGCGCGATTTGCTACCATCACGGCCGATAGCTGGGAAGGTGTGAGGCGCCGTGCCAAACACCCGATATGACCGAACACACAAGCGGCCGCCCGGGCAAAGTGCCTACAGTTTGCTGGCGAGTATTTGCGTCGTGATGGCGCAGTCAACACGCGGTAAGGGCGACCGCCCGGATTGAAACTTCACCGACTGGAGCATTCTCATCGACACGCAGCCTATGGCCGACGCCCTTAGGGCCTTGGCATTCGATGCCGTTCAAACCGCCAACTCGGGCCATCCTGGCATGCCAATGGGCATGGCGGAGATTGCGGTTGCCCTATGGGCAGGGCCTCTAAAGCACAACCCGGTTGACCCGGCCTGGCCCGACCGAGACCGCTTCGTGCTCTCGAACGGCCATGGATCGATGTTGATCTATGCGTTGTTACATCTGACAGGGTATGACTTGTCGATCGATGACTTGCGCCAGTTTCGTCAACTTCATTCCCGTACGCCGGGACACCCGGAAATTGGCATTACGCCGGGTGTTGAGACGACGACTGGTCCACTTGGTCAGGGACTGGCAAACGCGGTAGGCATGGCGATGGCTGAACGCAGGTTGGCTGGCGAATTCAATCGCCCTGGCCATGCCATTGTTGACCACCTCACTTGGGTGTTCCTCGGTGACGGATGCCTGATGGAAGGGGTTTCGCATGAGGCGTGTTCGCTCGCGGGCACGCTCGGCTTATCCCGCCTGGTTGCACTCTATGACGACAATCAAATTTCAATTGACGGTAATACCGAGCATTGGTTCGGCGACGATACCGTTAAGCGCTTTGAGGCTTATGGGTGGCATGTCATTGCTGACATTGATGGCCATGATGTTTGGGCTGTACGCGAAGCCATTGAGCAGGCATCGCAATGGGCACGCGAGGGCCGTGATGGCGTTTTTGCGCCTACGCTGATTGCCTGCAAAACCGTGATTGGCAAAGGTTCACCCAACCGCGCCGGCACGGCCAAGGCGCATGGCGAAGCGCTCGGGGCTGAGGAGATTGCGCTCACCCGGGAAGCCATGGGGTGGCCCCATGAGCCTTTTGACATTCCCAAATCCATCCGCTCCGACTGGGATGCCCGCAAGCGAGGACAGGCCAGCCAGGCCGAGTGGAGCAAGCAATTTGCCCAATACAAGAAGGCCGAGCCTGTGCTTGCGGCTGAGTTCGAACGGCGGATGCAGGGGCGTTTGTCCGGGCAAATCGATGATGCGATGGATGCTGCTATCGATCATGCGGTCAATCAGCCAGCCAAGATTGCCAGCCGCAAGGCCTCGCAACTGGCCCTGAACCAGTTTGGTCCACGCCTGCCCGAACTCATCGGGGGGTCTGCAGACCTAACCGGTAGCAACTTGACACTATTTGAGGGGGCGGGCGCTTTGCGCCGCGCCGACCGGGGCGAATTGAATGATGGCCGCCATATCAATTTCGGGGTTCGAGAGTTTGGCATGGCCGCCATTGCCAATGGCATGGCGTTGCATGGCGGCTTGATTCCGTATGTTGGGACGTTCCTGACATTTTCGGATTACTCGCGAAACGCGATCCGCATGGCCGCTCTAATGAAGCTAAGGGTGATTCATGTATTCACCCATGACTCGATTGGCCTGGGCGAAGATGGCCCTACTCACCAGGCCGTTGAACATGCTGCCAGTCTGCGCATGGTGCCCGGATTGGATGTCTGGCGGCCAGGAGATGAGACCGAAACCGCCGTTGCGTGGCTCAATAGTATTGAGCGTCAGGATGGACCGTCGGCGCTGCTGTTGAGTCGTCAGGGACTCGAGCCCCAGAGTCGCTCTGCGGCTCAGATCGAGGCAATTCACCATGGCGGCTACGTTCTGAGGGATGCCTCTGAGGCCGAGGCGGTCATTATTGCCACCGGCTCCGAAGTGCAATTGGCCATGCAGGCCAGAGCCCTACTGGCGGATGAAGGGATTGCCGTCAGGGTCGTTTCAATGCCTTGCACTAATTTGTTTGATCGGCAGGAAATCACATACAAAAATCGCGTATTGCCGCAGAATTTACCGCGCATCGCGGTTGAGGCAGGCGTGACAGACTTTTGGTGGAAATACGGCGCCAGTGCTGTCGTTGGCGTAGACCGGTTTGGCGAGTCGGCGCCCGCGGGGCAAGTGTTTGACCTATTCGGTCTGACACCACGAAATCTCGCTGATACGGTGATCACCGTGTTGCAGGGCGCTGGCGAGTAATGAGCGCCCATGAATTTTCTTTTTAATCTTCTATTTGAGGAACACCATGACAACTCGCGTTGCGATTAACGGATACGGCCGCATCGGCCGTAATGTGCTCAGAGCTCACTATGAGGGCGGCAAAAAGCACCCCATCGAGATTGTCGCAATCAACGACCTTGGCGATGCCAAAGTCAATGCCCACCTAACTCAATACGATACGGCTCATGGTCGCTTCAATGCTGAGGTGTCGGTCGACGGCGATCACATGATTGTCAACGGCGACAAAATCAAAGTCCTCGCTGAGCGCGATCCTTCCAAATTACCCTGGAAGGATTTGAATGTTGATGTCGTCATGGAGTGCACCGGCTTTTTCGCGAGTAAAGAGAAAGCCAGCGCTCATTTGGCAGGTGGCGCCAAGAAGGTCATCATCTCCGCACCGGGCGGTAATGATGTTGATGCCACGATTGTTTATGGCGTCAACCATGATGTGCTTAAGCCCGAGCATACGGTCATTTCAAATGCCTCATGCACTACCAACTGCCTGGCCCCATTGGTCAAGCCGTTGCATGATGCTATCGGACTTGAGAACGGTTTGATGACGACCATCCACGCCTACACGAATGACCAGGTGTTGACGGATGTTTACCACTCGGATCTGCGTCGTGCCCGCTCTGCGACCAGTTCAATGATCCCTACCAGCACGGGTGCTGCTAAGGCGGTAGGTCTGGTGTTGCCTGAGTTGGCTGGTAAGCTCGACGGTTACGCGATGCGCGTCCCGACCATTAATGTGTCCATTGTTGATCTGTCGTTTGTTGCCAAGCGCGACACCACTGTTGATGAGATCAATGAGCTGATGATGACTGCCTCCAACGGCCCTCTCAAAGGCATTCTCGAATACAACGCAGAGCCGCTGGTCTCGATTGACTTCAACCACAATCCTGCCTCGAGCACCTATGAAGCCTCTCTGACCAAGGTGTCAGGCCGACTCGTCAAGGTTTCAAGTTGGTATGACAACGAGTGGGGTTTCTCGAATCGGATGCTCGATACCACTCAGGCCCTGATGAACGCCTAAGTCATGATGAACTTCAAACGTTTGTCGGATCAGGCACTGCAGGGAAAGCGCGTTTTCATTCGTGCAGATTTGAATGTCCCGCAAGATGATCAGGGTGGTATCACTGATGACACGCGCATTCGCGCGTCCTTGCCGGCCATTGAGCATTGCCTTGGCCAGGGCGCGGCCGTCATGGTGACGTCGCACCTGGGGCGCCCAAAAGAAGGCGCTCTGACTGAGGCAGATTCTCTTGCTCCGGTGGCGGCGCTCATGTCGGAGCGCCTGGGTCAGCCGGTGCGCTTGCAGGCAGACTGGATAGACGGCGGTTTTGCGGTTGAGCCGGGTGAAGTTGTTTTGCTCGAGAACTGTCGTGGAAACGTTGGCGAGAAAAAGAATGATGCCGGGCTGGCCAAAAAAATGGCCGCGCTTTGCGATGTCTACGTGAATGATGCATTTGGTACGGCGCACCGCGCCGAGGCGACAACCCATGGCATTGCCCAGCTTGCGCCAATCGCTTGTGCCGGGCCGTTGCTATCGGCGGAACTGGACGCTCTGGGTAAGGCTCTGGGTGATCCAGCGAGGCCGCTGGTGGCTATCGTTGCGGGCTCCAAGGTCTCGACCAAGCTCACCATCCTCAAGAGCCTCGCTGCCAAAGTTGACCGTCTGATTGTGGGCGGCGGCATTGCCAACACCTTTCTGCTCGCCGCCGGCCACCCAATTGGCGCCTCTTTGGCTGAGCCTGATCTCGTCGAGCAGGCCGCTGAGATCATTAAGATCATGTCAGATCGTGGTGCGCAGGTGCCCATTCCTGTTGACGTTGTCTGCGCAACTTCGTTTTCCGCCGACGCGTCCGCCTCGGTTAAATCCGTGTCTGATGTGGGCGAGAAAGACCTGATTCTGGATATTGGCCCCAACACGGCCCAGGAACTTGCTGGTCTGTTGTCGGATGCTGGCACGATTGTCTGGAACGGACCAGTGGGCGTTTTCGAGTTTGACGCGTTCTCCAAGGGAACCGAAGTTGTGGCCCGAGCGATCGCGGGTTCGGCGGGCTTTTCGATTGCCGGCGGTGGCGACACGCTTGCAGCCATCGCCAAGTACGATATTGCGGGTGATATCGGTTACATCTCCACGGGCGGCGGCGCTTTCCTGGAGTTTTTGGAAGGCAATCCATTGCCAGCAGTGGTTGCACTAACAGAGCGCGCCTAAGCGGTCAAAAAAGCAGGGGGAAAGAGCGCGGCGAAACCTCCGTCTCGTCGCGCTTTCGAGACATCAATTCCCTCAGGCTACTAACAAGAGAGTGCCTGCCCGAATTTGTCGGCAACAATCGCGTGTTAGCGGACGCACGTCGTGCACAATAACCCTTGGACAACTGCTAAGGGCACATTATGTTTCACCCTGTACCGCGAGCAACCAAAATTGTTGCCACCATTGGACCTGCATCGAATGCTCCCGAGAAACTCGAGCAACTGATTCTGGCAGGCATGAATGTTGTGCGGGTGAACTTTTCGCACGGCACAGCGGCAGACCATACACAAGCCGTCGAAACTGTCAGAGCCACGGCTCAGCGCCTGGGGCGGGATATTGGCATTCTGGCAGATCTGCAAGGCCCGAAAATCCGAATCGGCCAATTCGTGGACGGTCCGATCCAGCTCGAAAAGGGCGACAAATTCACGTTCGACATTCACTGTACTGAAGGCAATCAGGAACGCGTAGGTCTTGACTATCCGGAACTGGTCAACGACGTCGCCGCCGGCGACACGCTGTTGCTCAATGACGGACGCATGATGATGCAGGTCGACCGGGTCACTGAAAGCACCATCGAATGCACGGTGACGATGCGCGGCGATCTGTCCGATCGCAAAGGGATTAATCGCCAGGGTGGTGGTCTGTCGGCGCCGGCACTTACGTCAAAAGACATGGATGATATTCGCACCGCCGTTGCATTCGAGGCGGACTTTATCGCGGTGTCTTTTCCCAAGAATGCTGCTGACATGTACATGGCTCGCGAACTGGCCCGCGCGGCGGGCGGCAAGGCGCGCATGGTGGCTAAGATCGAGCGTTACGAGGCCATCGATAATCTCGAAGAGATCCTGGGCGCGTCCGACGCCATCATGGTTGCGCGTGGCGACCTCGCGGTTGAAGTGGGCGATGCGGCAGTGCCGGCGCTACAGAAACGAATGATTCGACTGGCCCGTGAGATGAACAAGCTCACCATCACGGCCACGCAAATGATGGAGTCCATGATTCAGTCGCCCGTGCCAACGCGGGCAGAGGTGAGCGATGTCGCCAACGCCGTGTTGGATGGCACGGATGCTGTGATGTTGTCGGCGGAAACCGCCGCGGGTGACTATCCGGTGCAGGCCGTTGAGGCGATGGACAGAGTGTGCCGTGAGGCGGATAAATCCCAGAGCGTTCCACTCGACACCGAGTTTCTGAATAGAACGTTCACCCGCATCGATCAATCCATCGCGATGAGCGCGCTTTTTATTGCCCATCACATGGGTGTCAAAGCGATTGTTGCGCTGACTCAGTCTGGGTCTACTGCACTTTGGATGTCGCGCCTTGATTCAGGTGTGCCCATCTATGCACTCACCCCTGAGGAAAGGACTCGTCGGCGGCTCACGCTTTACCGCGAGGTCCATCCGATCCTAATGGCGCAAAGTAGCTCACGCAAAGAGTTACTACTCGAAACCGAAAATAAGCTGCTGGAAGCCGGCGTGGTTGAAAAGGGTGATCTCGTGGTCATTACGATTGGTGATCCGATCGGCAAATCCGGCGGTACGAACTCCCTGACGATTGTTCGGGTTGGCGAGAAAATCTGACCCGATGCAGGTTGCCAGTATCTGGGCTCCAACGCCGTGTAAGCACTTCGCCTTGGTTGCTCTGACCAGCCTGGTGTTAGTTTTTAGCGGTGATTTAGGCGCCCAGATCGCCCAAAGCGTTCAACAAGATGATGGGCGCTGGCGCTATGCATTTGGCGTGGGATCCACTTATTCAACTGGCAACAACGACAACAGCTCGCTCACCCTGTCTGCCGATGCCATCCGTTCAACTCTGTTTGAGAAGCTTGAGTTCTACGGTAAGACACAAGTCACCCGGGCTGACGGCAAAACCACTGGCGAGGTGGGCCGTCTGGGGGCTCGCTACCAGCGCGAGATCAATAGCCGCGGTGTTTACGGTTTCGGGCAGACCGAAGCGTTCCGAGATACGGCTGCAAAGCTTGCGTCCAGATATTCATTTGGCAATGGCGGTGGTATTCATCTTGTGCGCACTGAAGACGATCGTTTTGATGTGTTTGCCGGTATTGGCTACGCGCAGGATCGCTACACGGAGCCTAATAACGTGGGCGGCGCCGTCCGGCTGCGCTACTCAAGATTTGAAGCGCTGCTCGGGCAGGAGTCATCTCATCGGTTCACCTCCAACACCACCTTTAAGCAAAGGCTAGTGATCTACCCAAATCTCACGACTCAGGGCGAATATCGAGCCGAGTTTGACGTTGGGTTATCGGTTGCGATGAATAAGTCATTGAGCCTGACGACTAATCTGGCCCTCCGATATAACAGTGACCCGGGCCGCGACCTTGATCGGCAGGACGTTTCCCTGATTACCGCTCTGTCCTGGAAGACCCGATAAGTGATTTCAGGTTAACAGCCACTAACAAATGACCCGCTGGCTGCGACTTAGTTCGTATCCTCAATGCCGCGCATCGGCAATAATACGGGTTAACGAATCCCAAACGTCTAGGAGAGTTTTCATGCCCCTCGTATCCATGCGCCAGCTGCTGGACCACGCCGCCGAGAATGGTTACGGTATTCCCGCCTTTAATGTGAACAATCTTGAGCAGGTACAGGCCATCATGAGCGCTGCTCAGGAAGTGGATGCGCCTGTCATCATGCAAGCATCGGCCGGTGCCCGCAAATATGCTGGTGAGCCATTTCTGAAGCACCTGATTCAGGCCGCGGTTGAGGCCTACCCTGATGCCAAAATCGTCATGCATCAGGATCACGGTCAGTCACCCGACATTTGTCAGGGGGCTATCGATCTGGGCTTCTCAAGTGTGATGATGGATGGCTCACTGGAGTCAGACGGTAAAACGATTGCCAGCTATGACTACAACGTTGATGTCACCAAGAACGTTGTTGACCTCGCGCATAAGGTTGGCGTGACGGTCGAGGGCGAACTGGGTTGTCTTGGCTCGCTCGAGACCATGAAAGGCGACAAAGAAGATGGTCATGGTGCGGAAGGCACGATGACGCGCGAGCAACTGCTAACCGACCCTGATCAAGCCGCAGATTTCGTGAATCGCACTCAGGTTGATGCACTGGCAATCGCCATCGGCACGAGCCATGGTGCGTATAAATTCACACGCAAACCGACCGGAGACATTCTGGCGATTTCACGCATCAAAGAAATCAATAGCCGCTTGCCCAACACGCACCTTGTTATGCACGGATCATCCAGTGTGCCGCAGGACTTGCTCGCCGTCATTCGTGAGTTTGGTGGCGACATGAAGGAAACCTACGGGGTGCCGGTTGAAGAAATTCAAGAGGCCATTAAGTTTGGTGTTCGCAAGATCAATATTGATACGGATATCCGGCTCGCGATGACTGCGGCCATCCGTCAATATATGGCTGAGTTCCCCGATAAGTTTGACCCGCGTGACTATCTCAAGCCCGCTCGTGCAGCCGCCAGTGAAATCGTGCGTCAGCGCTACGAGCAATTTGGTTGTGCAGGGCAGGGCAGCAAGATTAAGCCCGTTGGCTTGTCTGTCATGATGGATCGCTATGGTAGTGGCGAATTGGCGCAGAAGATTGCCGCTTAGTTGGTAACGAATAAGCTGGCTGACTAAGCACGACACAAGTACTACATAAGCACCATGTCAGTACGCCAGACCGAAGTAAAAAGCCGGTGATGATTCACCGGCTTTTTTTATTGGGCGTGGCCAGTCAGGAACTAGGTTTCTGATACCAGCCTGACAGGCTCGCCCCACTTATCGAGGGTCGTCTCGCATGTGGGGCAGGTGAAACCGCCCCACATCATCTGATGCAAGCCGGTTGGAATGTGCAGGCTGGGCATTGGCGTGCTGCAGCACGGGCACTTGACTGAGCCTAGATACAGACCCTTTGGGTTGGTTTGTTCGTCACCGGTGTGAGTCGACATTGGTTTAAAGCTCGAGGCGGGCAGAAACCGAAATCTATCGTGCATTTGCCCTTTTCGGGGGACCAACACCGTAACAATTATTGTTATTTTGATTGCTCGCCAAGTGGCCAAACTGGCCAGCCCGGAAAAGCGCGAGGTCAGTGGGCCCTCGGATCGAATTTTTTCTGAAGAGTCTTGCCTAACGCCTGGGGATATCCAGGTCAGCGACGATGCCGTGGTGATCTGAGCCTAGTCCCTTATGAACGCTGAACCCCGTTACCGCAATGCTTCGCGGCACCAGAACATGATCGATCTCGATCCCTGCAATCGGCAGAAAATGAGGCCAGGTGGGTTGCCAACCTCGACCCGCCGAAGCACGCCTCAGGCCGCCATCAGAAAGCATGGACTGAAAGTGAGGCGAAAAGGGACTCACATTGAAATCGCCGGCCGCAATAAAAGGTGTTTCCGCGCTTTGCGCGATCTTTGCAATCTCACCAAGCATTTTGTTTCGTATGCGCGAGTTGCGAGCACCAATGGGCCAATGAGTATGAACAGCGCCCACGCGCAAGGTCGCCCCATCGATGTAAAGGGTGGCGAGCAGTGGCGGTCTGCCGTCGGCAGAACTTATGGATTGGACAGACAAAGGTTCTGTTTTTGAGAGGATGAGTTTGCCGGTCCGACCAGCGTTCTCTTGGTAATGCTGGTGAGGCCAGGCCGATAATCGTTGCGCGAGCGCCTTTTGCCAGGGAGGGTTGACCTCAACCAGCACCACAATATCGGGGTCTGTCTGTTCGATCCATGCCGCAACGCCGTCGTAATCAACATTCGCAAACCAGACGTTCAGGCTGGCTAATCGAACTTGCGCATAGCCTTGTGGCGCCTGTGCTGTTGGCAGGCTCGCTTGGTAGGCGGGCGCGAAGTACTGTGCTGCCGATTGGGTGTTGACAATAATGCACAACAGGCAAAGTGACACGAGGATCCATCGCCTCAACCATAGCGCCGGCGCAATGCACAGAGCGCCTATCAGCAGATATTGAAGTTTGAAATGAACGGCAAGGTCGGCGAGCCACCAGGCGCTTGCTGACTTTGCGATCAGGCTCGCGAGTGCGGCCGATGACACGAGTAAAACGAGTGCCAGGACAAGCAACCTCTTTGCAATCTTGCTCACGGACGCCGAGGCATCGGCCTTGCTCGTTGGCGATCCATCGTTGATGTTTGTCTGGCTAATTGCTTTCTCCTTTATCCGCGAATGTTAGCGTGATCTGGTCCTCGGGCTCAGCTTGCTAGGCGGGCAAAGTGGGGGGTGGATGTTGTCCATGGCCAAGGCATTGGCTGGCCGCGAGTATGATCCAGGTCGCTCATGAAACTCAATTCACCCCCTGCCTCGCCATCAACCAAGCCGCGACCTGCTCCGTTCTTTGTCGCCTATCGTCCAGCGGATATTAGGCGCGGCGCACTGGAGGCCCTGCCGCTCGGCGCCAGTGCAGCGCCCTGGGGGTTTATCTTTGGCTTGCTTGCCCAGCCCCTTATGGATGCATTGCAGACTCTGGCAATGAGTGCCTATGTTTTTTCGGGCACCGCGCAATTCGTTGCCCTTGAGCGCTGGCAGGTTGACGTGTCAATCGCGTCGCTGCTGATTGCTGTGTTTGCGGTGAATGCTCGCTACATACTCATGGGCGCGACCTTGGCGCCTGCGTTCTCCCTTGCTGGATCAGGTCTGGGGGCGCGGATGCTGACGCTCTTTATGCTCAACGACATGAGTTGGGCGCTGAGTATGCGTCGCATGGGTCAGGGCGGTATCGGTGTTGGCTTCCTGCTCGGTGCCAGTACCGTGACCTATCTTGCCTGGATCATTTCGTCCATGATCGGATTTTTTGTGCCGATACCGGTAGAAGCGGCGGCCCGCTGGGGTCTCGACTTTGCAGTCGCAGCTGCACTGGTGGGATTGGCTGGCGGGAGTTATGCCGGGCGGCGTAGCTGGCTGCCCTGGGCAGTTGCCGCGGGCGTAGCGGCCATCATTCACAAGATTTTGCCGGGTAGTTTGTATATCGTGGCGGGCGGTCTGGCGGGCGCTTTTGCAGCGGCCCTATCAGGCAGTGATTCAGCGACTGGCACGGGGGCCGGTGCGCAGCAACGTCGTGAACTGGCGAATAGTCCGCCGAATAGTCCGGCGGACAGCGCGTGATGCCGCTCGACAAAGCCTGGCTTGCCATCGGCTTAATAGGCCTTGTGAGCTACCTGACACGGGTTATTGGTGTGCCGATCGCCGCATGGGTTCCCAAAACGGCGTTTTGGCAGAGATTCTTTGATAGCCTGCCGTCTTGCCTGCTCGTGTCTATTGCTATCCCGTCATTTGTGTCGGGTAGACCAGCCGAAATGGCGGGCGCTTTAGTCACCTTGTTACTCGCCATGCGTAAGTTGAATCTGATTGTTGCAATGGGCGGCGGTATCCTCACGGTTGCGGCTTGGCGATGGATTGTGGGTTAGGGTTGCGACTCGCCGCGAGTCGCGGGTCAACGCGCAACATGATTCGGCGTTAAGCGTTGTACAAAGGCAGCCGCAGGAGGGTCGGCACGGTGCAAAGACTGACAAAACGAATCACGCTATTGCTTGCAGCGGCCGTCCTGACGGCCTGCGGCGAGGGCTATTTTGCGGTTGGCTCTGACGGTTTTTACTATGAGGGCGGCTATTACTACGACTATCGCTATGAATACCGCCGTGATAACTGCCGGGCGTACGAATACCCCGCGGTAATTGTCGAATTTTTTGCCGCTGAAGATGGTGACCGAATTGCGGTTGATGCCGAAGGCGATCTCATTGGCCGTGGTCGTACCGAACGCCTGCGCCCGGAGCGCCGCACCGACTCAGGACTGGTCACCTCGTTGCTAGGTGGCTATGACCAGGTGGGCGTGTTTGATGTTGTGGTTAGCGCTCGCCGTCCAGGCGATCGTGTTGATCAGACGTTTACTTTCCGTGACGTGGTCGTCACTGATGATAGATGTGGCACGGTCACGGAGTTCCTGCGTGCCACTATTGACTAATGCCGCCGCCATCGTCTGAGTTTTTGCAGTTGCTCGAAGAGATTCGTGCGATTGCACAAACGGGGCTCGGGTTTTCTCGCGCCCCGTTTGATCGTGTTCGTTATCAGCATTTGCTCGCAGTTGTTAGTCGCGAGTACGCTGCCCTGAGCCCGTTGGATGCGACAACAGTCAGCGATCGTTTGGTCGCCGAGTTGGGCTATGCAACCCCCAAAGTTGGTGTCTCTGCTGCGGTGTTCGACGCTGCAGGCGGTTTGCTGATGGTTAACCGGGTGCAGGATCTCACCTGGTGCCTGCCGGGTGGCTGGGCTGATGTCAATATGACGCCAGAGCAATCATGTGCCAAAGAAGTCGTTGAAGAAACAGGCATTGAAGTGTCCGTCGGCCCGCTCATTCGTATTCGCACCCGCCTACCCGGCGAGTTTGGTGCCGCCCATACCAGTTTTCATCTCTTGTACTTATGTCAACAGACGGGTGGACAACTGCGCGGCTCAATCGAAACGACCGAGCCGGGCTTCTATGACATTGATGAGCCGCGCGAGTGGCACTTCGATCAGCACGATGAAGCCAGTGCCGCGCGCGCTTTCTGGCAGGGGCATCAGGGGCGGTAGGTAAACTGTCTGGGTTCACCGCGCCGCAAAGGCGCTGCCAGATTGGCAAACTTGCTCAAGTAGCATCGTGTTTGGCGTGGATCGATAATCTCCTCAACATTAAATGCGTGCGCACTGCGCAGTGGAGACTGCACTTTTGCGAGCCTCGCTTCAATCTCCGCGCGAGCGGCATCAGGGTCTTCAGCGGCTTCAATCTCAGCGCGGTATGCCGCTTGAACGCCACCAGCAATTGGCAACGACCCCCATTCAGCTGACGGCCATGCATACCGCACGAAACTATGACTGCCATTGCGCTGTGTCAGTGCCGCCATCCCGTAGGCCTTACGAATAACAATCGCGCACCACGGGACTTTGCTCTGGCGGATGGCCACTAGCGCCTGGCTGCCGGCGCGCATCACGCCGCTGCGCTCGGCGTCCAGACCAATGCGAAATCCGGGAATGTCGACAAGGTGAACGACTGGCAAGTGGAAGGTCTCGGCCAGATCCACAAGCCTGATGGCTTTTCGGCACGCATCTGACGTCCAGGCGCCGCCGTAGTGGTAGGGGTCACTCGCAAGCACGGCCACTGGCCAGCCATCGATTCGCGCCAGACCGGTCACCACTGATTTGCCCCAGCCCCGGCCAATCTCAAACCAGCTTTTCTGATCGAAGATGGTCTCGAGGATCGGCCGGATCTTGTAGACCTTGCGGGCTTCTCGCGGGATTGCCGAGAGCAGGCTTTCTTCGGACCTGTCGCCAGGGTCATCGGTTAGGGCGCGCGGTGGTAAGTCCTCGGCACTGCTCGGCAGGTAACTTAGGAACTGCCTGGCCTGCACGAATGCCCGCTCTTCGGTTGCCACCGCATCGTCGACCGTTCCGTTTGCAACATGGATGCTGGCGCCTCCAAGTTCTTCCTTGGTGAGTGTCTCACCGGCCCGGGCGACGACTGGCGGGCCTGCGGCAAATAGCTGTGCGCTGCCCTGGACCATCACCGAGTAATGACTCGCGCAGACCCGCGCTGCGCCCATGCCGGCGACTGAGCCAAGCCCAAGCGCCACCACCGGCACTTTTCCCAGTGCATCGGCCATTTCAGAAAATTCCGGGACATCGGGGAGAAAAGTATGTCCAGCTGTCTCTAGATGCTTTACTGAGCCCCCACCGCCGGTGCCATCGACAAGGCGAATCAATGGGATTTTCCAGCGGCTCGCGTAGGTTTCGGCGAACACAAACTTATCTTTGGAGCCGCCGTCGCTGGCGCCACCACGAACCGTGAAGTCGTCGCCAGTGATGAAGACAGGACGGTTATTGATGCTTGCCTGTCCGCACACAACATTGGTTGGAGTCAGGTCAATGATGTTCCCTGAGTCGTCATAGACCGGCACACCACTGATTGAGCCGGTTTCCTGAAACGAGCCGGCGTCGGCCAGTGCGCTGATTCGCTCGCGCACTGGCAGCTTGCCGCCCGCACGATGCCGTGCAATCTTTTCTTCGCCGCCCATTTGGGCTGCGAGCGCCTGACGCCGGGCAAGATCATCCAGTTCGGGTTGCCAACTCATGCAGTTTCCTATTTGATCGGGGCTATGATTGCTGCTTTGAATCATCGCACGGGTGCTGACTTGCCGAATTTCGCTGCCAACTTGTCCATGATGTACACCGAATACGCGTTCCTGGATCGCTTCGCGGCCGCCGCCCGTGATGGCTTCAGCGCGGTTGAATTCTTGTTTCCCTACGAGCATCCGGCGCAAGACATTCGGGCCGCACTGGACTCAGCCAAGCTCAAGCAGGCGCTGTTCAATGCACCGCCGGGAGACTGGGAAGCCAATGAGCGAGGCATTTGCAGTCTGCCTGGGCGGCAACAGGAGTTTCTCGATGGTGTCGACAAGGCGATTGAGTATGCCAAGGTGCTTGGCTGCCCGCGGATTCACCTAATGGCAGGGCTCTGCCCCGATATCGCAGATCGACCCAGGCAATGGCACACCTACCTGGAAAACCTTGCCCTTGGTGCAGAAAAACTGGCAAAAGCCGGATTGAACGGCCTGCTAGAGCCGATCAATCCGCGCGATATTCCGGGCTTCTTGCTGAATACCCAAACCGACGCCATTGCTGCGATCAGCGCAACCGGTGCATCCAACCTGAAAGTGCAGATGGACCTTTATCACTGCCAGATTGTTGAAGGTGATCTGGCCAAGAAAATCGAGGCTAATCTGAAGTGGGTTGACCATTTTCAGATCGCTGGTGTGCCAGATCGTCACGAGCCGGACTTGGGCGAAGTGAATTATCCGTTCCTGTTTGACCTGATCGATCGGCTCGGTTTTACTGGGGCAATTGGTTGCGAGTATCGGCCACGCGGCGAGACGTCTGAGGGTCTTGGCTGGTTTGAACCCTACCGCGCCGGTCAGCGTCAAAACTGATCAGGCACAATACTGGTTTTGCTCGCATGCCCGCCCAACAAAATCCGCCTGACACCGGTGCCCCGGCTTCTGACGACAGCGCCCTCTACCAAAGCAGCATCAGCTCTCTCGAGCTGCTGGGGCGCGGCAAAGTTCGCGAGAACTACGCCATAGATGACCAAACGATGCTCATCGTGACCACCGATCGAATCTCCGCATTCGATGTCATCATGGCCGAGCCGGTGCCGGGGAAAGGGCGCGTATTGAATCAAATGGCTTTGTTTTGGTTCGATAAGCTCAAAGGGATCGTGCCGGATCACCTGACCGGAATTGACCCGGTTACCGTGGTAGCCGAAGCTGAACGCAAACAAGTCATTGGCCGCTCAATGGTCGTCAAGCGACTCAAGCCGCTGCCTATTGAAGCGGTGGTGCGTGGTTATCTCATTGGCTCTGGATGGAAAGACTATCAAGCCACCGGAGCCGTTTGCGGCATTGAGTTGCCTGCCGGCTTGCAACAGGCAGCACAATTGCCCGCACCCATTTTTACCCCCGCGACAAAAGCCGAGATGGGTGACCATGACGAGAATATTTCGTTTGATCAAATGTCGCAGATCATTGGGGCAACGCTCGCAGAGGAAATTCGCACGATCAGCCTGAGCCTGTACAACACGGCGGCTGAGTATGCGCGAGCGCGCGGCATCATCATTGCGGACACCAAGTTCGAGTTTGGCCTGGACCATAACAACAAGCTCGTTCTGATGGACGAAATTCTGACTGCCGATTCATCGCGTTATTGGCCAGTTGATTCGTATCAACTTGGCATTTCGCCACCGTCATTTGATAAGCAGTTCTTGCGCGACTATCTTGAGAGCCTGACCGACTGGCCCAAGACAGCCCCCCCGCCCCCATTGCCGGCCACAATACTGGCCCAGACTGCCGAGAAGTATCGTGAGGCGCTACGCCTGATAACCGGCCAGCGTTTGCCGGAGCAAACATGACTGAACACATGACCGAACAAAAGCAAGCCCTGATTGGCGTCGTCATGGGTTCCAGCAGTGACTGGGACGTGATGAAAAACGCAACGGATCTACTGCGCGAATTGGAGATTCCACATGAAGCGCAGGTGGTGTCTGCCCACCGTATGCCGGACGAGATGTTCGCTTACGCGCAGGGCGCACGCGACAGTGGACTGCGAGCCATTATTGCAGGCGCCGGTGGCGCTGCCCACCTGCCCGGCATGCTTGCCGCAAAGACATCTGTGCCAGTGCTTGGCGTGCCCGTGCCAAGCAAGTATTTGCGTGGCGAGGATTCGCTTTTGTCGATTGTGCAAATGCCGCGTGGTATTCCTGTGGCTACTTTCGCGATTGGCGAAGCGGGCGCCGCGAATGCGGCGCTGTTCGCTGCTGCGATGCTGGCAGCAACTGACGAAGCGCTGCGAGTAAGACTGGATGAGTATCGTGCGCGCCAGACGCTTGCGGCGCAGTCTATGACGCTGCCGGGGTATTCCCAATGAGCAAACCTGTGAATCATCCGCTGGCGCCTGGCGCCTGGTTAGGCCTGCTGGGCGGTGGTCAACTGGGTCGGATGTTCTGTATGGCTGCGCAGAGCATCGGCTTTAAAGTGTGCGTGCTTGATCCGGCCGATAACGGACCCGCCGCCTCGGTGGCTGACCGACACATTCAGGCGGACTATCTAGACGAAAACGCGCTGGCCGAACTGGGTCAGTTGTGCCAGGCCTGCACGACTGAATTTGAGAATGTGCCGGCGACTGCACTGCAGTTTCTCGCTGCTCATTGTCTTGTAAGCCCGGGGCATGATGCTGTGTCTATTGCCCAGGATCGCATTGCCGAAAAAACGTTTATCAGCCAGTGTGAATTGAATCCTGCGCCATGGGCGCCCGTGCATTCAAGCGAAGACCTTGAAAACATCGATGCGGCGCTGTTACCCGGCATTTTGAAGGTGGCGCGCCTTGGCTATGACGGCAAGGGTCAGGCCCGGGTTGACAATATCGAGCAAGCGATCGAGGCATTCAAGAGATTTGGTGAAGTGCCCTGTGTCTTGGAGGCGAGGCTGGCATTGCAGACCGAGTTGTCGGTGGTGGTCGCTCGCAGTTTCACGGGCGAAACAGCTGCTTATCCCGTGTCCGAGAATGAGCATCGCGACGGCATACTGGCCGTCTCCAACGTACCGGCCCGGGTCGACCCCGAGCTTGCGCTGCGTGCCACTGCGGCCACTGTGCGTATCGCTCACACGCTGGAATATGTCGGCGTGTTGTGCGCCGAGTTCTTCGTGATCAACGACACTGAATTGCTGGTCAACGAATTAGCGCCAAGGCCTCATAACTCGGGTCACTACACCATTGATGCCTGCCTGACGAGCCAGTTTGAACAACAGGCCAGGGTGCTGGCTGGTTGGCCGCTCGGCGGGGTGCAACAGCACGAGCCGGCGGTAATGCTGAACATTCTGGGCAATAGCTGGTTTGCCGACGGAGCGGAGGAGCCAAACGAACCCAATTGGTCGGGCGTTGTGCGTCATCCCCGCGCAAAGCTTCATCTTTACGGTAAGGCCCAGGCCCGCATGGGTCGCAAAATGGGGCATGTCACGATCCTTGGCGACTCGCTCGCACAAGCTCAGGCAACCGCTCAGCGTATCGAGGCAGATCTGCAGGCCGGACCGCCGACGGCATGAATCCCGACGACGGGCTGGCGCCTGATCAGGATGCTATTGACAGGGCTGCCAGCGCTTTGAGAAGCGGGCAGTTGGTTGCGTTTCCAACCGAGACTGTCTATGGGCTTGGGGCGGACGCGGCCAACGAGTCTGCCGTGGGCGCTATCTACGCGCTTAAGGGCAGGCCGGCTGACCATCCGCTTATTGTTCATGTATCTAGTGCTGCGGGCGCGCGCCGGTGGGGAAACTTAAACGCAGCGGCGAGTACGCTCGCAGATGCTTTTTGGCCGGGGCCAATGACGCTAATCTGCCCCCTCATGGACGGCATGCCAGCGTATGCCTGTGCGGGGCATCCTACGATTGGTATTCGGGTGCCTTCACATCCCACAGCACAAGCATTGTTAAGGGCGTTTGAGTTACTCGGGGGCGTTGGTGTCGCTGGGCCATCGGCGAATCGCTTTGGCCGCATCAGTCCAACGCGCGCAAGTCACGTTGTCGATGACTACGGCGCGCAGGCGCCGCTCGTGCTTGATGGTGGCGCAGCGAAGTTTGGTCTGGAATCAACCATCATCGATGTCAGCACAGATCGTATTCGTCTGCTCAGGCCCGGCGCCATTGAAGCGGGCGCGGTTGCTCAGGCCCTGGGCCTAAAACTGCACCAGATTGAAGTGCCGACCATCGCTAGGTCGGCCAGATCAGTCGATGGGGTCGATATCGGTGATACGCCTAAGCCACGTACTTCTCTTAATTCGTCATTGCCCGCCGCTGCCGGCACGCTTGCGGCTCACTATGCGCCGCACACCTCTCTCAGGCTTGTGCAAGCAGCGCAAATCAACGCGATCGCCCAGAGTGCGCACGAGCAGCAAAGACGCCTTGCTATCTATTCAGTCCAGGTGCCGCCGCTGATCCAAGCGCAAACACAAGCGCAAGCAGAAACAACGCTTGTTTGGCGGCGCATGCCATCCTCAGCTTCAGTCCTTGCGGCCCAACTCTATGACGATTTGCGCGAACTGGATGCGCTCAATCTCGATGAACTGATCGTCGAGCGTCCTGTTGAACAGCGAGGTTTTGCCGCCATCATTGACCGGCTGACGCGGGCTCAGACGGGCTCCGGCCAGTCGCCTGCCCCGCACAGCTAACGCCAATCAATTTCTACTCGGAGATCTTATGCTTGTTGTCCATCACCTCAACGATTCTCGCTCGCAGCGCGTACTTTGGCTTCTTGAAGAACTGGCTCTGCCTTACGGAATCAAGTCCTACCAGCGCAATGCAGAAACCCGTCTCGCGCCTCCTGAGTTGGAAGCCGTGCATCCGCTGGGTAAGTCTCCCGTACTCACTGACGGTAAAAAAACGATCATCGAATCGGCCGCGATCATCGACTACATCATCCGCAGACACGGCGGTGGTCGGTTGCAGCCCGATACCGCGTCAGCAGACTATGACGAGTATCAGCAGTGGCTTCACTATGCTGAAGGCTCTGCCATGCTTCCACTCATGTTGAAGCTCTACACCTCAAGGCTGGGTGAAGCTGCTGCACCGCTTGAGCCTCGCATCAGTAGTGAAATCAACAACCATCTCGGATTCCTAAATCAGGCGCTCACTGGCAAAGACTGGTTCGTCGGCAACACCTTCAGTGGGGCCGATGTGCAAATGAGCTTTGTGGGTGAGGTGGCCAGAATCTATGGCGTGCTCGGCAAGCTCCCCGCTTTGTCAGATTGGGTTGAACGTTTTCAGGCGCGCCCCGCTTATAAAAAGGCGCTCGAAAAGGGCGGTGAGTACCGCTTTGCGTGACCTCTTTACGCGGCCTCTATGCATGGCTGCTCGATAACCATTTATCTGTAAGTATCGACCGCTGAGAAGTATGACTGCTTAAGAACACTGCTGGCATGGGCATTATCCGAGACCAACGTGTTTTTGAGCCGTCACCATGCCAATACTTCCAGCCCGCCATGTCAGTCAACCGGTTTCTTTGCGTCGCCGTCAACTGCTGAAAGTCAAGACGAGTTTGCTTGTTGGTCTGACCCTGGTGGTGGCTAGCCTGATTACGCCGGACGTTGCTCTTGCCGAGCGGTTCAAGTGCAAAAGCGCCAAGGGGCGATACGTCTTTCGGGATGCGCCTTGTGGCACGAAGTCTAAGAAGCCAGGTGAAAAAGCCAAGGCTGTGGTGCGCTCTGGCAAGGCTCAGCGCACCCGTGGCTCGCGCAGTGTTCGCAACCGTCACCTCAGCAATCGCCATGATCGAGTCAAGCGTCGCTCGCAGGGACGCAGCAATTCCACTGCGATTGGTCGCTCTGCTTCAAATCGATTCAAGCGCGACGAGTAAACCATCAGCTTGCCATGCCGAGCGCTTGCTACTGGCCTGGTGAGTTGTTATGCGCGTCCGACTGCCGCCTGAATAAAGTTCTCGCAAGCTTTTAGCAACGGCGCAGTGGCTTCGACATGAGGGCTGTGACGGCAGTCAGGCATCACCAGGAGTTGTCCGTGTGGCGCCAGTGCTGTCAGGCTTCGTACTTGTTCAAGCGTTCCGTATTGATCATGTTCGCCCTGCACAGCCAGCACCGGGCAGGCAATGTTGGTGGCCTCCACACGCAGATTGAGATCGTGGAAATCGGGCGACAGCCAGGCCGTCGTCCAGGCAGCAAACAGTGCGTCAATATCGCGATGTTGGGTGCGAAGTAGGGCTAGCCGTTCAGGCGCTTCCCGAACCTTCTGCGACAACCGCTCAATCGCCTGCACACAAATCGGTTCAACAAAAAGGTGCGGTGCTATCGCGACCAACGCTGTCACTTGAGCGCTCATCTGGTGAGGCTGCCCGGCGTAAATAATTGCGATTGACGCGCCATCGCTATGCCCCACCAGGATTGCTTGCTCAATGCCTTGCTCAATGAGCAATTGGTCAAGCTCGATGCTTGCGCCTATGTGCAAAAAATCGGGGGCAAATGGCTTCGTCAACCCGGCAGATTGACCGTAGCCTGCCCGGGAGTAGACCAAACCAGGCAGCCCGCATCCAATGCAAAGCTTCTCGGGGAAGGCCTGCCACGCAGCTGCTGAGCCGAGTCCCTCGTGCAGAAAAATAATGGCCCGGCGCACGACCTGATCTGTGGGCCAGTTCACTTTGCGGATCTCGAGGTGCTGGGAAGAGGTGTCCAATGGGTAGGTCATGCGTGATTCAGAGGGCATGCGTTATATTGCGGCATCAGGATTTAGCAGCACAATAATGCCACGCCGAGAAACCGCAGCATCCACCGCCCAATCGGTGCCGTCCAATTCAGATGAGACCGAAGAGCAGGCCTATCTGAAGGCGCTCGGATTGAGAGTCCGTGCGCGGCGTGAGCAAGTTGGTCTGACCCGCAAACAGTTAGCCAGCAAAGCTGGGGTTTCCGAGCGTTACCTTGCCCAATTGGAGCTTGGCAGCGGTAACGCGTCAATGTTGTTGCTGCGTAAACTGGCGCACGCCCTCAGTTGTTCAATGCACGAGCTAATTGATCGAACCTTTGAGAGAGTCCCTGCTACAAGTCCGCTCGCTCAGGAACTCATCGGGCGACTGCGTCAGTTGGACGATCGACAATTGGCAGAAGTCAGCGAATTGTTGCGTCAGCGATTTGGTGAGGCAGGCGTGGCTCGCTTGTCGCGGATTGCGCTGATCGGATTGCGCGGTGCGGGTAAGTCCACGATTGGGACAAGGCTTGCTAAAAAGCTCGGTTTTAGATTTGTAGAACTGGATCATGAAATTGAGCGTGAGATGGGTAGCGATCTGGCCGGCATCTTCGCGGTGTACGGGCAGGATGCCTACCGCGAAGCGGAGTCGCGAGTCCTGGCCAGGTTGATTGAGCAGGAAGAGCGCATAGTCTTGGCTACTGGCGGGTCAATTGTCACGACTGACTCGACCTATGCTCAGGTCCGCAGCCACTGCTACACAGTCTGGTTGCGAGCCGAGCCCGAAGATCACATGAATCGGGTGGTTGAGCAGGGCGATATGCGGCCCATGCGTGGACGCGAACATGCCATGAGTGAGTTACGGCACATTTTGGCTAGCCGCCAACCGCTCTACCAATTGGCAGACCAAACGATCAACACCAGTGCGGGCTCGCTGGAGGCATGTGTTGATGAGATTTGCCGGTTGTTGAACAGGTCTTCCGCTTAATTGCAGTAGTTGGCATTTGACCGTAGGGACGGTGTCATGTGTAGTTCGCCCTAATTCCGAAAGCGGATGTTCGATTGATCGTTCGATTGATATTTTGGCATGCAGCAAAGGGCCGGGGGAGACGGTAATAGCGATCAGTTTTCAGCCGTTCAGGCCATCTCCCGGGCGGGCTAATCCAGGCATGAGCCCCGTAGCCATTGTGTGGGGCACTGTAGATATTGCTCGTGTAGCACGTTTGCTATACACTACACAGATGCGATCTGCCAACTTTCCGCCTATCCGTGTCGAGCCCAAAGTCCGTGCTGAAGTTGAGTCTGTCTTGCGTGAAGGCGAGTCGCTCACCCAGTTCATCGAAGAAGCGGTTGTAGCAGCAGCGGCCTGGCGTCGTATGCAGTTAGAGTTTGTCACTCGTGGCGAGGCCGCGATTGGGCGGTGGAAGCAAGAAGGCGGCGGGCACGCGGTTGACGACGTTCTGGCCGACCTGCAGACGCGCCTTGACGATGCGAAGCGCACAGCAGGCAAGCGCACGACCAGATGACAGCAAAGTACACGGTGACGCTACTGGAAGAAGCAGTGGCGGACCTCTTGCGTCTAGAAGACTTCGCGATCGAACGTGAGCTTGCGAGCGAGACGCCGAACTGGGCCATTCCCCAACGAGCATTGGATGCCATTCGCGAGGGCATGCGTCTGCTGTCTTGGTCGCCCTACTCATGTCGTCGGGCAGAACTGGGCAACGGTCGATCGCGCGAATTGATCGTTCCATTCGGTGGCACTGGCTATGTTGTTCTCTTTGAAATTGTTGGCGATAACGTTGTGGTGGGCGCCACTCGTCATCAGCGCGAAGAAGACTACCGGCCATAAACCGAATCAACGCGAACATCGCTGACCGACTGTTCAGGGTCGAGCAGCGAAGCTAACGACAGCAGGTTGATGGTCTAATTTCATGAGCCATGCGCACGGAGCAACAACAGCGCGGGGCAACGTTTCGGGCAGACCTTAGCTAGACCTAGTACCTCACCATAATCGAGTTGCCAACCTAAGGCCGACATTGGCTAGACCCCACAAGCCTTACCAGGTACCAAGAATAAGACTGATCAGCCGCTTCGCTATAAGCAATACCTAAATGAAACCATACTTAATCTGTGCCGCTTTAATTTCCTGTCTTCACTTCAATGCTGCTGCTGCGCAAAGTCGGTTAGCCAATAACATCGTCGGTGGAGTGTTGTTCACAGGATTTACCATCGGGGTAAGCGCGCTGGCGTCCGAGTATCCACGAGAGTTTGGGGCTACGGTACTGCTTACCGCACCACTGGCCGGTTTGGATAACCCTACGGGCGAAGGTCCGTATCAGTTCTCAATCAGGACCATTGGCTTGATGGCGCTTGGTCTGTATAACCTAGCCGTACTCTCGGACGACAAATATCTAAAAGGCAATCGGTTCCGACAGAACTTGATAGGTTTACCCCTGGTTTTTGTCACTTCGGATCTCTTAGGCAAACATCTGGACGAAACTGGCAGCTTGTTTGCAGTGCCTATTGGCAATGGCTTCGGTTTAATGTACGCGCGTCGATTCTGATTATGGTCGCTAATCGCATCGGCGGAGCGCTAGTTGGGATCAGCCATGCAGCCTCCCGAGGCTATGAACTAAATGTGCAGTCAAGTTCTACTTTGGACAACTTAATCCAATGTTGTTCGCTTAACTGGCCGCATGCTCCTTGGCATGCTCGAGCCATCCAGCCATCCATTCAACGCCCATATCTTCAGGTAATTCGCCAAGCGATGCATCGATGATTGCGCGTTCGCCAATTTGTCTGGCGCCAAGTTCAAGCATCACCGCTTCAAACTTTGCCCCGCCATAGTTAAACGTGTCGGCGTAGGTCATGTCGCCAAGCCCCAGAACGCCAAAGCTCACTTGTGACAAGTCAGGTTTGTCGGCGTTTAGTGCGGTGTAAAAGGCCATCGCATTGTCAGGCACATCGCCCTGACCGTAAGTTGATGTGCAGATGAGGTAGGTTTTACCCGCCTCGAAAATCGCCGGCGTCAAATCATCCATCTGATGGATATTGATCGTGACGTCGTCTTCGCCATAGGTCAGCTCAATTTCCTGAGCGACCAGGTTGGCGGTGCCGGTCATCGTTCCGACAAGAATTTCAATTTCCATACATAAGATCTCAAATAAAGCTGCAAGATGAATTAAAATGCATATACCTACTAACGATACGCAGTTTATTGCAAATTCTGCGATCGTTCATTATTCTCCACCGCTCTATACCGATATAAGGCGCCGCGACAATGAGCGTGACAACCGAGGCAAACCCTAGCGAAGCAACGAGCGCCGATAAGGCAACAGGCAACGCGAGTGATTCAGTCATCTTTGCGACCAGCCCTGATCAGTATCGGCACTGGCATTTGGCGGTTGAGGGTGACACAGCCACGCTCACACTAGATATAGACGAAGACGCGGGTCTGCGCCCGGGCTACAAGCTCAAGCTCAATTCATACGACCTGGGTGTTGATATTGAATTAAATGACGCCGTCAACCGGATTCGTTACGAGCACCCCTCGGTTAAGTGCGTCGTGCTCACGAGTGGGAAAGCCAAGATGTTCTGCTCAGGCGCCAACATTTACATGCTTGGGGTTTCAAGTCATGCCTGGAAAGTGAATTTCTGCAAGTTCACCAATGAGACACGCAACGGCATTGAAGACTCCAGTCAGCACAGTGGCCTTAAGTTTCTGGCGGCCGTTAACGGTACTTGCGCCGGTGGCGGTTATGAAATGGCGCTGGCTTGCGATGAAATTCTGATGATTGATGACAGGTCTTCAACGGTGAGCCTGCCTGAGGTGCCGTTGCTGGGCGTATTACCGGGTACTGGTGGACTGACACGTCTGGTCGATAAGCGGCGCATGCGCCGTGACCTGGCCGATGTGTTTTGTACGACAGCTGAAGGGGTGCGAGCTGACCGTGCCAAAACCTGGAAGCTCGTTGACCATACCGCCAAGCCGGCCGCGTTCGAAACCGCAACCGCCGAACATGCTGCGCGCTTGGCGCTCGGCAGCGAGCGCGGGAAGTGGGACAAGGCTGTAGCCTTGACACCATTGAAGGTGGCTGAGACGGCTGATGGATTGGAGTATGACTGCCTAACTGTCAAGGTCGATCGCGCCGGGCGTCAGGTTGAATGGTTGTTGCGCGGCGCATCAGAAGCGCCGCCTGCGAATGCCGATGCGGCAGTTGAACAAGGTGCAGATTTTTGGCCTCTGGCCTGTGCCAGGCAATTCGAAGACGCGGTTTTGAGATTGCGAAGCAATGAAGTCGAGGCTGGCCTTTGGACGATCAAAACCAGCGGCGATCCGGCATTGATGCTTGCGTACGACGAGTTTATGCATGCCAACAGAGAGCACGGATTTATTAGAGAAGTTACCGGCTCGTGGCGGCGGCTATTGTCGCGACTTGATGTTTCTTCACGCTCGATTTTCACGCTCGTAGAACCTGGTTCGTGCTTTGCTGGCGTATTTGCTGAGTTGGTTTTTGCTGCTGATCGTAGTTACATGCTGGATTCGCCAGAAGCAGGGGAAGAAACCGCAATCTCGCTAGGGCATTCAGGCTTCGGGGTTTACCCGATGGCAAGCGGACAGACGCGCTTGCAAGCCCACTATTCAGACAGCTTGCCTGCAGACGTTAATGACAGCTTGATCGGCCAGGCACTAACGCCTGCTCAGTGCGAGTCACTAGGGCTCGTGACAGCAACCCCAGACGATCTCGACTACCCCGATGAGGTTCGAATTGCGATAGAAGAGCGAGTGTCACTGTCGCCCGACGCGCTAACAGGGATGGAAGCCAGCCTGCGGTTCAGCGGCCCCGAGACGATGCTCACCCGCATTTTTGGTCGGTTGACCGCGTGGCAGAACTGGATCTTTAACCGGCCCAATGCCGTGGGCGAAGAGGGCGCGCTGAAAGTTTACGGTAGCGGTTCCCGGCCTGATTTCGATTTCAAGAGAGTCTGAATAGTCTTATTTGATGCCTATCCTGGCGCCCCAAGCGGCAAAGCGAGTTTAAGGAGTAACAACATGTCTAGCATCAACTACACCGATCGCATTCCTAATAATGTGAACCTGGCCAATGATCGCGCCTTGCAGCGGGCACTCGAGCATTGGCAGCCGAGGTTTTTGAATTGGTGGGACGAATCGGGCCCGTCCGACTTTAAAGCGGCCGATGTTTTTTTGCGCACTGCCATTGGAGTCGACGCAAAAGGCTGGGCCGACTACGGCAAGGTAGCAATGCCAGATTACCGCTGGGGCATTTTTATGGCCGACCGCGAACAGGATCGCACGATAGGGTTTGGCGACATGATGGGTCAGCCAGTCTGGCAGAGCGTGCCGGGTGAATTCCGCTCAGTCTTGCGGCGCTTCATCGTGACGCAGGGCGATACAGAGCCTGCGTCGGTTGAGCAGCAACGCTTGCTGGGCCACATTGCACCATCCCTTTATGACATGCGTAATCTGTTCCAGATCAATGTTGAAGAGGGACGCCATTTGTGGGCCATGGTCTATTTGTTGCATGCTCATTTCGGACGCGATGGCCGTGAAGAAGCAGAAGAGTTGCTTGAGCGCCATTCTGGTGACCCAGATAACTCAAGAATTTTAGGCACGTTTAATGAGCCCATCGACGACTGGCTCTCGTTGTATATGTTCACTTACTTCACAGACCGTGACGGTAAGTTCCAGCTAAAGTCGTTTGCTGAGTCAGCGTTTGATCCGTTGTCGAGAACCTGCCGTTTCATGCTCACCGAAGAAGCGCATCACATGTTTGTGGGCGACACGGGTATTGGTCGCATCGTGAAGCGCACGCTCGAGGTCATGAACCAGCTAAAGACCGATGACCCCGAAGCGATTCGTAAAGCGGGCTGTATTGATCTGCCTTTGTTACAGCGCTACATTAACTTCTGGTTTACCTCATCACTCGATCTGTTCGGCAGCGAAGACTCTTCCAACGCGGCAGCGGCGTTTGCCAATGGCTTGAAAGGGCGCCCGGATGAGCACCGCTATGAAGATCATGTCGAGAAAGAGTCCATCTTTGACTTGACCGTGCCAAGCGAAGGCTGGAACGGTCAAGGTGAGGGGATTGGCCAGCGTGAAGTGCCGATGCGCAATGCGATGAATGAAGAGGTCAGACTGTCATACGTCAAGGATTGCGAGCTTGGCTTCAAGCGCTGGAACCGGGCCATTGAGCGAGCTGGTTTTGACTTTCGGTTGAAGCTGCCTTCGACGCGTTTTCGCCGTGGCATTGGCGCCTGGGCTAATGTGCCTATGAACCCTGAGGGCCAGCGAATCAGTCAGGAAACTTATGATGCCAACCTTTATCAGTGGATTCCGTCAGATGATGACCGCGCCTATGTAAAGTCGCTCATGATCAAAGTGCACGAGCCGGGCAAAATGGCCAACTGGATTGCGCCGCCTGATCGCGGTATTAACAATTTGGCTGTCGACTATGAATATGTCTCACTCTAATTGACGTCCAGCACTGACTGCTTGCACGGGCAGCAAAGGCGCATCACGGCAGTCGTGGTGCGCTTTTTTCAATTTAAACTTAGCCTACAAGAACACCGGAGAGTTCAATGCCAGAGCTGTCGAGCGCTGACCACACAGCCCAACCCCCCATTGTCAACGTACCGCGACAGTTCAATGCCGCTCATGATCTGATCGAGCGTAATTTGCAGGCCGGCCGGGGGTCTAAGGCTGCATTTGTCGACGACTACACCACGCTCACCTATGACGAATTGTCTGCCCGCGTCGATCACTTTGCCCACGCCCTGGTGGCGGCGGGTGTGCGGCGTGAGGAAAGAATTCTGCTGTGCATGCTGGACACTACGGACTGGCCGGTTGCCTTCCTCGGGGCGATTAAGGCTGGAGTTGTGCCGGTTGCGGTCAATACGCTTTTGAAAGCAGAAGACTATGCCTTCATGGTTGCAGACTCGCGCGCACGCCTTGCATTTGTGTCGGAACCCTTGTTGGGCATGTTTAAAGGGCTCACCAGTTCGGTTGACACCCTGGAGGCGATCGTGACCGTTGGCGCCGATCCTATCGCCAATGCCGGGTCTGCCTACTTTATTGACGAAACTGGTGAAGCGGGATCAACGCGGTTTGAATCGGTGAATACCTGTGCAGACGAGCCGTGCTTTTGGCTCTACTCGTCCGGGTCGACCGGGCAACCCAAGGGAACGGTCCACATCCATTCAAGCCTGATCCAGACTGCAGAACTGTATGGCACACCAGTCCTTGGTCTTAAGGAACAAGATGTCGTGTTTTCCGCCGCCAAGTTGTTCTTTGCCTATGGCCTGGGCAATGGTCTGACCTTCCCGATGGCAGTTGGCGCTACTGCTGTTCTAATGGCTGAGCGACCAACACCCGACGCCGTGTTTACACGTCTGGCGGGCCCGCATCAGCCCACCATTTTCTATGGTGTGCCCACGTTATTTGCGGCAATGCTGGCGACCCAGGGTCTGCCAGTCAGAGAGTCTCTCAGTTTAAGGCGGTGTGCTTCAGCCGGTGAGGCGCTGCCAGAAGATGTGGGCAAACGTTTCTCCGAGCGCTTCGGCGTTGAAATCCTGGACGGTATCGGTTCAACCGAGATGTTGCACATCTTCTTGTCGAATCGACCCGGACGAGTGCGCTATGGCACGACAGGCGAACCAGTGCCCGGCTATGAGGTTCGACTTGTCAATGATTCGGGAGCCGAGGTTGCGGTTGGTGAGATTGGCGATTTGATTATCAAAGGTCCCAGTGCCGCGAGCCACTACTGGAATCAACGCATTCGTAGCCGAACGACCTTTGAAGGTGAGTGGACCCGAAGCGGTGACAAGTACCAGCAAACAGAAGACGGCTACTTCCAATATGCCGGACGCTCCGATGACATGCTGAAAGTCAGCGGGCAGTATGTGTCGCCGTTCGAGGTGGAGTCAGCGTTGGCCTCGCACGAGACGGTGCTTGAGGCAGCGGTCGTTGGCATGCCCGATGAATCATCGCTGATTAAACCCAAGGCGTTCGTGGTATTGCAGGAAGGCACGCAGGCAGGGGAGTCGCTGGCCGAGGAGCTGCAGGCGCACGTTAAAGAGAAATTGGCCCCGCACAAGTATCCGCGATGGGTCGAATTCGTTTCCGAGCTCCCCAAAACGGCAACCGGTAAGATTCAACGATTCAAGCTGCGAACCTGATTGGCAAGGGCGGTTGGTAGATGCGGCGCTGGACTCCCATGACAGGATCGACAATGAAACGTTGCTGGCTGAAGCTGAACAAGAAAGACTCTCTAGGTGAACTAAACGGCTCTTCGACCCCAGGCCTTGACGGTGATCGAGCCGATGCTGAAGCCAGAACTCGTGAGCTTCGACGAGAATTGATCGACTTACAACGTCGCCTGTTCGCTCAGAATGAACAGTCGTTGCTGGTTGTGTTGCAGGCAATGGATACGGGCGGAAAAGATGGCACGATCCGTCGGGTCTTTTCTGGGGTGAACCCGAACGGCGTGCGAATTGCGCGGTTTCAGAAGCCAAGCGATGAGGAATATGCCCACGACTACCTGTGGCGAGTTCACCAGCAAACACCCGGTAAGGGTGAAATCACGATTTTCAATCGGTCGCACTATGAAGATGTACTGGTTGTCAGGGTCAATGATTTCGTACCGGAGAAAGTCTGGAGCCGCCGATACGAGCACATCAGGAACTTTGAGCGATTGCTAACCGATGAAGGGACGCGGATCATCAAGTTTTACCTGCATATCAACAAAGATGAGCAGAAGGAGCGTTTGCAGGCCCGACTGGATGACCCCGCCAAGCATTGGAAGTTTGATGAACACGACATCGCCCAGCGTAAGCACTGGGACAAATACATGGTGGCATTTGAAGATGCGATTCACGAAACCAGCACAGACAATGCCCCGTGGTTCATCATTCCGGCGAACCGAAAATGGTTTCGTGACTACGCGATCATGAGCATCCTGGTAGATACTCTGAAGGACATGGACCCTCAATACCCGCCGGCGGACGGATTCGATCCGAGCGCCATCACGATTGACTAGTCCAACCCGACCTGCTGCCTATCACTACGCGAGTTCAAGGACGCGAGTTCACCATGAAAAAAGATTCACGCTTTCCGACCCTCTCAGTGCTGGACCATCCGCTGATTCAACACAAGCTCACCCGAATGCGCGACAAGCAGACATCCACGCGCACCTTCCGTGATCTGCTTCGGGAGGTCACGCTACTGATGGGCTATGAGATTACTCGCGATTTGCCCATGACCACAGAGCGCATTGAAACGCCGGTGTCGCCAATGGATGCGCCCGTGATAGCTGGCAAGAAAATTGCCATCGTGCCAGTGCTCAGGGCTGGCCTTGGCATGGCAGACGGTCTGATGGAACTGATCCCTTCGGCCCGTCAGGGGCATGTCGGCTTGTTCAGAGGCGATGATCACAGGCCGGTTGAATACTATGTTCGCCTGCCGGAAATTGATGGCAGGGTATTTATCGTCTGCGACCCGATGCTGGCGACCGGGTATTCAGCCATTCATGCGGTTCAGGTTTTGATTGACCGCGGTGTCGCACCAGCAAATATTCGTTTTCTCGCGCTAGTGGCCGCGCCTGAAGGCGTGGCAGTTTTTCAGGAGGCTCATCCCAAAGTGCCGGTCTACGTGGCCTCCTTAGACGAAAAGCTCAATGAGAGTGCGTACATCGTGCCGGGCCTGGGAGACGCGGGCGATCGAATTTTCGGCACCAAGCACTGAAATCTCGCCAAATCCTGTTGCAGCGGCTGAGGTAATCGGCTCCTGAGCCGCCCAAGAAAAAGCCCGCGGCTCTATTGGAGCGGCGGGCTAATCCACTCAAAGGAGGAGTGGAGGAGACATCTGAAGCGGCAGCGCTTGGCTGCCGCTTGAAAAACTAACCGGCCCGCAAGTCAACCAGAGGCCGGATTTTGACGCTGACGCGCTTGCCTGATTTAGATCAGAGCCTGCGCTTCGTGGCGATCGCTTGCTGCGCGCAGCTCGGCGGCCATGCGGGGATCAGCCGCAGCCAGGCGAGCCATTGCCTGACGCTCTGCGTTAGCCGCCATTTTCTCGAAAATGCGGCGAAACAGTGACTTACCGGGCGCTTTGGCATCTTGCGGCCGGCGTGAGACGAGTTCGTAACCTTGTGCAGCGATGGTGTTGGCATTCATTTCGGACTTCCTTTACAACAACAATTTATCGAGGAGGAGGATTGGGCCGGAACTGAGTTCTCTTGGTGCCCTTTCTTTGTTTGTATGGATGCCATTGTTGCGTCACAGCAAGTATATGTCTACTTTATTGTACGAATGACTTACATTCACTAAATGAATAGATGTGCTGGAGAACGCCGATGTCCCTTCGAACGCTCGATCTCAACCTCCTCAAGGTTTTCAATGAAGTGATGTCTGAGCGCAGCCTGACCAAGGCGGCGCAAAAACTGGCGATGACGCAACCGGCGGTCAGCAACGCAATTGGGCGGCTGCGAGAGGCGCTGGGCGATGATCTCGTGGTGCGCTCGGGCTATGGGGTTCAGCCGACGGCGCGCGCGACCGCGCTATGGCCGGTCGTCAGAGAGGCGCTTACTAGTCTGGAGCAGGTTATTTCACCTGGTGAATTTGACCCGGCGCAGGCGACACACAGTTTTCGATTAGCGATGGCGGACGCGACCGCCACGGCGATTGTCCCGGCACTTGTGAGCATCATCGAGCAAGAGGCACCCGGCGTCAGCCTGCGGATCTTGCCGCTTACCACGCGAGACCCCCGCCAGCTTTTGGAATCGGGCCGGGCTGATGTGGCGATTGGTTACTTTCCGGTGGCCGGACCCGCGATTCGGCTGCATTCAATGCAAGACGATGCAGCTGATCAATTTGGCGTTGCGCCTTTGTATCAGGGGCCCTATGTGTGCATCATGCGCAAAGATCATCCGCTTGCCGGGACGGCCAGGCTGACACTCGACCAGTTTTGCTCGGCCCATCACCTGCTGGTCAGTTTTTCAGGCCGCCCGTTCGGGTTTGCCGATCAGTCATTGGCTGAGTTGGGACGAAAGCGCCGCATTTTGCTAACCGTTAATCAGTTTTTCACCGCCGGGCTGGTAGTCGTAAAGTCGGATCTGCTTGCCGTGATGCCCAAACACTTCATCCGTTCGACTGGCTTTGAAGATCAGTTTGCGGTGCGCTCACTGCCGTTCAAGATGGACCTTGCCTCCATTGATGCGATCTGGACCGATTCCGCCGAAGCGGAGCCAGCCCATCAGTGGCTCATCGGCGCACTGAAGCGGGCCATAAATGTGTCGGATGATGAACTGCTCACGCGGGCATAATCAGGGTATGAGAACATTCAAAAACCTCGATGAACTCGGTAATGAGTTGGGCAACGAAATCGTTGTCTCTGACTGGATGCTGATCGATCAACAGCGAATCAATTTGTTCGCTGATGCCACCAATGATCATCAATGGATTCACCTCGACCCGGAAAAGGCCAAGGCTGGCCCGTTCGGCGTGCCGATTGCGCATGGATATCTAACCTTGTCTTTGCTGCCCTGTCTGATTGAAAGCGCAATGGCCATAGAAGGTCAGAAAATGGGTGTGAACTACGGCCTTAATAAAGTCAGGTTTCCCGCCCCGGTCCCCGTGCAAAGTGAGCTACGCGCCAGGATCGTACTCGAAGAGTTTGAAAAGCTAGGCGAGGACGGCGCGCAATGTGTGATGGGCGTCACCATCGAGCGCCGCGGCGCAGACAAGCCCGTCTGCGTGGCGCAAGCCGTTTCTCGACATTACGTTTGACCACAGCTCACTGAAGGGATTTGCACTGATGGTAAAGAAGATTCTGATCGTATTTGGCGTGCTGTTTGCCGTTTTGGTGCTGGCACTTGCCGCGCTGATTCTGTTTGTCGACGTCAACCGCTTTAAGCCGCAAATTGAAGAGTTTGTGCAATCGTCTTATCAGCGCACGCTACAGATTGATGGCGATCTGTCTCTCAGTGTGTTTCCAAACATAGCGGTTGCCTTGCCAAAAATGGTTTTGAGCGAGCCAGAGTCAACTGACACGACTCTAAGTCTCGATAGTGCCCGGGTCAGTGTGAAGCTGATGCCTCTATTCAGCGGCAATGTACAGGCAGACGTGATCAGCCTGAGCGGCTTGCAGGCAGACATTGTTCGCCGCGCCGACGGAACCACCAATATCGACGATCTAATAGGCGGTGGGGCCAAGCCCGAGCCCGCAGAGACAACGGATCAACCTGCGAATGAAGGGGCGACGGAGCCAGCAGCGCTGCCCGCGATTGAAGTGGGTGGCATTGAACTTCTAGATGCCAATGTCTCTTTTGACGATCAGGCGGCCAAGAGTCAATGGACACTTGCTAACTTCAACCTTAAGACCGGCCCAATCAAAGACGGGCAGATGACACCACTGGAACTCACTGTTGATGCCACCGGCACCAGCCCGAAAGTACAGGCCAACATTGATTTGCAATCGACGCTTGCCGTTAACTTTGATGCGCAGTCAGTCAATGCCGAAACCTTGGTGCTGCTCATCAAGGGGCAGTTCGATGGCAGCCCGATTGAGCAGCGAGTCGCACTGACCGATCTATCGGCCAGTGCGAAGCAGGTGTCTGCGGCAAAGCTTGCGACCAGCACCGACTTCAAGCAGCCAGACCGATCGCTCAAGGCCGAGTTGCAGACACCCTTTGAAATGAATCTGGTCTCTGGCGCAATTGCGCTTGCAGCGCTCGATGGACAAATCGACCTTGACGACAAAGCCGTCTCTCCCGAGGTACTGACGGTGCCATTCAAAGGAAAGGTCGACGCCAATACCAATGCAGAGACGGCCAATGTTCAGCTAGCCCTGAGTGCTAAAGATATGAATCTTGATGCCAAAGTTGACGTGAAAGGGTTCGGTAATCCTGCGATCAAATTTGACATTAATGCAGACAGGATTGACGTTGACAAATTCTTGCCACCTGCGGCTGAAGCACCCGCCTCTGGCGAAGAAAAACCTGCGGGGGGTTCTGGCGATTCACCTGAAGCACCGATCGATTTATCAGCGCTTAAGCCACTCACCATTGATGGCAAACTGACGGTTGGTGAGCTAATTGCATCAGGCGCGACAGTGACCAACCTGAGCCTGACAACCAAGGCGCGTAAGGGCGTGCTGACACTTGCACCGATGACTGCTGATCTATATGACGGCAAGCTTAAGGGCAATGCATCAGTAAATGCTGAGGGCAATAAGACGAGCGTCGATCTCGACCTGGGCGGCATACAGATCGGGCCGCTGCTGACCGACGTGGCTGACACAAGCCTGCTTGAAGGCAAAGGTGATGTCGGCGTCAACATCAAAACGGCCGGGCCAACCGTGAGTGCGATGAAGCAAGCGCTCAATGGCAATGCCAGCGTGAGGCTTGAGAATGGCGCTATCAAGGGTATCAATCTTGGCCAAAAAATCCGCGATGCCAAGCAGTTGCTAAAGGCAGGCAAGGCATCTTCAGAACCCAGCAATGATCAGGTTCGTACCGACTTTAGCGCGTTGACGGCGACATTCAAGATTGTGAATGGCGTTGCCACGAACGATGACCTGAGCGGTAAGACACCGCTGCTCAGGCTTGGCGGCGGCGGCAAGATTGATATCGCCGCCTCCTCAATTGACTACCTGGCCAAAGCGACTGTTGTCGGGACGTCGAAAGGCCAGGGCGGTAAGGAAGCTGAAGACCTAAAAGGTGTGACGATTCCTGTCAAACTCACCGGACCGTTTGAGCAGCTTGCATGGGCAATCGATTGGAATGTGGCAGCGAAAGAAATGCTCAAGTCGCGCGCGGCTGCTGAACTGGGTGTCGATCAGGCAAAAATTGATGCCAAGAAAGCTCAGTTGAAGGCCGACGCTAAAGCGAAAGAGGACGAACTCAAAGCGCAGGCGAAGGCCAAAGAAGACGAGCTAAAGGACAAAGCCAAAGACAAGCTGCAAGAGGGGCTTAAAAAGCTATTTTAGATTTAGGCGCCGCAGCGAAGACCAAACCCGAAATAGCCGTTGATGCTGGTTTTGCCGGTGATGCCGATAGCCGCTCCGTCGGCAGAACATGCTGCGCTCGTATTGGCACTCCCGCTACCCACCAGCGGGCTTAGTGTGGGGGAGCCCGCCACGCGATTGTCCGATATCAGGCTGCGGCAGCTTAGCTGCAGAGCGCCGACTCGCTGACCATCGGCAGTGCCCGATCCACCAAAACCTGACACGGCATGATCAGCAGGGCAGGTCAGATTGAACATCCCCGGTGCGCCCGGGCTGGTGTTTCCAAATGGGTCTCCAGCCACCGCGCGTTCTGTCGGTAATCCTATCCACTGACCGGAAGTGTTGATGTTGACGCAAACAGGACCGGCTTGAACCAGATGGGCATACGCACGGCCATGAACGCCGGCAAGCACTTCTCCGGCGCGGCATGCCAGTTCTCTGTCGGCGCCCTCAGTGCCACCTACCATGAGTGTTTTTTCACCGATCGCCGGCAACTCGGGCAAAGCACCCTCAAACGGGTTCATCCGAATGATGCGGCTGACTGACGGCACGCCTTGAGAATTCAGAATAAACAGGTGATAAAAACCGGGCGGCGTATCGCTGACGATTGACGGCAGACTTACCCTCAGACCGGTCGCTGTGGGCGTGAACGATAGCTCAACGTAGCGCTGGTCCATATCAAACGAGTGTGTCACCGCCCCGGTTTTGATCAGGGAGATACGCGCAATCTCGGCCGACTCTGACGTGTTTACATCAAAGCTGTCGCCGGGATTTAGAACCGTCGGCGCCGATGTAATCTGTGGTCTTGTTGCGGGCGATCCGTCGGCACCGAAAAGGTAGGGTGGGTAGAAGATCTCAGCGTTCAAATTGGTGACCGGACCTGGCAGCCCGCCGCCGCCAATGAGAACCGAGGCATCGGGCAGCAAGATGGCGGTTGAGTGATACAGCCGGGGAACAGCAGAAGCCGCTCCCAGCGTCCATTGATTCGTCTCGGGATCGTAGATTTCTGTGTGATACGCCGGTGCGCCCAGTGGCGCACTAAGAATGCTGGTGTCGCTGGTGCCACCGTTACTCGCCAGGACTCGCCCATCGGCCAAGACGGTTGCAGTTCCCCAAAGGCGCTGCGAACTCATAGGTGGGACTGAGTCGTAAGAGGGTAGAGCGCCGGAAATATCAGCGCTTATCATTCTGGTGGTTCCACCGCCGCCGAGCAAAATTCGGCTGGGTCGGTACATGACTGCCAGTGACCCGTTGTTCAACTCAACTTGCGGCACTTCGCCCAGATTCGTCCTCGCCCCTTGGCCGAGTGGATCGATACGGTAAACCTTGTTGTGACTCCAGCCGACGACATCTCCGTAACGGCTGGCAAAGTTACGCGGGTAGTACCACGGTAGATCACTAACCGGCGCGCCAGTTAACAGTCGAAATGAGGTGGCATCGCTATTAGCTACTTCAGAGTAGTTGGCTGGTTGATCTGCATCAACGTCAATCGCGCCGCCCTGTACATATACTTCGCCCCACGGCAGCATTGTGACGGTCGCGTACCATCGCGCCTCGTGCATTTGGCCGCGGGTGGTCAATGTGCTGTCTTCCGTGAGGAAGATGTTGACGTCGGAGTTACCACGGTTCGTTTGCCATCCGATTGCGTTGGCCGACTGGTTGGTGCGAACATCACCGCCGGTGATGAGCAACTCGCCATTGCTTAGCAATAGCTGATTCGAGCAAAACAGGTCGGTGCCAGAACGGTTGGGTAGTGTCAGATGCGATGCTTCGTCCAGCCCTGCGCGCCAGTCCCAGATGTCATACACCATCTCACTTGCATTGGCATTGTCGCGACCAAAAGTCATCAAGCGGCCGTCCGGCGTGAGCGCAGCATGCAAAGGAACAAGAGGCCAATCTGCGAGTGGCCCCATGGTGCCTTTTTCTGGATCGCCAGCAGATGGCAGACCGGGCGAGTCTGGATCTTGGGTCGGGGGCGTCGACTTCGGCGGGGCAGGATCGGTCGTCTCAGGTGCTTCAGGTGACTCCGGCGTAACCTGCTCTGGTGGAGATTGTGGGGCTCGTGGTTTTTGCGCTGGCTCAGCTTCTTGCACCGGCGGCGTCGTACTGGCGGGCGTCGAATCGGCGCCGCCACCACAGGCGCTGAGCATGGCCAGGGCAAACGTGGCCGCCGCAAATCGAGTCTTCGGAAAACGGGTAGAACGCATACATCACCCCCTGGTCTATGGGTCGTGAGTGCGGCATGACCATCTGGTCAATGGAGTGCGAAGAGGACGATTCATCCTCGCGCATAGCGTCAGCAGTTGCTGTGACGTGTTTGGCAATAGGCTGCGAATTTCGTGAGCGTCGTCGCTGTAAAGCTGACCAACGAATGCCCGCCGAGTCGCTGATTGAGATCAAGTCGGCCGCGACCAAACTGCCATAGCTGTTTTCGACTATGCTTTGGGAGTCGACGTATTCGTTGACTTGTCTTAGCGGAAGTCTGATTCATGTCGAAGCAAGAACCTGTTCAACAACAACCTACTCAGCCAGAACTGATGCAAGGACAAACCATCGTGACATGGCGACGCTGGGTTGGCAGGCTGAGTGCGGTTTGGGGCATCCTTGGCATTCTGGGTTTACTAGGGTTCGCGATCTTACGGATGGCCGATGCCAGTTGGGAGGCGACGAGCTATCCAATGGATTGGCGCCATTGGCTGTTGCTGACTTTCAGTGTCGCGGTGATGGCCCACGCAGAGGGCTATCGTGGGTTTCAAAAGTCTTTTGCACCGCGCGTTGTGGCGCGTGCTCGGTATCTTGTGTCGCACTGGACATGGGGTCGCGTCATACTGGCGCCGCTTTTTTGTATGGGCTTTTTTCATGCCACGCGCCGCCGCCTAATCAGTGCGTGGTTATTGACTACGATGATTATCTTGCTGGTCTTGGCATTTCGTTTGCTCGATCAGCCGTGGCGAGGCATCCTGGATGCAGGCGTTGTAGTTGGGCTGGTTTGGGGTGTGACCAGCATTGCGCTCTATTCGTTGTCTGTGTTGATGCGCCGACGGTTCAACTACTCGCCAGAGGTGCCTTAATAGTTACTTCGAAGTTTTGAGCGCCTGCGCCTGCTCATCAGTCAGGCACCGACAAGCTTGCCCTTGCAAGAGCAGATGCAGCCGTGCGGTTGCTTCGAGTTCTTCGATTGCGTCGGTCGCCGCTGAGAGGCTAGAGCCGGCGACCACCGGCCCGTGATTGGCGAGCAGCACCGCATGATGCTTGCCGGCAAAACCTCTGACCGCCTCGGCCAATGCCATATCGCCCGGTGCGTAGTAGGGCACCAAGGGCAGGCTACCAATGCGCATGACGTAGTAGGCCGTAAGCGGCGGCAGCACATCTGCCGGATCAATGTCTCTCAGGATGGAGACTGCCGTGGAGTAGGTGGCATGAAGGTGAATGACCGCATTGCCGCTCGGACGCTCGTCATACATCGCCAGATGTAAAAAGCTTTCTTTTGTCGGTTTGTCGCCGTCGATGTGATTGCCCGCACTATCAAGATGAGACAAACGTGCCGGATCAAGATTTCCCAGACTCGAGCCGGTTGGCGTCATGAGGTAACCATCGGCAAGCCGTAGACTTAAGTTACCGGTAGAACCGTGCGTAAAACCTCGGTCAAAAAGAGATTTGGCGATCGAGCAGAGTTGCTCTCTTGAGGTGTTGTCTGCAGCGTGGGTGTTGATTGAAGCCATTAGACGTTCTCAAGCATAGCCAGCGATTTCTGAAAGAAATCTTCTGCACCAAAATTACCGGACTTCAAGGCTAAAGCTAATGGCTTGACTGAGGAATCGTTGGAGACGGTTTCGGTCCATGGCACACCCGGATCAATTTGGGGGCCGATACGCAGCGCCTGAATCTTCAGCGCCTGCACCACGGCGCCGGAGGTTTCGCCACCGGCAACAACAAAGCGGCGAGTGCCGCCAGCATGGAGCGTGCCGGCGACCTGGGCAAGTGCGTCTTCGACCAGAGCGCCAGCTGCTTCTCTGCCCAGGCTGTCCTGGACTGCCTTAACTGCTGCAGGTTCGGCGCTTGCGTGAATCACGGCAGCCTGTCCTGCCGCCTGAGCGTCTGTAGCGACCTTTACCGCTTCTGAGACAACCTCCGCCAGTACATGGGGGCCTTGCGCCAGTCGCAGCGGATCGACTTGATAACGAGGGTTTGTCTGTGCAAAAGATTCGACCTGCTTAAGCGTTGCACTAGAGCAGCTACCGGAGATGACAACGGCTGGCCCCATGGCGGCAGGCAAAGCGGCTGCCTGGTCGGTTGTATCGAGCAAGCCTTGCGACTGAAAATTGGTCGGCAGACCGATGGCGACGCCTGAGCCGGCTGTTAGGAGCGGCAAGTCGATACATCCGGCAGCCAGTTCATGCAGGTCAGCGTCATGCAATGAATCGGCAATGGCGATTTCAACGCCGTCACGACGTAGTTGCTCAATGGCGGATGCTACCGCGGTTGATCCGGCGGCGATGGTGTCGTACCTGAGCAGGCCGACCTTGCGACTGGTTTGTCGCTGCAATACCCGAACCAGATTCGCATCAGTCATAGGTGTCAACGGATGGTGCTGCATACTCGAATCTGAAAGCAGTTCGTCGTTGACGAACAGGTGGCCTCTGAAGATCGTCCTGCCAGTGGCAGGGAAGGCTGGGCACGCAATGGTGAAGTCAGTGTCAAGGGCCGTCATCAGCGCATCCGTGACCGGACCAATATTGCCATCATCAGTTGAGTCAAAGGTTGAGCAGTACTTGAAGTAGAACTGTCGGCAGCCTGCATCACGGAGCCATTGCAAGGCCTGCAAAGACTCTGAGATGGCCTCAGCTTTCGGCGTGGTACGGGATTTGAGAGATACGACGACCGCGTCGACATCCGTCATTGTGCTGCCGGACTGGCCTGGTATGCCAATGGTTTGAACCACTCGCATGCCGTTTCGCACCAGGTTGTTTGCCAGATCAGTGGCGCCCGTGAAATCGTCCGCTATGCAGCCCAGTAACATCAGGATTTTCCGCCTTTGCGTTTGGTTTTGCGGGCAGCAGTGCTTTTGCGCTGCCCTTTTGCGGGGAGTTGAATGCCTGCGAGTTTTTCAAACACCTTGATAACGGCTATGTCGTCTTCGCCGCCGTGTCCGGCAGCACTCGCAGCGAGAAACATCTGATGCGCGGACGCTGTGAGTGGCAGCGGAAATTTCATGGCGCGTGCAGAGTCCAGCACGATGCCCAGGTCTTTGACAAAAATTTCTACCGCAGATAGCGGTGTGTAGTCACCGGCGAGCATGTGGGGCACTCTGTTCTGAAACATCCAGCTTGACCCGGCACTATTTGAAATCACGTCATAGAGCGTTTCGGGGTCAATGCCGGCGTGAATGCCCAGTGCCATCGCCTCGGCGGCAGACGCGATATGAACGCCCGCGAGTAGCTGATTGACCATTTTGACCTTAGACCCCATGCCGGGTTCGTCGCCCAGCTTGTAGACTTTTTTGGCGATTGCATCAAACACCGGCTTGGCCTTGCGCAGTGCTGTTGTTGAGCCAGAAGCCATGATGGTCATGGTGCCAGCGGCAGCACCCGCGGCACCGCCTGAGACAGGCGCGTCAACCATGTGCAGGCCCATCTCGGTGAGTCGCTCGCCCAGTGCTTCGGCATACGCCGGCGGCATAGTGCTGGAGGCAATCACGGTCGAGCCCTTCTTAAGATGTTCTGCCGCGCCCTTGGGACCAAACAAAACACTCTCGGTTTGCTCTGCATTGACCACCAGGATCATCAGAATATCCACCTGGGTCGCTAACTCGGCAGGGCTCGGTGTTGTCAGCGCGCCAAGCGCCCGTGCTTTGCGCAGGGCAGCAGTTGAGACATCGCACGCATGAAGCTCAAAGCCGGCTTTGATGAGATTGGTTGCAACGCCCATACCCATGGCACCAAGTCCCACCAGTCCGACTCGTTTGCTGCTAACAGCGGTTTTTTTCCGTGCAGGCGTTTTGGCCTGAGTTTTTGGAATGGCAACAGCAGGCTGTTCGAACATCAGGATTTATCTCCGGTAGCTGGCGAGGTCAATAGCTGGGTTTGAGGGAGCAGGCGCGACAGAAGCCAGGCAAAAGACGCCGCGATCGCAGCAATTATAAAGGCCCACTGAAAGCCGTTGCTGAGCAATTCCGGTGCAACGGCTATTAGCTGATCCACCTGTCGGGGGCCGTGTGAGGTGGTCGCAGCTACGTCCTTCGCGTCAACAGAGATCAATTGCGAAAACAAGGCGGCGCTCATCAGTGCGATGCCCAGCGACCCACCCAGGGTTCTGAACATACCGCTGGTTGCGGTGGCAATGCCGATCATCGGGGGCCTGACTGCGGCCTGAACGGCTACGATCGAAGCAGGAATGCAAAGGCCTACGCCGTTGCCAATGATGAACAGACTCAGCAGCAACAGTGGGCCAGGCTCATAGTAACCAAGCGCGAGCAACAGACTGCCCACAGCCGCGCTGGCTGACCCAAGCGACAAGAGCGTGCGCTCGCGCGCCGCCGTTTGCATCGACTTGCCACTGATGTAAGACCCCAGTGGCACGCCAAGCGTAAACGGGAGCATCAGAACTGCCATTCTGCCGGCGCTCGCCTCGCCAAGTGTCTGCATGGCTAGCGGCACCATCACAATCGAGCCGTACATCACCAAGAAATTTATCCCCAAAACGGCGCAGCAAAGCATGACGGTTTTGTTCCTAAACAACTCAGGGGGCAGGACCGGATCTGCCGCACGTTGCTCTTGCCACCAGAGCCCAGTGGCGGCCACCAGCCCAAGCGCAACCAAGCCTACGGTCACCGGATCGAGCAGGCCGAAGCCCTGACCAACTCGCATTAACGCAATCATGATGCTGGCCAGGGAGAGGCCGAGCAGTGCCGCGCCAGCATAGTCGATAGGTTTGTCGCGATTGTTGCGAGGTAAAGATCGCAGGCCGCGGCGGGTGATCAACCAGGCGGCAATTCCCAGTGGCAGGTTAAACAGAAAGATTGCGCGCCAGTGTAGATACTGCGCCAACAGGCCGCCAATCACCGGCCCGGCAATCGCGGCCAGAGCGAACACACCCGAGAGGAATGCCTGATAACGTCCACGTTCCTGGCGGGGCACGATGTCGCCAATAATCGTTTGCACGAGCACGATCAGCCCACCGCCACCGAGCCCCTGTAGCAGACGAAACGCAAGCAACTGAGGCATCGATTGCGCGAGCGCGCTTGCCAGAGATGCCACCAGGTATAGCGCAATCGCGGCTGATAACAGCGGCCACCGACCGTAGACGTCTGACAATTTGCCATAGATCGGCGTAGCAACAGTTGCGACAACCAGGTAGCCGGAGATGATCCACGGCATGAGCGCTTCACCCGACAGATCGGTTGCTATGGAGTACAACGCAATCGCAACGATTGTCTGGTCCAGCGCGGCTAGAAACATTGCGAGCATCAGCCCGCCAATCACCCGCATGATCTGCTCATGCGAAAAAAAACGACGAGCGCCAGGCTCGCCGTTTTGGGGTTGCGCGCGCTCAGGTGCGCTCATGCGACGGGCCTTATGAAAAGGCCTGAATGCCGGTCTGGGCGCGGCCCAGAATCAGGGCATGAATGTCGTGCGTGCCTTCATAGGTGTTGACGACTTCAAGGTTCACGGCATGGCGAATCACACCGAATTCGTCGCTGATGCCGTTACCCCCCAGCATGTCACGAGCGACTCTGGCCACATCAAGCGCCTTGCCGCAGGAGTTGCGCTTCATGATCGACGTGATTTCAACTGCAGCAGTCCCTTCGTCTTTCATGCGCCCCAGTCGCAGGCAGCCCTGCAGCCCGAGGACAATCTCAGTCTGCATGTCAGCAAGCTTTTTCTGAATGAGCTGATTCGCGGCGAGCGGGCGGCCAAATTGCTTGCGGTCCAGTACGTACTGGCGTGCCGTGTGCCAGCAATCTTCAGCAGCGCCCAGTGCACCCCAGGCAATGCCGAAACGTGCGGAATTCAAGCAGGTGAACGGTCCCTTCAGGCCCTCTACATCGGGCAGCATCTGAGTGGCTTCCACGGGTACCTGGTCCATTACGATCTCGCCCGTAATGGACGCGCGTAAGCCAACTTTGCCGTGAACGGCCGGGGCACTGAGCCCCTTCATGCCTTTTTCCAGAATGAAGCCACGAATGCGGCCGTCGTAATCGCCACCCGCGCACTTGGCCCACACAACAAAAACATCAGCGATGGGTGAATTTGAAATCCACATCTTTGATCCGGTCAACTCATAGCCGCCATCAACATAGCGCGCGCGCGTCTCCATTGAGCCGGGATCGGAGCCATGGTTGGGCTCGGTTAGACCAAAGCAGCCAATCCACTCGCCGGTAGCCAGTTTGGGGAGGTATTTTTTGCGCTGCTCTTCGCTGCCGAATTCAAAGATTGGCAGCATCACCAGCGAAGACTGCACGCTCATCATAGAGCGGTAGCCGGAGTCAACGCGTTCTACCTCGCGTGCAATCAAGCCATAGGACACGTAATTCAAACCCGGGCCGCCGTACTCTTCTGGAATCGTGGGGCCCAGTAATCCAAGCGAGCCCATCTCGGTGAAGATTTCCGGATCTGTCTTCTCGTGCCTAAAAGCTTCCAGCACGCGTGGCTTAAGTTGGTCCTTGCAATAAGCGGCAGCGGCTTCGCGCACCATCCGCTCGTCTTCGGTGAGTTGATGGTCAAGCAGGAGGGGGTCCTCCCAAACAAAACTCGCTTTGTGCTGCACTGGGTTAAGCATAAGGTGCTCCGCGTTGTATCGCTGTTCGGTGTGCTGCTTCCAGATCGGTCTGTAGAACCAGCAGGAGATAGCCGTATGTTAGCTGTTTCAGTCGGGAATGACCGCAGTAGCCTCAATTTCAACCAGTGCCTCATCCTCAATCAGGGCCGCAACCTGTACCGCCGCCATGGCTGGGTAGTGAACCTGCCCATCAGCCCCAACCATGAGCTCGCGATAGATGCGGCCAAGTGGCCGTCCTGCCTCGAGGTATTGCTTCTTGTCAATGAGATACCAGGTCATGCGGACAATATGTTCTGGTCGCCCGCCCGCCTCTGCGAGGACAGTGCAAATGTTGCGAAGCGTTTGCCCCGCCTGACCGACGAAATCATGATGTTCGAACTTTCCTTCGGCGTTCCAGCCAATCAGGCCACCCAGCGCCACCACGGTGCCTCGCGCCGCAATGCCGTTGCTATAGCCTTTCGGAGCGACCCAACCAGGCGGTTGAAGGATTTTCATAAAGTTCCCTATTGATCTTGTGGTTGATGGTAAGTGCTCATGGCCTGCTTTAGATCTTCGGGCCATGGGCAGGCTTTGCCGGAATCCATGTCCAGGCAGGCAAGTACCTGATTGACGCGTACCCGGGTCTGATCGCCGCAGCTAATCAGTCGGTCCAGTGTGACAGACGCTCTGCCCATCCGTGAGATGGCCAACGAAATGTCGACCGTTTCAGCGAGTCGTGATGGTGAGTCGAAATCACAACTCAAATGAACCGTGGGGACGCCGAGACGTCTTTGCTCATGCAACTGCTGAAAGTTGCAATTCAGTGCCTCGGCAAACCAGTCTTCAACATGGTCATTGAGCAGCACGAGAAACTGAGGGTAGAAAACAATGCCGGCGGGGTCGCAATGCGCGAAACGGATTTTGTATGGGCGGATGAATTTCATTGAGTCAGGCGTTGTTAAAGATCTGTGCGCAGGTTCCAAAGCTCCGGGAACAAGACGACATCAAGCATTTTGCGCAGGTAAGACACGCCAGCTGTGCCGCCGGTGCCGCGCTTGACGCCAATAATGCGTTCAACCGTGGTGGCGTGCCTGAATCGCCACTGGCGAAAAGCGTCCTCCAGATCGACCAGTTCTTCGGCCAGTTCATAAAGGGCCCAATGCTCCTCGGGCGACTGATAAACCTTAAGCCAGGCCTGTTGAACACTGTCTTCGTTCGTTCTTGCTTGTGAGAAGTCGCGGGTTAACTGATCGGCGGAAATGTCGAATCCCTGGCGGCTCAGTAAGCGGATGGCTTCGTCATATATAGAGGGTTCATTCAACGCCGACTCGACTTGCGCCTGCAGATCTGGTCTGTGGGCATGAGGCTTGAGCATGGTGGCATTCTTGTTGCCAAGCATAAACTCAATAATGCGGTACTGGTATGACTGGAAGCCGGACGAGGCGCCCAGTGACTGCCTAAGTGTGGTGTACTCCGACGGCGTCATCGTGGCCAGGACAGACCAAGCCGAGACGAGTTGCTCCATAATTCTCGACACCCGGGCGAGCGTTTTGAATGCGCCTGGTAATTCATCGGCCCTGATGCACTCGCGTGCCGCTCGCATCTCATGCAGTGCCAGTTTCATCCACAGCTCGCTCGTCTGATGCTGAACAATGAAGAGCAGTTCATTCGGGTCTTCCGACTGCAAATGCTGCGCGCCGAGTACGCGGTCAAGATCCAGGTAGTCGCCGTAAGTCATGGTGTCCCGATAATCGAGCCGGGCGCCTTCGAACGTTTCGGGCGGCGTGGACGTGCGCGAGCGATTTGCTTTGTCTGACATGATCAGGTCACCGCTTGGCGCGTTAGGAAACGATCCTGACGCCAGGTCTCGTCTCGCATTATTTGCAGGAGCTTTTCCGCGGCGTCGTAAACCTCAAGATGCGACAAGTAAAGAGGTGCAAACCCAAACCGCATGATGTTGGGCGCTCTAAAGTCGCCGATGATGCCCTCGGCAATCAAGGCCTGGACGACGGCGTAGGCCTGGTCGCCATCTGGCAGCGAAAGACTGGCCTGGCTGCCACGTTCATGCACATCATGTGGCGTCAGTCGGGTCAATCCGAACGGATTGTCCTCAGCAAGTAATCGGTCCAGAAAAATGTCTGCGAGACGGCACGCCTTGGCGTGAATCGCGTCCATGCCATGACCGATGACGGCTTTGGTCATCACTTGAACACCCGAGTCGAGTGCCACCATCGACAAAACGGGCGGTGAGCCGCAGAGGTATCGCGCAACGCCAGTGGCCGGCTCGTAGTCGGTGCCAAACTCAAAGGGCTTCTTATGTCCCATCCACCCCGACAGTGGCTGGGTGAAGCTGTCCGCATGGCGGGATGCAACAAACAAAAACGCCGGTGCGCCGGGCCCGCCGTTTAGATACTTGTAGCCGCAACCCACCGCGAAGTCGGCGTTGGCGTTGTTCAGATCAACTGGAATCGCGCCAGCTGAATGGGCGAGATCCCAAATGGCGACCGCATTGACCTCGTGCGCGAGCGAAGTGATCTCTTTCATGTTCAGCCGCGAACCCGTTCGGTAGTCAACCTGAGTGAGCATGACAACCGCGACTGAAGCATCGATGGCTGCGGGGATTTCCTCACGCTCAACCAGCTTCAATTCGTGCCCGGCATCAAGCAAATCGGTGAGACCCTGTGCGATATACAGATCGGTTGGGAAGTTGCCTTTCTCTGACAGGATCACGCGCCGATCCGGCCGCATCTTCACGGCGGCTGAGAGCACTTTAAATAAATTCACAGACGTGGAATCAGCCACAACGACCTCATCCGCCCGAGCGCCGATGAGCGTCGCAATCTCGGCGCCCACTTTGGCGGGCAGATCCATCCACCCGGCAGTGTTCCAGCTTTTGATGAGGTCGCGGCCCCATTCATCACTGACGCACTTGAGAACGCGTTCCCGAGTGGTTCGGGGTAGGGGGCCCAGTGAATTGCCATCCAGATAAATCACGCCGTCTGGCAACTCAAACGCTTCGCGCCAATGGGCAAGCGGATCAGACTGATCAAGTTGTTCGCAATCAGCGCGACTGGGAGGGCTGATCGACTGATTTAGGGCGTTATGCATGGGGACTGAACTCCGAGGGGCGGCTCCACCATTTGCGCGACTCGGCCCGCCCGCTTCCAGACGAACCGACCGATTGCGGCTCGATACTGCGACAGGTGAGTCGGCCATGGTGCGCGAGGCAACGGAAAATAGTTTAAGCTTGAAGTAATTTCGTGACAACCGTTATCGGCACTCATGTGTCCGGCCGGCGCGATCACGTTCTACGCGAGGAAAACGCATGAAGGTAGAAGTAATCGGGGGTGGCCCAGCAGGCCTTTACTCGGCGATCCTGCTCAAAAAATCATTTCCAACAGCCGATGTACAAGTCCTGGAGCGCAATCAGCCCGACGACACATTTGGCTTTGGCATCGTGCTGTCAGATGAAACCCTGGGCAATCTGGCCATGGCTGACGAGCCGTCTCATGCTCAGATCAAGGCCAACTTTGCCTACTGGGACGACATCCTTGTGCAATACAAGGGCCAGGTGATGCGATCGGGCGGCCATGGATTCTCGGGTCTCGGGCGCCTCGCCATGCTGGAAATTCTTCAGGCGAGGGCGAAGGCGCTGGAGATTCCCGTGCACTACGGTGTTGAAGCAGTCCCGCCCACAGAAGCGCAACCGAGCGATGCCGATTTGATCATCGCCTGCGACGGCATCAACAGTGCCGTTCGCGAAGCTCACCTTGACCACTTTGCGCCTGAAACTGATCTACGCACCAACCGATTCGTATGGCTGGGCGCCAAGATGACATTGCCGGGCTTTTACTATAGCTTTCGCGAGCATGCTGGCGGTATCTGGAATATGCATGCTTACCAGTATCGCCCAGGCGAATGCACGATCGTGATCGAGACAACCGAAGAAGCGTTTCAGGCAAGCGGTCTTGCGTTTGATGATGAACAGGCAACCGCCAGTCTGATCGAACAGGTCTTTTCTGACGATTTAAAAGGCGCGCAAGTCCTCACAAATCGATCTCACTGGCGTCAATTCCCGACGATTCATTGCAAGACCTGGCAGCATCGTGTGGGCGGTTCGGCAATGGTTCTGCTCGGTGATGCTGCTCACACGGCTCACTATTCGATTGGCTCGGGGACCAAGCTAGCGCTCGAAGATGCGATCTCGTTGCACCAGTGCATCCTCAATGCCGCTCAAGCGAATGGACAGGATCCCCTCGCCGATTTGGCGGGGGCGCTAAAGGTTTATGAAGAAACGCGACGGGACGAGGTCGGGCGAATTCAGCATTCTGCAGCGGTGTCATTGGTATGGTTTGAGAATGTCCGTCGGTTTTGGGAAATGGCACCGACGCAATTCAATGCGTCAATCCTCACCCGCAGTAAACAGATTACTTATGACAATCTGAGCATGCGTGATGCACAGCTGGTTCAGGACATCACCCGTTGGTGGAATGCTGATCAGGCCGGTCGTACCGGCATCACACCCCCATTGCCGGCGGGTCGCGCCATTGACGATGACGCATGGCTCGACACGCCGCCGATGTTTGCACCGTTCAAACTGCGCGACATGACACTTCAGAATAGGGTGGTTGTGTCGCCGATGGCGCAATACATGGCGACCAATGGCATCCCCGACGACTGGCATCTAACCCACTACGGTTCGCGAGCGCTTGGTGGTGCGGGTTTGATTTTCACGGAAATGACCTGCCCATCAGCTGAGGCTCGCATTACACCCGGTTGCACCGGTCTTTGGAATGAAGATCAAATGCTCGGGTTCAAACGCATTACGCACTTTGTTCATCAAAACAGCGGTGCAAAGATTTGTCTGCAACTGGGTCACGCGGGTCGAAAAGGCTCAACGCAGCTTGGCTGGAATCGAATGGATTATCCGCTCGAGGAGCCCGAGCAGGGCACCAACTGGCCGCTTATTTCAGCCTCTCCGATTGCCTACCGGGAAGGCGTGAATCAGGTGCCTCGCGAAATGACCCGTGATGACATGGATCAGGTCATTGCATCATTCGTACAGGCTGCGCAGCTGGGTGAGCAGGCAGGCTTCGATATGCTTGAGTTGCATATGGCACATGGTTATCTGCTTGCCAGTTTTCTTTCGCCTGTCACGAACAAGCGGACAGATGAGTATGGCGGCTCTCTTGAGGCGCGGATGAAGTTTCCGCTGGAAGTTTTTGACGCGGTGAGAGCGGTATGGCCTGAAAGCAAACCAATGAGTTGTCGGCTGTCCGCAACCGACTGGATTGACGACGGGCAGACGCCGGCAGATTCAGCCAAGGTGGCGCAGACCCTAAAGGCGCATGGCTGTGACCTCATAGATGTCAGCACCGGACAAACCGACCCCGAAAGCAAGCCTGTTTATGGGCGCATGTACCAGGCAGTGTTCTCAGAGCAAATTCGGCTGGAGGTTGGCATTCCCACCATGGCGGTCGGTGCGATCACGAGCGCTGACCAGGTTAATACGCTCCTGGTGTCGGGCCGGGCCGACCTGGTTGCACTCGCGCGGCCGCATCTCGCGAACCCCAACTTCACCCTGCATGCCGCCGCCGAGATGGACTGGCGCGGTCAGGCCTGGCCGAAGCCCTATGAAGCGGGCGCATTTCAACTGCATGTGCTTGAACAGCGCGCAAAGCAAGAGCTTGAGCGCAAGCTTGAGCAGGCCAGGAGGCCGATATGAGCAACCAATCTGACAACCAGTGAAGCGGCCCTGGTGGCCAATACGGCTCGCCATGCGAGACAAAACTGTTAGAAACCCGATACCCAAGTGATGCGTGCCTGGGTCTTTCGCGACACCTTCGATGAGCACAATGAACTCATCGAAACACACAACACACCACCCACCAGTCACGAAAGACAACATCCTCAACCAGGAGCTACACATGAATACCAAAACCAACATCGCAGCTATTGCCATCTTCGCAGCCTTTTCGTCATCCGCCTTTGCCGGCGAGTTGTATAACGGCCTTGATAGCAGCCTGACCTTCTCACAGTCAACAATACTGTCAAGCGTTCCTGTGCAGAGCACAATTGCTAGCGACGGCGAAGTTTATGCAGCCGCTGAATCAGCGCTCGATAGCTTCCAAGGTTCAGCCGCAGCGCGTGTTGCACCAGTGACCAGCCTGGCAGTTGGCGGCGAACTCGGCGCACCAGTTCGCGACGGCTTCTCGATCGGCAACATCAATGACGAAAGCGCATTTGCCGAGTAATTTCTGCCAGTCGCTTTCAATACTTCCTCCTCCTCCCCATTACTGATGGCGACAGCCCGGTCTTTGGACCGGGCTTTTTAATTGGCAGGCCTTGGGTGGATAATCGGGTACTAGCTGCTTACGCGGCGATGATCTACTACCCGGAGCACAAGTGCAGCTCGGTTCTGTCCAATCACTCTTCCGATATCCCGTTAAATCGCTTCGCGGTAATGCGTGCGATCAACTGGCATTTGATAGGCGCGGTGCGCACCTTGACCGGCTCTTTTCTGTTGTCACCGCAGATGGCAAGCTGGGTAGCCACAAGGGTACGCCGTGGTTTAGGGCGCTACCGGGTCTTTTTGATCTGCAGGCTGAAGTGGTCGGCGAGCAGGTGCAGGTTTTGCTGCCAGACGGGCGCCGATTGTCCAGCGACGCCCCTGAGTTGGCAACGGCTATTACTGAGATTGTTGGGCAGCCAGTCTCATTGGCAAAAGAAGCTGATCAGTCTCATTTCGATGACGGGGCAACCCACCTGTTAACGACATCTTCACTTCAGTGGCTGAGTAGCCGTCTACCCGATAGTCAAGTCGATCCGAGGCGTTTTCGCCCGAACATAGTGATCAATTCGACGGCGCCCGGGTTGGCTTAGCAGCAATGGATTGGCCGTGCCATTCGAGTGGGTCAGTGCGAGCTTGAAGTGACCTACGAGACTGAGCGCTGCATCATGACAACGCTCGCTCAAGGCGACTTGCCCGCTGACCCCGCGATTGCCCGGGCAATAAACCAGCACGCGGGCAGCAGCTTCGGGGTGTATGCGGCTGTGCGCCGGCCTGGCCTCGTGCGCCGTGATGATCCCGTCACATTCATAGACTAGGTACTCGGTTCGAATGCCGTTAGACGGGTCTCGTCAGCCTGCGGTCGTCTGCCCGCTGACCCATCCGAGCTAGTGGCGTAATAAGTAGGCTGGATACCGGCCAGTTGTCCCGCTAACCTCGTGCGCCTGCTCGCAGTTGCCAGCCCTGAACTTCGTTCCGGCCGGTCTGCGCTTGATGGAAGCATGGCGAGAGGCCTTCTGTGCCCCGGTATTAGCCTGGTAGTTTCTGGGCGGGTTTACTTTCACATAAGGGTATTGCTGATGCGCAAAAGGCTTATCGTTCAATCAATCGCGGGATTCGCTCTTGCTATGTCGCAGATGACGCTGGCTACGGCGGACGCCGTTGAGGCCGAGCGTCTGGCATTACCGGTTGACGGGGTCGGGAAAGCAATCTCTCAACGGGTCAATGCGAATCAAAAACAGCGCTATGCACTGACCGTTGAAGAAGGGCATACCTTGTCCGTGGACCTGCTCAGTCAGGGGCCCGACGTGCAATTCAACATTCTGCCGGTCGATTCTGACTTCCCTATTCATGCGAGTTCATTGGACGGGCGTGTGGCCGACATCGTCGTCCCCGAGTCAGGTGATTATGTTGTTGATGTCTTTCTTGCACCTGATGCTGGACAAGCGGATCAGACACAGTCATCGGGGCGGGCCCTCGTGACGATTGCCGTCTATAGCCCGGATCGTTCTGAGACCCTACTGGACGGGCCCGATTTCTGGGCCGTGAACGGTCTAAAAGTAGGCGCCGCGCTAAACCTGCGCGCCGGGCCGTCAACCCGCTACCAGGCGGTTGGTCAACTTGAAAATGGCGTTGCGCTGCAAAATAACGGGTGTCGTTTAACCCAGGGCAAGCGGTGGTGTTTTGTTCGGGTGCCGAGCCTGGAAACCGTCGGCTGGGTCGCAGCCAGGTTTCTTATTGAAGGTAGCGCCCCTTAAGGTTCGATCTGCGTTACCCGAAGCTGCCGTTGTCAGGGCAATTCGAGGTATCCGGAGGCCAGAGATTTAAACGCCTGAGCAGACGCTGGTGCGTTAAAGTCTGGCCCTAACTCTTCTGCGAGGATCTCGCTCACCCGGTCTGCGATATTGATTGCGGCCCTGGCGTCCAGAAACAGCAGGCGTGAACGCCGCGCGAGAATGTCTTCAACTGTACGAGCGTATTCAAAACGGGCAGCGAACCGCACCATCGCTTCAGTCAGGCCGTCTGCCAGTTCGATGGATCCGCCAGGGAGCGACGCCACAGCGTCAGCCTCACTGCCGTATGAGTGCAGTCCTGCCGATTCGTAAAGCGGCCGAGCATTGACATCGCTGGCGCCGACAAGGGGGAGGTTAATTGTGCCGCCCGCTGGTCGCTGATCGATCAGCTTGTGTTCGGCGCACTCAGCCAGTACATCTTCGGCCATCGCCCTGTAAGTGGTCCACTTGCCGCCAGTCACAGTCACAAGGCCGGATTTTCCAACCAGCACGGTATGTTCGCGCGATAGCGCTTTTGTATTTTGATCGTCGTCACTCGGCGCTTTGACCAGCGGCCTGAGCCCTACCCAGACGGACAAGACGTCGCTGCGTTTGGGCGCCCGCTCCAGGTAACGGGCCGACTCATTCAGAATGAACTCAACCTCTTCATGAAAAGGGGTTGGTTCAGGCGCCAGATCATCGCGCGGGGTATCGGTCGTCCCAAGGATGAGTTTACCGAGCCAGGGAACAACAAACAGCACCCTGCCATCTTGAGTTTTTGGTACCAACAAGGCGTTTTTTGCCGGCATAAACGATTGATCCACAACAATGTGCACGCCCTGGCTCGGTGCCACCATACTCTTGGCATCAGCCTTGTCCATGCGGCGAATCGAATCCACCCACACACCTGCCGCATTAATGATGCACTTGGCGCTAACAGTGCCCGTTTTGCCGGTTTCTTCGTCGCGAACAATGGCGCCGGTGACCTGCCTGTCGGCATGTACCAGTTCGGTCACACGGCAATGGTTGATGATGACCGCACCCGCCCGCTCCGCGGTCCGAGCGATGCTGACGGCCAGACGGGCGTCATCGAACTGGCCATCCCAGTACTGAACAGCGCCGGCCAGTCCCTCTTGCCGAACGCCGGGTAATTCAGCAACCGTGCCTGACCTACCGAGGAAGCGTGTCTTGCCCAGGCCCGCCTTGCCGGCAAGTAAATCGTAGAGAATCAACCCTGCGCCATAGAACCATTTGTCAAAGAAGCGTCCCTTGTTACCGTAGACCGGCATCACAAAAGGCAAGGGCTGTGCCAGGTGCGGTGCGTTACTCATGAGGGTCGTGCGCTCATGCAGGGCTTCGCGCACTAACGGCACATTACCCTGTGCAAGATAGCGAACGCCGCCATGCAGGAGTTTGGTCGCTCTGGAGGAAGTTCCTTTTGCAAAATCCTGGGCTTCAACCAAGCCTACTCGCATGCCGCGGTTTGCGGCATCAAGAGCAACGCCTAAGCCCGTCGCGCCACCGCCAATGATTAGTAAATCAAAGGGATCGCCAGCGGTTAGCTTGCCAAATGCGTGCGCACGATGAGCGTTGGCTTCAGTCAGGTTAGAGTCGGCGTGCTCGCGAGAGTTCATAAATCAGTTAGCCAATGCGCGGGGCGACGCAGCGCTGGTGGTTTCGATGGTGACGTCATTTTCCTGGCAAACAGCCCGAATCGACGAAGGGGGTGGTTCATCCGTAACAAAGCAATCCAGTGCTGATAGATGGCCAATTCGCACGGGGGCGGAGCGCGCAAACTTCATGCTGTCAGCCACCAATATAGATTTTCTCGCGCCAGCCAGAATCGCTTTTGTGACGCTCACTTCGCGGTAGTCAAAATCCAAAAGTGAACCGTCCAAATCGATCGCCGATGCGCCCACGACGGCGTAGTCAACCCTAAACTGGCGAATAAATTCAACGGCCGCTTCACCAACAATGCCGCCATCGGCATGGCGCAAAACGCCACCCGCGACCACCACTTCAATGCCGGGTGAAGCCTGCAGGATGTGGGCAACATTAATGTTGTTAGTGATGACCATGAGCCCGCGCCGCTCGCGCAGGGCCATGGCCACCTGCTCGGTGGTTGTGCCGATGTTGATCAGGATTGAACAGTCATCAGGGATCAGGCTCGCGGCCAATGCGCCAATGCGATGTTTTGCATCGGGCGCCATCTCGCGCCGCGATTCGTAGGCGAGATTGGCAACGCCGGATTTCACCATGGCGCCGCCGTGATAGCGCTCAAGCACGCCGTGCTCACACAGTTCATTCAAGTCTTTACGAATCGTCTGTGGTGTCACCTGAAACTGGCTTGCCAAAGAGTCCACGTCGACCCGGCCGCTGGTGCGGGCGAGTCGGACGATATCGGACTGGCGCGGGCTGAGTCTGGGCTGAAGAATCGACATAGATTCGAATTATTTCGGAATTCGACCAATTTGTCAGTCAAAACTTTCGTTTTCTTCGATTGACATTCGTTTTCTTTCGATTGTAGGATTCTTTACGCGTTTCTCAACAACCAGGAGGAGTCATGAAGAACAAAGTCGCTGTTGCCGTCGCTGTCGCGTTGGCCGGCATGTTCGCTTCCGCCGCCCATGCGGGGCCGGATGAAGCAAAACAATGGATTGAAAAAGAGTTCCAGCCGTCCGCTCTCAGCAAAGATGAGCAGATGAAAGAAATGCAGTGGTTTATTGATGCTGCCAAGCCGTTCGCCGGCATGGAAATCAATGTGCTGTCGGAAACCATCCCGACCCACGAATACGAATCCAAGACCTTGACCAAAGCATTTGAGGAAATCACCGGCATCAAGGTGAATCACCAGTTGCTGGGTGAGGGCGAGGTTGTGCAGGCTGTGCAAACGCAGATGCAGACCAAGCGTAACTTGTACGACGCCTACATCAACGACTCTGACCTGATCGGCACCCACTCACGCCTGCAGTTGGCCGTGAACTTGTCCGACTGGATGGCAGGTGATGGTAAAGACGTAACGAACCCGATGCTCGACATCAAAGATTTCGTCGGTGCTTCCTTCACCACCGGGCCAGATGGCAAGCTGTACCAACTCCCTGACCAGCAATTTGCCAACCTTTACTGGTTCCGCAAAGACTGGTTTGATCGTCCCGATCTCAAAGAGAAGTTCAAAGCCAAGTATGGCTATGACCTCGGCGTGCCGGTCAACTGGTCTGCCTATGAAGACATTGCCGAGTTTTTCTCAAAAGACGTCAAAGAGATTGATGGGGTCAAGATCTACGGCCACATGGACTACGGTAAGCGCGCGCCTGACCTCGGCTGGCGCATGACAGACGCTTGGTTGTCGATGGCCGGAGCCGGATCAAAAGGTCTGCCCAATGGCCGTCCGATTGACGAGTGGGGCATTCGTATGGAAGAAGGTTCTTGCAACCCCGCGGGCGCTTCTGTTACTCGTGGTGGTGGTACCAACGGCCCAGCCGCTGTTTACGCCATCCGCAAATGGGATGAGTGGCTCCGTAACTATGCTCCTCCCGGTGCAGCCGACTATGACTTTTATCAGTCATTGCCAGCGCTATCGCAGGGTAATGTGGCGCAACAGATTTTCTGGTACACCGCGTTTACGGCATCCATGGTGGCCCCCAAATCTGAAGGTAACAATACGGTCGACGACAACGGTAAGCCGGTATGGCGTATGGCGCCGTCACCCAAAGGACCGTACTGGGTTGAAGGCCAGAAGCTGGGCTATCAGGACGCTGGTTCCTGGACCCTTTTCAAGTCAACCCCGGTTGATCGCCGCAAAGCTGCCTGGCTCTACGCTCAGTTCGTTGTCTCCAAGACTGTCGACACCAAGAAGAGCCATGTTGGTCTAACCTTCATTCGTGAGAGCACGATCAATCACGAGAGCTTCACGGAGCGTGCCCCCAACCTGGGTGGACTGGTTGAGTTTTATCGCTCACCAGACCGTGTTAACTGGTCGCCCACCGGTGTCAATGTGCCTGACTATCCCAAGCTTGCTCAGTTGTGGTGGCAGAACATTGGCGACGTGAACTCCGGCACCTTTACGCCTCAGCAGGCAATGGACCGACTCGCTGGCGAAATGGATACGGTCATGAGCCGTATGCAGCGCGCCGACGAAAAGGCTAATGTCTACGGCGGTTGCGGCCCACGTCTCAATGAAGAGAAAGACGCATCCGAGTGGCTCGGTAAAGGTGGCGCGAAAGCCAAGCTCGATAACGAGAAGCCCAAAGGTCAAACCGTCGACTATGACGAGTTGGTCAAGCGGTGGACCGAAGCATCGTAATCAGTCAATGACTGGATGAGTAAACCCGGATGGCCGATTGACCGGTCATCCGGGCAACTTGTTCACAGCTGACACTGAGCGCTTTTTTCGATTTTTGTCTGTAGACGAAAGCGCGCATCACATTCTCACTGTTTTATTTATCTTCCCCGCGCTGACGGGTAAGGCAGGACGCGGCTGTGCCAGCGTTTTGTCTTTCCACCTGTCGTGCTTACCAGGTAAGGCCTGTCACGTGTCTTTATCGCTCAAAAACATTGTCGTCAAAGCAGAAGGTCAGACGCTGATATACGACACTAGCGTTGATCTCGCGGTAAGCGGCTTCAATATCCTGCTTGGGACGACATTAGCGGGCAAGACAACGCTTATGCAGGTGATGGCCGGTTTGCTGAAGCCGGCTGAGGGCGAGATCTGGTTTAAGGGACAAAACGTCACCGGGATGCCGGTCCAAAAGCGTAATGTCTCTATGGTCTACCAACAATTTATCAACTACCCGAATATGACGGTGTTCGAGAATATCGCATCGCCACTGCGGGTGGTTAAGACGCCTACCAAAGTCATTCGAGAGCGGGTGGGGCCGGTTGCAGAGATGCTCAAACTCAGCCCGTTTCTGGATCGAAAACCGTCAGAGCTATCAGGCGGTCAGCAGCAGCGCTGTGCGATGGCGCGCGCTTTGGTGAAAGACTCAGACCTCGTTTTGCTCGACGAACCGTTGGCCAACCTTGACTATAAGTTGCGGGAAGAACTGCGCGACGAATTACCGCGCATCTTCGCTGACCGTGACTGTACAGTCGTTTACGCCACAACCGAGCCATCAGAGGCTTTGCTATTGGCTGGACACACCGCCGCCATGCAGGAAGGGCGAATTGCGCAATTCGGGCCGACATCTGAGGTCTACCGGCAGCCGATCAATCTGGCGACTGCGCAAGTGTTTTCGGAGCCACCCATGAATACTGTCGCTGTGACGAAAGCGGGTGGCTTTCTGGTGCTTGAAGACCAGCTCCGCTGGCCAATCAGTGGTGCGATCGCGGGGCTTGCTGACGGCGCCTATGTGCTGGGCCTGCGCGCCCATCATGTTGTGGTCGCGGCGGGCGGCAGTAGCGACGCTCAGGTTCAGGGGGCTGTTCAGGTCACCGAAATCAGTGGTTCAGAGAGCACGGTTCACTTCAGCATGAACGCCGAGAATTGGGTTTCTCAATCGCATAGGGTCCATCAATTTGATGCAGGCCAGGCGGTGGCGTTCAACCTTGACTTGAATCACGCACTGCTGTTTACACCCGATGGCGCACTCGCGCACGCCTGAAACGGATCCGATATGGCCAAAATTACGCTTTCTGAACTTCGGCATAGTTACTTACCCTCGCCGAAAAACGATGCCGACTATGCGTTGCAGCGGGTCCATCTGGATTGGACCGATGGCGGCGCCTATGCATTGCTGGGTCCGTCAGGGTGTGGCAAAACGACGCTGCTCAACATCATCTCGGGATTGCTCAAGGCCTCGGAAGGCAAGATTTTGTTCGACGAGCAGGACGTCTCAGCGCTGTCTCCGGATGAGCGCAACATTGCGCAGGTGTTTCAGTTTCCAGTCGTCTACGACACCATGACGGTATATGACAACCTGGCGTTTCCGCTCCGCAATCGAGGTATGAATGAAGTTGACATCAAGAAGCGGGTAGAAGAAATTGCCGACATGACCGACTTAATCGAGATGCTCAAGAAGCGTGCATCCGGTTTGACGGCAGATGGCAAGCAAAAGATATCGCTCGGTCGAGGGCTTGTACGTTCAGACGTGAATGCAATTTTGTTCGATGAGCCCCTCACCGTCATCGATCCGCACCTGAAGTGGCGCCTCCGTTCCAAGCTAAAGGAGCTGCATCAGCGGGTTGGAACCACCATGATTTACGTCACCCACGATCAGACCGAGGCATTGACCTTTGCTGACAAGGTCGTGGTTATGCATGACGGTCGTGTCGTGCAGGCAGGCACACCGGTTGAGTTGTTCGAGCGACCATCCCATACCTTTGTAGGCCACTTCATTGGCTCACCTGGCATGAACGTCTTACCGTGTGAGTTTTCAGGTGGCGCCGCAGTTGTCAATGGGGTCGAAGTGGCCGTTGAGAATCGCGAGGCTATGAGTCGATTGCCCGCGAACAGTGGCGAATTCGAGGTTGGCGTACGACCTGAGTTTGTCAAATTCGCATCGCAGGGCTTGCCTGTTTCGATTGAGAAAGTCAGCGATACGGGCCGCTTCAGAATTGTTGAAACCCGCAGCGGCAGTGCAAAAATTCGCCTTTTGCTAAGTGAAGACGAGGCCATTCCCGCTGACAACGCCCGGGTGAGCTTTGATCCAGCATTCACAAGAATCTATGCGGGCGGAGGTTTAGTCGAATGAGCACCAAGATCGAAAATCAAAAGGGTTGGTTGTTTGTTCTGCCGGTGGTTATTCTGGTGGCGTTCAACGCCGTCATCCCTCTCATGACCGTTGTGAACTACTCGGTCCAGGAAACCTTTGGGAATAACGAGTTCTTCTTTGAAGGCGTCGTTTGGTTTCAGGAGATCTTGACCTCCGATCGCTTTCACGACTCACTTAAGCGGCAGTTGATCTTTACGGGACTGATCCTGGCGATTCAAGTGCCCTTGGGGGTTGCGATAGCGCTGGCGATGCCGCGGAAAGGCCCCTGGGTATCGGTTTGCCTTGTTCTGATGGCGATGCCTCTGCTGATTCCCTGGAACGTCGTGGGTGCCATGTGGAATATCTTTGCATTGCCTGACATCGGTCTGTTGGGGCGCACGCTCAATGCGATTGGCTTTGACTACAACTTTACGCGCCAGCCACTAGCGGCCTGGGCAACACTCATCGCAATGGATGTATGGCACTGGACGTCGCTGGTTGTCCTACTCGCGTATGCCGGTCTGAGTTCAATTCCTGATGCTTACTATCAGGCAGCCAAAATCGATGGGGCTTCTTCCTGGGCCGTGTTCCGCTACATCCAGCTACCCAAGATGAAGCGCGTATTGACCATTGCGATATTGCTACGCTTTATGGATAGCTTCAACGTTTACACCGAGCCTTTTGTTCTCACCGGAGGCGGACCAGGTAACTCGACGACTCTGTTGTCAATCGATCTGGTGAAAATTGCGCTGGGCCAGTTTGACCTGGGACCAGCCGCAGCCATGTCTCTGATTTACTTCCTGATTATTCTGCTGTTTTCATGGATCTTCTATTCCGTGATGACGCGCGACGAGCCGAACTAATGAAAAAGATGAAATGGCTGGTGCCAACGCTCTACATCATTTTCCTGATGTTGCCGATCTACTGGTTGCTGAACATGTCGTTCAAAACCACGAATGAAATTCTCGGCACCTTTAGTCTCTGGCCTCAGGACTTTACGCTCGACAACTACCGCAAAATCTTTACTGATCCAGTCTGGTACAACGGCTACCTGAATTCACTCACCTACGTCGTCATTAATACGGTGATCTCAGTGTCTGTTGCATTGCCCGCTGCCTATGCGTTTTCGCGATATCGGTTTTTGGGCGATAAGCACTTGTTCTTCTGGTTGCTCACAAATCGCATGGCGCCGGCCGCAGTATTTGCCCTGCCGTTCTTCCAACTATATTCAGCAGTAGGGCTGTTCGATACCCACCTGGCGGTTGCGCTGGCGCATTGTCTATTCAATATTCCGCTCGCAGTCTGGATTCTTGAAGGCTTTATGTCTGGCGTGCCCAAGGAGTTGGACGAAACTGCGTTTGTGGATGGTTATCCGTTCTGGAAATTCTTTATCAAGATCTTTTTACCCACCATTGCGGCAGGTATCGGTGTGGCGGCGTTTTTCTGCTTTATGTTCTCTTGGGTCGAGTTGCTGCTTGCTAAGACGCTCACGTCGGTTGATGCCAAGCCAATTGCCGCGACCATGACGCGAACAGCCAGCACATCGGGCTATGAGCTTGGTCTGCTAGCGGCTGCTGGAACATTGACGATCGTACCGGGTGCGTTCGTGATCTACTTCGTTCGTAACTACATTGCTAAGGGCTTTGCCCTGGGGCGGGTCTAGACCATGAATCTTTCCTGGATGGCGTGGACGCCTCAAACCGCAACTTTCTGGCTTTTCATCTTGGCGCTGCTGGTTGGTATGGCCATTTGGGAAAAATTCTCGCCAGGGGGAAATCCCCGACGCGGCATCCTCGCGCTCGACACAACACGCGGCGATCGCCTGTTTATTTCATTGCTCACCGCCGGGTGGGTTCATCTGGGCTGGTTGTTCTTCGCGGGCACGCCGCTGACAGGCGCGATTATCTTGTCTCTTGTATTGGCAGTCCTGATTTTCCGTTTTGTCTGAGCCAGTGCATCACGATTGGCCACTCTGTTTGTATGATTAGGCCCTGATGACATTGTCAAGAAGGGGAGAGCAGCCATGAGCGGGTTTGTACTGGCTATCGACCAGGGAACGACCAGTTCTCGGGCGATTGTTTTTAATGATCAGTTTCGAGCGATTGGCGTCGGGCAGCAGGAGTTCGAGCAACTCTTCCCCGATTCCGGCTGGGTAGAGCATCGGCCCGAAGACATCTGGAACACCACGACTGAAACGGTGCGTCAGGCCTTGAGCGCCGCCCAGCTTGAGGCGACTGATATCGCCGCAATTGGTATTACCAACCAGCGCGAAACAACCCTGGTCTGGCACCGTGAGACGGGCGAGGCAATCTGCAACGCTATTGTGTGGCAGGATCGACGCACGGCGGCCTTTTGCGAGCAACTCCGAGCGCAGGGGCTGGAGCCCCTGTTTTCAGAGCGAACGGGTTTGTTGCTAGATCCTTATTTCTCTGGCACCAAGATTGCCTGGATTCTCGATAATGTTTCAGGCGCCAGGGAGCTTGCCGAGGCCGGCAAGCTGGCATTTGGCACGGTTGATTCGTTTCTGATCTGGCGTCTGACCGGTGGCCGAGTGCATGCCACCGACGCCACCAATGCATCGCGTACCTTGCTGTTTGATATCCGTCGCCAGGTATGGGATGAAGAACTCCTGGCCGCTCTCAATATTCCCGCGAGCTTGTTGCCCGAAGTGCGGGATTGTGCGGCTGACTTTGGCACAACAGATCCGGCGCTCTTTGGCGGCGCAATGCCCATTCTGGGTGTTGCTGGCGATCAGCAGGCGGCAACGCTGGGTCAAGCCTGTTTCGAACCCGGTATGTTGAAGTCAACTTACGGCACGGGTTGCTTTGCGGTGTTGAATACGGGCGCAGATTTTGTACCGTCCAAGAACCGGCTCCTCAGCACGGTTGCCTATCGTCTGCGCGGCAAGACAACCTATGCGCTTGAGGGCTCAATTTTTGTCGCGGGCGCAGCAGTGCAATGGTTGCGCGACGGGTTGTCCATTATTCGCAGCGCCAGCGAATCGGGCGAGATGGCGGCTAAGGCTGATCCCAATCAAGCGGTCTATCTGGTGCCTGCGTTTACTGGTCTCGGCGCGCCGCATTGGGATGCCAACGCGCGCGGCGCGATATTCGGTATCACGCGTGGCACCGGTCCTAATGAACTAGCCAAAGCCGCTCTTGAATCTGTTTGCTTTCAAACCTGCGACCTATTGACTGCCATGCAGGCTGACTGGGGCAGTGATGGCCAGACGGTTTTGCGCGTCGATGGCGGCATGGTTGCGTCAGATTGGACCATGCAGCGCCTGTCTGACTTACTGGGCGCGCCGGTGGATCGGCCTGAGATTCTGGAGACGACGGCACTTGGTGCGGCCTGGCTGGCTGGCATGCAGGCGGGTGTTTGGCCTGATGAGGCAGGCTTTTCTGCCAACTGGCGATTGCAGCGCCGCTTTGAATCCCAGCTTCAGGAATCCGACCGTGAACAAGCACTTGCTGGCTGGCATGATGCCGTGTCGCGTACGCTCGTGAGGTAATTTAACAACCTCAATTCGGCCGCTTGTCGGTCGCGATGGCCGAATAACCGGTTAGTACCGGCCGTCGCTTTGAACGTCAACCGCTTCCCTTAAGAATGCCCTGTAGAGGCTTGCCACTTGACGTGTGGCGAGCAACGGCATTGCAGAAATGGACGGATGACGATGAGGTTTAGAACTGACCTGGGTTCACGGTCGCAGGTACAAGGCGTTGCGATTGCGCGCGTGCTAGCTGCGCTGGTACTGGCTGCGCTCGCGCTACCGACACTTGCCACCCCGCCGATCGAACCGGTCAAGCCAACCCCCGAGTTAACCGATCCCGAGAATGCTTCGCGATTGGTGGTGTACTACCACGATGGTGTGCAGCCAACGGCGAAGACCTTTGGCATATCACTTCCCTCGGGACCGATCAGACTTGATGGCGGCAAGACACAGAGCTCCAGCGTCGCCCCTATTAGAACCGCGCCGGCCGTTATTGACACGGCGTTCGCTATCGGAGTGCGCGTCGATCTACCAGACACCATGAGTCTCTCGCAGGCTCGCGCATATGCCGCTGAACTCGAACAAGACCCCGACGTTCGCGCTGTGCTGATTGACAGGCATGTCTCGCGGCACGGGATTTTTACGAATGATCCGCTCGCCTACGTGTTGTGGAATCTAGAGGGGCCTGATGCTGGTACCACCCACACCGAACCAGTTTGGCCGCAGGGTAAAGGGAGCGGCGTGACGGTCGCGGTACTGGATACCGGCCGAGTCGATCACCCCGATATGGTCGGTGCGTGGATCGGCGGATATGACCTGATTGCTGATGCCGGACTAGCGGGTGATGGTGATGCTCGTGACGCCGATCCGACCGACACGATGAGTTGCGATAACGGCACAGGCGCACGCAGTGCGAATCCACATGGCCTGATGGTTGGCAGCATCATCGCTGCACGCGTTGACAATGCGGTGGGTATGGCGGGTGTTGCACCGGAGGCAAACATCCTGCCGGTAAGAGTGATTAGTGGTTGTGGCGGGTTTTTGAGCGATGTGCTTGACGGCATGCGCTGGGCAGTAGGCCTAAGCGTCAGCGGTCTGCCTGTTAACCCGAATCCGGCCAAGGTACTCAATCTGAGTCTTGGCACCACCAGTCCCGGAGCCGTTTGCAGTGCGACTGTTCAATCCATTATTGATGAGGTCCGGGCAACGGGCGCCAGCATCATTGTCAGCACCGGCAATGATGGTGCCGATGCCATCTCGGTACCAGCGTCCTGTCAAGGCGTGATCGCTGTGACCGCATCAACAAAAGATGGCAAGCGCGCTGACTACGCCAATGCTGGCGCGGGGACGACTTTGTCTGCCGCAGGTGGCGGCTGTGCGGAAGGCGCAGGCGCCGTTTGCAACAATACGTCGAGCAACTTCGTTGCGGTGGCCAGCCAGGACGTCAGCGGGCCCACCTACGTGATGAGTGCAGGTACAAGTTTCTCCGCGCCACATGTGAGTGGTGCGGCGGCCCTGCTGCTTGAGCGAAATGGCTCGCGCACGCCAGACCAGATTCAGAGCATCCTGGTCAATGCTGCTCGTCCCTTTGCCACAGGCGACTGCGCGGGTGATCTATGCGGCGCCGGCATGCTTGATGTTAATGACGCACTGACTGCGACGGGCTTTTCGGTCACGGCCAGTATTGATGCTGCTGCAGTTCGCGCAGCGGACACTGTCACGATGACGGCACAGGCAAGTAATGACGCGATCAATCCCGTGTACACCTGGCGACAACTCACAGGTGAGTCGGTTGTCTTGCAGTTCTCCAACGAGTCGCGCCAGGCAAGTTTCGTCGCGCCTACTGCTGCGCAAACCCTGACCTTTGAAGTCTCCGTTCAGGACAACTCAGGCTTAACGCGGGTGGCTAACCTTTCAACCTGGGTGACCGTGGCGCCAACCCTTGCGCCGCTTGACCCCATTGTTGTCGAGCCCGGTGTCGAAGTGCGACGCACCTTTGCCCTCAGCGACGGATCAACCCCTGATGCCGTGGGGATAGATCAGGCTTCTGTGGCCAAAGGCATAAGAGTCGAGGACAATTCTGTTGTGTGGCCGGCAGCGCAGGCCGGCGAACATGATGTCGTGGTCACGCCATTTGATTCCATTGGGTCCGGCGTGGGTTCAACCCTGCAAATTGAGGTTAAGAGTGCTGAAGAACAGCAGGCTGAAACATCGAACCCCGGCGGCGGCGGCGGCGCTCTGGGTTTACACGGAGCCTTATTGCTGATGCTTGCGTGGATCGCGCGCAGACGCCTTTATGTCCGCTAACCAGTACGGCGCCGTCATGGTTGCCATGCTGTTTACTGCAACGAGTTTGCTCTTCGCCAATGCGATTACGGCGCCTGTTCATGCCTGGGTGATCGGGTCTCACAATCCGTTTTGGCTGTGGGGCGCGAGTTTTGTGCACATTGATCTCATGCACCTGATCGCTAATCTGATTGGTCTCTTTCTGATCCAGTCGATCTTTGGTCGCATGATTTCAGTTTCCGGTTGGTTATTTGCCCTCTTGTTCGCTGCGCCTGTCGCGCATGCGGCCGTGCTAATGGCGGGACACTTCAGTTGGGTTGCGGGGCTGTCAACCGCGCTGCATGCGGTCGTAGGCTATGCGGCAATTTCCCTGCTCATGGATGAAGAGCTGACTGCCAGGCCTGCCGGCTTAGTTGACCGGCCACTCAAATGGCGGCGCAATGCCTTGTTTGCTTTGTTGGTGTGCGCGGGGCTTTGTGTGAAATTGTTGATCGATGCGTTCTGGGAGGCTCGCTGGGTAGAAGCGTCAGCCCGCACGGCGGCGAGCTTGCATGCCATTGCGGCCGCCCTCGGCGCGATGGGCGCGATACTGTCCTGTGGCCCAGGCCGCTGGACTCGACCCATTCAGTTTAGGCACTAGTCTGGGCATTTCTCAGGGACGTTTCAACTCGCTTATTGATGGCCTGCGATAATGCCGCATGAATGCCAGTCTTAAAGATCTTGTTGAAAAGCGTATTGCCGCGGCTCAGGCTGAAGGCGCGTTCAACGATCTGCCCGGCAAAGGTAAACCGCTCGACTTGACCGAAGAACCGCTCGTGCCTGAAGAGGTCAGAGTGGGTAACCGGATCTTGAGAAACGCCGGTGTCGTTCCGCCAGAAGTTGAGCAACTCAATGAAGCGGCCATGTTGCGTCAATCGCTGAAGCAACCGGCTCAAGACGGCGATGCGCTTGATCTTGCTGAACAGGCCAGGACCCGACGGCGGTTGCTCGCGCTCACGCTTGCGCTGCGCTCACGGGGCCTGTCGCTCAATACCGCCGCTGGCGGTGCCTATCGGCAGGCAATCATTAATCGTCTGACTGGGTCGCGATAAGCTCCGGCGTCAGGTCGTGGCCCCATAAGCGTCGACCATTGCTCAGCATGGCGTCTACCAAAGGGTGCTGTATGCGCTGTTCGTTGGTAATCGCAAAAACCTGCTCCCGAATACCCGGGATTTCAGCTAGGAGCCGGGCGTCGTACTGAGCCTTCAGGTCTTCCTTGCTCACGAGCACGGCGGGAAACAGGCCGAGCCCGGTGCCAGCAAACGTGGCTAGCAGCGCGCTGTCTTCAAACTCTCCCAGAATCTTGGGCTTGATGGATTCGGTTTGTAACCAGGCATCGATGCGTGCTCTTAGGGCCGTATGGCGGCTGGGTAGCAACATCGGGGCGCGATTGAGCGACTCTGGGAATCCCGCCTGGAACTGATCAACCAATGCCGGCGTACCAAAAAGGCCAATCGGCGAATCACCAATCGGATGGCTGAATACCCGCAGACCATTGCTCGCCGGCATTGGTCTGTCTGCGAGCACCACATCGAGTTGGTGCAAAGCCAACTCAGCAAGCAGTTCCTCAAACTCGCCTTCGTGGCACTGGAGCCGAACAGTTGTCTCGGCAGACAGCAGTGGTTCGAGCAATTCATACGCAACAAGCTTGGGAAGGGCATCAGTCGTCCCCACATTCAGTCTGACGGTGGCGTCCAACCCCGGCTCGCTCATGGCTTCTGTTAGCTGTTCTCCCAGTAGGAAGATACGATCAGCAAAACCTTGGGCGATGCGGCCTGCCTCGGTTAGTGTCAGGCCCCGGCCTTTGGGCGCAAATAGCGAGTGCCCCAGGCTTTTCTCGAGTAGCTTGATTTGGCCGGAAATGGTTTGGCTGGCAACATCGAGTCGGTCGGCAGCCTGAGTGATGCTGCCCTCCTGGGCGACCACCCAAAAGTAATGCAAGTGCTTGTAATTAAACGGAGATTCCATAAAAAAGCCGCCAAAATTTGTTTATCAGGAAAAACTTGTTAGATACTACGGTTTTGTACGGTTTATTGGAAGCAAATTCAGCGTTAACCTTCAGTCATTGTCTTAGTAGGAGTTTTCTCATATGAAACCTTTTGATCAAAGCCCGGAGCAAGTCCATCAGCACGCTGGTGGTTTAGACATTAGTGATTCGTCTAGAAAAGTCCTGCGTAATACCTATACGCTGTTAGCTCTGAACTTGGCGACCAGTGCAGCGGTCGCCGGCATCAGCATGATGATGAATCTGCCGCACCCCGGCATCATCTTGTTGTTAGTAGGTGTGTTTGGTCTGTCATTCCTTATCACCAAGTTCCGAAATAGCGCTGCGGCAATTCCGCTGACCTTTGCCTTCACCAGCTTCCTGGGTTACTCGCTGGGTCCCATTCTCGGTTTGTACCTTGGCATGCAAGGCGGTACACAGATCGTGATGATGGCTCTGGCTGGTACGGCAGCAACCTTTGCCGGTGTTAGCGCCTGGTCAATGGTCACCAAGACTGACTTGTCGGGCATGGGTCAGTACCTGTTCGTTGGCATTCTGGTTGCCTTTGTGCTTGGCCTGGTCGCGTACTTCTTCGCAGTGCCAGCATTGTCAATCGCCGTCTCAGCAATGTTTGTTCTCTTGATGACCGGCTTGATCGCTTACCAGACGCAGCAGATTGTTAACGGTGGCGAAACCAACTACGTGATGGCAACCGTCACGCTGTTTATGGCGATCTACAACCTCTTCGTCAGCTTGTTGAGCATCCTTGGATTCGCCAACTCTGACTAACCGAATTTTCCCCTCCCCCCCTTGCCACTCCAGTGTTTCAACCGGAGTGGCTTTTTCTTTTGTGCAATCCGTTTATGGGGCGAGTCTGGTCATCTCCCATGCGCCGGTTTCGGTCTCGCGCCGATACAAAAGCCGATCGTGAAGCCGGGAACTGCGACCCTGCCAAAACTCGATTGAATCAGGAATGACGCGGTAGCCGCCCCAATGGTCGGGTCTTGGAGGGGAGTCACCGTATTGTTCGCGTAAGCGCTTTTCGTTTTCGACCAGTACTTCCCGCGACGCAATCGTTTTACTCTGCGGTGAAGCCCACGCACCCAGCCGGGAGCCGAGCGGCCGCTTTTGAAAGTACTCGTCCGACTCCTCGGCGCTGACCTTGCCAATACGACCTTCCACTCTGACTTGTCGTTCCAGTCCAAACCACAAGAAGGTCAGCGCGGCATAAGGCACGCCTTCAAATTCCTGACCTTTGCGGCTTTCATAGTTAGTGAAGAACGTGAAGCCGCGTTCGTCCAGCGCTTTTAGCAGCAGGACCCGACAGGCAGGCCGGCCATTTGAGCCGACACTGGCAACTGCCATCGCATTGGGTTCGGGCAACTGCGCCGATAGCGCCTCATCGAACCATTGGCGAAACTGCTTGAACGGGTCTCGGTCTGCATGAGATTCGTCAAGCTCGGCGAGGCGGTAGTCTTCCCGGAGATCGGCAATGGCGGGGGAGGGAGCATCGCCGGAGCGGCGCTTGGCGCCTTGGTCTGCGCCGCTTGGATCTTGAGACATGATGGGTACTCCTGGAATGTGCAAGCCAAGTGTAACGCCGTCCACGCGCCCGGCCCGTCTCACAGGGGTAAACTCAATCCATAATGAACAACAGGAGGTCAACATGCTAAAACGACTAGGCATCATGCTCACGATGCTCGCTACAGCAATCGGACTATCCGGCTGTGGCTACAACGATATTCAAGCTGCAGATGAGGGGGTTAAGTCGTCCTGGTCGGAAGTCACGAACCAATACAAGCGTCGCGCTGACTTGATTCCCAATCTGGTCAAGACTGTTGAGGCCTTTGCGGATCAGGAAAAAGAAGTCTTGATGGGCGTTACAGAGGCGCGTTCAAAAGCCTCGCAAATTACGGTTGACCCTAGCGATCCAGCCTCACTGAAGGCATTTGAGCAAGCGCAATCCAATGTGGGTGGGGCGTTATCGCGCTTGCTCGTCACTGTCGAAAACTATCCGCAATTGAAGTCAGATCAGAACTTTCGAGATTTGCAGGCTCAGTTGGAGGGAACAGAAAATCGCATCGCGGTCGCTCGCAAGCGCTACATCGAAACAGTTGAGGGTTACAACGTGCTAATCAGGCAGATTCCCGCAAACCTGACGGCGATGGTCTTCGGCTATGACGTGAAGCCGCAGTTCACGGTTGACAATGAATCACAGATTCAAGAGCCACCATCAGTGAACTTCGATAAACCAGCCGCCAATACGCAGTGATAGCCATGCGCCGGTTTGTTGATCGCCTTGCGGCCCTGATGACAACCCTGATCGTGGGGCTGCTGATGGCGCTGGTTGCTCTGCCAGCGGCGGCGCAGGTCGTTCCTGTGCCGGCACTGGAGTCTCGGGTGACGGATCTGGCGGGTTTATTACAACCAGCCCAGGTTTCAGCATTGGAGCAAAAACTTGCTGCGCTTGAGCAACGCAAAGGATCGCAGGTCGCAATTCTGATCGTACCCACAACCGGCGATGAAACTATTGAGCAATTCGGGCTCAAGGTGGCTGAAACCTGGCAGTTGGGTCGAGGCAAAGTTGACGGACAAGACGTTGACGATGGTGTGCTTTTGTTGATTGCCACGCGCGACCGAAAAATTCGTCTTGAAGTGGGCTACGGCCTGGAGGGTGCGATCCCGGACGCATTTGCCAAGCGAATCATTTCCGATCAAATATCGCCTGCGTTTCGACAGGGAAACTATGCCGGCGGTTTGGATGCCGCGGTGACGAGTGTGACCGCCCTGATAGATGGTGAAGCATTGCCCGCGCCCAAGAGGCAACAGCGCTCAAGTAATAGCCAGCAAGAAGATCTGTTTGTACCCGTGTTCATTGGTTTTGTCGTGGGTATGATCGCGATCGGAATTGTCGGTCGCATTCTGGGCACCCTGGCGGGAGCTGGCGCGACTGCGCTGGTGGCATTCGTCCTCATCGGGGGCGGGCTGTTCGTGCTGCTATCAGCAATTGGCACCGCGATTTTGCTGTCCTTCTTCGGCGGCCGTTCTCGCATGAAGCGGGTTGGGCGTCATACCTACCGAAGCGGCACGCCGGTGATTTTTCCTGGCGGCTTTGGCGGAGGCAGTGGCGGATTTGGCGGTGGCGGCTTCGGTGGTGGGTTTGGCGGCGGCGGCGGATTCGGCGGGGGCGGGGCCAGCGGAGGCTGGTAGTTTTAGCTTACGTCAGCTCACGCTAGACGACCTGGCGAGCCAGGCGAACAGCCGTTTGCCCTTTGTACAAACGACGCGACGGCATCACCAGCATGCAGTTGTCGTGTGGTGTCTTGACCGGGGTTTCACCGTCAAACCCAATCAGCGTGCCTTTAGTCGCGATCACTTCGCCACCACTGAAAGGCTGCTCGAACCGAAACGCATCCGTTTGAATCGTCACGACATCGGTCACCTCCCAGGGCTCGGTGTCTGGCAATGACTCAAGACCCAGGTCAGGCGCGAACGCCGTGTCGATCACACCCGTCACTCTCAAGAATCGAATTGCGCAGTCAAAAGCGAGCGTGCCGGAACTGGCCGCCCAGTGTTGACCACACTCAACAAGCAGCGAGTTCTTTGGACTGGCATCGTCGATGAAAGCTCCATAGTCGCGCATGCGTCGGCCAGCAGCATGGCCAGCATCGCTGACGATTTTCTGTGGCGTGCCAACCTGTGCGGCCAGCGCCCGTCCCTTCGGTCGTGGGCCAGCCATCATCAACGGGACGGCGGGGTGTTGCATAGAATGAATGTCGAGCAGCAGGTCAACCTGGTCAATCAGGGGGCGGACCTCGCGCGCGCGACGAAGCTCAATCGAGTCACGGTCTGAATCGAGCACTTCCTCACGCCAGACACGGTTGAAGTCTTCATCGACGAACCGCGATGCGTTGGGATTGACTGGATCGTAGCTGTCATAGGCTGCCACATTCATGAAGCCTAGACTCAATTTCCCGCGTATGGGTCTGACGTTTTGTCGAAGCAGCCAGTCCACCACGATGGCACCGCAAAGTTCATTACCATGCACAACCGCACTAACCATCACATGGGGGCCAGGCTGGGCTGCTTCAAACGTATAGCAGTACGGAATGCCGCTATTGCCCGGTGCATGTGCCGAGATGTCAGGATGAGCGAGTTCGAGTGGATACTCGTTAGGTGTTGAAGGGCTGGGCATCAGGAGCTCCGAGATTTTGTCAGCATCCGGCTTGGATGAGGCGGTCGATGAGTTGTTCTGCCTCGCGCAGTTGCGCTTTGGCAATCCATTCGTCTGGTTTGTGCGCCTGTTCAATACTGCCGGGGCCGCAAACCACCGCGGGAATGCCAACCTGCTGTGAAAACAGGCCTGCCTCGGTGCCAAACGCTACCTTGCCCACTGGGTCGCCATTGGTGAGTTCGCGCATCATGCCAACAAAGTGATGGCTCGGCTGAGTTGAGAGTCCGGGAAAGCCGGAGACATCATGGAACTCGATATCGGCCAGCTCAGAGACCGCCTTCATTTCCGGCAGCAGCGTTTTCAGGGCGTAGTGTTTGACGTCTTCTACAAACTGATCAATGTCGTCTTCAGGCAGCGCGCGGAATTCAAAATCGAGTCGACATTCCTCAGGCACGATATTCAACTGCTGCCCGCCGCGCAAAACACCGACGTGGGCGGTGGTGTGTTGGACGTCATAGAGTTCGTCGCGTCGGCCACTGGTCGCGAACTGCCGGCCGAGATCCTGAATGAATACGGTGAGGCGCGCACCGTATTCGGCGGCATTCACAGCGCTTGGCGCGAGAGAAGAGTGCGCTGCGGTGCCGGTCACGATAACGCGCAGTGACCGCTTGGCTTTGTGCCCTATGACGACCTTCATTCGGGTGGGTTCCCCAACGATGCAACCCATTGGCTTGACTGGCCATTCGGCCATCTGTGCCAACAGGCGCCTGACACCAACGCAGCCGATCTCTTCGTCATATGAGAGCGCAAGAACAAACGGGCGCTTGAGCGGGGCCACTTTCATCGCGGGCACTTTTGACAGCACCGCGGCAATAAAGCCTTTCATGTCGGCAGCCCCCCGACCGATGATGCGATCTTGATCTTCACGCGCGACGAACGGGTCGGACGTCCAGTCCTGGCCATCGACCGGTACGACATCGGTGTGGCCAGACAACACGAGACCCGGCCGGTCTGCCGGGCCGATAGTGGCAACAAGGTTGGCTTTCTTACCTGTCTCGTCAGGCACTCGGTGCGATTCAATGCCGTGTTCGGACAGCAACTGGGCGACATCATCGATCAGCGCGAGATTCGAGTTACGGCTGGTCGTATCGAATGAGATCAACCTGCCCAAAATTGCTTCGGTGGTGGGTGCATTCATAGCCTGATTATTCAGCATGGCTGGTCGCGAAGACCGAGAATCCCCTCACAAGAGGGCCGCACTGAGCAACTCAGGCGAAATTACCATACTATCTGGCACACTTTCGATTGAACGGCGCAGCCTCGTCAGACTCGTGCGGTGACCCTTCGGGTACTTGAGTGAGATGAGTGCGGGGCTGTGAGCAACGACACGCCACCTTGAAAAGGTGGGGATCACAAAAGGGAGAATATGAAAACGACACTCTATACGGCCCTGGCTGCCGCGGCGCTGGTTTCGACACCGGCCATTGCCGAAGAACTACGCATCGGCTTAGCTTCAGAAGCCACCTCTATTGACCCGCATTTCCATAACCTGACCCCCAATAACCAGATTGCTCATCAGATCTTCGGCGCGTTGATCGTGCAGGGTCCCAAGCAGGAGCTCAACCCTGGTTTGGCTGAATCCTGGAAGCCAATCGATGATCTGACCTGGGAGTTCAAACTGCGCAAGGGTGTCAAGTTCCACGACGGGTCTGAGTTCAATGCCGATGATGTGATCTGCTCGTTTAAACGCGCGCCTGACGTACCTAATTCTCCGGGCACTTTTGGTCTATATACCAAGGGTAAAACGGCCGTGAAGATTGATGACTTCACGGTGCACTTCAAGACCGAAAAGCCCTATCCGCTCATGGCCAATGATGTGTCTACCGTCAATATTGTGTCTGACACAGCCGGCTGCAATGCGACAACCGATGATTTCAACAAGGGCAAGGCGGCGATCGGGACCGGGCCTTACAAGTTCGTTGAATACGTGCCAGGCGATCGCATTGTCTTAGCCCGCAACGACGACTATTACGGTAACAAGCCCGACTTTGCGAGTGTCACGTTCAAGCCGATTAAATCATCGCCTGCCCGAGTGGCCGCATTGCTCGCTGGCGATGTCAACATGATTAATGACGTTCCCACGACTGATTTGGGGCGCCTGAAGAAAGACGATTCGCTCAGTATCAGCGAGGGTGTATCGAACCGGGTGATTTATCTTCATATGGATCAGTTTCGTGAAGACTCGCCCTACATCAAAGGCAATGACGGCAAGCCAATCAAGAATCCATTTCTAGACGAGCGGGTTCGGCTGGCCGTATCCATGGCCATCAACCGGGACGCGATCGTTGAACGTGTCATGGAAGGTCAGGCCATTCCGGCCGGGCAGGTATTGCCCGATGGTTTCTTCGGTACTTCCAAGAAACTCCAGCCAATGAAATACGACCCTAAGGCTGCCAAGCAATTGTTGGTTGATGCCGGCTACCCGGACGGTTGGACGATGACGATCCACGGTCCCAATGATCGCTATGTGAACGACGCCCGCATTCTGGAAGCGATTGCTCAGATGATGAACCGGATCGGTATCAAAGCCAGTGTTGAAACACTGCCGCGATCGGTCTTTTTTAAGCGGGCATCGCGCGGCGGTAAAGATGGACAGCCGGAATTCTCCTTTTACCTTGCAGGTTGGGGGGCTGGTTCGGGCGAGGCTTCCTCGCCACTGCGTTCTTTGATCCATACCTTCAACAAGGAACTGGGTACCGGTACCGCCAATCGAGGTCGTCACTCCAATCCTGAGGTCGACAAGGTGATACAGGAGGCGCTCGTTACGGTTGATGACGACGCACGTGCTGAGTTACTTGCCAAGGCGACAGAAATGGCGATCGAGTCGGTTGCCATTATTCCGGTGCACTATCAGGTCAATTCCTGGGCCGCGAGAGCCGGCATAACCTATGCGGCACGAACGGACGAATACACGATGGCCCCGTACGTAAAAAAGTCTAAGTAGCGTGTTGCTGTCTGAAGTGATGCGACCCGATCGGTCGCATCACTTCGATTACCAGGTCTGACATGTCTGTATTCATCATCCGACGTCTGATGCAAAGCCTGCTGGTTCTGGCGATCATGTCGTTCGTGGTGTTCTTCGGTGTCAGCGTCGTTGGTGACCCGGTCGATAGCCTGGTCAGCGCTGATGCAGACCAGGAAGAAATTGAGCGCGTCACCCGGAACTTCGGGCTCGATAAGCCGCTATGGATGCAATATGGCTATTTTCTGGGCGGCCTGTTTCGGGGAGATCTGGGTAATTCTTTTTTGTTCGGACGCCCAGCGCTCGAAGTCATTATCGAGCGCATGCCGGCGACGCTTGAATTAGCAATCATCGCGCTCCTGCTTTCGATTCTGATCGGCATACCGTTGGGCCTGTACGCCGGTCTAAAACCCGAAAGCAAACTGTCCCGGTTTTTCATGGCGGGTTCGATTCTCGGTTTCTCGTTGCCGACCTTCTGGGTCGGGATCATGATGATGCTGGTGTTCGCAGCACAGCTGGGCTGGTTGCCGGCGACCGGTCGCGGGGATGTGGTTGATCTATGGGGGCTGAAAGTCAGTTTTCTGACGCTGGATGGCTGGTCACACCTGATTCTGCCAGCGCTTAATCTCGCCTTGCTTCATATTTCACTGGTGATGCGGCTAACCCGAGCGGGTGTCAGAGAAGCGGCTCTACAGGACTACATAAAGTTCGCCCGCGCGAAAGGACTTTCCGAAAACCGCGTGATTGCGGTGCATCTGCTTAAAAATATTTTGATTCCCATCATTACCGTGCTGGGGATTGAGTTCGGATCACTGATCGCTTTCTCGGTCGTGACTGAAACAATCTTTGCGTGGCCCGGGATGGGCAGCGTTTTGATTGAAGCCATCCTGACGCTTGATCGACCCATTATCGTGGCCTACCTGATGATGATCGTTCTGCTGTTTGTTGTGATCAATCTTTTGGTGGACATCGTGTATTCGATACTGGATCCCAGGGTGCGACTGAGCGAGTCGGGCGCATGAGTTCACCGTCGCTCACTGTTGAGACGCCATGGCAACGCTTTCGGTCTCAGTTTTTCGAGAACCGGCTCGCCGCCGTCGCATTCTTTATCCTATTGGCGATCATCATTCTCGCCCTGATTGCGCCGTGGATTACGCCGCAAAACCCCTATGATCTCGCTCAGGTTGATCTGCTCGATGGTCGGCAGCCCCCGGGTAGTGAAGCCTTTGCGGAATTCACCATGTGGCTGGGCTCGGATGGCGCTGGCCGTGATCTTTATTCCGCCATTTTGTATGGCCTGCGTATTTCCCTCACCGTTGGTGTGTTGTCTGGACTGATCGCGTTGGTGGTTGGCATGGTGATCGGACTAATCGCGGCATTTGCTGGTGGGCGGATCGAAACCTTCATCATGCGCGT
>JBGCFG010000055.1:0-20653 GCA_045106815.1 Burkholderiaceae bacterium | reverse complement strand
TCCGCCAGGGGAATCTGCTGGCCACCGTCCCAAGGGGCGTGGCTTGAGGCTTTGCGTCCCGCATGGGCAATTTGTATTGCGAGCGGCAGGTGAACCCGTGGGTTGAGCGCTCGCAGGCGGGCCAGCATCTCGATCATGGCTGCCTCGGTGGGCTCATCATATAAGCCGACGTCCCCCGGTGTGATTCTGCCAATTGGCTCAACCGCGGTTGCCTCAATCATGAGCAAACCGGCACTGGCCAGAGCCAATTGGCCCAGGTGCGCATCGTGCCAGGGCTGGACGCAACCGTCTTTGGCTGAGTATTGGCACATCGGTGACACGATGACACGGTTCTTGAGTGTCAGGGATCGTAGGGCAATAGGCTGAAAAAGCGCACTCATGAGGGCTGCTCGACTCCGGGTTTGGATTGTTGGGTATCGCATCGAATCGCTTGAATCAGACCGCCTTGTCCCCAAATATTGGCTATTGATAGGAATAGACAGGACTCGCACCGTGCGACTAGACAAGCTTACAACACAGTTTCAACAGGCCCTGGCAGACGCTCAGAGCCTCGCTCTAGCCAACGAGCACCAATACATCGAACCCCTCCACCTGCTCGCGGCCATCATTGGCGAGGCGGACGGGGCGGGCCGCGCTCTGCTTGAGCGAGCGGGCGTTCAAACGGCTCAACTCAAAGCCTCTGTTGACCAGGCCATCAGCAAAATTCCCCAGGTCAGTGGCACCGGGGGGGAAATGCAGGTCGGTCGCGACCTGGCCAAGGTGCTGAACCTGGCCGAGCAAGCAGCTCTCAAGCGCGGTGACCAATATGTGGCTACCGAGATGTTTTTGCTGGCACTTTCGCTTGAGGAAGGTCGTCATGCAGGCGAGGCCGGCCGGCTCGCGAGAGATGCCGGCCTCAGGCAGAAGACACTCGAGCAGTCAATTGAAGCGGTAAGGGGTGGCCAAGCAGTTGAGTCTGCTGAGGCTGAAGGTCAGCGTGAGGCGCTGAAGAAATACACGATTGACCTCACGGAAATGGCGGAGCAGGGCAAGCTTGATCCCGTGATTGGTCGCGATGATGAGATCCGCCGAGCCATTCAGATTTTGCAGCGTCGCACCAAGAATAACCCTGTGCTTATCGGCGAACCCGGCGTGGGCAAGACCGCCATTGTTGAAGGGCTTGCGCAGCGCATTATCAACGGAGAGGTGCCCGATACGCTGAAGGGGAAACGGGTTCTGTCTCTAGACATGGCCTCATTGCTTGCCGGCGCGAAGTTCCGCGGCGAGTTCGAGGAGCGACTCAAAGCGGTGCTCAAAGATATTGCGAATGACAGCGGCAACACCATCGTCTTTATTGACGAGTTGCACACCATGGTCGGTGCTGGTAAAGCCGAAGGCGCGATGGATGCCGGCAATATGCTCAAACCGGCACTGGCTCGTGGCGAGTTGCATTGCGTCGGTGCAACGACGCTTGATGAATATCGCAAGTATGTTGAAAAAGATGCCGCCCTTGAGCGACGCTTTCAGAAGGTATTGGTTGGCGAACCGACGGTTGAAGCGACTATCGCCATATTGCGCGGCCTGCAGGAACGCTACGAGCTGCACCACGGCGTTGACATCACCGACCCGGCTATTGTGGCTGCCGCGGAGTTGTCCAATCGGTACATCACTGATCGGTTTTTGCCCGACAAGGCCATTGACCTGATTGACGAGGCGGGTGCTCGCATCAAGATGGAAATCGATTCGAAGCCCGAAGTCATGGACCGCCTGGATCGCCGGATTATCCAGCTCAAGATTGAGCGCGAGGCGATGAAGAAAGAGTCAGATGATGCGTCGCGTCGTCGCCTCGATCTGATCGAAGAAGAAATCTCAAGCCTTGAGAAGGAATACGCTGACTACGATGAAATCCTGCGCGCTGAGAAGGCCGTGGTGCAGGGCAGTGCTCAGATCAAAACTGAAATTGATCAGCTCAAAGCGCAAATGGCCGAGTTACAGCGACGCGGCGAATATGAAAAATTGGCTGAGATTCAGTATGGTAAGTTGCCCGAGCTCGAGGGTCGTCTCGCCGCAGCTGAGGCTAGCGCCCACGCTGCTGACGAGAATGGGCCGAACGGTGCTGCGGATTCGGCTGCACCGAAGCTATTGCGTACTGAGGTCGGCGCCGAAGAAATTGCCGAGGTTGTTTCCCGTGCGACCGGCATTCCGGTAACCAAGATGATGCAGGGCGAGCGTGAAAAACTGCTTGGCATGGAAGAGCACCTGCATCAGCGCGTTATTGGTCAAGACGAGCCAGTGGCGCTGGTGTCAGACGCGATCCGTCGCTCGCGCGCGGGTCTGTCTGATCCGCGCAAACCTTATGGATCCTTCCTGTTTCTTGGCCCGACTGGTGTGGGTAAAACCGAGTTGTGTAAAGCGCTGGCGACTTTCCTATTCGACTCGGAGGATCACCTCATCCGAATCGATATGAGCGAATTCATGGAAAAGCACTCTGTTGCGCGCCTGATCGGTGCACCGCCGGGGTATGTGGGCTATGAGGAAGGTGGCTACCTGACGGAGGCGGTCCGCCGTAAGCCATACAGCGTGATTCTCATGGATGAGGTTGAGAAGGCGCACCCGGATGTGTTTAACGTCTTGCTGCAAGTGCTCGACGACGGCAGGTTGACTGACGGACAGGGTAGAACCGTTGACTTCAGGAATACTGTCATCGTGATGACATCCAACCTGGGCGCACATGAAATTCAGCGCCTTTCCGGCCATGCCGCGACCAACAGTCCGGACATCATTCGTACGGCCGTTATGGAAGAGGTAAAGCAGCACTTTCGTCCGGAGTTTATCAATCGGCTTGACGAGATTGTCGTGTTCCATGCACTCGATGGCGCAAATATTCGCTCGATTGCTCGCATTCAGTTGGTTGATCTTGAAGCGAGACTGGCCGATCGTGACATGAGTCTTGAGGTAACTGATGCAGCCCTCGACGAGATTGCGTCAGTTGGTTTCGACCCGCTCTTTGGGGCTCGGCCTTTAAAACGGGCAATTCAGAAACACATTGAGAATCCAATTTCGCGCTTGATTCTCGAGGGAAAACTCGGCCCCAACGATCAGGTCAAAATCGACTTTGATGCCGGTGAGTTTTCATTTGCCTGATGACACCATCTTGTCAGGCAGTTAAAGCGAGCCGCATGACCTGTGGCTTGTACCGTCAATCGGCTTGGCGGTGCAAACCACACCCGTAAAGGGCACCTTATCGCTCCATAGAAATACCTGTCTTGGAGCATACCGTGAAGATCAAAACCGTTGGCCTGGCGACGGCCGGCCTGGCCGTCATCGCATTCGCTGGCGCCACTAGCTATTCGTCCAAAGTGACTAACCAGGCACTGGATGAAATTGCGATTCAAACAGCCGAGGGTAAAGGACTCATCAGTCTCCAGGCCATCGAGCGCAATGCGAGTTTCGCCAGATCGAGTGGTGTATTCGATTTGGCTCTCGATACGAGTTGTCTGGTGGGCGATGCTGAGTTGCCTGAACTGCCGGCACAAATTCGCTATACCGTGGCACACATGCCGACGATGGCCGGCCTGACTGCGTACACCGCCACGCTCGAACTCACCGGCGAAGCAAAGGAAGCTTTTGAAGCCATCGCAGGCCAAAGCGCTCTGCTCGAACTCGAAGGCGAGATGGGATTTACCGGGCAGTGGGCCCACCGGAGCTTTACGCCTGAAATTAACTTCGACCAAGATGGCCTGCAGGTCACCGTCTCGGCGAGCGAGGGCGAGTTTCAGGCGGCACGGAGCGGGCAGGCTGGTGCGTTCGCCTGGCGCATGCCTGCCATTACCATGGCCCAGGCTGGCAACACCCTGGAGTTTGCGGGTATCACGGCGACCGGCGTCATTGACGACATGCAGCTTGGCCTTGGCAAGCAGACAATAGCGGTTGATCGGGTGGACCTGTCTGGTGATGTTCCCGGTGGTACTGCGCTAATGAGCGGCGTACGTTTTGACTACGAAACCGTGGCGAGCGATGGTCGCGTCTCAACGAGTTTTCAGCCAAGTGTCAATATGGTTCGCGCCGTGGACAATACCTTCCAGGACTTGGCTGTCAAAATGGAAGTGGGCGGTATCGACGAGCAGTCGCTTCGAGAAATCAATCAACTCACCCGTCATCAGTGTCAGGCAAAGATGGATGAGGCTCAAATTGCACAGATCGAGCAAGCCATTTTGCGCATCATCGATCGCGGCCTGTCGTTTTCGATTAGCGACTTTAAAGGTCGACAACTCGAGAACAGCTTTGGTGGCGAGCTAATCCTGACCCTCAAGGATCGCGGTAACGGCACGGATGGTCCTGTGATGGCCATGCGGGAGCGTCTTGAAGTTTCTGGCGAACTTGCAGTGAGCCCTGCGCTTGTGCCTGCCCAATTGCTAGACATGCTGGTTGAGCAGAACTACCTGCAACCTAACGGTGCGGTCATGGAGACCTCCCTTGCTTTGTCAGATGGCCAGCTCCTTATCAATGGGGCGCCTGACACTCACGGCTACGGCGACTCGATCGACTTCTTCATGGTGATGGCCGAGGATGGCATGTCTACCTGGCACGACCAGATCGCTTCTGGAAATGGACCGTTGGTAATGTTGGCTCGATCGGCTCGATAGAGACGACCGGGTAGCCTCAAAAGCTGCTTGCCGCACTCGATGCGGTCACTGTTGGCACCGCCCGCATTGCGACGGCCGGTGCCAACTTTGCGATAGCATGACGACCTCGTATTTGTTGAGGTGGTGTGATGCTTGACTTGATTATTCGGAATGCTCTGGTTTTTGATGGCTTGAATCCCGAGCCGGTTCAGGCTGATGTTGGCGTTCAGGGCGGCAAGATCAGTGCGGTCGGAGAAATCAACGAACAGGCGCGCGAGATGCGCGATGCGTCTGGGCTTGCGCTCATGCCGGGCATCATCGATAACCATACCCACTATGATGCCCAGATCACCTGGGACAAGCAGGTATCGCCGTCGCCCAAGTTGGGAGTCACGACCGCCGTGATTGGTAATTGCGGTTTTACGATTGCGCCGTGCAAACCTGCCGATCGTGACCTCATCATGAAGAACCTCACACAGGTTGAGGGCATGTCGCTTGACGTGTTGCGCGAGGGCATTGATTGGCAGTTCGAGTCTATTCCTGAGTACCTTGACTACCTTGACCGCTCCGGTTGTCTCATCAACGTCGCCGCGTTTGCGGGGCACTCGTCAATCCGAACCTATGTCATGGGTGAAGACGCTGCGAGTCGCGAAGCAACCGACCAAGAGATCGAACGAATGCGCATTTTGGTGCTTGAGGCATTGGATGCAGGTGCGATTGGTTTTGCCACCTCGACCTCGCCGGCACACAATGGCCACGGTGGACGACCTATGCCATCTCGTCTAGCGAGTGATGATGAAATGCGGCGACTGGTCGGCGCGTTGGGAGAGCGCGGCAAAGGTCTGTTTATGCTCACAAAGGGTGGCCATACCCAGATAGATTTTCTGGAGCAACTCGCAAGTGACACGGGGCGGCCTGTCGTTGTAGCTGCACTGCTGCACAACTCAACCAATCCGAAGGCGGTGTTCGCTGATTTGGATGCGATTGAAGCCGCGAGACAGCGTGGCCACGAGATGGCAGGAGCGATTTCCCCGTGCCCGCTCACCAACGATTTCACCATGCATTCGCCGTATCCGGTTGAGGGCTTGCAATCGTGGCAACCCGCGCTAGGCCTTGAAGGCGAAGCACTCAAGCGCTGCTTGGCAGACCCGGCGTTCCGGCAGTCGGTTCGTGACGAGATCGCAGCGCCTGCGGTCTTTCGCCTATTTAACGGCGAGTGGGACAAAGTGGCTGTCGTTCAGGCTGCGCTGGCTAACAACCAGGGGCTGGAACAAAAGTCGATCGCCCAGATTGCCGCGGATAAGGGAGCCGACCCGCTGGACACCATGTTGGATCTTGCACTAGAGGAGTCACTCGATACGGTTTTTTCCGCGGTGCTGCTCAATTCTGACGAGCAGGCAGTTCGCCGACTGCTCGAACATCCGGCCAGCCTTGTTTCGCTTTCTGATGCTGGCGCTCATCTGACTTTCTTTAATGATGCCGGCTATGGCTTGCATCTTCTGGGGCACTGGTCGCGTGATCGTCAGGCGCTCCCTCTCGGCGAGGCTGTTCGTCGGCTGACCTCTCACCCCGCCAAAATTTATGGCATACAGGGGCGCGGCAGAATCGAGCCGGGATATCAGGCTGATCTGCTTTTGTTTGATCCTCAAACCGTTGGCCGGAGTGCTCGCTACCGCGTACACGATTTACCCGGCGGCGGCTCCCGATTGAACTGTGATCCCATCGGCGTGAAGGGCGTTTGGGTCAATGGTGTGCAGATCGTCAACGAGGCCGGCGAGGGGCTGACACTGGACGAGCAGGGCTTGCCGGGTGGTTTGTTGCGCGAATTTGCAACTTAGCGTGCTCAGGTTTGGGCCGGCAGTGCGATACTGCTTCGCTCAGGCTGGGTAGTTGGCTACCCGGGGATTTGCCAATATGACGTTTGCCAGGAATCCACACCGATATGAAGTTTCGCTTTCCCGTCATTATTATCGACGAAGACTGGCGGTCTGACTCAGCCAGTGGCCTTGGCATCAGAGCCCTGGGAAAGGCGCTCGAGGAACAAGGCATGGAAGTGGTAGGCGGTTTTACCTACTTTGACGTGTCCATGGTGGCCAATCAGGCCGCGCGTGCATCGGCTTTCGTGGTCTCCATCGATGATGAAGAAATAAGCGAGGAGGGCGACGAAAGCGAAACGATCGAAGAGCTGCGCACGTTTATTCAAGAGACGCGTCGCCGCAACGAGAATGTACCAATCTTCCTTTTTGGTGAAACCCGCACATCGAGGCATGTCCCAAACGACATTTTGAAGGAGCTGCACGGCTTCATTCATATGTTCGAAGATACGCCTGAGTTTGTCGCACGGTACATTCTGCGAGAAGCTAATGCCTACTTGAATTCAGTGTCGCCGCCGTTTTTCAAGGCGCTTGTGAACTATGCCAATGACGGGTCGTATTCATGGCATTGCCCGGGTCATTCGGGGGGTGTGGCGTTTCTAAAGTCGCCTGTTGGGCAGATGTTTCACCAATTCTTTGGTGAGAATATGCTGCGCGCCGATGTCTGCAATGCGGTTGATGAGTTAGGCCAGTTGCTTGATCACACCGGGCCGGTCGCTGCAAGTGAGAACAACGCCGCTCGCATCTTTGGATGTGATCATTTGTTTTTCGTGACTAATGGCACCTCGACATCGAACAAGATCGTCTGGCATGCCAATGTTGGCACTGATGATGTTGTCATTGTCGATCGCAACTGTCATAAGTCAGTGCTGCACTCGATCATGATGACCGGAACGATTCCCATATTCCTGGAGCCGACCCGGAACAATCTTGGCATTATCGGACCAACCGCGCTTGATGAATTCAGCCCGGCAAGTATTCAGAAAAAGATCGACGAAAATCCTCTCATCAAAGACAAAAGTGTCAAGCCTCGGGTACTGACGCTCACGCAGTCAACCTATGACGGCGTGCTCTATAACGTTGAAACCATCAAGAAGACCATCGGTGGTTATGTCGAGAATCTTCACTTTGATGAAGCCTGGCTGCCGCATGCGGCGTTTCATCCGTTTTATCATGAGTTTCACGCCATTGGTGAGAACCGGCCGCGCAGCAAGGACGCACTGGTTTATTCCACTCAGTCGACCCACAAACTACTGGCTGGCTTGTCGCAAGCCTCGCAGATTCTTGTGCAAGATTCCGAGAGTCGTCGCCTCGATCGATTCCGCTTCAACGAGGCCTACCTGATGCACACCTCGACAAGCCCGCAATACGCCATTATTGCGTCTTGCGATGTCGCCGCCTCAATGATGGAGCCTCCCGGCGGCCGCGCGCTGGTCGAAGAATCCATTTTTGAGTCACTGGAGTTCCGCCGTGCGATGCGTAAAGTGGCCGAGGAGTTTGGTGGCTCCTGGTGGTTCTCAGTATGGGGGCCTAAGGGATTGTCTGACGGGGGCATTGGCCAGCGCGAAGACTGGTTTCTCCGGTCGAATGATCGCTGGCACGGCTTTGGTAAGTTGGCGCCTAACTTCAATATGCTCGATCCCATCAAGGCCACGTTGGTGACACCAGGGCTCGATATCAATGGGCGGTTTTCCAAGCAGGGAATTCCGGCGAGCATCGTGACCAAGTACCTCACCGAGCATGGTGTAGTCGTTGAGAAGACTGGCCTCTATTCATTCTTCGTGATGTTCACCATTGGTATTACAAAGGGTCGCTGGAACTCGCTGGTTACCGAACTGCAGCAGTTCAAAGCTGACTACGATAGCAATCAGCCACTGTGGCGAGTCATGCCCGAGTTTGTTCAGCAGCATCCGCGTTACGAAAGGGTTGGCTTACGTGATCTCGCGCAGCAGGTGCACGAGGCGTATAGGGAGCACAATGTCGCCCAGGTGGTGAACGAGATGTATCTGGGCAAGATGAGGCCCGCCATGCGCCCCAGTGACGCTTATGAGTGTCTGGCGCATCGGCACGTTGACCGCGTACCGGTTGACGAGCTGCACGGCCGCATTTCCACTATGCTGCTCACGCCTTACCCTCCGGGAATACCGCTACTGATTCCTGGCGAGTGCTTCAACAACGAGATCATCAGTTACCTGAAGTTCGTTCGTCAGTTCAATGAGTCTTTCCCGGGTTTTGAAACCGATGTTCACGGCCTTGTGATCGGCGAGGGTGAGGAACAGGGTCAGTACTATGTTGACTGTGTGAGTGCCGACCACGCGCCTGCCACTGACTGATCAAGCCGTTTCTGTTCGAGCCGTTTTTTAGCCCTTATTGGGGCTTGTCTTCGCCTGCGCTCAAGATCGCTTGAGCCAGCACAAGCCTGGCAACAACCTGTGGGCCCTCCTGGGCGAGGTAGAAAGTTGCGCTTTGATCGGGGAGCAGGGCTTTTACGAGGCCGAGTCCATGCGTGCCCGGGGGCATCGACTGAAATAGCTCTGGCGCGGGAATTGAACCGATATTGCGAACCGTAACGGTTAAAGAGTCGGCCGTATGAGACACCTCGATTCGAATGGGAGCGTCCGTCTGGTGATGCTTGATGCTGTTGGTAATGATTTCGTTCATAACGAGCGCAACCGGCACGGCGTCATTGTCGACATAAGGTTCCATCATGTCGGGATTGGTCGTGGTGAAGGTGGTCTTGACGGTCGAATCGAACGCATTGGCCAGATACTGACTCAATCGACTGATCAGTTCATTGACTGATATCTGCGAATTGCCACTTGTTAGCATGCCGTTAACCTCGGCAATCGCATTGATCTTGTGAATGGCTTCATTGATCGCCGTGCGGGCAGATGCGCCTTCTGCACGTGCGGACTGCAAGACGCCAATCACGCCTTGAAGATTGTTCTTGATTCGGTGATGAACTTCTCTCACCAAAGCATCGCGCCTGACCAGCGCTTCTTCGAGTCGTTGTTGCTCTAGGCGATGTTGCTCGGTTACGTCTTCGGCAAGAATATAGGTTTCCGAGTCCGGCCGCGCGCTGCGGAAGGTTCGAATCCTGAGGGATCGCCGATTGCCGTTCGGGTGGGCAATCAAGACGCTCACATCGTTACCGCGTTGTGAGGCACCTCGGCGTAGCGCTTCAGCCAAGGCCGGTTTATCGCCGACGGCAATGTGAGTCCACAGCGCCGAGACGGAAATCTCAGCCGGGCTGATTGGTTCAATCCCAAGCACGTCCCAGGCAACATCATTCACATGCAGCACTTCATCCTGCTCAATATGAGCAACGATCATGGCTTCATTGGACAGCGCCGCAAACGAGTCAAATCGAAAGCGCATATGGGCTGACTGCTCACGAGCATCATTGAGCGCCGCGCGTGTGGTCTCGAGATGAGTGAGATCAAAAATGACGCCGCACCACAACTGTTGCCCCTTGCGCGTACGGGAGGAGCTGAGGTCGACATGGAACCGGACCCGCTTGCCATCCTTGCACACCAGTTCGCGTACCGCGTTGTACTCTGGTAGCAACTGCGCGACACGGTCATTGGCATGCTCGCGCTTCTGTACTAAGGCCTGACTGTCTTCTGGTGGAAACAGAATGCCCTGTGGGTCTTGCCCGATCAATTCCTGGGCTGAATATCCGGTGTAACGGCAATACGCCTCGTTGACGAACACAAACCGCCATTTGTTGTCTTGAATCGAAACAGGCAGGGGGGAGTCTTGCACCATGACTCTAAAGATCTCGTCATGGGTGAAGTGCTCCATTGCCTGTGATGATCCAGGTGTGGGCGATCCCCGAGTGCCGCCCGCGCCACGCTTTTCGCGCTCAACCATTCTCTGCCATTGTCGTTTTGCTTGCTGCTTTGTTGTTGGCCGGGCCCAGATTGGCTGAACCCGGCAAAAACGGGGAAGCTAACCGCGCCTCAGGTCACGTCTGATCTTCTCAATCATGACCGCGCCCTGATCGATCACTCGCGCTGACTCAAGGTGCTTATGCAGGTGATGATGATGCTTCTGCCCGTACTCATCACTGTACCTGAAACGCTCTGCCGGGATGTAAACGAACTTCATAACGGCCGTTTGCATGCGGACACACTCGGTAGCGTCACTGGGCACGTCTTTGCTGAGCCATCCACTGTCGATCATCTTCCCGAAGTGGGGTGTGCCTTCCGCTTGCATGCCAGTTGTGCTGGCTAGTCCTGCCCGAGCAGCAACTGCCACGCCAAGACTGACGAGGAAAGTCATCAGGCCTTCGCCGCGAAAGCCCGGGCTCGTCGCGCCGCGGCATAGAGTCAGCGTGGGAAACATATTCAGATCCAAGTGAGCAGGCCCCTGCAGTAGTTGCTCTGCTCGCTTTTGATCTGGTGCCAGTCCCAGCCTGACGGTGGCCGCGATACTTTTCTTGTTGGCGATGATCAGGCAGATGGAGTTGTCTGGGTCTGCTTTGCGGCGCAGCAACTCTGGATCAGGAAGCGAGAAATAATCGGCTTTGGCATAAGCGGATTGCCTAAGATGATCAATCTCTCGATCCTGCGCCGGGGTTGCAATGGCTAACTTAAACGGGTCATCGTTTGGGGCGGTGATATTGCTTGGCCGCGCTTTTTGACCGAGAAATTGCATCTCGCTGGCATTCATTTTCACTCTCCTGCGGGCTTATGCCCGTCTATGGCTGATTGGACTAGCTTCAGTCGGCTGCTTAAACAGCGGCTATTTTGTCGCAGTCTGGTAAAGAGTGATATCGGACCAACGGCCTACCTCGGTTGAGCCTTGAGCTGAATCAACGATCAAGAGGTGCAAAGCGCAAAAAAAAAGGGCACTGATGAATTTCATCAGTGCCCTTTAGTGTGATGGGGTGTCTGCTTAGTGGTCTTTTGCTTGCACCAGTTCAGTGCGGGTAGGCCTGGTTACTTCCTGGGCTGGCTGGGAGCGCTGGAATTTTGATCAACTGCTGGTGCAGTGTTAAATAGTGTTGATTCACCGTTAGACCTGGATCGCCAGGGGCTAATCACTGACCGGTCGATAGAAAAGCCGCCGGAAGGGCTGCTGCTGCGTGCGATCAGAAAGCGCATCGTCAGGCCCCACTTAATCAGTTGTACTGCTTCCGCTGCATCTTCTGTCGTTTCCATGAGCTGCTCATACAGAGAGCGTTCCTGAATCTGGTCGCCAAAGCCCTTCGTTGCATTGTCGAGCAGCGTTAGGCGGGACAGGATGTATTGGCTGAAGAGCATGGCCCATGTTCGCACAGCTCCGCTAGAGTGATGTGATGGGCCGCACATTCTTGCCTTGAGCGGCGATGGTTAATGCTGACCTGGCCGTGACTTCTCAGATTGGTTGATCATTAGTCGTCACAAGACGCGTACGGGCGATGCGGTCGTAGAGCGCGCACTTGTCTCGATCAACCAAGGTCCAGGCATATGGAGTCAGGACCAGAATACCAGCCGCCGGGTGCAAGTAGTAAGCCAATGCAAGGGCAGCAAGCAACATGGCAACGGCTGACAGGTATCGGACGGTTGCAGTCGCAGTACTCACGGGGCCGCCGGCTTGAGTGACCAACTGCAATGACATCGTTTTCATTGGCAACGATCGACGCCCTTTGGACCAGAAACCGACGAAATAGACACCCAGCACCAGAACCTGCAACCCTTGGAAAATGTGTCTCAGGGTGCCGGGCTCCCCTTGGAATCGGGTCAGCGCAGAGAAAGCGTAGTCAACAAACCACAGCACACCGAACAGAATCACGCACTCATAAGTCATGCCCATGAAGCGGCGCCAGGGATGTGCCGCCGGCAGTTGGGTGTCAGTAGCAGGCAAGGGTAAGGCTCGGCAGGTTTAGCGGTCTGGACGTGGGTTGACTGCCGGGAAGATCGAAAGCGGTTTGGCTGCATCACGGGCCAGGCCGCTCGGCGCCGCGCCGCGAGCAGCGGTGTTGCTGATGGTGCCGCTCGAGCGCAGGACTTTACGCTGCTCTGGCGTCATTTGCTGGTACTGCCGCCACTCCGCCTCGCGCTCCGCTTTGCCGCGCTCGTGGGCGAGTTGATAGTTTTGGCGCGCAATGCCTCTTTGGGAGGGAGTTAATGCCGCCCATTCCCTGACCCGTTCCAGTGCCCGCGCCTTTGCTTTGGGTGAAAACCCAGGAAAACGCGTCGCCAGCACCACCCAAACCTTCTTTTCATCTGAGGGCCAGGTGTTCCACTGAGGCTCAAATGGTTTGAGCACATCCTGCTGCGCCGGTGTCAGATCAACCCATAGCGGCTCGACAACGCTACTGAGGTTACGGCCCTTTGCCGAGTCTTCGGTCCCGGCCGGCGTGTTTTGGGCAAAAACGACTGAAGCCAATACTGGGGCGACAATCAAGATTGCTGCAACAAGCACGTGCTGAAACATCCGTGGCATTGCTATCTCTGCCCCGAGTTCGAGGCTGACGCGAGTTCATCAGTGGCCAAACCTGCCCACTGGCGGGTGTTTTTCAGATAAACGCCAAAACCCTTGTCCGCGTAAGCAGCAATAGGTAGGTCATCCAGTAACACTGCGGCGTCTAGTTCTGCCACTTGTTCGATACGCTTTTGCTCGCTCCACTGGCCAATCATAACCAGCCCGAACACGATTGTGAACGCGGGAACACCTGCGATGGCCAAACGTTGAAACAAAGGCGGGGTATCCCGGCGCGAGCGCTTCGCCCGCCCCGTGTCTCTAGCAACCGCCGGCTTGCCGGCATAGGCATCCAGTGCTGCAGATCGAGCCACAGCCAAGCGATCGGTAACATCGTCCGATAGCTGCTCCGTTCCCCGGTCAAGGGCTCGGACAATCGCGTAAGCAGTTTGTGTCTCGTTCATAAGGTAATTCCCCGAGCCGCCAGTGCCTTGGCGAGTGCCCGATTGGCCCGGGAACAGTGTGTCTTGACGCTCCCCTGGGAGCAACCCATTGCGGCGGCAGTTTCCGCAACATCCATCTCTTCCCAGTAACGCATCATGAATGCCTCTCGTTGACGCTTAGGCAACTTCTTAATTTCGTTCTCGATTATCGTCAAGGTCTGCGAGCGATCGACCTGATCGGCGGCGCTCTGTTCCTGCCAGCGAACGTCTTCGGACCCCAGAACCTCGAGGATATCGCGATCGCCGCCATCCGGGTCGTCTGCCGGACTAAATGAGGACAGAAGCGTTGTCCAGATGTTCCGGATCTTTTGGCGCCGGAAGTGATCTGTGATGACGTTTTTGAGAATTCGCTGAAAGAGTGGCCCTAGCTCAGCCGCCGGCCGGTCGGAATAACTCTTAACTAGCTTGAGCATGCTGTCCTGAACGATATCCAGGGCGGTGTGGTCATCTCGCACAGCAAACGCTGCCTGCTTGAACGCGCGCCGTTCAACAGTCGCCAGAAACTCGTCGATTTCCTGCCGGCTAGCCATTGTTAGTCTTGTCGGAAAAGGTGGGCAATAAGCCGCTATTAGGGGGAAGCAATCGTAACATCGTCCTTGATAATTTGACCGGATCGAGCCTCCCAGACTATCCTTATGGGCTTGGCCAAATTCTCGGCAAGTGATTCACTGTGGTTTTGCCACCAGAGACGGCTCGTCTGGGTTCGTTTGTTGGCGTTCTGCCAACTGATCCTGTTCGACAAGCTCCGTCTGAGAGGGTTCCCCGGTTGGGAATTCTCACTCTGAATTCAGTATTTGAAATCAGCGATCTGAGGCCAGAGCCAGAGCAGCCAGAGAATGCACCAGGAAAATAACTCCCGGATCACACCCAACAGGTGTTGAAAAGGGCGTCCGATCATTGCGGCAGGTCCTGTTTCAAGGTCTTCGTCGGGGAGGTCGGGTCGTTACTGACAACGGCCTGATTCTCGTTGGCGGCGGCGGGCGGGCTCCCTGGCGGAAGAAGCAGGATAGAAAAAATGGAACTTACCGGCGCAGAAATCGTCGTGCATTCATTGCGCGCCGAGAAAACGAAACACCTATTTGGCTACCCTGGCGGTGCCGTCCTCTTTATCTACGATGCCCTCTATTCTCAGGATGAGTCTGATCCCGAGTTGGTCGAGCATGTCTTAGTGCGGCACGAACAAGCTGCGGTTCATGGCGCTGACGCGTATGCCCGCTCTACCGAAGAAGTTGGTGTTTGCCTTGTGACTAGCGGCCCGGGTGTGACCAATGCCGTAACCGGTATTGCCACGGCCTATATGGATTCCATTCCAATGGTGATCATCAGTGGGCAGGTGCCTACGCATGCCATAGGTGAAGACGCGTTTCAGGAGTGCGATACGGTCGGCATCACCCGACCGTGTGTAAAGCACAATTTCCTGGTCAAGAACGTCAAGGACCTCGCAGGCACCATCAAAAAAGCCTTCCATATCGCCCGCACGGGCCGTCCCGGTCCGGTGCTGGTCGATATTCCTAAAGACGTTACCCGCGAAAAATGCAAGTTCGTCTATCCCGATACAGTCGAGATGCGCTCGTATAACCCGGTAGTTAAGGGGCACCAGGGGCAACTCAAGCGAGCTATCCACGCCATTGCAAATGCTGAGCGCCCCATGGTTTACACCGGGGGCGGCATCATTCTTGGTAACGCGGCGCCGGAGCTACGCGAATTTATCAATATGACCGGGTTCCCGTGTACCAACACGCTGATGGGGCTGGGCGCGTTGAGCGGTAAGGATGATCACTTTGTTGGCATGCCCGGCATGCACGGCACTTACGAAGCCAACATGGCGATGCAGCATTGTGATGTGCTAATTGCCATTGGCGCGCGCTTTGATGACCGAGTCATCGGCAACCCTAAGCACTTCGCCCAAAACCCTCGCAAGATCATTCATGTCGATATTGATCCGTCGTCGATTTCGAAGCGCGTGAAGGTCGATGTGCCTATCGTTGGTGATGTCAAAGAAGCGCTGGTTACCCTAACCGAGATGCTGCGAGCAGAGCAGCCGAAATTGACAGCCAACAAGGCCTCGCTGAAGTCATGGTGGCAGCAAATAAATACCTGGCGCGAGCGAGATTGCCTCAAGTACAAGAACTCTGATGAAGTCATCAAGCCGCAGTTCGTGATTGAAACCTTTTGCGAACTGACCGGCGGCAATGCGTTCATCACGTCTGATGTTGGCCAGCATCAAATGTGGGCGGCGCAGTACTACCGCTTTAATGAGCCGCGTCGATGGATCAACTCGGGTGGCTTGGGCACAATGGGGGTTGGATTGCCCTATGCGATGGGCGTCAAGCTCGCTCACCCAGAGGCCGAAGTCGGGTGTATCACCGGCGAAGGGTCGATTCAAATGTGCATTCAGGAGTTGTCCACCTGCAAGCAATACGATCTTCCGGTCAAAGTGATCAACCTGAACAATCGCTACCTGGGGATGGTCAGACAGTGGCAGGAAATTGAGTATGGCAGCCGTTACTCACAGAGTTACATGGAAGCACTACCCGATTTCGTTAAGCTCGCTGAGTCTTATGGTCACATCGGCATGCAAATTACCAAGCCTTCAGATGTTGAGCCAGCACTGCGTGACTCGCTCGGCAAGTACAAGGACCGCCTGGTTTTTATGGATTTCATCACAGACCAGTCTGAGAACGTCTGGCCGATGGTGCAGGGTGGTAAAGGATTGACGGAAATGATCCTTGGGTCGGAGGATCTGTGATGAGACACATCATTTCTGTCCTGCTTGAGAACGAAGCAGGCGCTCTTTCCAGAGTGGTTGGTTTGTTTTCGGCCCGCGGCTACAACATTGAGTCCCTGACTGTTGCCCCCACCGAAGACCTTTCCCTCTCTCGAATGACCATCGTGACGAGTGGCTCGGACGAGGTTATTGAGCAAATTACAAAGCATCTGAACCGCCTGATCGAAGTCGTCAAGGTGGTTGATCTGACCGATAACCCCTGCATTGAGCGTGAACTGATGCTGATTAAGTTACGGGCAGTTGGAAAAGACCGGGAAGAGCTGGCCAGAATGGCCGAGATCTTCCGGGGTCGCATTATTGATGTGACCGAACGCAGCTATACCGTCGAATTGACGGGCGATAGCCGCAAACTCGATTCATTCATTGAAGCAATTGACCAAGCGATGATCCTGGAAACGGTCAGGACCGGGGCATCAGGTGTGGCGCGCGGTGAACGCGTGCTTAAAGTCTAATTACACGGGGAGAAGCATGCAGGTTTACTACGATAAAGATTGCGATTTAAAACTCATCAAGGGCAAAACCGTTGCGATTATCGGTTACGGTTCTCAGGGCCATGCCCACGCTCAAAACCTCAATGACTCTGGCGTTAATGTCATTGTTGGCGCGCGCAAGGGCGGGCCTTCATGGGGCAAGATTGAGCAGGCCGGGCTGAAAGTTGCCGAAGTGGCAGATGCTGTCAAAGAGGCAGACTTCGTCATGATGCTGCTGCCTGATGAGAATATTCCTGACGTCTACAGCAAGCACGTTGGCCCCAATATTAAGCAAGGCGCAACGCTGGCTTTCGCCCATGGTTTCAATATCCACTACGGATTTGTCGACCCGCGCGCCGACCTCGATGTCGTGATGGTGGCGCCTAAAGCACCGGGTCATACAGTGCGCGGCACCTACTCAGACGGCGGCGGTGTGCCGATGCTGGTCGCGGTGCATCAGGACGAGTCCAAGCAGGCCCGTGACATGGCGCTCTCGTATGCCTGCGCTATTGGCGGCGGTCGCGCTGGCATTATTCAGACCGATTTCCGCGAAGAAACTGAAACCGATCTGTTCGGCGAGCAAACCGTGCTGTGTGGCGGCACCGTTGAGCTGATCAAAATGGGTTTTGAGACCCTGGTTGAAGCGGGATACGCGCCTGAGATGGCGTACTTTGAGTGTCTGCACGAAGTGAAGCTGATCGTCGATTTGATCTACGAAGGCGGCATTGCGAACATGAACTACTCCATCTCAAATAATGCTGAGTTTGGTGAGTATGTGACCGGGCCTAGGCTGATCACCGAAGAGACACGCGCGACCATGCGCGAGGTGCTGGCCGATATTCAGTCCGGCGAGTATGCCAAGCAGTTTATTCTTGAGAGCCAGTCAGGCGGCGCCACTCTGAAGTCTCGCCGGCGCTTGATGAGTGAGCATCAGATTGAGGTCGTTGGCGAGCAGCTTCGCGGGATGATGCCGTGGATCAAAGCCAACCGCCTTGTTGATAAATCCAAGAACTGATTGATTCGATCAGACTTAGCGGCGCGGGCGATCCAAGTGATGGGTTTGGCCCGCCCGCTTAACACTCAATGCGTTGCGGTAAGCGCGACGCGCGAATTGGTGAGTGCCATTGGTTCCGCGCAAGTCGTATACTCGTCAGCAGTCCAGATCCCCAGCGTTCGCTGATGGCACAATCTAAACGCAGAAAACCCAAAAAACAGTCTCCCGCCAGCGACATTGCGCCGGTTCAGGCGGCGGCCAGCCGGGCGTCCGTCAGCCAGCCGTCGGTGGCGCCGGTCCGCTCCCTTCCTGCGCAATGGCAGGACTGGATTGCGGAGAACCTTACCCGCGGATGCGCTGAAGCAGACATGACCAAGGTCATGGTCGAAAACGGATTTGATGCCACTTATGCGACCCATGCCATATCGGTGATTCGAGACATGGCCAGACGAGTACAGGCGGCCAATATTGATGTCGGGAGTCTCAGCACTTACCGTTGCGAGCCGATCCGTCTTCCCCCGGTTGCCTCGATTCAGGCGCAAGACCAGTCGGTCGGCATCGGATTTGTGATGACCGACCCAAACGTGGCGCTACTTGAAGGTTTGCTGTCACCGTCCGACTGCGAAGAACTCATCGAGCAGTCGCGTGGCAAATTGAAGCGCAGCGAGGTAGTCAATCGAAAGACCGGTGGTTTTGAAGTTGACGCCGTGCGCACCAGCGAAGGAACGCACTTTGAGCGTGGTGAGACGGAGACGATCCGCCGCATAGAGCAGCGCATTGCGGAAGTCACGGGCGTGCCTGTTGAAAATGGTGAGCCGCTGCAGATACTTCACTATGAGATTGGCGGGGAATACCTTGCCCATCACGATTACTTTGAACCCAACGATCCAGGCAGCGCGGTACATTTGGCCACGGGAGGGCAGCGGATCGCGACGATCGTGATCTATCTCAACACAGTGCCCGCCGGTGGCGAGACAGGTTTTCCGAATTTGGATCTGTCGGTACGGGCCAGAGCGGGTAATGCCGTTTACTTTGAATACAGCAACTCAGACAACGAGCTCGATGAGCGCTGCCTGCATGCAGGGGTGCCAGTTGAGAAAGGTGAAAAATGGATCGCCACCAAGTGGTTGCGACAGTCGGCCTATACCCGTCCTTGATTAAATAAGACATAGTGAATCCTTATCCTCATCCTATTCTCGCCCGCGAAGGCTGGCCATTTATCGCGGCTGCCTTCTTGGTTGCGATTGCGGCAACCTTCGTCCTGGGTTTTTGGTTTGCGCTTGTTTTTTGGGTGATCGCCTGGTTCGTCACTCAGTTTTTTCGTGACCCACCTCGAAATATTCCTGCTGAGGCTGGCGCCGTGCTGAGCCCTGCGGATGGGCGAATAATCAAGGTTGAACGAGCAACGGATCCGTACCAGCAATGTGAGTCGCTCAAGATTTCAGTCTTCATGAATGTCTTCAACGTGCATTCAAATCGAATCCCGATCGATGGGAAGGTGGTAAGCGTCGACTACAAGGCGGGAGCGTTCGTCAATGCTGATCTCGACAAAGCAAGCGAACAAAACGAACGCAATGCGCTGGTGCTCGAGCGTAGCGATGGCGTGCGACTCACCTGCGTGCAAGTGGCAGGGCTCATAGCGCGGCGCATCCTGTGTTATGTGTCTCCCGGCGATTCAGTTTCTCGTGGCAGCCGGTTTGGCTTTATCCGGTTTGGCTCACGAGTCGATGTTTATTTGCCGCTGGGCGCAGAACCGGCGGTCTCGATAGGCGACAAAGTGAGTGCCTCCAGCACCGTGCTGGCAACACTACCGTCAACAGGCGATTCGGCATGACCGATCCGGTGACTGGCGGTCCTGCGAAAGAGCCACGGCCCGCGAAGCGTCGCAGATTTCGAACGCGCAGAGCACGGGCCGCTTTGACGGAGGGGGCGGGCACGCCTGCCGGCCCGAGCGCCCCGCGCTCACGTGGCATCTATTTACTGCCTAATGCGCTCACGACAGCAGCCTTGTTTTGTGGCTTCTTCGCGATCGTGCAGGCAATGAATGACCGCTTTGAGCAGGCAGCCATTGCAATCTTCGTGGCCATGGTGCTTGATGCCCTGGATGGCCGGGTGGCACGCTTGACCAACACGACCAGCCCATTTGGTGAGCAATACGACAGCTTGTCTGACATGGTGTCATTTGGTGCAGCGCCAGCACTGGTGATGTACGAGTGGTCACTCCACGGCCTGGGCAAGTGGGGGTGGCTTGCAGCGTTTGTTTATGTGGCTGGCGCCGCGCTGAGACTGGCGCGATTCAACACCAATATCGGCTCGACCGACAAGCGGTTCTTCCAGGGATTGCCCAGCCCGGCCGCCGCCGCCCTTGTAGCAGGCTTGGTCTGGCTCGCAACAGACTTACGCGAAACCCGCTGGATCACGTCGGACGGCGCTGATCTTGCATGGCCTGCATTTGTGCTGACGCTCTATGCTGGTCTGACCATGGTTTCGAATGTGCCGTTCTTCAGCTTCAAAGATATCAACTACCGAAAGAGCGTGCCGTTCGTTTTTGCGATTGGGATCATGCTGGCCATTGTTTTGATTTCCTCAGATCCGCCAACAATGCTCTTTTTGTTGTTTTTGGCCTACGGCGTTTCTGGATATGTCATCTGGGGTTTGAGAAAACGCCCCGGCGCGAACGCGGCGGTCTCCAGTAGTGGTGCGCCGGCGCAGGACGGATCAGACGATCCCTCAGGGTCCTAGTTTGACCCCTGGCCCAACGGCCGACTAGAATGCTGGGTTACCCAAAGTGGGGCCCGGCTAGCGGAAAATGCTCGGTTTGCGAAAAAACAGGCATCTTCGGGAAACTCGAGTGTTGGGCTTGAATCGTAGGGTCGGCTGTTCCCACAGTTTTAACAAGGCCTGCCGGGCAAATCGAGGCCTGCCGGGCAAATCGATTAGCGATCGCATGATTCGTGGCGGCTCCCAGACACCGACTAGTCAATGGCTTGGGGACTTGGGACTCGGGCCGCA
>JBGCFG010000054.1:0-28354 GCA_045106815.1 Burkholderiaceae bacterium | reverse complement strand
CCGGCGACTCCGGTAGTCTGGTCTGCGGGCACCGTGGCAAACTCAAACACAAAGCACTCATGCATTGCCCCAGCGCCTACCTGGAGTTGGCTGGAGAAATCACCGAACAGGAATCTCTGACTCATCCGCAAAGGCACCTTGTTACCAACCTGCTGGGGATCGACGACATGACCATCGATATCAGCGAGCCCGTTAAGCTCGCCCCCTTGGACACGGTGCTGCTCGCAAGCGACGGCGTTTTAGACAACGCCAACACCTCCGATCTCATCAATCTCATTCGTATCGGCCCCCTCCCCAAGGCCAGCCAAGACCTTCACATCACCATGCTCCAAACCATGGCCGGCACCGTGCCTCCTCTCCCCGGTAAGCCTGACGACCTCAGCTTTATCTTGTACAGAAGCGCGAAGAAGTAACTGCCCCTTCGTCTAACCGATCGATGTCCTTCAAGTATTTGCGCCGACTGTCGCGTGACGCTTTGGGCGCGGTGGGCTTGTGTCACAGGATCACGAAGGAGGTCTGGGCCCTGGACGGGCCAGACTGCCCGACAGTCTGGGGCAATTGGCGGGCTGGTCGCAAACTCGCTTCGCTCAGACAAGCGCCCAGCTTTATCCGCCAATTGCCCCTGACTGTCGGCTCCTTCGACATCCTGTGACACAAGCCCACCGCGCCCAAAGCGCCAAACTGGCATCCTTGACCTTCCAGCTACTAGAATCCCTAGACTACGGGCTATTCCATCAACTGAACTCTGTCATGCCCTCCACATCCCTCCAGTTTCCCATCGACGGCCTCTCGTGTGCCGGCTGTGTAAGTAGGGCAGAGAAAGCTCTTGCAACCGTTGACGGCGTCGAGCAGGCCCAAGTGAACCTCGCCAATGAAACAGCGCAGGTCATTGGCGCTGCATCGGCCAGTGCTCTAGCCTCCACCTTGGCGTCGGCAGGTTATCCAGCACGCACCACCATTATTCGCTTAGACATCAGCGGGATGCACTGTGGCTCTTGTGTGGGGCGGGTTGAGGGTTTGCTGCAAGATCAGGCTGGTGTCATTGAGGCGACGGTCAACCTTGCGGCAGAAAATGCGACTGTCCGGGTACTGAGAGGCACCAGTTCACACGAAGCGCTTGCGGCAACGCTCACGGCGGCCGGTTTCCCCGCGGTCAGCGCAAGAACTGACATGAATCAGGCAACAGTCGCTGCCAATGGGCACAGCCAACGCGCTGGGGGCGATCAGGAAAGCGACAACCTCAGCTCCCGAAAGAATCGTGAAGCTCAACATCTCTTTCGGCTGACCTGGATCGCTGGCCTGCTGACCCTGCCGGTTTTCGTTTTGGCGATGGGTACGCATATGTTTGCCCCGTTTCATCACTGGGTAAGCACACAACTGGGTGACCAAAACAGTTGGGTGATTCAGTTTGTACTGACCACCCTCGTGCTGATCTGGCCAGGCCGCCAGTTCTTCAAGATTGGTCTGCCAGCGCTTTTTAGGGGTGCCCCGGAGATGAACACGCTCGTGGCCATCGGCAGCTTTGCTGCTTGGGCTTACTCAACGGTGGCGACGTTCATACCGCATTACTTACCTGCCGACTCGCTCGCCGTGTACTTCGAATCTGCGGCGGTCATCGTAACGCTGATTCTGCTGGGTCGTTCACTCGAGGCACGTGCGAAAGGCCAGACCGGTCAGGCAATTGCAGGCCTGCTGGGACTGCAACCTAAGACAGCGAGAATTAAGCGCAGACCAAGCAATCAAACGGATCAGACCGAACAGTCAGAGGAAAGCGAGCAGGAAATTGAGATTGCCAAGATCAAGGTTGGCGATGTCATTGTCTTGCGTCCGGGTGAACGTGTTGCGGTCGATGGGACGGTCGTTTCCGGCAATTCCTATCTGGATGAAAGCATGCTCTCAGGCGAGCCAATGCCCGTGCCTAAAGAAGTGGGCGACACCGTAACTGGCGGCACGATTAACGGCACCGGCACTGTGCAGTTTCAGGCAACCCGGGTCGGTGCCGACACAACGCTCGCCCAGATCATTCGGTTCGTCGAACAAGCGCAAGGTGCCCGACTACCCGTCCAGGCGCTCGTGAATCGCATTACGGGCTGGTTTGTGCCGGCCGTACTGGCCATTGCGCTGTTCACGCTAATCGCGTGGCTCGTGCTCGGGCCCGCGCCAGTACTGACCAATGCACTCGTGGCGGCAGTGGCAGTGCTTATCATTGCCTGCCCTTGCGCGATGGGGCTAGCGACGCCGACATCAATCATGGTGGGCACTGGCCGCGCGGCTAGTCTCGGTGTGCTGTTCCGCCAGGGGCAAGCACTGCAGACACTTCAAGACACCCGCATCGTTGCTTTCGACAAAACGGGCACCTTAACCGAAGGTAAACCCACCCTGACTGATTGTCGCGAGATCAGCCCGTACACAGCAGATGAAATCCTGACGCTCAGTGCAGCCGTTGAATCGTCCTCCGAACATCCCATTGCACAGGCGATCGTTGCGGCAGCTCAGGCGCGCCGGCTACCACCCGCTCAAGTCAGTGCGTTTGAGAGCGAAACTGGCCTGGGTGCCGTCGCTGAGGTTGACGGACATCGCGTCTTTATCGGCAACGCGCGTCTATTGCAACGGCACGGGATTTCCACCGATAGCTTGCAACCAACTGCTGATGAACTCTCCGCGCAAGGTAAGACAGCAGTGTTTGTTGCGATCGACTCGCAACCCGCTGCCGTCCTGGCGGTTGCCGATCAGCTAAGGCCTGATAGCGCAGCCGCGGTTACCGAGCTCAAACGCAAAGGCCTCACGGTCGCGATGATCACGGGCGACACGCAAGCCACGGCTACAGTCGTAGCGGGGCAACTGGGCATTGAACATGTTGTGGCGGGCGTGTTGCCCGAAGGCAAAGTCAATGCACTTGCGCAACTGCAAGCGTCCCTACCCCAAGGTCGACATGATTCACCCCCTGGTCTGGCATTCGTTGGTGATGGCATTAATGATGCACCCGCCCTTGCTTCTGCCGACGTGGGTATCGCGATTGGCACCGGCTCGGACGTCGCAGTGGAAAGCGCCGACGTCGTCCTGATGTCAGGCAGCCTCGCTGGGGTCGTTAACGCCTACTCAGTTAGCGCTAGCACTATGCACAACATTCGCCAGAATCTTTTTTGGGCATTCGGCTACAACGTTTTGCTCATACCCGTGGCAGCGGGCCTGCTATATCCGATCAATGGCCTCCAACTGTCGCCCATGCTCGCGGCGGGAGCTATGGCGTTTTCTAGTGTTTTCGTTTTGTTCAATGCTCTGCGCTTACGCTGGGTGAAGGGCGCCGCCTTATCGGGAGGGAAAGTAACTTGAACATTCGTGATGCCTCATCTCAGACCGGCCTGCCGTCTAAAACGATTCGCTACTACGAAGAGATTGGCCTCATCAGGCTAGCGCGTGACCCAAACGGTTATCGGATATTTAGCGATGATGACATTCATCGTCTGGCCTTCATAGGACGCGCGCGAGCGCTCGGCTTCACCATCGAAGACTGCCGCAGCCTGCTATCTCTTTACGAGGATACAGACCGTGCACACAGTGACGTTCGAGAAATAGCTCAACGGCATCTGGCCATGATCGATAAAAAGATTGTTGAGCTGAAAAGCATGAGTTCAACGCTGCGCAGCCTGGTCAAAGCATGTAACGGCAATGACCGCCCTGCCTGTCCAATTCTTGAAGATCTTGCCGGCGAAAAGGCCAAGGCGTAATGCCTCTCCTTTGTTGGAGCCGCGCGGCCAGCGAAACCTTAGTGACTACTCGTAACGCTTACCGAGTGCCAGCAAAGCAGGTGTGCCTAACACCTCATTGAGCCCGTCAAAGTCAAGCATCGATTCACGCATCGGAATCGTGCTTTGATGTTGATGCAGGCTCGAATAGTATTGCTGCAGTCCAAACGCAACTGATCGGGCAGTTCCGCCGGGAAAGATAACCAGCTTGAATCCCAGCTCACCAAGTGCATCTGCGCTCATGATGGGGGTTTGCCCACCTTCAACCATATTGGCTAGCAAAGGAATGCGTTGCCCAAATTGTTCGCAGACCTGGCGCATTTGCTCAGGTGTGCGAAGCGCCTCGACGAACAGCGCGTCAACGCCACATGCGAGGTATTGTTCGGCGCGGTCCATCGTCTGCTCCCAGGACTCGCATGCCAGCGCATCGGTACGCGCGAGGATCAAGGTATTGTCATCATGGCGCGCATCCAGCGCAGCCTTGAGCTTGCCGCACATTTCCTGCGCGGCTACCACTGACTTGCCCGCGAGGTGTCCGCATCGCTTAGGGAAGGTTTGATCTTCAATCTGGAGCATTGCCGCGCCTGCTTTTTCATACAGGCGGACCGTGCGCATCATGTTCAAGGCATTGCCAAAGCCAGTGTCCGCATCGGCAATTACGGGCAGGGCCACGCGCTCAGTGATACGGGCCAGTGTGTCAGCAACTTCAGTGGCCGTCGTCAGGCCAACATCGGATCGACCCAGGCGCGTGTAGGCAATAGATGCGCCAGACAAGTACAGTGCTTCAAACCCGGCCTGCTCGGCAAGCAAAGCAGAAAGCGCATCGAAGATACCGGGTGCCAGGATGGCGCCTGGCTCCGTCAAACGCGTTTTCAGCCTTTCGGCGGGCAGCTTGGGCATAGGCTGCGCGCTTTAGCCGCTAACCGGCTTATCGCCCTCGCCCGCAAGACGGGCATTGACGCGGGCAATATCTTTGGTAATGCGGGCACTGATAATTTCGAGCTTACGAAGACGGTCACTGATATCGGTGAACCATCGGCTACGCGTTGCCGAGGTCACAGATTCGTACTGACCGGTGGCCTGAAATCCGCCTTCTTCATCCGTCGCTTCCCGTGCGACTGAAACCGCCTCGGCATTCATTTCCTCGATGGTGTCATCGAAGAACTTGGTCGACACCACGTCTGATTCATTGAGGTAGGTCGTTAACAGTAGACGGTCGCAAAGCGAATTGATCTGCCGGGGCAAGCCACCTGAGACTTCGTGAATACGGCCAAGAACATTACTTGAGAAACGGGGGGAACCTTTCCAACCGACTTTCTTAAGTCGGTATCCGATGTAGCGCTTGGTTTCCTGAGTCGTCAACGGGCCAAGATGATACGAGGCCACAACACGCTGACGGAACTGCGTCATGTCGCCACGCTGCATCGTCTCCCTCAGCTCCGGCTGCCCTAACAAAAGAGCCTGAATCACGGTGCGGTTACCAACGTTGAAATTGGTCAGCATGCGCAACTCTTCAAGCGCATCACGCGTCAGGTTTTGCGCTTCATCAATCAGCACCAGCGTGCGCCGGCCGTCGTCATAGTTTTTTTCGAGCTCGTTACCAATCAGGTTCAGCAGCGACGCCTTGTCAAGATTGCTCGCCTGCAAGCCGAGTTCAGCCGCGAGCAAACGCAGAAAGTCATCGGCATGCACCTGGGTCGATGTAATCTCGACCGGGTACATGGCGTCGCGGTCAATCTGGTCGAGCAGCCCGCGCATCAAGGTCGTCTTACCCGCGCCAATTTCACCCGTAATCAGGATGAAGCCCTCGCCCTTGTGAAGCCCATATTGCAAGTACGCACGGGCCCGCTGATGGCCGGCACTCGCAAAAAAGAAGGCCGGATCGGGATTCAGTTGAAACGGCTTGCTATCAAACCCGAAGTATTGCTCGTACATTGAAAAAAACCTGGTTGTGAGGGAAAGCCCGTGGTCGAGCCACTGAGCATTATCTGGTGATACCCGTATGCTACCTGTCGTAGCTGAGCTTGCCTCAAGACTACCGAGTTCGACCGCTCGAAGCGCGGAAATAGTCGACGATTTCAACCAGCCAGGCTGCAAAGAATTCCGACCATAGCAACCTTCCCAGCCTACCCAAATGACAGCTCAGAAACGCTGGCAGCCGACCAAAAGACCCGGTATTGCTTTAGGTATTCACTTTATTAAGCATGAGCGACACGCGCGAGTGCCGCTGAAGTGCTTCCAAGCCCTGAGCCAGCTGTTTCCGATGGGTCTTGTTTGCCTCAACGACCACCACCACCTGGCCGGCCAGTCCGGCGAGCATTATCGCATTGGCTTCATCTACCAGGGGTGGCGCACCCATCACGACCAGGTCTTCCGGATACCGCGCACTATAGGCGAGCAAAAACGCGTTCATAGACTGCCTATCCAGACGCGGCGCGCGGCGTGATACTGAGCCGGCCGTGCCGGCCGCGATGAGCTTCAGGCCGGCGATCTCAGTGGGCACCACAAGGGCATCAATGGTCTGCACCTGACCATCAAGCCAATCTGCCACCCCTGCACCGGTGCGCACACCCAGTTGCGGCACGATGGGCTCCCCAGTGAAGTCGAGATCCAGGTAGCAAACCGACTGGCCGTGGTCGACCGCCAGACTCAAGGCCAGATGCATACCGCACAAGCTGCGGCCAACCCCATGTTCGGCGCTGGTTACCATCAGACGGCGGCCCATGGGGGTTGATGCTGCCGCATCGCTAGCCATTTGTTCTAGCAATTCATCAGCCATCGGTTCGAATGCCTCGCGCATACGATCCTCACGGCCATTGGGGTCGAGGTAGGCTTGAGCCTGTATTGCCTTCAGGCTTAGCTTTCCGCCCGAGCCAACCGGCGCTGCGCCAGGAGACTGGCTTGAATCTGTTGCTACGTCCTCGTGCGCGGCTGGCTCCCCACGGGCCGATGCATCATCCTCACGCATAACTTCACTAGAAGACGGAGGCATCGTCGCGTCGTCAGCACCCGTCGCTTCTCGAACGCTGTCTGCGCCTTCAGCGCTCTCGGCTCCCGCACCATCTTCGGCCAGAGCCGAGTCGCGCACGACGTTGCGCATGGACAGAATCGGTGGCTGGTCGTCCGCAGCGGCTCCGCCAATAGCCCCTCCAATCGCCCCGCCAACGACCCCTGCAGAGACCGCTCTCGCAGCCCGCACAGGCGCCGACGGCATACTGACCGGCGCTTCGTCAACGGAGGCCTCCACCCGGTCGATTTTGGCGCGCAGTGCTCTGACATGAGCGGCTCGAATGCGATCCGTGCTGTTGCGAAAGACGGCGCCGGTATAGGTATCGGCCTCATCTGCGCCAATCGCCTCATCATTGAGATCACTGTCAGTATCAGAAATGATGTGTGGCCCGGATCTGCTGTCGCTGCCATGGAGGTCTTCGTCGATAACATCAGACGCTCTGGGAATCAGGGTTTCCGGGTCTGCCGCAATCTCCTGCGCGAGGTGTTGATTAACAAGCGTACCGCCGGTACTGGCCCCGCCCAGATCCGCGGCATCAGCCAGCGACGGCGCTTCAGATACGCTTTGCCTAAGCGTACTCGGCCTAACGCCCGCACCCGGAAAGTGGCGTTCCTGAAGCTTTCTGGCGGCTTGCTCTATGGAACTCATCGTCTCGTGTCCATTATTGATTACCCAGGATCGCAGCGACCCATTGCTCGCTGATACCCAACCGGGCCGCAACAGTCTGAATCATGCCAAAACCCGTTTCCCGCCAGGCACCCCAATCCGGTGATAGCAGCGGCGAACCACTTTCAACCAGGGCGATAAACCCCAGGTAGATCAAGCCGTACAACAATATCAACGCGACAAAGACCATCGCGCTGACCCATAGACCAAGGGTCTGTCGCGACGAGCTGAACTTCGGCACACCACCCAGAGTGCGCAAGCCTGTCACGCGCTCAAGCTCTGCAATGCTGCCAAAGGCCGTACGCCTAGCCGCCAGTGCAAGCGCAACGATAAGGCCCAGTGCAAGCGAGGCAAGCCATCCAAACAGTAACCATTGTGTGCGATCAGGGTTACTCGACGCTGGGACAACCTGAGGCGGTTGCACCACGGTAAGGCCACCTTGCGCAATGCCGCGCGGCTTGGATCCGGCCGGAGAGCTTGTTGTACTTGCCGACGCCTCTAACTCACCAACTTCAGACTCAAGCGTAGCCAGCAAATCTGCCTTTTGCCTAGCCATGGTGGTCGCGGCGCTCAGCGCCTCACGGTTAGCTTGCAAAGAAGACTCTGCGCGATTCAGTTCGTCAGCGATTAATTGTCGCTGCGCTTGTGTCGCAGCTCGATCAGATTCCCTCGCCGTTGACACTTGTCCGCTTGACCCTTCGACTGTGCTGGACGCCCTCTCCGATTCGCTTGCCCGCATAGACTCTTCCGACTGCACAAGCGCCGCGCGACTCGTTTCAACATCGGCCTGGGCTCGCACGACCGTTTCTGCCGCACGCCTTTTGGCCTCAAGTGCAACGGTGTTCAAACGCGCAGCCTCGAGACGTGCTGCGCGCACATTCGCTTCATCCTTCTGGGTGTCTGTCAGTTGCTGCTGTGCTTGAGCAAGCACAGCTTGATTACCGCGCTCGGTAGGCGAATCACCTTCAGATGCTTTGGCCTGACTGAGCAAACGCTCACGCTGAGCCTGCGCTGTCGCCATTCGCTCGCGCAATTGAGTTAACTGCGATTGGTTCTTAGCGAGCGTGCGCTGCAAGTCGGCAAGCTTCGGGTTGGGTTTGACAACCGGGCGCGCGCCAACCGTAGGTGCTTGTACAACGTTGCCCTGCGCGCCGGGAGACTCCAGTTCGGCGAGAATCGCCAGCTGTTGACGCACATCCGGATGGTTGTCAGTAAAGCGAACGCGTAGTTCGCTCAACTGCGCTTTGGTCTTCGAGATGAGAGCGTTCCGACTGGCGTCGCCACGCGCCTGGCTAATAGCTGCCTTGTCAGTCACAACTTCAACAATCGTCTTCGGAGTTTGCTCTAGCTGGCGCTGTAGGCTGGCACGCTGATCAGCAGCTTGCTTGATCTCCGTTTCGATTGTCGCCCGTTGCCGGTCCAATTGTGCTGCGCGCGCCAGTGTCGCATTGCGCGCACGGTCAGAATCAGAAGTCCCGAATTCGGCCTTCGAGGCCTGAGCAGTTCGTAGTGCCGCTCGCGCGCTCGACACGGCCTGCGTCGCTTGTGTTTGCTCAGCGGTCAGTTGCGCCAAACGCGTAGCCGCCTGCTCAGCACTCGCATTCGCTTGTGCCAGGGCCTGTTGCGCAGTGCTTAAGGTTTGCTCGGCCTGATTTAGGTCCGCGTTGGCTTGTTGGACCGTCTCGGTTGCATCGGCGCTGCGTTGTTCAGCCGCTTGGGCTTGCTGTTGTGCCTGCTGAGCCTGCTCAAGTGCCAACGCGGCGCGCGACTGCTCGGCATCAAAACGCGCCTTACCCGCTTGGGCAGAAGCCAGCGCCTCGGTCAAGCGCGACCGTTCAGCCTCCAACGATTGCTGTTGGCGACGAGCATCCTCAAGCCCTTCGCGTGCCGCTTGCATCTCGCGGGCTAGAGCCTGACTCGTCGCTCCAGCCGCATTAGCCGCTTGGGCTGAATTCGCAAGATCAGGTCGCCCGATGACACCCTGGCTTGCGGCATCCCGTTGCCAGACATCATTGGCCGCTGCCAGCCAGGTCTTGACACCAGCGGCCGCCTGCTCGGGCGAGCGGCTCATGTAACTTATTTCGAATTCACCCGGCGTACCGGTGGGACGCAAACCAAAATTACGCTGGAACGCGCTAACGGGATCAACCGGCCTGGGATCAATTAGATTGGGAGACTCAATATCAAGGCGCTGCAAGACCCGATTCACAAGACGCTGATCATCCATCAACGTCTGAGGACTTGTGGCACTCTCGACTGCCGGGCTTACAACGAATCGAGCGAATGCTTGTTGGCGGTCAGGTAGCAGCATCACCAAAACAGCAGCGGCCAGACCGGCCAGAAGCGTGGCCAGCAGTCCGTGATATCGGTGTTGCCAAAGTCGGGTGAACATAGTTTACAAATTCTGGGACGGCTCGATGCACTGAGGACGATCATGGCGTCGGCCTGCGCAGCGTATTTCTAAGCAGTCTGTTGTAGTTAGTGTGCCGAAGAAGCCGGCACGCGGATAATCATTGGATAGACGCTGCTCAGGGAGGAAATATGTCACAAAGGACCCGCCGGTTCTACTTGGGTGTTCCATGTCTTGCAAGAAGACACGAACGCAATTGCTTCTTTGCCCCTCGTCTACCATGAACCGCATGCTTTCTCCCTTCATTAGGTCATATCAATTACTGAAGTTGTCGACTGCACTGACACTCATGGGCGTCGCATTGATGGCGCCGGTTCAGGCCTCATCAATGAGCGACGAGTTCTTGCCGTGGTTGCGGCCACTTCTTGAGCCCGTCACAAGACCTCTCATGCATCGGGTGCGTCTGTGGCGCCACGGCATTCAGTACAACACGCAAGTGAGTATTCCTGTAGCAGGCAAGCCTGCTCTGCAGGCGAGCCTCTATCTGCCTGACAACGCGCACGCTCTTCCTTCCTCTGTGCCGACTATTCTAGTGATGCTGCCGTACGGGCGCCACCAGTATGGTGAGGCATTGCGCGCTGGCGTGAAGTTTGGCGCTGCGGGTTTTGCCGTGCTAGCGCTAGATCTGCGAGGCTATGAATCAGACCCAACAACAACTGAACCGACACGCCAGGTGCCATGGGCCGGTGTGACACAAGATGCAGTCGCCGTGCTCGACTGGATCACTCAACAAACCTGGTCCAATGGCCGCGTTGGGTCTTTCGGCTGCTCAGCACTGGGCGAAACACAGTTTGCGCTGGCCAAAGCAAACCATCCTGCACACCAGGCCATGCTCGTCTCGGGGGCGGGCGGTGCTATGGGTTCCCTGAAGGGGCAATACGGCTACTTTGGCTTGTTTGAAGGGGGAGTTTTTCAACTGGCCTCTGGTTATGGCTGGCTGGCCAGACGGGGTTGGCTCAAACCGCCGTATGTGCGACCGGCCTATGAGCAAGCAGATGATGCGCACGCCGTTTTAGACTCACTCAACCGCCTGCCAGTTGCCTCGCAAGTTAACAATCAGGAGAACGCCTGGGGCTTCATTACCAAGACCCCATTGCATGACCCAGCGTGGCGCAGCCTGAACTACATCCACGACGATCACAAAATTGCGATTCCCACGCTGACGATCAACACCTGGGCAGACCAGACCTTAAGCGGATCGCTCGCGTTGCACCGGCATATTGACGCACCAGAAAAGCGCTTGATTCTGGCACCAGGGGATCATTGCAACCACGAGCAAACGCCAGCGCCTGATGGTCTTAGCTGGCAGGAAATCTACAACCAGTGGTTTGACCGCTGGTTGTGGGAAACGCCTACACAAGTCACAGCAAAACCGGTCTCACACTCACTGGCCCCCGTGAACTATCGTCTGCCCGGCGACACCGAATGGCGACAGGCCCAGCAATGGCCACCTCAACACTCAAAAGCAGTCAGATGGCGATTGACCAGTGCGACCGGCGCCAATTCAAGAGCGGGTGATGGTCGCTTGCAGGTCGACGGCGCCGCCGCTTATTCGCAAACACATCGCTTTTCTGAGTGGCTGGCGGACCCCGCCAATCCGGTTCCCTCAGCGGGTGGTCCGGTGTGCTGCACCAGTACGCCAACCCTCAAGAGTGGTGCAGCCGATCAACGCATCGTGGAAGAGCGGCAAGATGTGCTGGTCTTTACCGGCGATCCCTTTTCATCGGCTACAACCTTCGCAGGCCCCACCAAGGCAACAATTTTTCTGTCCACCGATGCACCCGACGCTGACCTGATCATACGGCTCACCGATGTTTCTCCCGATGGACAGTCAATCAACATTCAAGAGGGCGCACAGCGGATCAGCCTGCTGGCTCAAGACAAGTCTGTACAACCCATGGCCGACGGAATGAGAAAAGTACAAGTAGCGATCCCTGACTTGGCCTATCAGTTTCTGCCTGGACATCGCCTACGTGTTCATGTCGCTGCCAGTAGCTTTCCACGTCTTGCTCGCAACTTGCAGACCACTGGCTTTAATCGGTCAGGGACTGATACGTTTGTCGCGACGCTCAGACTGCATCACAGTCGCGAGTATCCCTCCAGCATCAGCCTCACGATGACTACTGATAGCGATACAGGTAGGTAATGGTGCCGGCCGTTTCGCCATAGCTCAGTGCGCCGCCATCACCATCCTGAATTGAATGACGGACTGCAAATCGCAAGGACGCTCGCGGATTCAATCGATACTTCCAGGACACATCGATACCGGTGAACAATGCCGAGCGACCCGTCGTAGGCAGGTCGGACTTTCGGTACTGCCCAATAACCCGGATGGAATTACGTCCGCTGAGCAGAAAATCAAACACACCATAGCCACCCCACTGCATCACTTCTCGGTCGCTATTGGCGCTAAAGGGCTCATCAGCGGCTTCCCGGTCTGAGTAGAACAGCGAAAACAAGCCGGCGCTTCGAGGCCGGACGTAAGCAGCAGACATTGACAGCGTATTGTCGAATACCAACGCGGAATTCAAGGTCGTTACAAACAACTCTGAGCCAGCATCCAGCTCCAAATCACGCTCGCTCAGGCGTGAGTTAAATTCGTTTAGCGTCCGATCATTGGAGCGGCGCGTAGCGCCAGCAAAACCGTTGATAGGTCTAAACAGGAGCGTACTTGCTCGGTTGCCATCCTCAATTGATTTTTGATAGTTGGCAGACAAGACCCAACGGGAGAACAACTGCCTGAATCGAACAGCAATGTTGTCACCATAATAGGTATCAGCAACCTGGCCCTGCAGCGCACTGCGTTCACTGGCACGCCAGTCCCAATAAATGGCAGGACCAATCCCGCTGTCGTCGCCATTGTTTGTGACAGCATCAATGCCCTGATAGAACACACCTGCGCCGATTTTGAGCCGGCCACTCAATGCCCAGCTCGCGCCTAGCAAGCCGGAAAAGTTGTCGTATTCAAAATCGTTTTCATAGGACACCTGGCGTAAATCAACTCGCGCCAGCAGACCGAGCCGACCATCACCAAACCCTTTGCTTTCCACCTCACCGTAGACCCGGTTTGCATCGCTGCGCAGACCGCGGTCGATCAACTCATACTCATATCCGGCCTCATAGGTCGAGGACTGGGTCAGTCGGCCAAGCGAATAGGGATTCAGTCGTAGCGATCGAAAATTGGTCGTCGATTGCGTTCTGGCTCCGCCAGTCACACCCGTACCACCAAGACCTGTTTCATCAATTCTGAACAAGCGGCCATCACCACTCAATCGGAGCGCATCACCGCTAATGGAGATATCACCATTGCCGGATAACTCACCATCAAGGCGATCATCAATGAAGTCACTGTTGGTGAATTTCTGGCCTCTCACCGCAGCGCCAAAGTTGGCTGTCGAACCCGGCCGACGCACGCGCACTTCGACAAATGGTGTTATCTGGAAGATATTGCCAGCCTGTCGTGTCTGGCGAGGCTCCAGGTCAACGTTGTTTGACGCGGTAAAACTGGTTGAGAAGCCCGGGATGATTCTCAGGCTGCGCTCAGAGGTAGTGCGTCGTCCAACCCCAATGGCCCGAACGCCCTGATCCTGGGCCTGTTGATTGGTCTCGCTGTCCGCATCTTGCGCACCGCTAGTACTGGGCGACTGAGCAAACACCGGAGAAACAAACGCCGCCAAAAGGGCGGCGCTTAGTAAGTTTGCGGCAACCCGCTTAGGCAACTGACTATCTTGTGACAAGGCAACCTCAATATCCGTATCCGTACCCGTATCCAGCACTCTTAGGCTGACGGAGTGATTTGTTAAGTACCAGGCCGACAATCTCGATATCCTTGAGCATCTCAAGAGCATCAGCCAGTACAGTTTTCGATGTTTCACCCGCTTCAACTACAACGACCACCTGGCCCATATTGGTGGCAAGCACCTTTGTCTCAGTGGCTGGCAACAGTGGGGGGGCGTCAACAATAATCAGATCATGCGGATAGGCCTCACGCAGACGATCAAAGAAAGACGCCATCGCGCGGCTGGCAAGCATATCGATTGAATCGGGAGCCTCCATACCAGCAGGCAAAATCTTCAGGCCCGGAATATTCGTCGAGAGGGTCAGGTCGCGCACATCCAGACGTGGATCCGCAAACCAGTTTGACAGACCTTTCGCTCTGGGTAGATCTAATTTCGAGAGAACGGTCGGCTTGGCGACATCGGCCTCGACCAGAAGCACTGACGTATCGACTTCTGATGCAATACTGAGCGCCAAATGAATCGCACAAAAGCTCTTGCCCTCTGAAGGGAGGGCGCTTGTAATCATAATGCGCTCGCCATTTACTGCAGCGGGCAAACCTTGGCCGAAAGCGTTCGCAAGCAAAGGACGCTTAATTCGGCGGAACTCCTCAAGCAAGGGCAGTGGCTTTGCTTCAGAGCCTTTCTTGCCGTGTGCACCAGGCTTACCACCATCACTGAGGTATCCCTGTGCAAAAAGGTCTTCCAGGTTCAACTTAACTTTTGCGCCTGTCCGCTGACGGTCTTTGCGCATCTTGACCCGCTTTGGAGTCACCGATTCAGCGCGCAAACGGTTTGTGGTAGAGCCTGGCAGGGTCGACGAATCGAGTGTCGGTTCCGTCTGTGCTTGGGCTTGCGTCATCCCGATTGAATGCACAACCGTGTCGAATGGTTCCGTGGGAGCGGCCGCAAAAGAAGTGTCAGATCCTCTCACCCGGCGCTCCAATTTGGCGACACGTGGCTCGTTTCTGACTCGTCGCTCAACAGGTCGCGCCGGTTGCCCGGGACGAGTTGAAGACGATTGCCTGAATTGCTTGCTTGATTTCTCTTCGCTTGCAGCAGGGTCATTCACCGCCGCCCGCTGCCCCTCAACCGTTTGCTTTAACTGGCGACGACGACGCGTTTCGCGCTTAACCAGTGCTCTCACTTCTTCGCGAGTCAGTTCAGGCACCGAATCACCAAATGGCTCTGTCAGCGGGCCAACGTTACTCAGGAAATCGGTACTTCCGAATTCGGCAACTTGCGTGGCGTCCATTTCCTTGCCGGGCGAAGCTCGCATTGACTTGCGAGACTGACGTGCCTTACTAACCCCACGGGCCTCGGCCCTTGCTTTGGATTTTTTGGGTGTAGCGGCCATCGCCGGCTTGGTATTACCGGCGCCAAGCGCCATCGCCCGTTCAATCTTGTTGAAACTCATGTCGACTTACCGTCGCCCGTCAGGGCTAATTGTTGAGGCAGGCTTAGTCGCCTCGGTCCACTGCCCAGCAGCTGTCAACTGGGATACGGGTTCGCTCTTTTTGGCGTTTGCCAACATAAGCAGCACGATCGCCACAAAAAACGCGGCCACGTAACCCACGATCAAGAGCCAAAAACTCGCATTACCCAAACCCGTCAGAACAGCGCCATTTTTATTGACATAGCTAACCGACCCAAAGACAGGAACATCTGTTGCACTGCGCAGTGAATACACATCAAAGAATGCTGGCGAGCTTTGCGATCGAATGAGCGCAGTAAAAAGACCCGCCGCCAACGATCCAAGACAAACCAAAATCAATAGCAATGGGCGATTCGGCCATACCGGCGCGGTCGAGACCTTGGGGGGATCAACAACCCGAAAGTCGGCAGCGCCACTGGTGGCATCGAGATTGCCAGACAGCAGTGCAGACTCGCGCCGCGAAACCAATTGTTCGTAGTTGGTCTTGTTGACCTCGTAGTCCCGGTTCAATTGCTTGTACTGTGCCTCGACCTCTGGCACAGTCTTCGCGAGATCGCGCACGGCTGAGAGTCTGCGACTTGCATCCGCAACACGAGCCCGTAGTGACGCAACCTGGGCATCCGAATTTGCTAACGAGACTTTCAGATCCTGGAAAACTCTGTTTGGAATCACAATCTGGCCTGGCACAAACCCACCATTCTGATCAGCTGCGGCCAACTCCGCTTCGCGAGCACGGGTCAGATCGGCGACGATTCGGGTGGTTCTTTGCACATCCGGGTGGCGCTCGGTGTAGCGCATTTGTAAGTCGGTTAGCCGTTCTTCAGCATCGCGCAGGCGTTTCTCAGTTTCAGACATAGCGGCCGGCCCGCCGCGCGGATCTGCACTACTGAAGCTTTGCGGCACGTCGACCAACTGCGCACGCAGTGCTGCGCGCGCATTGACCGTCTGCTGTAACTCTAGCCGAGCCTGATCAAGCGTTCGCTGCGCTTCAGCGGTTTGAGTGAAATAGTCTTCTTGTAGGTTCGGCATAACCTCAAGGTTATTGATCTTGAATTCCTTCAGCGCTTCTTCCGCGCCTGTCAATCGAACTTCATACTGCTGGATTTGCTCATCCAGGAATGCCAGTGCCTGCCGGGTGTCCCGCTCTTGATCCGTTCGAGCGCTGCTAAAGAAGATGTCCAGCAGGGAACTCACAACCGAAAGAGCCACTTCAGGCTCTTTGTGACGATAAGTCAGACTGAAAAAATTCTGTCGGCCGGCCGGTTCAAACTGGATTTTCTTAGACAACTGTTCAAGTAGAGACTCCGTTTGGGCGTCAGTCTGAGAGCCATCAAGCAACTGAGCTTTTGTTGCCACTTCCTGCAGGTTGGCACGGCTCAAAAGCGCGCGCGACATCATCCTGAGTTGCTGATTGATGTCAGGTTGCACAGCCATACCTTCCATCAATGGCCGCAAGATTGACTGCGTGTCTACATATGCACGAGCAGACGCTTCATAGCGGTTGGGCAAAATCGCAACGATCACTGCGCCAACAATGCCTGCCAGCAATGTCGTGACGAATCCAAGCTTACGGTACTTCCATAAGCCTGGCAAAAAAGAGAGGTATCTGGCAATGCTGTCAATCATGGCTACTTTTCCCTGCTTACAGCAGGCCTTCGGGAATCATGATTACATCGCCCGGCAACATCTCAACATTCGCCGACACATCACCACTACGCAAAAGGTCCTGCAGACGCACCCGGTACTTCTTATTGTCTTCAGTTGAGCGAATCAAGACAGCCCGATTGCCAGCCGCAAACTCGGTAATGCCACCCACTTTGATCATGACGTCGAGTAAAGTCATGCCCTGTCGGTAAGGAATCGCAGCGGGCTTTGTCGCTTGGCCCACCACTCGAACCTGATGCTCTGAGTTCCCAACAAACTCCGTGACGACCACCGTGACAGTCGGCTCACGAATAAACTTGGTTAGCTGTGTCTCGATCTCGCGTGCGAGTTCTTCGGGGTTACGGCCGGCCGCCTGGAGATCTTCGATCAGGGGAGAAGTAATCTTGCCATCTGGGCTCACCGGCACATCAGCTGATAGCTCCGGGTTGCGCCAAACACTGATTTTCAGTTTGTCGCCAGGACCAATCTGATAGCGAAAATCCTCCGACGCCACTTCAGCCGGCGCCGGTGGCAGCGAACTACAAGCCCCTACCAATATGGCGAAGATCAAAAGACTGATGCGACTCAACATGAAAAACTCTCCTGGAGATATTCAATTTTTATTGGGGCCCCTGAAGATTCACGGGCCGCGCCTACTAAGCGCTAAAAAAGCATTTTGTGCGTCAGGGTCTCGCATTGGCAGGCATAAAGTCACACACCATGGCCAAGTGTGATCTTTACCGCTTAATTCTGGCGGTTCGGCTCCTCTGCTCCCACCAAAAACTCTGCCACTTCAATCCCTGTGCTAATCGACCCCGCTTAGCCAGGACTGCCTCTCGATCCAGCAGGTTCCTAAAGACCTGAACTATCAAGGCACAGCAGACGCCTCTCCCAAAGCACCGTCTAAGCCCATGAGTATCGGATAATTCGGCCCCATTGACCACCGTCAACCCACTAGCGCGATGAATTTTTCATATACCACTGGACAGCTTGGTCAAGGCCTTGCTCAACGGTATGAGTTGGTTCGTACCCCAAATGCTTAGCCGCCAGCGATATATCCGCCTGGGAATGGCGCACATCGCCAGGACGGAAATCACCATAAACTGGAGCAGCCTTCCCCGCGTGAGGAAATTCTACCGCGACTCGGGCCTTTAGAAAGTTGAACAATTCATTCAGAGTCGTCCGATGCCCGACGGCGACGTTATAGGCGTGGTGACTAATGCCGTCGTTTGTCGGCGCATTTGTCAGCGCAGCGCGTAGGTTGATTTGTACGACATTGTCGATGAAGCAAAAATCACGGCTGGTCTGTCCGTCGCCGTTGATTTGAACAGCCTGCCCTGCCATCAATGCATCGACCCACTTGGGAATCACGGCTGCATACGGGCCGTTAGGGTCCTGACGGGCCCCAAAGACATTGAAATATCGCAAACCCGCGCAGGGCATGCCATAGCAACGAGCCACCATGGCGGCGAACATTTCATTGGACGCTTTGGTAGCCGCATACGGAGACAACGGATTACCCGTTTTAAGCTCCAGCTTTGGCAGATCGGGATGGTCACCGTAGATTGAACTGGAAGAAGCATAGACAAATCGCTTAACACCAGCATCTTTAGCGGCAATGATGACCTTAAAGAACCCATCAACATTATTCGAAAATGAGGCGAGTGGTTGTTCCAGCGAGCGCGGCACAGAGCCCAGGGCCGCCTGGTGCAACACATAGTCAACGCCCTGCATGGCTCGCTCGGCGACAGACTGATCGGTGATGTCACCCTCAATCAACTCATAGTTCGTATGAGTATTGGCAGGAACACTCTCTAAGACATTGTCCAGGTTATGACGGTGACCAGTCATAAAATTGTCCAGTGCCACCACCTTTTGACCACAATTGAGCAAAGCCTGAACCAGATGGGAGCCAATAAACCCACCTGCACCGGTAACCAGCCATTTACTGACAGGCTTATCAACATGATTAAAGAGGTGACTAAATGAAGTGATCAAGGTTTTTGCCCTAATAGTGGATCAGGTGAACGTTCGCGATTTTCCAACATACCGAACCGGAATTTACACTGCTGGGTGACCAGTTTCGGCAGGATGTGATGATTATCACTTCAGGGCAAGACCGCCAACTGTAAAACTAGCCGACCTACCCAATACACACCAGCCCCGGAATCGCTGCTTAGCGTCTTCAGCCTATGGCCATTGCTCCCATTCGAATTCAATCTCCGATCAACGCCCATCGTGAAATGATCGCATTTGCTCATCGGGCGAGAGCGCAACGAGATAAGGCGAGCCGCCCTGGCATCCTGATGTTCAATCCCTTTGGGCAGGAAGGTGTTCGAACACATCGATTGATGCGGGTCCTGGCTGATCGACTGGCAAGAGTGGGCCACGATGTTTTGCGCTTTGACTACCACGGCACTGGGGATTCACCTGGCGATGATCAGATCGCCAGCCTGGGCCATTTTGTGGAGGACTCGATAGCCGCGGCGAGCACCCTGGCGGCTATGACCCATGCCAAATCGTTCACCTGGTTAGGCATTCGACTGGGGGCGAGCGTTGCGTTAAAAGCTGCCCAGCAATCAAGTTTACTGTCTGCTTATCAGCCAAACCATCTCGTTTTATGGGAGCCTGTCCTGGACGGTGAAGCACACCTGAAGGCTTTGAGTGCTGACCACCATCGCGCGTTGCTCAGTGCCTATAGTCTGCCCGCTCATGCAAAAAGGCTTGTCCGATCCCATCAGCAAGTCTGGCCCCCGACTGAATTGATTGGATTTGAAGTCTCCGCTCAGATGACACAAGAAATCGGCACCCTGACTGGAAAAACATTAGCGGTCAATACGCCTCACATCAGTCTTGCCGTGTCCCCAATTGACTCATGTCAGGCCAACGCGAGCAATCAGCCTGCCAACCCAAAACACGAAGCCACCTGGCGCGTAACGTGTGAGCAAGCTGGCACCCAGTTCAGTCACTATCCAGCGAGCGTTGACTTTGACTGGACGTCCGAGGAGGCATTGAATACGGCCTTAGTCCCAGCGCCTGCCGTTGCGGCGATCATTGACGCGATCACGGCAACAGCCACGCCTGGTCGCCCTGCCGAGGCGGCATGAGCAGCGCGAATAAACGCTCAGTTCAAGCTGTGACCGAAAGCACGTATGTGTTTGGCGAACACAAGCACTTGCTCGGAACACTCACTTGGCCCGACGAACAGACTCAAGGCGGCACGAGTATTGGCTGCGTACTGATGTGTGCCGGGGTCATTCATCGTATTGGTCCCCACCGCATGAACGTTAAGTTGGCCCGCGCCCTCGCCAGTATGGGTATCGCTTCTGTGCGAGTCGATCTGGCAGCGGTTGGCGACAGCCGTCCACCCGCGACTGACAATGCCTATGACCAGCAGGCCGTGACTGACTTGCGCGCCAGCATCGACTTGCTACACGAGAAAGCGTCTGTCAAAACGGCCATCATGGCAGGCTTGTGTTCGGGCGCCGTCTACAGTTTGATGACTGCCTTAACAGACCCCCGTGTGACGGGGCTGTATATGATCGACGGTTACGCCTATCCGACACAACGAAGTAAGCGAGAGCGCTATTTGCAACGTGTACGGGAGATATCCCCGGGTGTACTGACTCGCTCTCTGAAAGCCCGACTAGCCAGGCAAAAACCACCGGTTAGCGAAGCGGCACCGGACTATGGTCTCAGCCACCCGCCGATCGAAGAAACAGCCGGGCGTTTAAATCAACTGTTAGACCGGGGCGTGTGCATTAGCCAGCTCTACAGCGGCAGCATCTTGCAGCACTACAACTACGAGGGTCAATTTGAAGAAGCCTTTGCAAAATACCCAGGCTTAGAACGTATTCAGACTGAATTCGCCCCCCATATCAATCACACGATGACAGCTGTCGCTGCTCAACGCGAGATGATGGAAAAGGTAATGGCATGGGCACAGGCGTGCCAGCGCTAATGAGGCAGATCTAATGCTTTTCTTTGGCGATGCGAGCGAGGTCTTAACACCAGGGCCTGTTCATCTGCTGGTCCTGCTGGCGGCTCTCTGGTGGTGGTGTCCGCACTCGCTTGGGCGAGGCATCCGAATTAGGTTTCGAACACTCATCAGTCTGGTTTTTGTCTGGGTATGGGTATTTTCAACACCGGCCATCGCCAACCTCGCCCTTCGGCAACTCGAAGGCAAACGCCCTGACCAAGCAACTGTCATCAATCAAGCGGCAACCCATGTGGTGTTGGGAGCAGGCACGCCGGCGAGCGCAGACGTCAGCGGCCGCGCCCAGCTCAACCTCGCCGGATGGCGACGAGTGCAGGCCGCCGTTAATCACTGGCAAAAATCGGGAGGGCATCTGTTATTTGTGGGTGGCTTGTCGGCACCAGACAATCCCACGACAAGCAGCCTGGCCACTGAGATGCGGGCACTCGCAGTGCAATGGGGCGTACCGAACGAAGCGATCACAACCGCCGGCCACCAAAGCCAAAACACGCGAGAAGACCTAGCGGCCGCCGCACAAGTTTTGTCAACAAGAGCACAGCCAGTCGCAAACCCCACCTACCTCATCACCAGCGCAGGTCATATGCCTCGCTCGATTGGGGTGGCGGATAAACTCGGCTTGTCGCTCACCCCATTACCCACCGACTGGCGCCAGCTGAACAACCACGGCTGGCGGGCTTGGTTTCCCAACAATGGCGGCCCTGCGTTTTGGCGGTTATCCCTATATGAATTGCTTGGCTCTGTGGTTTACGGCTGGCGGGGTTGGCTGTAAATCCAGACTAATTGAAAGCGCTATTCAGGCAGTGCGTCGTCTGGAATGCGCAAGAAGTATGCATCCACGTCGCGATCGTCAGCCTTATTCCAATTGGAGGTGAACAACACACGTGAAAAGTCACGACTGACAGTGGCGTGCGGTTCAGTCCAATAGCCTTTTTCGATTGAATGGTGGTGAGCAAGTGCCACGACCCGGGGATTGGCTTTTAGCTCCAGGGCAAAGATCTTTTCGTGCAACCACTCCTGTTTATCTGAGGTGTTTGCGTAGGTCGAAACCAGAACCCATCCGGGCCGGCCATACCCTTTGCCAGAAAAATGCATCGCGGTTGCAGTGCCATTCAGATACGTCGGCAATAGATTGGTTCTCACACCAGTCTCTAGATCGACCATGAAGATATCGCCATCATTGGCACCATAGTCAATCGAGACAAGGACGTCATTGCCATTCGCGCCAATCGCAATGTCCGAATGCTCACTGCGATCTAGTAAAACCCGCTCATTGTTGAAGTTCCGATCAAATGCGACTGTTTTGTCGTCCCATGACACGACTACGTACTTGCCTGACGGACTCATGCTCAGGTGATCGGGCCGCTGGGTAATGTCGTAGTAGGACACGATCTCGTCGTCCACCATGTCCCACACGACCATACCCAGACCTTGAAAGTTGATGTCATCGACCAAGAGCGCCCAATAGCGAGCATCGGCCGAAGGCGCTCCCTCACTGCGCGTCCACGCCGCATGGGCCTCTGGCCAACGATCGGTGAGTCGATCTTCCAGTTCACCCACAACACGTGATGCGCCCGTCTGTACATTCAGCTCGTTGACCGTCATGCCAATGCCCGTATTAGGCAGGTAGAGCAAGCGGTTAGGATCAGTTGGGTGCCATTGCGGCTCAGCATCGGCCGTTGGACCAGACAGCCTTCCCTCGTAGGAAAAGTCGCTGCCATCATAAAGATGCCAATAGCCATCAAGCGCGTATACCAGAAACATTGAGTTATCTGCATTAAACGCCTGACGCCGCGAATAGTCGCTTCGCGCAAATCCCTGCGGGGGCTCGGTCTCATGGCTCGTTGCCCGCACCAGACAAGTCTTATAGGTAGGATCAACAAAAACGTCGCCTTTTGCAGGTTTGCTTACCTCAGGAACCGGATCATTTGTCTGGCCAATGGCGAGCGGTGTGCCTGATAGCGTCTCGAGACACGTCTTCAGATTAGTGCTTGTTTCGACTTCAGCTTGTCGATTGCTGGCGCCGCCTGCCGAGCAGGCCGCAATGAAGATTGAGAAGGTCAAACAGACACCTAGAACAGGACGCATAGTGTTTCCAGTATTACTCAGGTTAATCAGGAGCAAAGTTAAGTTGAAGGTCGGATGAGCCGGCCATATTGGTCTCTCGAAGCAGGACCTAATCCTGCCTGTTGCTCAGCGGAAGGCTCATCTTCACTGCCCTCGAATGCTGGTGCTGCCTTTGACGCACGACGGCCATTGGGCAAGCGAAGTTCGCCTGCCGGTGTTTCGGCGAGCATTCGCGCCGCTTGCGCCGCAGCTCGCTCGCCCAGAGCGCCTTCTCGGAGCAGTTGGAAGTAACGGGCGCAAAGGGCGGCCAAAATCCAATAATTGCCGACCACCTCGCCATTGAGAAAGCGGCTACCGTAGAGATTTCCCATCGCCAGGGCAATCGTTGCGCCCATAAAACCAAATGCAAGAGTACGTGCCTCGGGGGTCTGAGCCATCTTAATATTTCGGTGTCCGAACCGGAATAAGGCAAACATTAACCACCCGATCGAGATCGCGCCAATGATGCCTGCCTCTGCCGTGATGAGCACATAAAAGTTATGAGCGTCCAGATTGACGTAGTAGTCCATATAGCCGCCAATCTTTCGCTTCCATTGGTTTAGGCCAATACCGAGTGGGTACTCCTGCATCATCCGGGCACCGCCAGCCCAGAGATCCCACCGGCTTGAAGTACTGTAGTCCACCGCAATGCCGTTACTACTGCCAGCACCCTCTTCGGAGACTTCCGTCGTCATTTGGACGCGTTCGACAGCGGAATCAGGCACCCAAAGCTCATAGTTCCAAAGCGCGAGTGACAGCAGTAACGCAACCAATAAGTTCTTGCGAAGCGCCATCAACAACACGACAATCGCAACAATCGCATAGGCTTGCCGCGAATAAGTGAAGAAGATTGCAAACACCAGCAAAGCGGCGCCAGCCATCGCCGAAAACCGAATTAAGGGGCTGTCCTTAAGAAACAGACCAATTGCCGCAAACAACGGCAAAAAGATCGCGAAAAAGACCGCAGCCAAATTAGATGCTCTGTAGTCCGGACCGAACGGCCCCGCAGCGCGCTTGGTCTCGGAGTATGCCGACAAACCGTAGTTCAGCGCCTCACGCATTGCCTCTAGACCGGCAACGACCGCTACGACCAAGATCACCCCGGTCAAGATTCTGATCATCTGTACGTCGCGGACGGCATAGAAAAACAAAAAGTAAAGACTAACGTAGAAAATGCCAGTCTTAACAACGACGAAATCCGTCACATACTGGCTTGAGTCGTACATCATCCCGATGCCGTAGCCATACAGCAGCGTGAAGAAAAAGAACAACAACGGCCCGCGCATGGGCGCTGGCGTCGAGCTTGGACGACGCACCATGAACAGGACTGCCAGGGTCAAAAGCACGATCACATTCATCGCATTCAAGCCTCTGATCCCAAACGAAGCAGGCAGATGAATCTGGTTCACCAGCCAGATCGGCAAGATGATGAGCAGAGCGTTAAGCGCTGTAGTCATTCGGATCTCCTCAAGCCCCGAACTCTAGCGCACGAGGCTTGTGAGTACTGGCGCATCACTGCCATCGAATAAGGTTTCTCCTGCCACAGGCGCGCCGCTAAGCGCACGCTTGAAGTCGGCAACACCGGTATCTGGCATCCCGATACGGTAAACCGCATGAAGGTTCAAGTCGGCACCGTTAATGCCCCGGTCCGTGCTAACCGCACTTTCAAAGCCCGCGGCACGAACCGTTCGCTGCAGGCCTTCATTATGAAAACCACTTGGATAGGCAAAGGTCGTGATCGGTTGATCCAGTATCGTCTCAAGCATTTGCCGCGAAGCGACCAACTCGTGCTGAACAGAATCGGCATCAAGGTGGCGAAGATCCACATGACTGACCGTGTGTGCGCCGATCGTAAAACCCATGGTCGCTATCTCTTGAACCTGCTCAATGCTCATGCGTGGCGCACGGGCTTCTGTTGCCAAGCGATAGCTCTGCTCGGGCACAAGTGCCTCAATTAGCTTGTCAAGCATGTCAGGCAGTGCAGCGGCAGGCTGAGACCAAAGCGCATCCAGAATGCGAATCATGCTGGCGCGACGGTTCAACGGCGTGAGCGACACAGAACCGGGCAATCCCAGTGCAGACAAATCAACGCTACTTAGTCGCGTGTCCGATACCGCTGCAACCGCGCGATCCCACCAAAACGCTTCACCCTCTGCAAGGCCACCGGTCGGCACGAAAAAAGTCGCTGGCAATCCAAGTTCTTTCAGTACGGGGGCGGCATACGTCAAGCAATCTAGATAGCCATCATCAAAGGTAATTGCAGCCGTTGCCTTAGGCAGGCTCTGGCCTGAGCCTCGTGAACGTAGTGCCTCAGCTAATGGCACGACATTAAAGCGCGACTTCAGATACTTCAGCTGCAATAAAAAGTGACGCCGTCGAACACACATTCCCAGAGAAAACGGATCTTGTGTTGAGCCAGCGTCTGACTCGTCTATCACTCGGTGAAACATAACCACCAGTAAGCGCCCGGGTTCGTCAACCAGATGACTGATACGCCGATCATACAAACCAGTGGCATCGACGATAGGCGATACGACTCGCTTGACAATGGATTTCATCTTCGTGTTCATGCTGCTTGCGCCAGACCCGCGGATCCATCATCGCTGTAACCGAAGCGCTGCGCCCACATTTCAAAACTTAGCAGCATCCACAACAACTCGCCGCGCTCATGAGTGCCTGCCATATGCTGACTGATCAATCGCTCAACGCCTGCTTGACTAAATAGCCCACGTCCGCGAAACGATTGCGATGAAACTGAATCCATGAGCAGTGTTCTTAGCTCACCTCTGAACCACTCGTTGAGCGGAATGGCAAAACCCTGTTTGGGTTTATCCATTACATCGGCCGGCAACAAATCACGCGCAATTTCCTTAAAGAGGTACTTACCCGTGTTGCGTCTCAGCTTGGTGTCGAATGGCAGGCGAGCAGCAAAATCGATCAATTGCTGGTCTAGTAGCGGCGCCCTCGCTTCTAGCGAATTTGCCATCGTAGCCCGGTCAACCTTCACCATAATGTCATCGACGAGATAACTACGCATATCGCCATACAGCACTCTTTCCATTGGCTCGACAATATCGTCGCGCTCAAAGTGTTCGCGCAACGCACCGTACAGCTGCCCCTGCGATGGCGAAGACTCGCCAAACAGCAGTTGCAAATCATCTTGCGTGCTGAGTGCTACCCCCGAAATATACTGGTCCGGAAAACTCTGTTTTAACCTGGCCGCAATTCGGCTGAAACGGTTTCCGTGACGCTTACCTAAAAATTGGGCAGTGCCAGCCAACAACGGCCCGGCCAACCCTCCTGTCCTTTTGTTCAGACGCATGAGATCGCGATAGCGCTGATACCGGTCGTAACCCGCAAACAACTCATCGCCGCCATCCCCCGACAACACCATTTTGACATGCTGTGCAGCTAAGCGGGACACAACAAAGGTAGGAATTGAGGAGGAATCCCCAAAAGGCTCATCAAAAAACCAGCTGAGATCCTGGACTAGCTGCACCGTGTCGGGTGTCACGACCAGTTCATGGTGCTCGGCGCCAATGTGTTCAGCAACTCGACGAGCATCTGGCATTTCGTCAAACGCTCGCTCGTTAAAACCGATCGTGAAAGTCTTCAGAGGATTTGTCAGATTTTTTGCCATCAAGGCACAAACGACACTCGAGTCAGTGCCACCACTCAAGAAGGCACCAAAGGGAACATCACTGACCAAACGAGCTTTGACGGCCTCCTCAATCTGAGTGGCCAATTGCTCTTTGAGCGTTGCTTCACTATCGGTGAATTTAGGTTCGAAAGAGATCGACGCATATTCCCTAATCGAAAACCGCTGGTTTTCAATCACCATCAGATGGGACGGCGGAAGCTTATGTACCTGCCGGTAGATACTTGCCGGTGCAGGCACATAACCAAACGTGAAGAAATCTCGCACGGCTTGTTGATTGATCGTGTCGTCAAAGCCCGGTACCCGATGCAATGACTTCAACTCGGAACCAAATGCCAGTTGACCATTTGGCAACTCAGTGAAATACAGTGGCTTCTTACCGATACGATCTCGGGCGAGCAGGCAACGATGGCGCGCAAGATCAACAATACAAAAGGCGAACATACCGCGCAGTCGGCTGACAGCATCGTCACCCCAGACACGGTAGGCCTGCAAGAGCACCTCGGAATCAGAGTCGGTACGAAACTGGCACCCAACCGCTATGAGTTCAGTGCGCAACTCGCGAAAATTGTAGATCTCGCCGTTGAACACCAGTTGCAACTGGCCGTCGTCAGTCGCAATCGGCTGGTGGCCGCCTGCCACGTCAATAATGGCCAATCGACGCATGCCAATGTGCGCCCAGTCTCCAGCGAAGACACCGTGATCATCCGGACCTCGGTGAATGATCGCTTCGCACATTTGCTCCACCACACCGGCAGGCAAAGTAGCAGCGTCGGCACGGAGACGGAGCAGACCAGCAATACCGCACATCAGCGGGTCGCTCTCATCATGTGTCTGCTCGCGACCCTTGCTGAGCATAAACGTCTAGCAATGCTCGGGTAACGGCTTGTACTGAGGCGCGCTCAACAATCTCGTCGTGCGCCGCGCGACTCATCTTGACGAGTCGACGGGCAGGCGTGGCTCGCGCGGCAGCAAGTTGCCTTGTTAGGGCCGACAGATCACCAGGCGGGAACAACCAACCCGTTTCATTGTCGGTGACGAAATCTTCAGTGCCACTAATGCGTGAGCCTAAAACTGGCAACCCACCCGACATACCTTCCAGCATGGCATTGGACAAGCCTTCAGAATCGGAAACAAGCGCCAGAATATCGGCGGCATGAATATAGTCAGCAATGCGGGTGACATGACCGACAAACAAAACCCGGTCGTCAATACCGTAGCGGGTTGCCTGCGACTGGAGTTCTGTCAAAAGACTGCCGCCACCAACCAGGACAAGCCACGCGCCTTTGTCATGCGCGAGAGCATCGCGCCAGGCTCGCAGAAGTAGGTCGATTCGTTTTATGGGTTCAAGCCTGCCCGAGTACAGCACAACAAATTCTGATCCCGGGCAAAGCTCTTGACGTAATGCCGTAATGCGACGGCCACTGGGCGCAAAGATGGGGGTTTGATCGCCAGGCGCTGTTGTCGCTGCAATACTCGATGGCACCCCAGACAAAAGATTTGAATCCAGAAATGCAGGCGAGATCGCATCCAGCTCGACCATGCCGGTTTGACCAAGCGCGGGTTGAGATGGGTCAATTGGCTTTGCTTTCGACTTGGCAGTCTTGGCTCCCTTACGGACCCCTGGCCCGTCGCGGTAGCGTAAACCAAAGGTATCAAGATCCACTGCGTTGGCTATGCGCAGCGTCTTTTCGGGAGGCAAGCCCACCAGGGAAATCGCACGCTCAATTTCGCTGCTAATCACCTGATACCCGGTTGCAAGCGACAACCCCTTGCGCTTAATGCTGGCAAGCCAGTTACCGTTGGGGTCAAGAGCGCCGCCAACCAGTTCAGTGTTACCCGTCATTTTCACAAACACCGGCAAACCAAGTGCCTTACCCATTACGCAGCAGGTCACAGCCATCCAACT
>JBGCFG010000053.1:0-19945 GCA_045106815.1 Burkholderiaceae bacterium | reverse complement strand
TGGGAGGCACCGGATGCGCCACAAGAGCTAAGCACACTCGCCACACCCAAAGGTGTGAGGTCAATAGACCTGCGCATGTATGCGACGAATCTGTCGCATGGGCGTCCTTACGTGTTTCCGCTGGATGAACAAAAACTCGCTTCACAAGACTACCCGGCCAGAGACAATTTGTATTTTGTGCCAGAAGAACTTGAGCAATACCTGCCCAAGTCAGTGGCACGATGGCTAGTTCAAAACTCGGACACGGTGCCTGCTGAGCAAGCTTTTGTCAGCGAGCAATCGTCTGATGAACTCAAGCCGGCCCCTACTCTACGCAAACTCCCCGAGCCAGAGGACTTTCCAGTTTTGCTCGCGGCAAGGATGAGTTTGAGCTTTCCGTTGCTCTTATCTGCCATCCCTTTGTATGCCGCTCAGTATGGGGAACTGAGTGAGCCAGGCACTAAGAATCAAGGCAACGGCTTAGTTTCATTTGAACGATGCCAGTTTTCTGACGGCGGGATCAGCTCTAACTTCCCCATGCATTTGTTCGATGGGCTAGTCCCCCGGTGGCCAACCTTCGGTATTAGTCTTGAAAAGCAATCCAGCCCAGATCAGGCCAAAGTGTACTTGCCCCATGAATACTCGCTGGGTTACGACGAAAGATGGAATCGCTTCGCCACGAAATCGCAGTTCATCGCCCGGCTCGGCGGCTTCTTTGGCTCGATTGCGTCCGCGATGCAAAACTGGAATGACACGACCCTGGCCAGGATGCCCGGCGTCAGAGACCGGGTGGTGCGGGTTCGCCTGGCTAAGCATGAGGGCGGGATGAATCTGAACATGCCGGGGTCGACCATTGAGGAAATCGCCCAACTCGGGGAAGCCGCCGCGCAACTTCTGATTGATCGATACCTGGACCCACCGGACGGCGATTGCGCCTTGTCAGGTTGGGACGAGCATAGGTTTGTCCGTTTAGGCACCTTACTCAAGATGCTGGAAGACCGCGCCCCAGAACTTGCGATTGCGCTTGAGTCCACCGTGCCCCATGCCAACAGCTTTCCGAAGATTATTGAAGCCTATTCGAACAAGGGACAAACCTGCCCAAAGTTTCGCCCACCTGGATATGACGCGCCGCTCACTGAAGCCCAAAAGGACGATCTGAACCAATTGATAAACGCGTTGCATCAATACTGCAACGCGTTTATCAACCGGCGTGAACTGACGGAATTTCGATCGATCCCCAAACCGGAATTGCGCGTACGACCGAGTATCTGACCAGCCAGCCGTTTGTGCAGGCAATCAACGGAGAATTGGATGGAACTTCTGACGATGCTCGATGTGGCACTAGGCTTAGTCTTCATTTACCTGCTGTTCGCGTTGATTGCCACCGCAACGAACGAAGCGATTGCAGCGCTACTCAGCAGCCGCGCCAAGTGGTTAAAGCGCGGGATTGAATCGCTCTTTCAGGGCGAAACGCTCGAAGCGATCGAGCAAAGCGTCGAGAAGATTCTCAACCACCCGGCAACGGCGCACTATAGCCGCCGCCCTGGCAAGCGACCAGGCATGGGCAAACTCCAGCGCGAATGGCAGACCTCATACCTGCCCTCTGACGCTTTGCTGCATGCCATCGTGTCTACACCACAGGACGTGGCTTATCCGACCTCGGTCGCTCAACTGCGTGAGCGCATCTCAACGCTGCCGGAGACAACCCCGATTCGGGTTGCGCTCGAGCGACTGCTCAACGCTGATGTAGAACAATCGATCGAACAATTCGCTGAGCGCTTTGATGAGTGGTATCAGACCTTTCAGCAGCAGATCTCAAACTGGTACCGGCAAAAGACCCACTTCATGCTTTGGATCATCAGCCTTGTGATTGCGCTGACTTTCAACCTCGACTCGATTTTGATGATGCGGGCGCTGTCAGTGGATGATGCACTGCGAGCAAACTTGGCAAGTCAGACCAATCAGGTGATTGAGTCCGAAGAGCCCCCAGGGTCAAGCGCGGTACTAAGCCTGGCTGGTCAGATGCAGCCAACCGCATTGTCAGCAGACGACCCTACGACCCCGCTAAAAAACGAAGTAGCGGAACTCAAACGGCATGTCCTGGCGCTTCAAACGGCTGGCCTACCCATCGGCTGGACTGGCACACCGACAGACTGGGGTGCTGCCCCGTCGAGTGGAACGGCAAACTCACCCAGTCTCGCCGACTGGCTGTTCAAAGTGCTTGGCATCTTCTTGACGGCGGCAGCGATGACCCTCGGCGCGCCATTTTGGTTTGACCTGCTCAAGAAGATCAGCTCTGTTCGGTCGACGGGGGCAGGCCTGCTCAAGAAACCAGAGACTCCTTCAACTGGCTAGCCGTCCCTTATTGATCATTGGGGGAACCGGAAGTGCGCATTGGAATTGATTTGTAGGACGCCATTACACTAAGCCACTTCTTACCGAACTAGAGCTTCCAATGGCCACTGGCGTACACGAATATCAGGACGATCCGCGCAATGCGTCAATTAAGATTTCGATCAACGGAGAACTCTTCGCCCGAGACGAAGCCAAAATCTCGGTCTTTGACAGTGGCTATATCTTAGGTGATGGTGTCTGGGAAGGGTTACGGTTACACAAAGGCACCCTCGCCTTCCTTGACCAGCACCTAACCCGGCTTTGGGAAGGCGCCAAAGCACTCGATATGGACATTGGCATATCGCAGCAAGAACTCATTGACCAGATCAAGACGGTGCTCGATGCCAATCAGATGCAAGATGGAGTTCATATTCGGCTCATGGTGACACGCGGCATCAAAGCAACGCCCTACCAGGACCCACGAGTCACCATCGGTCCGCCAACCATCGTGATCATTCCTGAGTTTAAAGTGGCCATGCCCGACACGCTGACGCGACCCATGTCGCTGTTCACAGTACACGTCCGCCGTGGCTATGCCGATGTGCAAGACCCCAAACTCAATAGCCACAGCAAAATCAACTGCATCACCGCCTGCATACAAGCGACCAAGGCCGGTGCCGATGAAGCCCTGATGCTCGACCCACACGGCTTCGTCGCCACCTGCAATTCAACCCATTTCTTCATCGTTCGCGACGGCGAGGTCTGGACCTCGACTGGTGACTACTGCATGCCCGGCATCACGCGCGAGAATGTGATTCGCATCTGCAAAGCCAATGACATTCCTGTTTATGAAAAGAACTTCAGCCTGAGCCAGGTATATGGTGCTAGCGAGGCATTTGTGACAGGGACATTTGCAGGTGTGGCACCCGTGGGCCAGGTGGATGGACGCGTGCTAGGCGATGGCACCCGTGGCCCGATGGTTGAGCGTCTGCAAGGCCTGTACCTGGCATTAATAGAAAGCGAGGCCGAAAAATGACCCATAGAATCGCCATGTGGTCCGGCCCACGCAATATTTCCACCGCCATGATGCGCGCCTGGGAGAACCGACCCGATTGCGCCGTCTGGGACGAACCGCTCTACGCCGCTTACCTAAACGACACGGGTATTGATCACCCCATGCGCGAGGAAATCATCGCGCATGACGACACCGACTGGCGTCGTGTGGTTCAACAGTGCCAGCACGGGGCGCCAGATAGTTGCGCGGTGTTCTATCAAAAACACATGACCCACCACATGCTGCCTGAGTACAGCCTTGATTGGTTGGCTGATGTGAGCAACTGCTTCTTGATAAGAAATCCGCACGCGGTACTTGCTTCGTACTTGAAGCGGCGTGATCAGGCCACGCTAGAAGATATCGGCTTGCCTCAGCAGCTGCGAATATTTGAGCATGTTTGTGCGACGACCGGTTCGACACCGCTGGTGATTGACAGCACTGAGTTCTTGCAGAAGCCGGAGCAGTATTTGCAGGCCATTTGCTTGGCACTGGATTTGCCGTTTACTGATCACATGTTGTCGTGGCCGGCTGGCCCGCGTGAGTCGGATGGTGTTTGGGCGCCGCACTGGTACGACCAGGTTTGGGCGTCGACGGGGTTTAGTTCGCCGACTGTCACGGACAAGACACCCGCTCTGCCGAATAACACAACAGCCAACGCATTACTGGATGAGGCAATGTCGATATTCGAACAACTGCATCTTCAAGCTATATGTCTTTAGAGCCATCTGCCTGTTCAGATCAATAGCCAACGGCGAGAAGACTGACTACAAGTCCGCACGGAAGGTTCAGGCTCGCTGCGTCAACCCATCAAAGACCACAATTGAAGAGAGCTCGTCATTCGGGTATCGGACGGTAGCTTACTTGTTGAACCCCAACAAAACCGCATCACTGATCGTGCCGAGTTTGGAGAGGGAAGGACGACGGATCGATCTCGACAATGGCTCGATAATGATCAGCCGCAGCACACTAACGCAGGGCGCAATCATCGAGCGGTTGACCAGATCGCTCAAATAGCCATTCGTTCACTCAAACCGATGTGAAACCGTTCAACGCGCCAGCCGCGATAAGCGACTGAATACCCTTCTACGTTCACTAACGCCCACATCAAGTGCTGGCGCGAAGAAACCTACTCAAGCCTACGCACAAGCAGTATGAAGCGATCAACGGATGCTCGGTCGTTACTTGGGACGTGATGGTCGGACACTTCAATAGGCTTGGCATGGCCATCGACTGGAGAAACGAAAGACACGCCCAATTGCAGTCTCGCTAATCTCTAACGAGCCTTACTCAGTTGGATAAACCCCTGACGACATTGGCATCTCTGGCAGTGTGATTATCTAGCTCGGAAGACTTAGTTCGCGCTTCACCTATAGGGACTAAATCTACAAGAAAAAGTTTATCGAGATGACCGAACATGATGATGTCTTCAAGTAATCGATCGACTACGCTAACTAACTTATTCCGAAGCATTGGTTCAGCAATAGTCGTCTGCGAGCTAAAGAAAACCGAGCCGTGGACAATCAAAGGAGAAAACAATGAAGCTTCCTCATGACATCCCCTCACCCGCCGGCACCCATCGCGCAGGCGATGCGAAATCCTTACGCGACCTTTGCACAGACATCGCGCGCAAACGCGCCCATGCCGCTTCAGAGGCTAACGGCGAAGAGGCCGACTACAGCTCGGCCAGCTATCCAACTAACTTCACCAAGGGCTTAAAGCACAACAGCTACGGCCTGCTTGATCGCGCAGAGGACTATCACGTCTTTGTTGAAGCAATTAATTCCCCCGCACCTGGCCTATTCGATAGCCATGTTAGAGGTGCAGACGACCGAGGCGTGAAGTTTGCATGCAAGAAGCAAGGCAAAACTGCTGACTGGCGAGGCTGGGAAAGCCCGCGTGCTGGCCACGTGTATGAACTTCAAGGGCCTGATGCTGGCTCGGTCGGCATGGCGCCCGCTCCACGTGTTGGATCTTCCGAGTTGGCGGCCGAGATGGCCGAGGTATACGCTTTGGCCCTATTGCGGGACGTCCCCTTCACCGACATATGCGCTGGTAAAAGCAAGAAGAAGCTTTGCGAAAAAGGTGGCAACGCGGTTTTTTCCGGCAATGATGTTGCGGGCCTGCTCAACAGCATGCCCTTCTACAAAGGCAACTACCCCACATCGTCCACCCCGCTGTGCACAGATGGCACTGGCCTCAACCAGTTTGAGCGAAATCGTCGCTTCGCCCGGACTCAAGACGACAACAACCCGTTTAGTGCCCCGGTCACCGCTCAGACCATGTTTAGAGGGTCCACACCCGGCGCACTGGTTGGCCCATATATCTCTCAGTTTATGTTGGTCGGAGCGAATTCCATTGCTGGCGCTGGTGACGGCAATGCGAACTTCCCTGGCAACGCGACGACGTTTGACCTGCAAGATGGGTTTATCCCGTACGGCTCCATCACGATTGACCAACGGACGATCTCGCACAAGGGATGCCTGGATCACATGACCAACTGGACTCACTGGCTTGATGTGCAAAACGGCGCCGCTCTAAACGGAACCGATTGCTGGGAGAAAAAGCGCCGCTTCATCACCACTCCAAGAGATCTTGCCACCTATGTTCACTATGACGCACTGTACGAGGCGTATCTAAACGCGGCCCTCATCTTGCTGGCGCTCGGAACGCCGCACTCCAAAGGGTTCCCCGAACCGAGCCCATCAGGGCGCCGCACGGCCTTCGCAACCTTTGGTGGACCCCACATCTTGTCACTTGTAACGGAAGTAGCTACCCGCTGCTTGAAAGCCGTGAGACGCCAAAAATTCAACTACCACCGGCGCGCGCGGCCCGAAGCCATTGGCGGGCGTCTGACACTGATCAAGAGCAAACACGGTAAACATCTTCGCTGCGCTGAAGATAAGTTCAAGCATCTACTCGATGAGATCCCATTCGATCTTCTCACCGCTATTGCCGAGCACAACATTGACCAAAACAGTGCCGCGATGGTTAAGATGCGGTCTGCTTGCGGGCTGACTTGCAAGGACGATCTTGCCTATAAAGGGTTTGATCCAGCATGCAATCTGTTACTGCCGATGGCGTTTCCTGAAGGGTCCCCCATGCACCCTGCCTACGGCGCTGGTCACGCAACTGTGGCGGGTGGATGCGTCACAATGCTCAAGGCATTCTTTGAAATGTTTGAAGACTGCGACACAGGTAAAGAACGTGAACTCCTCGAAGGCGACGGAAAGCCCATCGTATATGTGCCCTGCTCTGATGGCACGAAGCTCGAGAAAGACACTAAAACCAAGAAAACCCTGACTATTCAGGGCGAGCTCGATAAGCTAGCTGCCAACATCTCGATTGGCAGAGACATGGCTGGCGTTCACTACTACTCTGACTACTATGATTCGCTCAGAATGGGTGAACGGGTGGCTGTTGGAATCTTGCTTGAACAAGCTCCCACGTATGGTGACCCGGTTGATATGACCTTCAAGAGCTTTGATGGTGACCTGATTCGAGTGTCTGGCCAGGCTGGTAGCGCGCCCACAATGACTGTACTGGACCGCAATGGCTCGCGGGTTTCGGTTGATGATTGGTGGCTGCGACACGTGTCTGGGGAAGAAGTCATCCTGTAGCCGGACACTGATCTTCTCCCTGCCTGGGGCCACGGCCCCGGGATTTGGCGGACGGTGAGCCGTCATTCAGTAGAACTGACGGCAGCTGTGTGATCGTCGAACCAACTGTGTGATCGTCGAACCAATTACGAAGTCATCGGGAATTAGCAACGCTGGTAATACGCTCTATTCCCCTGAATCTGGCGGCCCTTTCAGTTCAACAACATTACCCTGCGGATCACTGACATAGATGGACGGCCCCATCCCTTCAGCACCGTAGCGGGGCGCAGCAGGTTCGGCTTCGATGCCATGGCTCGCTAAATGCTGGAGAATCTCTCGCTCATTGAATGGCTCCACCCGCAGGCAAAAGTGATCCATATTGCGGGCCTGCTCCGCAGGCGCAGCCCCGCCCTGCTTACCAAGCACACCATCCACTGGCACGAGATCGATAAGTGACGCGCCGGCCCGAAGTTGAATGAGGCCGAGGTCATCCTGGCGCTTTTCGACATGGCAGCCAAGCACATCCACATAGAACTTCAAAACTGCCGCCGTGTCTTCAATTCTCAGCACAACATGGTCGATTTCGCGAATCTTAAACATGGTGCCCTCCGGAATTGCGAAGTGACGCCTGACCTCTCTGGTTCAGTCGGGCCATGAACGAATCTAGACATGCAGGTGACCGAGCTGTGACAACAGTCCAGCACCAGCGAACCGGGCGCATGACTCGACAATTTTTGCGAGGCACGCTCCCGGGATTCCACACGACTCGCTTACTTTCGCTCTTCAAAGGCTGGCGCAGGAAAGACCGCCTTGGTCGTCGACACAGCCTTGGGATAAACCACCTCCAGACCCTTGGGTGTCGTCTGCATGATCGAGAATTCGTTCTTGTACTGCTTGCCAGTTTTGTCGATCTCGTATTCACCAGTGGCCGTGACGAGCTTGCCGCTCAGATCAAGCGCCGCCTGCTTCATTTTGGCAGCGTCCAGTGAGCCGGCTTTGGCAATAATTTGCTCGGTGATGACGCCGGCACCATACGCCAGGATCGTCTGGAAGTCAGCCGGGTACTGGGCATTGGGGAACAGCTTTTCGTAGGCCGCCACCATTTGCGCACGGTTCAGACCATGGGTGACATCCCAGTTAATCTTCTCGTGCAATAGCGTCTGGCTGAACACATAGTGGCCGTCTTTGCCCGCTTGCTCAAGAAACTGTGGTTGAGAGCCATACACCAGATAAACCGCCTTGAAGTTGGCGTTGACCTCGCGAATCTGCCGCGCGATGGTCATCTGATCGCCCTCGTAGGCAGTCGGATAGAAGGCGTCAGCACCACTGGCCATCGCCTTTTGGATCATGATGTTGAAATCTTTGGTGCCTTTGGCGAATTTCTCCTCCATGGTCACTTCCATGCCCAGCTCTTTGGCGAGCGCAATCGCGCCCTTGGTTAATGCAGCGGGAAAGGGCTCGTCGAGGTAAGCGAACGCAATCTTTTTGACGCCCATGCCATGGAGTGCGCGAACAGCTGGCTGGCCGAGCAAGGAGCCCGCAATCTGCGTGGCCGACACAATGTACTTATAGCCTTGCTGATAGATGGAGTCGGCCGATGCAGACCAGATCACCATGAATTTCTCATTGGTTTCAGTCGTGTTGGCAGCGGCGCCTGTCAGGGTGCTGCCAAACGGGCCAAAGACCAGATCAACTTTTTCGTCTTTGATCAGGGTTTCATACACGCGAGGAACAAGCGTTTTGTCGCTTCGGTCATCGAGCTTGACAAGCTCAACTTTGCGTTTGGTACCGCCCACATCAATACCGCCGCGACTGTTCACATCATCCAACCAGATTTGCAGACCTCGCTCACCGGACTGTGATGCGAGCGCATACGTACCGGTTGATGACACGGTCATGCCCAGACGAATGGGGTCGGCCGCTTGAGCGGTAGTTGCTGTGGCGACCAGCGTCGTCGTCAATGCGCAAGAGGCAAACGACACAAGTAATGATCTACGTTTCATGATTTCCTCCTCAGGAATAGGCTTTTGGCTTTAGGTGAAGGGGTTTTGACGTAATGCATCATTCATTCATCGATTCGGTAGTCGATCCATTCGGCGATCAACTCTTTCATACTGGCATCTTCAGAAAACTGCTTTGCGGAGCCATCCGCTTTGTTGCGGCCCAGCTCCAGCACATACAGGTGATCAGAGACCCGCACACACTGGCGCACGTTCTGATCAACCAGTAACACCGTAATGCCGCGCTCAGGTAGGCCGCTAATGAATTCATAGATTTCGGCCGCCACCTTGGGCGCGATCATGGCGGTTGGCTCATCAAGCAAAACCGCGCGCGGCTGCAATGCCAATGCACGGCCAAGCTCCAGAAAACGCTGTTGCCCGCCGCTCATAGCGCCAGCAGCCTGCTTGCGTTTGTCTTTGAGCATTGGAAACTGGCTATAAGTGCTTTCAAGCGCCTGCTCAACTCTGGCCTTGTCCTTGCGAAAAGTCCAGCATGCAAGCCTGAGATTGTCTTCAACACTGAGTTCACCAAACAAACTACGCCCTTGCGGCACCAATGCGACGCCATGAACCAGAAAGCGCCAGGGCGCCATGCCGGTAACAACTTCTCCGTCGATCAGCACATCGCCGACTACTGGTTTGAGCAATCCATACAGGGTTCGGAGGGCCGTGGATTTGCCGGCGCCATTGGGGCCAATCACGCCGGTGATGCCACCGCGCTTCACCTGCAGCGAGAGCGACTGCAGGATGCGAATATCCCCGTGATAGGCAACGTCAACCTCACGCAATTCAAGCATGGGCGTCCCGGACGGTAATGACGCCGGTGTTGGCTCGTAGCTGCTATCGGTCATCCTCAGCTTCCCAGGTAGGCTTCAACAACGGCGGCATTACTGCGAATATTATCAACCGTGCCTTCCGCAATGACTTGCCCCTCATTGAGGGCAACGACTCTGTTCGACAAGCGGTAAATGGATGTCAGGTCGTGGCTAATCAGTAAGACTGTCTTACCGGCAGCGGCGATTTCTTCAATCTGCGCAATCATGAATTTGCACAACACAGGATGCACCCCGGCAAAGGGTTCATCCAGCATGACCACTTTCGGGTCAGGCATCAGCATTCTCGCCATCTCCAGTAACTTCTGTTGGCCGCCGGAGAGTTCCTCGGAATAGTTGTGGCGAAGGTCGATTAGCTGCATGCGCTCGAGCATCGATTCGGCCTGGCCGACGAGCGTGGCATCAGGCTGCGCCTGATCGAGTACCGGCACCAACAGATTGTCAATCAGCGACATCCGCTTGAAGACGCGCGGAATTTGAAAGGTGCGTCCGATGCCAAGCTTGGCGACCTCGTGCGGCGTGAGGCCAGTGCATGCCTTACCACCGATCATGACCTGGCCCTGGTCAGGCCGGTAAATACCGCAAATGCAGTTCATGAGCGTGGTCTTGCCAGCACCATTCACACCAATGATGCCCAACACCTCGCCCTGACGGGCAGACAGGTTCACGCCATTGAGTGCGGTCAGTCCGCCAAAGCGTTTGACCAGGTCTCTGGTTTCAATGGCTGCGGTCATCGAAGTGCCCGCCATCCGAGCAGACCGCTGGGCCGAATAAGAATGACAGCAACCAGGATCACGAAGCCCACAATCTGCGCCATGGCCTGCGGCAGAAATACAGTAGACATCTGTTCAGCGAGCCCATACAAAATACCGGCGAGCAATGCGCCAATCGGATTACCCAGACCACCCAGCACCACCACGATGAAACCGATAATCGTGTATTCGGCGCCAACAAAGGGGCTAAATGCCGGAAACACCAGGGCAACCAAGACACCTGTCACACCGGCGATAGCTGCAGCCAGGGCAAACGCAAACGCGGACAGTTTTTCGATGTCGACGCCGACGATCTGAATGGCCTCGCGATTCATTATCGTTGCCCGCAAGGCTTTACCCGGCAATGTAAAAAACAAAAACGCAGCCAAGGCCAGCGACAACAGCAAGGTAATGCCAAACGCCACCAGCCGAGCCGTTGACACATAGATAACGCCAATCTTCATGGAGATGGGTTCAAACGAGTAGTTGATCGAGCGTGAGTCAGCCTCAAAAATCAACAGCATCACCGCGGCCAGGGCAATGGAGACGCCATACATGAGCAGAAAAGACATGACCTCTGGGTCATCACTGCGCATCAATCTGGGAATGAGCAGGTAGTACGCAACCCAGCCCAGACAAAAGAACAAAACGGCGGCCATCGGTAACGCAAGCAAAGGCATGATGCCCAGACTATTGAACAAGACATAAGCAACGAATGCGCCACCGATCACAAACTCACCATGAGCAAAGTTCACGATGCGCAGCACGCCATACAACAAGGTCAGGCTCAGGCCGATAAGCGCGTAGATACCGCCTACGATGAAGCCATTTATCAAACCGTTGTAGATCAGGATTTCCGTCATGTCATGACCTCAGGGAATGTAGCGTCGCCACTGCGGCCGCCAGCGAAGCAAAGTGCCGACAAGACCGCGTGGCAGGAACAGCACCAACAGAATAGTCGCCAGGCCAAGAATGAGCAGGTTGAGCAACGGAAACTCGCGCCAGATCAATTCGTCGAGCCATACCATCACGAATGCGCCAACGATTGGACCGGTCACCGTGCCAAGTCCACCGGCGACTGCATAGATCACAGTTTTAGCGGTGACCAATGTGTTGAAGGCGGTTTCGGTGTCAACAATATTGGTATACCAGGCCTCCACGCCACCACACAATGCTGGAAACAAGGTTGCGATCAGCCAGCCGTAAAGCCGGACGCGCGCCACATTGACACCCATCATGTCGGCGGCTTCCGCATCGTCGCGTACGGCCCGCAAGGCTTTACCTAGCCGTGAACGCGACAGCCACAAGATGGTACCCAGCGCCAACAGCATCACGACCATCATGACGTAGAAAGACTGCAGCGGTTCTGCCCGGCTACCGAGCTGCAAGCCGAAGGAGCCGCCGGTAATTTCTTCGGGCATATTGGTAATGACCAGGCGGCAGATACTGGCCAACGCAAGGCTGACAATTGCAAAGTAGATGCCAGACAGCCGCAGGGTTGGCGCAAACAGTAAACCCAGTGCCACACCGGCAAGGCCTGAGAACGGCAGCGCCAGCAACACCGGGAAGCCCAATGACTTTACAAGGATCGCTGTGGTGAACGCGCCAATGCCATAGAAAGCCACAAAGCCAAATGGCATATAACCAGAAAAGCCGGCCGCCACATTGAATGCGGACGCCATCGTGATCCAGAGCATCAAATAGAAGTGGAACGCCACGTTTAAGCCCAGCCATGGCACCACGGCAAAGTAGATCGTGACCGCGGCGCCGATCGCCATCGCTAACGAGTAATAAATGCGATTAGTCGCCTGAAGCTCTGTCTGAGATGACGACCCAGCAGCCTTGGGTGAGAGTTCTGCCATGCTCAATCAGCCCTCGCCGGACGCAGCCGATAAAACTCGGTCGCGTCCTGATATTGCTTGCCAACTTGAAGCACTATTTTTTCATCGAACGGTTTGCCGATAAATTGAACGCCCATGGGCAAGCCCTCATGAAGCCCCGCAGGCATTGAAATCCCGCACAGCCCCAGGTAATTTGCAGGACGGGTCAGATAGCCTGGCAGCGGTGACATCTCGTCAATGTCAGCGAGCGGTAGCGCGGTTTCTGCAACCGTTGGTAGCAAGATCGCATCAAAGGGCTCGAACCACTGCTCGAAAAAGCGTCTGCGTTCGGCCATCGTGCGCAGCACACCCGCATAGACACCAGGTTCCAGATCCCGTGCAATCATGGCTCTCGCGCGGGTGGCGTCACCAACGGGCGCGTCGTTATCGGTGATCCATTCGCGCATCAATTCAAAACACTCCGATGCAATGATGATGCCGGCCGGGCCTGATAACTCAAAGAACCATTCAGGCAAACGAACCGGCGTCACGGTGGCACCAAGACCCTCCATGACCGCCGCGGCATCCTGCCAGGCCTGAATGACCGCAGGATTCATAAAGTCGGGCAATTGCGAGGCATCGGGCAAGGCGATTCGAACATGCTTTAGCGACTCGGTCGCGAGCGAGTCTGGCAAATCCAGTGGCGGCTGACTCAGCGTCACCGGGTCGCGGGTATCGGGACCGGCGAGCGCCTCAAGCATGAGTGCGCAATCTTCGACACTGCGCGCAAGTGGCCCGATAGAGTCAAGCGTCCAACTCAGTAAACCCGTGCCGTGCAGACTAATACGCCCATAGGTCACCTTGAGCCCGACCAAGCCTGTGAACGCTGATGGAATGCGTACCGAGCCGCCCGTGTCGCTGCCAATGCCTGCCGGCACAAGACCTGCGGCTACCGCAACAGCCGTGCCGCTGGACGAGCCGCCCGGAATTCGGTGGGTATTCAAGTCCCAGGGATTCTTGGGGGTGCCTTGATACTGATTAGTCCCCCAACCGCCAAACGCAAACTCAACCATTTTCAGTTTGCCGAGTGGAATCATGCCAGCGCTAAGCAGGCGCTCAGCTGTGGCTGAGGTGGCCGGAGCGATGCGCGACGCCCAGACTTGAGAACCGCAAGTTCCGACACGGCCTTTGATGTCGCAAAGATCTTTTAGGCCAACAGGCAGGCCATGCAGCGCGGGCAACGGCAGGCCTGATGACCGCGCTATATCGGCGGCTTGCGCTAGCCGACGCGCCTCAGTTTGATAGACCTCAGTAAAAGCCTGCAGATGGCCGTCATCCGCCTCAACACGCGACAGGTGTGCTTCAACAATGTCGACGCTCGAACAATCACCGGCCTCAAGCAAAGACGCTTGCTCACCAAGGGTCAAATCACAAAGATCCAATGCTGACTCCTGTCTCTCTTATTAGATGACGATCTCGCGAGGTAGGCCACGACAGTCCATTTCGTACTCTAACTCCTGTACCGGTGGCCTGGCGTAATGCCAGTTTAGACCTGCGCGCATGGCTCCGCGAGACACAATCTCTGATCCCACGTGCGCATGGAAATCATGAACGCAATACACTTGAGCACCCGTGGTGGTGGCCCAATCGAAACCGAGCAGGCCCAGGCGTCGCTCCATTTCGCCGAGTACCCATCGCACCTTGGTTTGCAGACCGCTCGTAGAAAGATCTCCTCGCGCGACGACGTTATCGCGATAGTCACCCTTACCCTCCGGGCATTCACCACTGCCGGCAACCACAAAGGACGGCGGCGCGTCAGCATCTTGGACCGTGTAGCTGAAGGCATAAAAGCTCGGTTCGCCGGGTGGATCAAGCTCAGGGCAGACATTGCTGCGGGCGACCGGGTTCACGCCATCGCGCAAGATCTGCCAGCGCTCCAGCACCGCACCGTACTGCGCGTTGAAATCCCGAAACCCCTGCTCGGTGAATGGCTCCGGCGAACGTAACTCGCACGCGCAAAACGCCGTGGCGGGCCGACCCAGCGAGGCCAGATGCTTTTCGATGAGATCAAAGCCTGCCGCCAATGGCACCGGTTTGGCAAAGACCGCGCGTTCAATGCGCATGCCAGGTTCTGCGACCACCCCCGCAGAATACTGAAACACACCCGGAATAAACCGGTATCCGCCATCGGCAAACAGCTCAAGACTCATGGTGCCTCTCCTTCAGATTATTGATCAGCAAATCAGCAAATTCGTTAGTTGACTAGTTGGTTATTGCGCCCAAGTAGGCATCCCTTACAGCCGGATCCCGAAGCAAAACATCGCTCGCCCCTTGGTTAACCGTCCGCCCCATATCCATCACAAATGCATAGCTCGATACTTCTAGCGCCGTCATGACGTCCTGTTCAACCAGCAGGATCGTCAGACCATCCTGATTGAGCTGTTTCAGTGCATCAAGCAACTGCTCAACCAGCAGCGGAGACAAACCAAGCGACAGCTCATCAATCATTAGTAATTTCGGCGCGCTCATTAGGCCGCGGCCAATCGCGCACATTTGCTGCTCGCCGCCAGACAAGGTACCGGCCGCTTGAGAGCGTCGCTCGCGCAGCTTTTCAAAGGTTGTGTAGACGCGATCCAGGTCGCGCTGCAACTCGGTGCGACTCGCCCGTCGCAGATACGCGCCCATGAGCAGATTTTCTTCAACACTCATGGCGCTAAACAGTCGCCTGCCTTCGGGCACATGTGCGATGCCAAGACCGAGCACCTCATCCGGCTCGCTTTGCTCGATGGGTGTTTGCTGCCAAAGCATTCGGCCTGCACTTGCCGGCACGAGACCCGAGATTGTGCGCATCAGGGTGGACTTGCCAGCGCCGTTTGAGCCAATGAGCGCCGTGATGTCTCCCTGTCGCACCAGCAGATCAACCCCCCAGAGCACGGTGATTTCCCCGTAGCCGGCTTGCAGCGACTGAATGTCGAGCAAAGCGCTGCCCTGCTCTGCCGGTGATTGGCTCATGTGGCCTCCTGAGCAATCGTCTGCGCGTAACGCTTACCCAGGTAAGCCTCAACGACGCGAGAATCAGCCACGACATCAGCCACCGGGCCGTCGGCAATCAGCGCTCCATGATGCAAGACAACAATGCGTGAGCACACCGTGGTGACAACTTTCATCAGGTGTTCGATCAGGACGATGGTGATGCCACTATCGGCAATCTGGCGCAGGAGGCCCATTGCCCGCTCGATCTCGGCGGTATTCAAACCCGCGTTCACCTCATCAAGGAACAGCAGGCGGGGAGACATGGCGAGAGCTTTGGCCAATTCAAGACGCTTACGCATGGCAAGCGTGAGACTCGTAGCAGACTTGTTCGCCTGATCAGCAAGCCCGACAAACTCAAGCTGCTCCATTGCCCGCTCGCGCGCCGCTGACATGGAACTGTTACCGCCCGAAAACAGCGCAGCCGCCTGCACATTCTGCAGTGCGGTCAGTTCTGGAAACGGCTGCACCACCTGAAAGGTTCGAGCCAGACCAGCGCGCGCCGCCTGGTAAGGCTGAAGACCGGTGATGTCACGCCCTTCAAATCGAATGCGCCCCGAGCTGGCGGGATGAACGCCGGTAATGACATTGACCAGCGTTGTCTTGCCGGCACCGTTTGGGCCGATCAAGCCAAGCACTTCACCCCGGCCAACTTTCAGGGTCACTTCATCCACCGCCTGCAATCCGCCAAATCGCCGGCTGACCCGATCGAGTTCAAGCAGGTCAGACATGGCTGGGCCTTTCAGTGGGACGAAATCGGCGCCTGATCGAGATCACGCCATGCGGCAGGAACAGCAGCAATAGAACGATCAAGAGACCGAGCACGGCCGAGTGCACTTGCAGGTAGTTGCGCCAGACCGCCTCCTCCACAGCCAGGAACAAGAACGCACCCAGCACCGCCCCAACGGTTGACCCCAGACCACCCAGCAGTGCCATCACAATCGGTTTGACCGAATGCAGGATGTCGTACACGTCTGAGGGGTCAATGTAGAAAACCCATGCGGCATACAAAGTGCCCGCCATCGCGACAAAAACACCGGACAACGCAAAAGCCAGACTCTTATACAAGGTGGCATTCACACCGATCATGTCGGCCGCCGCTTCATTCTGACGGATGCAGGTCAGTCCAAACCCAAGCTTGGAACGCTCGACCCACAACACCACAATTACAGTGAGCATCAGCAAGGCCCACATCGCCCACATAAAAAACCGCGCCTGGCCCATGATGCCGTCGGCGCCGACAGCACCCAGTGGAATGTTTAAGCCCATACCGCCGCCCGTGAGTTCGGTAGCGGAGTTGGTGACTTCGCGCAGCACCTCGGCTACCGCGAGACTCGCGATCGCAAAGTAATGCCCGCGCATACGTAACAACACGGCGCCCAATACCATTGCACCAGTGAAGGCAATCACGCCAGCCAGCAACATGGCAGCGAGCAGCGGCGCGCCTTTTGCAAGCACGATACCGCCTGCGTAGGCGCCCAACCCAAAAAAGGCCGCGGTCGCAAATGACGGATAGCCCGCCAGCCCACCAATGACATGCCAGGACACCGCCATCACGGCATACATACATGCGAAGGTGGCGAGACGTAGTGTGTAGGCGTCGCCGAACAAGGGCAGCAGGCCAAACAATGCAAGGCCGCCAACCAGCCAAATCCCCTGGCGTGCCACTACTCAAACCCTCGCTTTCCGAGCAAGCCGTGCGGACGCCAGACCAGGAACGCAATCAATAAAGCGAATGACAGCGTTACGGCATGCTCCGGACCAAAGGCCATCGTCCCAAAACTTTCCACCAGGCCCAGGATCAGCCCACCCAACACCGCGCCGGGCACGCTGCCCAATCCGCCAATGACACAAACTACGAAAGCTTTGCCAAGATAAGGCGTTGCCGACAGCGGTGAGATGGGGAAGATCAGCGCCAGCAGCACACCCGCGCAGCCCGCCATGGCAGCCCCCAAACCAAATGCGACAGCGTAGATTGATTTCACGCGAACGCCCATCAGGCGAGCGGCATCACGGTCCAGGCGCACCGCAATAATGGCGCGCCCCATTCTCGACTTGCGCAAAATCAGATAAAGCGCAGCCGTGAGCACCAGCGCGAAGCCCATCGCGATTAAACGATCAACCGGCAACACCACAGAGCCCCATGCCACAGTGCCCAAGGGTGGATCAAGCAGGAGCTGACGGTAGTCTGCCTTGAATGCCAGGATCATGGCGTTGTTCAGCATGAGGTCCAGGCCAAACGTGAGCGTCAGTGTGACAAGCACCGGCGCCGCAATGACCCGGTTCAACACCCCAATCTGAATCAGGTAGCCAAAGAGGTAGAACAAGGGCGCAGCGAGCGCCAGGCTGAACCAGGGGCTCAGCCCCAGCGTGTTGTACGCCCCCCAGGCAAGATAGGAGCCCAGCACAATGAAAGTGCCATGCATCAGGTTGATAACGTTAAGCACACCCCAAACCAGCGAAAAGCCAGCCGCTATACAGGCGTACAAACAACCCAGCACAATGCCATTGGCGAGAACCTGAGCCGTCATGAGAGCCCTACTTCACCCCTATCTTAAAGTCTCCCTGTTTGATCGCGGCCGGATGCACAACGGTGATCTTGCCGTCCTGAATCTGAAAAACCGGCGGCTCAAGCGAGTTGATCTGGCCCGTTTCGGCAAACTTCACCGGCCCGAAAAAGGTCGTGACATCCAGCGATGCCAGGGCATCTCGAACCTTGGCCCGGTCGAGTGACCCAGCTTTTTCAATCGCCATTTGGAATAGCGCGCCTGCTACCGAGGATGACGCCTGCGTGTAATCAGGCATTCGCCCGTGCTTGGCCTGAAAGGTCTTGACATAGTTTGCCGTCGTTCCGAACACGTCTGCGCCGTCATAGCTTGCAGACGGATGCCACCAGGCAGCTGACGTCACGTTCTCAGCGCCCTGGCCTGTTGCATCAATGAATTCCTGATAGGCGGGCCCGGCAATCATTGTCACGAGTTTGGCGCCAAGGCGCTGATCGCCCATTTGCTTGCGCAGCAGGATTAAATCGTTGACATAACCCGTGGCCATGATCCAGTCTGGATTGGATGACTTTACCTGGGCAAGTGCAGACGAATGGTCCATTGTGTTGATTGCATACTTCTCAAACAACACCACCTCAAGGTTTCTGGCCTTGGCTGACTTTTGCATTTCTTGTGCAATCGCAAGCGGAAACAAATCATTGCGTGCGAGGATCGCCACGCGCTTAATGCTTGGGTCTTTCTCAACCGCAAGTTTTGATAGTGGATCGGTCAGCGACTCGTTCGGCGTGAAGGTACCAAACAGATGTTTATACCCCTGGTCGTAGACCTGTGAAGATGATGCCGTCGCAGCGATGGTGGGCACACCATAGCGCTCAGAGACGGCACTCGCGGCCTTGGTCGCACCAGAGCCAAACGGTGCAAACAAGAAATTCACGTCCTGCTGACTAATGAGTTGTTCGGCAGCCTGTACCGCTCGTGGTGTTTTGGATTGGTAGTCGGTGTAGACAATTTCAACTGGCATTTTCGTGCCGCCGACATCAATACCGCCAGCAGCATTGACTGTTTCCGCCCACAAGTCGTAGCCTTCTTTTTGCTTCAGTGCTTCAGGCGCGAGCGGGCCGGTTAGCGGCAATGGAGCGCCAAACTTAATGGTCTCCTGCGCAGTGGTATGCCCTGCCACGGACATCAATGAAACCGCTATCAGTGCCGTTGGCAAAACACGCTTGAACAAGCTCATCATGACTCCCTCCCCCGTTTATGGTTGCGGCGATGCGAGTGAGCGCATCGCGCTATAGGCGATTCATCAGACTTCTTGACTGATTGTTGCAAGCTAACCCGATCAAGGTCTGTTTGGCAAGCCTTCTCGCTGCGACTTGTTCTGATAAGCCTCTAAGCAGAGTATCGGTAGCTCGAACGCACCAATGCAGACTCAATTCGAGTCATGCGCGGGCAAAACAATCGGCTCAAGCGCCAGTCTCGTGCGCTAAGCACCAGATTGTGCGGCTGAACGGTAGGAAAGGCCTAACGCTAACAACCCGAGCTATGCATCTCCGAGCGGGGCGCTTTTAGCTTCGCACGCAAGCCTAATAATGCGGGTGTCAACCAAACGAGGACGGTCACCACACCGAGCACCGCTGCAATCGGTCGCGAAAACAGAATCAACAAGTCTCCATCAGACTTGAGCAGCGACGTCACAAAGTTGAACTCAACCATACCGCCCAGTACAAGACCAAGAATAGCCGGCGCGACAGGAATGCCGTTTTCTTCAAACAACCAACCGATCAATCCAAACACCAGCATGACGCCAACGCCAAACAAGGTGTTGTTAATCGCGAAAGAACCCACCATGCAGCACAACAATACGATCGGCAGAAAAACCGAAGGTGGAATTCGGAGCACGTACCGGGACAGTCGAATGATCATCCAGCCGAGCGGAATCAGCAGCAAGTTGGCAAGCAAAAATGCCATGAAAACGGCATAAACCAACTCCGGTGTCTTCACGAAAATAATCGGCCCCGGCTCAAGCCCCTTGAGATAAAGCAC
>JBGCFG010000052.1:0-15033 GCA_045106815.1 Burkholderiaceae bacterium | reverse complement strand
CAGTGAAGTCAACGTGACCAGGAGTATCAATGATATTGATCCTATGCTCTCTATCCTCATAAGGCCAGAAAGTAGTGGTTGCAGCAGAGGTAATGGTAATTCCACGCTCTTGCTCCTGCTCCATCCAGTCCATGGTTGCAGCACCATCATGTACTTCTCCTATTTTATGAGAAATCCCTGTGTAAAAAAGGACACGCTCGGTAGTGGTCGTCTTCCCAGCATCAATGTGAGCCGGGATACCAATGTTGCGATGGCGATTGATTGGGGTTTTGCGAGCCATGATTAGCCTCTGGGGTTCAAGGTGTCAGCCCACTGGGTAAGTGGGCCTTGGGGAGGAAACGGGGTAAAGGTCAGGGTGCAACAAACGAGAAATTCACCAATGCGATTCCCGCAGAACGTCTGGTCAGCCGGGCGGAAACAGTCTTTAGGGAGTCCCTAGATGACGACCGCCAAACCCAATTGCAAGTACTTGCGAAAAGGTGCGGGCTTCACCCGCCAGCAGAATCAGAAACGGAAGTGCGAGAACGCCTTATTAGCCTCAGCCATACGGTGGATCTCATCGCGCTTTTTCACAGCACCACCACGGTTCTCGGAGGCTTCCATGATTTCATTGGCAAGCCGCTGACCCATGGATTTCTCACTGCGCTTTTTGGCCGCTTCACGCAACCAGCGCATGGCGAGTGCGTTCCGGCGAATGGGCCGTACCTCGACAGGTACCTGGTAGTTGGCACCACCGACTCGGCGACTCTTAACTTCAACGACCGGCTTGCAGTTGTTCAAGGCCAGACCAAACACTTCGATGGGGTCTTTACCCGAGCGTTGCTTGATTTGCTCGAAAGCGCCGTAAAGCATGCGCTCAGCGACGGCTTTTTTGCCATCTAGCATCATCACGTTAACGAATTTGGAAACGTCGACGCTGTGATAAAGCGGATCGGGCAGGATTTCGCGTTTGGGGACTTCGCGACGGCGTGGCATATCTAACTCTCCAATTCAGCTGGCAAAACTGCAATGACATAGACGTACAAGCAGACTCACCATGGCTGCACTCTGACCCATGAGCCTCATGCCCACCAGCCGTTGCAGCCGCTTACTGAACACCCGCCCAATGCAACATCAAGGCATCAGACAAGCGCTCTTTGTTGGGTCAAACCGCCGCAGCACGGCCGATTCAAACCCGGGTCTTTAAAACACAATGACGCGAAGGCAACCTCGCGTCATGTTTGCTACCGAAGACTCAATGTCTAGTCGGTAACGGGCACTGTCAATCAGTTAAGGGCGCCTAGTCAGAAAGTCCAGTCGCCGGCAACTTCGGATTAGCCCTTCTTCGCTTTCTTGGCACCGTACTTGGAACGAGCCTGTTTGCGGTCTTTAACGCCTTGTAGGTCAAGCGAGCCACGAACAATGTGATAACGCACACCGGGAAGGTCTTTTACTCGACCACCGCGGATCAGGACAACCGAGTGCTCTTGCAGGTTGTGCCCCTCGCCACCGATGTAGCTAATCACTTCAAAGCCATTGGTGAGTCGCACTTTGGCAACTTTACGCAAGGCCGAGTTCGGCTTCTTCGGGGTCGTGGTGTAAACCCTGGTGCAGACGCCTCGGCGTTGCGGGCAATCTTGTAGCGCCGGGCTCTTACTTTTCACGTTGGCGGTCTCACGACCTTTGCGGACCAACTGGTTAACGGTAGGCATTGATTAGGTGTCCTGCTGACCTTTTGGGTCAATGATGTGGAAATCTATCGAAATCGGTTTACTGCTACTTGCTGTTGCTCTTCGCTAACAGAGCCCAACCCGCTGGATTCGCTCTGCGCGTAGGCTTGCCCATTCGCATTACTTACCCATTCGCCTTGACTGCTGCTTCGCACCAAGGCTCGCGTTATTGCAGTCCTGGCCTGCGCCCCGGCTCGCAATGACGTGGCTGCTTGGTCATGCCGCCTTGCCTATGAAAGGGCCAACGGGTCAGTCAAGCTAACGGTTCCAGGCAACGGCACTAGGTTCAAGACAACAGCATTAAGCTATCCGTACAGCGTCCTGCGATGCCGTCTTGCGATGAAAATGCAGCGCACACTGGAGTTAGCCCGCCATTATAGGCTGGGATTTGCGTCCATCGCAAGCGTGAGTTGTCCATTTCAGCTGGCCCGGCCAAGTACGCCGCAAGGCGTCTGTTGCAACTGGGCCGTAAATACCAAGATGCAAAAAGCCCGGCCAACCAGGCCGGGCTTTTTGCTCACGGTTGAGGCCGTGACCTAGTCGTCAGAACCTTCAGGCTTCTCAGGTGCCGGCTGCGCTGGCTCCCCAAAAATCTCAGATTCAACGACCGTGTCCGAAGTACTGGCAGCTGGCTCGGCACCGCTGGCCTCACCAAACACCGACTCAGCCGTAATTTCAGGTTCGCCGCCACCTTCAGCAGCCCGCGCGGCCATGGCTTCCTGCTCTGCCAGGGCCATTGCGGCTTGCTCTTCAGCGTCGAAGATCTCCTTGTTACGACGTGCCTTATGGAAGGCCATACCGGTACCTGCCGGAATCAAGCGACCCACGATGACGTTCTCTTTGAGCCCGCGCAACTCGTCGCGCTTGCCCATGATGGCCGCTTCCGTCAGCACCCGGGTGGTCTCCTGGAAGGAGGCCGCCGAGATGAACGAGTCGGTTGATAGAGAGGCCTTGGTGATACCGAGCAACACATTGGCATAGTCCGCCGGCATCTTGTCGGCCGCCACTGCCTTGTCGTTCTGATCCAGCATCTCGGAGCGCTCAACCTGCTCACCGGTGATGAAGGGGGTGTCGCCCGGTGAGGTGATCTGAACCCGACGCAGCATCTGGCGAACAATCACCTCGATGTGCTTATCGTTGATCTTCACACCCTGCAGCCGGTAAACGTCCTGCACTTCATCCACGATGTAACGGGCCAGTTGCTCAATACCCAGCAAGCGAAGAATGTCGTGCGGATCAGCTGGGCCGTCCACAATCATCTCGCCCTTGTTTACGACGTGACCGTCATGCACCAGCACGTTCTTGTCTTTCGGGATCAGGAACTCATGGGCATTACCGTCAAGGTCGGTGATGACCAGACGCTGCTTGCCCTTGGTGTCCTTACCGAAGGAGACCGTACCCGTGACTTCCGCGAGCATGCCGGCGTCTTTTGGTGAACGCGCTTCGAAGAGCTCGGCCACCCGTGGCAGACCACCGGTAATGTCGCGAGTCTTCTGCGATTCCTGAGGGATCCGCGCAAGCACCTCACCCACAGCCACATCCTGACCATCACGAACCGTAATGAGAGCCCCCACCGGGAAGCTGATCGTCACCGCGTGATCGAGGCCGGCAATCTTGACCTCTTCACCCGCTTCATTGATCAGCTTGATCAGCGGACGCATGTTACGAGCCGCTGTGGAGCCGCGCGTCTTGCTGTCGATCACGACGAGGGTCGACAAACCGGTCACGTCGTCAATTTGACGGGCAACGGTTGAGCCTTCCTCAACGTTTTCGAACTTCACCTTACCAGCGTACTCGGTGATGATCGGACGGGTCATCGGATCCCATGTGGAGATCGTTGTCCCGGCCTTGACCTGTGTGCCGTCCAGTGCATTGAGCGTGGCGCCGTAAGGCACCTTGTGACGCTCGCGCTCGCGGCCGTTGTCATCGGCAATGATGACTTCGCCAGAGCGGGAAATCACAACCTGCTCGCCCTTGGCGCTGGTCACATAGCGCATGGTGGCCGTGAATCGCACCGTACCGTTTGACTTGGCTTCAATGGAGCTGACCACTGCGGCGCGCGATGCTGCACCACCAATGTGGAAGGTACGCATCGTGAGCTGCGTGCCCGGCTCACCAATCGACTGAGCTGCAATCACGCCCACTGCCTCACCGACGTTAATCAGCGAGCCGCGGCCCAGATCTCGGCCATAGCAAGCTGCGCAAAGCCCGTAGCGGGTTTCGCAGGTGAGCGGTGTGCGCACGCGCACTTCGTCAATGCCTAGCTGCTCGATGATCTCAACCGCATTCTCATCAAGCAACGTGCCAGATTCAAACAGGGTTTCCTGAGTCTCGGGGTGAACCACATCAGCAACTGCGACTCGACCGAGGATACGGTCGCGCAGCGCCTCAATAACCTCACCGCCTTCGATCAGAGCCTTCATGGACGCACCGTTGGTTGTGCCGCAATCATCGGTCGTGACGACCAGATCTTGCGTGACATCAACCAGGCGGCGAGTCAGGTAGCCCGAGTTGGCCGTCTTGAGTGCCGTATCGGCCAGGCCTTTACGAGCACCGTGCGTTGAGATGAAGTACTGCAACACATTCAGACCTTCACGGAAGTTCGCCGTGATGGGCGTCTCGATGATCGAGCCGTCAGGCTTGGCCATCAAGCCCCGCATACCCGCCAACTGGCGAATCTGCGCCGCAGAACCCCGCGCACCTGAGTCAGCCATCATGTAGATGGAGTTGAATGACTCTTGCTTAACGGTGTCGCCCTTGCGATCAATGACGTCTTGCGTGGCGAGCTGCTCCATCATGGCCTTACCGACCTGATCACCGGCACGGCCCCAGATATCGACCACTTTGTTGTAGCGCTCGCCCTGGGTCACCAGACCCGAGGTGTACTGCTGCTCGATCTCTTTAACTTCTTTCTCAGAGACCGTCAGGATCTTCTCTTTCTCGTTTGGCACGAGCATGTCGTCAATACAGATTGAGATGCCGGCGCGCGTGGCGAGACGGAAACCTGACTGCATGAGCTTGTCAGCGAAGATCACCGTGGCGCGCAAACCGCAGCGACGGAACGACGCATTGATCAGGCGGCTGATCTCTTTCTTTTTGAGTGCCTTGTTGATGAACTCAAACGGCAGGCCGGCGGGCAAGATTTCTGAAAGCAACGCGCGACCCACCGTGGTGTCGTAGCGCTTGGTTTGCTCTTCGAACTCACCGGTATCCGGGTTGGGCATTTGCTCGGTCAGGCGCACTTTGATCTTGGTGCCCAGCTCAACCTCATGGTTGTCATAGGCGCGCTGCACTTCCAACACGTTGGCGAGATACATGCCTTCGCCCTTCGCATTGATCTTGTCGCGAGTCGTGTAGTACAGACCCAGCACGATATCTTGCGACGGCACAATCGACGGCTCGCCGTTTGAGGGGAACAAGATGTTGTTGGAGGCCAGCATGAGCGAACGTGCCTCAAGCTGCGCTTCCAGACTCAGCGGCACGTGTACAGCCATCTGGTCGCCGTCGAAGTCGGCGTTAAACGCTGCGCAGACCAACGGATGCAACTGAATGGCTTTGCCTTCAATGAGCACTGGCTCAAACGCCTGAATACCCAGACGGTGCAGCGTCGGCGCCCGGTTCAACATCACCGGATGCTCACGAATCACTTCTTCCAGGATGTCCCAGACGATGGGCTCTTGGTTCTCGACGAACTTCTTCGCCTGCTTGATGGTCGTCGCAACGCCCATGGTCTCAAGTTTGTTGAAGATGAATGGCTTGAACAACTCGAGTGCCATCAGCTTAGGCAGACCACACTGGTGCAGCTTGAGCTGCGGACCCACCACGATGACCGAACGGCCCGAGTAGTCCACTCGCTTGCCAAGCAGGTTTTGACGGAAACGACCGCCCTTACCTTTAATCATGTCGGCCAGCGACTTGAGCGCACGCTTATTAGCACCCGTCATGGCCTTACCGCGACGACCGTTATCTAGCAGCGAGTCAACCGCTTCCTGCAGCATCCGCTTTTCGTTGCGGACAATGATTTCAGGCGCCTTCAGTTCCAGCAGGCGCTTAAGACGATTGTTTCGGTTGATAACGCGGCGATAGAGATCGTTCAGGTCGGAGGTCGCAAAACGGCCACCATCAAGCGGCACCAACGGGCGCAACTCAGGCGGCAGCACCGGCAGCACTTCCAGCACCATCCAGTCAGGCTTGATGCCTGAACGCTGGAAGCCTTCGAGTACTTTGAGGCGCTTGGCGAGCTTCTTGATCTTGGCTTCAGAACCGGTAGCAGCCAGTTCGTCGCGCAGGGTTTCAATCACGCGGTTGATGTCGATGGTACGCAGCAACTCGCGCACAGCCTCGGCACCCATCATCGCGTCGAAGTCGTCGCCGTACTCGTCAAACTTGGCGAGGTAGTCGTCTTCGGTCATGAGCTGACCGCGCTTGAGCGGGGTCATGCCCGGATCGATCACGACAAATGCTTCGAAGTACAGCACCCGCTCAATATCGCGCAGCGTCATGTCGAGCACCATGCCCAAACGTGACGGCAGTGACTTCAGGAACCAGATGTGCGCAGTCGGGCTGGCCAGCTCAATATGGCCCATGCGCTCGCGACGCACTTTAGCCAATGTAACTTCGACGCCGCACTTCTCACACACCACACCGCGGTGCTTAAGCCGCTTGTACTTGCCGCAAAGACACTCATAGTCCTTTACCGGACCAAAAATCTTTGCGCAGAACAGACCGTCACGCTCAGGCTTGAACGTTCGGTAGTTGATGGTCTACGGCTTTTTAACTTCTCCGAATGACCAGGAGCGAATTTTTTCAGGCGAGGCCAGGCCAATACGAATCGCATCAAAGTGCTCTTCTTCCTGAACTTGCTTGAACAGATCGAGTAAGGCTTTCATAGGGGGCTCCTGTCGTTCTGCAATTAACCGCGCTCGAGATCGATGTCGATCCCGAGTGAGCGAATTTCTTTGACCAGCACATTGAAGGACTCGGGCATGCCCGCATCAATCGTGTGCTCGCCTTTGACCAGGTTCTCGTAAACCTTGGTCCGGCCGTTCACGTCATCAGACTTCACGGTGAGCATCTCCTGCAACACATAGGAGGCGCCATAGGCCTCGAGTGCCCACACCTCCATCTCACCAAAGCGCTGACCACCAAACTGCGCCTTACCACCCAGCGGCTGCTGAGTCACAAGCGAGTACGGGCCAGTTGAACGGGCGTGCATCTTGTCGTCAACCAGGTGATGCAGCTTCAGCACATGCATGTAACCAACCGTGGTGTGGCGGTCAAATGCCTCACCGGTACGGCCGTCATAGAGCTGAACCTGAGTCTTGGTCGGCGTAAAGCCACAAGCAGCGGTCATCGGGTCTTCATCGGGGTATGCAAGATTGAGCATCTCACCGATTTCAACTTCCGATGCGCCATCAAACACCGGTGTGGCAAACGGCACACCAAAGCGCAGATTGCGGGCCATCTCCATCACCTCTTCATCATTCAGGCTGTTGATGTCTTCCGACTGCCCGTTGATGTTGTAGATACGATCGACAAGCGCGCGCACCTCAGTGATTTTGGCCTGCTGCTTGAGCATGTCATTGATACGGTGGCCAATACCCTTGGCTGCCCAACCGAGGTGAGTTTCCAGAATCTGACCCACGTTCATCCGAGAAGGCACACCCAGCGGGTTAAGCACCACATCAACCGGCTCGCCATTGGCCATAAACGGCATGTCTTCTACCGGCACGATGCGTGACACCACACCCTTGTTACCGTGGCGACCGGCCATCTTGTCACCCGGCTGCAAACGACGCTTAACGGCCAGATAGACCTTGACCATCTTGAGCACACCCGGGGGCAGCTCATCGCCCTGCGTGAGCTTCTTGCGCTTCTCTTCGAATGCCAGGTCAAAGTTGTGACGCTGCTGGTCAACCGAATCTTTCAACGACTCCAGTTGCTGCGCGGCCGCCTCATCAGCCAGACGCACATCAAACCAGCTATGCCGCTCAACGCTCGCCAGATAGTCAGCAGTGATCTTGTCGCCCTTGCCAAGCTGGTTTGGGCCGCCGTTGGCTTCTTTGCCTTCAAGCAAACGCTCAATCCGCGAGAACGCATCGTTCTCAACGATTCGTAGCTGATCGTTCAGGTCAAGGCGGAAGCGCTTGAGTTCATCATCGATGATCGACTGGGCGCGCTTGTCACGCACAATGCCTTCCCGGGTGAACACCTGCACGTCAATCACGGTGCCGTTCATGCCAGAGGGCACGCGCAGCGAGGTGTCTTTAACGTCGCTTGCCTTCTCACCAAAGATGGCGCGCAGCAGTTTCTCTTCCGGTGTGAGTTGAGTTTCGCCTTTGGGCGTGACCTTACCGACCAGCGTGTCGCCTGCGGCAACCTCAGCGCCGATGTACACGATGCCCGACTCATCCAGACGCGACAACTGCGACTCGGACAAGTTGGAGATATCGCGTGAGATTTCCTCAGGGCCGAGCTTGGTGTCACGAGCCAGTACTGACAACTCTTCGATGTGGATAGAGGTGTAGCGGTCCTCCGAAACAACCTTCTCTGAGATGAGGATGGAATCCTCAAAGTTGTAGCCATTCCAGGGCATGAAGGCAACCTTCATGTTCTGGCCCAGCGCCAACTCACCCAGGTCGGTAGAAGCGCCGTCAGCAATCACGTCACCACGCGCCAGCACATCACCTTTCTTCACGATCGGGCGCTGGTTGATGTTGGTGTTCTGGTTACTGCGGGTGTATTTCATGACGTTGTAGATATCAACACCCACTTCGCCAGCTGTGGTCTCATCGTCATTGACACGAATCACAATCCGGTTGGCATCAACATAGTCCACGACGCCACCACGGCTAGCCGTCACCACCGTGCCAGAGTCAACTGCGCAGGTCCGCTCAATACCGGTACCGACCAGAGGCTTCTCAGGTCGCAGGCAAGGCACTGCCTGACGCTGCATGTTCGAGCCCATCAGCGCGCGGTTGGCGTCGTCATGCTCAAGGAAGGGAATCAGCGAGGCTGCAACCGACACGATCTGCGACGGCGCGACGTCCATGTACTGAACGTTCTCGGGTGAGGTGAGCTCTGACTCACCACCCTTACGCACAGACACCAGATCGCCGGTGAGCTTGCCTTTGTCGTCGACCGCCGCATTCGCCTGGGCGATCACGTAGCGGCCTTCTTCAATGGCGGACAGGTAGTCGATTTCATCGGTGAGCTGACCGTCATTAACCTTCCGATACGGCGTCTCAAGGAAGCCGTACTCGTTCAGACGGGCATACAGCGCCAGCGAATTAATCAAACCAATGTTCGGACCCTCAGGTGTTTCGATCGGGCAGACCCGGCCGTAGTGCGTGGGGTGTACGTCGCGAACCTCAAAGCCAGCGCGCTCACGCGTCAGACCACCCGGGCCCAAAGCTGAGACTCGACGCTTGTGCGTGATCTCCGAGAGTGGATTGGTCTGGTCCATAAACTGCGACAACTGACTGGATCCAAAGAACTCGCGAATCGCGGCCGAGATCGGCTTGGAGTTAATGAGGTCATGCGGCATCAGGTTTTCAGTTTCAGCCTGACCAAGACGCTCGCGCACGGCACGCTCAACCCGGGCCAAACCGGCACGGAACTGGTTCTCTGCGAGCTCGCCGACGCAACGCACCCGGCGATTACCCAGGTGGTCGATATCGTCGATCTCACCACGGCCGTTACGCAACTCGACCAGGATGTTGATCACCGCGAGAATGTCATCGTTATCGAGCGTCATCTTGCCGACCAGCTCTTCACGTTCAACACGGCGGTTGAACTTCATGCGACCCACTTTGGACAGGTCGTATGAATCTTCGCTATAGAACAGGCGGTTAAACAGCGACTCAACCGCGTCTTCGGTCGGCGGCTCACCTGGGCGCATCATGCGGTAGATAGCGATGCGGGCCGTGGTTTGATCGGCGGTGTCGTCAATGCGCAGCGTCTGCGAAATGTAGGCGCCATGATCCAGGTCATTACTGAACAAGGTCATGATGTCGGTCACTTCGGCTTCACGCAGCACGGCGAGCGACTCTTCGTTCAACTCGTCGTTCGCGCGGGCGACGACCTCACCGGTTTCAGCGTCGATGATGTCTTTGGCCAGTGCGCGGCCATGCAGGAAATCCTCCGGCACTGAGATCGCGCTCATGCCGCCTTCTTCCATCAGCTTGATGTGGCGGGCGTTGATGCGCTTGTCTTTGCCAACGATTAGTTTGCCCTTCGCATCGTTGATGTCGAAGCGGGCAATCTCGCCCTTCAGACGCTCAGGCACCAGGCCGAGCTGCGCGCCCTCCGGCATCAGCTTGAAGGTATCGAAATCGAAGAAGCGCTCAAGGATCTGCTCGTTGGTCAGGCCAATCGCCTTGAGCAGAATGGTCACTGGCATCTTGCGGCGACGATCCACCCGGAAGTACAGGATGTCTTTCGGGTCGAACTCAAAGTCTAGCCACGAGCCGCGGTAAGGAATGATTCGCGCTGAGAACAGCAGCTTGCCTGAGCTGTGCGTCTTGCCACGATCGTGCTCGAAGAACACACCCGGTGAGCGGTGCAACTGAGACACGATCACGCGCTCGGTGCCGTTCACCACAAACGAGCCGTTGCTGGTCATGAGCGGCAACTCGCCCATGTAAACCTCTTGTTCTTTCACTTCCTTGACGGTGGGCTTGGCGGCCTCACGGTCCATGATGACCAAGCGAACCCGGGCACGCAGCGGTGCACAGAAAGTCAGACCACGCTGCTGACACTCCTTCACATCAAATGCCGGGGTACCCAGCACATAGTCAACGAACTCAAGACGAGCCATTTCGTTGTGTGAGCTGATTGGGAAGATCGAGCCAAACGCAGCCTGCAGACCTTGATCTTTGCGCTTGTCTTTGGAAACACCAGGCTGAATAAAACTCTCGTAAGACTCAATTTGAGTTGTAAGCATGAACGGCACATCCAACACAACCGAACGCTTCGCAAAACTCTTGCGAATACGCTTTTTCTCGGTGTAGGAATAGCTGCCTTGCTTAACGGTCTGACGGGAACTGGTGAGGGCTGTTTGAATCATGAACACTCCGTGCGTCATGCAGAAACTGGGGGTGTGGCACTCCGTGCGAATGCCCCAACCGCAAATCCCGCGGTATTAACCAAAACGATGCCGCCAAATGCAACACCGAAAACCACAAATAACCGGGCTTTTCAGCCCAACTTCCGCGCCAACAACACCGACCCAGAAGAGCAATCCGGCCACAGTCTCCAAATGGAGCCCTGTGGCCGAAAAATTCAACATAAAAACCTATGCCGAATTACCTGCCGGTCAGGCACACCGCCGAGCAAAGGGCGTCGTGCCGGGCCGCCCCAAACAGCCCTTTGCTCGGCAGCCCCTTCGGGGGGCAGCGACCAACGGGAGCGTGGGGGTAGTCACTTACTTCATTTCTGCCTGCGCGCCAGCATCCTGCAGCAACTTCAGCAGTGCCTCAGCATCAGCCTTAGAAGCACCTTCCTTAATTGCCTTCGGTGCGCCATCAACCATGTCCTTGGCTTCTTTCAGGCCAAGACCGGTCGCTGAACGAACAACCTTAATGACTTCAACTTTCTTGTCACCGGCTGCATTGAGCACGACGTCAAATTCGGTTTGCTCAGCAGCAGCTTCACCACCACCACCACCGGCACCGGGGGCAGCAACAGCAACCGCAGCGGCGGCGGCTGACACACCGAACTTCTCTTCCATCATGGTGATCAGTTCGGACAACTCCAGAACCGACATGCCTGCGACTGCGTCGAGGATTTCATCTTTGCTTAAAGCCATTTTCTTAAAACTCCAGATTCATTAAATGTTGGATACCACTAACTGACAAGGCCGGAAGCCCCATGTGTTCGATGCGATCAGGCTGATTCAGCAGCCTTCTGATCACGCACTGCAGCCAATGCGCGCGCGAATGAGGAAGGAACCTCATTAAGCGTGCGAACAAACTTCGCTGCGGGTGCCTGCATCGTGCCAAGCAGTTTGGCGAGAAGCTCGTCGCGACTGGGCAGAGACGCAAGCGCCTTAATCCCAGCAACGTCTAGTTCGGAGGTGGTCATAGCACCGCCCTTCAGAACAAGCTTGTCGTTGTCTTTGGCAAAGCCGTTGAGCACTTTGGCGCAGGCAACCGGATCTGCCGAAATACCGTAAATGAGCGGACCGGCAAGCTTGTCGGACATGGACTCATACGGCGTGCCGGCAATGGCACGCTTGGCCAACGTGTTCTTCAGCACACGTAGGTAAACACCGTTCTCACGGGCCTGCTTACGCAGTTCCGTCATGGCGGCAACTTCCAGACCCCGGTACTCGGCGAAAACGATCGACTCAGCGTCCGCAACCTGCGCGGAAACTTCGGCAATGACGTTTTCTTTTTCTGCTCTTGTGAGCGCCACGGTCTTACTCCCATAAGGGTCAGATGACCCGGGTACGAGGAAACTTCCCTCAACATGGAAACCCCAGCATTGCTGGCGGGCTTCCCCCATCGGCGACCGAGTGGGTCAGTTGCCCGGCTGAATCAGCCGGACAGGTCCAACACCGTTTCGGGTACGCCATCTACGCTGGGCGTTCAGATTCCGGCAATCAATTACCGGTGAACAATTAAGAACCAACCCAAGTGTCAGGCTGGCTCCCCTGCGGTCTTTGATAACCCGCTGCCCAATCCCGCCAGGCAACGGCCCAAAGTTCTTTCTACTGATCAGGTACTGGCTGCAAACGTGCCGACGTCGACACGTACACCGATACCCATCGTGCTTGAAACTGCCACTTTGCGCAGATACAGCCCTTTGGCTGTCGTCGGCTTGGCGCGATTAAGCGCCTCGATCAAGGCGCGCAAATTGGTCTCAAGTGCCGGCGTGCCAAATGAGGCACGGCCAATTGACGCGTGAACAATGCCGGCCTTGTCAATTCGATACTGAACCTGACCCGCTTTGGCATTCTTAATTGCCTGTACAACATCAGGGGTCACCGTGCCAACCTTGGGGTTAGGCATCAGGCCGCGCGGGCCGAGAATCTGACCCAGCGTGCCGACAACGCGCATGGCGTCTGGTGTGGCAATAACGATGTCAAAGTCGAGCTGACCGGCCTTAACCTGCTCAGCCAGATCTTCCATGCCGACGATGTCAGCACCCGCTTCTTTGGCCTCATCGGCCTTGGGACCTTGCGTGAACACCGCCACGCGAACGCTCTTGCCCAGACCCTCAGGCATTACGACTGAGCCGCGCACCACCTGATCAGACTTCTTGGCATCAACGCCCAGTTGCACAGCAACGTCAACGGATTCATCAAACTTGGCTTTGGCGCAGGACTTCACGAGATCAAGGGCGGCCGTCAGCTCATGCGTCTGATTGCGGTCAACCTTGGACTTGAGTTCCTTCATGCGTTTGGATAGGCGTGCCATTTACAGACCCTCCACCGTGATGCCCATACTGCGGGCTGAACCGGCGATCGTCCGCACAGCTGCATCGAGGTCAGCGGCGGTGAGGTCGGGCTCTTTGGTTTTGGCAATTTCTTCGGCCTGGGCACGCGTGATGCTGCCCACTTTGTCGGTATGCGGGGTTGAAGACCCCTTGGTGATCTTGGCTGCCTTCTTGATCAGGATAGACGCAGGCGGCGTCTTCATGATGAAGGTGAAGCTCTTGTCCGCAAAAGCGGTGATCACGGTAGGAATGGGTAGACCCGGCTCCAGGCTCTGCGTTTGCGCGTTAAATGCTTTGCAGAACTCCATGATGTTCAGGCCGCGCTGACCCAGTGCCGGACCGATCGGTGGCGATGGGTTGGCTTTACCTGCAGGGACCTGCAGCTTGATGTAACCGACAATTTTCTTGGCCATATGGCTCTCCAAAAATGAGTGCTAACGCGTTTTCGGGGCAGGTCTACAACCTATTCCGTACTCACGCTCCTCGTGGCACCCCAACACGGGCTGCCGATAAAACTAAACTGCGTCTAGAGCTTCTCGACCTGACCGAAGTCCAGTTCAACCGGGGTAGCCCGACCGAAAATAGTGACCGAAACGCGCAGCTTGCTCTTTTCGTAATTGACTTCTTCGACATTGCCGTTGAAGTCGTTGAACGGACCATCTTTGACCCGAACCATCTCGCCCACCTCAAACAGCACCTTGGGTTTGGGCTTCTCAACACCTTCCTGCATCTGAGCAAAGATTTTCTCAACCTCTGCCTCAGACACCGGCGCCGGTCGGTTACCTGACCCACCGACAAATCCTGTGACCTTATTGGTGCGCTTAATCAAGTGCCAGGAGTCGTCGTCCATGTCCATCTTGACAAGGACGTATCCGGGGTAAAAACGGCGCTCAGTAATTGAGCGCTTGCCGTTTTTCATCTCAACGACTTCTTCGGTCGGCACCAGAATTTGCTCGAACTTGTCCTGCATGCCAGCACGATCAACTCGCTCCTGGATTGCCCGGGCCACGCTTTTTTCCATGCCCGAATAGGCATGCACAACATACCAACGCTTAGTCATGTGTTATTTCCAATCCAGCAGCAGGTCGTAGAGGATCCATTGCAGCCCCTGGTCGACCAACCAAAGGAAAATCGCCATCACCACCACAAACGCAAACACGATTAAGGTCATCTGCGTGGTTTCTTTCCGGCTGGGCCAAACCACGCGGCCCGCTTCTGCCCAGGAGTCTTTGGCAAAAGCGAAGAATCGCTGCCCCGGGCCTGACGTCCACCCCACTAATGCGCCAGCAATAAAGCCAAGCAGCACTGAACCGACCCGAACCACCGTCGGCTGCTGGTCGAGAACATAAAAACCCACGACTCCAAGCACCACGATTGCAATGGCCAGCGCGACTTTGGCGCGGTCAGCAAGGCTGGTAACAGTTTCGACGTTTTGGTTGGCCATGGCTTAAGGTCTGGACACTAAGAGGAGATGATTCAAATGTTGGCAGGGGCAGAGGGAATCGAACCCCCAACCTTCGGTTTTGGAGACCGACGCTCTGCCAATTGAGCTATGCCCCTATTCCCGCCGTACAACTACAACTAACTGAAACTACAAAACTTCAATGCCGCAGAAGCAAGGTGCCTCCACAGAGCCAAACGCTTGACCAAACGGTGAGCGCCGGGCCGTCCCAAGCCACCGGTTGGTCAGGCAGCCCCCCTCGGGGGGGGGGCAGCGACCAGCGGGAGCGTGGGGGGCAGTCCCTTACTCGATTACCTTAGCTACGACACCGGCACCAACAGTTCTGCCACCCTCACGAATCGCAAAGCGCAGGCCCTGCTCCATCGCGATCGGCGCGATCAACGTCACTTCCATCTTCACATTGTCGCCCGGCATCACCATCTC
>JBGCFG010000051.1:0-17897 GCA_045106815.1 Burkholderiaceae bacterium | reverse complement strand
GTCAGACTGGGTTGCCAACAACGGCCGAAGCAGCGCAATGCCTTCCAGCAAACTGCGCGGTTGCATGCCACTCATCCCCGTCAAGCCTGCGCCGCGCCCCCAGTTAAGCAAAAGGGTTTCGACCTGATCATCCGCATGATGAGCAAGCAAAATCGCGCTGGCGTCATATTCACGCGCCAGTTTTGCCAGCGCTTGTCTGCGAACAGTGCGCGCCCACGATTCAATGCCACCGGCCGGATGCTGCGCTGGTGGTGTTGCCGTCGCACACAGGTAGCGACAGCCAAGCGTCTGCGCAAATGCGTGTGTGTGTTGCTGCCATTGGTCTGCCTCTGGCTGCAACTGATGGTTTACATGGACTGCAACGACATGCGCTGCACCCAGCACAGCGACAGTGGCGTGAAGTAGCACCGTTGAGTCGCGACCGCCGCTGTAGGCCACCAGCACACAGTTCGCGCCAGACTCACCGGCAGAAATCGAACCAACGGCATCCAGCACGGCTTGTTGCAACGCCTGCTCCGTCCCCGGCGAGACATGCGTGCTCATCGGTCGAGGCTCAGCCGCTTAGGCTCAGGCGCCAACCTCTTTGTATTGGCCATAGGCGGCAATCCGTTCGCGGCGTCGAGCGAGCAATCCCTCTACCGGCATCGTCTGCAAAGGGCGCAGCGCCGAGACCAGCGCTTTCTTGAGCAGGCGCGACATGTCCGCCGCATCGCGGTGCGCGCCACCCAAAGGCTCGGGCACGATACGGTCCACCAGCTTTAGCGCATGCAGGCGTTCAGCCGTGATGCCCATGGCTTCGGCCGCGATGGGGGCTTTGTCGGAGTCTTTCCAGAGAATCGCGGCGCAGCCTTCAGGCGAGATGACGGAATACACCGCGTATTGCAGCATCATGATGTCGTCGCCCACGGCAAGCGCCAGCGCGCCACCCGAGCCACCCTCACCAATGATGGCGGTAATGATCGGCACTTTGAGTTCGGTCATCTCGTAGAGATTGCGGCCGATCGCCTCTGACTGCCCTCGCTCCTCTGCCCCAACGCCCGGGTAGGCCCCCGGCGTATCAATCAGCGTAATGACGGGCACGGCGAACTTCTCGGCGAGCTTCATCATGCGCAGCGCTTTGCGGTAGCCCTCAGGCCGGGGCATACCGAAATTGCGAAGACCGCGCTCTTTTGTGTCACGACCCTTCTGGTGGCCAATGACCATCACGGCCTGACCGTTCAGACGGCACAGCCCGCCGACGATAGACGGGTCATCCGCGTAGTGGCGGTCACCGTGCAGTTCGTGAAAGTCGCTGAAGATGGTTTGCAGATAGTCGAGCGTGTAAGGTCGCTGCGGATGGCGTGCCACCTGTCCGACCTGCCAGGGTGTGAGCTTGGCGTAGGTTTGCTGCACGAGAGACTCACTCTTTTCGCGCAGGGTCTTAATCTCGTCTGCAATATCAACCGCCGAATCATCGCTGACGAATCTCAGCGCCTCGATTTTTTGTTCGAGGTCAGCAATCGGTTGTTCAAAATCAAGAAATTTTTGTTTCATCCAGTTTTCGAGACGCCTCGAATAGTCGCCAGACCCTGGCCGCTCGATGCATTGTACGGGCTGTCGCCCAAAACGCATGGTGCAGTGTTGCGACCCGTCAGCATTACTTCTACTGACGCACCGCGACGGGCAGGTTCAACAGCAGGTTCTGCGGTTTAAAGCGGGTCAGCCCACTCTCGTCCATGCCCAGTGCCAGGTATACGGGTTTGCCAGCGATATCGCTACGCTGGTCGGCCATATCAACAAAGTCTAGCCGGGCGAGCAGCAACAACCGGCGCAGCTCCGCTGGCGCGAGTGACTCTCCTTCGTATAGCTGGTTGAGTAAGGCAGTGCCCTGAGCGTCCAGACCGATATGCCAGCGCCAGTGGCTGTCGTCAATCTGAGAGAGCGTACGGACCTTTACGCGCACACCCAGCATATTCAGTACCCAGCGCTCAATTAAATTACCCAGGGCCGTTGCCCCAGGGCGGCCGTGAGTGACTTCAAGCGCGAAATCGAACGCTTCATCCCGGCCAAAGTATTGCGCCTTGTTATCCGCATTGAGCACATCAAGGGTTTGCTCACCCGCCGCCAAACCACCAGAGGCGAGCATACGACCCAGCTCTCCCATGCCCGGATCTGACTTTGCCTGTAAGGCTTCTTCGTCTGCCAGGATCACGCGGCCATCTTCAAGCATGACGCGTTGGGGACGAAACCAGATTTCAGCAGCGCGCAACACGGTGGGCTCTTCTTCATCCACCAGGGCCTGATGCAGGATGATCTGGGTAAGCTGGTCAATGAACAGTGGCGGAATGTCCACCCGCCCTACTTTTTGTGCATCGGTATGAATGCGCATGTAGGCGGCCTGCAGCGTAGGCGCCTCTAGCAGGCGTGTTCGATACCGCAGGAACAGCGCATAGTTCTCGCGCGCATCGGCGTCGGCTAAAAGTACAAGCTCTTGCTCGGTGACGTCTCGCGCGGGCTCATGTAGTAAATCTTCGTGCAATTGACGCTCAGCGGCGCACGACTCTTCTATAGGCGCGAGTTCAGGGCGCAGGAGGTAAGCCCGCAGAAAGTCGTCCGTGGCGTGTAGCCCGCCGTGCTCGTCGATATCGAGCAAGGCAAGGCCTGAATTAACCCAAAACTCCCGCATGCTTAGTCGCGTCGCCAGCTGGTACCGGCGCGGGTGTCTTCAAGCACGATCCCTTTGGCGAGCAAATCCTGACGAATCTGATCGGCCTGCGCAAAATCACGGTCAGCCTTGGCTTTGGCGCGAGCCTGAATTTGCGCTTCAATCCATTCATCGTCCACTGACGACTCCTTTGCCTGTGCCTCACCGGCCTCAGGACCACGCAACGCCGTGCGCCGCACCGTGTCCAGTGGCTTGTCCAGCAGACCGAGGATACCGGCTGCCGCATGAAAGGCGCACTCAACGGCCGCGGTGCGATCACGATTCAGCTCGGCTGCCATATCAAAAAGGGCCGCCAGCGCCATCGGGGTGTTGAAGTCATCGTCCATTGCAGAGCGAAAGCGGGCAGCAAGCGGTTGCTCCCAGTCAACTCTTGAGATGGCGTCCGGGTCAGGCAAGGACTCGCCGCGAGCGGTGTAGAGCCTAAGTAATGATTGGCGAGCTTCGTCAAGGTGAGCATCTGAGTAGTTCAACGGGCTGCGGTAGTGCGCGCGCAGAATAAAAAAACGAATGACCTCGGCATCAAAGCGCTCTAGCACCTCGCGAACGGTAAAGAAATTGTCCAGCGACTTGGACATCTTTTCGTCGTCAATGCGTACGAACGCATTGTGCAGCCAGTACTTGGCTAACTGCCCTTCCCCGTTTGGAAACAAGGCTGCTTCAGATTGAGCAATTTCGTTCTCGTGGTGGGGAAACTGAAGATCCTCACCGCCGCCATGAATATCGAACTGGTCACCCAGCAAGGCCCTGGCCATTGCCGAGCACTCGATATGCCAGCCCGGGCGTCCGTTGCCATACGCAGAGTCCCACTTGGCTTGCGCCGGCTCGTCAGGCTTGCTTGACTTCCACAAAACAAAATCAAGTGGGTCCTGCTTGTCTCTCGTGACGGCAACCCGCTCACCAGCCCTTAGATCATCCAAATTGCGTCCAGACAGCTTGCCGTAGTCATTAAACTTTCTGACCGAATAATTAACATCGCCATCTTCCGATTGATACGCATAGCCGCCTTTCTCTAGCATGCCAATGAGATCGAGCATTTGCGGCACGTACTCGGTTGCTCGCGGCTCATGATCGGGCCGTAAGACCCCCATGGCATCTTCATCTTCATGCATGGCTTTGATGAAGCGCTCTGTCAGTTCACTGATTGACTCGCCAGCCTCCACGGCCCGCTTAATGATTTTGTCTTCGATATCGGTGATATTTCGAACATAGGTTAAGTCGTAGCCGCTGGCCCTGAGCCACCGGGCAATCATGTCAAACACCACCATCATCCGCGCATGGCCAACATGGCAATAGTCGTAAACGGTGATGCCACACACGTACATCCGAACTTTGCCAGGTATGAGTGGTTCAAAGCGTTCTTTACGACGCGTCAGCGAGTTTGTGATGTGGAGCATGGGTTGCCTGAGGATCAGGTGCTTGGATTTGTAGGCCTGGCTTTGGTGACTTTTTGCCGGGCCTTGGTCGCACTGCCGGCTAGCACGTTAAACTAGCGACAATGAAATCGAGTATAGCACCGGCCCATAGGGCTCTCCGCCTGATTTTGGCCCTAGCGGCCTGCTTGGGCGGCAGACCCAGCGAACGCGCTTTCCCCCTGACTCTGACGATGCTTTTCGCGGTCTTAACGCTGAGCACTTCGCTGGTTAGCACTGTGGGGGCTCAATCAACACCAGCCAACGCCAGTACCGGCACTCGCCCTGCAGCGACTGACCGTGAGTCGACCCGACTCCAAAACGATGCGATTGAATCAATCAAGTCGGCCCTTGACGGCAGGCGGTCGACTGAAGCCCTTCAGGTAGCTGAGAAAGCGCTCAAGCAGTTCCCGGCAAATGTTCAAATGCGCTTTCTCTATGGGGTGGCCCTCACTGACGCAGGCCAGACAGACCAGGCAATAGAGCACTTTCAAACAATGGTGCTGGATCACCCTGAGCTTGCTGAGCCTTATAACAATCTTGCTGTGCTGCATGCCCAGCGCGGCGATCTAAAAGCCGCGCGCGATTCGCTTGAAAGTGCGATTGCCAACGGACCTGCCTACACACTGGCTTATGAAAATCTAGGCGATGTCTATCTCAGGCTTGCCGTGCAGGCTTATGAGTCAGGTTCAGAAGCGCCGGCCGCGACTGCGGTCATTCGCCGAAAACTCGTCTTAACCCGGTCTCTGGTGGAGCAGGTTTCACCAGACGCCAACCGTTGAATACTATTTACTCACAATCTACCCGGAGTCTTGCTCATGTATCTCAAACTACCCCTGATCGGTGCGCTTGCTGTTGGCATCGCGATGTCCGCCAACGATGCGGCAGCAGCCGGTAACCCTCAGGTTGCGATTGAAACGTCGATGGGCAAAATCGTTGTTGAGTTGTATCCGGACAAGGCCCCCAAAACCGTTGAAAACTTTTTGAAATACGTTGAAGACGGTTTCTACGCCGGCACGATCTTCCACCGCGTTATTGGTACGTTCATGATTCAGGGCGGCGGATTTACCGAAGACCTTTACCAGGGCAACCTCAAGACCAAATCCGGTAACCCACCAGTGCCTATCGAGTCGCAAAACGGCCTCAAGAACGACAAAGGCTGGGTCGCGATGGCACGAACCTCTGACCCCAATTCAGCCACCTCGCAGTTTTTCATCAACACTGTCGATAACGACAGCCTCAACTATCCGTCGTTTGATGGTCATGGTTATGCTGTGTTTGGCAAGGTCGTTGAAGGCATGGAAGTCGTGAGCAAGATAGCGGCAGTCAAGACTGGCACGGTTGGTCCCCTTCAAGATGTGCCGGCTGACGTCATCAAGATCGAAGGCGCCAGCAAGATTGCAGACTAAAGAGGCCACGGCCGCTAGCGCTGCGGCTGATCTTCAGCACCTGGCGCTGCCTGCAAACGCCCAGGTGTTGTTTGCCTCAGATATGCACCTGGGTGAGCACGACCCGGCAACAGCCAACTGGTTTTGCGCGGCTCTGGAAGAACGCGTTTTCAGCGTACGCGCAAGCCATCTTGTTTTGCTGGGCGATTTGTTTGAAGCCTGGGTGGGCGATGATCAAACAGATGCCGTGGCGAATGGCCTGGTTGAGCTAATCGCCCGATTATCGAATGCAACCCCCGTATTTGTGATGCGGGGCAATCGGGATTTTCTACTCGATACGCCGTTGCATGGCACGCGCTCAGCACATGAAAGCACCGCCCCAACGCACCAGCCTTTTAGCCAACTCGCCGGCGCAACGATGCTCGCTGATCCTTGTGTTCTGACCATCGCGGGCGAGCGTTGGGTTCTGACTCACGGCGACGTTCTGTGTACTGACGATAGTCGGTATCAGGCGTTTCGACTTGAAAGCCGCGCACCTGAATGGCAGCAAACGTTTCTTGCTCAGCCGCTATCGCAGAGGATGGCGCTCGCCACTCAAATGCGCGCCCAGTCTGAGCAGGAAAAATCAAACAAGGCGGCTTACCTGACTGATGTGAATCAGGGCGCGGTAGAAGCCTGCCTGCTTGCCCATGATGCGTTGCGGATGATTCACGGCCACACTCACCGCCCTGCTACTCACAACTGGGTTACAAATGGCCATTCGTTTGTGAGGCATGTGCTGCCCGACTGGGACTATGCCAATCGAGCCGGTGGCTTTGGTTTGCTTAGTGCAAAAGGCTTCGAGACACTCGCGGCTGAGCAGGCTAATGCCAGCAACTAATCCACCATCCGGTTTAGATCAGACGCATTAATGGGTGGACAGTCAGCTTCAATGTCTGCGCCCATTTCCTTGAGCTTGCACTTCAGCTCATTGATCGTCAGGTCTTGTTCGGCCACGTGGTCAATGAGTTTATGCAAAGCAACGCTCAACGGATCGTCGCCGGGGGTGACCGCATAAGCAGCAAAGCGCTCGCGGGCAGCCTGCCGGTCAGCCTGAACACTGTCGCCCGGTGTAATCATGCGCGCCGGAATGCCAACGGCCGTCGCGCCGGCCGGTACCGGCTTGACCACTACTGAGTTGGATCCGATTTTGGCGTCTTTGCCGACCGTGAACGGCCCAAGCACTTTGGCCCCAGCACCAACCACCACACCTGACTCCAGGGTTGGGTGCCGTTTGCCGCCATTAAGGGAAGTGCCACCAAGCGTGACGCCCTGATAGATCGTGCAATCGTCGCCAATCTGGGCGGTCTCGCCAACCACGACGCCCATGCCGTGATCAATAAAGACTCGCCGGCCAATCTGCACCGCAGGATGAATCTCAATACCCGTCAAGAACCGGCCCACGTGAGACAGAAAGCGACCCACTGTGAGCAAACCGGCGTGCCACGCACGATTGGCAATTCTGTGAATCAGCAAGGCATGGACGCCCGGACACGCAAGCGCCACCTCGAGGCTAGAGCGGGCAGCGGGGTCTTTTTCCATCACGGTGGCGATATCTTCACGCACTCGGTCAAACATAACGAACATCCTCAAGCAAATAAGGCGGGCCGATCAGTCAGGCAGGTGAACCAGACCTGACATAAGCCGGCGGGCGCTGCGTGACATCAGCGCTTTCTCCAGGCACCAGCTTCCTTGCTGCTGAAATAACTGTGCGCCAACCGAAAGGGTACCGGAAACGTGCCCGATCCGGGTTGGCACACCGGGCAGACCCCTTGCCACCTGATTCACGATGGAACCCGGCAAGGCAGCAGCAACTGCCAGAGCAATTGATCCGGTATCGGTAAACGCATGGTGCAGCTTGCCCATCGACATGATGCGGGCCAGCACATCAATACTGCTGGCCGCCACTTCCAGGCCGCTGCTTGCCTTATAGGACTTGGGCGCAGCGACCCAGCACAACTTGGGGGTGGCGGGCCGCTCATGCGTAGCAATCTCAGGGGTCTCGGCAAGTCCCATGGCCACAGATGCGTGGGCTCTGATAGCTTCCAATCCCTCCCCCAGCTTGCTTAGCTTTGGATTAAAGCTCACCGGCATCTCGCGGCCGGTCAAGCCGATGTCTTCAGCGCGCACGAAAACGGCCGGGTTACCGCTTGTCACCATCGTGACCTTTAAGGGACCAAACCCGGGCACATCGAGCGTATCGACTACGTTTCCGGTTGGTAGCATCGGCGGAGCCACCGTATCTTGACCAGGGCCAAAGTACTCGAGGCGAATTTCAGCGCTGGCAAACGGCACACCATCTTCGTCAAACACCCCCGACTCAACGACTTTGCCATTGCGGACCGAGACAAACGCATCAATACGCTGGCCAACATTTCTTTGCCAGAGCCGCACATGCGTAAACGGCTCGACGGGCTCGATCAGGCCACAGTGAATCGCAAAGGGTGCGACTGCCGCCGTTAAGTTGCCGCAATTGCCACTGTAGTCAATCGTCGGCTCGGTAATCGACACGTGGCCGAAAAGGTAGTCGATATCGCAATCGTCACGAAATGATGAGCCGACCAACACCACCTTGCTCGTGCTCGAGGTAGCAGCGCCCATGCCATCGGTATGCCGCTCAAACGGATCGGGGCTGCCGATGACCCGAAGCAGCACCGCGTCCCGATCACTGGCCTTGCGAGGCAAATCTGATTCTGTAAAGAACACGCCCTTACTCGTGCCGCCACGCATAAAGATCGCCGCAATATCAGTCATGCGCGCCCTCTTGTTTCGCAACGCGGTCAATTTTTTGGCAAATGCCACGCCAGATATCGACTTCTTTCGAGGTAAGTGCCGCGCGACTGAAAAGCTGACGCAAGCGAGGCATCAAGCGTTTGGGTTGTGCCGGGTCGAGGTAGCCAATCGTGACTAGCGTTTTTTCAAGGTGCGCCAGCATGCCTTCAACGCGATCATGGGTGGCCGGCCAATCGTCCGGGTGACCTGCTCTTTCAGCGCCGCGCACGTCTGGGTCGCTCCCGCCAGATTGGCTTTCAACCAGGGCTGACCGCATCTCATACGCGATGATCTGCAAGGCTTGCGCAAGATTAAGTGAGGAGTAAGCCGGGTCGGCATCAATCGTGCACAGATGGGAACACATCTGCGCCTGAGCAATGCTCAGCCCTACCCGCTCTGTTCCAAACACTAAAGCCACCATAGGCTTACCAACAGTTGACGCGGCTGGCTCAGTCGGAATCGTCTCCAGCATATCGACGGCGGTGCGCGCTATCTCTCTTGGCGATGAAGGCGGCGGTGCAAACTCACGCCCGGCAGCGCTGACTGCCACTGTCATCCGAGCGCCGCTCGCCGCCTCGGCCAGCGTACCGACGGTTTGGCACGCATTGAGGACGCGCCCAGCGCCACTGGCAAACGCGACGGCTTCAGGATGGGTGTTCATACTGTCGAATCTTGGGTTGACCAGGATCAGTCGCTCAAATCCCATGACTTGCAACGCGCGGGCAGCTGAACCGACGTTTCCCGGGTGACTCGGCTCAATCAGGACAAAGCTCACCGCATGCCGCCCGAGATGCCCGGTGCTCGCAGATAGATTCATTGGTATCCCTTACACTTCGCGTTCACGCTTTCACCGATCAAAAAAAGGACGGGCCATGCACCCGATGCTCAATACCGCCATCACCGCCGCCAGGCGGGCAGGCGCCGTCATAAACCGTGCCAGCCTCGATCTTGAGAAAGTTCAGGTCTCGCGCAAGCAACGAAACGATTTCGTGACCGAAGTCGACAAGGAGGCTGAGCGCGTCATTATTGAGGTATTGCTCAAAGCGTACCCCGGCCATTCTATCCTTGGCGAAGAGACCGGACTGGATGCGCGGCGCGAAGGCGACACCTTACGCACAGCGGAAAACATCTGGGTCATCGACCCTCTTGATGGCACCACGAACTTCATTCACGGCTTCCCCCAGTACTGTGTCTCGATTGCCCTGATGTCCAAGGGTGTGCCACAGCAAGCCGTTGTCTATGATCCCAATCGTGATGAACTGTTCACTGCGTCGCGCGGGCGCGGGGCATTCCTGAATGATCGACGTATTCGAGTCTCCAAACGCACAAAAGTTGAAGACGGTCTCATTGGCACCGGGTTTCCGTTTCGAGAGATTGACGAACTCGATACCTATCTCAAGATGTTTAAGGCCATTACCCAGACAGCTTCGGCCGTGCGACGCCCTGGCGCGGCGGCGCTGGATCTCTGTTATGTCGCTTGTGGCCGCTACGATGGATTCTTTGAGTTTGGGCTGGCGCCTTGGGACATGGCGGCGGGCGGTTTGCTGATTCTGGAGGCCGGTGGCTTGATTGCCGACTTCGATGGCGAAGCCGAGCATCTGTATAACAGCCAGGTTGTTGCCGGCAACCCCAAGATATTTGGCGGCATGCTCAAACTGCTGCAGCAGGCTCGCAAATAGGCTTTCCGCCAATGCTCAAACGCTGGCTTGAAATCGCAGCCACCGCTTTAGGTTATCGGTCAGAGGTTGATGCAGATCAAGGCCTGGTCCAGGCACCGCCGGAGAATGGAGTTTTCGAACAGCGATTCAATCGGAGACGCCCATGTCTGAATATGTTGATAACCATCCCCTTGGACGCGACTTCCCGGAACTGAAGAACCGCATCCATGAACTCAAGGTAGAGAATGCCCATTTTCGGACATTAATGGAACGCTATGAGAGCACCGACCGGGATGTCGTGCGCGCAGAGCAAGGGCTGGACCACCTGTCCGATCAAGCGCTTGAGGCGCTAAAATTCGAGCGCGTGAAACTCAAAGACGAACTGTATGCGGCCTTGATAGGCTGACAGTTTCAGCTAGCATGGTTCTTTCACAGCACTTGGCCCTAGTGGGTCGCTATGGGAACTATTCTTGGCCGCACCTGACCCTCTTTCAGCGTCGAACACAACTCAGGCTCGTCATGAGGTAGCCATCGTTGGCGCTGGCATAGCCGGTTGCGCCGCCGCGTCCTGCTTGCACGCGCTTCACAAAAGCGTCATCGTTTTTGATCGGGGTCGCCGCGCCGGCGGCAGAGCATCAGCGAATCAGGCTGATTTTGACTACGGCGTGCCAGCCTTTGCCGCAGATTCGCCGGCGTTCCTTGAACGCGTTCGACAGTGGAAGCAAGCCGGGCTCATCGTGCAGTGGCAACCAAGTGCGAAACGCTGGACGACCCCCTGCAACAGTGTTGATGAGCTTCCAGACGCCCAACTGCCAAGCCAGTGGGTAGCCACCAAATCGCTAGCCAGCCTTTTCACAACTGAATTGGCGCAGATTCAATGTGAGCAAAATGCGCTGGTTCAGAGAATTGAGTTCTCGGGCGGCCATTGGGCGCTCTACGATGCCGCAGACCACTGCATTGGCCGCGCGAATCAACTCTTGCTGGCTATGCCTATCGAGCAGGCCAGGCGTCTGCTTGATGAGTCAATTCAAGAATCCGCACTGCCCATCGACCGGCCCACTCAACCCATGTCGGTACCGCAGTGGGTTTCGATGCTTGAGTTTGAAGAGCCTGTTTCAAACACCACCGACACGATTGATTTCGGTGATCACCCGGTACTCTCTGCCGCCTGGTCAGAGTCGCGCAAGCCAGGCGGAGCGGCTTCTAAATGGATTGTTCACAGCCAACCCGAATGGGCGCTGACTCGCCTGAGTATTGAACGCGACACGATTGCCGAACTGATGTTTGCAGCTTTCAAACAGGCTGTTGGACGCTGTCCGCGCATCATGAGCCATCGCGCTCATCGCTGGACCTTCTCCCGAACCCGTACGGCACTAGGCTGCGGTCCGATTCATCATCCGCACCCACCCGTGACACTATGCGGCGACTGGTCCGTTGACGGCACGTTTCAGGGGGCATGGCTAAGCGGTCTCGAAGCGGCCGAAAAATTAGGGAACCAAGCATGAGCAAAAGAGTCGTTTTTCTGGACGCCGACACGGTTGGTCCGGGAGTCACTCTCGGACGACCGGGTTTTGAGCATCAGTGGGAGCAGTTCAATCGCACTCGGCCCGATCAGGTTGTTGAACGACTCGCCGATGCTGAGATTGCCATTACCAATAAAGTACCGATTCGTGCTGAGCAGCTAGACCAACTGCCACAACTCAAACTCATTGCGGTTGCCGCCACCGGCTATGACGTGATTGACATTGAGCGCTGCAGGGAGCGCGGCGTTGCCGTCAGCAATATCCGCGGGTATGCCGTGAATACCGTCCCTGAACATACCTTTGCGCTGATTACTGCGTTACGGCGTAACCTGATCGAATACCGCGAACAGGTGCTGGCGGGTGAATGGATCAAGGCCGATCAGTTCTGCTTTTTCAATCGACCCATCTGGGATCTGGCCGGCTCAACACTGGGCATCATCGGTGCCGGCGCTATCGGTCAGGCGGTTGGCAAGATCGGGGCGGCATTTGGCATGAAGGTGATCTATACCGATGCCTATGCCAAGTCGGTGCCAGCACCGGGCGAGCTGGTTGATATCGCGCGATTGCGCGAAACGGCTGATGTCATCACCTGTCACTGCCCCCTTACGGATGAAACGCGGGGACTGATTGATCTGCCGTTTATCAAAGGCATGAAATCAACAGCCGTTTTGATCAATACAGCGCGGGGCGGCATCATTGATGAAACCGACCTGGCAACGGCAATTGAGCAAGGGCTGATCGCGGGCGCAGGCATTGATGTCGCTGCGACGGAGCCGCCGCCGGCGAACAGCACCATCATGACCTTGGCAAAAGCACCCAACGTCATTCTCACGCCGCATGTCGGATGGGCAAGCGTCGGTGCGATGCAAACCCTGTTCGATCAATTAATAGGCAACATTGATGCGTTCGAACAAGGGACACCACGGCACCTGGTTACCTAACTTCAATCTCACACCACAAAGGATTCATCATGCTCACGCTCTGGGGACGAAAAACATCGGTCAATGTTCAAAAACCGATGTGGCTAATTGGTGAGCTCGGGCTACCCGTCGACCGAAAAGATGTTGGCGGCGCGTTTGGTGGGCTTGATACCGCTGAGTATGGTCAGATGAACCCGCACCGCGTCGTACCGACGCTATGCGACGACGAAGTGATCGTTTGGGAGTCTGAGGCTGTGCTGCGCTATCTTGGTTCGCGCTACGGATCGGCATACTTTGGCGAAGATCCCGCTGCGCGGTCGCAGATTGATCAGTGGATGAGTTGGGTGCAATCGAGCTGGTCGCCAGCCATGACGGCCGTGTTCGTGACACATATCCGGGTGGCCCGGCAAGACCGCCAGCCCGACCAGGTGGCCGCACAGATTAGTCGCTTACACCAGTTAGCCACGCTGGCTGACCGATTTCTGGGCGAGCGGGATTTCATCGCCTCGGGCGCGCTGTCACTTGCTGATTTCAGCTTTGGAGCGTTTTTGTACCGCTACCACACGCTCGAAATTGAGCGACCAGCGTTGAAAAACCTCAGTAATTACTACGCCCGCTTGAGTGACCGCCCAGCCTATGCTGAGCATGTTCAGGTGGACTACGACGGCATGCGGATTCCCGGTGCGGAGCGACCTGGCGGCTAGGCCAAGAAGAAATATCGCGCTAACAGAGCTTTACTAGACTCGTTCACTTAATGACTTCGACTTCAATGAATGCACACTCAAAGTCGTTGCCGTTGATGACATCGTGCTCCACGCCAAGGTCGCGGTAATAAGGCACCCCGTTGCGAAGTTCAGCGCGAACCTGCTCGCCATTGCCAACATCAATTTCCAGCACACCGTCGAAAAGTGGAACGACGACATAGTCATATTCATGTCGGTGCCAGCCGGTTCGGTCGCCACGCTTTGGAAAACGCCATTCAGTGACGCGGACGGTGTCATTGTCGATCAGCACAGTGCCGATTGCTTCGCCTGATGAATCACTGCTGCACATAGTGAAGCTCCTTGGTTTAAACGCAGCAGTCTAACCAAATTGACGACATGCTAATGAACTCCATACCTTTCTATTGTTAGGGGTCTTAAAGGTTATTTCGTCGATGCAGACATGCGTCTCGACTCGCACCGCATGGCAGGCTGGCCGGCGACCCGATTAACAACGCGCCGCACCGGCTCGTTGTAGCCAAGAATGCTTTCGCCTCAAATCTGTCTTGCTCAGACACGAGTCATGAGAAGGTTAGAACGAACGCCCACAAAACCCCTTAAAAAAAGCAGTTTTGCGATGAATCACGCGCAACGTTTGTGCAGATCATCGCTGCATTGTCGGGCGGCTAGCTGGACCAATCTGTTTCGCCAGCATCAGGCCTTGGGTGTGCCATCGGCCAGTTAAAAGGAATCAAGATCTGGGCGCGTTTGTGGCTTGAAGAACAGGCCTGTAGCGAATGCTTTTTTCCAAATTCTTGTTTTCACATAGTGGAGATTTTTTCCGTTTCATTTCGGTGTGACACTCCGGCCCGGTTCGCAACATCCACTCTGACGGAGGACATCTTGATTAAGCAACCACTTGCATCAAAACGCTCTGCCCCATTCGCCGCGTTGGCCCTGACCAGCGCAGCACTGTTAGGCACATCCGCGACGGCAAATGCTCAGGACTGGGCCCCCAAAAAACCCGTTGAAATGGTGATCATGGCTGGTCAGGGTGGTGGCGCTGACAGACTGGCTCGGCTGATCCAGTCAATCGCCCAGAAAAACAAGTTCAGCAAGATGCCCATCCTTCCAGTCAACAAAGGCGGAGGCTCTGGCGCCGAAGCCTTGCGTTACCTGAAAGACAACTCGGGCGACACCCATAAGGTAATGGCAACGCTGAACAGTTACTACACCACTCCGCTACGCAACGACATTGGCGTGGATATTAAGGACTTCACGCCAATCGCACGTATGGCTCTCGATACCTTCGTGCTCTGGGTCAATGCGGATAGTGGCATCAAGAATCTCGAAGACTACGTTAAAGCCGTCAAGGCGGCCGATGGCAAATGGAAAATGGGCGGTACTGGTACCGGCCAGGAGGACTCGCTTGTTACCGCGATGCTCGAAGATACGTTTGACCTGAAGTTCACCTACGTACCGTTCAAAGGGGGCGGCACGGTGGCCAAGAACCTGGTTGGTGGGCACATCGACTCAACGGTTAACAACCCATCCGAAGCGCTGGCCTTTGCCAAAGCCGGCAAAGTCATCCCGATTGCCGCGTTCACAGAAGAGCGTATGGGTGCCCTGCCCGACGTGCCCACGATGCGTGAGCAAGGGCATGATCTGGTCTACAAAATGCAACGTAGCTTTGTAGGGCCGGCCGACATGCCAAAAGAAGCCGTTGCTTACTACGAGAATATGTTCGAGCAACTTCACAAGTCATCCGAGTGGCAAAAGTACACGACCGAAAAAGCGCTTATTGCCGACTTTCTAACGGGTGAAGAGCTTCAGGCCTACTTCCTGAAGGAGCGCGAGTTGCATGCCGAGATCCTGACCAAGATCGGACAGGCAAAGCAATAAGACCCAGCGGTGCCCCCTGCGCTTGGTGATCAGGCGCAGGCACGTTCAACCGCAGCAGCTAGCCGAATCAAGGTGCGGCCTGCTGCTTCGGTGCTTGAGTGAGGAGAAGCACATGCGCAAAGCCGAGTTGGCTTGTGCCATGGTCCTGATGCTATTTGCGGGTTACACGCTACTGGCAGCTACCGCGCTACCCGTGGGATGGGTGCCGGATGAAGGGCCAGGCGGTGGCGCCTTCCCGTTTTGGCTGTCGCTGGTCATGCTGATTTGCGGCGCCAGCATCGTGGTGCAGACGGTTCGCCAACCCCGTGAACCTAACCCTGATGGACGCGCATTTATTGATCGGGCGGCGTTGAAGGACCTGGCTGTGATTGCCGGGCTGCTGCTCGTCACGATTGCGCTATTGCCCGTCATCGGCACTTACCTGACCATACCGCTTTTTCTCGTCATCTACCTGCGCGGATTCTCTAAAATGACGTGGCGGCTAACGGCTGCGTTTGCGGTTATCACCCCAGTGGTTATGTTTTTCTTCTTCGAAGTCACGCTGAAGATTTTGCTGCCAAAAGGATTCACCGAAGAGTGGTTCATACCGCTCTACGCCATATTTTTCTAGGGGCTCACCATCGATACACTCAATCTGCTCCTACAGGGTTTTGCCAGTTCACTCAGCCCGTTAAACCTGATCATCATTGTGATTGGTGTGAGCCTTGGATTGTTTATTGGCGCAATGCCTGGACTTGGCTCGGTCAATGGCGTCGCCATATTGCTCCCACTAACCTTCATCGTGCCGCCTGAATCAGCGATTATCTTCCTCGGCGCTATCTACTATGGCGCGATGTACGGCGGTGCGATCAGCTCGATTTTGCTGGGCATACCGGGCGCGTCAACAGCTGTCGCAACGACATTCGACGGCAGGCCCATGGCTGTACAAGGCCGCGCTGGCGAAGCGCTGATCGCAGCAGCCGTTGCCTCATTTGTTGGGGGCACGATTTCCGTCATCTTATTTACGATGTTTGCCGCCCCGCTGGCCGACCTGGCGCTCGCCTTCGGCCCAGCAGAAGAATTTGCATTGGTGTTACTGGCGTTCACCACGTTTGTTGGCCTGGGGGGTGACAACATATTTAAGACGATCATGATGATCGCGCTTGGCCTGGTGCTCAGTACGGTGGGCATGGATCTCATTTCAGGCCAGCCAAGGCTTGTCTTTCTTGACCTTCCCGGCTTTTACAGCGGTATCAGTTTTCTGGTCCTCGCAATCGGCATCTATGGCGTGGGTGAAATTCTGTGGACGATCGAACAGTCTCGCAACAACCCGCCTGTTACGACTGTCAGCATTCGCATGTCTGAGCTTTGGGCCGGGGTCAAAAGAGTGTTCGGCCACTTCAAGACCATGACTTTCGGCTCGGTACTTGGCTTCTTTGTCGGACTATTGCCGGCGGCCGGCGCAACGCCTGCCTCACTCATGGCTTATGGCATGGCCAAGTCCGGCTCAAAAAATCCAGAGTCGTTTGGCAAGGGTGCTGTCGAAGGTGTGATCGCGCCAGAAACGGCCAACAATGCAGCCAGTACCGGTTCTTTGCTGCCCATGCTTACGCTCGGTATCCCAGGCTCGCCAACGACCGCGCTACTCCTGGGCGGCATGGTGATGTGGGGCCTCATGCCGGGGCCGATGCTGTTTATTGAGCAGCAGGATTTTGTCTGGGGGCTCATCTCTAGTCTTTACTCGGCTAACTTGTTGGCGTTGCTGGTCAACCTCGCGCTCATTCCGCTGTTCGTCTACGCGCTGCGTATGCCCTTCCCGATCCTGTGCGCCATGGTTCTGATTCTGTGCATTATCGGTGGCTATGCCCCTAACCAACGGATGCATGATGTCTGGTTGATTGCCTTGTTTGGGATTGCCGGCTACTTCCTGCGCAAATGCCACTATCCACTCGCGCCGCTGGTCCTCGCGATTGTGCTCGGACCGCTCATGGAAAAGTCACTGCGTCAGGCACTGATATCGTCACAGGGCGATCCGATGACTTTCGTTGAGCGGCCTCTGTCGGCCCTTTTCATTGGCTTATCGGTGCTGTTTTTTGTCATTCCATTGGTCAAACTGCAAAGCATCAAGCGCCTCATCAGATGGCCTCAGCGCCGGCTGGGTCGTCAGGTTTAGCGATTGGTGCGTAGGCGAAGCACTTGTCAGGCGGCGACATTCGCTCTAAGCTCGCAGGCATGACGTCCACCCAAACCCAGACTATTAACCGACGCAGCCCCTGAGTCTGCCCCCACATTCGTGCGGGGCAGTCATTTGGCTGCCTCCGACAAAAAAAGCCCCGGTAGGCAGCCTACCGGGGCTTTTTTTGTTGCGAGACCAAACCATGAAACCTTTTGACGCCTACCCTGTTAAAACCTTGATGCCCATCACGCCGCGCCCATCGCTTGTCTTCGTGCGCGGTGAGGGCACTTGGCTATGGGATGAGCACGGCGAACCCTATCTGGATTTTGTGCAGGGATGGGCAGTTAACAGCCTGGGCCATTGCCCACCCGCCATCCATGAGGCACTAAACGAGCAAGCGAGTAGGTTGATCTCTCCCAGCCCGGCCTACTTCAATGCCCCTGCGATTGAACTGGCGCAGCTGCTTACCCAGCACAGCGGGTTTGATCAGGCGTTCTTCGCGAGCGCTGGCGCAGAGGCCAATGAAGGCGCAATCAAGCTCGTGCGCCGGTTTGGCGAGTCACGCGGCCGCTTCGAAATCATTACCTTTAAGCGATCGTTTCATGGTCGCACGCTTGCCACTATGTCAGCATCTGGTAAGCCTGCGTTTGAGCCCCTGTTTGAACCCAAAGTGCCCGGGTTTGCCAAGGCGACCTTGAACGATATTGATTCAGTGGCAGCCTTGAT
>JBGCFG010000050.1:0-16434 GCA_045106815.1 Burkholderiaceae bacterium | reverse complement strand
GTTGCCGGTGGTGGTGGAACCGACTTTACGCCTTTGCTTGAAGCGGCTGATGCCGACGGGGCGGACATCGGTGTTTTTCTGACCGACCTGGATGGTCCTGCCAACTACCGTCCAAGATTTCCCGTGGTCTGGGCTGTTGCTGATTTGTTCACTCGCCTTAGAGCGCCGTTTGGGTCGATGGTTAGCCTAAGCTAAGTGGATGCTGGGCCTCGGGTGAAAGCGCTCCGACATGTTTGCCGCATACAGAAGCGGGGTATGCAGATAAGCTATTGTTCGACCTATTCTGAAATGGAGTAACCCGTATGCTTGAACAAGAGATCGTCGTAAAGACACCAGATGGCACGCTTGACACCTTTGTGGTTCAGCCAGAAGAGAACGGGCCGCACCCCGTTATCGTGATCTACATGGATGCGCCCGGTATTCGCGACGAGCTCCGCGAGATGGCGAGTCGGCTGGCCTCGGTAGGGTATCTGGTTGCGCTGCCTAACCTGTACTACCGAGTGGGTCGCGAAGGGCACTACGGCTACGATCTGACCAAGATCAGATCAGATGAGTCGCATCAAAAGCGCATGCATGAGTGCCGGCTTTCACTAACCAATGCGGGCATTGTGAGCGACACTGAGGCACTGCTACCAGCGTTGCGCGCGCTCCCCGGCGCTGCCGATGGACCCATAGGCTGTGTTGGCTACTGCATGAGTGGCAAGTTCGTCATTGCCGTTGCGGCTGCGCTTGGAACTCAGGTAGCAGCGATTGCATCGTTCTATGGTGTCGGTATCGTTTCGGATGAACCCGATTCGCCCCACCATGATGCTGCCAAAGTCACCGCAGAGACTTATCTGGCGTTTGCTTCGGATGATCCGTGGGTGCCTGGGGAGGTCCTGGAAGCACTACCGGGCATCATTAAACAGACTGGCTGGAATGCCCGGATTGAGATGTATCCGGATACCACCCACGGCTTTGCGTTTCCTTCACGGGCTGATTACAACCAGGCGGCTGGTGAGCGCCACTGGGAGCGCATTCATTCAATGATGGCACGCAATCTGGGCGGCTGACCCCGTAGTAAGTGTTGCTTTTGCCGCTTGAGTTTTGGTTACGCTTTGCTGCGAAGGTCAAGCAAATCTATTCAGACCCAGCGCGAACGAAATCTGCCAAGTGATTGAATTCTGGTGACACGGCCGGCAGCCCCGCCACCCCTAGCGAGCCCTGAGCTGGAGGGGTGTTTCTGGGGATATCGACACGATTCACAGCCTTTGCTGGTACCTTCTCATTATGGTTTGCGCTGGTCAGGTCAACGGCGTAACCGCGAGACTGATCGGTCTGCTACCAAGCGGTAGCAGACCGTTTTTTTTCTGATGAGCCTGTCCACTCTTTGCGAGATCTATCCACTCATCATGTTGGGAATGATCAGCACAATCTGGGGAAAGGCGATGAGCACTGCGACCGTCAAGACGTCTGCCACAAAGAACGGAAAGCATCCGCGGAAGACGTCTTGCACTTTAATCTCGGGCACCACCCCACTCACAACAAAGCAGTTCAGGCCGATGGGCGGGGTAATCAAACAAAGCTCCACCATCTTGACAACGATAATGCCGAACCAGATGGTGTCGTAACCGAGTACGACAATGGCCGGGTGCACGACTGGTAGCGTCAACATGAGCATGCCAATGGCATCCATGAACATGCCCAGGATGGCATAGACAAGCAAGATGCAGATGAGAATGGTCAAGGGTGAGTACGGCAGCGAGTCAATCCAGGAGGCAAATGCCTGCGGCAGACCGGCAAACCCAAGAAAGCGCACATAGATGAGCACGCCCCAGATGATCGTGAAGATCATCACAGTCAGCTTGCTGGTTTCGATTAGTGCTTCCTTCAATGCGCTCGATGGCATGCCACGAATCATCGCCAGCACAAACACGACAAACGCACCCAACGCGCCTGCTTCAGTTGGGGTCGCCCAGCCAAAGTACATACTGCCGAAGATGATGAAAATCACACCAATGATGGGGAAGGTACCGGGCAGGGAGCTTGCCCTCTCTTTCCATGAGTAGATACGGCTGGGCGGGCCGGATTCGGGTTTCATCATCACCGTGAAGATGATGATGCCGGCATAGATGATGGCCGACACAATGCCGGGTAAGAATCCGGCGAGCAGCAGCTTGCCGACCGACTCCTCAACGATGATGGCGTAGATCACGAGAATCGCGCTCGGCGGAATGAGCGTGGCGAGTGTGCCGCCCGCCGCGACCACCCCCGAGGCCAGGCGCTTGTCATAGCCTTCTTTGAGCATTTCCGGGATGGCAACTCGCGAGAAAACCGCTGCGGTTGCTGTGCTGGCCCCGGAGACTGCGGCAAATCCGGCGGTGGCAAAGACTGTACCAACGGCCATGCCGCCGGGCAGCCGTCCAAACCAGCGCTTAGCCGCCTCGAACAAGGCTTTCGTGATGCCCGCATGAAAGGCGAGAAAGCCAATGAGGATGAACATGGGCAACACAGACAGAGCGTAGGTAACGGCTTTGGAGTGCGGCACAGTGCCCGCAATACCGAGTGCCGCGTTGATCGCTCTTTCTAGATCCATTCGTTGCGCGAGAATCGCAATCAACCCAAACGTGCCGGAAAATGCAGCGGCGAACGCCACCCTCATACCGGCAAACAACATCACCATCATCAGGCCGGTGAAAATAAGGCCAATTTCAAGGTTCGTCATTTCGTTGCTGCCTCTACTGCACGACCTGACTCAATTTCCTGACGAGCTTGGGCCTGTATGTCTTCTATGAGTGGAACGGCAACGGGGTCTTTAGCTGGGTCCTTCAGTAGCCTGAAAAAGCCGACAACCTGAATCAGCAAGCGGATAGCCAGAAACATCAGTGCGACGGAGACGAGCAACTTCGATGGCCAGACTGGCAGATTGATATCGATGGTGCTGTCCCCGATTTGCCAGGCCCGCAGAAAGTGATCAAAACTATATTTGGCCAGAATCGCGATGATCACGAATGCTGCCGTTGCGGTAATCAGCTCAAGCAGCCAAAGCAGACGACCCCTGAACTTGTCCAGAATCAACTCCATGCGGACATGGCCGCCGAGCCGTTGGCAATAAGCGGCGCCTAGGAAGGCAAAAATCGCAATCGATTGTTCAGCAAAGTCGATGTAGCCCGGGATGGGCATGTTGAATACTTTGCGGCCTACTACCTGGATCGCGGCGAGAAACATCAACAGGAAAATGGCGCCTGCTGCGAACAGATTCATCCCGTCTTCAATGCGGGTAAAGAACCGATCAATGCCACTTAAGCGGCTGGGTCTTGGTGATGGCTTACTCATTGACTCTTCCGATAAAAAAATGGCTGTCCGGAGATTCCGGACAGCCACTTCGTTAGACCTTCAAAACCGGCCTGTTACTTCGTGGCGTCAGCCGCAGTCTTGAGCACCAGATCGAGCAACTCCTGAGCAGGTACGCCCTGAGCGCTTTGCTCTTTTACCCAGGCGTCCCAAACTGGCTGGGCAGCTTTGGCCCGGAAGTCTGCAAGTTCGGCATCCGTGTAGGTGATTTTTTCCATCCCGGCTTTGTCGGCAACTGGCTCGTACTTCTCTATTGAGGCGGTATAGGCCTTCTCGAGGGCTGCATAGCCTTTGTCGACTGCATCATCGAGTAGCTTCTTGTTGGCATCAGATAGTGCGTTGTAGGCGTCGATGTTGACAACGGTTGGGCAGTTCACAGAACCCGGCGCCATATTGGTTGTTCGCCAGGTGGACACTTCATTGATCTTGTATGAGAAGTGTGAGTAGAACGCGAAGGCGGCCGCATCAACTGTGCCGCTTTCAATGGCGCGATAGGTTTCAGGCGCTGTCACGGTCGTAGGCACGGCACCGATCACAGCCATGGCTTTGCCGATGCCGCCCAAAGCACGAACCCGCATACCGTTAAAGTCTGCGAGTGTCTTGGGTGGCTTGCCTTTGCCCATAAACTCATACTGGGGAAGCGCAGCAGACATCAGCAGCTTTGCATTCCATTTGGCCATTTCCTTCTCGACATACGGGTGCTTATAGACGGCCAGATCGATTGCCTTTTGCACGCTTGTGTCAGCGACAGGCAGCATGGGTAACTCAAGCACCGTGACTGCCCGATTCTTATCCGGATGGTAAGAAGCGCAGAACATCGCAATTTCAAACGCGCCTAGCGAGATGCCGTCGAGGTTCTCTCTGGGCTTTGACAGCGTGCCGCCATAATTCATAGTGATGTTGAACTTGCCGCCCGAGGCTTCTTTCAGATGGGCGATCATGGCTTCAGCGCCTTCGGTAAATGCGCGCCGTTTTCCCCATGCGGAGAAGTTCCAGTTAACCTCGTCTGCGGCGTGGGCAGGTGAACTCGCCACCAGCATTGAGCCCGTGATGCCGCCAACAAAAAGAGCGGCCGAAAGCGCAACCGGTGTTAAGCGTGAGGATTTTTTTCGTGTGGTCATATGAGTCTCCCTGATTGATCTGGCGATGGCATTGCAGGGCAATTCCGGACAACACCACCGGGCCAAACGATCGATAATTGTTGATGCGGTACCCACAAAGTCCAATTAGTTAGGCTGATCCGCACTTTCCGTGGCAGAGTTTAGCAATGAATCCAATTGACCGTTTGAAGGCGGCGGGTATGTCACTGCCCGCTGTAGAAGATCCCGCATTTAACTATCTGGCGTTCGTCGAACATCAAGGGGTTGTCTGGCTGGCCGGACAGCTTGCTAAAGTTGGCGGGGTCGTGAAGCACCAGGGTCAGGTACCCCAGGTAGTGAGTCCTGAAGAGGCAGCCCGCCAGATGGGTCAGTGTGGGCTGCAGGCCATTAGCCGTCTAAACAATGCGTTGGGCGATCTGAGCCGCGTCGAACGCGTGTTGCATATGAATGCCTACGTTGCCTGTGCAGCTGATTTCGATGGCATTTCGGCTATTGCCGACCATGCCTCACGCGTTTTTATCGAGGCGTTTGGTGAGGCTGGCCGCCACCCTCGCAGCGTCTTGGGTGTCAATCGTTTGCCTCAAAATGCGCCTGTCATGATTGATCTTCGCGTGGCGGTTTTTGAAGCCGGCTAAAGCCCATGTCTGGCAAGTCCGTTGAAGGGCCTAGCAATTGATCTGCAATCTTTTGGCCCACTCGCTTGAGATTGTTGCCGATGGATGGAAATCGCCTGAGTATCAGCTTAAGAACGAGTAGAAAAAGCAGAGCAGGCAATACGCCGAGAAATAAGATTGCGCGGCTTTGTTGCTGGCGCGTATAGGCCTCCTCAACCAACGATTGCACGAGAGAAGATTGGACGGGCAGGATGGGTTCGATTCGCCAGCCCCTGACGGCACTGGTGCTTGGTCGTTGGCTCGTTGCATCCCACCAGGCGACCTGGATGGGTGCAATGTCGCTGAGTTGTTCACTTGCAATTCGCACTTCAAATTGCTGCTTCAACGTGCCCGTAACGTCGTTATCGGTAACTTCATTGCTGCGGGTGGTTTGACCCGGCAAGACCTGCACGCCGGTACCCAGCGACATCACTGGTGCGTCAATTTGCTCGGCTCTGGCGCCCTTTGCCTGGACTGTGATGGTGCGGGTGGCGACTTCGCCAACTTTCAATAAATCGGGATGGCGTGACCAGCTTTCGCTGAGGGTAACGTCATCAGCAACCAACCAGGGATCGTTGAGCATGGCATGTTCCGGCGGGGAGATCGCGATGGTGCTGCCGGGCCAGGTCGTTTCAAAGGGACTCTGAATGCCAGCCGCATTGGTTGTTAGCCCGCGTGCAGTGATAGTCGGCACAGTGAACGGGCCGGCGTCATGCACAAATAGCGCGCGACTGGTTTCATACACGAAGCCGCTGACATCCCAATTCTCAAACGGTCTCACATTGGGTGCTTGCAGAGTCAGCACGTCGGCGCCGGTTGGTGTGCCAAGTTCTACGCGCAAGCCATCAAATCTGAAAGGTGACTCCAGTCTGATCCGCTGAATAATCTTCTGTTGCACGTGGGCCTTGTTGAGTGATACGCCCACGATAAGTTCGGGCGAGCGCGTCATCTCGCGCTGTTGAGCGCCGACATGGCCTGCGGTGAGCAGAACGAACAAAATCAATAGAGCGCTTAGAGAGTCGCGCACAAGACCGCGTACTGGATGCATCCTAAGGATCTCGCCTTTGAGCGGCTAATTGCGCAGCTTCAGCGGCCGCTTGCAGTCGCGCAGTCAGGACTCGGGCGGGGTCATCCACGAGTTGGCGCGCCTGAATATCCTGGGCCAATCGTGCCTCGGATTGGTTGCGTTCGGTTCGGGATTGCTCAGCATTGGTATCAGGCGCCTTTTCAGCAGCATCGCTGGTTCGGTCGCCCAGATTCGCCAGCGATGGATCGCTGGCTTGACGCTCCTGAGCCGCAGATGCCTTTTGCCGTTGGCCGGGAGACTGCTGCGGACTCGCGTTGCCATCATTCGACTGTCCCTGGGCGGTTTGAGGGGGTTTTTTGCCACCTGCAGCAGTGTCCGGTTTGATCGCCTCATCGCTTTCCCGTCCAGCAGATTGCACGGCCGGTTGATCTACGTCTTCACTGACTTCATGCAGTTGCCCGCCTTGGTCGGCGCCTTCCTGGCGGGCACGCTGCTCTGTCTTTTCCTCTATTACCTGACGAATCAGCTCGTAGTTGAACCTGGCGTCCTCGTGCTCTGGGTGCGCATCGAGTACAACGCGAAAAGCGGCAATTGCATCATCCCAACGTCTCAGTCGGGCAAGGGAGACACCGTAGTTGTACAAAGCCTCAGTGGATTCGATCGTCTGAAAAATCTGCGCCGCGCGGCGATATCTGGTTGCGCGAAAGTGCGCAACCGCCTGCCAGTCGGCTTGCTCAAACACTAGCGCGGCTTCCAGCGGGCGCTGCTCTTTTAGTAGCTGCTGACCAATGCTTGTCCTGCTGACGGGGTCGCCTGCAAGCGATAGCAAATACTGCAGTGCGGCGACAGAGAGGGAGATGGCGCTCACGACCAGCAGCAACGCTACGACTTGCCCAAAGCTAAAGCTAAGCCAGGATGGGCGGGTGGCGTCAAGACTCATAGGTCACGACGCCGAAAAAACACCATGAGCCATAGCGGCAGGCAAGCGGCAACAAACCATGGCGTCAGTTGCTGTCGCTGATCGATTGGCGTGCTCGCCAAAATAGCGTCGTCCCGTCTGGCAAGCAGGCGATCGTCTAGCGTGCTTAGCTGGCCCGCCGTGAGGATCTGGGCATCAATAGTATCTGCATATCGGCGCCATTCCTCGGTTGGAGTCTCACTGAGAACGATCCAGCGAGCAGTTTCCGAGATCGGCGCGCTGTCGCCAGCGGCAGCTCCAGCGTGTGATGCAAGTCGGACTGCCGGTGGCGCTGTGCCAGTACCCAGAACAACAATCTGCCCAGCCTGAATCTTGGCCTGTTGCAATGCTGTGTTCGCTTTTGTGATGCCAAGATCCAGGCGTCGCCCGCTTCCTGGCATCAACGCAGGGTTGAGTACTCGCAAATAGCGATCCAGTTGGCCGGGGTCTGTCGTCAAGGGCACCACGTCATACGCGTCGGCCGCAGTGGCAACAATGGATGTTGGAATATCCGGCGAGCGGGTAACTAGTTGTCTGGCGACAAACAGTTGTGCAGCAAACGATGCATCCTCTGTCATGTCCATCAGCAATACGCGGCCGTGCAGAGCTCGTTCGGGCAACTTGGTTGTCAGGCCGCTTGAAATATCGGCTAGCGCCAGGCCCAACAAAACGAATAGACCGGCAACTTTGACTCGCGAGTGTCGATCGTCAGTAAACGGTATCCAATGATTTAAGTGCGTTTGAACCGAGGGTGACACGATTCTCGACCATGAGCCTGGCAGACGCAGCCGGCCATTTTGGCGACTCACAAACAGCAGTGGCAGGGCTATTGCTGACAGCGCTAGCCACCACGGTTGCATGATTGTCCAATTCGTCATCACTTACCGGTGCGCCAGTCGAGTAATGCAATCAACAGTAGCATCAACACCGCCACGCTCAGCGCGATAGGTGTGAGGTCGTGGCGTATGTAACGGGTTGCCTGGTTACTCTCAGTCGGTTCAATGGCTTCCAGTGTTCGGTAGACAGACTGCAAGGCCACCGCAGACGGTGCGGAGAAGTGCTGACCACCGGTTGCGACCGCGATTGCTCTAAGTTCTTTATCGATCTGACTGGGCTCACCATTTTGACTTGGCGCCCCCGCGCTGGCGATATGCGCGCCAAATCCAATTGTATGAATACGCACGCCCAGCTTAGCCGCGAGACTGGCTGCCCGTTCAGGTGAGTTGGCTCCGGCGTTGCTGACGCCGTCAGTTAAAACAAGCAGCACTTTGCCATCGCTGCGACTACTGCCCCCTCCAGTCAGTTGATTAACACTCAGGGCAATGGCGTCTCCGAGGGCCGTCTTGTTGCCCGGCAGTCCTACGCCCACCTCATCAAGAAAGCGGCTTACAGTCGCAACATCGTAGGTTAGGGGGGCAATTAGAAAAGGTTGGTCGGCAAACACAACCAAGGCAATTCTGTCGCCATCACGCCGGCGGATAAACCGACCCGCTAGGGTCTTAACGGCATCGACGCGAGTCACGAGATCATCGCCAAGCTGTACATCCTGAGTCTGCATGCTCTTTGACAGATCAATGACGATGATCAAGTCTCGCCCTGTCGCGTCCGCGAGCGGAATTTTTCCGCTTAGTGGCCCGCTTAGCGCCAGGACAAGCCCGGCCCAACCCGTCAGTGCGAGTACCCACCTTAGTTTTGAAGATGCCACTCGTTGCCGGCGAGGCGAAGCAAACTGCGCCAGGTAAGTTTGCATACGTTCGGGAATGATCAGGGTACGCCCAGAAGAGGCCGCACGCGCAAAGCGCCAAAAGATCCATGGCAGTGGCACCAGCAGCAAAACGCCTGGGCGCAGCAAGTCCAATGCCAACAAACTTGTCATGATGCGCGCGGCGAGTCGAGTGACGGCAGCGTGTCTCTGACAGTCTGGATCAGGCGTAGCAATGCTGGTTTTGATTGTTCGATCGGCAACTCAGACGGTGCTTGATAAGGTGCTTTCAAGAGGATTAGACCATCCGCGCCTGTGAACTTGTCAGTGGAAAAAATCTGATCCAGAGTACTGAGCCATTGGTCTCCTGTACACGACGCAGGCATGTGCTGGCTGCCGTGAAGGAGCGCCAGCTGCCTAAGGACAATGCCAAGTCGCTGCCAGCCAAGCTGCAACTCACCATTTTCTATCGTGTGCGTGATGTCGTCGAGTTCACGCTCAGTCTGACGCTGCCAATTATGTGCACGCTGTCGTTTTAGCCACAACCAGATGAGCAGGGTAATAGCAGCTGCGCATACCGGGAGTACCCAGATCGGGAGCGCGCCCACACCTTGGTCTGTTAGTGGTAAATGAATGTCGCGCAACTGCAGCAGAGCATTCTCAGGTGTCATGGTCTAGTCACGTCAGCTGGCTGGTGAGCGGGTTCCCAGATGGCACCAAAACCCTGGTCAGCAAGCCGCAGCATGGCGTCAGTCCGCCAGCGCCGCAGAGTTTGTTGCTGTTCTTGTGGTGTTTGTCTTGGCACGCGGAATATCTGCGAACTCGCTTGATGGCTCAGGCGACCGGGATAGTGTCCCGCACGCCAGTGACCATCAAAAACAGGGTCATTCACGATCAGGGCGTGAACAGAATGAACCCGGCGCCGGGTGAGCGTTGACGAAACCGATTCACTCATCTGGCCAAAGTCGCTCACAACAACCGCATCGTAGTCAAAAGGCAGATCAGTCAGCACGGTATCCAACAGGTCGGCTAAATCCGGGGTGTGCTCTTCTTTTCTGGTCAGTGCTAGTTGGTAGTGCTGCTGCAAATGATCGAGAACTTGTGCCCGAAAACGCGCATGCCGTCCAACTCTCTCCAGGCGCTGCAGGTTGATAGGCATCAGTGCAGTTCCTCCCAGCCCTATGATCGAAAACGGTTCCTGGCGGCGTTGCAGAAATGCGCTGAGCGCTGCGGCCTGTAAACAGGCCTGCATTGCCGGGACGCACCATTCAGTGCCAAAGAACATAGAAGTTCTCATGTCCACGAATATCATGCAGGGTCGATGCACCCTCGCTAAAAAACGCCGTACCTGGGGTCGACCCGTCCGCGCGCTGGCCGACCAGTCGATGTGTCGAGGATCATCCCCGTCTTGAAAAGGCCCAATGCTATCCAACTCGTCACCAGCGCCGCGTTGACGACTGATCTGCCTACCCTCGCCCAAAGCGCCTGTGATTGGACGCCCCGTTTTTAGATGCCGCCGAGGCGGTGGCATAAATCGCGTCGCTTGGATCAAGGTTTTAAGAGGCAGATCAAGCGGCCTGTGCTTGTCGGCCGGCGTTGCTCGGTGATTACGGTCGTTGTCAGCACGATTGGCACCGTGCTCGTGATCGCGGCGTGGCGTCACTAGCTCACCGCTACAGTCGCGACGACTTGTTCAATGACCCCATCTTGGGTGAGGCCGCCATGCAAGGCAGCGTGATCCAAGCTCAGTCTGTGAGCGAGTGCCGGGCTAGCCAGCTGTTGAATGTCGTCTGGTTCAACGAACTTTCGCTCCGACAGCCAGGCACGTGCGCATGCCAGATGTGCCAGTGCCAGCGTCCCGCGTGGACTGACGGCTTGTCTTACCGCAACACTCGTTTCACCTTGGCGAGTCGCGTTCACCAAGCGAACAATGTATTCCTGGATGGGGGCAGAGACATGAACTTTAAGTACCTCACTGCGCGCTTGCGCTAGTTCCTGACTCGTAATCTGGCTGATGTCATCCATGGGTGGGCGGTACGCATTGCCGCCACGCCGTTCGCCAAGTACGAGTTCGAGCATTTGCGCCTCTGCCTCTGGCGCCGGCCAGTTAACCTTGACGCGCAACGCAAAGCGATCGAGTTGCGCTGCTGGTAATTCGTATGTGCCTTCATCTTCAATCGGATTTTGCGTGGCAACCACGAAAAGGGATTCGTCCAACTGATGGGTACTGCCACCGACAGTTATCTGGCGCTCGGCCATGGCCTCAAGGAGTGCAGCCTGAACTTTGGCGGGCGCCCGATTGATTTCATCAGCGAGGATAAATCCGTGAAACAGCGGTCCGCGGTGAAACTCAAAACGATGCTCGCTCGGATCATAGACATTTGTGCCAATTAAATCTGAGGGCAGTAGATCGGGCGTGAACTGGATTCGGGCAAAACTACCGCTAAAGGCGTGTGACATCAGCAGCGCCGCGCGAGTCTTGGCAACACCTGGCGGTCCTTCGAGCAGCACATGACCGTCAGTCAGGATCGCGACCAGGAGATTCGATACGACTGCAGCCTGTCCGGGTAAGGCTGCCGAGATTTCTTTTTGCACGCGGGAAAAAAGATGTTGCAACGCTTGAGTCATTCGCTTTGTTCCACGCTATAGAAAAATGGGCAGCCGACTTTATGGCCGACCGAATCACGATAGCAAACGCGCCGCTTAGGCCGCAAGCGCTTACGCTTGATCTCATCGAGTGCAGTGGGAACGTTCTGGCTTAACCGACTAACCGAAAAGGCACCGTAAGCGTTTTCAATCGTGAATGTGGAATTGTTACGAGAATTCTTCTTTTCAAGAGCCCTCAGACAGGCATAAGATGGGTTAACTTTTGGTTGATGCTTTGTTGCGCTGAAAGCTAATCTGTATAAGAAGGTGATATTGGGTTTGATTGGCCATTGGCAATATGCCGGCAAGGTGCTGCGATCGAGCAAGCCGGCTCAAACTGCTGACTGGCACAGGTAGGAGACAAAGTTTGGTTTCACGTAGAAGCCCCGCTGGCGGTTCGCCTGAGCGGTCGGGCGAAGTATTGCCCGGTGATTCGGATGTATCTGAGGGAAGCCATGCGGCACCTGGTGGCGAAGTTCAACCGTTAGTGTTTCACCCACCCCGCAGGCGTGTACTCGGGCTGGGCGTTGGCGTCGGCGTTGGCCTGTCACTGCCAGCGGCAAACGCCGCTAAGCCGCCTCGCAACCAAAGGCCGCAGCCTGGTGATCTCGTCGTATTTCGATTCGGTGACCGGGCGGGAGAGCCCGTCAAACCGTCTGATGTGCCTGGTGGTGCCGAATTGCTGCAGGTAATCTCGAAAGAGCCCGAATCGGGCCAGATGCGCGATGGTTCTCGGCTCAATGGCGTCAACCTGGTACAGGTTGATCCGGCAAAGGTTGACGAAGAGACCAAAGATTTTGTCGTCGATGGCGTGATTGGGTATTCGTCTGTGTGCACCCACCAGGGCTGTGACCTGACCCAGTGGGTGCCTGACACCACGACCTTTAAATGCTATTGCCACTACTCAGAATTCGACGCGACCAAGTTTGGGGCGCCTAATCATGGGCCTGCGAAGCGCCGGCTGGCAGTGCTGCCCATGTCTCTTAACGATAAAGGCGAGTTAGTTGTTGCCGCTAAGTTCAACGGCAAAGTGGGTTTTAAAAAATAGAGATCAGCATGATTTGATCTTATATAGGCCGCGATGTTGGTGCGGCACCAACCGCAGAGATCCCGCAATGAAGTCTGGTTGTCAGGCAATCTGCATTTGCAGTGTGTTTTGTCCAGGAGGTGGAGATGTCTTGTCAGAAATCGATCGTAGCCTTAGCAGTTGGCGCGGTGCTCGCGGCCGCTAGTGCCGGTGCTTTGGCGGTTGAATATTCAACGATTACCCAGGAGCGATTGAATAACCCGGAACCCGGTAACTGGCTTATGTATCGGGGTAACTATGAGGGTTGGGGCTATAGTCCTCTTGATCAGATCAATGCGAGCAATGTGAAGGACCTCAAACCCGTATGGACACTGTCCACGGGCGTTGTTGAGGGCCATCAGGCGCCGCCAATCGTGAATGATGGCGTGATGTTCGTTGCCACGCCGATGAACCAGGTCATGGCAATCGACGCAAAGTCAGGCGACTTGCTTTGGCGCTACCAGCGTGAAATTCCTGAAGAGTTATTTCAGTTGCACCCAACCAGCCGTGGGGTTGGTTTGTGGGGCGACAGCATCTACTTTGCCTCGACTGACGCCTACCTGATTGCGCTTGACGCCAAAACCGGCGAAGTGCAGTGGGAAAAGCAGGTTGAAGACTACGGCAAGGGCTACTACATGACCCTTGCGCCTCTGACGGCAAAAGGCAAGGTCGTGATTGGCGTTTCAGGCGGCGAATACGGCATTCGCGGTTTTGTGGCTGCCTATGATGCTAAAACCGGCGAAGAGGCGTGGAAGACCTACACGATTCCGGCGCCCGGTGAGCCAGGCGGCGATACGTGGCCGGGTGATACCTGGAAAACAGGCGGTGTCTCTACCTGGATTACAGGTACGTATGACTCTGATACCAATATCACCTACTGGGGCACTGGTAATGCGGCGCCATGGATGCCAGACAACCGGGCAGGCGATAACCTGTACGCCAACTCCGTGCTCGCTCTGGATATGGATACCGGTAAGCTCAAGGGCTATCACCAGTATCACCACAATGAGGCCTGGGACTGGGATGAGGTTTCTGCACCTATCCTGATGCCCGTTGAGCGTGATGGCAAGAAGGTCAAGGCGCTCGTTCACGCGGCTCGTAATGGGTACATGTGGACGCTCGAGCCAAAACCGGATGGCAAGATCGAATTCGTCGATGCCAAGCCTTACGTCCATCAGGATGTGTTCACGAGCATTGACCCGGAAACCGGTCGACCCGAGTACGACAAATCCAAGATTCCAGGTATCGGGCGCAAAGCAGAGTTTTGCCCGTCACTGTGGGGTGGTAAAGATTGGCCGCCGGCAGCCTTCAGTCCCAGAACAGGCATGTTGTACGTGCCGGCTCAAGAAAACCTCTGTGGCCATCTGACCGGCAAGGAAGAAACCTATCGCCCCGGACAATTGTTTTTGACGGCTGCGATTTCTGATATCGGTTTGACGCTGAGAGACGAGAAGGTCACACATATCGGAGAGCTTCAGGCCTGGAAAATTGGCTCGCATGAAAAAGTCTGGCAGCACGACTTTGAGTTCCCGACCTGGGGCCCATTGATGGCAACTGCCGGTGATCTTGTGTTTGGTGGCGGTACGAATGATCGATTCTTCAGAGCATTCGATGCTAAAACTGGCAAGGTCCTGTGGAAAATGCGGACCAACTCCGGCATCACGGCAGTGCCGAGTTCGTTTGAAGTCGACGGTAAGCAGTACATCGCTGTCCAGTCTGGCTGGGGTGTTGACGCTCAGCGGATGCAAGATGGTATCGACAAGATTTTTGGTACCAAGACTTACGTTCCGCAGGGCGGCATGATCTGGGTCTTCGCATTGGAGTAATGCGATGAATCTGGTGAATAAGAGCCAGCGAACCGCCGCCGACACGAGTCGGCGGTGGTTTGTTTTGTTCATGGCGGGCATGCTAATTGCCCTTGCGTGGATGGTGTTGCCACAAGCGCATGCCAATACGAATGACGCCGAATGGCAGCGGCTGCTGAAAGCAGAAGAAGAGCGCCATCAGGAACGGTGGGATTTCTTGCGAGATGCGTACTTTGATGACAAACCCATCGGAAGCGCAGAAGGCATTCTTGAAATCAAAGCACCCGTTGTGCCCACGGATGCGGCGGTTGTGCCGGTCAGTATTCGAGCGCTTTTGCCGCAGACGAACGATCGGTATATCCGCCGAATCACTCTATTAGTGGATCACAACCCGGCGCCGTTGGCGGCGGTGTTTCATCTGAGCCAGCGAAACGGGGTCGCCGATCTCGCGACGAGAGTTCGGGTGGGAGAGTTTTCCTTTGTCCGGGCGATTGCCGAATTCAACGACGGCGAACTAGTGGCAGCCTCAACGTTTATCAAGGCCAGCGGCGGTTGTGATGTTGTGCCGTTTGAAGACACGGCGGCGACCGAAAAGCGCCTTGGCAAAATGAAGCTTCGATTGCCGGGCGGCGCGTTGGGTAGCGTTTCGTCGTCTGGTGGAGGTGTAGAGGTCAAAGCGAGGTTGGCTGATCTCTTGATTGAACACCCAAACTACAACGGCATGCAGGCTAGCAATGAGCCTGGCGTGATGATTCCGATTCGAACCTTGGATCGAGTCGAGGTGATGTACGCGGGCAAGGCATTGATGCAGATAGAAGGGCATCAATCGCTAAGCCACAACCCGAAGTTCCGTTTTCATTATGTTCCGGATGAGGAGTCTGGTACGGATGCATCAGGTGGTTTTACCGTACGCGCGTTGGATAGTTCCGATACAGAGTTTGTTAAGCAATGGCCAGCGCAGTAAGCTGTCCATCATCATTAAGACCAGCCCCGGTGGTCTAACAAGAGGAGTGCAAACATGATTGCAGTAAAAGTCAATGAACAGGATCAGTCATTCGATGGTGATCCAACGATGCCGGTGCTTTGGTACGTGCGCGATCAGCTTGGTCTGATGGGGACAAAGTATGGTTGCGGTACTGGCTTATGCGGGGCCTGCACGGTGCATGTGGACGGTAAAGCTGTTCGTGCTTGCGTCACACCGATGAGTCAGGTGGCAGGTAAGCAGGTCACCACCATTGAAGGTTTGGATGCCGAGGGCAATCACCCCACTCAAAAAGCATGGCGGGATCACAACGTCCCGCAGTGCGGCTATTGTCAGGCGGGTCAGATTATGCAGGCGGCATCTTTGCTTGCCGAAAATTCAAAGCCCAGCAAAGACGAAATTCGTACGGCCATGTCCGGCAATATCTGCCGGTGTGGTTGCTATCAACGGATCGATGCAGCCATTGATGCCGCTGCCATTGAAATCGCTGCGAAGGGGGCTTGATCATGTTGCGATACATCAACCAAGAAACAGGCGCTGCCATGCCGCTGGCCGCAGAGCTACCGGCCAACGAAGCACCAGAAGCGGTGGTGACTAAGCCAAGCCGCCGAACGTTCATTAAATCCGTCGGTGGAGCGGGCGGTCTAGTGCTTGCCATGCAGATTTTGCCAACGCGGGTTGCTCAGGCATTCGAACCGTACCCGACAGGTGCGGAAGCCATGCCGAACAAGACGGTTACCAATCCGCATGTGTTTGTGGCGATTGCCCCCGATGGTGCCATTACGCTGACGTCCCACCGTTCAGAGATGGGTACCGGTGCGAGAACCAGCGTGCCCATGGTGCTGGCAGACGAACTCGAAGCAGACTGGACCCGTGTCTCGCTGAAACAGGCAGAGGGCGACGAACCCAAGTACGGTAATCAGGACACCGACGGCTCGCGTAGTTTGCGTCACTATCTGCAGCCGATGCGGCAGATTGGCGCATCAGTGCGGCAAATGCTCGAGACGGCTGCTGCTGAGCAGTGGGGAGTGCCGGTCGAGTACGTCAAAGCCAGGGATCACGCGATCTACCTGATGAGTGGCGACGGCGCTGACGCACGTGAGACCGGCCCACGACTTGGCTATGGTGAAGTAGCGGCTGCCGCCATGAAACTACCGGTGCC
>JBGCFG010000005.1:0-95848 GCA_045106815.1 Burkholderiaceae bacterium | reverse complement strand
CAAGAGCTTTGTTGCCATGAAATTTTGTGTCCGAAACTTCTTCATTCAGCGGCTAACAACCATTAACTCCGCTTAAAATCACCGTTACTCGCATAAAATACGGTCAAGGCAGAGTCGAAACAGCATAAACGACGGTTTATTCACTAAGGCTCTAGGCAGATCAAATGCCAATCTACCCCTAAGGAAGCCGTTTTCTAAGATCGATCAATTAGCCAAAATCCCCTGATTGAAGCTATCTGAATCCGCAAACCAGAAAACCGAATGCAACTGCGGCTTGCAGTTTAGCTGGATTGTCGATCTTGGCTAAGCTCGGGGATGCCTCGTCGGGCAATCGAGGGCCCTCGGTGCTCTAAAACCAGCCCTGGTCATACCACCAATCATGAATACGGTAGCCGATTTGTGAGGTCGTACTCACGCTATGGTGATTTGCCGCAATCTGAAGGGCACTATATTCGTCCCAAAGCCGCATTATCTGCCTTTATCTGCCTTTAAAACGGCTTAAAACCTAGCCCAAACGCTCGCCAATTATTGCTGCCTGTGAGAAAAACCTGCCGATTAGTCGAAGTTATCTACTATGTCGGTCAAACGCGACTCAGATTAGCCAGCACAGATCAGCAAGCGCAGATCAGCAAGCAAATTACACGGCCAAGCGCTTGCGACCTTTGGCGCGACGGGCGCGAATCACTGCACGGCCTCCACGGGTCTTCATGCGTACACGAAATCCATGGGTCCGCTTGCGCCGAACAACGGACGGCTGGTATGTCCTTTTCATAATGGGGCTCTAAGTTGAAAAAAGCCTTCGATTACAACTCGATAGGGCGGTTCTTGTCAATCGGAAGATTGGGCTTTCTTGCACGAAACAGGTAGAATCTGAGGTCGATAGGAGAGGGTTGAGGTTCACCGTCGCCAGCAACGCATTAAGTCCTAAAACAAGCTTCCTGAGCCGATTTTCAGCCCTTGATTGGGCGATCAGGTCGACTGAGTGCACAACCATATCGAATTGTCAGCCTGAAAGCCCACAATTCCGACATGAGCACCTGCATTTTTAGTTGGCGCTGAGGCGAGGGTATTCGCGCCATGCCAGCTTAAATTGGCGAGCGCTGCTGCAATTCGGGATCAATTGTGAGTCAGCGGGTCGAATTTCCAGCGAACATCCAAAGATTGTGGCTTCCAGCGGTTCAGCCAAAGCCGCCGATATCGTCGTTTCTGCTTAAACTTCAGGCACCTTAATGCAACAGAGCTGGCAAAAATGTCTTGAACAACTTGAGATCGAACTCTCGGACAAGAAATTTACGCCTTGGATTAAGCCTCTTGAATACATTGATTACGATGTAAGCAAGTCCACACTTATGCTTGGGCTAGGGAATGCGCTCAAGCTCAACATTGTGAGAGAGAACTTTCTCGCCACAATCGAGCAGGTAGCCCGCCAGCACTTTGATCCGCAGACATCTGTGTCTCTTCAATTGAAGGCACAGCAAACGCCGGAATATGTCCCACCGGCCAATTCGCCGGTAGCAACAAGCAACGGCGTACAAAGGCCGGCAGGCAGCGAACCAGGTACCCGGGCTGAAACCTCTCAACTTATCAATCCTCCTGAGCCATTACGTCCGCTCGAACCCAGCGCTAGCTATGAAAACGCACAGGAAACCGCCGAGCTCGAAAAAGCGGGGAGGGAAGTTCGCAGGAACACCCTGAATCGCGAACTGACCTTTGAAAACCTGGTTCACGGAAAATCAAACCAAATGGCTGTTGCCGCCGCGTTGCAGGTGGTTGAAGAACCAGGCATTACCTACAACCCGCTCTTTATGTACGGTGGAGTCGGGCTGGGTAAGACTCACCTACTCAATGCCATTGGTAACTCGTTTCGCCGCAAGGTGCCGCACGCGCGCATTGCCTACCTGCACGCGCAGTCATACTTTGATGAAATGGTGTTGGCGATTCAGCGAAAAACACCGCAAGAGTTCAAACGCAAATACCAGTCACTCGATATTTTGCTCATTGATGACATTCAATTTCTTGGCAATCGAGATAGGACTCAAGAAGAGTTTTTCTACACCTTTGAGTCAATGTTCGCTGCTAAGAAGCAGATGATCATTACATGCGATACCTATCCCAGGCATCTCAGCAATTTTGCAGAACGTTTGATATCCAGATTTGGCAGCGGACTGATTGTTGAGATTGAGCCACCCGAACTGGAACTTCGTGTTGCCATTTTGCTGCGCAAAGCTGAGCAACTCAGAGAAAAAGAGCCTGCGTATCCAGAACTACCGGAAGAGGTCGCCTATTTCATTGCGCAGAATGTGCGAAACAATGTCCGCGAACTTGAGGGTGCACTGCTCAGAACACTCGCCTACGCGAGGTTCCACAAAGTTGACCTCACCGTCGCCGTCACTGAACATGCCAGCAGAGACCTGCTTAAGCAAAACCAGCGGATGGTATCGATAGAAGACATTCAAAAGACAGTCGCTGATTTTTTTAAGATCAGAATCGGCGACATGTTCTCCAAACGTCGACCCGCCAACATTGCCCGAGCAAGACAGGTCGCAATGTACCTCGCCAAAGAACTCACTCAGAAGAGCTTTCCTGAAATTGGCGATGCGTTTGGCGGCCGTGATCACACAACCGTCATGCATGCCGCCAAGCGCATTACTGAACTAAGACAGCAAGACCCCGAATTGAATCGGCAAATCCATGCGATTGAGCAATCGCTTCGCAGTTGATCATGGAGCCAATCGAACAAACTGTTAACAACCGCCTAATAGATTGCGGACAAATCACCACCTTGAACCGACTAGTGGTCGCGACAGCAAGACAAACGGCAAAGTTATTCAGTGTTAATCACAAGCTGCCAAATGATATGAACAGGCCATTTTCTGCTACAAACGCCCAGATGACAGGGCATACAGGCGTTCATCAACAGAGATACCTTTCAGACAACAACCAACAACAGGTTTATATATAAAAATGGTTATTGTTAAAGCAACCCGAGAAGCCATCCTCAAACCTCTACAAACGGTCGCAGGGATCGTCGAAAGACGTCACACACTCCCCATTCTTGCCAATGTCTTACTGAAAAAGAAAGGGTCAGATCTGAGCCTGGTTGCGACTGATGTCGAGATTCAGATTGAAACAACTGCCCAGATTGGCGTGGGCAATGATGATGTCGAAACCACCATTTCAGCTCGAAAGCTGATTGACATCCTCAGGGCGTTGCCTGATCTGGGCGACAATGAAGTCAGTTTGTCGCTGAGCAACAAAAAGGCGACATTGGCGGCTGGTAAGAGCCGGTTTTCTTTGCAGACACTTGCTGCTGATGATTTTCCGGCCGTTACGCCCAGTACAAACTGGGGCGCCAGTCTTAAAGTTGAACAGAAAACGCTGAAGCATTTGTTTCACATGGTGCATTTTGCGATGGCTCAACAAGACATCCGTTACTACCTGAACGGTTTGCTGCTGATTACTGACGGTGATGTCGTGCGAGTTGTTGCTACTGATGGGCACCGACTGGCCTTGTGTGAGACGAAAGTTGAAGGTGCGAGTCTGAGTCGCCAGGATGTCATCATTCCGCGCAAGACAGTCCTGGAGCTACAGCGTTTACTCGCCGACAACGATGAGCCCGTCTCTATCGATATCGCAAGCAATCAGATTCGCTTTGAGTTTGGCGAGGTGCGCATGCTTTCCAAACTCGTAGAAGGTAAGTTTCCGGACTATCAACGCGTGGTTCCGACGGGTTACACCAATCAACTCGAGATTGATCGCTCGTCACTGGCTGGATCGCTGACCCGTGCCTCAATCCTAACTTCCGAAAAATTCAAAGGGATTCGTATGTCACTGGCTGACAGTGGTGTCCGAATTCAGATCACCAATTCTGAGCAAGAAGAGGCTAATGAAGAACTGGACGCCAACTATTACGGCGAGCCCATTGAAATCGGCTTCAACGTCACTTACCTGCAAGACGTTTTAAGTAACCTCAAGACCGATAAAGTACTGATTGGTTTTGGGGATTCCAACAGCAGTGCGCTGCTGACAGTTAAAGATGAGCCTGGCTTTAGCTACGTTGTTATGCCCATGAGAATCTGAGATCCTGCCTTAAATGACTGAACAAGAAAATAATTCAACAAACGGTTCCTCTGACTACGGATCTTCCTCGATCAAGATGCTCAAGGGCCTGGAAGCAGTCCGAAAACGCCCGGGTATGTATATTGGTGATACCGGTGACGGGACTGGCTTGCACCATATGGTCTTTGAGGTGGTCGACAACGCTGTTGATGAAGCGCTAGCAGGCCACTGCGACCAAATCCTTGTCACGATTCATACCGATAACTCAATTTCAGTCACCGACAACGGCCGAGGCATTCCGACTGATGTTCACGAAGGTGATGAACATGGTCGCTCAGCGGCCGAAATCGTTATGACGGAGCTGCATGCTGGCGGAAAGTTTGATCAAAACAGCTACAAAGTTTCTGGGGGTCTGCATGGCGTGGGGGTGTCTGTTGTCAATGCGCTCTCCAGTTGGCTTCGCCTGACTGTACGCCGTGAAGGAAAGTCCCATTTGCTTGAGTTTCGAGACGGTGAACGGGTTGAAGCACTGAAAGTCGTTGGGGATACCGATAAAACGGGTACTGAAGTCCATTTCATGGCCTCGACGGAAACATTCGGAACGGTAGAGTTCCACTATGACATTCTTGCCAAACGTCTGCGCGAGCTTTCTTTCCTGAACAACGGTGTTGGCATCAAACTGATTGATCAACGTCAGGGTAAGGAAGAGGACTTTGCGTTTGCTGGCGGGGTAGAGGGGTTTGTTAAGTACATCAATCAAACCAAGACTGCTTTGCATCCGGGCATTTTTAACGCGTCGGGTGGCAAGATGACTGATCTGGGCTTTGAGATCACGGTTGATGTCGCGATGCAGTGGAATAGCGGTTACGGCGAACAAGTCCTGTGCTTCACCAACAATATTCCTCAACGCGACGGGGGTACGCACCTGACAGGCCTGCGTGCAGCCATGACGCGCGTATTGAATAAATATATTGATGAGGCTGAGTACGCTAAAAAAGCCAAGGTTGAAACAACTGGCGATGACATGCGCGAGGGGCTTACTTGTGTACTGTCGGTCAAAGTGCCGGAACCAAAGTTTTCTTCGCAAACTAAAGACAAGTTAGTTTCTTCTGAGGTGAGGGCACCCGTTGAAGAAATAGTAGCCAAGACGCTTGAACTCTACCTTGAAGAAAATCCAAATGATGCAAAATTGATTTGCGCCAAAATCATCGAAGCAGCCCGCGCCAGGGAAGCGGCTCGCAAGGCAAGAGACATCACTCGACGTAAAGGTCTTCTTGATGGCGTTGGCTTGCCGGGTAAGTTGGCTGATTGCCAGGAAAAAGACCCGGCTCAATCTGAACTGTTTATCGTCGAGGGAGACTCGGCTGGTGGATCCGCAAAACAGGGGCGAGATCGAAAATTCCAAGCAGTCTTACCCTTGCGAGGAAAGGTTCTGAATGTTGAGAAGGCCCGATTTGACAAGCTAATTTCATCAGAACAAATTGCGACGCTCATCACGGCCCTGGGGACAGGCATTGGCCCCGAATATGATGTTGCAAAGCTTCGGTATCACCGCATTATCATCATGACGGATGCGGACGTTGACGGTAGTCACATTCGTACTTTGCTACTGACATTCTTTTACCGCCAAATGCCAGATCTTGTAGAGAGAGGCTATATTTATATTGCTCAACCACCTCTGTACAAAATCAAACAGAACAAAGACGAACGTTATCTCAAAGATGACTTTGAACTGAATCAACATATGCTTGGCCAGGCGGTAGATGGCGCAGAGTTAATCCCGAGCGCTGGTGCCGACCCAATTGGTGGAGAAGCACTCGCAGAACTAGCGCGAAAATATCTTCTGGCAGAAGCTGTTATTGACCGGCTTGGCCGCGTGATGGATGAAGACACCATGCGCCAGATTCTCAGCGGCTATGAGCCTGATTTGGGCTCACAAGAAGCCGCGGCTAAAAGCGCCACCGAACTGCAAAAGCGGATAGATGAGTCAACCGTCGTAGCGGGTCATGAAGCGGTGGTGAGTGCCGAGGTTGACGAGAAAAACGATAGCTGGCGAGTCCGAATAGAGCGACGTCATCACGGTAACGTCCGCGTTAGCGCGATTGACCTGGATTTCATGCGTTCAGCAGACTATGAAACCCTGCGGGAAGGAAGCTTGCTAGTGGCTGGACTAATAGGTGAGGGCGGTGAGATTCGTCGCGGCACTGGTGAGAAGCAAAGGAGTCGTAAAGTCACAAGCTTTGCTGGCGCTTTGGCCTGGCTTAAACAAGAAACAGAAAAAGGCATTACCTTGCAGCGCTACAAAGGGCTGGGTGAAATGAATGCTGAGCAATTGTGGGAAACCACAATGGATGCCAGTGCCAGACGTCTTTTGAAAGTTCAGATTGAGGATGCAATCGCAGCAGACCAGATCTTCTCAACACTCATGGGTGATGATGTCGAGCCTCGTCGTGCCTTCATTGAGAAGAACGCCCTTATAGCGCGTAACATCGATGTATAGGCGCGACTAGTGGATCCCGTCTTGAGTGCAACGATTATTCTGGTTGCGAAGTGGACGCTCGTCGTCATTTTGTTTGTGGCGGGAATTGCGGGCACGGTTTTGCCGGCTTTGCCAGGGACCTTGTTCATCTTTTTAGCGTTTTTGCTGGGTGCCTGGATTGACAATTTTCAGGTCATTGAGACATCAACAGTCATCATTGCCGGCGTGATCTGTGTGGTTGCGCAGGTCCTCGATTACATCGCGGGAATTTTGGGGGCCAAACGTGCAGGCGCGTCAAAGGAAGCCATCATTGGCGCACTCATTGGAACAGTCGCTGGTGTCTTGAGTGGCTTCGTTGGTTTGCTTTTTTTCCCCTTGCTTGGCGCATTTGCGGGAGAGTACATCGCGATCAGTGATGTCCGCCGTGCTGGAAATGTGGGCATAGCAACCTGGTTGGGCATGCTTATCGGCGCCGTCATGAAACTGGTGCTTGCGTTCACTACTATTGGTTTGTTTATCTTTGCTTTGATCTTTTGAAACATGTCAAAGCGGTGTTCTTGGGTACATTACGGATATTGACAGCCTTTTCATGGGAGATGATGACATGAGTAGCGACTACAGTGCAGACATTCAAAAGTACACAAGCAGCGTCAACGAAGATGCCGTTAACAGCATCGTGAAGTATTGCGGAATTGCTTTGCGCGGAAAGGATTCATCCTTGGTTTCCAGTTCTGATAAATCTGAACTGAATCGGGTTAGAGACGGCTTTGCCAAGAAAAAACTAGAACTCGATGAGGCTGCTGCATCGGCTGGCATTTCTCAAGTTGTCGACAAAATGAAAGGTGAGAAAAGGAAGCATCGCGTCACCTTCTACTATTTGCTCGCCGAAGCTACCGGGACCATGGATAAGCTAACCGGGTAAGTCACAGTGCTTACCTGACCATTTGTGCGACAACAAAGACCACTAAGTTCTGTGTTCTCGTCGTTTTTCATACCGGTCACCTTGTTGTTTGCCCTTCCCATCATCAGGGACGATGACGATGGGCGGCGGCGGCGGAAGAGGGGGAGGCAATACGCAGCTTGAGAGGAGTGCTGCCGTTGCAAGCGTTAGAAAGACACGACTGGTTGATCTATTCATAACCACTAATTCCAATAAATGAAGCCGCTGCACGATTTGCAGAGGGCCTCCGAGGACGCGCTCAGAATTTTTATGTTTCAAGCCACTCAAGTTTCGGTAGAGAAGATCGATGCGGGTATCGCGATCTTAACGATATCCAATCCGCCTCTCGGGTTCATGGATGACACCACTGAAAAAGAACTGGTGGCAGCTCTTGATCGCATTGAAGAAGATGCACAAGTATCGGTCGTCATCTTGACAGGTGGTCAGGAAGGTGTGTTTATCAGACATTACGACACACTCGTTCTTGAAACAAGGGCCAGGCAAATGGCTGCAAAGGGGCTGAGGTTTGATGTCACAAGACCTGTACCAGAGGCTGGGATTCACCGAGTTTTACGGCAGATCGAGCAGAGCCGGTGTACCTATCTCGCAGCGATTAACGGTATTGCAATGGGCGGCGGTTTTGAATTGGCGCTCGCTTGTGATTTGCGAATCGCCCAGTCAGGGGAGTATTCGATCGGCTTGCCAGAAGTGAATTTGGGCTTGCTGCCTGGCGCGGGTGGTACTCAAAGACTGACGCGTTTGATTGGACAGGCAAAAGCACTTGAACTCATGCTGATGGGTGACACTTTGAAGCCACGCGAAGCAAAATCATACGGCTTGATTAACGATGTCGTCGATGAGCCAGTCTTGCCAGTAGCGACTCAGCTTGCCAGGGTAATCGCTTCAAAACCTGCGAAGTCCAGGGCAAGCATCAAGCGCTTGGTTCGTCAGGCTCACAACACCGATCATGAAGCCGGATTCGCTCAAGAACGAACGCTGTTTTGTGATTTGATGGTTGCTGAGCAAACGCATGAACGCTTGCGTGCTTATAACAATGGCCAAATCAGTATCAATGGACAGGCAATCTCTGATGCGGATGCCGCTTAGCGTTGGCTTCTCGACAGAGTGTCTAACGCATCGTCGCGGGTGTTCCTTTCCAGATCGAAAACAAACCTTCGGCAACTGACAACTGCAAGTAGTTGCTCAATCTCAGGTTAGCTGACTGACTGTCAGGATTGATCATTGATAAGCTATCAACCCTGATTCTCAAACTGCCTCGTTTGCCGCTGTTAGGCGGGTATTTTTTGAGTAACTCATCAAATTTCTGCTGCAGCCTGGCCATTTCAGCTTTGCTTTCTTCTGTCAAAACATAGCCAAGCCGAATTCGCCCACCTGGGGCATCCATCCATGAGCGCAGTGATTTTCCGGCCGCCGGATCAGGCGCTTCACCACCCAGTTTTATCTGTCGAGTCTTTAAACGGGCTCCAATTGGCTCCCAGGCGTTATGCTCAACTGGCAAAACGCCTACCAACAAGTCAGGTGACCGATTGAGAGATGCGGGAATCCGCGAGTCGATGTCTAGACCAACGGCAACGACTTCAGGTTTCAGGGAGATAAAGTCTGCTGGTGTGACGCGTGCAAGGCGGCCACTCGAGTACTGCCCTTGCGTGGCGCAGGCAGCGACGAGTAGGGCCAACACAATAGATCCGAGACTTAGCCAGAGCCGGCGAGGAGAGGTCATGGTTTGCAAGGTGAGGGTCGGAGTGGTCATTAGTCTAGCGCTGCCTGACGAATTTCCAGGTAACTAAGCGTAGGAATCCAACACTGCGCTAAGTTGAACTTCGTAAATCGTTGACGGTATGGTCAATTAGCGCCCTGGCAATACTGAATCTTGGCGGGATACGTGGCATTTCATCAATATCAAACCACTGGGCATCAATTAGTTCTGCCGGATCTGGCTTTAGATCACCGCTGTCATACTCGGCCGTGAAAGCGATCATCAGGGAATTGGGGAAGGGCCAGCTCTGGCTACTAAAGTACTTAAGGTTCTTAACCTTGACGTTTACTTCTTCCAACACCTCGCGATGAACCGTTTCTTCCACTGATTCGCCCGCTTCGACAAACCCGGCAAGCGCACTATAAAAGCCGGATGGAAAATTTACGCCTCGCCCAAGCAATACTGAGCGGCCATGAGTAATTAACACCATCATCGCAGGCGAAATTCTCGGATAAACCGTGAGTTCGCACGCCGGGCAACGGCGGACCCGTTCATGGGTACCCAACTCTGTTTGCGTGCCACAGGCGCCACAGAACCGGTGTGTTCTATCCCACGACAAGACTTGTACGGCGCGCAACGCAATGCCCAACGTCGCTTCATCAAGCACACCAAACCAGGATCTGAGCCCAGCGGCTTTGAAACCGTCAGGCAGTAGTGACTCCGATTGCTCTGGATGCAGGGCAACGGCAACATGATCTTCGCCGTTCAACTTGCCAAGACCATGAACCGTCATAGGTGCAAGCCCCATTTGCTCATAGAAGCGCCAGGGGAGGGCGCAGGGCTGCTCGATAGATTGCACCAGGGCATCTCGAATAAAGACATGCGCAATCGCATCACTGCTGAGCGTTATGGCGTGGGCGTTTTCAAAGTTTGGTGGCGTAAGTAGCATGCTTATATTGTGGCACGACGAGCTATCGAGTCGACGGGTAGCTATCTATCTGCCATCGTCCAAAGGCGTAGTCATAGATCTCATTTGCAAATGAGACTCATTCGCATTAATATGGTTCTTCTTCAAGGCTGTTAAAACAGGATCTTGCAATGAGCACTTTCAAGCGCCCCCCCAAAATTGTCGGTTTGACGGACACTTATTCGTCACACGATCGAGTTTGTCTTGAGCCATTACTCGGCGCAACGATGTGCCTGATGACTCATTGGATTACTTCTCAGGATAATGCAGTTGCCACCAAGATAACTCTTAACTTGGAGTCACTTGTTTCGCATCCAAACACCTCTGAGAACTTCAAACTCGTCTGTGAGCGCTTGCGAAAAAGATGGTCGTCAATGCAAGTGCAGTCACTACACTGACAACGACGCAATGAGTGAGGCGTATCGGTTCATGTCGACGTTACCGCCGCTAATCAGCACACCAACACGCTTGCCTTTGATTGGCAAATGATTCTCGAGAGCCACAGCTGCTGCAAGGCAGCCAGTCGGTTCAACTACCATCTTCATTCGCTCGCCAAACCATTTCATCGTTCTAACTAACGATTCGTCCGTCACGGTCAGGATAGATGAAACATGCTTCTGAATAACGGGAAACGTTAGCGAGCCAACACACTGCGTTTGCGCGCCATCGGCGATCGTTTTGGGAACATCAATCGAAACTGGCGAGCCGGTTTCAAGGGATTGTTGAACATCATTACCGGCCAACGGCTCAACGCCAATTACTTCACAGTCTTTAGACAATTCACCCGCTGCCAGTGAACAACCAGCAATCAAGCCACCGCCACCGACGCATACGAGCAATACATCCAGCTCGCCCACTTCTTCAAACAGTTCCAGCGCCGCTGTCCCCTGACCAGCCAAAACATCCTGGTGGTTATACGGCGGAATGATGGTTAATCCATTTTCAAGTGCAATGTCGTTAGCGATAGTCTCGCGATTCTGAGTGTAGCGGTCATAGGTCACGACATTCGCGCCGTAGCCACGGGTTGCCGCGAGTTTGAGAGGCGGTGCATCTTCAGGCATCACAATAGTGGCTGGACAACCCAGCATGTCACCTGCCTTTGCTATGGCCTGAGCATGGTTGCCGGAAGAGTAGGCGATCACGCCCCGCTGGCGCTGCTTGGCATCAAGCTTTGCAATTGCGTTGTAAGCCCCTCTGAATTTGAAGGCGCCAATTCTTTGCAGGTTCTCGCATTTAAAGAACAAAGCAGCACCGGTCATTTGATTGGCCGTTGACGACTGCATAACAGGTGTGCGGTGCGCTGCACCTTTCAAACGGCGAGCGGCAGCTTGTACATCTTCAAACGAAGGGGCGAGATCTGATTGATTCATTCGGTACTCGTGTGAAGTCGTTTGACCCGCTCAACGAGTTCTAGCATGTGATTGTCCTTAATGCCATGTTGGTGCAAACCATCGTATGTGTTGAACAGGTATTCAGCGCAAGTACCGAGGGGCCCTTTGGCGACAGCCAGGACCTTGGCTGTCTCTTCATCGCTCAAGCCACAGGCATAGTGGACATATTGGCGATTCATCACAAACGCGAGGCCAGTAATCGGCGCATCATCTGTTTTCAGTGAGACCCAACGTGGGCGATACGCGCCGGTAACCATTTCCCGTCGCCACAAAAGGGTCAGATCTTCGTGCAACTGTTCGCCGCACAATCGATAAGCAATGCCAGAGCAAGAGCCACCAGGTTCGAGGCCCAGGAGTAAACCCGGCTGATCGGGTGTGCCGCGGCTGAGCTTTGTCTTCAGGCAGAATTTTCTCCGATATCCGTACAAAGTCGCCCGGTGCTGCTGATCATGATGAAAAATCGGATTCCAGATCAAGGAGCCGTATCCAAACACCCAGACGTGGTTTTTTGCGGGGGAGTCTTTGAGGAGCGATTGCATGGAGTCCGATAGCTCTTGTTCGGTCAATGGCTGCGGGCCATCGTCACCAGCATGCTCGGCAGCCATTTTGTTGAACATGCCATTAACAAGATGTTCGCGAGAAAGACTCATAATTGGGGAAGGCCGTAATCTGATAATCTGAGTGTTATGGACATCATTTCAATTACTGATCTAGAGCTTGCCATTAACCGGGCGAGGCAGACAGAACCTTCCGTAGGCCACGAAGCGGCCTTGTCGTCAGATGTCAGCCTGCTCGCTGATCTGTACGGCGAGTTGATCTTTCGCGGGCACAGAGCATTCAAAGCAGACTCAGTTACGCTGGATCACCAGAAGGCGCTGGCACGTTGGGTTGTAGATAGCGCACCCAAGGCCGCCTGACCCCCGCTTAGTCAGCGCCTTGTGTTGCGGCAGAACCATCGCTGTCAGCCGATGCCTCCGCCTTATCATTTTTGACAGCAGGTTTTTTGCTCGCTGCTTTTTTAGCAGCAGGCTTTTTCGCTGAGGACTTTTTAGCTGCAGCTTTCTTGGCAGCGGGCTTCTTGCTTGCAGCCTTTTTAGTGGCCGCTTTCTTGGCAGCAGGTTTCTTGGCCGCCTTTTTGCTGGTAGCTGTGCCATCTTCGCCAGCCTTAGGTTTGCGGGCTTCAAACTCAAAGCCAACCTTGCCGTCGTCACCACGCTTTAGGTATGCCTTGAATTTCCGGCGAGTCCTTGACGAGACAAACCCTGTGAGCAGGTCAGTGCGCCCCTCAGTCAATAGCTTGCGAACTTGCTCAGGTTCGATTTCCTGTTGCAAGATGACTTTACCGGAGCGGAAGTCGCAGCTCTTATTTGGGCCAACTGCTTTCTCGCAGATGTAATTCATCCCATGCTCATAAACGCTGGACTGACACTTCGGGCAGACACCCAGGCTTTGTTGGCCAGAAAAATCGACTGGCTCGCTGTTTTCGTCATCATCTTGACCAAAGTCAAACTCGAGCTTGTGTTCAGACGTGAGCTTTAAAATGGCAGCAAATGGTCTGCCCATGCGACTTCGAAACCCTTGCAAAGGCCCAATCGTTTTTTCAGTAATCAAGGTTTCTGCTTCAGGAACCTCAAGTTGCCGACTGCCGGGGATTTTGGTGATGGAAAAATCGCATTGCGTACAGGCAAAACGCTTGTAGTTTTCTTTAACCTGGCCACCGCAATTAGGGCAGGGCGAAGATAAGTCTGAATAGTCACCCGGCACTGTCGTAGCACCGTAGTTTTTAGCGCGAGCAACAATTTGCTCCGCCATCTTGCTGATCTCCTGCATGAAAGCTTCGCGCTCGAGCTGTCCGCGCTCAATTTGCGACAGCTTGCTTTCCCACTCGCCGGTTAACTCAGGCATGGTGAGTTCTGTAACACCAAGACCACGCAGCAAGGTCAGCAATTGAAATGCTTTGGTTGTCGGCATGAGCGACTTGTCTTCGCGAATCAGATAGTTCTCGCTGATCAGGCCTTCAATAATGGCCGCACGGGTCGCCGGTGTACCGAGCCCCTTGCCGGCCATAGCCTCGCGCAGATCATCATCATCAACCAGCTTGCCGGCGCCTTCCATCGCTGACAACAAGGTTGCCTCGGTGTAGCGCGCCGGTGGCCGAGTGGCGAGGTCGCGTACTTCGACATGCTCGGCCGTTGACTTCTCATTGTCTTCTACTGCCACCAAGGTGCCTTCGCCGGCAATCGCCTCGCGACCATAGATCGCAAGCCAACCCGGTTTGACCATGACCTTGCCCTCAGTCTTAAAATGGTGCTCGCCAATCTTGGAAATGCGGGTGGTGTTTCTGAATTCTGCAGGCGGAAAAAACACGGCCATGAACCGTCTGACAACCAGGTCGTATACCTTGGCTTCTGCTTCGCTTAAGTTCTTGGGTGCCTGCAAAGTCGGAATGATCGCAAAGTGATCGGAGATCTTGGCGTCATTGAAAATTCTTTTGTTTGGCTTGACCCATTCATTGGAGAGAATTTTGCCGGCATGAGGTCCAATCGGATTGCCTCCACTGCCGCCAGTAATTTCAGACAAGCGCTGGCTGGATTCGTCTCTTAGAATGCCCAGCGTATCGCGCACGGTCGGTAGATAATCTTCCGGTAGGGCACGCGAATCAGTACGCGGGTAGGTCAGCACCTTATGCCGCTCATAGAGCGCCTGTGCCAAAGAAAGCGTCGCCTTCGCGCTGAATCCAAACCGTGCATTGCTTTCGCGCTGCAAACTGGTTAGGTCGAAGAGCATCGGTGCGCTTTGAGTTGAGGGTTTGGTTTCTTCAGAAACCTCAGCTTGCTGGCCCTTGCAGGCACGCTCGATGGCTTCGGCGCTTTCCCGATCCCATAGCCGCTCAGCTCGTGCCTCGGGGTCGTCCTCACTTTTCTTGAAACTCGGATCGAACCAGCGGCCTAGATATTGCCCGGCAGCAACCTCGAACTCACCGTGAATCTCGTAGTACGGTCGCGAAATAAATCTCTTAATAGCTTCTTCGCGCTCAACCACGATGGTCAGGGTAGGCGTTTGCACTCGCCCAACGGTCGTAAGGTAGAACCCACCGTCCTGGGAGTTGAACGCGGTCATTGCGCGTGTCCCATTGATACCAACCAGCCAGTCAGCCTCTGAGCGACAGCGCGCAGCGTCAGCAAGCGGCCGCATTTGCTCATCATCACGAAGCTTTTCGAAGGCTTCGCGGATCGCTTTTGGTGTCATGGATTGCAACCACAGCCGCTGGATGGGCTGCTTTGCTTTGGTGTGCTGAACGATCAACCTGAAAATCAGCTCGCCTTCGCGTCCCGCGTCACAAGCGTTGATGATGGTATCGATATCTTTACGCTTGATAAGTTTGGCGAGCAGCTTTAGGCGATCTTCGGTGCGCGCAATCGGGTTCAGATCGAAGTGGCCAGGAATAACCGGCAAATTCGCGAACGACCACTTGCCTCTCTTGACCTCTACACCCTCGGGTGCCTTGATTTCAAGCAGGTGGCCCACAGCCGACGTGACGACGTACTCGTCACCTTCGAAAAAGTCCTTCTCGCGCTTGAGACCACCCAGGGAGCGGGCGATGTCACCGGCGACAGAAGGTTTCTCGGCGATTATCAGCGATTTACTCATCAGCAACCCCGTCAGGGGCAAACTCCTATGACAACCATGGTTAGAAATTAGAAAGCGGCCTAAAGCCGCTCAAAAGAACCTGAGCGAGGCTTAACTTCGCCCAAAATCACCTCAAATCCACCTATTGATACAAGCTAGCGGCCCGGACTCAATAACGCTTATTAGCGCTCCGGAAAGGCGACATGCACAGTGATCATAAGGATCGCAACCCGCTCAGGCAAGTTGAAACCCTGCATCACGCCGGACCACTGAGCCTGGTGAGTCGCCCATCCGGTGAGCGCTCAAGCCAACCGTCAAGCTCTAGTTGAAGCAATGTATGGTCAAGTTGGGAGTTATCCAGATTGACTTTTGATGAAAGTGAGTCATAACTTACACTATCCCAACCCATCGATTTCAAAACTGCTCGGCTGTCCTTATCCAGATTAGATTCGGATTGTTTTACAACCCTGATAGCCGACGCGGATGGACTGATCAACTCCCGACAGGCATTGGCGGCTGACAGGAAGTCGGGCCGGCATTCGGACAAGACATCCTCGGTGGATTCGACCAGGCGGGCGCCATCGCGAATGAGGCGGTGGCAGCCTTTTGAATGAGGCGAGTGGATGGACCCAGGGACAGCAAATACATCCCGTCCATATTCGCCAGCCAGTCGAGCAGTAATTAGAGACCCACTCTGACTGGCTGCTTCGATCACCAAAACACCAGCGCTCAGACCGGCAATGATTCGATTTCTTCGCGGGAAGTGACCACGCCGGGGCCCGGATGCGAGATCAAACTCTGAAACGAGTGCCCCGTTCAGGCAGACCTTGTCAGCCAATGCGCGGTGTCGAGCTGGGTATATATTAGCCAGGCCGGTACCCAGCACGCCAACCGTCAGGCCGTTGGCGGCTATCGCGCCTTGATGGGCAGCGCCGTCTATACCCAGTGCGAGTCCGCTGGCAATGCAGATGCCCCGAGCTGCGAGCTCATGGGCAAATGCCTGTGCGTTTTCCAGGCCTCCACGGCTGGCGTGGCGGCTGCCGACAATAGCGAGCATTGGCTGGTTCAGGCAGTTAACGTCACCGCGCACAAACAGCAAAACGGGTGGGTCAGGAATATCCAGCAGCGACCTGGGATAGTGGGGCTCGCCCAGCGTAAGAATGTGCTGATCTGGGTGATCTGCCCAAGCCAGGCTGGACTCAACCCGGGCATCGACCTCAGGATCTAGGCGGACAAGGCGCGTGGCAATTGCCGCGCCCACAACTTCGCTGACGGCTCGATGGCTGGCACCCAAAACCCGCTCTGGACTGCCAAACACGCTCAAGAGCATTACGGCGGTAGCGGCACCCACGCCATCCGTAAGACTCAGACGCAACCAGGCCGCGAGTTCATCGCGGCCTGGCGGGGGGAGTGTGGCTAGATCAGGGTTGCGTAACGACGTCACCAACTGCAATCAACTCAGAAGCTTCCATAATCAAACCATACGCGATTTGATCGAAGACCCTGAAGATCATCATGTGGCCAACCGCCTCATCCGGAAGCGCTATGGCTTCACGGGTTTCTGGATCTTTAATCCAGCGGCCGCGTTGCTTGACAGACAGGACATGGCCAACATCGAGCCCCTGACCTTTGCCGCGATTGATTGCCACGATAGAGTTCTTGCCGATCTGGGACACACCCCGGTGAACCGAAACGATTCGGCCATTGATCTCAGCCTGAGGTGCTCTCGGCACGACGTTCATGATGCGAGATTCCAGCGCGGGCATTAAGCGATCACCGACACCAACCTCAGCATTCATGCTGGCTACTTTGAGGGTGGCAGGATCACCTTTCTTCTCAACTTTGGCCGAACCAATGAATTGCGCTTCATAGGCAATGGGCTTGCGCGTATCGGGATCCAGCAAGGGCTTGGCTCGACGATAGACGTGATATTCGCTGACGGTCTCGTCGGTAATCCCACGGACATATGCCTTGTCGCCAGTGCCGAGATAGACCCGGCCTTCCTGGGTGGCAACGATCCGCGGATTGGACTGCAGCTCTTCCGGGCCAACAATAAGCGGTCGGGTCAGAAAGGCTTCAATAGCTGCCATGTTGACGGTTGGGATTGCATCGTCATCAAGCGGCTGTGAACGGATCATGGGTTGCAGCCGGCTCGAGCCGTTGGCGCCATTGATACCGTTAGCCGAGCCGGCGCCATTGGCTGCCAGGTCTCGGTTGTACCCTTCTCTGGAACCACCGACTGACTTACCCAGGCGCAACCGGGGCTGCGGCCCGCTCATATCAAGGTAGACCACGTCACCCGGGTAGATCCAGTGCGGGTCCTCAATGGCTTCGCGGTTGAGCTGCCAGATCTCTGGCCAGCGCCAGGGCTTGGACAGGAAGCGGCCTGAGATGTCCCAGAGCGTGTCGCCTTTGACGACGGTGTAGCTGTCGGGCGCATTGGGTGACAGTTCGAGGTTTTGAGCCAGCAGCGGCTGGCTCAGGGCAAGCCCAAGCGCGGCGGCGGCAAGCTTAGTGATACACTTTTTCATAGCTGAGTCCATAGCGGATAGTCACTTCGGCGCCTGCATCAGACAGGCAAAAATGTCGTGTCTGGCGCTTGGTCACCTTGCTCCGGTTTCTGTTGTGTCCTGACCTGGTCACTGCGCCGGTTGAAAAACTTGGTCTTGGCACCAATGCTTATTCAATGACGCGCTGACAGGCATTTAGAATCGGGTTCGGGTCAAGTTCTGCCTTCATTCAACAGGTTCAATTGTCAACCGAAATTGCCCGGTTTGGACCCCCTCACGTTGCTAACAGCACCCGGCCGAGCCCAGTAAAACCCGCGTAAGCTATTGTTTTTTAACGATTTATCTGATACAGCGGCCCGCCAGACGGTCGCTCTGCACCGATGGCCGTACTAGAGATCCTCAAATACCCCGATCCCCGATTGCACCTGGTGGCACAACCGGTCGCCAATGTGGACGATCGCATTCGTCAATTGGTCGATGACATGGCTCAAACGATGTACGAAGCGCCCGGCATCGGATTGGCAGCAACCCAGGTAAATGTGCACGAACGCGTCATTGTGATTGATGTTTCAGACGATAAATCTGATTTAGAGGTGTTCATCAACCCGGAGATCGTGACGTCTTCCGCCGAGGTAACAGACCACGAGGAAGGCTGTCTGTCAGTACCGGGCATATATGAAACCGTCGAACGTCCGGATTCAGTCACGATTCGAGCCCTTAATCGTGAAGGGGAACCCTACGAAAAGCTTTGTACAGGCATTTTGGCCGTTTGTATCCAGCACGAAATGGATCATCTGGAAGGCAAGGTGTTTGTTCAGTATTTGTCGCGGCTGAAACAGAGCCGCATTAAATCCAAAATGGTCAAGCTTGAGCGCCAAGGCGCCTAGTCAGCGGCGCTACTGATGCGGCTTGCATTTGCTGGGACGCCGGCATTCGCGGCTCGCGCGCTGGAAGCGCTCATTGCATCGCGGCATCAGGTCGAGTTGGTCCTGACCCAACCTGACCGACCGGCGGGCAGAGGCAAAAGGATGCGCGCCAGTGCTGTCAAGACCGTCGCCCTGCACCATGGGCTGCCCGTCTTTCAGCCCACCAGCCTGAAAGACCCGAACACTTGGGAACCAATTCGCCAGAGTGGCCTCGATGCCATGATTGTCGCGGCCTACGGGCTAATTTTGCCAGAGGGCTTGTTAGGGCTGCCCGCGTACGGATGCCTGAATATTCATGCGTCTCTGTTGCCACGGTGGCGTGGCGCCGCGCCGATTCAGCGGGCCATTGAGGCCGGGGATACCGCGAGTGGTGTTTGCATTATGCAGATGGAAGCGGGCCTCGACACTGGGCCGGTCTGGTTAGAAAAGACTTGTCGAATTGGTCCTGATGACTCAGGCGGTCAGCTTTTGGAAACACTGACTAAACTCGGGGCGTTGGCGATTATCGAAGCACTCGATGGACTTGAGTCGGACGCTCTAATAGCTACGGCTCAACCAGAAGCCGGTGTTAGCTATGCGCACAAGATCACGCCTGCAGAACGGGCGCTTGATTTCACGAAGCCAGCGAAGGTTCTGCATGATCGGATAAGAGCATTTGATCCCAGCCCTGGCACCACAGTCAGTTTGGCGACGCCAGACGCCGCGCCAATAAAAGTCTGGCGATCGGCATTGATACCAGCGGATGAGTTGCGAAGCAGGCATCTGACAGGATCACCCGGTCGCGTCTTGCTCGGCGACCGAAGCCAACTAATCGTTGCCTGCGGCGATGACGCAGGGTTACAACTGCTCGAGGTGCAACGGCCGGGCGGCAAGAGAATCCCTATTGAGGCGTTTCAGCAGGCACAAGCCCCAATTGTGACGGGTCAGCAGTTTGGTATTGCAGGTCAGTGAGCTTGCCGTCTCTGGCCACTTGCCTGATTGGTGCAAGCCCCCATCTACAGTGGGGTGCAGCAATTCTCTATGTGGCTGCGCCGGTCTTGTCTGAGGAGTTTAAGAATGTTCAATTGGTTTAAAACCGGGCTGTTAATGGCAGGCATTGTGGGCCTGTTTGGTGTGCTTGGCGCCATGATTGGTGGCCAGCAGGGCATGCTGCTAGCGCTGGCATTTGCCGGTATTGGCAATATTTGGGCTTACTGGAACTCGGACAAGATGGTCTTGCGGATGTACAACGCGCAAGCGGTTGACGAGAGCTCAGCGCCGCAGTTTTATCGCATGGTCCAGGATTTGGCACAGCGGGCAAACCTGCCAATGCCCAAGGTCTATCTCATTCAGGAGAACGCGCCCAACGCGTTTGCAACGGGCCGGAACCCAGATAACGCAGCTGTCGCGGCGACCACTGGCATTCTCGAAATCCTGACCGAGCGAGAGTTGCGAGGCGTTATGGCGCATGAACTAGCGCACGTGAAAAACCGCGATATCCTGACCTCCACTATTTCAGCCACGATGGCCGGCGCCATTTCTGCGCTGGCTAACTTTGCGATGTTCTTTGGCGGGCGCGGTGGCGACGGTCGATCGGCAAATCCCATTGTGTCGATCTTGATCGCACTGCTCGCCCCGATGGCCGCGATGGTGATTCAAATGGCGATCTCGCGCTCGCGCGAATATGAAGCTGATCGCATGGGCGGAGAGATCAGTGGTGATCCTCAAGCGCTCGCCACCGCGCTTGAAAAAATCGATCGATATGCGAAAGGGATTCCGCTGGAAGCAGCCGAGCGGCATCCGGAAACGGCCCAGATGATGATCATGAACCCGCTATCAGGCGGTGGTTTACGGGGATTGTTTTCAACCCATCCGGCAACCGAGGAACGCATTCGTCGCTTACTGGCGATGGTTGGGCGGTAGTGCGAATTGACTGATCAAAACCGACTGGCGCTTGCGCATGAAATAGCTCACGCAGCCCGTTCTGTTGAGCAAGTATTGCTTGGTCACACACTGCCTGAGGAGCCGCTTGCCCTTGATAGTCAGCGCAGAGCGGCAGTGCCCGGCAAGTCGCGCGCTGCGATTCGCGATATGGCCTATCAAACGATTAGACGTTTGGGCCGGCTACGCGAAATCCTTGGCAAGTTGAATCGTAAAACGCCTCAGCCTTCTGTACTGGCTTTGCAACTGGTTGCTCTGGAGCAAATAGTCTGGCCAATGCGCGAAGTGCATGTTGTTGTAGATCAGGCGGTGTCTGCTGCGCGGCTGATGTCTGCTACCCGGCCCGCCGGCGGTTTGATCAATGCCGTGCTGCGGCGTTTTCTGCGTGAGCAGGCGGTGCTTATTAACAGCACTGGCAAGATACCCGAGGCGCGTTGGAATTTTCCGCGCTGGTGGATTGAGCAACTACAAAAGCAGTACCCAACGCGCTGGCAGCAGGTGCTCGAGATATCTGACCAGCCAGGTCCACTGACCTTGCGCGTTAATGCGCTGCAAACCAGTGTCGAGAAGTATCTGGCCCAGCTTGAGAGTGTCGGTCTTAGTGGGCAAGCAATCGGCCCCCTGGCCGTGCGGCTAGAGCAGGCGGTAGATGTTCAACGTCTGCCCGGATTTGAAAGCGGCATGGTGTCGGTTCAGGATGCTGGCGCTCAGTTGGCGGCTCCCCTCCTAAATGTGCAGGCAGGCGATCGGGTGCTCGACGCGTGCGCAGCGCCCGGTGGCAAGACGGCTCACATACTTGAGCAACGCATTGCTGCGCATAACCCAAATGAGGCAGATCCCGCCTCGGCGCCTTTGCTGGCATTGGATAGTGATGCATCACGACTTGATCGGGTTGCCCAGAATCTCGATCGCTTGGGTTTGAGTGACCATGCTGTTTGCCGCGTTGGTGATGCCGCCAGGCCCGCTGACTGGTGGGACGGGCAGCCATTCGACCGGATTCTGGTGGATGCCCCTTGCACAGCTTCTGGGATCGTCAGACGGCATCCGGAGATCCGCTGGCTGCGTCAGCGTCGCGATATCGAGACACTTGGAGCGATACAAACCAAAATCCTCGCTGGACTTTGGCCCACGCTCAAGCCCGGTGGTAAATTGCTTTATGTCACGTGCTCGGTGTTCTGTGCAGAGGGGGAGGGAGTAGCTAACCACTTCTTGAATGCAGAACCAACAGCGCGTCGGGTCCCCCTAATGGGGTGTCTTGGCCTTTCGGGCGACGTCTCGCCAATCGATCAGCTGCTGCCGCATCAAGGGCCGCGGCTCGATCACGATGGCTTCTTCTACGCGCTTATTGAAAAGTTGGTGTGATCGCCCGTCTCTTCCTGGCGCTGGCGGTAACCGTCGCGCTGGCAACAGCGGAGCGCGACGCCCGTGCAGCGAACAGCATCGAAGTCACGACCGTGCAAATGCAGCCGGCGGCCGATGGCGTGGGTTGGCAGCTTTCGGCCGACTTCTATTTGCCCCTTTCAGCACGCATCAAAGACGTGCTCGATGTGGGTGTGCCGATCTATTTCGTTGTTGAGTTCGAACTAAGCGAATCCCGCTGGTATTGGACGGACAAGCAGATGACAGCGCAATCGCAGAATTATCGGCTGGCCTATCATCCCATCACACGCCGGTACCGATTGACCCGCTCTGGTTATCCGCAGGAGTTTGTTGCAGTCGAAGATGCGATTGCATCGCTTTCCCGAATCAGAGGCTGGTCGGTCCTGCAAGGTGTTCCGCTCGACCCGGATCAGACCTATGACGCTGCGCTCAGGATGAGGCTCGATTCGAGCCGGCTACCCGGGCCACTACAAATCGACGTATTGACTAACCAAGACTGGAATCTAGACGCACCATGGATGCGCTTCAAGGTGACCCCAGGGACACCGACAAAGCTGCCGTAGGCCGCTTACTGCGAGTTGCCCTGATCGGCGCTGCAGCGCTGGCTATGGTGCTGCTCGCGCTCCTCGCGACGGCGACTGCCAACACGCAGTATTTTCAGCAAGCGTATTCGCTGCTGTTCTGGCTCACTGTGGGAGTGGCAGCAGGGCTGTTTGTGCTCGTCCTTGAATTGCTCCGCCGACTGGTGCAGCGTTATCGTAGGGGCTTGTTTGGCACTCGTCTGATGGCGCGTATGGCACTGTCTTTCAGCCTGATGACCCTGCTGCCCGTGTTACTTATTTACCTGGTTGCTGTTGCATTTGTCGGGCGCTCTATTGAGTCCTGGTTTGATGTGCCTTTGGGCAGAGCGCTTGAGTCTGGCCTGACGATGGGGCGCGCGGCGATGGACAATATTCGCGATGATACCCAGGCAAAAGCGCGTGCTATGGCGGCAGAGCTCGACTTCTCCAATCCGCAGCTCTGGCCTTCCCGGCTGTCACGGTTGCGAGCGCAGAACGCGGTGCCCTCCGCCGCCATCGTGACCTCGCGTGGTCGGATCGTGGTTTCAGAGGGGAGTCGCTTTGATCCACTGGTGCCTGATCTGCCTGAAGAGGTGCAGCTCACGCGTGCCCGCATGACGGGTGTCTACGGCGAGTATGAAACGGGAGACCCCAACCGCGGAGATGCTTCTCTCAAGCTACGGGTGATCGTGCCCATAGGCCGGGTGAGCGGACGCGCGGACGGCTCGCATTTTCTGCAACTATTGCAACCGGTACCAAGTGCTCTTGCTGAAAGTGCCGATGCGATTGCGCAGGGCCGAGCAGGCTATTTGCAATTGCTGGAATCGCGCTCAGCGCTGAAGCAGTTGTTTCGCGTGACATTAACGCTGATCTTCATCCTCACCGCATTCGCGGCAATCGCCTCGGCGTTTTTGCTGTCAGGCTGGTTAACGGGCCCACTCTCGATGTTGGCGGCAGGCACGCGCGCTGTTGCCGAGGGTGACTTTCGACCGGTTAAAGACTATTCCGGCCGCAGTGAGCTTGGCGTTTTAACGCAGTCATTTAATGCCATGACCCGCCAACTCGAAGAAGCTCGCATGATGGTTGATCGCAACCAGCATGAACTTGAACAAGTGAACGCCCGATTGGAAAGCGTGCTGTCGAACCTGACTGCGGGAGTGCTGGTGCTGGATTCAGAGTTTCGCCTGACCCTCGCCAATCAAGGGGCTGAGCGCGTGCTGGGCATCAGCACGTTTGAGCATCTGGATGAACCTATCGCGCTGATTGAGCCACTGGCTGAGATTGCCGATGACATTCGCCAGGCGTTTAGCGATCAGGCCGAGGCCGGAGATGCGAGCTGGCAGCGACAGTTCACCCTCCACTCACGTCCGCCAGAGCCGATCATTGGCCAGGGAGATGTGCCTGGTGTCAATCTTAAAGCCGACACCACGATCGTCGCTCGGGGCTCAATATTGCCTGAGAGGCGGGTGGGGTATGTCATCGTTTTTGATGAGATTACCGAACTGATATCCGCTCAACGCGCCAATACGTGGGCTGAGGTGGCCAGGCGAATGGCCCACGAAATCAAGAATCCACTCACGCCGATCCAGCTGTCCGCCGAGCGCATGCTGCTTAAACTGAAGCCCAAGCTAGCTGATGAGGCCGACGGTAGCCTGCTTGAGCGCAGCGCCACCACCATCGTCAATCAGGTGGGCGCGCTTAAAGAAATGGTGGATGAATTCAGGGACTATGCTCGTCTGCCAGCCGCCAATCTGGAGCCTCTTGATCTCAACAGCCTGATCGAAGATGTCTTGACGCTTTATCAAACCGAGGCTCAGGGCCGAGCCAAACCCAAGAGCCGGCTAGGCCAGGATTTGGCCGCCGTTATGGGTGATCGTACGCAGTTGCGACAATTGATACACAATCTGATAAAGAATGCACTGGAAGCGACTGAGCAATCGGAGCACGCAAGCGTGATCGTGACAACCGAACCAATGACCACTGGCGGCGGGCAGGCAGCCATCCGATTGACCGTGCGCGACAATGGTCCGGGCTTCCCCAAAGCCCTGCTGGGTCGTTTGTTCGAACCGTATGTGACCGGCAAGGCCAGGGGAACCGGATTGGGTCTTGCAATTGTCAAAAAAATTGCAGACGAACATGGGGCTAGAATCGAAGTAGCTAATTTAAATAATCCACAAGATGCTGGCGGCGATCCTGTAATGGTTTCGGCAGCAGACAAGGACACCGGCACGACCGGCCAAGGGGCCCAGGTTGCCATCGTATTTTCCAAACTCGCTAAAAGCGTGGACAATCCCGTACCACTGCAATCGCGAGAAACAAACGCATAGGATTCATGGCGGAGATACTCGTAGTCGACGACGAAATCGGTATCCGTGAGCTGCTCTCTGAAATACTCGGAGATGAAGGTCATGTGGTGCTGTTGGCGGACAGTGCTACCCAGGCACGCGAAATCCGCGAAAAGAGCCAGGTAGATCTCGTACTTCTAGACATCTGGATGCCCGACACTGATGGCGTGACACTGCTCAAAGAATGGGCAACCTCTGGCCAGCTCACAATGCCGGTGATCATGATGTCGGGGCATGCCACGATCGACACCGCGGTTGAGGCCACCCGTATTGGCGCACTCGATTTTCTTGAGAAGCCCATTACGCTGCAGAAGCTCTTGTCTGCTGTGGAGTCGGGGCTGCAGCGGAACCGGGCACCCAACCCTGCTGCGATCGCCAACGGCATGTATACCCGGCCGTATCCGCAGGCCAACCCAGCCGCGGCGGCGGCTGCCGCCAATGCCAATGCTGCACCCGCCCGGCCGGTTCAGGCTGCGCCAGTGGCATCAGCGCCAGCGGGGGGCAACATGAATGTTCAGACCTATCATCCGCAAGGTGTTGAACATGGTTACGGTAACCCCAACCTGCCGCACAGCCGGCCAGGGTTTGTGGCGGCATTTGATTTGCCGCTGGATATACCGCTACGCGAAGCGCGAGATGCTTTTGAACGGGTTTATTTTGAGCATCACCTCACGCGTGAACATGGCTCGATGACCCGGGTGGCAGAAAAAACAGGGCTTGAGCGAACTCACCTATACCGAAAGCTTAAGCAGCTGGGGATTGATTTAGCGCGCGGCGCCTATCGCAATCGCGGCGGTTAGTTGCGTTAGCCAAACGCGAATCAGACGAAAAAAATGCTCGCAGGGATGCGAGCATTTTTTTTGCCAATGGCTGCTGACCCGTCAGTTAGGTTAAACGGTCGCCTGCAACTGGTTGCTGAATGGGTCTGACGTGAATGTGAGTAAGCCGGCATTGATCAGATTATTCAATGAGGCTGAGTCGTCTGCACCGACCTGACCTGTCACACCCGTGAGGGTCACACTGCCCAGGTCTGCGCCGCCTTCCCCTGTCATGGTCAACACGGTGTTGCCACCACTTTCAGCCACAGAAATCGATTGCTCGCCGCTTGCGAGTAAGTCGTTCACGTTGATGTTGTTGGTGTTGGTAAGGGACTCGCCCGTCGCAGTACCGTCTGCGCCCTCCGTGCCACCCACGTCATCGGTAAAGCTGCGGGTATCGCCGGGCAACAGGGTGCCGGTCGAATCAACATCCCGGACATCAACCAGTGTGATGCGGTCAGCGTTGACATCGAAGTCGGCGATCGTGTTGGTGCCATTGTCCATTTGCATGCTGAACACGAAGACATCGGTTGCAGTGTCGGGGGTACTAGCCGTTCCGCCATAGAGTACGTCGTTACCGTCTTGTCCGTAGATCAAATCGCTACCGGCCCCACCGCTAATGATCTGGTCAGCCGCCCCGGCGGCCCCGGTCACCGAAACATTACCGATTCGAAGTCCAACACCATCGTTAAACGCGTTGCTCCTGTCGCCATAGCGTTCATAGGCAATGAGGCTTAACTCGGTCTGAGTTGCATCAGCAGTCAAATTGGAAAACGTCCAGGTGCCGCCTTCAACAGTAGGCGCAACCAGCCCGCCTGTGGTCACCCAGGCGCCGACATCACTATTAGCGGTCGCATCAAAAAAGGCGATCGTTTCATTGCCCCAGCGCACTTCGATAGATGTGCCCGCTGTTTGATGGCTGTCGCTCGGTCGACCCGTGCTGGTGGGTGACACAACATCCATGCTCAGCGTGTAGTCCTGACCGGCGATGGTGTCCAGGGTTTGGGTCAGGCCACCGCCACCGCTTTCATTCGAGGTCACGGTTTCCCACAGGTAGCTTCCTGGATTCACATCATCGGTGATGAGTTCAATTCTTGCGAAGTTGCGCGAGTTACCCGAGGTACCGTCTTCAAATCCATTGCGCCCGACATCGCCCAGCCCCGTGAGGGGTGCGTTGCCGCCGGGGTCTTGGTCAGCCAATATCGACCAGCCAATATTAGGTTGTCCAGGGTTACCCGGCACAGTATCGATTTGAATGGAGCTGTCTGGCGTCACAGCTGTCGTTGGGTCATAGACAAGCCCAGAGGCTGTGCTGTTGAGGTTGCCGTCCGAGTTGTAACCTGTGAGATCCCATGTATTGAAGTCACCGTTAGCGACGCTGACCGAGTTACCACCAACGAGCACATCATCGCCAGCAAAGCCACTCAAGGTGGTTGCCGCTGCATCGGTGACTGCAAGGTTGCCGCCTGACGCGGTATCTATCGTGACTTCGCCAATGGATGTGGTCTCCGGCGCGCTGTTGCCGCCTGGTCCGCTGGACGTCACCGTGACAGGATAGGTCCCGTCCGCAGGCAGGGAGGCACCATCAACCGTCGCCGTGTATTGACCGTTTCCATCAGCGACCGTTTCAACCGAGACATCACCAATCATCACTACGATCACGCTGTTGGGTTCGGCGGTACCGTTAACCGTGACGCCATTCGCGGCTTCAGCAGCGGTGAGGGTGAGATCACTGCCCTCAAGCGAAGCGGCAGGCGCAGTGGTCGCTGGGGGTGTGTTGTCTATCGGCGCAGGGTCATCGCTGCCGCCGCTGCTCAAGCCGCCCGCTACCAGCAAGCCACCTATCGCGCCCAGGGCAATGGTGCTTGTCTCCATCGCCGGGTTACCCGCTGCTTCTTCGACCGTCACTGACGGTGTTGTTGCTGTGGCATCGGTTTTGGTTGCAGAGCTGCTTTGCGCGATGAGCAGGGGCGCATCATGAGACGCGTTGATGACTTGTCCATCTGGCATCGTCAGCACACAGGTTTGATCATCGTTTTCACAATGCTCAAAAAAATCGGTTAGCTCTAGTTTGTCGGTTTCCGGCAGTCCATGAAGAACTAGGTTTTGGCCCTCTCGAATGGCCGTGATGCCATCTATTGGCTGCCCGTTCTCATCCACGATCCGAAATTTCTCGCCAGCCTGGGCAACGTACTTAGCTGCACCTGACGCCAGCGGTTTGCTGACAATACTTTGATCGGGTTGGGTGATTTCGAGAGCTAAAGCCATGGCTAGTCCTTGGGAAAGGTGAATAACTGGCGAAATTGGCGCGCACTATCGGCGCGGCGGGCATACGCTGAGGCACCAGATGGCTCCTCACTCGCTTGTTTAAGTCGCCCTGTCTTACAGAAGACAGTTGCTTCGAGTTTACATTTTGTTTCGGGTTATCGCCTAGGGTTTCAGGGCAAATTCGCCGGAAATGCGCCGGAATTGTGCCGTCATCTATGCCGCCCCCTAGCCGCTAGCGCGGTGAGATTGAACGAATCACGCCTAAGCGTGAACAAATGTGCACCGGCATCAAGCGCTCAGCGTTACTGTCACATCCCCGCAAAAAAAGCATTTGCGGGCGCTGCGCTTGTTTTCTCAGTTCGAGGCCTGAACTAGACGGTAGCCGACAGTTTTGTGGCTCACCATTTGGAGAAGTTAATGAACATGATCTACAACAGTCCAATCTATTGTGTGGTTGAGTTTGAATTGATGGACGATGCCAACCCCGCCCAGGTCGGGTTTGAGATCATGGACAAGGCCGCCCGTCGTGAAATTTTCATTGGTGGCGCATTGGCTGAACGGTTTCGTGAAGATGTTGCTCAGCTAACCGAGGGTGAGCCCTCGATAGAAGAAATTGATGACTACCTCAGTACTTTTGAGTCACTGATGCAGCAGCCATTGTTGTTGCACTAGCCATAGGCTGCGGGTATCGCTGCAGACGTGATCTGGGAAGGGCCGGCTGCCGGTGCTAACCTGTGAGCCCCTAAGTTAAGAACGGCCCAAGCAATGGGCGCTGCAACGCTTACATGATTTCGGCTTCACAAAACCAGCGACTGACTGAAGTTGGCCTAGGTACGCCCGGAGGTCATCTACTTCGGCACTATTGGCATCCCGTTGCGCTCAGTAGCGAGTTGGACGCACTACAAAACGGCGTCAAACGTCCTGTCATCCCCGTGCGCTTGCTTGGCCAAAACCTTGTTTTGTTCCGCGATGAGCAGGGTGAGCCGGCTTTGCTGGATCGGGCGTGCCCACATCGGGGTGCTGACCTGTCTTACGGGCGGCTTGAAGCGGGTGGGTTGCGGTGTCCGTTTCATGGTTGGTTGTTTGACAGCACCGGTAAGTGTCTTGAAACACCGGCAGAGCCTTTCGGAAGCAAGCTGTGCGAGCGGATCCAACAGACAGCGTATCCGGTCACCGAGCGAAACGGCGCCATCTTCGCCTGGTTGGGTGACCAAACGCCGGCGCCTTTGCCTGCGCTTGATTGCTTTGTAGCGCCAGACTCGCATGTTTTTGCGTTCAAGGGCCTGTGGCATTGCAACTGGCTGCAGGCGCATGAAGTAGGCATAGATCCGGCGCATGCCTCATTTTTGCATCGCTTCTTTGAGGACGGTGAGCAAGAAGAGGCCTATGGCAAACAATTTCGCAGTGAGTCTGCCAACTCAGAACTCACCATGATTGAAGTGCTCAGGCAGTTTGACCGACCCGAGATTCAGGTAGAGCCAACCGACTTTGGCTTGCGCCTTACGACGCTTCGAAATTTGGGTGAGGGCAAAACCCATGTGCGCGTGACCAATGGCCTGTTTCCTAATGCGATCGTCTTGCCGCTCTCAGAGACGATGACGATCACGCAGTGGCATGTGCCCGTCGATGACACTCATACCTACTGGTTTACCCTGTTCACGAGTTTCGCAGAGCCTGTAGACAAAGCCACGATGCTCGCGCAAAGACTTGCCATGCATCGCCTGCCTGATTACGCACCAATCACCGGCGCACACAACCGGTACGGCTTTTCTGCGGCAGAGCAAGACAGTCGGACATACACCGGTATGGGCGAAGATATCAATGTGCACGACCAGTGGGCTGTAGAGTCGCCAGGACCCATCGCTGATCGCACGAGAGAGCATCTAGGCACAACCGACAAAGCCATCATGGCCAACCGTCGTCAATTGCTTAAGGCCATGCAAGCCGTGGAAGATAAGGCCTTGCCACCGGGCTTTATGGGCACAGAGAGTCTGCCTAATGTCACCGGTCCGGCGACCATGGATGGTGTGTGCACCGGCGGCGCCGCTGAGTTAAGGACTCAGTGGCAAGCCGTTGATGAGCGTCGCCGGATGAACGCACCCTGGGCCCTCGATACGACCAGCAAGACCAAGACCCTAAGTCAATGAGCCGTTAGTCAATGAGTTTTGTCCAGAGTCACCAGTTATGGACCGACGAGGCGCAGGATGCGGCTAAGCGACTGTCAGCTCGCCTTCGCAATGGCGAACTAAAGAGGCTTCGCTTTGGCTGGGCAGATCAGCACGGACTGGTTCGCGGTAAAGCATTGTTCGCCCAGCGAGCAGAAGCTGCGCTAGAGAATGGAGTGGGTTTTGTCGGGACGAATCTGCTTAAAGATAGTTCGGATCGAACTACACAGGCTGTGTTTACCCGGGGCGCCGGCTTTGGCAGCGAAGACTTTGAAGGGGCAGCCGACGTTTTACTCGTTGCCGATCCCTTGAGTTTCGTTGAATTGCCCTGGTCACCGGGCTCAGGCTGGGTACAGTGTCAGCCCTACTTCTACCGGGGCGAGCGAAGGGGTCAGTTGGTGCCGTTTGATACACGCGGCGTGTTGCAACGGTGTCTTGAGTCGGCACATCGGCAGTCTTATCAAATGCGGGTTGGGCTTGAGGTTGAATGCCATTTGTTCAGACTGGCCGGGCAAGCGATTGATGTGACTGATCTTGGCTGGCCGGGTGCCGCGCCCGCTGTGAACCCGCTGTCAATGGGGTATCGCCTGTTGTCAGAGCAACGCTACGACAAGCTTGAGCCCGTTGTCGATCTGCTAACAGAGCCCCTGATAGCCATGGGCTTGCCGCTCGAGTCTGTTGAGGTTGAGCTTGGTCCAAGCCAGCTTGAGTTTGTTTTCGGGCCGCAGGATGCGTTAGCTGGCGCAGACACGATGCTGCAGTTCAGGCATGCTGCCAAACAAATCATGCAGCGTCACGGTTATCACATCAGCTTTATGTGCCGGCCGGCTCTGCCGCATGCGATGTCAAGCGGTTGGCACCTGCATCAGTCACTGATTTCGCTCGATTCAGGTCGTAATGTGTTTTGTGATCCGAAGCCATTGGCTTCTGGCCTGGCTGCCAGCGGGCACCATTACCTGGGGGGGCTTGTTCGCCATGCGGCGGCGGGGACGGTCTTTGCGACGCCAACAATCAATGGTTATCGCCGCTATAGACCGAATGCGCTGGCGCCTGAACGGATCAACTGGGGCCGAGACAATCGCGGCGCAATGCTGCGCGTGGTTGGGGGCGGCGAAGATCCAGCCACTCGTATTGAAAACAGAGTAGGGGAGCCGGCGGCGAACCCATACCTTTATCTTGCTTCACAGCTGGCGGCAGGCCTTGAGGGAATCGCGCAGCAGGCGGACCCGGGCGCGAGTGCTGATGAGCCTTATGCGTCCGAATACCCGCTGCTACCCAGAACACTGGACCAGGCATTGGCCGCCCTGGCAGATGATCCCTTTTATTCAAAAGCGTTTGGTCAGGAATTTATCGACTACTATTCGCAATTGAAGCAGTTTGAGCTTGCGCGGTTCCATCTAGAAGTTACTGAGTGGGAGCAGCGGGAGTACTTTGATCTTTTCTGATTTGGCAATGGTCTAACGAAAGCAATGGCAGACGTAATTTATATCGCTCACGATGGCACTTCCACGACTCTGGAAGTCGAACCTGGTAACTCGGTCATGATGGCCGCTGTTTTTGATGGTTTGGATGGTATTGAAGGGATGTGCGGCGGGTGTTTGTCATGTGCCTCTTGTCATGTCTATGTTGAGCCTGAGTGGGTCGACAAACTGCCGCCTGCCACGGAAGATGAGGTGACGATGCTCGATCAAACATCCTCCGAACGAAAAGCCAACAGCCGCTTGTCTTGTCAGATCGAAATGACTGAGGCGCTGGCTGGATTGACAGTACGCATGCCGGAAACGCAATCCTGAGTTTTCCACCCTTTGCCGTAAACCGTTAGGGTGTTGAAGTAGTTGTAGGGTCTGGAATAAAACAAAAAATCTGTCGGACAGGGGCATGCCTTCGCCGTGAGGTGGGAGGCTGGCTGCCGTGCGGATTGAAGGTGAGAAAAGCCAATGGGCTTAAAAGAAAAACTAGTGGCGGCAGTGTTTGCCGCGGCGTGGACCGCTTGCGCCCTGGCGCAGCAACCGCCTGCGCCGGAGCCGCCCGTTGTTCTCAAGTTTCATACTCATGTTGCCGAATCATCCATGCAATGGCAAATGATGCTCAAGCCTTGGATGGATCGAATCGAGACCCAGTCAAATGGTCGCCTGCGGTTCGAGCGTTTCGCCGCGATGGGTTTTGGAGGCGAGCCTGACGAGCTTTATGAACAAGTCAGCAACGGTGCTGTTGACGTTGTTTGGGCCAGAACGGACTTAGTAAAAAATCAGTTCAATCGCATAGAGGTGTTTGAACTGCCGTTTATGATGACAACACCGTCTGCGGTATCGCGGGCGTTGTGGGAATATGTTGAAACCTACGCTGCTGATGAATTCAAAGACGTTCAGTTGCTCGGACTGAGCGTTCAGGGCGAGGGGGTTGTTCACACCCGACGTAAATCGATTCAGGGAGTGGATGACTTCAAGGGACTAAGACTGCAATCAACACCAAGACTCATGGGAGTTTATGCAGAACTGCTCGGTTCACAAGTGGTGGATTCAACTGAGACGGACACGGCCCAGGCCCTAAGTGAAGGGGCGATTGACGGACTTATCGATACCTGGGATTCAGCCGGTCCGCTTAGGGCTGAGCGGTTCATTCAACGCCATACCGTATTTGGTGCGAAGACCGGCGCCTTGTTCACCCGGACCTTTTTGCTGGCGATGAATCCCACTCGGTACGACTCATTGCCCGATGACCTAAAGGCAATTGTTGATGCCAACACCGGGTCGGAACTGTCGGCCGAGTTCGGGACTGTTGAGCAGGAACATGCCAGTGCCCAACGCAATCGGCTGCTCGGCGGTACTGAACCAGGCGCGCTCACCGTCATTGATGAGGAGGCTGCGCAGGCTTTTCGCAAAGCTTCACTGAAAGTGGATCAGGTCTGGCTCGAAGAACTTAAAGAACTGGGCTATGACGGCCAAACCTTGCTTGATGGTGCGCGCACTCTCATTAAGCAGCAGACCAAATGAACATGGCCAGTCTGTGAATTCGCAGACTGGCCATGCTGTATGGGCGCTATGCCCCGCTGAAACGCGTACGACCCACTAGCCGCCGGTTGGAACCTGCCCCTCTACGCCTTTGACATAGAAGTTCACACCACTTAAGAACTTATCATCGGCCACCACGCCATCAGCGAGAACTTCTTTGCCGGTGGAATCCATTAATGGGCCTTTCCAAATCTTGAAGATGCCTCCTTTGAGGCCAGCGCGAATGCCATCGACTTTTGTTTTGACCTCAGCGGGGACCTTGTCTGAGATCGACACGATGTCAATTGCCCCCTCGGCGACCCCCCACCATGAGCTGCCGGTTTCCCAGGTTCCTTCAGCAACCTGTGTCATGGCCTGGGTGTAGTACGGACCCCAGTTAATGATCGCCGACGCCAGATGGGCCTCCGGGCCGTAGGCTGTCATATCGCTATCCCAGCCAAACGCAAACTTTCCTGCCTTCTGCGCGGTTTGCAAAACGGCAGATGAATCGGTGTTCTGGAACAAAACGTCGGCGCCTTGATCAAGCAGTGACTGAGCCGCTTCGGCTTCACGCGGTGGATCAAACCACTTGTTTACCCAGACAACCTTGGTTGAAATGTCCGGGTTCATAGACTGCGCACCCATCGTAAACGAGTTGATGTTGCGAATGACTTCTGGAATGGGGATTGAGCCAACCACCCCCAGCGTGTTGGACTTGGTCATAGCGCCCGCAATCACGCCGGCCATGTAGGCGCCTTGATAGGTACGAGAGTCAAAGGTACGCATATTCTCGGCTGTCTTATAGCCGGTGGCATGCTCCCAACGGACATCCGGAAACTCTTTCGCTAGTTTGCGCATTGACTCCATGTAGCCGAACGTGGTCCCAAAGATAACCTGGTTCCCCTGCACAGCGAGGTCTCGAAGTACCCGCTCTGCATCTGCAGATTCAGGCACGCTTTCAACAAAGCTGGAGACCATTTTGTCGCCCATCGCTTCCTGGGCGGCTTTTCGGCCATTGTCATGCGCAAATGTCCAGCCACCGTCGCCAACCGGGCCGATGTAGACCCAGGCAGCTTTAATTGCATCAGCACTACCGGCTGCGCTCGTGCCAGTGCCCGTCGCACCGGCGGCCGCAGCGGCAACCGCGGTGGCGGCAGCGCCAGCTTTCTGCGTTGCGGTATCAGCCATTTCTTTGGCTTTCTCGGTTACCGCGGCGGTTGACTCTTTGGCGCGCTCAGCCGCACTCTCGGCGGTTTCTGTCACCGTGTCGGCCGCCTTATCGGCCATGTCTTTTGCTTTATCGCCCATGCCGGCCGCAGATTCCTTCACAGCTTCAGTCGCTGTGTTTACGGTTTCTTTAGCTGAATCCACGGCTTGCTCGGCGGCTTGCTTCGTTTTTTCGGCGGTCGTCATGACCTGCTCCGCTGCCTTGTCCTGATCTTCCTGGCTACAGGCGGCCAGTGTGACGAGGGCGCCAAGTACGAGCGCGCGCAATACGGCAGGGGTCTTTGCAAAGCGATCCATGAATCGATCTGTCATCCGGGTTTCTCCAGGCAAGGTTGGGGTTGAGTGAGATCGACGCTTTGCTTCTCGTGAGCGTAGATCGCCTCAGGCTTTAAAGCGGCATATTGTGCCGTGTGAATTGCGTAATTGCGTCGATTTCCGTGCATTTCCGTGCTTTTGGGCTGAGCAATGGACGCTGCCCTGTTAATCAAGGTTAAGGGCTAAGTCATAGACTTGCGATCGGCTCGGCCGGCGGAGCAAGTCCAACATATTGAGCGCGTGGCCGAATGAGCTTGCCGGTGTGATTCTGTTCAAGCGCATGGGCGACCCAACCGGCAAGCCTCGCCGTGGCGAAGATCTTAAACGGAGCGTCTGGCGGCAGACCGTGAGCGTAGGCGACGGCAGTTAGCGCAAAATCGATGTTGGCGCGTTCACCCGTGAGGTCGGTTGCCAGCGCTTCCAGCTCAGCAAAGACCAGCGGCAAATCGAATGTCTGGATCAAAGCTCGGGCTCGCGGATCGCCCTCGGGGTACAAGGGATGACCAAACGCCGATAGCGGCAGGCCCGAATTAAGCGTCGCCTGCAGAGCGCTTTGGGCACTTGTTGCCAACGACAGCTGAACGAGTTGCTGCATGGCGTGTGCTGCGCCCCCGTGGCGGGGTCCCAGGAGCGTGCTTAGCCCCGCCAGCAAACCCGCAGCCAGGGGCGCACCAGTTGAGATGGCCACGCGAGTGGCAAACGTGGACGCATTGAGTTCGTGATCGGCCAGCAGAACAAGCGCACATCGAATAGCGTTTGCTGCTTGCGGCGCCGACCAGGCGTTGGCCAGGCGTAGATGAACCGGCGTGTCGCTAGTGTCGTGCTCGCCAATAATGGCATTGATGACCTGGTGGATGATCATGGTCGCTTCTTCAATCAGCACGCGATTTGACCGACCGAGGCACGGGTTTGTTTGGCTGGCCAGCCGAGCCAGGACGACTAGTGAGCTATCAACGACAGGGCTATCCAACTCAAAGCCCTTTGATGTTTGCGCGCGCTTGCTTAGTTCAAAGCGAACATTCTTGGTCATCCATAAGCACTCGCAAACTTGTTCGAATGCTGCGTGTTCGGCAAGGGCCACGACATTTTGGCCGCGATAGAACAACTGGCCGTCAATCACGGCGGTAATGCTTGAAGACAGCAGGGGCGCACCCCAGCGAATGGTTTCCGCGGCCACGGTATTTTGCGACTGTCGCCCAGCTCTGCGTTTTGCTACCTGCTCGACATCTTGGCGGTGGTAGAGCGATCGTCGTGAGTCCCTTGCGTCAGGTTTTGCGCGAATGCGGCCCCGGCTGACATTGGCATACAGCGATTGCGGCTTGATACCGAGTTTGGCCAATGCTTGTTTCGCCGTTATCCAGGTATTCATCCCGGTACTCCGTCCATTGTGTTGACTTTACATTGATCAATTTAATCAATATTGACATCAATATGCTCCACCTTAAAACTTGATCTTGCAAAAAACTTTTAGGAGCTCGCGATGACACAGTTAGCGATCGAAATAACAACGGAATGTCTAGCGGCGCTGGGCTTGCAACCGCCCCCTGCTGACGTTTTGCGCTTTACCGGAGACGGGGCGCTCGAATCACGCTTTCCTGTCACTGAACTCGCAGCGGCCAGTCAGGCTACCGTCGCGCTGGTGTTAAGGCGATTGATCGAAGCGACTCACCAATCGGCCCCTTCGGTCACGATCGATCGGCGGCTTGCTTCGGGCTGGTTTCAGCCAACGATCAGACCACTCGGCTGGGAAATACCCGGTCCGTGGGATTCAATCGCCGGGGACTATCGATGCCGTGATGGCTGGATACGCCTGCACACGAATGCGCCTTTGCATCGTGCGGCCGCTCAGCGCGTACTCGGCGCGCACGATGACAAAGCGGCGATGGCCAGCGCAGTTGCCCAATGGCAAGGAGAAGAATTGGAAACAAGCATTGTCCAAGCGGGTGGCTGCGCGGCGCGCATGCTGGCGGCATCCCAATGGCAATTGCATCCACAGGGTTCGGTCGTCAATCATGAGCCACTCATTGACCTTCAGACAGATGAGCTTAGTACGCACCAGAGCAAGCCTGATCCGGCGCCTGTCAGTAGACCGCTGCATGGCGTGAAGGTCCTTGACCTGACTCGAGTCCTGGCCGGGCCGGTCGCCACGCGCCTACTGGCGGGCTATGGCGCACAAGTCTTGCGGCTCGACCCGCTGGACTGGGATGAGCCAGCGGTCGTACCCGACGTCACGCTGGGCAAGCGCTGCGCGCGGCTGAATCTGCGCACCGAAGCAGGACAGGCGCAATTTCAAAGCTTACTGAGCCAAGCTGACGTGCTGGTCCATGGTTATCGAGCCGACGCCCTGGAGCGGCTCGGCCTGGATGGCGCAACGCGTCGCGCTATTCGTCCGGGCCTGGTGGATGTTTGTCTCAATGCATACGGGTGGCAAGGACCCTGGGCACACAGGCGCGGCTTTGACAGCCTGGTGCAAATGAGTAGCGGCATTGCCGAACTGGGTATGCGCTGGCGCGGTGTTGATTCGCCTGTGCCTTTGCCCGTCCAGGCGCTTGACTATGCCACTGGTTTTCTTATGGCTGCCAGCGCGATTGAAGGACTCACGAGAAGGCGCGAATCGGGCCACGGTTTGACTGCCCGGCTGTCGCTAGCCAGAACGGCGGCATTGCTATTTGGCCACTTACAAGAAAACGCGGATGATGGCAGTGAAACCATTAAGGCGTTTTCATCGGATGACTACTCACCCGCAACTGAACAAACCACCTGGGGGCCGGCAAAGCGACTCAAGCCGGCAATAGACGTGAGCAAGGTGCCAATGCATTGGGAGACAGGCGCAAGCCAACTCGGCACACATGAGCCGGTATGGATGTCGTGAATCCCTTAAGATGCAGCGCTTGGCAGGGCTTGCCTGTCAGACCTCATCGACTTCAGGAGCGTGCACCTTATGGCCAATACCCTCAAAGCTGATTATCTCGTCATTGGCGCGGGTGCGGTTGGCATGGCGTTTACTGACACTTTGCTTGCCGAGTCAGATGCCACGGTGATTATGGTGGACCGCCAGCACAAACCAGGGGGTCACTGGAACATGGCTTACCCATTCGTCACGCTGCATCAGCCATCGCAGTTTTATGGCGTGCAGTCGCTTGAATTGGGCACAGGGCAAAAAGATGAGGTTGGGCTTAACAAGGGCTTGTTCGATCTGGCAACTGGTGCGCAGGTGTGCGGCTACTACGAGCAATTGATGCAGCATCGCTTTTTGCCGAGTGGTCGTGTGCAGTACTTTCCCATGTGCAATGTCAACGAAGAGGGGCGATTTACAGCGCTTCTATCGGGTGAGCAATACACTGTTGAGGTGAAAAAGAGAGTCGTTGATGCTGCCTATCACATGCCCTCTATTCCCAGTACTCATACGCCGAACTTTCAGATTGATGATGATGTTCATTTCGTGCCGCCAAACGAACTGCCCCGGCTGACGAAACCTGCCGGTGGCTATGTCGTCATCGGCGGGGGCAAGACAGGTATTGATACTTGTTTGTGGCTGCTGCAAAACGGTGTCACTCCAGACAGCATTCGATGGATCATGCCTCGCGACGCCTGGCTCTTAGATCGGCGCAATGCGCAGCCAGACAAGGAGTTCTTCGAATACAGTATTGGCAATATCGCCACGCAAATGCAGGCGATCGCTGAGGCTGAATCAATTGACGACATGTTTGATCGGCTTGAAGCAGGAGGTTACTTCCTGCGACTAGACCCAAGCGTGCGGCCCAGCATGTTTCATGCAGCCACAATCAGTCAGGCCGAACTGTCGGAAATTCGAAAGATAAAGCAGGTTGTCAGGTTAGGACGCGTCAAACATCTGACCGCAACAAAGATCGAGCTTGCCGATGGGAGTATCCCAACAAGTGTTGATCAGGTGCATATTGATTGCACCGCAAGTGCCATTACGCTACGCCCGCCTAAACCAATCTTTGAGAGCAGACGCATAACGCCACAGTTGGTCCGTGCCTATCAGCCTGTATTCAGCGCGTCGTTCATCGCCTTCATTGAAGCGAGTGAGCGCACAGACGCCGAAAAAAATCAGCTTTGTGGTGTGTTGCCTCCGCCTGACAAGGACATTGATTTTGTTCGCTTTACGGCCGCCGGCATGATGAACCAATACTTGTGGTCACAAGCTGACGATATAAAGCCGTGGCTCAAGACGAACCGGCTTGATGGCTTTACGGTGTTGATGTCTGGGGTGCCCAAAGACGACGAAGTCAAACAGAGAATCTTGAGCAAACTGCGGGACAATTCAGTGCCTGCAATGAACAAGCTTCAGCAGTTCATCAGATCAGCTAGCTCAGCGTAAGGCGAATGGGTTGGTGATCAGAAGCGTCAGTGTTTGTGTCAGTCACCATGCCTATTATCTGGCTAGCCAGTTCGCCACCAACGGCAAAGTAGTCACGGCAGTGCCCACCTTGAGGCCATTGAGTTTGATCAAAAATGCCACAAGTGGGTTTATGCGGAGTCTCTCCTGAGAGAACTCGCCAGGCATCTTGTAAGCGCGCTTTGGAAGTTGGCGCAGTCTCAAACAACTCTGTCCACTCGTCGGACTCAGGCAGACAGTTGAAGTCACCACACAAGACAGCGCGACTGGCTCGATCGAACGCCTGATACGGGCCACTTGATAGTTGCTTGGGTGGATGCTCCGCGACTTGCACAATCGCTTCATGGATGCTCTTGAAGGCCTTAATCTGGGCGAGGCGCTCAGTTGCCGAATGAAACGCAAGATGTGTCGTCATCACTCGCAGCGGCCCGTCATGAGCCATGACGCTTACTTCCATCGCTTGCCGGGGCATCTGCATTTCTCCGCCGCAAGGCGGTTGCGGCAAGGGATGCGAAAAGCGCGACAGAACGGGTAAGCGACTGAGAATCAGATTGCCGTATTGTGCGCGCTGTCCGTTGTCTCGCTGGACGATGTCATAAGCGGCCCCAAACACCGGTTCATACTCAGGAAACAATTGAGCAAGTTCAGAAACCTGATCAGGTGCTGCAACCCCGTGATCGAGCACGAGGTGCCGAGAAACTTCCTGAAGGCACAAAACATCGGGGTCGCCGTGACTGTGAATGACCTGGGCGATTCTCTCCAGCGAGCGGTCGCCGTTAACCCCCAAGCCGTTTTGAATGTTCCAAGTTAGCACCGAAGTCATTTGATACCTGCTTGCATGAAAGACTGAACGAACTGTCGTTGAAACAAGATGAACGCAACCAACAAGGGTGCAACAGACAACAAAGTAGCGGCTGACACAACTGACCAATCGACGCCCGATTCCGGCGCACCGAAAACGCCGAGGCCGACGGTGAGTGGTCGGGTGTCTACTGAATTGGTCACGACCAGCGGCCAGAGAAAGTTATTCCAATGGTGGCTAACAGACACGAGTGCAAACGCCAGATAAGTGGGTCTTGCCAAAGGAACATAAACCCGCCAGAGCACGCCCAGCGACGAACACCCCTCAAGCCGCGCCGCTTCCTCCAGCTCTTTGGGGGTTGATTTGAATGTCTGGCGCAACAAGAAAATGCCAAATGCACTGGCCATGTATGGCAGCGCGATACCGGTAATCGTATCGACCAGGCCGAGTTTGGCCAGTGACGTGTAGTTCTCAACGATGAGAATTTCCGGTGTGATCATCAGTTGTGCCAAAACCAACACGAACGCGACGTTTGACCCCCAAAACTCATAGCGCGCAAACGCGTAGGCAGCCAGTGTGGCTAACACTAACTGAGCAGGCAGCAGGATGGCGATCAACGTAAAGGTATTGAGACCGTATTGCCAGAAGGGTGCCTGCGCCAGCGCGCTACGAAAGTTCTCAAGTGTAAGTGGCGCAAAGAGATCAAAATGAATCGCAAACTCAGGCGCGTGAAAGGCGGCCCAGAACGCGTATAGCAATGGTGAGACCCAGAGCAAGGCGATTAGCCAAGCAGCCAGAGTTTCAATCGCCGTTGTCCAATGGGATGCGCCAGGCATTGTGGAGTGACTGTCTGAATGCCGGCTCATCGGTAGTGAATCCGTTTATCCAGTACAAAAAACTGTATCAGCGCAGCAATGGCCAGGGCGGCAAGCATCACCACTGTTAAGGCCGCCGCGTAGTTGGTGTCGAAGTAAGAAAAGGCATTCTCATAGATGTAGTAAAGCAGCAAATTACTCGCGTTGTCGGGCCCGCCTTTTGTGAGCACGAACAGGTGATCAACCAGTTTGAATGAGTTAAGCGTTGCGTTGATAAACACGAACAGAGTTGTCGGCAGCAACAATGGGAACAAGACCCGCCTGAAGTAGTACCAGCGTGAGGCGCCCTCGAGTCGGGCGGCCTCGGCCAACTCAGGAGAAATCGTTTGCAGGCCTGCCAAATAAAAGATCATGAAAAAGCCGGCTTCTTTCCAGACAGTCATGACGATAATTGCGCCCAGCACGGTGTCTGGATCGCCCAGCCAGTTGTGCCCTGAAAAGCCAAGACCAGTCAGAATCTGGTCAATCAAACCAATGTCAGGGCTGTAAAAGAACAGCCAGATGTTGGCAACGGCAATCATGGGTAACACGGTTGGCGTGAAGTAAGCCATCCGAATGAGCGCGCGGCCGGGGAGGGCTCGGTTGACAAGTAAGGCCATGACGATGGCCAGCGCAATCGAGGTGGGAATCGTACCAACTGCAAACCACAGGTTGTTAACAAGGACCTTCCAAAACACCGGGTCGGCGATCATTGACTCATAGTTCGCCGGCCCAATGAATTTTGATGGTCGTATGACCGAGCCCTTGCTGTAGAAGCTATTAACTAGCGTGAGAACAGTCGGGTAATGCGTGAACGCGATGAGCAGGATGGCTGCTGGGGTTAGCAGCAGCCATCCGTAAACATGCCTCATGGGGTGATGCATGTCGCGAGCTCAGTGCTTAGCGATACGCTTTGAGTAGACGATCTGCCTCGGCTTGAGCAGAGGTGAGCGCATCTTTGGCAGGTTTGCTACCGGTCAGGGTTGCCTGAATCGCATCGTCTAGTGCTTTGCGAATTCGACCAGCCTGAAACGTCGCTAGCTCGGCGGTGGCAAACTCTAATTGGTCGCGCGCCACGGCTGCCGGCGGAAAGTCGACCACGTACTTTTGTAGTTGCTCTGTTTTGTAGGCATCGGCACTGATACCCATGTAGCCGGTTTTAACGGACCATTCGGCCGAGCGTGCAGGGTCGGTCATGTAGCGGATCAATTTGAGCGAAGCTGCCTTCTCTTCAGCAGAGGTATCTTTGAAGATGTAGAAGTTACCGCCACCCGTTGGGGTACCGCGTCGCTCGCCCGCTGGCAGCATGGCGACACCAAAATCAAACTTCGCATTCTTCTTAACCGCCGTTAGGTTACCGGTTGAGTGCCACATCATCGCTGTCTTACCTTCCAGGAAGTTCTTGCGCAATGTGCCCCATTCAATGACACCTTCAGGCATCACTTTATGTTCGCTGCCAAGCGAGCGCCAGAATTCCAATGCCTTGATCGTGCCGGGTGCATCAAAATTGGTTTTATCTCCGGATGAGGCCATCAGTGTTTGACCGCTTTGCATAGCGAGCGCACCAAACATCCAGTAGGGGTAGCCAGTTGATGGAATCATCAAGCCCCATTGCGAGCCGTCATCTTTCGTGAGTTTTTTACCCGCCGCGATGAGGTCGTCCCATGTCGCGGGCGCTTTCTCAGGATCAAGGCCGGCGGCTTTGAACATGTCTTTGTTGTAATACATCACGATGGTTGAGCGCTGGAACGGGACACCCCAGGTCTTGTCGGCTGTCCGTCCGTTTTCCATTAGGGTGGGGTAGAAGGACTTGAGCCAGGCCTTTTCTTCATCGGTCTTGACCAGATCGTCAAATGGGACAATCGCATCCTGCTCAATCAACTCATACAGGTCGATGGAAAACAACACAGATAATTGCGCCGGCTCACCCGCCTTGAGCGCTGCCAGTGCTTTGATTCGGGCATCGTTGTAGTTGCCCGCATAGATCGCGTTAACTTTAATGTCAGGGTTTTCTTTCATGAAGCCATCAACCAGGCCATCTACGATGCTCGTCAATGGCCCACCTACCGCAACGGGGTAGTACATCGTGAGTTCGGTTGCTGCGGTGGCCGAGTTGGCAAAGATGCCAAGCGATGCGGCCGTCAAGGCACCGGCAAATGCCTTTCTCAAGTTGCGGATCATATTGTCTTCTCCTTACGGGTTGTATTGCCTGCTTTTCGGAAACAGGTCGATTGATTAACTTGTGGACGTGACTGAGGCAGTCGTTGCCTGACCGTCGTGATTAAAGAAGTGCAAATCGTCATTGGCGCCACCAACAAAAAATTGTTCCCCGGCTTTCATATTGGTTCGCCCTGCAACTTTGACAAACACGTCCTGTTTTTTCCCTGCAGCATCAATCACAGCTCTAATCACTGTTTCGCCGCCAAGATAGTCAATCGAGCGAACACTGAGCTCAAGCCCCTGTGGACGCATTTGTAGTTGCTCGGGGCGAACACCGATAAAGCTCACGTCGCTAGACTGCGAAATACTAAGCTGCGCCTTGAGTTTGTCATCCAGGGCGACGACGTTCATAGGAGGCACGCCAATAAATCGCGCGACAAAGACTGATTGCGGCGTTTCATAGAGTTCATGCGGTGTGCCGATTTGTTCGATGGAGCCATCCTTGAGCAAGACAATCTGATCAGCCATGGACATAGCCTCAACTTGATCATGGGTGACATAGATCATGGTCAGGCCCAGTTGACGCTGTAGGTCACGAATCTCGTCGCGCATCTCGGCGCGTAGCTTGGCGTCCAGGTTTGATAGCGGCTCGTCCATCAGGCAAACCGGTTGCTGAGACACAATGGTTCTGGCCAGTGCGACCCGCTGGCGCTGACCGCCTGACAGATTGGCGGGTTTTCGGTCCAGCAATGCATCGAGACCAACAGTTTCGGCGGCCTCTAACAGTCGCTTATCGCGGTCTTTGCGACTGACTCGTCGCACTTTTAGACCAAACAAGATGTTCTCGCGAACAGTCAAGTGTGGAAACAAGGCATAAGACTGAAACACCATCGAGACACCACGCTTGGACGCATCAAGATGAGTGACATCTCTAGGCCCGATCATGATTTGGCCCCCGGTTGCGGTATCCAGCCCGGCAATCAGGCGGAGCAAGGTTGACTTGCCGCAACCCGAGGGACCAAGCAAAACGGTTAGTGACTGCTCGGCCACGTCAAAGGACACATCATTGAGCGCCTTAAAGTCGCCCCATGACTTCTCAACCCGGCTGATCTCAACCCGGCTCATCTGTCCGCCTGTTCGTCGGCCACGATGAGCGCGCAGCCATTGTTTGTTAGGGTGCGGGCCAGCGTCTCGGGTGGGTGAGAATCACAGAACACCATGTCGGCGTCATAGATCCAGCCGCCCCGCACCGGTGCTGCCCGGCCAAATTTACTGCTATCCAGAACCAACAATGATCGACGGCAATTGCGCCGGATGGCTTCGCGTGTACGCACTTCCTCAACCGAAAAGTCCAACAAGCATCCTTCTTCATCGACGCCGGCCACACCGAATACCCCAAAATCAGTCTTGAAGGAGGCGAAGAAGGCTTCAACATCTGCGCCGATGATGTCCTGGTCGCTGTTACGAACCCGCCCGCCAGCGACATGGACTTCAAAGCTGTCGTTGGTAGTTGCGGCCAGAGCAATCGTGAGATTGTTGGTGTAGATCCGTAACTTTGCGTGGTCCACCAGTGCTTGTGCGACTGTGGCGGGCGTTGTGCCAATACCGAACGACAGTGACGCACCATTGGTGACATGCCCGGCAACGGCGCGAGCGATCGCTTGCTTGGCAGGTTGGCTCATCGCCTGGCGGGCGGTATAGGCCAGATTACCGCCGGTGACTTGTTTCTCAATGCCGCCATGACGCCGCCGAGCCAGGCCCAAATCGCACAAACCATTGAGATCTCGCCGAATGGTCTGCGTCGTCACTTCGAATTGGTCGGCCAGGGCGTCCACGGCGAGAAAACTGTTGCGTTGCAACAGCTCGTGAATCCGGGCCTGCCGCGATGTCATTTGGTTGTTCATTTGAACTAACTGCCCGCGATGTGATGTCTCCTCGCGAACAGTGTACCCGCCCCAACGATTATCAGAAAATCCACGCCGGCCAGCAGTTTCGTACCGGGCAAGACTTGAGTTGAGAGGGTAGACATGACAATGTTCACATGAATATTTCCGGTGCATCAAAGCCTGCATGCCAGTCCAACCGGGGCAGTGCTTGATTGAGCCCAGGCGTTACACTCAATTCCTACCAATCGTTTGTTTGTCCTCAATGACCCCAATCGCCCAAGGCCAGTGCGTTAGCAAAGATCTCATTGCTCCCCTGCGAGACAGCTTGGCGGATATCGGTAGCGCGGAAACGCTTAACAAGAGAATTGCCGCTGAGGGTTATCTGTTCTTTCGCCGCTTCTTTGATCCGGAAGAAGTCAAGAGGACTCGGACGGATGTTTTTAGTTCGCTCGCAGCGGTCGGGGAAATTGTCGGTGAGCCGGCTCACGGAATTTTTAGCGGCAAGAGCGAACGCCGAGAAAAGGCCAAGGATCTTGGCGTGTTTTGGCGCTCGGTTAGCGAGCAGTGGTCATTGCGCCGGATCAGTCACGGGACTGATCTGCATAATCTTGCCGGTCGTATATTGGGAGAGTCGGCGCGGGCTCAGGACTATGTCTTTTTGCGGCCGACGAATCCGGGCAAGTTCACCCACTTGCACTGTGATGCGCCATTCTTTACGCGTGAAACAACCGATGTTGTCACGGTGTGGATCGCGCTGAGTGATGTGCCAGTTTCTCTTGGTCCGCTGTTTATCGTCGCGGGGAGTCATCAAGATCCCTCTGTACAAGCTCACTACAAAGACTTTGATGTCGCCCGTGACACGAACCGACAAGCCGCGCTAGTCCAGACGCCGCGAGACTACGCGTCTAAACACAGCACGCAGTTACTCACGACCGACTTTGCCGCCGGCGACATCGTCGTGTTTGGCATGCACACGCTGCATGGCACCTTTGATAATACCGACCCGGACGGGAAATGTCGGCTGAGCTGTGATGTTAGATATCAACCGGCCGCAGCCCCTCAGGACCCTCGGTATTTCGGACCTAATCCGAGTGGCACGACGGGTGCTGGCTACGGCGAACTAGTCGGCGCAAAACCAATGACCGATGCTTGGCATGTACGTTGATGCCTGAACCTGACGTGCTCAAAATTGTTGCTGATCGATTGTCCGGCCGCCTCCAGCCGGATCATCTGACCAAACGCCTTCGGGCGGAGCAACGCAAAGAGTCTCGCCCACCGGGGCCCTTGCGCCAGCTATGGCGTCAGCAAAAGCGAGATCTAGGCCGCAATGTGATCGGCACCGTGTTGAAGGCGACGCTGATGCGTGCACGTGGCCAGTCAAATTTGCTTCAGGGCACCGTCAACGAGCGTGAGGTTGTGATCGACAAATTGCCTCCTGCATTCAACGGCTTTCGGGTGCTGCATTTAAGCGATTTGCATTTGGATATGCATCCGCAACTTGCTGACGTGCTGATTGATCTACTCAAAGGCGTGCCCTATGACATCTGCGTGATCACCGGTGATTTTCGGGCAAGAACTTTTGGTCCGATCGAGCCTTGCCTGCAGGCCTTGCAACAGGTGCGTGCCGCGCTCGATTCAGATATTTACTGTGTCCTGGGTAATCACGATTCGCTTCGTATGCTGCCTTCAATTGAAGCGATGGATATGAGCGTGTTGATGAATGAGACTGTCATGCTAAAGCGTGAGTCTGCATCGCTGGCACTGATAGGGGTGGATGATCCGCACTACTTTCGTACCGATAATCTAAGCTGGGCGACGAGGAATGTGCCCGCGGACGTAGCGAAGATCTTGCTTGTTCATTCTCCTGAGATTTGGCGCGAGGCAGCCGAAGCCGCCATAGACTTGTACCTGTGTGGTCATACGCACGGTGGGCAAATCTGCTTACCCGGACAATACCCGCTGTTCGTTAATGCGCGCGCGCCACGGGCGATGGCGGGCGGTGCCTGGCATCATGGCGCCTTGCAGGGGTATACATCGCGAGGCTCGGGAGCTTCAGTGGTTGCGGCGCGCTTTAATTGTCCGCCAGAAATCACGGTTCATACGCTCAGGGCGGGATAGAGCGCTATGGCCGGGAGGCGGTCATTCTGAGTTCGACACCAAAGCTCCATGTTTTATCAAGCTTTGTATCGATAGCAGTCAGTGCATCGTCTTTAAATTGATGCCGACGGTCAAACTCTACGCCGCCCCTGATGCCCAGTGACACCCATCTGGCAAGCCGCACCCGCCACTCTATCTCAGAGCGATAGCCCTCGACTCGATAGTCAAACTCATTTCGAAAGTCATCAGTGACAACATGCCAGACATAACCAGACGGAAATAGCTGCCAGCTGACCTGATGACGATCATTGATGCGAATGTCGATGGCCGACTCGGGAAACGCTAGTCGAAGTCTCGTGTCCGGATCGCGACGAAGCTCCAGTCCAAGGACGGGTGTCAACTGAGACTTCCCAAACCGCTGGTCATAGCGAATGCCCAGCACTGGCCCCCACCGGTTAGCCATTGGCTGGGATTCGAGTTGACCGTTCAGAAACAGGTCGCCCGAGCCGCCGCGGTTTAAAAGGTCTTTCATCACATTAGAAGAAGTGGCAATGCCCGGCGTAATGTTGATAATCAGTCGCCTACGCTCCGAGGCGCGCGTCCAAGTCACCGGTAGTTGCAGACGGTGCAAATCTCGATCCCGGCTGTCAATACCGACAAACTCGTATCGCGTGTATTGATAGTCCACAGCAAGGGAGCGGCAATGGTGTGGTCTGATGCAACGCTTGATGCCGAGGCTTAACCGCCGCTCGCCGCCGTTCAGACCAGCACCCGCTGCCAACCGATTTGCACGGGCCTGGCCGAGCGCGGTGCTCTGGCCTGAAAGGAAGGCGGCTGATTCCTCGCTGGTTGTTTTCGCAGCCGCGAGAGTGCCCAGCGTCATAAGCAAGCTGAACATGGAGAACGACCAGGTGTTGATTGCGGCTTGTTTCGATTGCATCATTGAATTCAACAACAAGGTGGATGCGGGTAGCCGGGCTACGCCCAAAGAAGCAAATGGAAAAAGCCAACAATAAAGAGAGGATCAAATGCTGGTGACTGTCGCATGGAGCGTTGTGCTTGTCGGGCTGGCAACAGTCATCCATTATGAAGTCCTGCGCCTGCTTAACCAAGCGTTGCCTTCGCTAAAACTGAAAGCGCGGGCGAAGCTACTGTTGGTGATGTTCGTTGCAACCATCACGCATCTGGCGGAGATTGCAGTCTACGCCGTTGGCTTGTATGCCCTGATTGAGTTTGCGTCGGTCGGGTCTTTGTCTGGCCTTGACGAGTTCTCGCTTATTGCTTGTTTCTATTTTTCTGCGGAAACCTACACGTCCTTGGGTCTCGGAGATGTGCTGCCAGTAGGGCCAATCAGATTGCTCGCTGGTATTGAAACCTTGAACGGCTTGCTCTTGATTGGCTGGTCAGCTTCTTATACTTTTATCTCCATGGAGCGATTCTGGACCATCAGTGAGTCAGAGAATGGCGCTGCCTAGATCCTGATAGACAAACCGTCACTCAGTGACAAGCTATAGGCGCGCCAGGCAGGCCAGATACTAATCACCAGCGCGCTTCCCAGAACAAGTGCGAGCAAACTCCAGTCCCATGTGCTTAGGCTGGCATACGGCATAAAGATGCCAAACTGGCTAAAGACGATGGGTTTGGCGACGGCAGTGGCAATCGCCAGCACAGCAAAGCCGGCCGCGATCCCCATCACGGCAAGCACCAGTGCCTCTGCAACAAACAATCCGGCTAAATGACTGAGTCTCGCCCCGACAGCTCGCAGTACAGCCATCTCGCGACGCCGCGCTTCCAGCGTCGCCAGAATCACGGTGAGCATCCCGAGCAAGCTGGTGGCAACTATGAAGATGGAAATCACTTGTAGCGTTTGCTCGGCCACTCGCATCAAGTCCCACAACTCCTGCAGCGCAGCGCCTGGAATGATCGCGAGCAGGGGCTCTGTTCGCATGGTGTTGATGGTGCGTTGAAGCGAAAAAATCTGAGTTTTCCTTTCAACACTAATCAGAAACGCCGTAATGTTCTTGGGCACCAGGTCTTCGGGTGCTACTGGGCGCTTACCCAGGAGGCCAGTGCTTTGACGGCGACCGTCTTGCCAATCGACGTGGATCGCTTCGATGCCCGCTAAACTGACATGCAGGGTTCGGTCGACGGGGGTGCCCGTCGGAGAGAGGATGCCTACGACGTTAAATGGTTTGTCATCATGTTCTTGTAGCTGCAAATCTCCGGTGCCGTGGCTCAGCACGATTGATTGGCCAAGACTGTAACCAAGCTTATTGGCGACTTCGGCGCCAATGACAACATCGAATGGGTCTTCGAACATCCCGCCGTCGGCAAATTGCAGGTTTTGCTTTTGACCATAGCGATAGTGCTCAAAGTAGCTTTGACTAGTCCCCATCACGCGATAGCCGCGATGCGAGTCACCAAGCGAGATCGGTACCGTCCACGCTACTCCCCGGGTGGCGGCAATTTTTTGGTAGCTTTGCCAGGAGATGTTGTTGGTGGCATTGCCAATTCTGAAAACGGAATACAGCAGCAACTGAACTGAGCCGCTGCGAGCCCCGACAATCAGATCAGTGCCGGAGATCGTGTTCGTGAAACCGGCTTTGGCATCCCGCCGGAGTTTTTCAACGCCAAGCAGCATCGCAACGCTCAAGGCAATTGAGATGATGGTGAGCAGTGCTGCACCGCGGCGGTTAAGCAGGCTGGCCCACGCAAGGCGAATAATGGTCGTCACGTCTTTACCGTCGCTTGTAGCGATTCAAACGGTATTTGCCTTTCAAATAGCTCAGCCACGCGCTGGTCATGACTCACAAAGATGATGCCGCTGCCATTGACATCGCTTTGCTCAATCAGGAGCTCAATGAACCGTTCGCTGCTGCCTTCATCGAGCGCAGAAGTGGGTTCATCAGCAATGATCAAATCGGGCGATCCAATCAGGGCACGAGCAACAGCCACCCGTTGTTGCTGCCCGATACTCAGTTCAACAACCGGCCGGCGACCAAGTTCCGCCAAATCCAGTTCCAGATGTTCAAGCAGGCGTCCAGCCTCTTGCTCAAGGCTATGACTATTTGCGATAGCAAACCTTCGGCGCCGAGGGGAAAAACGGCAGGGCAACAGGACGTTTTCAAGAATCGTCAGGTAGGGCACCAGGTTAAACAATTGAAAGATGATGCCCAGGTGGTCGGCTCTGAATCGATCCCTTTGCGCCGTGCTCATGGTGGTGATGTTCTCTCCGAGCACTTCAACCGAACCGCTCCGAGGCTGCGCGACACCACCGATCAGGCTGAGTAGAGTGCTCTTGCCGCAGCCACTAGGACCGCTGACAAAAACTTTCTCGCCCGCTGCGAGCGTAAAGTGATCAAGGCGAATCAGGTCAGGATCGCCGGCCTTCCAGCCAAACCGCACCTCATTAAGGCTCAACAAGGGCGCATCTTTTGAAGTCACTGCTGATGCTTGATGATCTTGATGGCCTTCATCGAGTAACCGGTGTTGACATCAGATTCGCCATCTACCAACGACAAGGAATGGGTGCCTGCAGAAACTGTTAAAACGCCCTCAACCCACACGGGCTCAAACAAGGCATCGCTTTCGTAAGGTTGGGCTGATTCAACAAACACCATTTGGTTGGGTGGCGGTGGCGGCACGTGAATACAAGCGCCAACGAAAGGCACCAGGAGAAATTCCCGCACGGCTGTGCCTTCAGATTCCAGGGGCAGCACGTAGCCCGGCATCCGCACAGTCTTGCCATCCAGAGACTCATTGACTCTCGCGGATTCCTTCTTGTGGCGCTGCCGGGTTTTGTTTACGCGCTCCCACAAGGTGAACAGTTCTGGCTGCTCGCTCTTTAAGTCTTTATTGAGTTGCTTGCGCGAGGCATCGTTCAGAAGCGTTTCATCAATGAAACCGCGTTCAATCCGCCGCTTGAGAGCCATCTGGTCATCAATCTGAAAGTAGAGTTCCTGGCGCTCCTCATCAAGATCGTCGAGCGCTTGTTGCAGCGTTTCAATGTCTTTTATCAGCGCCGGACTTTGTGCCGGCACCAGTTGCTGCCAGTCAATCTCGCTCGGTGATTCTGGCAGAGCAGCCTGGGTCACGCCGACTGCCAGCAAACCCACCACGATGGCGGTTAGTGCGCCTTGCAAGGCTGTTTTAAGAATCGGTGGGACGGGCATGGGTTTCTCTCAATTTGATCTTGCCAGCATCTCTAATCTAGTGCATTCGGCTGTTCATAGACAAGCGATACAAGCCAGAAGGTCACTAACCGACAATCAGAGTCGTCGGGTCTGTCACTTCCTTACCGCGAGCTTCAGAGACCGTTTCTGCTGCCTGAACCAGTTCGCCCATCGTGCCTTCGTCGATCGGTATCTGTTTTGCACGAGCAATTCGCATACGGCGTTCCGGATCGCCGGGAAGCAGCACGCCGCCCAACTCTTCGCCCACGCTATCGAGCCGGGTAGACTGAACCCAATCAACGAAGCTCTTCGTTTCGCTTTGAAATGCGGCGTCGGTTTCGAGCCTGGCTGGATCAAAAACAATGGTCATCATGTTATTCATGATGCCCATGCCCTTGGGATAATTCGCGGGGTGAGTGGTCTTGCCCCCAACCATCGCGGCGCCAAGCATCTCCACCACCATGGCCAGTGCGTGGCCCTTGTGCGCTCCAAAGGTTTTGATGGCACCGAGTGGCTCGTGAAACAGCACCCGCGCATCGGTTGTTGGCTGGCCATCGGCATCAATGGTTGAACCGACCGGCACGGGCACGCCTTTGTTCATTGCCACCCGCGCTTTGCCATGGGCAATCGCGCTCGTGGCGAAATCCAGAATCACCGGCTCAGCATCGGCACGGGGAATTCCCACCGTGAACGGATTCGTCAGAAAACGGGGTTGCGAACCACCATGGGGTGCGACCATGGGCGCATCATTCAACGCATTCGTGAAGTGAATCGAGACCAGGCCTTGCTCGACCGCCATCTCGGCCCAGTGTCCAACCCGGCCAAGGTGGTGTGAATGCTTCAGCCCCAATAAGGCGACCCCGTGCTCCTTTGCGCGTTCAATGCCAACGCTCATTGCCTGGTAGGCAACGGACTGGCCCATACCCATGCCGCCATCGGCAACCACCATCGCCCCGGTGTCGACGGCAATTTCAATCTGACGGTTCAACTGCAGGGATTGTCCGCGCCATGACTTAACGTAGCGCGGCACCATACCCACGCCGTGCGAGTCATGACCAGCCAGGTTCGCGCCAACCAGGTGGTCAGCGGTTAGTCTGGCCTCTTCAGACGATGAGCCGGCTTTCTCCCAGATCTCGATAGTCCAGGCATGAAGCGCATCGGTGCCAACAAGGTGCTCTTTCATATCAGACAAGTTTGACCGTGATGTCGGTGACACCCGTCACACCGCCTTTGAGCGTGTCACCTTTTTCAACAGCGGCAACACCAGCAGGCGTACCGGTAAAGATCAAGTCACCTGGCATGAGCTTCCAAAAAGTGGTCAGGTGCTCAATGATTTCGTCGATGTTCCAGATCAATTCGGCAATGCTTGCCGACTGGCGTGTCTCCCCGTTGACCTCGAGCGTCAGGGTGGCATTGTCGATATCGCCAACATCAGCAGCCGGGATGATCTGACTGATTGGCCCTGAATGGTCAAAGGCCTTGCCAATTTCCCATGGACGCCCGGTTTTCTTTGCCTCGCCCTGCAGGTCTCGCCGGGTCATGTCCAGTCCGACCGCATAGCCGTAAATATGCTCGCGGGCATTGGCGGCCTTCACATTCTGGGCTGCCGTGCCAATCGCGACGATCAACTCCATCTCATGATGCAAATTGCTTGTGCCGGGTGGGTAGGGCATCTCACCGGTTGCACCCGGGGCGACGTAAAGCATCGCATCAGCGGGTTTCATAAAGAAAAATGGCGGCTCGCGTCCGGTAAAGCCCATTTCTTTCGCATGTTCGACGTAGTTACGACCCACGCAATACACCCGCCGTACGGGAAATCCGCCGCCCTTGCCAGCGACTGGCAGCACAGTAGGTTGAGGGGCTTCGATTACCAGGTCTGATCCGGCAGCCATGATGTCTCCTGAGGTTAAATTGAGTGTCGAGCTTGTTCCTGATTATGCGGGCGCTTGGACTTAGCCGGATAAACACCTAAAGCGACGGTTTTCGGCGCTTCAAGTGCCGCCCGCCCGGTAACATAAGGCATGAACGCAAAAAACACATCCTCACCCGCCCAAAACGATGCCACTGCAGCCGTTGAAACAACCGAACAGCGACTCACTGCGCTACTAAAAGATCACATTCTCGTGCTGGACGGGGCCATGGGCACCATGATTCAGCGCTACAAGCTTGCCGAATCAGACTATCGCGGCGAGCGCTTTGCCAGCCACGGCCAGGATGTCAAAGGTAATAACGAGCTGTTGTCTCTGACGCGGCCTGATGTGATTCAACAGATTCACGAGCAATACCTTGCCGCTGGTGCAGACCTGATTGAGACCAACACATTCGGGGCCACGTCAATCGCTCAGGCTGACTACGACATGCCCGAGCTGGCTTACGAGATGAATGCAGCGTCTGCGCGACTTGCGCGTGCGGCCTGCGATAAGTATTCAACACAAGAGCGGCCGCGCTTTGTAGCGGGCGCCCTGGGGCCGCAACCCAAAACCGCTTCGATTTCGCCCGACGTGAATGATCCAGGCGCGCGCAACGTCACCTTTGATGAGTTGCGTGCGGCCTACTACGAACAGGCCAAAGGTTTGCTTGAAGGGGGCATTGACGTGTTCCTGGTCGAGACCGTGTTCGACACCCTCAACGCAAAGGCTGCCTTGTTTGCACTGGATGAGTTGCAGACCGAGCGTGAAGCGCAGGGTTACGAGCGTCTGCCGCTCATGATTTCAGGCACGGTCACCGACGCCTCTGGGCGCATTTTGTCTGGCCAGACGGTTGAAGCGTTCTGGAATTCGGTGCGACATGCCAGGCCGTTGACCATTGGCCTGAACTGCGCACTGGGTGCCGCGCTTATGCGCCCATATATCGAAGAGCTGTCGAAGCTTTGCGATACCTTCGTGTGTGTCTATCCCAATGCTGGTCTGCCGAATCCGATGTCAGAAACCGGGTTTGATGAAACGCCCGACATTACGGGTAACCTGCTCGACGAGTTTGCCAAAGCCGGTTTCGTCAATGTGGCCGGCGGTTGTTGTGGCACGACGCCAGAGCATATTGCTGCCATCGCCAAGGCGGTTAGCCAGCACCCGCCACGGCAGATCCCCACGACCAAAGAAGGCGTTTTGCGCCTGAGTGGTTTGGAAGCTTTCAATGTTGAAGCTGACTCGCTGTTCGTCAACGTGGGTGAGCGTACCAATGTCACAGGCTCGCGCGCATTTGCCCGGCTTATCCTGAACGAGCAGTTTGATGAGGCTCTGGCTGTCGCTCGCCAGCAAGTTGAAAACGGCGCGCAGATCATCGATATCAACATGGATGAGGCCATGCTTGATTCGAAAGCGGCCATGTCCCGGTTTTTGAACTTGATTGGTTCAGAGCCGGATATATCGCGTGTGCCCATCATGATTGACAGTTCAAAATGGGAAGTCATTGAGGCGGGCCTGAAGTGTGTGCAGGGCAAGGCGGTTGTGAACTCGATCTCCATGAAAGAAGGCGAGGAAGCCTTCATCGAGCAGGCAACGCTGTGCCGCCGCTATGGTGCCGCTGCGATTGTGATGGCCTTTGATGAGCAAGGTCAGGCCGACACGTTTGCGCGCAAAATTGAAATTTGTGAGCGCGCTTACAAGCTGCTCGTGGAGAAAGTTGGCTTCCCGGCGGAAGACATTATCTTCGATCCCAACATCTTTGCGATTGCCACTGGTATCGAGGAACACGACAACTACGCGGTTGACTTTATTCAGTCGTGTAAGTGGATTCGCGACAATCTACCGCACGCCAAGCTGTCAGGCGGCGTGTCAAATGTGAGTTTCAGCTTTCGCGGCAATGAGCCGGCACGCGAAGCCATCCATACGGTGTTTCTCTATCACGCCATCAAGAATGGCTTGACGATGGGCATCGTGAACGCGGGGATGATCGGCGTCTACGACCAGATCGAGCCGACCTTGCGCACGATGGTTGAAGACATCATCCTTAATCGCGGGCCAACCTTTCCAGCAGATCTGCCGGCCGATTCGCCCGAGCGCGAAAAGACCGCCACGGAGCGCATGATTGAGTTTGCAGGCACGCTTACGGGCGGCGGCACCAAGCGGGAAGAAAACCTCGATTGGCGTGGCACACCGGACGAGCCCAAGACTGTGCAAGAGCGTCTGACGCATTCGCTGATTCATGGCATTACCAAGTTCATCGTCGATGACACCGAAGAAGCTTGGCAGGAGATTTCTGCGCGTAGTGGCCGACCAATTGAGGTCATCGAAGGCCCCTTGATGGACGGCATGAACGTGGTGGGCGACTTGTTTGGCGAGGGCAAGATGTTCCTGCCGCAGGTGGTGAAGAGTGCGCGTGTGATGAAGCAGGCGGTTGCTCACCTGATTCCCTACATTGAAGCCGAGAAAGAAGAGATCAAAGCGGCTGGCGGTGATGTGTCCAGCAAGGGCAAGATCCTGATGGCAACCGTTAAAGGCGATGTTCACGATATTGGCAAGAACATTGTGAGCGTGGTGCTTCAGTGCAATAACTTTGATGTTGTGAACATGGGCGTCATGGTGCCTTGCGCGGAGATTCTGAAAACCGCCAAGGAGGAAGGCTGCGACATCATCGGTTTGTCTGGCCTGATTACGCCGTCACTTGAAGAGATGGCTTATGTCGCGAGCGAGATGGAGCGAGACGAGTCTATTCGCACTCGTCACATGCCGCTTCTGATTGGCGGTGCGACTACCTCGCGGGTCCATACTGCCGTCAAGATTGCACCGCACTATTCCGGCCCAGTGATTCACGTCACCGATGCGTCCCGCTCTGTGCCGGTGGCTCAGCAGTTGATTTCACCAGAAAGCCGGCCAGCCTATTTGCAGGGCATTGTTGACGAATACGAGAAGGTTCGTACTCAACACGCTGCCAAGAAAGGGCCGAAGCTCGTCACGATTGAGCAGGCTCGCGAGAACAAACCTGATTTCGATTGGTCAGCTGTGGCCGCTGGGAAGGCGCCATCACCTGTCAAACCAAAGTTCCTAGGCCGACGGGAGTTCCGCAACTACGACTTGGCCGAGATTGCACGCTATATCGACTGGCAACCATTTTTCCAAACCTGGGATCTGCACGGCCCGTTCCCCAAGATTTTGGAAGACGACGTGGTGGGAGAATCCGCCCGCCGCGTGTTTTCGGATGGCAAAGCCATGCTTGAGCGTGCGATTAACGGGCGCTGGTTGCAGGCCAATGCCGTGGTCGGCTTTTTGCCCGCGAACAGCATCAATGATGACGACATTGAGATCTACACAGATGACTCTCGCGAAGAGGTCGCCTTTGTTTGGCGCGGTGTCCGCCAGCAAACGGCAAAGAAACCGGGTGTTAACAACAAGTGTTTGTCCGACTTTATTGCGCCCAAAGAGCTTGATGGCAAGCCAAGCGGCATCAAGGATTACATCGGGATGTTTGCGGTGACCTCAGGTATTGGCGCAAGCGAGAAAGAAGCCGAGTTTGAAAAACTGCTCGACGACTACTCAAGCATCATGCTCAAAGCAATTGCTGATCGCCTGGCCGAGGCCTTTGCCGAATGCCTGCATCAGCGTGTGCGGACTGATTTGTGGGGCTATCAACCAGATGAGCAACTCGACAACGCCGAGTTGATTGCCGAGAAGTACCGCGGTATTCGACCAGCCCCTGGCTACCCGGCATGCCCCGAGCATACGGTCAAGCGGGCGATGTTCGACGTGCTCGCATGCGACAAGATTGGTATGGAGTTGACCGAATCGTTTGCGATGAATCCGGGTGCGAGCGTGTCTGGCTTTTACTTCTCGCATGAGCAGGCAGACTACTTTAATGTCGGCCGGATTGGTGAAGACCAATTGGCCGACTATGCCGAGCGTGCTGATCTTGAAGAAGCCGAATTGCGTCGTGCTCTTATGAGTTCACTTGGCTAGCAATCGCTTAACGAACAGGGAGAGACAACATGAATGATCGCGCCGCGTTCACGCGCATGGATGAGGGGACTCAGCAAGACTGGAACATCATCATGCCCGAGGCCATGAAAATGGCTGCCGCCTTGCCCGACAGAGTCCTAGCGCACTTGAAACTGCTCGACGGTGACTTTGGTGGTTTTGCGGTTGACCGTTACACGCACAGCCTGCAAACGGCAACACTGGCGCTTAGAGATGGCAAAGATGAAGAATATGTTGTTTGTGCGCTGTTGCATGACATCGGCGATACGCTTGGGTCATACAACCACCCAGACGTTGCGGCGGCGATTTTGAAGCCGTTCATTAGTGAAGCCAATCTCTGGATGATTGAGAATCACGGCATCTTTCAAGGTTATAACTTCTTTCACTACATCGGGCTTGATCGCAATATGCGCGATCAATTTGCCGGCCATGAGCACTACGATCGAACGGCAGAATTCATAGAGCTGTACGACAACGCTGCATTCGATCCAAACCTGAAGGCTGAACCAATCGAGACATTTGAACCCATGGTTCGCCGGGTAATGGCCAAACCTGTTCGCTCAGTCTATCAGGCTGCGGTAGAAGAACACGCAAGCCGATAAAACCGGCACTTAGTGGCAGTGATGCTCGCCTGATGATTCATGGCTGTGGCAGCCTTGAGCACCGCCGCCGTCATCATGCGCCAACGCAGCTGGCGTTAGCGATGCGGTTGAAAAAGCAAAGAGAAAACTTAGCGCTGCAGTCAGCAACGGTGTTTTGAATCGCGCCATGATGAGGTCAGCCAAGTGAACGAATTGATTAAACTTAGCTGACTCTAGCACTTCTCAGGTCACATCACCGCTTTGCACCAAAGTAGTTCGGCGGCGAGGGCCGATGCACTCACGGCGTGCACTAACGACTTGCTTGGGGTTCTGAACCCCGCTTATGCCTCTGGCTCACCCATCATAGACTGCTCGTAGTTCTGGATACCGATTCGGTCAACCAGATCGATCTGCGTTTCAAGCCAGTCGATGTGTTCCTCAGTATCTTCCAGAATTGTTAGAAACAAGTCGCGTGAGACAAAGTCTTTAGCCGTTTCGCAGATCGTGATGGCATTGCGAATGTGTTCGCGTGCAGCGGTTTCTACTTTGAGGTCGCACCCTAGAATCTCTTCGGTGTTCTCGCCAATGAGCAGCTTGTGCAGATGCTGTAAGTTTGGCAGGCCTTCAAGCATGAGAATGCGCTCGATGAGCAAATCGGCATGCTTCATCTCGCCAATGGACTCCTCATATTCTTTTTGGTTGAGCTTCTCCAGCCCCCAGTTGCGATACATGCGGGCGTGCAGGAAGTATTGATTGATCGCGGTTAGTTCGTTTGCCAGTTGCGCATTGAGCGCGTCGAGGACTTTCTTGTCACCTTTTAAGGCGCTTTTTGATTTGGCATTTCGGGCTGGCATGTCGGTTCCTGATCAGTCAAAGGCAGTCAGCATTGTATGCCGTGCTAACGAGCGTTTTGTGTTTATTCTCGGTAAGTGCGCAGCCGGGGACCGGGTGGCGTCGAGCTTAGTGGCGACATAACGAGTGACTCACAAGGGCTTGACTGTTTTGGAACGCCAGTGCCGCTGTAGGTTAGGAGCGAGACACCTGAATTGTGTTCATGGCTACCTCGGATGACACGAGGTCTTGCGCGCAATCACGGCACTGACCGCAGCAGGTGCCCAAACCCAGGTCTGATTCCAGTTGCTCGAGAGAGTCGCCGCCCAGCGCTACCCACTCTTTTATTTCACTGTCAGATATTGCGTTGCAGACACAAACGATCATGCTTGTTTACCTTGAAGAGAGCGAGTGCTCATTGCTGTACCAAGGCTTTAGAATAATGCGAATCATTCCTATTTGCAAGAACCTTTGGGCTCATCACTGTGCGACTTCGCACAAAATTGATCAGCGTCAAATGCCTCATGCCCAGGCACAGAAGAGGCAGTAGGCGGGTCGCGCGAAGACGTGGCTGTTTTCGCCAATCAGAAGATGAACACCTGTTCCGGATGTCGGATGGCGACATGGATCGTTGTGCCCATCCGTGGCAACTCAATAGCAGGCCAGCGCGCTTGAATACGATGCGCATCAGCATTCTCGCCAGCGGTGAGTTGAAGCTGAACTTCGCTGCCTAGCCGGCGGGCCTGATGGATGTGAACGGCGCAACTGCCTACGGTGCCTGCTGCTACTTCCATCAAATTGTCTGGTCTGAACAGGAGCTCAGGCGCGGGCTCGTGATCACCCGGGGCTCCCCTCGAACCGGGCCTGGATTCTGGCAGCCCCTGTGCGAGGGGGTGTGCTTTGGGAATTCGGTTTAGCGGGCCAAACAGGCTCGCCACAAACGCGTTGTGGGGACGAAAGTAGACCTCATCCGGCGACCCAATCTGAATGATCTGCCCTTCATGCATGATGGCCAGCCGGTCAGCCATAAACATGGCCTCTTCTGGGTCGTGCGTCACCATCAGGGCGGCAATGCCAGTCTCCTGTATCAATGTTCGAGTCTGTTCTCGAACGTCAGCGCGGCGCACTGTGTCCAGTCCGGAAAAGGGCTCATCAAGCAACAATGCATTTGGGTTCGGGGCGAGCGCTCGAATCAGTGCAACCCGTTGCTGTTGCCCGCCCGACAGCGTGCCCGGGTATTGATCAAGGTACTCACCCACGCCCATCCGCGCAGCAGTCGCTTCCACCCATTGGGCGCGTGCGGCGATTTCGGTACGGGCGCCAAACATCATATTCTGGCGATTGGTCAGATGCGGGAACAGAGCGAAATCCTGAAACATCATGCCCACATGGCGCGCCTCCGGTGGGGCATCTGCTTGGTGACCCGCCGCCACCACTTCACCGCCCAAGCGTATTTCGCCTGATTGGCAATTCTCAATGCCGGCGGCGATTCGGAGCAGGGTCGTTTTGCCACAACCTGACGGGCCCAGCAGACACACGAGCTCTCCTTCGGCGAGCGAGAGAGAAACGTCGCGCAGGACATGCAGGTCGCCATAATGGTGACTCAGGTGTTCAATGCTTAGCAACGCGCCATATCCCGATGCTTGCCAAGCCCGGGGCGGGACAGGCGCATGCCAATACTCAACAGAATAACGGGAATGATGCCCACGCCCACAATCGAAATGGCCCCCAGAGCGGCTTCTTCCAGCAACTCATCCGAGGCGTACTGATGCACAAACGTCGCCAGTGTCTCGAAGTTGAATGGTCGCAAAATGACCGTCATGGGCAACTCTTTCATGCCATCCACAAACACAAGCATGGTGCCCGCCAGGAGGCTTGCCCGAATGATGGGAAAGTGGAGGCGACGCAGTGTGCCCATCGGACCGGCACCCAGTGTGCGGGCAGCACCGTCCATGGAGTGGCTGATTTTGGATAGGCTCGCCTCGGCTGCACCAAAGCTTAAGGCCACGAAACGCACGACATAGCCAAAGGTTACTGCCACCAATGTACCGCTGAGCAGCAGGCCTGTTGAGATACCGAAAGCGCTACGAAAGAATGCATCGGTGCTGTTATCAAATGCGCCGAGCGGCACCATAATCCCCACAGCCAGTACCGCCCCTGGCACTGCATACCCAATGGCTGCGAAGCGGCTGGCGGCTGCAATGAACGGCGAACCTGCCACCCGGACGCTGTAAGCCAAAAACAGGCCGATACCGAGCGCAATGACCGCGGCAGTGCCGGACAGCAGCAAACTATTGCCAAGGTAGGCAAGGTAGTCAGCTTCAAGGGTTGCTTCGTAGTGTGTCAACGCGTAGTTCAGGAGTACCCAGGCTGGCACAACAAATCCCAATGCAATTGGGGTAAGACACGCAATAAAGGCGCCGCGTGCACGGGCGCCCTTCAGTTTGTAACTTGGCAGACGCCGAATGTGATTGGTTGTATGTTGGTATTGCCGCTTACCGCGTGCCCAGCGCTCAAGGACAATCAGGCCGATCACAAACGCCAGCAGCACGGTGGCCAACTGCGCTGCGCCTGCCACGGAGTTCATGTTGAGCCACACGTCGTAAATGCCGGCGGTAAAGGTTTGAACACCAAAGAAATCGACCGTACCAAAATCGTTAAGCGCCTCCATCAGCACCAGCGCAAGTCCGATGACGATGGCGGGGCGCGCAAGTGGTAAAGCGACACGACGAAAACTCTGCAGCGGCGTGCAGCCCAGTGTCCGGCTGACTTCAATGACGCAAACGCTTTGCTCAAGAAACGACGCGCGGGTGAGCAGGTAGACATACGGATACAGAGTCAAAGTCATCATGGCGATCGCGCCGCCAAGTGACCTAATCTCAGGAAACCAGTAATCGGCGCCTGTTTGCCAGCCAAACAGGCTGCGCAGTCCCGACTGAACAGGCCCGGCAAACTCCAGCAGATCGGTATAGACGAAGGCCACGATATAAGCCGGCATGGCCAACGGCAGTAGCAGCGCCCATTCGAAGATCCGCTTGCCTGGGAATTGACACATGGCCGTGAGCCAGGCGGTACTGACGCCAATGACAAACGTCCCTACTCCCACGCCCAGCATCAGTAACGCGGTTGTTTTCAGGTAGTGCGGTAGCACCGTTGAGGCAAGGTGCGACCAGATGTTTTCATTGTTGCCAACTGTCAGGGTCAGTACGGTCAGCACTGGCAAGGCGACCATCGCGCAGATCACAAGGGTGCCAATGGACCAGATCTTTTGGCTCGACCAGAATGATTGCCCGACTACCTTCTCGTGACGCGTCGTCGATCCTTTGCCGCGACTGGGCAAACGGACGGTCGACTGTGACAAATCACTGACCAGGCTGCTGGAAGAAAGGTTCGCTGACAAAATGGGCTGGAATAGAAAACGGCCGGCGGGTGGTGCCGGCCAGACTTCAAAAGCAAAAAATGGCTTGTGGCTTAATCATCGGGACCAAGATCGAATCCGACCTTGTCGACAAGTTTCGATGCCGCAACTCGATACTTGGCTACTTCTGCCAGACTGATTTCGTCTGCCTTAAAGCTGCCTAGCTTCGCGGTAATCGCATCGGCTTTGACGTTCGCCACGACGGGGTACTCGAAATTTTGCTGCGCATAAATCTCTTGCGCTTTGTCGCTGCTCAAAAACTCAATCAGTTTTAGTGCCGCTGCCTTATTGTCTGAACCCTTTAAAACGCCAGCGCCGCTGATGTTCACGTGTGTGCCGCGATCAGCCTGGTTGGGAAAGACAACACGGATAGCATTGGCCCACTGTTTTTGCTCCGGCTTCTTGTCATTGGTCGCCATCTTGCCGTAGTAGTAGGTGTTACCAATACCAATGTCGCACTCTCCGGTGTAGATCGCTTTTGCTTGCGCGCGATCATTGCCTTGAGGTTTGCGAGCCAGGTTAGCTTTGAGGCCTGCAAGCCACTCTTGTGCTTTTGCCTCGCCGGCATGGGCGATGACGGATGCAACTAAAGAAACGTTGTAGACGTGTTTGCCGGACCGAGAGCAAATCTTGCCCTTATAGGCAGGGTCAGCGAGTGACTCGTAAGTAAAGCCAGTGTCGGCATCGATCCGGTCTTTGGAGACGAACAACACCCGGGCGCGGGTTGTCAGGCCATACCACTGCCCTTGTGGATCTCGCAGATTAGCCGGGACGCGTTCATTGAGCTGCTCGGAGTTTGTTTGGGCCAGAACACCCGCGTCAACCATGTCTTTGAGCCTGCCAATATCAGCAGTCAGAACCAGATCGGCCGGCGAATTCGCACCCTCAGACTTGATTCGCTCGAGCATCCCTTTTTTGGCAAACACAATATTGACCTTGGTTCCGGTTTGCTCGGTGAAGGCTTCAATCAGCGGTTTGATTAGGAACGGTTGTCGATAGGAATAGAGGTTTAGTTCATCGGCAGCAACGGCGGGCAGATTGAAAGCACCAGCCGCAAAGGCGACGGCAGCCGTTTTCAGAATGGATTTGGGGAACAGTTTCATGATTTGAATTACCTGAGTTGTTGCCATCTGCGCTCTCGGTTGCACCGCCTCGGAAGTTCCAATCAAGGTTGACTAAGCAAACTGTCGGAAAAATTGACAGAGAATGAGCAATTCGCTGTCGGTGAGGCGCCTAAACCGTTCAGGTAGGCGAAATTGCTAAACAAGAAACTAGATAGAAATAAGTCTCATCATCATACCCGACAGCACCACCGTAACACTAATGCCGCGTGGCTCGCCGGCCTCGGGATGCTCGTCAGCACCACTGCCAAGGAGCGTACCATAATAAAATGCGTAATAACAATGATTCGTATTCAAAAATAAGAGCAGCTATAGGCGGATAAACCTCGGATGTGTCAGGTCTGAGCCGTGCAGTGGCTGAACATCACGTACCTGCTGCACGGCTAGCCATTCTTGTCGATGCTTCGAAATGTTTGTTGCAAATGCTTGGGGCAATGCTTTGCGGGTAAACTGCTGGCTAATCCGATCAGCGAGATTTCACCGATGCCAACCTCCGGCGATTTAAAGAATGCAGGCCTAAAAGCGACTCTGCCGAGATTGAAGGTTTTAGAGGTCTTTGAAAAGAGCAAAGATCGACACCTGACAGCCGAAGATGTCTTCAAACTCCTCCTGGATAAGGGCGAAGACATCGGCCTGGCAACGGTATATCGAGTGCTCACACAATTTGAGCAGGCCGGACTGCTCAAACGCAATATGTTTGAGGGCGGCAAAGCGATCTTTGAGTTGGATGAAGGTGAGCATCACGATCACTTGGTGTGTCTTCAGTGCGGCAAGGTCGAGGAGTTTTTTGACGCCGCCATTGAGCAAAGCCAAAAAAAGATTGCCAAAGCCCACGGATTTGAGTTGGCCGATCATGCGCTATCGCTTTATGGCAATTGCACCAAGCCAAAATGTCCCAACGCGCGACGCTAGCCTGGCTCAGCTAGCCAGCCACGGTTAAGCACACCTCAGATTCTTTGATTAGCTTCAAGACTTCACGGCGAGCCGGATCACCCGGGTCGTCTGCAAACTTTCGGCCGAAAAATCTGCAGCTTTTCTTTAGGTCGTCAAGGTCTTGTACGGTCAAATCAAGCGGTCTGGCATGGTCGAACGCGAGAATTTCATGATGGGCCGGCGCCAGCTCAAACGGGGAGTTGTGCAAAAGTGTGCTGATAAGCAATTCTTCGGGGAACGAGATATTTCTGAAGTAATCAACACGCGGATCCTCTCGAAACTGCGTGAGCAGCCACTGCGCAGCATCGCGGTGCGCACCAAACCATGTGCTGCCCATATATGGCCGGAAGTCATCGGTGAACGGGTGGCGACAGAACCAGCCGCGTTTAGCCAGGTGGTTCAGGTTCTCGATCAGATGGTTAAGGCTTGACGGAGACGCGCCCGTTCGGACGCTCAGGCCGGCCTGCATTCGCTCACGACCGGACTGACCAAAGTAGTGCGCTGACGCTTTGTACAAAGCCCGCATTGCGATTGATTGGTCAGGCACAAATGTGCGATACCCAAAATTGACTAAAGCCTGCTTGTCGTCGAATAAATCGATCCCTTCGCAATGGGCATCGGCAGGGCTTTGGTTGAGGGCGAACTCAAACTCGGACAGTGGTTTGATAGGTAGACAGGTTGGCGTCAGCAGTTGGAAGTACGCCATCTCCGGTTGCTGAAGACAATGATCCAACAAGTGAAACAGCCCTTCAGTGAAATGAAAGCTGTTCCAGCCCGTTTGCTTTGGATTTGGCACGAAGCTCACATGGGGTAAATCAATTGCGAACTCGGGCTGCTGACTCGGGTCATGATGAATGACGACACGGTGGGGCGCCAGCGACTCGCACAGTTGTGTGACTGTTGCGGGGGAATGGATGGCCGAGACAATGCCAAATACCAGGCCGCTCATCGATGATCCTGCATGGTGGCAGGGCGCTTCACCCCGCGTCGTTGCAACCCATGCATCCGGCTGACGCGATGGGCGTGGCCGGTGCAATCAAATGAACCACAGGAAACCGTTGTCATCGGATTCGTCCTGATTGTCATCAAAGACCCCTGTTGTAAGACCTCAATTGAAATCTCAAATCTCTTTTAATCATTGAACCACATTGCGGCTGCGATCGGCCAAATTCTGTTGGCTCTTTTACTGCAAGCGCTTGCTAAAAAGCATCGGTAGATCAGACTGCCGTGACAACGGAATATGGCCTTGAGGTTTACTATTGAAAGCCTCCTCAAGTTTGAGTTCAACGCTTTGGCGCATAGGCACCCATGACTCACACCGACAAAATCTCAACATCGCTCGTGCTCGGTAGCGGCGGTGCGCGTGGACTCACCCACATCGGGGTTATCCGATGCCTCGAAGAAAAAGGCTATGGGGTCGATGATGTTGCCGGCAGCTCGATCGGCGCACTCATCGGCGGCATCTATGCCGCAGGCAAACTTGATGTGTATGCCGACTGGGTAACGCAATTGCAGCGCACTGACGTACTGCGCCTGCTTGACCCCTCGCTAAGCGGAGACGCTTTATTAAAAGGTGTCCGCATCATCAACGTCCTGCGGGATCTGATTGGCGACTATGAGATTGAGGCGCTGCCTATTGGGTTTACGGCTGTCGCAACAGATTTGGCCAATGCGGGATCGGGCCGAGAGGTCTGGATCAACAGAGGTCCGATGTTTGAAGCGATCAGGGCATCCATTGCGGTGCCCTCAATCTTCGCGCCGGTTCACAAGAACGGGCAGTTGTTGGTGGATGGCAGCGTGCTTAATCCGTTACCAGTTGGGCCATCACTGCACCGTCCGACTCGGGTGACGGTCGCGGTCAACCTGAATGGACGCTATGACACCACCCGCAAGCTGCCGGTGCTGGCGACACAGGCTGCGCAACCGGAAATGCCTGACGATGAGGAGGCGAGTTACACCGAAATATTTGGCCAATTCTTGAGTAAGGTCTGGCCCGCCAGCACAGAGTCACCCGTGGTGAAGTTGGGTTTGACCGAGGTCGCGCTGCGATCCATGGAGGCCATGCAGGCCAGCATTACGGACTTTCGGCTGGCGGCTAATATGCCATCGGTGGTTGTCAATATACCAAGCAATCTGTGCAGCTTTTTTGATTTTCACCGCGCTCACGAATTAATCGAATTCGGCTACGAAAGAGCAAGCAAAGCCATCGACGAATTCGAAGCGAATTATCCTAGCCTGGTGGGCAAAGCGCCCCCCGACTAATCGAATGGACTGCTGGTCGGGTTAGCCCGATTGGGGCCTTGTCGCACCAGCATCCTTTCAAGACACTACAGATCTCACTTGTATGCAGGAAAGAAACCCATGAATTCACACGAAGTGGACTTTGAAATCTTTGGCGACGACATGCAGATCGTCGAAATCGAGCTTGACCCGAGCGAAACCGTAATCGCAGAAGCCGGTGCGATGAACTATATGGAGCAGGACATCACGTTTGAGGCCAAGATGGGCGATGGCTCACGGCCCGCCGGTGGTGTGCTTGATTCGCTCTTGCAAATCGGCAAACGAGCACTGACGGGCGAGTCCATCTTCATGACGCACTTTACCAATAGCGGGCATGCCGGTAAGCAGCGGGTGGCGTTTGCTGCCCCTTATCCAGGCAAGATCATTCCCATTGACCTTGCTGAATGCGGGAAAGAGCTGATCTGTCAAAAAGATGCGTTTTTGTGCGCCGCGCTGGGTACGTCTATCGAGATTTCATTTCAGCGCAAATTAGGCGCCGGCTTCTTTGGTGGCGAGGGTTTTATTCTGCAGCGCTTGCGCGGCGACGGCAAAGCCTTCATTCACGTGGGCGGTACAGTCATTAAGCGCGAGCTCAAAGGCGAAACCCTGCGAGTGGATACCGGCTGCCTGGCCGCATTCACGCCGGGTATCGACTATGACATCGAGCGAGCTGGCAACTTAAAGTCAATGGTGTTCGGCGGCGAGGGGCTGTTCCTGGCCACTTTACGTGGTACCGGCACTGTTTACCTACAGAGTCTGCCGTTTTCCCGCATGGCTAACCGCGTTATTGGTGCTGCGACCAGTGCCGGGGGCGATTCAAAGGGCGAGGGCTCGGTCGCTGGGGGTCTGTTCAGGATGCTCAACGATCGCTAAGCATCCTGCAGCACAAACCCTTAGAACCTGAACTGGTAGCCCGCGTAAATCCGAATCGGATCCTTGGAATCACGCAGCGGGCTGCCTTCAATGCCATTGCCATACCGCTCAAACATGAGCGAGGCAAATATTTTGTGTCGCTGGGCAAGGAGCAGGTCATAACGCACGCCAACGCCTAGATTGATCGTGTTGCCTGGCTGGTACTCAGGGCGGTCGGCGCGGGCTTCGCCTGCCGAAACGCCAAAGTAGTAGTTGGTAAGTCTGTCGCTTTGATAGGTTAACTGCACCTGCGGGGTGACTGTGCCGCCGGCCAGACTCAGCGGATAGCCCAGTTCTCCCTGCAACTCAAACCCGCGATGCCGGCTTGAGATGTCCGTCAGGACGCGGCCTGCGACATCGCCAAACCATTGGCGAGATGACATTTCGAGACCGATTTCAAGCGCCCCGCGGCGCGCGCCCATGCCTTCAAGGAATGTGCTGTCCGAGCCGTTGTAGCCCTCAAACCGATACTGGCCAATGACTGAAACATCAAAGTAGAGGTGTTCATAAATATCGAATCGCCCCATCGTGCCGTCTACCCTGACAGGGCCAGCATTGATGGAAAGGCTGGGTAGCAGATCAAATTCTGAACCAACCCCGCGGTAGATGTTTTGCTTGATGCGCAACTCGGCGCCAAGCCCGACTTTCATGTCACTGGTTTGAGCGGAAGCAAAGGGTGCTGCAACTAACAGACTGACAGCCAGTAGCGACGAAAAAATTGGGGTATTGAGCCTTCCAAACGGGCGCTGCCGGCGGATCATGGCTGATGTCATAGTAAGTTCTCAGGTAGTTGGACGGGCGATGCGTTATCGATTATCGCAAAAACCGCTGACAAGCCTGATGGCAACAAAAAAGCCGCCAAATGGCGGCCCTTTTTTTACACAACGAGCAGATTCGTGCCCGCTGCTCAAATGAGATTTAGTCGGCGAAGAGCTGCAGGTAGAGCACACCGATCTCTCTGTTGCGCTCCAGAATGGGCGCACTTGCCGTGACGACGTATTTTTTGGTAACTGGATCTATCCGGGCACGGTTTGCCGCCCAAGCACCACTAAACACGGCCTCGGTAAACGCGAGCGTATCGCCCAAGTTGTACTGGAGTGGCTTTCTCGTAGCGCCGAGCACATCACCAACAGAATTCAACAAAATTAGCTTGGCAACGGATGAGTCCTGGGAAAGGATGGACAGCTTTCGGCTCACTTCATTATCTAGCATGGCCCTAATTTCCGGTGCCGTAGTGCGAGACTGCCAGTCAGCTGTGGCGAGCGCCGAATCACTCTTTCGGTAACCGGCACGAGCAAACGCGACGACTTCAGGAGATTGCGCCCAGGCTTCCAGTTTTGCTTGATAAGCCTTTACTTTCTTTTCCAGCAGGTAGTGAAGCGAGCGCGCGCTCGCTTGGCCAGTTGCCATCGTGGCAATTGAAGCAGCGAATGTATTTAGAATTAGTCGTCGGTTCATCGTAGATTTCTCTGGCCTGACCCGGTCAGTCACGCCGGCTGGATAGTCCCTTGCGGGTAGTGGCCAGTACAATGGCTGGAATTTACCCGGTTTGGGTGTGGCGAGCGACGAACGACTTAATTGACGGGTCTATCGGTCAGTTTTCCCGAATGACCCGCGCGTTCTAGCCAAATGCGCCGGCGTCAGCCAGTGACTTAACCTCTTCATCTGAAAGGCCGATTTCTCTTAGAACCGATTCGGTTGCATTGCCCAGAATCGGTGTCGTCGCTCCGGAAAACTCAGGGCCGTCAGCATCGGCCAGGAAGGCACCACCAAAGGTCCGTCTGCCGCCGGGCGCGGTGTGCTGAGCCGGGTTGTCATCGTCTTCCCTAGGTGGCACGCGCTCGATCAGGCTGCGGTGCTGGTGTTGTGCCAGGTCGCCCGCCTCGGCAACCGTATTCACACGTTCCCATGCAACGCCTTGCGCTTGCAGTAAGTGCCCCCAATGATCAATGGTCTGCGTCTCAAATGCTTGATTGACCTGCTGGCGTAACTGCTCTGCTGCCTCAGAATCAGCGGCCAGCGGCAGGTAGTCATGCCAGATGTTGGCAGGCAGCCCAAGACACTTCATAACCGCCTCACCATGGGGCGGCGTAATGGCGCTCACCATCAGATAGCCGTCGCTTGCTTTGAAGCAATCTGCGGTCAGGCAGTGTGCCGGCGATGCGTTACCCATCAAGGCAGGTGTTGATCCGTCATCCAGATATCCGGTTAGGCCGGTCATGGCCAGCATCGACGCAGCGTCGAGCATGGCCACATCAATTTGCTGACCAAGCCCGGTACGCTCGCGTCTGAGCAGCGCTGAACTGATCGCGAATGCCGCCAGTAAGCCCGCTGAAACATCAACCGGCGTGTAGCCAGTGCGTGTGGGGCCGGTTTCAGGATGGCCGGTAAACGACATCATGCCTGATGCCGCCTGAATCGCACTGTCATACGCCGGGCGTTTCGATAGCGGCCCGGTTTGCCCATAGCCCGACACTGAGCAAAAGATAATGTCTGGCCTGGCTTGCTTCATGACCTCATATCCCAGCCCAAGCCGATCAATCACACCTGGCCGGAAGTTTTCGACCACCACATCGCAGGCTGAGGCCAGGCGCTTGGCGGTTGCCTGGCCGGCAGCTGATTTCAAGTCCAGGGTAATCGAGTGCTTACCCCTGTTAATTGCCGTGAAGGTCGACGATGCCCGACTGGTGTCCTGGCCCTTGGATAACTTCATATGACGAAGCTGGTCACCCTTAATCGGCGCCTCCACTTTAATGACCTGCGCGCCCGAGGCATTCAGGAGCTGCGAGGCGACCGGCCCGGCGATGACCTGACTAAAGTCAAGAATGCGATAGCCCGAGAACGGCCGAGTCTGCCCGTTGTTGGCATCGGAATCGCTAGAGGGAATTTGAGAGGTGGACATCGCTGCCTTGCCCTGAGGGTGGTCATGGATAAGGCCTGCAGTATCGCAAACTCCACGGCAATCGCCTTAGAAGCGCCATTCGAGTCCAATGCCGCTGTAGCCAACCCCCGCTTCATCCCCGGCGCCGCCGCGATACTCGGCTTCGGCAAACACTCTGAAATGCTCGCTGACCCGGTAGCCGATTTCCAGCCCCGGAAACGTAATGTTGGCCGATGATCCTGTGAGTTTTTGAAACTCGGGTCGGTTGGGTGTGGAGCCACTATCGTTGAGTTGAACATGGGTGAAATTCAGTTTGCCCACTAAGTCCCATCGCGAACCCATGGGCAGACGACCCAATAGCGCGATACCAAAGGACTCCCCATCAGCGCGGAAAGTACCATCTGCAAACTGCTGGCTGACCTCTCCGTGGGCAACATAGTTGGCGGCCACTCCCCAATGTCGGCTGAACCAATACCCTGCGGTTAGCTTGCCGGCGCCACTGCCTTCCGGATCGCCTGTTTCAAGTAAACCAATGCGCCCGGTATCCAGTTCAGCATAGCCTGCTGACAACTTGATGAATGGCCCAAGCTTCAGTCCAGAGCTGTGAGATTGCTCAGCAAGCACTTGAACCGGGTGGCAGGCGAGGGCGGTGATCGCTAACGCAAAACAGGCCGAGGGTGCTGAAAGAAGTCGTCGTGTCATGATGTGCTCCAGGTGAAAGTAAACAGGAGCCGCCAGCGTGAGCGAATCAACTCAATTGAAACTCTGGGTGACCTTAAGCTTGTCTTAACCCGGTGAGCGCAGGATTGCATCATGAAGCTATGCCTGATCGAAGATGACCTACTTTTGGGGCGCGCCTTGCAGGCGTCGCTCGAAGATGCCCGGCATCAGGTGGTCTGGGTTCGTCTTGCGAGTGATGGCCTGGCTCGACTAAGCGAGGAAGCCTTTGATGCGGCACTGCTCGACCTGGGTTTGCCTGATGATGAAGGCATCAACTTGTTGCGACAATTGAGACGGCAAGCAAACGGCGTCCCTGTGCTGATCATTACCGCGCGTGACTCACTGGCCGAGCGCATTGATGGATTGGAAGCAGGCGCGGACGATTTTCTGACCAAGCCGTTTGCCAACGTGGAGCTGCTCGCACGCCTGCGCGCAGTGATGCGCCGTGCGCAACCAGTCCAAGCACCAGACGACGCCCACTTACGAGCCGCTGGTCTTTGTCTTGATCCTGACCGTCTTCACGTCGAGCAGGCTGGTCAACAGATCGCGTTGTCACCCACCGAGTTCGCATTGCTTGCCTCTTTGGTCCGTAACCGCAACCGCATCAGAACCCGCCGTCAATTGGAAGACGAAGCAATGCCCGGTAGTGAGGGCCACTCGCTCGATGTGCATATTTCCAATTTGCGACGAAAGATTGGTCGCGACCTCATTCGAACAGTACGCGGCGTTGGTTATGTGGTCGATGACAAGGAGGCCGCATGAGTGATGGCAATCTGGTCAGACGTCGCTGGTTTTCGGTTCGCTCACTCACCGCGCGGATGACACTGGTCTTTGCCAGTCTGGCCGCAGCGATTTGGTTTGCACTTGCGATCTGGGTCGTCACCGATGCGCTAAACCGCGGTGAAGCCAACCTCACTTCTGAGATGCGTGACTACGCGCACCAGGTCATGGCTGTTGCAGAGCGCTGGCCTGCGGATGACCCTGGCATTGCGGGCGCGTTGGAAGCGGTCGTCAATATTGAAAACCAGGCTAATCAGGACAACGTGGATAAGGCTGAAGCGGATCAGGATGCATCGCCCGATTTTCTGATTCAGATCTGGCGAGATGGACGACCTGTCTTACCGCCACAGAACGGATTGGAAGTTCTGCCCAATGCGTTTGAAGAATTGATCTCAGTTCACGTGGACAATGCGGAGCGCAAACTCTATGCGGTACAGGCAGCATCTAAACCTGTCGTCGTTGCATTGCTGGTTAAGTCGCCTTTTTCGGCATCGATTACATGGCCGTCAGTGGCGATCGTTTTGCTACCGCTTGTCATCAGTTTGCCGGTGCTGCTTATTCCTGCCTGGCTGATGACGCGGTTTGGCCTGAAGCCACTTCGCGCAACGACAGATGAGGTGTTGGCCAGAGTGACGGAAGGCAAACTGACGCCGCTCGAATTGACGCGCTATCGTGAACTTAACCCCTTGCTTGAGGCGATGAACCAACTGATGGCTCGCCTGTCTCAGCAACTCAAGCGTGAGCGCGCCTTTGTTGCCGATGTGGCGCATGAACTCAAAACGCCACTTGCAGCCTTGCAGACTAATATCGGGACAGCCGTGGTCACTAACGATGAAGCAAGGCGACAAGCTGCGCTGAGTGATTTAGACCCCGGCCTGAAGCGAACCACGCACCTGGTGCAACAACTGCTCGACATGGCACGGCTTGAAGTTGATGAATTTCAAGACAGAAAGCGCCAGTTTGATCTCGCCGAGTTCTGTCGAGAAAGACTCTCGGACTTGGTCCGCCTGGCTGATTGCCGAGACATTCAACTCAAGGCTGATATCCCTGAGCGCTTGATGGTACTGACCGACCCCGATCCGATTTCGTCGATTGTCACCAATCTAGTTGATAACGCGATCAAGTATTCGCCAGCCGGTGCCGTGGTGCTTGTGTCACTCGCGCCTGAAAAACTCGGTGGCTTTGTGCTGACGGTAACCGATCAGGGTGATGGCATTGCGATGCAAGATCGCGCACATGTTTTTGAGCGGTTTTATCGCTGCACCGCGTCTGCGCTCAAGACCGAGGGGGCCGGGCTTGGTATGGCTATCGTGAAGCGAGCCGTCACTTTGCTTGGGGGGCGAATCACGCTCACTGATGGCGACCTTGGCGGCGATGCCGGGCGGCGAGGCCTAAAAGTAAGTGTGCGCGTGCCTGCTTAGAGGGCGTCACTTTTAAGCCTCTGTATGGCGCCAGACTAATCTGCCCAGTACAAAGCCATGGGGTTGTCGACTAATAGTTTTTGCTGCAAGGCTTTGGTGGGTGCAATGCGCTCGATGTGGTCAACGAGGTGACCATCGTCAGGCATATGGCTCTTCATATTCGGGTGCGGCCAATCTGTGCCCCAAAGAACCCGGTCCGGGAAAGTCTCTACCAGCTTGCGGGCAAACGGCACCACATCATCATAGGTGGGCGGCCCCGATTGAGACAGACGCTCTGGGCAGCTGACTTTTGACCAGATACGCGGGTTCTCCCGCATCATGCGCATGAATAATCCAAACTCATCGCCGTTGACAGCTTTGGTCACGTCAGGTCTGCCCATATGGTCAACCACAACGGGTGTGGGTAACGAAGTAAAAAAGTCATAGTGTTCTGGCAGGTCAGGCGCCTCAAAGTAGATGACGACATGCCAACCAAGTGGCGCAATGCGCTCGGCGATTTTCGCCATGACATCGCGCGGCGCAGCATCTACCAGGCGTTTGACAAAATTGAACCGGGTGCCACGCACCCCCGCATCATGCATCGCCTGAAGTTCTTCATCCGTCACACTCGCGTCAACCGTCGCCACGCCGCGGGCCATGCCACCAGAATGATGAAGCGCATCAACCAGCGCGCGGTTATCAGTGCCATGACAAGTGGCCTGCACAATGACGTTACGTTCAAAGCCAAGATAATCACGTAATGCCCAGAGTTGATCTTTCGACGCGTCACACGGTGTGTACTTGCGCTGTGGGGCGAAGGGAAATTCGTCACCAGGGCCAAACACATGACAGTGCGCGTCAACAGCACCGGGCGGCGGCACAAAAACAGGCTTGCTTGGTGAAGGATGGAACGGCAGCCAGTCGGCATCCATTTGAAAGCTTGGCATCTTGTTCGGTCTCGTCGGTTGAGTCTGGTTAAAAGCGCTAACTTAGGAGCCGGCTAAAGTCCGCGCGCTTTAAGGGCGGCATCGAGTCGCGGGTAAACACGGCGCGCATTGTGCTCAAAGACATCAGCCTTGGCCTGGGCAGAGATATCGAGCGCGTCAATGTAGCGTTTCGTGTCGTCAAAGTATTGCCCTGTTTCTGGATCTATCCCGCGAACAGCGCCCACCATCTCCGAGCCGAACAAAATGTTCTGCACCGGAATGACCTTGAACAACAAATCGATACCTGGCTGGTGATACACGCACGTATCAAAAAACACATTGTTCATCACGTGATCGGTCAACAGGGGTTTCTTGAGCATGTCCGCCAAACCTCTGTAGCGGCCCCAGTGATAAGGCACCGCGCCGCCGCCATGCGGGATGATGAATCTGATCGTCGGGAAGTCTTTGAACAAATCGCCCTGGATAAACTGCATGAACGCTGTGGTGTCAGCATTGATGTAGTGCGCGCCGGTGGCGTGAAAGTTTGGATTACACGAGGCTGAAACATGAATCATGGCGGGCACATCGAGCTCAACCATTTTTTCAAAGAAGGGATACCAGTAACGGTCAGTCAGTGGTTTTGAGGTCCAGTGTCCGCCCGAGGGATCAGGATTCAGGTTGCAACCGACAAAGCCCATTTCGGTGACGCATCGCTCGAGCTCGGCAATCGAACCGGCCAGGCTGACGCCGGGCGACTGTGGTAACTGGCAAACGGGAGAGAATGTTTCCGGGAATAGATCGACAACCCGTTTGATGAGGTTGTTGCAGGCTTGCGTCCAGGCGATGCTCATGGATTCACCGCCCAGGTGGTGGCCCATGGCCGAGGCGCGCGGCGAAAAGATCGTCATGTCGGCGCCGCGTTCGCGTAACAGGCGCAGCTGATTCTGCTCGATTGACTCGCGGATCTGGTCATCGCTGATGGCACCATAACTTGGTATGGGCTGCGCCTGATCATTGAGCTGAGCTAGCTGCCCATCACGGAACTGCTGGTGTGGCTCTGGTGCGGTTGTATAGTGCCCGTGGCAATCGATGATCACTGACCTGTCTCCCTGTTTCAGTTTTGTCTGGCCTGACGGCCACTGCCTGTCGTGATTCTGGCAGATTGCAGGCCGGAGGTGGAAACTGGGGCGATCAGCGCCAATAACGAGCGACGGTGCTCACGCCGGCAGTGCTTACTCCAATGGCACTAAAATGACGGCAACAAGACAGCAACCCAGCAAAAACTCATATACATAGCTATTCATCGTGATGCTCCGATACGTCGGTCGAAAAGAAGAATAGCCAGCCTATCGGGCGTGAAGCTCATGGCGTGAGCCTGGCGCCGATGTTGCAAGAATCGTCTTGCGAACACTTAGCCAGAGCCTCATCCGGTCACCTAAGGTCACGTCATGCAAAGCTCAATCGTTGGTAAATTGCTCACCATCGTGACGTTGGTCAGTGAAGCGAGTAAGCCTCCGAGTTTCTCCGAGTTGGTCCGAACCAGCGGCCTCAACAAGAGCACAGTACACCGCCTGCTCGCGGTCGCAATGGAGAGCCAGTTGCTTCAGTTTGATGCGCAGCGCAAAGCCTATCTGTTGGGGCCGAAGCTGTTCGACCTGGTCAAGAACGCTCACAAAGGATATGACATTCAGATCATCGCCCTGGAAGAAATGATTAGGCTGAACAAACTATCCGGTGAAAACGTCACGATCGGCGTGCCGCAAGGCACCGATATTGTTTATCTGCGAGTTTTGGACTCCCCGCACAACATGGGGTCAGTGCCGATGCCTGGCATGCGCGAGCCGTTTCACTGTTCGGCCTCTGGCAAAGCGCTCATGGCTTTTTTGCCCGACAAAGCCATCAGAGCCAAACTTGATGGACATCACTTTGATCGCTACACCGCCAGAACCCTTACGGATCAAGCCAGCTTCATCGCCGCGCTTGAAGAGATCAGACATACGGGTTACGCAACGAATGATCGTGAAGAGTATGACCACTTTGTGGGCATCTCGGCGCCCATATTTAACTATCTTGCTGAGCCGATCGCAGCTCTCAATATCTGGAGCCTGCATCAGCGATGCCCATTGGATGGTTTACGAGCGTGGGCTGACGAGCTTATGCACTCCGCTGCGCGAGTCACAACGCTGATTGGCGGCGAGCCGCCGGCTTTGAAAGACTTGCTTAACCGCTAAGCCATTTGCGTTGGTGTCAGGGGCCGTCTATGCGCCGGTCCAGTTTGTCCTTGAACGTCATCGCGGGCGCGGCCAGTGGGATCAGACTCTTGAGCGGGCCGTGCAGAGAAATCGGCTTCATCGGCACCACAGGAAACGGCAAAGTGTTGTCTGGTTCACCCAGCACCTTTCTGGCCAGAGTCCGCCCCATCACAGAAGTCATGGCAATACCACGACCACTGAAGCCCAGCCCCGCCACGATGCCTGGCGCCGGCTCATGGATATGCGGCATCAAGTCTGGCGTGACGGCAATTCTGCCTGCCCAGCTGCGCTCAATACCAATCCCTCGAAGTTGTGGGAATACGGTGTGCAAGCCCTCTTGTAGCCGGGCGTTGCCACCTAGCGTCCCGACATGGTTTGTGCTGCCAACGCAACCAAAGACCAGTCGCCCTTCTCTCTCGTAACGGCTGTAATAGATCGCCAGGCGGGTATCTGCAATCGTGACTTTGTTTGGTAAGACCGTTTTCTGCTGCGCTGGTGAGAGCGGCTCGGTCACGAGCGAAATGCTCACCATAGGCATGATGGTTTGCTGCAGGCCGGGCCACAGGTCACGCGGCGTGTAGGCGTTAGTCGTTAGAACGACTTGTTCGGTCGTAACGTTTCCGCCCGCTGTTGAAACCTGCCATCGGCCCTCAGTGCGTTTTATTTCCTGAACGCGATCCCCACAAAAGATCTGCGCGCCCAGATTGTGCGCAGCGCGCGCATAGCCACGCGTCAGCGACAGTGGCTGCACATGTCCGCCGCTGCGATGAAACAGGGCAAACTGATATTCCGGAGAACCGCTGGTGGCTTCAACTTCAGGGCCTTCAAGCATGTCGATGGACGCGCCGGCGGCGTGCCAACCCTGATGAAGTCTTTCAAGGGTGCGGCGAGCTTTACGCGTATGGGCAGCCTGGACCCAGCCCTTTTGAACCGGGTCGCAGTCAATGCCGTGACGAGCGATATCAGCAAACAAATCGTCCGCAGCGCTCAAGGTGGTTTTGACGAGCAGGTCAGCCTGATTGGGTCCAAGCATTTGCGCCAGGTCATCAGGGGTTTGCCGCCAGATCGGGTTGCATTGGCCCCCGCTGCGGCCCGATGCCCCCCAACCAATGTCATGTTCATCTAGTAAGACCACCGATAACCCAGCCTCGGCTAGATCAAGGGCGGTGCGACAGCCTGTCAATCCTGCCCCAACGACCACGACGTCAGCCTGCAAATTGCCAGATAAGCGCTGAAAGTCCTGCTTCGGCGGGGCGGTTAGTGACCAATGGATTTGTTCGGGTGGTTGGCTCATTCGCCTCGCTCACCATTGAAAAGTTTTAAAATACGGAACTAGACTTTAATCCAGTAGAACTTATTGAAAAATTACGTTATCGTCAAATCAACTAACCCAAGTTTGAATCCGGCACTCACCGTGCCACCTTCAATTTGGTGTTAAATGAGCGTCTCGCTGAAAGACAATTGCGTCCGAACCGCTGTTTTGGCTGTTGCCTGAGTTGCGTGGCCGGATGCTCAACGCGATACCCCAGATATAAATGACCAAGGAGAGCTTAATGAAACTACGCTTAACAAGTGCCCTGATCGCAGGGGCGGTAGCGCTGGCCGCCGGCCAGACAGCCGTTGCGCAAGACAAAGAGGAAATTACGGTTGCCTACTTTTTAGAGTGGCCGATGCCCATGTTGGCTGCTAAGGCGTCCAATGCTTATGACAAAGCGCTGGGCATGAAGGTGAACTGGGTTTCGTTCGAAACAGGGACTGCAATGAGTGCGGCCATGGCTTCGGGCGATGTCCAGATCGCCGTTTCTCAAGGAGTGCCGCCATTTGTCGTTGCTGCCTCTGGCGGTCAGGATCTGCAAGTCGTTGACATTGCCGTTAGCTACTCGGACAACGATAACTGCGTCGTCTCGGCCGGTCTTGAGGTCGATAAAGAAAGCGCTTCCGAGCTGGCCGGTAAGAAAGTCGCCGTGCCCCTGGGCACCGCTGCCCACTACGGCTTCCTGCGCCAGATGGCTCATTTCGGTATTGATGTCGGCGGACTGCAAGTTGTCGATATGCCGCCGCCAGAGGGCGCTGCTGCCCTGGGCCAGGGCGCGGTTGACTTTGCGTGTGGCTACGGTGGTGGTCTGACCCGCATGAAGGAGCACGGCAACGTTTTGCTCTCCGGTGCTGAGAAGGAGGAGTTGGGCATTTTGGTGTTCGACGTCACGTCAGCTCCGGCTTCATTCATCGCTGAAAATGGCGACATCGTTTCCAAGTTTTTGGCTGTGACCGCAAAAGCGAACGATGAGTGGAATGCGGGTCAAAGCGAAGACATGCTCAAAGTCATCGCTAAGGAAGCTGGTATGGATCTGCCCGCTGCCAAGAAAGCGATTGCGACCATGAAGTTCCCATCTCGCGAAGATCAGCTTTCTAAAAAATGGCTCGGCGGTAACGTTGCGCCGTTTATGAAGGGCGTGGCTGATGTCTTCGTAACGGCTGGCTCGATCGATGCAGCGCTTGACAGTTATGAAGGCGCAGTGAATGCTGCTCCCTTGACGGCAGCAGGTAAGTAAGACTTCGCAGTAAAGTAGTGACTCACCAGCCCCGCTCAGCGGGGCTGGTCATTTATAGACCGCCTGATTGCGCCAAAAGAGTGCGATGGCTTCAAAACAACCGGAGAGAGAGCTATGGGCACACTGGCGCTAAGCGACCTGTCAATGCGTTTCGAACTTCCCAACGGGGATGCAGTGCAGGCGCTGGAAAAGGTTTCCCTCACATTGAACAAAGGCGAGTTGCTTAGTGTGCTGGGCCCTTCGGGCTGTGGCAAAACCACTTTGCTCAATATCGTGGCTGGTTTCCTGGCGCCGACCGCCGGCAAACTCACCTTGAACGATCACGATATCGTGGGCCCAGATGCCGAGCGCGGCATGGTGTTTCAAAAGGGTGCGCTTTTTGAGTGGATGTCGGTCCGTGAGAATGTTGGCTTTGGCTTGCTGATGAAAGGCACCCCCGACGCTGAAAAAATCAAAATCGTTGATCACCTATTGGATGTGGTCGGCCTGCAGGACTTCAAAGAAAAAGCCGTTTATGAGCTCTCCGGTGGCATGCAGCAGCGTGTCGCGCTTGCCCGATGTCTCGCTAACGATCCAGACGTCATTTTGATGGACGAGCCACTGGGCGCGCTTGACGCCTTAACGCGTGAAAAGATGCAGAGTCTGGTGCTCAAACTCTGGAAGGAAACGGGCAAGACCATCATCCTGATTACCCACTCGGTTGAAGAAGCCCTGCTGCTAGGCGAGCGCCTGCTGGTCATGGCGCCTCGACCGGGGAGAATTCACAAGGAGTACCGGCTGCCGTTTGCTGAAATGGGCGTAAACACCGACCTGCGTGAAGTCAAGAAACATCCGGAGTTCGGTCCAAGGCGAGAAGAAATATTGAACATGATCTGGGATATGGAAGAAGAGATCATGGGTGCGACGGAGGCTTCATCATGATCCCTCTGCTGATTTATGTCGCCATCTTTGCAGCCGCTTACTGGATTTTTGCCAAGCTGTTGAAAACCGCGGGCGCCCGCGGTTTTACTGCGCGCAAGACCGTCACCTTTGGTGATGAAAGCGCGGTGCGCCCCAATCGGTTTGCCAGCGTCATTTCGATTGCGACCATCTTGTTGCTGTGGGGCATGTTTACCGGCTCAAAGTTACTGCCAGAGGCTTTGCACGCGCCTGGGCCGTTCCAGGGCACGATCACCTTCAACTACACCGCCGAAGACAGTGCCAAAGCGACTGATGACGCCACGGTGACTGCCGTGGTTCACCCGCGCGGTGAAAAACCCGAGTTACCTGAAGCCGAGCCAAGCGACGGTTTTGCCAAAAACGACGTCACAAGCGTCGCGCAGTGGCGAACGAAGTTGGTCAATGTGGCAGGTAACGACAAAACTGAAGACGGCAAAAAGCCGAAAATCATTGCCATCAACGGGCAGCCAATTGAGCCTGGCGGCTCCGTTGATGTTGGCAACGGTACGGTCACCTTGTCCGACAAAGGGACGCCAAATCTGCGCCCCGCAGCGGGCTGGCAAATGGAGCCGCTATATCTGCCGTCGCCAGAAGCTGTCTGGGAAAGAACGCTCAAGATCTTTAGCGAAGGCTTTCGTAGCTTCACGCTCGCTGAGCACCTGGGTTATTCGTTGTTCAGGGTGGTGGTCGGGTTCTTACTCGGCGCCATCGTCGGTATCCCGCTGGGTTACGCCATGGGCTTGAACAACTGGTTCCGCGGATGGTTTGACCCGATCGTGGAATTTATGCGGCCGGTGCCGCCATTGGCGCTCATCCCGCTCGTGATTATCTGGGCGGGTATTGGTGAGGCGGGCAAAATTATTTTGCTGTTCTTGGCATCGCTCTGGATTATGGCAATTGCGGCGCGCGCCGGTGTCTCTGGTGTGAACATCACGAAGGTTCACGCCGCTTATTCGCTTGGCGCCGAGAAAACGCAGATCTTGCGCTACGTGATCATCCCGAATTCATTGCCGGAGATTTTCACAGGCGCTCGGGTGGCGATGGGGGTTTGTTGGGGCACGGTGGTGGCAGCCGAACTGGTGGCAGCCGAACAGGGCGCTGGCATGATGATCATGACGGCGTCACGCTTCCAGAACACCGACATTGTGATCATGGGCATTATCTTGATTGGGGTGATCGGCTTTGGTATTGACCTGCTCATGCGCTGGGCCGAAGGCATTCTGGTCCCCTGGAAAGGTAAGGGCTAGGCAACTACAAGTGCCAGTGTCCGGCGGGCACTGGCGTCGATGCGTCATTGCACCTCAGATCCACCCTTAGTGTAAGTGTTGCCAAACAGTCTATTTTGGAAGCATGCCGTGGTCGAGTCTCCGCGCGTTGGCTGCTCGGCGCAACTCAACAGCATCGATGGTCATCTTGGCTGTGTCGCCAGCACTCAGGTTGAAGATGCTGACAGAGTCCAAGACTGACTTCGTTTTTTCGCTAACTTGAATCGAATTTCCGGCGTTCTCTTCGACAAGTGCAGCGTTCTGTTGAGTCATCGAGTCCATCAGTGTGACGGTTTCGTTGATCTGCATAATGCCCAAGTGCAACTCCTTGGCACCGCCACTAATGCTTTGAATGAGTTCGCTAACCTGAGTGACGGAGGCTTGAGCCTTTTCCATTGCCGACCTGGCTGAGAGCGTTTGCTGGCGGCCTGCCTGCACCCGGTCGGTTGACTCCGCAATCAAGGTTTTGACTTCCTGCGCGGCTTCGGAGGTTCGTTTGGAAAGCTCTCGAACTTCAATGGCCACCACAGCAAAGCCTCTACCCTGCTCGCCAGCACGGGCTGCCTCAACCGCTGCATTCAACGCCAGAATGTTGGTTTAAAATGCAATCGCATCGATTACCTGAATGATCTCTCCGATCTTTTCGGCTGACTCACTAATTGATCGCATGTTCTCAGCAACCAGTCGAACCTCTTCCCCACTCTCGTCCGCGACCATTTTTGCCTGGCCAGCGATTTCAGCGGCTTCTTGAGCCGAAACAGTGCTTTGCTTTACGGTGCCGGTCATTTGTACCATCGCGGCGGCTGTTTCTTCGAGGCTGGCGGCTTGCGATTCTGTGCGTCGAGCAAGATCATGGTTGCTGGAAGCAATCTCCAGGCTCACATTACTCATGTCCTGGACTTCTGTGCGCGCATCTCTGACGATAGAGCGCAAATTGACATTCAGTTGATTCAAGCTTTGTGCGAGACGGCCAATTAGATTATGGCTAACGGGAGACATTGGCGTGGTGAGATCTCCTGCTGCCATTCGATTTGCTCTTTTGAGAAGCTGATCGATCGGTCGAACCATCAGGTTAGAAAAAAACAGACTGCTCAGAATGGCTGCTATCACGGTTGTGCTTAAGCCGACAGCAAAAAGTGTTGTGCCGCTTAGGCTCTGCCCTGACACCGTACCAATGGAGAATTCAAGGGTAGAGACCGTTGCATGCGTCAGGAAGAACCACCCCACTAAGCTAGGCTGTACAGCGCGAGAGGCTTTCGCCCAGATTGAGTTTGACAGGCAGCGGCCAGCGTCTAGAAAGTGTCGCTTTGTGCCAGAGGCAGCTTCTTGGCGCATTGTTCGGTAGAGCGCGGTTGCGGAGTCGATTTCTGATCGGGACATTTCCGTCCGTACGGACATATAGCCGACAGGTCCCTCACTGCCCATGAGTGGCGTGACATTGGCCTTGACCCAATAGTAGGTGCCATCAGCTCGCCTGTTCTTGACTGGCGCCGACCAAGGATAGCCACTTGAAATCGTTTTCCACATATCCCGGAATGCCTCTTCTGGCATATCCGGATGTCGAATCATGTTGTGAGGTTGCCCAAGGAGTTCATCGCGGGCGTATCCGCTGACAGTCACAAACGGGGAATTGCAGTAAAGAATTCGACCTTTCAAGTCCGTTGTTGAAACAAGTGTCTCGCCAACCGGAAACTTGTACTCCTGATCTATCACTGGGGAGTTGACACGCATCTTCTTCAGTCCTTTCTTCGGTTCCTTTGAGCGGTGTTAGCTGCCATAGGAAGGTTTCGACTTGTCGCGTGTACTCGTGAGGCTTGCTCGCTGGATGGACGGAAGCATTCGACCAGCGGAAAGCGCTTTTCGGCGCTAAGTTCTTCGTCCAAGACAGAACGAGCTTGATTTCCAGTTTACGCACTATTTCAGAGCAACATTTATGGTGACAAAGCCAAATGTTGCCGGTGGAAAATAGGGCGTATCGATTCCGGATACGGTATTCAGATCATGCGGGTAGGTCGATCAACCGAGCCTGGAGATCAGCTGGATACTTGGCGCGAAGCTGTTGCCAGCGCTCTTGTTGTAGGGTCAGGCCTGCCCGTTTGCTGATCAAGGCCCAATGCTGGGCCGTGTTGTCCAGTGCATCTTTAGCACTGATTTTGCCTAGCAAGGCACGGTCCAGCCAACGGCTTAAGGTCTGAAAATATTCGCTGCGATTAGCAAGGTACAAGTCTGGAATTGCAGCGCGCATACTGGTTTCGTGTACTGCCAGAAACTCGCTTGAATACGTCTTGGCAATTTGCGCATCCTGGTAGTGCTCAGGCCTGAATGGATCAAAGAATCCACCTGATTGACGCACCGATTCAGTCGACATGGCAGGCGTTGAGGCAAACAGGGCAAAAAGATAGCTAAGTTCAGGGCAGGGACTGTTGGCGGTCACGACATAGTTCCAGCCCCAATTGAAGTAAGGCGTTTCGAGCAGCTTGCCGTCAAGCATGCCACCGGGCGTCGGGCCGTACACCATACGCCCGCGCATTTTGGATTCAGGGCCGTTCAAGTATTTTTGTGAACCGCCCCATCCGATATTGCAGTAAACGCCTCCCTCACCATAGCGCTTCCAATTTTCAAACAGGCCCAGCCGGGTGACTTCTGGCGCAAGGTGGTCAGTCGCCGCGATCATTTGCTCCAGCGCCAGGACGCCGCCCGGGGCGTTGAGTTGAGGATTGAGGTCAGCATCGAGTGGCCACAGACCTTTTGCATGAAAGCGTACCCACCACTCCCAGGCCAGATAGCCTGGCGTTCTAAACAATAGTCCGCCAGCCAAACCTTCACTGGGCCGATTAAAAAAGGCCATTTGGCGATCTAGCTCTTCCCAGGTTTTGGGGACTCTTAGCTTGGTGTTGAATTGTGTCGCGTAGCGATCTTGCTCTTTCGGATCTTGTAGTAGATCGGCGTGATAGAACAATAAATAAACGTCACCATCGGTCTGAAAGCCATAGAGTTCGTCGTCGAACCGATCACCAATTTGGTACAAAATGTCGTTTCGAAAATCAGGCGGCTCGTGTTTCTTGGCGAAGTCTGTGAGCGTAATGATGGCATTTGCCGCGACTAAATTGGGGAGACCAAAGGTTGGGGGCAGCGCAATATCGTGCTCGTTTTTGCCGCTTAGGGTATCGAGAATGAGCTTGGTGTCGATATCGTCAACAGGCGCTTCCGAGACTCGTACATGCCCACCTGTCAGATTCTCAAATTCACGGATAACCGGCTTGACGTTGTCTCCTGAACCCTGTGGGATAAGCAGGCGCAGAAAATCCTGGCCTTGCGACACCAAGGCCTTCGCGCGCTTTCCTACCTCCAGATGCAGTTGCTCACTCTGCTTGGCGATGACGGAGCTTGGCACGGCCGCAATGGCCGACGCGCTCGCAACCGTAGTCAGAAATCGCCGACGCTCGACTGACCCTTGCGGATTCCATTGACAGTTCAACTTCACTCTCCGGAGGCGGTAAGTTCTATCTCACCAGGATGGCACCCTTCAGCCGATAAAACACAAACTAACTGATTTAGCTGGCCGTTATGGCTCGGCTGAGCAACAATTGTCGCTCAGCACTCCAATTGAGAGTGCAAGATTTGTTGGCATCTATCCTCACTCACAACAGAATGCGGCAGAAAGGTCTTGGTAGATCTTAAGAAGCTCAATTTGCGGGGCGTGGTCTCTCGACTAAGGGCGGTCCTGGTGGGCATTGCGCTGCTGGTGGGGCTTACCTCGCTCATTGGTGGGTTTCAGCTTTACCGCTTGCTACAGTCCGAGAAATCGCTGGTGGATCGGTCTGTACCGTCCCTCATTAACTCCCAGAGATTGGTGGGTCAATTGTCCACTCAACTGGTCCTTACCAGCCGGCTGGAAGTGGCGGCGAACGCTGATGAAGTCGACGAGCTTAAGTCCCAACTGGATTTGAATTTCGATCGTCTGCGCGTGGCTGTCGGCGGCAGTACTGCTCAGGAGTCGGGCGATTTAGTGCGGGCTGAGTTACCCGTCTATCTGACCAAGTTGCAATTGACGACCAACAAACTCATTCAGTTGAAACAGACTTTGGTCGCAACCGGTCAAAGGGTATTGGATCAGCGCATCGAATTGCTTGAGCAAGAAGCCCGTCTTCACGACACAACGGAGCCGGCGAGTACGCTACTAGCCAATCAATTGGATGAGACCTTGGCGGTGCTTTCAGAGCAGAAAGTTCACAATGACAAGCAGATAGCCGGTCAGCTTAGTGGACTACTCGAAAGTGAAAACCGGATAAGAGAAATCAATTTCCAGGTGACTCGGGCCATCGACATTGCCAAGCAATTGCCCATCCGGCCTGATGCAAATCTAATCGACTCGGCAGTCACGCGCATACAGTTCAACCTGCGTAGCGCGACTCAGCTATTGCTTGGCCTGAGCGATGCGGAGGTAAAAAAGCGCTTTGCAAAAGAGATTAGCGCGTTGCGTGATTTTTTGTTCTCAGAGAACCAACTGATCCCGAGTCTGCGAAATTTTGAAGACTCTGAGCGCCAGTTTTCACAGCAACTGGTTCTGCAACAGGAAGCGGCCATTAGCATTAGCGAATCGGTTGATTCGATTGTGGCGGCTTCTCGGCAGCAAACCGAAGACAGTTCAGCGGCTTTTGAGTCGATTTTGGACAACACAGTTTTGCTGCAGTTTTTGCTCGCTCTGCTGATTGCGACGATTGCAGCGGCCACGCTGTACTTCTTGGTTGAGAAGCAAATTAATCGCCGAATGGCAAAACTGACGCGCACCGTCTTAGCCATTGCCGCAGGCAATCTGGATCGCGACGTTGACACTCGTGGAGAAGATGAAATTGCGGAGATGGCTGAGTCCTTAGTCATTTTCAGACGCAATGCTCGTGAATTAGTCCGTTCAAACGAAGAGCTACAAACGTTCGCTTATGCCGCATCGCACGACCTTAAGTCACCGCTTAGAGCCATTGAGCATCTGGTTCAGTGGACACTCGAAGACGGCATGGACGACTTGCCAGAAGACAGTATTCGCAACCTGAAGTTGGCCTTGTCGCGTACCAAGCGCTTGTCCGATTTGCAGACTGGCTTGCTTGAATACGCTCGGGTAGGCCGCCAGGAAGAACGGTCCGACGCAATCAACCTGCAGGAGATGGTCTCGGAGCTATCTGAATTGCTGGATCCTGATGGTCACTATCCGATCACTCTGACGAGTGACACTCAGTCAATCGTTACACAGGTGACTCCCTTAAAGCAGATTTTGATGAATTTGATTTCTAATGCCATCAAGCACCACGACCGCCCTGAGGGTCATATTTCAATCACGGTACTGAGGGATTTCCCTAGGTTGAACATTAGCGTACAAGACGATGGACCGGGGATAGAATTGGAATACCAAGATCGAGTGTTTGGGTTGTTCCAAACTCTTCGCTCTCGGGATGAAGTAGAGGGCAGTGGGCTAGGGCTGTCGCTTGTTCGAAAACAAATCGAACACTATGGCGGCAAGATTGTCCTGCATTCTGACCCTTCTGTTCAACGCGGTACGCGCTTCACATTCGATTTTCCAGACGATTCAGCGGCGCCAATGAGTACGGTAAACCTATGACTGATAACGCAGACTATGACGCAGTCAAATTTTTGATTGTTGATGATGACGAAGTCAGCGTTATGGCAATCAAGCGGGCAATGCAAAAGCTCAAGCTTGCCAACCCTGTCCGTGTTGCCAAAGACGGGATTGAGGCGCTTGAGATACTTCGCGGAAATATCGACGTTGATCAGATACTGCCGCCTTACATCATTACCTTAGATCTCAGCATGCCCAGAATGGGTGGTAAAGAGTTTTTAGAAGAAGTCAGACGAGATCCTGTTCTCCAGCAAGCGGTGATATTTGTCCTGACAACCTCGGATGCGCCTGGTGATATAGCTGCAGCCTACGAAAAGAATATCGCAGGCTATATTGTCAAAGAGCCGACAACCGAGTCGCTTGCTGAGGCGCTCTCGCTTATCAGTGACTATGCTCAGTTGGTTGTGCTGCCTAGACCAAATGATTCGGATGTCACCCCGCAGAGCTGACGCCGCGTGCAATTTGTCCCGCTTTGGCTAGTACTGAGTTGATTGCGATACGGCAATCAACGCACCGTTGACCTGATAAAACACAACACTCTCTCGGTGGGCCTCGGGGCGTGGGATTGTCTTATTGCCAAGCCACTGCTGAATGTCCTCGGGCAGTGCAAATTCTCCATCGTCAACAAGGCTGCAAAAAATTGCCCGACCACCCCCGCCAGCGCTGATTTGCACTATCGCTCCCGCGTCGCTCCCAGCATCCCACCTAAACACAGTGTCGGCGCTGACTCGATCCTCTTCCGAGAGGTTGAAGCCACTGACTTCACTCACTGGTGGAATTTTGAGCGGTCCGGTTTTTGGAAAAACCGCTCCCGGGATTGAAGCGGTCAGGTTTTCCGTTCTGACGAACACGTTGAAGAGTTTGATCTTTGCAAAGGTAGCCGCGGCCCCCGCAACAGCCGTTTCGTAGACTGGGCCGTCCTCACTGGGTGTGCGCGAAAGGCTTGCATAGCGCCGATTCTTATGCCGGATGGTGATGGCGTCTCCGGCATCTACCAGACGATACGGGTGGCCGGGGAATGCCAACTCGTCGACGATTTCGATTGGCTCGCTGCGGCTTGATCGCTCGCAAGTGTCTGGTGTCTCCAGGCTGAAAGCTTTGTGGACAACACTGGCCGGTACGTCGGCGGCAAACTGACCGAAACGGGCGTCGAGTTCCTGGGAGTTATCGGCAGGCTCCCGAATAACATCCAGATAGCCAAAAAAACGGACATTGCCCAGGACCGGTTCGTCAGATGCTAAGGCCTTGATGCTGCCAGCACCATCCGAACCCGACTCGCTGGTGCCAGGCAAGCCCGCCAGACATGCTGATAAACCTGCGATGAGGCTCATCAGTATCGGTGTGGCCCACCTTGAGCGCCTATTAGCCAAGATGGCGCAGCTCCCTAATGGCTACCGACAACATCGCCTCATCGACAGTACTGCCACCACGCAACTCGGCGATCAGTCGGCCAGAGCGCTCTAGTGGCCGTTGCTGGTGTTCTTCCCAGAGTGCCATGCGGTCTTCGAGTGATGCGTCCGCCTCGCCTTGCTGCAACACCTGTACCGTCAGCGTTCGCTGCAGTTCTGCCAGATCGTCCATCATGGCGCCGCGGGCGAGCATCTGCCAATGCAAGTTACCCGGTAGATTCACAATTTGCTCGCGCAGCCAACCCAGATTCAGGTGCCGCGCCAGGCCAAAGTAGATGCGCGCAACATCTTGTATAGGCGCCTCGCTTGCGCTGGTGACTTCCCGGATATCAAGTCCGGCAAACAGGTGCTCCAGACTGACCACGCGGCGTGCAAGCCGCGTCGGTACACCGGCCGATCCGATGCGCTCAATATCGGCCTGCAGGCGCTCAACGTCTGCCGCATCAAGCAGTTCATTGAGCAAACCCTCAAGGCTTGAAATTTGCGGGGCAAACTCAGTAATGGTGTCGGCAATACTATCGTTGAGTCTGGCTGAGCGCAGGAACCAAATGGTTGCTCGGTCAACAAGCTTGCCAACGGTGAGCAGTAATTCGACCTGACTTGCGTCAGGCACCTGATTATCGAGCTCTTCAATGTCAGCCCAGATATCCACCAGGCCGAACACCTCACGCGTGAGTAGATAAGCCCGCACGACTTCTTCCGGTTCAGCGCCGGTGGTCTCGCAGGTTCGGTGAACGAAGGTAGCGCCCACTCGGTTCAGAGCGCTGTTCGTGACATGGGTGGCGATGATTTCCCGGCGCAGTGGGTGCGACGGCATCCAGTTGCCAAAACGTTCCTGGAGCACCGCCGGAAAGTACCTCTCCAGTGCAGTGGCCACCCAGGGGTCATCGGGTAGGGTCGAGGCAACCAGGGCGTCGTTAAGCCAGATTTTGGCGTAGGCAAGCAAGACGGCCCGCTCGGGTGAGGTCAATCCCTGTCCGGCCGCTCGGCGCTCACGCAGTGTTTCATCGTCGGGCATGAATTCAAGCGCGCGTTGCAGGCGGCCAGCTTTTTCAAGATAGACCATGAACCGTGATTGAGCAGCGAGCAAGTCGGTGGCAATACTACCGGTGAGCGAGATCACCTGCGTCTGGAAGTAATTATCCCGCAGCACCAGCTCAGCCACTTCGTCGGTCATCGAGGCGAGAATCTGGTCGCGTTGCTTGACCGTTAACTCGCCTTCGCGAATGGCCAGCTCAAGCAATACCTTGATGTTGACTTCGCGGTCGGAGGTGCCAACGCCGGCGGAGTTGTCAATGGCATCTGTATAGATCGCGCCACCATGTAGCGCAAACTCAATGCGGCCAAGCTGGGTTAGGCCGAGGTTACCGCCTTCACCCACAACCTTACAGCGCAGGTCCTGACCGTTCACACGTAGCGCGTCATTGCCACGGTCACCCACCTCCTCGTGCGACTCGCTGGTGGCCTTTACATAGGTGCCAATGCCGCCGTTGAACAGCAAGTCGACCGGTGCCTTCAGAACAGCAGAGACTAATTCTGTTGGTGTCAGTGAGCTACTGGTAATGCCCAGCGCTTTGCAGGCAGCGGCGCTGAGCTTGACTGACTTGGCGCTGCGCGAAAAGACCCCGCCGCCTTCAGAAATGAGCGACGTGTCATAGTCGGCCCACGAGGAGCGTGGCAGTTTAAACAAACGAGCACGTTCGGCATGACTTATCGCTGCGTCTGGTGCCGGGTCAATGAAGACATGCCGGTGGTCAAACGCGGCAATCAGGCGCGTATGAGGCGAGAGCAACATGCCGTTGCCAAACACATCGCCCGACATATCACCGACGCCAACAGCGGTGAACTCCGCGCTCTGGGTGTCGGTACCCAGTTCACGGAAGTGACGCTTAACGGACTCCCATGCGCCCCGAGCGGTGATGCCCATGACTTTGTGGTCGTAGCCGACCGAGCCGCCCGAGGCAAATGCATCACCCAACCAGAAGCCGTACTCGGCGCTGACTTCATTGGCATAGTCAGAGAAGGTGGCCGTGCCCTTGTCAGCGGCGACCACTAGATACGGGTCGTTGAGTTCTGGGCCGCGGATATCGGGGGGCGTCACGACCTCGTCGCCCACGCGATTGTCGGTGAGATCCAGCATGCCGCGCAGGAAGTCTTTGTAGCAGGCAATGCCCTCGGCCAGCAGCGCTTCGCGATCACCGCTAGCGGGAGGCCGCTTCAAGACGAAACCACCCTTGGATCCAACGGGCACAATCACCGTGTTCTTAACGATTTGTGCTTTGACCAGGCCGAGCACCTCGGTGCGGAAATCCTCGAGCCGGTCTGACCATCGCAATCCGCCACGCGCGACTTTTCCGCCGCGCATATGTACGCCTTCAAAGCGAGGCGAGTACACAAATACTTCGTAGTAGGGGCGAGGTTCGGGCAGACCTGGAATTTGTGATGGGTCGAACTTGAAAGACAGAAACGGGCGTCGTTGCCCCTGCTCATTGCGGCGCCAGAAGTTGGTTCGCAAAGTGGCCATGATGAGCGTGAGGTATTGACGCAGCACGCGGTCTTCAGACAAGTTGTCAACGTTTTCAAGCGACGCTTCGATGCTCTCGCGGCGATGCTCAATCTGCTCGTCTGTCACGCTGCTTTTTGACGGATCAAACCGGAGGCAATATAAGTCTATGAGTTGGCAGGCAAGGCTGCCGTGAGTCGCCAGCGTGTTCTCGATAAATGCCTGCGACAGCGAAAACCCAATTTGACGCATGTACTTTGCGTAGGCCCGCAAGACAACCACATACTCGGCAGGGACGCCAGCCAGCACGACCAGCCGGTTAAAGTCGTCCGCCTCGATCTCGCCCCTGAATAAACCAACAAACGCTTCTTCAAACAGTGTGTGCAAAACGTCAGGGTCGGTGCTGGCGACTTCATCCGGAAACTTTAAGCCAAACTCGTGCAGCCAAATGGGCGCATCACCTGACTCGGTTTGAATCTCATATGGCCGCTCATCCAGCACCGTGATACCAAGCCGCTCTAAAAAGGGCATGCCATGTGACAGCGTTACGTGCGAGCCGTGATGAAAGAGCTTGAAGCGCAGCATCCCCACCGGTGCTTCAAGCGGGCGGTAAAGACGCACAGACATCGGTTTGTCTGCGCTGAGGGCCATGAGGTGTTCGATGTCAGCCACTGCCAGGCGTGCCGGCGTGTCGTCCTTATAACCAACCGGAAAGGCATTGGCGAACTGGCGCCACGCATTGCTGCCGGCGGCCTCTCCAGAGGCCGCTATCAGAGCGGCCTTTAAGTCGTCTTCCCAGCGTCGTGCAGCGCTGGTCAGCCGAGTTTCAAGCTCGTTGACATCATAGTCATTGATCTTGCCGGGCTGCGTCCGCACCGTGATGAGCACTCGCGCAACCGGTGACTCGGTCAGGCTGACATTGAATTCAGCATTGGTGCCGTTTAGCGCCTCGACTAGTATTTGTTGCCACCGCACGCGCAGATCGGTTGTGTAGTTCTCGCGTGGCGAGTAGATCAGGCAAGAAACAAAACGCTCAAACGGGTCGCGGCGTACAAACAAGCGCAGGCGTTGGCGGTCACCAAGATGCAAAATCCCAATTGCGGTATCAAGCAGCTCGGCTTCTTCAATTTGAAACAGCTCATCGCGCGGATACGTATCCAGGATATTAACGAGCGCCTTTGCACCATGGCTGCCAGGCTTCAGGTTGGTTTGACTCAGCACGCTTGCGGTTTTGGTGCGCAGCAGTGGAATGTCTGCTGGCTTGGTGCTGTATGCCACGGAAGTAAACAAGCCCAAAAAGCGATGCTCGCCAATCACAGCGCCAGCATCATCAAAGCGCTTGACTGAGATGGAGTCGAGGTAGCCCGGGCGGTGTACCGTTGACCGCGAGGTTGACTTAGTCACCACAACCACTTGCGGACGCCTGACGTAGGCGCGCATTTCAACCGGCAGTGCCGCGAAACTACTGGCGGCTTTCTGTTGCCCTTTCTTATTTAGGATGCCAAGGGCGGAGCCGGGCACAATTTGGAGCGCGTCTTCGCCATCTTCGGTCACGAGGTTATGGCAGCGGTGACCGAGCAACACAAAATTGTTGTCTAGCAGCCAGGCGATAAAGGCCTTGCCCTCGGTGAGTTCCTGTTCTGGCAACGGGGGTGGCTTGGCTTCAATCTCGTCTAGTGAGCGCTGCAACTGCTCCTTAATGCTCTGCCAGTCGGTCACGGCAGCGCGGACATCGCTAAGCACATGCTCGAGCCCGTCAGCGAGTTCCTTTAGGCGCGCCGGATCGGCAATGCGATCTATCTGTAGATGCATCAGCGACTCTTCAGTGGCCTTGCCGTGCCGCTTCATCGTGATGAGGGGGTGGATGATCAAATGCAGCACGTAACCCTGGCGGTTAACTTCCATCGTGACGGAGTCAACCAGAAACGGCATATCGTCATTGACGATTTCAACGATGGTGCTCGCTGAGTGCCAGCCGTGGTCTTGCAAGCTGGGGTTAAACACCCGAACCTTCGCGTGCCTGGGCTTGCGCTCCGCCGCGAACTGCCAGTGCGATAGCGCTGCCCCATACAGATCGGCCGCATCCATAGTGGCCAGATCATTCGGGTCGACATGTTCAAAATAGCTTGGCACGAACTCACTGACGGCTGCCCGCTGTGAGGTGTCAACGCGGTCCTGAACAATGGCCAGTACTTCAGTGATGCGGTCTGCTCGGTTTGTGGCATGAACGCGAGCCTGCGCGGGTTTATTGGTCTTTTTAGTCTTGGCCATTTGTCTCTCTGGATGTCTCTGTGGACGGGCGGCGATAGCCGAAAGTTAGTCTAACGGACCTGGGTGGGATGAGTCGCGAAATCGACAGCTTTTCTTTCATTAGCAAAAGTAACGAATCAGTGAGATTATTTCGATTGTCACGCTAATGCGGCCGCGCGATACTCGCCATATCAATTACCGCTTGACCACCTCACCAGGAGACCGACCGTGGCAGACTTGTTTGAAAACCCAATGGGGCTGATGGGATTCGAATTTGTCGAGTTCGCATCGCCAGAAGCCAACACGCTTGAGCCAATCTTTGAGCAGATGGGCTTTGAGCTGGTGGCTCACCATCGCTCCAAAGACGTCAGCCTCTATCGCCAGGGCGACATCAACTTCATTATCAATCGTGAGCCTGCCAGCGCGGCTGCCTACTTTGCGGCCGAGCATGGCGCCAGTGCCTGCGGCATGGCGTTTCGGGTCAAAGATGCTCAGGCTGCGTACAAGCGGGCGCTGAGACTGGGCGCACAGCCGATCGACATCCCAACGGGCCCAATGGAATTGCGCCTGCCGGCGATTAAGGGGATTGGGGGTGCACCCCTGTATTTGATAGACCGGTTTGAGGACGGCCACTCAATTTACGACATCGATTTCCACTTCCTTGAGAGTGTCGAAAAACGCCCACCCGGGCATGGCCTGAAATTGATCGACCATCTAACGCACAACGTCTATCGCGGGCGCATGGCTTTCTGGGCTGATTTCTATGAGCGTTTGTTCAACTTTCGCGAGATTCGCTTTTTTGACATCAAGGGCGAATACACGGGCCTCACCTCAAAAGCTATGACCGCGCCCGATGGCATGATCCGCATTCCCCTCAATGAAGAGGCTGCCGGTGGGGGCGGCCAGATTGAAGAATTCCTCATGCAGTTCAACGGCGAAGGCATTCAGCATATCGCGATGATTTGCGATGACCTCATTCAAACCATCGATAAGCTCAAGGCCGCTGGCGTACCGCTCATGACGGCGCCCAACAGCACCTACTACGAAATGCTTGAAGAACGCCTGCCAGGTCACGGCATGCCGGTAGATCAACTTCAGGCGCGGGGCTTACTCCTTGATGGCACCACCGAGGGTGGTCAGCCACGCCTGCTGGTACAGATCTTTTCTCAGCCATTGCTTGGCCCGGTGTTTTTTGAATTCATTCAACGCAAAGGTGATGAAGGCTTTGGCGAAGGCAACTTCAAGGCGTTGTTCGAGTCGATTGAGCGCGACCAGGTAAAACGCGGTGTGATTGGTGCTGATGAGGCCAAAGCCTGAACGCGATGACTGGGCGGCAGCATGGCTGAATCGCCCAATCTGACCATTCGGCAACTGCGCGCCTTTGTCGCCGTTGCCGAGTTGGAGAGCTTTCGGCGTGCCGGGCTGCGGCTGAGCCTGACATCGGGTGCGATTAGCTTGCTGATTCGGGAGCTTGAATCCCAGCTTGGCTTCAAAGTGTTTGACCGCACCACGCGGACCGTGGCTTTGTCGCGCGCCGGCCGCAGCTTTTTGCCGTCTGCCCAGACGGTCTTGCGGCAGATGCAGGCCGCGACGATGGCAGCCAATGATTTGCGGCAGGGTGCGCTCGGCGCGGTTCGCGTGGCAGCGCCCTTGGTGCTGGCGAGCTCTTTGTTGCCGCATGCAATTGCTGAGTACCAAAGCGCGCATCCCGACGTCATGTTTCGACCGATTGACTGTGCGAATGAGCAATTGGTCGAGACGATAGAAAACGATGACGCCGATATTGCGATTGGGCCGGACCAACCCGCCTCAGCCGAAGTGCAGCGCACCCCAATCATCGAAAGCCCCTGGATGTTGTGGTGCGCAGCCGAGCATCGCCTGGCCCGCAAGCGCAAGATTCGCTGGCAGGACTTGGCCGGCGAATCAGTCATTGCGGTCGGCCGGGACTATGAAACGCACCTCGCCGAGACCTTAAACCAGCTTGAGCGGACAGAGAGATTCACGCCAAGCTATGTGGTCGATAACATCACCACCGCGTTCGGGCTGGCCGGGCAGGGGCTGGGGGTAACGCTTGCGCCGCACTATGTTGGGGTCTTGGCTAAATTGATGGGTTTGGTGATGAAGCGTATTGAAGAGCCAGCCCTGTTGCGGGAATTGTCGCTTTACACCTCAACTCGTCGCGCGCCGACCGCTGCGGTCGAAGGCTTTAAAGCTTTTCTCATTGCGCATCTGGCTAACCAGCTCTGAACTTTGTCAGGACTATGAGGTGGAGTAGTCTAGAGAGTCAATTGATAAGACAGAGACCATCATGCCCAGTGTTTTAACCCCTGAGCAACGCGCAGCGTTTGACCGCGACGGATTCGTGCTGGTGCGCGGCTTCTTTGACGAAGACGAGGCGCACCTGCTGCAAACCGCCATAGATCTGGATCCGGCTATTCGCGGACACTTCTATGATCGCGGCGACGCCCAGGGCATGACCACCAAGATGGCCACCTGGAACCACCCGGGTGAAAGCGTCTACGGCTATGCGGCGCGCTCGCACAAAATGGTCGACACCATGGAAGATCTGTTGGGCGGTGAGGTGTACCACTATCACTCCAAGATCACCGCAAAGGAGCCACGCGAAGGCGGTGCCTGGGAGTGGCATCAAGACTATGGCTATTGGTACCAGAATGGGTGCTTGTATCCGGACATGGCAAGTTGCCTGATCGCCATCAGCCCAGCCAATCAAGCCAACGGCTGTTTGCAAGTGATTCCCGAATCGCACAAAATGGGACGCATCGATCACGTGACCGTCGGTGATCAATTCCAAACAGACCCCGACCGTGTCAACGCAGCACTGGAACGCTTGCCCTTGATTTACTGCGAACTACAACCTGGCGACGCTATCTTCTTTCACTCAAATTTACTGCATCGTTCTGACGCAAACACCAGCGACGATCCTCGACTCTCGATCATCTGTTGCTACAACACCAAACGAAATGATCCGATCAAGAAAGACGGACGGCATCCCAATTATTCGCCGTTGGAGATCTGGTCGGATGAAAAAGTAAGTCAGACCCTCAAAAGCGGAAACCTCTAAATGCGAATCTGTATTCTCGGCGCTGGCTTCATTGGAACTTTTTACCTCGAAGCCCTGCAAGCAAACCGAAGTTCCGACCGCGTCACCGTCGTCTATTCGCGAACAATGGAATCGGCGCAAAACTTTGCGGACAAGCATGGCGTTGCTCACGCCACTGACAATTTACAGCAAGCGGTGGAACACCCCGAAGTCGATGCCGTGGTGATTGGTTTGCCCAATCATCTTCACGAACAAGCCGTCATGGCTGCGATCAAAGCAGGCAAGCCGGTGTTGTGCACCAAGCCGTTGGGCCGAAACGCGGATGAAGCTTACCGGATGCTCAAGGCCGCTG
>JBGCFG010000049.1:0-73616 GCA_045106815.1 Burkholderiaceae bacterium | reverse complement strand
CAGGCTGGTGCATTGAACAAGCAGACGATGAACGTTGGTAACGCCAAGAGATAAGTTTAGGGAGCAGCAGTAAGTAGTCATAAAGAGGTCGCCTGGCAGGTAATCCTGCTCGGCGGCCTCTTTTTGTTGTAGCGGTTGCTGCAGTTGCCGTACCGGTGCACCAAACATAAGCGCCAGGCACCACAATCTGCACCAATAACGTTCAAACAAGCGCTGTGCGCAATGACCCAAACGGTGACTTTGCCTCGCCATCGCCTAGGTATTGCCTCGTTATTGCACCGCCGGTAAGCGCTGCGAGCTGTAATGAGACTTGCCGGCACAGGTCTTGCTTCCAACGTTTATGAGAGGAAATCAATGGCGCACTGCCATTGGACACCTGTAAAGATTGAGCAATGGTTCGCTAGGGTTCCGGCCACATCAGTGGTGTCTGGTCCGAGAGCGAACGACCCTCGTCCGGAGGGTTACACGGCGGGATAAAAGCCCGGGAGGTTAACAGTGACGAGTAGGTCATTGATTCCTCGCCCATTGACCGTGTCCAACCGGAGATCTACTCATGCATCGCTCAATCGTTTCCGCCATCGTCAGCCTGACCATTGCAAGTACAGGCGCACTGACAGCAACAAATGCCATAGCTCAAACCAAAGATCAGTTCAAAGTGTGCTGGTCGATCTACGTCGGTTGGATGCCGTGGGGTTATGGTGCTGAACAAGGCATTGTGAATAAGTGGGCTGATAAATACGACATTGAAATTGAAGTGGTGCAAATCAATGACTATGTCGAGTCAATTAATCAGTACACCGCTGGCGGCTTCGACGGTTGCACAATGACCAACATGGATGCGTTGACGATCCCGGCGGCTGGTGGGGTTGACTCAACAGCATTGATCGTTGGTGATTTTTCAAATGGCAATGACGGTGTCGTCTTGAAGGGCGGCAAGACGTTAGCCGATATCAAGGGTCAGCAAGTCAATTTGGTTGAGCTGTCGGTATCCCATTATTTGCTTGCAAGAGGTCTAGAGAGTGTCGGCATGTCTGAGAAAGACGTGAAAGTCGTTAATACGTCTGACGCCGACATGGTCGCCGCCTACGCAACGAACGGCGTAACGGCCGTCGCAACATGGAACCCGTTGCTCTCCGAAATTACCTCAATGCCCAACAGCGCGAAGGTCTTTGATTCATCGAAGATACCTGGCGAGATTATCGATCTCATGGTCGTCAACACCCAGACTCTCGCCGACAACCCTAAGCTTGGCAAAGCGCTCACGGGTGCCTGGTATGAAATCATGGGTTTGATGAGTGGCAACTCTCCGCAGAGCGTTGCCGCAAAGACTGCGATGGGCAAGGCTTCCGGTACCGACCTAGCCGGTTATGAAGCTCAGCTCGATTCAACGCAGATGTTTTATTCACCTCTAGAAGCTGTTGAATTTGTCAACAGCAAGGCCTTGCCCGACACGATGAAGTCAGTGGCCTCGTTTTCTTTCACCCACGGTCTACTAGGTGATGGCGCCAGTGACTCAAACTTCATTGGGATCGAAACACCCGTTGGGGTTGTGGGAAGTAAAGACAACATCAAGCTCCGCTTTACGCCGCTGTATATGCAAATGGCGGCAGACGGCAAGCTGTAAGTTCTCCGGGCAATGAAAAAGCTCATCAATCAGCAACCAGGTCGCTTGCCTCGGTTGCTGCTCGGGATTGTGCCGTTTCTGATCCTGCTAGCCGTTTATCTGTGGGCGTCTGATGCGCGACTCGCTATCAATCCAAATGACAAGCTGCTGCCATCAGTTCACAGCATAGGGCAGGCAATTGATCGACTCGCGTTTACACCCAGCAAACGAACCGGGCGCTTTCTGTTCTGGGACGACACGTTCGCAAGCCTCGCCCGTCTATTAATGGGGGTTGGCATCAGTGGCGCTATCGCGTTGGTGATGGGCATTGCCACTGGCGCATTGCCACTGCTTCGAGCCGGTCTGGCACCGGCCGTGACGGCGATATCGCTGATTCCGCCGATGGCGGTATTGCCTATTCTATTTATCGTTTTTGGACTGGGCGAGTTGTCGAAGGTTGTGTTAATCATCGTGGGCATCACGCCATTTATGGCGCGTGACTTGCAGCAGCGCGTGCTAGAGATACCCCGCGAGCAAATTGTTAAAGCGCAGACCCTTGGTGCAAATACCTGGCAAATCATTGTCAGGGTGATCTTGCCGCAGATATTGCCGCGACTATTCAACGCGCTGCGCCTCGCACTGGGGACTGCTTGGTTGTTCCTGATCGCTGCGGAAGCTATTGCGGCTACCGAAGGCCTTGGCTACCGGATATTCTTGGTCCGCCGCTACCTTGCAATGGACGTCATCATTCCATACGTATTGTGGATCACGATTCTGGCGTTCTGTCTGGATGCGCTCTTGAAAATCGCGACAAAAAGCCTCTTCCCTTGGTTTGTGCAGACGACCCAACCTGGCACTGGTGCGACATGAGCTATATCAATCTCAAGCACCTATGGATGAGCTATGACGATCAAGTCGTGCTGGAGAACATCAACGCTAAGGTTGAGCAAGGCGAGTTCATCACGATTGTTGGCGCATCGGGTTGCGGTAAAACCACTTTGCTCAATCTGCTGCTTGGCACAGAGACCGCCAGCCGGGGTGAACTCTTGTTGGCCGGTCAACCGATTGCGGCGGAACCAGATGCTCGACGCGGAATCGTTTTTCAGCGTTACTCTGTCTTCCCGCATCTGACTGTTTTGGGCAATGTTCTGATTGCCGGGGAATTCGGCGCGAGCCCGTTTCTGGCGCGTCTGGTAGGCCAAGCTCGAAAACAAGCACGAGACGAAGCGATGAGTCTTATCGAACGGGTTGGTTTGAAAGATGCCAGTGACAAGTACCCTCACCAACTGTCTGGTGGCATGCAACAACGCCTTGCTTTAGCGCAGTCGCTTATCGCAAAACCCAAAGTCCTTTTACTTGATGAGCCATTTGGCGCATTGGACCCTGGTATTCGCAAAGACATGCACGAATTAGTGCTTGATCTTTGGCGTGAGCATGGCCTAACCGTTTTCATGATCACGCACGACTTAAGTGAGGGATTCAAACTCGGCACACGCCTATGGGTGTTTGACAAAGTCCGGATCGATCCAGACGAGCCGCAGGCCTACGGCGCTCGAATCACCTATGACTTACCCGCTGGCGACAGGCCACGACTGGACAATGATGCACCCAAAAGCATACGAGAGCCCCAATGACTGAACCACTTTACGAATTCACCATCCCGGCAGCCGGCCACTGGTCGCTCCGGGTGAGACGTGGCATGCAACTCAAGCTGACTGATACGCTTGGCGGCGCTAACCTGGGAATGCTGCTTTACAACCCAGATCATTTGCTTGAACGCTACAACGCGCCTGACACACTTAAAGCGCAGCACACGTTCCGAATTACGGCTGGCCATTGCTTGTATTCAGATATGGGGCGCATTTTTTGTTCTGTGATCGAAGACTCGGTTGGTTGGCACGACACGGTTTGTGGCAACAGTACTGCAAGCCAGGTGACTGAGCGGTTCGGTGAACGCAGTTATCAGCGGGACCGTAACGAATGGCACCAAAACGGACATGATGCCTTCTTGGTGGAGCTTGCGAAGGCTGGACTGGGTCCTCGTGATTTGTCGGCAAACTTGAACTGGTTCAGCAAGGTTTCTGCCAATGAAGACGGCGCTTTGAGCTTACAAGCAGACCATAGCGTGCCTGGTGCCAGTGTCACTTTGCGTTTTGAGATGGATACGCTGGTGATGATGCATACCTGCCCACATCCGCTGACCAATCTGCCAACCTATCCACGGAAACCCGTGCAATGTGAACTGGCCCTTGCGGCGCCGGTTCAAGACGACGACATTTGCCTGAATCATTGCGAAGAAAATCGCCGTGGCTTCAAAAACAACTGGCTCTATCACCTGGGCTCGGTGCCCGCATCTGGGAGCTTGGCATGATGCATGAGAGTGAACTCGCACCCGATGCCGCCGCGTATCGTGAGACGGTCATGTCGGGGGACTACTGGCTACACCGTGTGAAAGCTGGGCAAACCTTCAGAATCGTGGATCTTGAGGGGAATCAAGCCGCTGATGCGCTGTTTTACAGCGCGACCGACACGCAAGAGCGGTACAGCGCTACCGACACCATTCGCGAACAGGGTAATGTCTACCTGGGTTTGCACAGCATTTTGCTGTCGAACTATCAGCAGCCGATGCTGAAGATCGTCGCAGATACCTGCGGCCGTCACGATACGCTTGGAGGCGCTTGTGCCACTGAAAGCAATACCGTTCGATACGCACTTGAGAAGCGTTGTATGCATGCCTGCCGTGATAGCTGGATGCTCGCCCTAGCCGAACATGAGGGCCTGGGCCTGACCAAGCGAGACATCACACACAACGTCAACTTCTTTATGAACGTGCCGATAACGGCCGAAGGGGGGCTGACCTTTGAGGATGGGATTTCTGCGCCTGGCAAGTATGTTGAGATGCTGGCGTTGATGGATGTATTGGTTCTGATCTCAAACTGTCCACAGCTAAACAATCCTTGCAGCGGCTTTAATCCAACGCCGCTCGAGATGCTGATCTGGGACTAAAGATGTTCACCAAAGTCATCGTCGCCAATCGTGGCGCCATTGCCGTACGAGTCTGTCGAACGCTTAAGGCGATGGGCATTGCCAGCGTCGCCGTTTATGCAGAAGACGATCGCCATTCTCTCCATGTTCGGGCAGCCGATGAATCACTATGCTTAGGTTCAGGGCCAGCCACCGAGACCTATCTCAATCAGGCATATCTGATTCAACTGGCCAAGCAAGTCAATGCTGATGCGATTCACCCGGGCTATGGATTTCTGAGTGAGAACGCAAGTTTCGCCAATGCCTGTGAAGCGAGCGGTATTGTCTTCGTCGGTCCAACATCCGCCCAGATCGAGGCGTTTGGTCTGAAGCATCGCGCTCGAGAGATCGCGATGCAGCATGATGTGCCGGTGGTCCAGGGCAGTGAGCTATTGACCTCGCTTGATGCGGCGACGAAGGCAGCACAGGGAATTGGGTATCCGGTGATGCTTAAAAGCACAGCCGGCGGTGGTGGAATCGGTATGCAGATCTGCCGCGATGATTCGGCCCTTGCTGCCGCGTTCGACTCTGTCCGTCGACTGGGGGCAAACCACTTCTCGAACGACGGCGTATTTGTTGAACAATTCATTGAACACGCACGTCACATCGAGGTACAAGTGCTCGGCGATGGCAAAGGACGGGCGATTACCTTTACAGAACGTGACTGTTCTTCGCAGCGTCGAAACCAAAAAGTTCTTGAAGAAACGCCAGCGCCCAACCTGCCAAAGCAGGTGCGGGAAGAGCTGCAGGCTGCGGCACAGCGCTTGTTAGAGGCGGTTCAGTACCGAGGCGCCGGCACGGTAGAGTTTATCTATGATCAGGAACGAGAACAGTTTTGGTTTTTGGAAGCCAACACCCGATTGCAGGTTGAACATGGCATCACCGAGCAGGTCCACGACGTCGATCTGGTAGCGCTCATGCTTGAGGTTGCGTCTGGCGAACTCACCGCGTTCGATGCGCTGTTTCAGCAACGTGTCGATGGTACCAACCTGGCGCCACAAGGGCATAGTATTCAGGCGCGCATTTATGCAGAAGATCCGAACAAAGAATTTCAACCCTGCGCGGGGCTACTGACGACGGTCCGCTGGCCAGTGCCCGCCGAAAGCCTACGAATCGATCACTGGGTTGAGGCGGGGATTGACGTCTCTGCCCGATATGACCCAATGCTAGCCAAACTTATCGTTCACGCGCCAACGCGCGAAGCGGCGATTGCTCAACTCGAAGGCGCTTTGAATGACACGCTCATTGAGGGTGTCGAAACCAATCTGTCTTACTTGCAGGCGGTGTTGCGAACTGATTTTAGACAAGGGGCTCTGCATACACGCTTTCTGAACGAGTTTTCGCCAGTGGCTGTCACGGTCGATGTGAATGCGCCCGGCACGATGACGACGATTCAAGACTCGCCTGGCCGGATTGGTTACTGGGATGTCGGCGTACCGCCGTCAGGCCCGTTTGACAGTTACTCGTTTCGTCTGGGTAACAGATTGCTCAACAATTCGCCAGATGCTGCTGGTCTCGAACTGACCGTTCAAGGCCCCAGTCTCAAGTTCAATTCTGACACTTGCCTAGTGGTCACGGGCGCGCCCGTTCCTTGCAAGCTAGACGGCGAAGCGTTCGAAACGAATCGGGTGATCTCGGTAAAGGCAGGGCAACAACTCGACATCGGTACCGTCAGCGGTGGATTGCGAAGCTATCTTTGTGTCGCCGGTGGTTTGCAGTGCGAACCCTATCTTGGCTCCCGTTCTACGTTTACGCTGGGCCGGTTTGGCGGGCATGGCGGACGGGCGCTTCGTACTGGTGACGTACTGCATCTATTACCGCTTGACCCAGAGCAGGCAGCGCTTGCAGGCAACGCATTGGACAAAGCGATCACACCTGAGTGGCGTGATGTCACCGTATTGCGCGTTATCTACGGCCCACACGGCGCTCCCGACTTTTTTACCGATGAGGGAATAAAGGCGTTCTTCGAAGCGCGCTGGCAGGTGCATTTCAATTCGAGTCGCACGGGTGTTCGGCTCATTGGCCCAAAACCAGGTTGGGCGCGATCCGATGGTGGTGAGGCCGGCCTGCATCCATCCAACATTCATGACAATGGCTACGCGATTGGCACGGTCGACTTTACCGGTGATATGCCCGTCATTCTGGGGCCGGACGGACCATCGCTCGGCGGATTCGTTTGCCCAGCAACGGTCATTCACGCCGACCTCTACAAACTGGGCCAGCTTGCGCCAGGGGACTATGTTCGATTTGAAGCGATCAGTCTTGATGATGCCAATATGTTGGCCCGGGAGCAGGAGCAAACGATTGAGTCGTTGCAGTTGCGGGTGACACCGGTAAGTTCAATCCCCACAGACGCGCTGCTGTCTTCGTCCCCTGCGCTCAAGCACCTGCCAGGCGGTGCCGGCGGCGATGATGTCGTGATTCGGGCAGCCGGTGACCGGTATCTGCTGATCGAAGTTGGCCCGCTAAAGCTCGACATTCGCTTGCGAATCATCGTGCACGCGTTGATGCTGAAGTTGCAGGAATCAGCACTGCCGGGTTTGCTCGAATTGACCCCGGGCATTCGCTCACTGCAGGTGCACTACGACAGCTTGCGGCTGTCGACAGCACACCTGATTGAAGGCATTAGCAATGCGCTTCAAGGCTTACAGAACATCGATGCGCTCGAGTTGCCATCGCGTATCGTCCATCTACCGTTAAGCTGGGACGATGACGCCTGTCAACAGGCGATCGAAAAATACACACAGGTCGTTAGGCCCGATGCACCGTGGTGTCCGAGCAATATCGAGTTCATTCGTCGGATCAATGGTCTGGCAGATCAGCAAGCCGTAAAGAACACCGTTTTCGATGCTAGCTACCTGGTACTTGGCCTTGGGGATGTCTATCTGGGCGCGCCAGTGGCCACGCCACTTGATCCACGACATCGGCTGGTTACAACCAAGTACAACCCAGCACGCACCTGGACTGCCGAGAACTCAGTGGGGATTGGTGGCTCTTATCTCTGCGTCTATGGGATGGAAGGACCAGGAGGCTATCAATTTGTTGGGCGTACCTTGCAAATGTGGAATCGATTCCATCGGACTGGCGAGTTCACCAAACCATGGCTGCTCAGATTTTTCGATCAGATTCGCTTTTACGAAGTCAGCGCCGACGAACTTACCGAGATCCGTGAGCAGTTTCCGCACGGGAATTACCCGCTCAAAGTTGAGCAAAGCACGTTCAGCCTTTCTCAATACCAGTCATTTCTAAATGAACACAAGCAAAGCATTGACGAGTTTGCTCAGCACCGCGGCGCAGCCTTTCAAGGCGAGCTGACCCGTTGGATCGAAACGGGGCAGATGAACTTTGAAGCTGATCTGGCCGCTGCGTCTGTAGACGACGACAGCGTCCCACTCGCGCCCGGGATGCTCGCGGTTGACAGTCCTGTTGCCGGCAGTGTGTGGCAGGTGCCTGTCAAACCGGGCGATAAGGTCGATAAAGGGCAATGTCTATGCATCGTCGAGTCAATGAAAATGGAGATATCGGTGACAGCGTACGTCAGTGGTGTGGTCCAGGAACCGGTCGCAAAAGTAGGCCAAGCGATCAATGCTGGTCAGCGATTGATGGTGATCGCAAGCACAGCAGGTCAGCCCGCATAGCTCGTCGGGGCGGCATCGTCACGTCCAGCGATGATGTGTGTGCTGGCAAGTGCCTTCAAGACGCTGACACGTGTGACGAAGCTACTGTAGCTTGGACACGACCTGACATCCCATGAACCCAGGATACGGCGGAATGCTACGGTGATCTTGCGCTATTGTTTCCAGTCGAAAAGAATCACGTCACTTAGGGGAGTCTGTTGCCGGGGCAATGGCGTTTTGATTGCCATGCTCTAGACATGCCTGGGTCATTCAGGCAGAAGAGGGCATTGTCAACTTGCTCAAGGATATGGCAAGCTGCTGTGATGAAACCAGCCAATCGCTACCACGGTCATCGCTTTCCGCCTGAAGTTATCAGTACAGCCGTTTGGCTATACCATCGGTTTTCGCTGAGCTTTCGCGACGTTGAAGACCTATTGGCGCAGGGCGGCGTGACGGTCTCATACGAATCTATACGCTGCTGGTGCCTGAAGTTTGGGCCTGGCTATCAACGAATCCTGAAACGGCGTGAAGCTAAGTGCGCGGATCGGTGCTTCTGTGACGAGGTGTTCGTCAAGATCAATGGCGAACATTATTATCTTTGGCGCGCAGTCGACCAGGACGGCGATGTTCTGGATATCCTGGTGCAACGGCGTCGTAACCGGATTGCAGCTGAGCGGTTCTTTCGGAAGTTACTTGAGCGCCAGGGCAGGGCACCTAGAGTCGTTGTCACCGATCGTCTCAAAAGCTATCCTTCTGCCGTCAGGAATGTGCTGTCCGGTGCTGAAGACGACACACGCCGTTATGCGAATAACCGAGCAGAGAATTCGCACCAGGCAACTCGAAGACGGGAGCGTCAGATGCAACGATTCAAATCGGCGAAAAACGCGCAACGGTTCCTATCGTTACATGCCAGAGTGAACAATCTGTTTCGTTATGGACGTCACTTGCACCAAGCCAAAAACCATAGGATGTTGCGCGATCGAGCCTTTTCGACTTGGTCAGAGGTTACGTGCGCCTGATGATCGGGTGACCGCCAAATTCGTTGGGTGTTCCGTGGCAAGTTGACAATGCCCTCTAGGGCACTCCCTGTATTGCCTCGCAGAGCGCCTAGTACGCCACAAACTGTATTCGATCGACCTTTCAGTTGCCCGCAGGCGCATAGCGATGTGAGACCAACTAAACCGTTATTTCGGTTTAGCCGCCAATTCAGCTTGTATCCGGTCATCATCAAATTGCCATTGCGGGCTGGTGTCTCGTGCTGAACGCACATCTCCGCGATCAGCGCGACTCTCAGTCGCTTTCCAGTCGGCGTCTGGCCAAGTATGCGGCAACGTCACGATTTGACCTGGTTCAGTCAAGCGTTCGAAAGTCTCTAGGGCTTGAGTCACCAGCGTCAATTGATTGTCTGTGTCGTGTGGCCTGCCAGTGGTATGCCCTAACGGATAGTCAACAAAAACAGCCCGCGGCGGTTGGCCAGCTCGCACGATATCGATGGCGCTGGTCATGCAAAGTGTTGGGATGCCCTGGCTTTCGAGGTAACGCGCAATCAGACACACGGTCTGATGGCACACCGGTCACATGGCTACCAGCAACACGGCATCGACCTCTTGTTCTCGCCATCGCTTGAACAGCTTCGGAGTCAATTCCTCTCGCACCCGTCGTTGCGAATAGATCCCACCCATGCAGGTGAACAAATCGTCCGCGATGCCGCCAACTACCCCCCGTTCCGCCAGGCTGGCTAATGCGCGCAGTGGGATGATGCAGTTGGGGTCTTGGCGTGGGTCTACCAAGTAGTTCTCGGTGATGTGCGAAAACCGCATGTCTTGATCGGGCGTGTCCTTGGGAATCGCCCGCAATGACGTATCGTCTTTGTAGTGAAACGCTTCTTGCCCGACAACATACCCACCTGATGTCGACAAGACACCTAGCTTGCTTTGCCTAATGGGCTTTTTCAACGGAGCCCACGCGGGCTGCCCATCAGCCTGAAACCAGCGATACGGCGTGTAGCCTAGCCGGCTGTATCGCTCATTGATCTGTTTTATGTATTGCACAGCCATCAGTGAGTTTCCTGTGAAGTTATATCAATCTGCGCTGGTAGTAACCTGACTGCCGCTCGTTAGAACGGACTGCCGAAGCCGGTTCACATTCAATATGTCATAAAGCTGCGATACAGGGAAGGTAGCAATCTACGTGCAGGCTGATGGCGCTCGCCAGCCGAGACGGCAGTGATTCTCGATTCGTGCCTGATGCTGGTGCAGGTATCCAAGCAGTGGGTGCGATTCATCTCTCATTGTTCGCTGAGCAGCGCGCTCTGGGTCTGAGCGCGACCCTTTCTATCTCTTTGAGTGACAGCTAATGTCGGACGGGCCGTCATCAAAAGTGGCTACGCGGCGATTCTCTGACGTGGTCAGTCGATTGGGGTGCCCAGCAGTGAACACTTGGCGCCTAAAGGCCTACTAACACCAGGAGCGCTCCCCTGCTGGGAGACGATCCTTAGAGATATTCCGATGCCGCTTTGCGCACGTTTCAGTGCTGAACGGAAACTAATTGCTGGCGGCTGCCGGGCAGAAAAGAGGGTGTATTTATGAATAAGAGGTCCAAACAATTCAACAGCTTGTTGGCGTCGCTGGTCTTGGGTCTTGTGCTGTTCGGTGCGGGGAGTATGACTCCGGCAAACGCCGACCTAATTGATTTCGATTTTTCGTTCACAAATTCAGCGAACGACGGTGGAACGGTCACAGGGATAGTCCGCGGCCTAATGGACGACGCGACAAGTTCGGCGGCCAGCGTGGAAGTTTTGTCGAACTCTACAGGTTTCGGCATAGGTGAGTATGTTGGGTCACCGAGTGACAATATTTGGGTCGTCGCGGCGGGCATGCTTGTTGAGTTTGATTTTCTAGCATTTGGTTCTAGCAATTCGTCTCCAGACGTGTTCGATTCGTCGTTATGATTTCGCTTTGATAGTAGTGCCAGTCCCCTCATACAAGCCGGTTTAACAAACGCAAGCGCGGCAGTGGTATCAAAGTCGGATGTGGGAAGAGCTTTTGTCCCAGTAGCCCAGGTACCGACGCCGCTTCCTTTAGCGCTTGTAGGGGTCGGACTATTGGTGATGGGTATGGTTCGTAAAGGGCGATAGTCGCGACGCTTCCCCTACGGGCCGGTCACCAGCCAACGAAATCCGATACATCACGCGTCGAAACCCGTGATAATCATTCACCGGGTTGTGCAGCGAGCAGCGGTTGTCCCATAGGGCAATCGAGTGCTCGCGCCAGACGAAACGGCAGGTATGTTCAACTCGCACCTGATGTTGGTGCAGGTATTCAAGCAACGGGCGCGATTCGTCTTCGCTCCAGCCTTTAAAGCAAAGCGTGTGTGCCACGTTCACGTATAGCGCCTTGCGACCCGTCTCCGGATGGGTGCGCACGACTGGGTGTTCGCTGAGCAGAGCACTCTGCACCTGAGCACGGCCGTCCGACTTAATCCGGTCTTCGCGCGTACGTGAAACGTCGGCTTTCGCTGATGAATTGACCGCGACCAGCGAATCGAGTGTGCGTCGAAGGCCTTCAGACAAGGTCTCATACGCGAGGTACATGTTCGCAAAAAGGGTATCGCCCCCATACGGCGGAACCTCGCGCGCAAGCAACATCGAAGCCATCGGCGGGTGCTCAAGGTAGACCGTGTCTGAATGCCAGATGCCGCCAAAATTGCTCGTCTCATGTTCGAGCTTCTTGACCTCAATGATCTCTGGATGATCAGGTAGGCCCTTAACGAACGGGTACTCGATGGGCTCGCCGATGCGCCGTGCAAATGCTAGAAATTGGTCTGCATCGAGTGGCTGGTCGTGCAGGAAAATAACGAGATGCTCAAGCCACGCGCGACGCAACTCAGCCAGTTGCGCATCTGAGAGTGGCTGGCGCAAGTCCAGCCCGCGCAACTCAGCCCCCAAGGCGCCCGCAACTCGCACGACCTCTAACGTGCGGTAGGGCTCACTCGACTGAGAGGCTTGTGTTGAGGGGGAAGTCATCAGTCGAAGGGTTCACTCGTCTAAAAGTGAGAGGTCACCAAAACGCTTGGCAGCCAAAGCGCCAGCGCCGGGAACAGCAGCACGATTATCAACACGACCGTATCTGAAATACAGAATGGAAAAGACCCACGAATCACCGTTGTCACAGGTAGCTTGGTAACGCCGCTAACGGCGAAGAGGTTAAGTCCCACCGGTGGAATAACACTGCCGATTTCTATGCATAGCGCCGTCAGAATGCCCAAATGTACCGGGTCGACACCAAGCGCCAGCGCCACGGGAAAATAGATTGGCACGGTCAATATCAGCACCGCAACGCCGGTCAGCCACATCGACAGCACCAGCAGCGTTGCCATCAGGGCAAACAGGAAAGCGGTCTGGGACAGCCCCAGAGACCCAACCCAGGCAGCAGCTTCTTGTGGCCAGCCCATGTTGGCGAGAAAGAACTGAAAGATTCCGACGCAGCCAAGCAGAAAGAACACGATACCTGTCAGGTTCATCGTTCTGCGGGTCACGCCCATGAGCTCTTTTATGAACGGCTTGCCTTTAAAAAAGATGCCGTAGCCCAGCGCATAACAGGCAGCCGCCGCACCGGCTTCAGTCGGTGTAAACAATCCGCCGTACAGACCACCGAGCACAAGGACCGGCATTAGCAGGGCAGGCAGTGCCTCAAGAAAAGTGGCCCAGCAACGCTTCGCGTCAAACTTTCCCGCTGGCAGCTTAACGATGAAGATAGATATCCCGAGGATGATGAACGCATCGCTGATCGCTAGCATGAGGCCGGGTACTGCGCCAGCAAAGAACAGATCAACGACGGAGATTTCGGTAATGACCCCAAACAGAATCAGCGTAATGCTCGGGGGGATCAGCAAGGCAATACCGCCCGCAGACGCAATCACCCCGGCCGCCATCCACTTTGGATAGCCTCGTCTCACCATTTCCGGATACGCAATCACACTCATCGCCGCGGCCATGGCCGTCGACGAGCCAGAGATCGCCCCAAACAGCACCGCCACGATAAGCGTTGCGTAGGCGAACCCGCCAGGCACCCACCCAATGAGTGAGTCAGCAAAGTCGAACAAGCTGCGCACCAGACCGGTCTTGTCCATCAAGAACCCGGCATAGATGAAGAACGGGATCGCGATCAGCGTGTACTTGCTGATGAAAATGAAGAATGCCTCAAACAGCGTGCTGAAGCCGAGGAAGTCGTCAAACATCACGAGCACTGCCGTAGAACCGGCGAGTGCAATCCCGATCGGAACACCAATCAGCAACAGAACGACTAACAGCAGTGCCAAAGGCAGCATCAGAGCGCCTCGACCAGGTTGCGACTTGATTCAGACATCGATCGTCGCCTCAATTTCAGCATCGAGATAGCCTTTGCGAGCAAAGCTAATGATGTCTTCAACCAATTGCAATATCGCCACAAGCGACATCATCAGAAAGCCGAACATCAGGATCAGGTAAAACGGCCACAACGGAATGAGTAAGCTGTAGGTGGTTAGACTGCGCTGAATCGCGTAGTCGAGGGTTGGCCATCCGGTTATGCCAATCGCCCCACAAAAAAGCACGATAACGGCCGATACCAAAATCTGTAAAACGCCCACGGTTTTGAAAAAACCGCGGCTGTGCAAGAGCTGCGTGATCGCGTTCATGACGAGATGGCTTCGGCGAATTTGAATCACGCCAAAGTACAGGGCCACGGCAGACACCATGCCAACAATAATCGCGTCTTGTCCCCACTCAAACACCGACCCGAAGATATAGCGGCGGATGATTTCCAGCAGTGCGAATAATGTTAGAACCAGAAGCATCACGGCAGAGACAAGGCCGATAAAGCGCTCTATCCAGTCTTTTATCTTTGTTGAAAATGCGAGGAATGCATCCATTCGTGTCTCTGGCTATCGTTATCTGGTGCCGCAAAAATAACGAGGGCTGCCCGCGATGGGCGGCCCTCTTGTACTACTCAAGCACTATCAAATTACTTGCGAACCTTGGCGCCGCGCAGATCGCTGCCTGCGGCGTAGCGTTCAAAGTATTGCGCGTACTCGGCGCAATCGGTTTTCTCAATCGGATGTGAACCGATCGGGTTCGCCGCAACCAGTTCAGCGGCTTCTTTGTCGAACTGATCAACCAGCATGGCGCCTTTCTCGTCGACCTTGGTCTTGATCCACGCGTTGGTCGCACCGGCTTCTGCTTGTTTGATAGCAGCGGCTTCTTCCGGGCTCATGACGTAGATACCGGCAGCGGTTTTGTCGTCGGTCGCGTATTTGTCCAAAGTACGCTTGTCATTACAGTAGTTGATTGCCATTTGGAATGGAATGAAGTCATTGACGACAATATCTGCCAGGACTTCTTGCTGTTCTTTATCCAGTTTGCTCCACCAGCGATTTGACGCGCCGAACCAGTAGTAGTCGCCCACAATGCCGTTAAGGCCGGCAACGGTGAAGTAGGGGGCTTGCTCGCGCACAGAACTCCACCCGCCCAAGGACGTTAGCAAACCATCGATCACGCCACTTTGCAACGCAGGAGGAACATCGCCGAATGCCATGGACTGAGGATTCGCACCGAGCGAGCTGAGCAAGGCATTTTCTGCCGGGCCCATCGAGCGCATTTTCGTGCCCGAAAAGTCGGCTGGCTCAACCATGCGCTCTTTGACTGCACCTGCGCCCATGTACATGCTCATGTTGCCGGCGCCGAAGATCGTTATGTCGTGAACTTTGTTGAACTGATCTGCCAGTGCCTTAAAGGTGCCCGTTTCGCCAACGTTAACAATCGCGCCCGGTGTGGTCAGCTTACCGGCACCCAGCATAACATTGGCCAGCGGCTCAACGCTTGCCGTCTTGCCAAACTGACCCGTAATCATTTCCAGGTTGCCCTGAGTCATCGCCTTAACGCCCTGCGGGATGGTGTACAGCGACTTGGCCCAGTAGATTTGAACTTTGCTGCCAGGGATTCTCTTTTCCACCTGCTCGGCAAAGTAGACCTCGGCAATGGCTGCTGGGTGCGGCGGCCCATTGTGGTCCGTAGCCCAGCGAAGTTTGACTGGTTCCACCGCGAGGCTAACCCCGCTGGCGGCCAGGGTGATCGCCGCCGCGATGGCGGTTGTTGTTGCGGTTCGAATTAGTGTCATATCTCCTCCGAATAGAGTAGTCATTTTGGTTGTTAAGTGATCCGACGGGCGTGGCCCCATCGCCGGATTTCGCCAGACGATATCACCCTTTTGCGCGATCTTCAGCCGCGACTATCCAGCTTGCGAAAAAGAAACGCAAATAATGGGGCTGAATCACGGCTGTTTTGTGCGGCTATTTAGATTGGCCCCGTGGGCATTGGCGGCTCCAGGCAGGCTGTTCGACGCCATCGATCAAACTCAGCCATCACCTTAGGCAGACCTGAGCCTGCCGGCAGCATGTGGTCTTGATTCGGTAGTTCTACGTATTTGCCGTGTTTGAATCGTGTAGCCGTTCTGCGTCCGATGGGAGCGCGCACGATGCGGTCGTCATGGCCATGAATTACCAGCACAGGACCAGTCACTTTCTCAGGTGATACGTTGGCCGCGCGCTTCTTGTCGAGGAACCACAACCCCATCTCGAAGTAGGCCCTGCCTGATTCTGCCTTCAGCTTAACAAACACACTACGCATAAGAGCATCGTCTTGCATATGACCGGTGCTCCAAAAAAACGTGTCCCAGTCGGGTAGCAATGGCTTGCGCCAAAAGCCCCAACGCGAGAAATGATGTTGAAAGGTTTTGAGCATGCTGGGATACATCGCGAACATACCCGCGGCGGGCGCGGGGGCCAACAGCACCAACCCGGCGTGTTCTACCTGTTGACCAATTAATTGAGCGATAAGTCCGCCCATCGACCAACCGATCACAATCGGTGGATGGTCGAGTTTCTGGACCAGTTCGACAAAGTCGGCGGTGTAGTCCAGCAAACTTGTCTCAGCCATTGCGAGGGCGCCCTCTAACAGTGGCAAGTCATGGTGCCGCAGTGGTGGCGCGTGAACAACATGGCCCCGCTTTTCCAGCGCCGCTTTCATGTCGTTCCATACTTCCGGGTAACAGTATGTCCCCGCGACCAAAACGACCGGGGGCAGTGTCTTCGACATACGGTGGCTCTCTGTTGTAATGCGATCTGTCCGCTGTAAGGAATGGTAATACCTCATGTCGTTCCACGCGGCCAGGCGCGATTAGCCTGACAGCGACAGTCAGGCTGTTAAGCTCTACTTGTCGACGATTGGAAATTTGAGTTATGACAAGGCGGTACAGCCAAAATATGAGCGATGACCGAGCTCAAGGGCTTGGCGGCTCGGCGCTGTTTAGACAGCTGGCAGCGGTGCGTGAACAGACCGAAACACTGGTGACCGGTCTGTCGGATGCAGATGCGACCGCGCAATCCATGCCGGATGCAAGCCCCGCAAAGTGGCACTTGGCTCATACCAATTGGTTTTTCGAGCAGTTTCTCGTGGTGCCTGCGCTCGGTGAGGCCGCCCGCTTCGATGACCGGTTTGGTTTTTTGTTCAATTCTTATTACGACGCGGTGGGTGATCGCCACGCCCGCCACCAGCGTGGGCTACTCACCAGGCCCTCACTGAATGAGGTGTTTGCCTGGCGCGAGCACGTCAATGCTCATATGGCCGATATTGTCCGCACGGCAACGCAAGAGCAGCGAGATCTTATAGCGCTCGGCATCGCGCACGAAGAGCAGCATCAGGAACTCCTGCTGACCGACATATTGCACCTGTTCGCTCAAAGCCCGCTTCGGCCCGCGTTCCGTGCCCCTGAGCCACTTATCTCGCGTTCTTGTGAGGCGGAGCGCCAGTATTGGACTCGATTCGACGGTGGCGTTCACAGTGTGGGTTCTTATCAAGACAAATTCAGCTACGACTGCGAGCAGCCGACGCACCGGGTGGCGCTGGCGCCGTTTGAGTTAGCCCATCGGTGCGTCACCAACGGCGAATGGATCGCGTTTATCGAGAGTGGTGGTTATGAATCGCCAGAGCATTGGCTATCTGATGGCCTTGATCAGGTTCGCCTGGAACAATGGAGCGCTCCGCTGTATTGGTTTCAGCAAGATGATCGGTGGCACACGATGACTCTGCGCGGGCCGCAACTAGTCGATGAAGACGCTCCGGTGACTCACATCAGTCACTTTGAAGCTGATGCTTATGCGACCTGGGCCAAGGCTAGGCTACCGACCGAGTTTGAATGGGAACACGTGGCGCAGAAAGCGGCTGTGAAAGGCAATTTTGTCGACTCCAAGCGATTGCGTCCGGATGTTCAATCCCCCGAGCCAGATAAGATTCAGGGCTTATTTGGTGATGTCTGGGAGTGGACATCAAGCGCGTATTTGCCATACCCCGGCTATCAGCGCGAAGAGGGAGCTCTTGGTGAATACAACGGCAAATTCATGAGCGGGCAGATGGTGTTGCGTGGCGGTTCATGCATCACGCCATCTGCTCACATTCGTGCGAGTTACCGAAACTTCTTTCAGCCCGGCAAGCGTTGGCAGTTTTCAGGGGTGCGTCTAGCGCGCAACGCATGATCGAACGTCGTCTCCTATGAATGCCCGACTCAAGCCAAACGAAGCGCCAGACTGTGCAGAGGCCATCGGGCTGCCCGCTCTTGAAGCTCGCTTGTATGAAGATTTAGAGCGCTTGTGCCTGCCGGCTCAGGATTGGCTCGCGCGTTCGCCCGACGACCCGGTCCTGGATGTTGCCATTGTGGGTGGTGGCATGGCGGGTTTGACGGCGGCGGCTCAACTGTGGCTTCTCGGCGTACGCAAAATCCGCGTTTTCGATAGCAACCCGGTAGGCCTGGCTGGTCCCTGGGCAACGCACGCGCGAATGGAAACGCTGCGCTCGCCAAAACATTTGGTGGGCCCGGCGCTCGGTCTGCCATCGCTCACTTTTCGTGCCTGGTATGAAGCGCAGTTTGGCAAAGCGGCCTGGCACGCGCTTGACCGGATTCCACGGCTCCAGTGGCAGGGCTACCTCAATTGGTTCCAGGAAGTCTTGGCGCTACCTGTTACGCATAACGTCCGAGTCGAAACCATTGCTGCAAACGATCAGATGCAAGATGCATCCGTGGTGGGGTTTACGGTAGCGCCAGCCTCGCAAACGATGCATGCTCGTCATTTAGTCTTGGCTACGGGCATGGACGCGCTGGGCGGGGCTGCCATCCCGCCAGTTGCCGGCGCAATCCCGCAACACCGCTGGCAGCACAGTTCGTCACAGATTGATTTTTCTACCATGCGCGGTAGACGGGTTGGCGTAGTGGGCGGTGGTGACTCGGCGCTAGATGCCGCGGCGGCGGCCCTCGAAGCCGGCGCGGCAAGGGTGGACGTGATCATTCGACGTCGCGAGTTTTCGAAGATCAACTACTGGAAGGCATTTGCTCATCCCGGTCATTATCTCGGCTTTGCAGCAATGGCACCAGAGGCACGCCAGCCGATGCTCGACTTTCTCAAGTCTCAAAAAGTGCCGCCGTCCCTGCCGACGGTGCAGCGGGTTGCCAAGTATTCGAACGTCTTTTTGCATTTTGACAGTCCGATCGAGTCCCTGGCTATTGATGCCGATAGTGCAGTCGCCATCACAACACCGCGCAGCACGTATGCCGTCGATGACCTGATTTTCGCAACGGGCTATGGCACCGACTTAAGCTTGCGGCCAGAACTAGAGCAATTGGCACCGCACATTCGATTCTGGAGTGATTGTAAACCGGCGCATGCCGCAGCATTTTCACTCGAAGGTTATCCAGATCTCTCGGGTGACTTCTCGCTCATTGAACGAGAAGTTGGAGCATGCCCGGTGCTGAATCGGGTGCACCTGTTTACGCATGCAGCTTTGATGAGTCAGGGCAAGCTGACTGGAGACATTCCAGGTGTCGGGCTCGGTGCGGAACGTCTAGCCCGCGGTATTGTTGAGCGACTCTATGCAGACGGCTTCTCTGATCAGCTAAGCGCTGTTAAGCGGTTTGACTTGCATGAGGTGCAGGGCGACGAATGGGCGGAAATACAGGCACCACGGCGCGATTGAGCTTTGCAGGATCTCGCTAATCACTCAGACCGATCGATTCGGCCAATCATCGGTGCCATCCATTGATTCAGGTCAAGAAAAACTTGAATGAATGGGCTTGGATGGCAATTTTGCTTGCCCAAAACTCGCTAAGCGATTCAACATGTTCTCATGCGGCCCTAGCGGCAATCAAAGGCGACTAGCGGCTAACGACAGGCCAACGACAGTGCGCGCAATCGATGCACGAGGGGCGTTGAAATGACTGATATCGTAAAACTCTGGCATGCAGAGCATGCCAAGTTCGCTCGGCTACTCGATCACCTTGACGATCGAATGACTCGAATCAGCAAAGGTGAGGATGAACACATTGCTTTAGTGGCCGGCATTGTCGAATATCTGCATCACTATGGCGAGCGAGCTCACCATCGCCGTGAAGATGTTGCGTTTGCCCATATGGCAAACCTCGACCAGCAGTTCAGCGCAGTGGTTGAGGCCTTGCACCACGAACACAATGAAATCGTAAACGCAGGGCGATTGCTCATTAAGCAGATCGAGAGTTTACAAGGCAATGCGACGATTACTCGAGAGGCACTAGAGGCAAACACGCGTCGGTATATCGACTTACAGCGATCGCATCTAAAGCGTGAAGATGTCGAGATCATTCCAGGGATTGACAAGCGCTTTGGCGATTCTGACTGGCGCGAGGTCGGTGCCGAAATCAGTCGCTCGGTTGACACGCATCTATCGAAAGAGCTCGTTGAGCGGTTCCGCGTTTTGGGGCGTGAATTGACCGAGGAATTAGCGCCAGGCTGATATCAAGCACTGGTGACCTAAGTCGACTGAAGTAGCTTGCTGTACCAGGCCGCTACACCGACGCTTAATCGCTGTAGAAGAATAGGACGGTCGTTCGTGTCTTTCAGGCAATGTCCATGCTTGATTGCGTCCGACTCAACTCCAAATGCATCGTTGTGGCGCTTTTTCTAAGCCGATCATGGTAGCTTATGGGCATAAGCTCCTAAAAGTATTCTCCCTTCTTTCGTCAGTGTCTGGCTCCGCTGATACGGTAGTAGTCAACACGTGCGCAGCCCGATGACCCCTGACGGTTTATTTAGTCAATTGCAAGCACTGGATCTGATTACTGATCCTGTTTGGATTTTTGATCTGAGACTTCGTCGCATGGCGTGGGCTAATGGCAGCGCCATTCAGCTATGGGGAGCCAAATCGCTGGCCGATCTGTGTGGTCGAGACTTTGCGCTAAACATGTCTGAGTCTGTCGAGCAGAGGCTTGCCCAATATGAGCACGACTTTTTGACTCATCAGCTCGGGTTTAAAGAGCAGTGGACAATCTACCCGCAAGGCAAGCCAATATCGCTTTCGGTCAATTTGAAAGGGTATGAGTTGCCGAACGGCAATATGGGCATGTTTGTTGAAGCGCATAGCGCAGTCGAGAAAACACCAGAGGCGATTCGGTCGGTTGATGCGCTGCTTCACACCGCTGCCATGATCTCCTTGTTCACGGAAGATGGGCAAGCGCTCTACCGAAACCCGGCTGCCAGACAATCAGTCGGTGATAGCCATGAGAGCTTTGCCGATCGGTTTGTAGATGCCAGCTCCATAGATCAATTCTTGGGAGAAGTCGTCTCCCGCGGGGCAGCCACTCAGACCTTGGCGGTTCGCACCGCGAATGGGAACAGATGGCATGAAGTATCGGCTCGATATTGTCGCGATCCGCTCACCGGTGACAACGCACTGCTCATCAGTGAAATCGACGTTAGCTCGATCAAACGCACCGAAGCGCATGCTAACCACATGGCGAGTCATGACTCACTAACTGGTCTACCGAATCGGACACACGTCATTGACTATTTCCGCGATGCCATCGATCACATTTGGGAACAGAAGCAAGAAGCGGCGTTGGTGCTCATTGATTTGGATCACTTCAAAGATGTAAATGATTCACTCGGCCATCAAGCCGGCGACAGGTTACTGGTGGCTATTGCCCAGCGTTTGCTTAACACTGTTAGATCACAGGACTTGGTCGCCCGTTTGGGGGGTGATGAGTTTTTGATCCTGATGTTTGGTCATGGACTCAGGGCAGAGATTGATCGGTTGAAAACGCGCCTAATGCTGGCTGTTTCAGAACCTGTGCTTGTCGATGGGCAGGAGGTTTACGTTACGCCAAGTCTGGGCGTGAGTCTGTTGCCAGACGACAGCCAAGACCTTGAGTCAATGATGCGTAATGCGGATCTCGCCATGTACAGGGCAAAGGAGCGTGGGCGCAATGAGCTGGCTTACTATGACGCTGACATGTCGACAGCGCTGCGTGAGCGGCGTCAGCTTGAGATTGAGGTACGCCGCGCATTTGAGAACAACGAGTTTGAAGTGTATTACCAGCCGATTGTCGAAACTACGAGCGGTCGGATAACGGGCGCAGAAGCTTTGGTCCGTTGGAATCATCCGGTTCGCGGCCTTGTCTTACCAAATGAGTTTGTCTCGGTATGTGAGCAAACCAGCATGATTGATTTGCTGGGTCGATTTGTTTTCGAGCAGGCTGTTCGGCAGCAAGCAACCTGGAAGCACCATGGGTTGGATCTACGTATGTCGATCAATCTTTCCGCAAGGCAACTACAACAGGTTGATTTATTCGACTACATGACAGAGACCGTTCGAATCGTGGGAGCCCGAGCAGACAGTATCCAACTTGAGATTACCGAGTCGATGCTACTGGGGCACGATGTTGGACTGCTTGAGTTGCTAAATTTATTGCAGTCGGTCGGGTTCAGTATTGCGCTTGATGATTTTGGAACGGGGTATTCCAACCTTGCTTACTTGCAGCGGTTCCCGATAGAGATATTGAAAATTGATCGAACCTTTATCCAGGGCATAGACACTAGCGAGACGCTTGCCGAGATGATCGTCTCTCTATGTGGCGTTTTAGAGCTGGGTGTCGTTGCCGAAGGCGTTGAGACGCTTGAGCAACTGGCCTGGGTCCGAGATCATGGGGTTGAAAGATGTCAGGGGTATTTGTTTTCGAGGCCGTTATCGGCTGATGCGTTCGCTGAGCTCGCGAGGGGTCTGGGTCGGTTATCCGGCATTCGACCTGTAGAAATGAAGTGAGCTTTGCCTCTGGCCACCCATTCCGGCAGGGTCGCAAAGGGTTCCCAGATTCATTCGGACGGTAAGATTGGCGAGGTCGCGGGGAGCTGCTTCGCGACGCAAGCTATGGGAGCCCAAGTCGAGTGAGCCAGTTGTTTAGTCCTTTCACGCTGCGCGGCGTGACCTTCAAAAATCGTGTGGCCGTTTCGCCGATGAGTCAGTATCGGGCTATCAATGGCCTGGCTAACAATTGGCACCTGGTGCATCTTGGGCGGTTCGCAATGGGTGGTGCGGGTTTGGTGTTCTGTGAAGCCACAGCGGTTGAGGCGCGTGGCCGCCGGACTCATGGTGATCTTGGTCTTTGGCGTGATGAGCAGGTAGAGTCTCTCTTGCCTGTTACGAACTTTCTGCGTGACGAGGGCAGTGTCCCGGGCATTCAGTTGGCGCATGCAGGACGAAAAGCGTCCGAGAGGAGGCCATGGCACAACGAGTCTCCTCTAACAGAAGAAGATCAAGCCCTACGCGGTGAATCGCCCTGGGAAAGTATTGCGCCCTCAGCCTCGGCCTATGCTGATGAATGGCCTGATCCAGTTGAAATGACTGAATCTGACATTGCCAGCGTCATTGAGGCTTTTGGGCAAGCCGCTAAGCGATCGCTGGCGGCCGGATTTCGTGTCATTGAGGTTTACGCAGCACATGGTTTTCTGATTCACCAGTTTTTGTCTCCGTTGGCAAACTTCCGGCAAGACCGCTGGGGCGGCGACTCGAAATCGCGGCAGCGCTTTGCGATTGAAGTGGCTCGTGCAATCAGAGCCAACTGGCCCGAGGAATTGCCACTGTCGTTTAGAATTTCAGCGACGGACTGGATAGATGGCGGCTTCGAGATTGAAGATTCAATCGAGCTGTCTCGCGCGTTGAAGGAGGAGGGTGTTGATATGATCGATTGCTCTTCCGGTGGCATCGGTGGTCGCGAAAGACCCCGGCGAATGAAGATCAGCCAGGGGTTTCAGGCACCGTTTGCCGAACAGATCAGGCGCGAGGCGAACATGCCTACGATGGCGGTAGGCTTCCTGTGGGAGCCGACTCACTGCGAAGCACTGATTCAGGATGAACAAGCCGATATGCTGGCGCTGGCAAGAGAGCTTCTGGATGACCCCAATTGGACGCTTCATGCTGCAACCAGCCTCGACGAGGGTCAAAACCACAGCCTCTGGCCACCGGAGTCAGGGTGGTGGCTGATGAAGCGAGATCGAGTTTTGAAAAAGCTGGGCATTCGATAACTGGGCGTCCCATGGCATGCGACAATGAGGGCCAGCCAATTGAACGAGACATCTCATGAATGAAGAAGCACTAACACTGGAAGTGTTTACCGACTACGTTTGACCTTGGTGTTACCTCAGTACCGTGCGTATTGAACGTCTCATTGCCGAACACAACGTTAAAATTAAATGGGTTCACTTTCCATTGCACCCCGATACGCCCAGTGAAGGACGTAGCCTGGAGGATTTATTCGCCGGTCGCGGCATGGATATCCCCAAAATGCAGGCGCAGATGCGTGAACGCATGCAGGCAGAGGGTCTGGAATACGGTGAACGCACCATGACGTACAACAGTCGGCTGGCGCAGGAGCTCGGGGCATGGGCTGACTCGCAGGCCGGCGGTGAGGCCATTCATGATGCGTTGTTCCGAGCCTATTTCGTCGATGCCCGTGATGTGAGCGACCTGGACACCTTGGTCGAGATTGCAGCTTCGGTCGGCTTATCTGAAGCAGACGCACGAACCGTGCTGGAGCAAAGAACCTTTGAAGCGGCGATCGATGAGGACTGGGCCCGGTCGCGCCAGATTGGTGTGACGGGTGTGCCAACCTTCGTAGTTGGTAACCGTGGGGTGGTGGGCGCGCAGCCTTATGAGACTCTGGTTGCGTTGGTTAATGAGGCCCGTCAGACTGGCTAGGCGAGCACGCTTAGTCTCTGAGGGCAGAGGCTACTTGCGTGGCTTTCGCCACAGCAGCACTAACGGAATCACCGCAAAACACGTCCATGTGTAGAGCAAAAAGGCATTGTTGAATGCGATCAGGCGAGCCTGTCTGAATGCTTCGCTCCCCAGGGCCTGGAGCGCCGGTGCAGTTTCGGTGCTCCATTGCCCGGTTATCTGATCGTAGTTGAGCCGTTCATTGAACGGAGACAGGAGTTGCACTAGTTCAGAGTAGTTGATCTGGCTAAAGCGAACAATCACGATAAACGACAGGGCGATGTAGATACTCTGGCCGACGTTACGTAGTAAATGAAAGATCGCCGCGCCATCGGGCAGCAGCTTCGGCGATAAGGTTGAGAATGCTGCGGTCGTAACGGGCACCCACAAGATGCCACTGCCCAGGCCTTGCAGGAGGCCGGCCCACGCAATCCACTCAGCTTGCATCGCGGGATGAACGGTGGCAAGTGCCCAACCGCTAATGCCGATCAGGGCAAAGCCAATTGACATGCTGATGCGAGGGTCGACGCTGCCCATACGGCCAGCAATATAGAACCCAACGATCATCCCAATGCCGCGCATTGCAAGCAGCCAGCCAACTAATGAATCTGGATAGCCCATCAGCCCCTGCAGCATGGCTGGTAAAAGCGTGATGGGGGTGAAGTTCAGCATGCCGTAGAAGCTGACAAGAATCAAACCAATCGCGAAGTTGCGATCGCGCAAGAGGGCGCGATTAAGAAAGGGTCGGTCACACGTGAGGGTGTGTACGACGAACAAATAGCTACCCAGCACGAATCCGGCGCTATAGAGGATGACTTCTGTGGACTCAAACCAGCCGAGATTCTCACCGCGATCGAGCATCAATTGCAGGCAGGCGATGGCCACTGATAGTGACAAGAAGCCAGTCCAGTCAAGCGGTTGGTCTTCGCCCCGTTCACTCTTCCGTATGAACGCGAGCGTCATCATCATCGCCGCAATACAGACTGGAACCAGCAAAAGAAAAATGGCGCGCCAGTTGTAGTGCTCTGCAATGTAGCCGCCAATGACGGGTGCTACACCCATGCCCGCGACTACGGCCATACCAAAAAAGCCCTGCGCCATCGCGCGTTTTTCAGGGCCGAAGGTTGATAGCACCACCGCCTGCGAAACCGGCACGATCGGTGCGCCAAACATGCCTTGCAAGACGCGATAGACGAGCATGGGTGCGAGCGATTGGGCCGTGGCACACAGAAAGGACGACACCGCGAAGCCAGCTACGCTGGCGAGCAAGAGATTTCGCTGCCCGAGCTTAGCGGTTAGCCAGCCGGTCATTGGCGTCACGATAGCGGTGCCGACGACGTTAAGCGTCACCACCCAGGCAATTTGGTCAGGGCTGGCCGACAACGAGCCTTGCAACTGCGGGAGTGCGACATTGACGACTGTCACGGTCATTGAATAGAGCATCGTGCACAGCGAGACGGTCAGCAAAACCATATAAGGGTTTGCTGCTGACAGTTCGCTTGGTTGGTCCAGGCTCTGGCTCATGCGGGCGGGCGCTTTCTGGAATAATAGTTGCGTAGACAATTATATGCTTGCCTACAGTTGTCAGGGTAATTAAACTCACGCCATGGAGCAAGAGAGCCTTGATCGAAATTTTGGATTGATCCTGCACGATGTCGCGCGACTTTTGCGGACCAACTTCGACCGCCGCGTCCGGGATCTCGGGCTGACACGATCGCAGTGGTGGGTTTTGACGCATTTGTATCGCGAGGATGGTCTGACGCAGACCGAACTGGCTGACCTCATGGAAATCGAGAAGCCGAGTCTGGGGCGTCTGCTCGACCGCCTAGAAGCAAAGAACTGGATCAAGCGCAGCAATGATCCGCATGATCGGCGGGCGAATCGCGTGTATTTGACGGTCGACGTTAAGCCGATGGTTAGAGAAATGCGTCAACATGCGTCTGCTGTTCGCCAGCAAGCGCTTGCGGGTTTGGGTGAGAATCAGCGCGAGCAATTCATCGACACTTTGCTGCAGATCAAAGAAAACCTGATTGAGTCTGATGCGTCGCCCACTAGTGGGCATGCTGCAGCATCATCACGCGTGCGTCGATGAGCGAGACTGCCGTCTCTAATAACAATCAGCGCTCGGGCAGCCGGCTCGGGCGATTCTTTGCCCGCTTCTTGTTGCTCGGTGTATTGCCCATAGTTGCTATCGCCGCGGGACTGTATTTTTACACCACCGGTGGGCGGTATGTCAGCACCGAAAACGCGTATGTGCGCGCCGATATTGTTGCCATTAGTTCCGATGTTGACGGACGGGTGTTGGCGGTTAATGTCACGAACAATCAACGTGTTGAGCAAGGCGCCGAGTTGTTTCGCCTTGACCCGGAACCGTTTCGTTTGATGGTGGGCGAAGCCCAAGCGCAAATGCAATTGGCCCGCGTGTCAATAGATTCCATGCGTTCAGATTATCGTGAAGCGATGGCGTCTATCCGAACGGCCCGCCAACAAGTTCGTTACCAGCAGCGGCGGCTCAACCGTCAGTCCAAACTAATTGAGCGTGGGGTGGTCACGGCTGAGAAGCTTGACGATGCTGAGCATGAATTAAGACTGGCGCAGCAGCGTGTGGCAACGCTTACCCATAGCGCCCGCCGCGCGCTCGCGAATCTAGGTGGCAATATCGACATCGCTTATGACGCGCACCCGGTCTATCAGGCTGCCCGTTATCGGCTCGATCTAGCGCGAACCCGCGAGCGGCAGACAAAGGTGTTGGCACCGACTGACGGGATCGTCAGCAACATGCAGTTGCAGGCCGGTGAGTTCGTCAAACAAGGACAAGCGATCTTCAGCCTGGTTAACGACAGCAATGCATGGGTCGAGGCGAATCTTAAGGAGACGCAACTGACCCATCTTGCCGAGGGCCAACGCGCCACGCTGAGTGTTGATGCATATCCTGACCTTGAGTGGCAGGCCGTGGTGAGTGACATTGCCCCGGCCACCGGTGCCGAGTTCGCGCTACTCCCACCTCAAAATGCAACCGGCAATTGGGTCAAGGTTGTGCAGCGAGTTCCTGTGCGCCTCAAAATTGAGACGCATTCGGACGGTCCCAGATTACGCGCCGGTATGACGGTAACCGCCAAAATCGACACCCGTCGTCAGCGCGGCTGGCCACTAGCTATTCGTGAGCGCTTTGGCGATCGATTGGGGATTCAGATGAACGATGGCGACGCACAACCCCTGCTGCAACCCGACCAGTCACACTGATCGAAAACTCAGAATGATTTGCCAACCGTGAGCGTGACCGTACTGTCGCCGGTATCACTCCAGCAACCCGTGTCAGCATTGGTGTCCACATAGGCAAGCGTGACGTCAAAGCCGGCGTACGAGCCACCGCCACTGACGCTCCAGTCAACGTAGTCACAATCAAGCGCCTGATCCTGCACAGTCTGGTAGCCCGCGTGCAGGCCGATCTCATAACCGGCCACTGGAATGGCGGCTGAGAGGTCGAGGTAGCCAGACCCCTCCGAATTCTCGAACCCGAATAGTTCGGTCAAGGCATGCGAGTACTTGAGCGTCATGAGGTTGTAAGTCACAGCGCCGTACACCTCGAAAGTGTTCGGACTGGTGGCCAATTGCTCACCGGGGTACCAGTAGTAGAGGCCGCCTACATCGTATTCAACCGGGCCAGCTTTGCCTGTGTATCCGCCATAGAAGTCCCACTCCAGGCTGTTTTCACCGCCTACCCAGGAAACGTTTGAGGCCCATGTGCCTAGGTACAGACCATTGCCGGCAGCCCAATCGAAGCCGCCCTGTAGTGCAGGTTGCTCGTTGGTCTGAGTAATGCCGCGAAACCGATAGTCCGAGGTAAAAGACAAATTGCCGGTAACGGGCGAGTCTTCGGCTTGAGCAAAGCTCGGTATGAGGAGCGGTACAACAATCATGGCGCAGCTGGCTGCGATAATTGACTTCATGGTGATGGTCCTTGTAGTGAGATCGATACGTGGCGCCGCTCTAATGCAGTTAGCGCGCACACCCCCAGGGGCAGCAAAACGCATGCCAGTAGGCAAATCGGTCACGCGCGCCCATCGAAAGGGCAATTGCCTTTAATCGGTGCAAGCTGGACCGAGGCTTGACGTTTTGAGAGTTGAGTTGGTGCGTATGGTCTTCGTGTGCACTGCTTTGAACGGCGGTTTCTCGACGAGCGCGGCGCACCTTGCTCTCGGATGGAAGCGTTCAAGTGTTAAGAGGCCGCTTAAATCTTGACTTGTTGCTGGCCGCCGAGATTAAGCCTTTGCGAGCCAGTGGCAGTTCAATCAGATCCGAAAGTCACGAATTGCTGAGTCTGTCCCTGCCTGAAGAGTAAGAGCATTTGTTTTTGCGCCTGGCTGGCCGCCACCAAGCGATTGAGATCATCAAAATCACTGACCCCCTGACGATTGATCTCCATCAGGATATTGTCTGGCACGATACCGGCTCGTGCCGCGACAGATCCGGATTTAACCGCCGTTACGAGCAAGCCATTGCCGACCCAATATCTACCATCGGGTAACTGGAGTTGGGCCGCAACATCCTTGTCGATCCGGCTCAAAGTCATGCCCTGAAGAACGATCGTGGACTCCGCGCTGCTCTTTGGAGTGACCGATTCAAAAGTACTTCGGGCAGCAACGGTGGCGGTGAGTGTTTGTCGCTTTGCCTGCCGAAGAATCGTCAGGCTTACTTCGGTATTTGGGGTGGTGAGAGACAAGTCGTTAATAAAACTGCCGGCATCGCGCACGGGTTGGTCTTGATACCGAACAATGATGTCACCGACCCGTAGACCCGCGACGTCAGCGGGAGAGCCTGGCGCCACTTGAGAGATCAGCGCGCCAAGCGTGTTCGGCGCCTCAAATGCACGCGCCAGCGAACTGTTCAAAGACTGCAAGAAAACACCCAGATAAGCGCGATCGACTGCGCCTGTGGCGATCAGTTGATCGGCGACAGCGAGTGCGAGATTGCTTGGAATAGCAAAGCCCGCCCCTGGCGTGCCATCATCATGGGTAAAGAGTGACGATATGATGCCGATAACTTCGCCATGAAGATTGATGAGCGGGCCGCCAGAATTACCGGGCCCGATGGCCGCATCAGTCTGGATAAAGTCTTCATAAGCGTTGATGCCCACATTCGTGCGCCCGGTCCCACTGACGATGCCGACACTCAAACTGTGTTTTAGCCCAAACGGGTTACCAATCGCCAACACCCATTGCCCAATCTCAACGTGATCAGAGTCAGCAAGCGGAAGGAGATTTAGTGCGGATGCCGTGACTTCAATCACGGCGATGTCCGTCTTTGGGTCACTTCCTGTGAGGCGGGCGTCAAATTCCCGTCCGTCGCCTATTCGCACTCTTGTACGAGCCGCCTGGTCAATGACATGGTGGTTCGTGAGAATGAAATAGCGTTTGCCTGAGGCAGTGTCTCTGGCCCGAAACAAAACGCCTGAGCCTGATCTAGCCTGGCGCGTAGTGGACTTGGTTGCCCCGTCCAAACTCGCTTCTAATGGTGTGGTTTCGCTGTGAATGTGAACAACTGATGGCGCTGCCTTTTGATACACGCGGGAGAAGCCATCACTAAGACGGCGTAGGTCATCGCCTGCGGTTTCCGCGCCAATCGTTGGCCATGGTGCCAGCAATAAGTAGACCGTCAATAGTGAAGCAATTGCCAGCCGCAAGCGCAGTCTGAATAGTTGCTGAAGAGAGTCCTGGTCAGCCCAAGCTCTGAGCAGGACCTGACACGGTTCAAAAGCCATCCAACCAGCCGCGCCGTTTCACTAAGGGGTTGACTTTAAGCGTGGATAAATCCCAAATGCCCAGTTGGTAAAAGGGATCAGCGCTGTAAAAGGCATCCACTTCTTGCATCGAATGAGCATCAACGACGAACATGCTGCCAACCGGTTGGTCGTCCCCGTCGCTCAACGGGCCAGCCAGTACGATTGTGATGCTGGCCGAATTAAGATGGTCGCGGTGCTGCGGATAATTCTCAAGACGCCTCGGTAGTGCGTTCGGTGTGTCCATCACGTGGATCGCAAAAAGCATATTGTCTCCTTCCGGTCGAGCTTTCAGAATCTGACGCGATTTGAACGCGGCGTCAACTGATTCAGGCTGTGCGATCATTGTCTTATCACCAGTCGCTGCACAAAAAAACTGATGCAGCGAACATCAGGAGAACAGACCAATGATTGAAGATAGCCCAATTTACTGGAAGGATAACCGCGTCGAAATGCGTGCTGCTGGGTTTGATCCTGGTCAGGCTGCCAAGACCAACGCTATCGTCACGATCGCCAGTGCCTACACCAATGCGCATCGCTGCAATAACCGGGTGCGGGAAATAACCGACCTGCTGGTGGAGCTTGTCAACGCGCGCGGGGGACAGGGTCTGATTGTGGGTGCCCCAGCTGTATCAGATGCGCTGACCCAGGGCACCCCGACAGCAGGCTACAGTCTGGTGTCGCGCGATGTTGCGGCCGATTGCTTCGAGATTGGTCACTTTGCCCATCACGGGCAGGCCATGATTGTGATTTCTGGCTGCGATAAAACTGGTGCGGCAGCGCTGATGCCGTTGGCCCGCACCAATGCCTTCGGTCTGGTTCTGTATCCCGGCACGGCATCACCGGGTAAAGTATCGTTCGAGCCCTATGCCAGCAAGGGCACAAACATCACGATTATGGATTGGGCAGAGGGCCGTGCAGCGCATGAAGCTGGGCGATTGACTCGCGAGCAATACCTTGAAATCGAAAGCAATGTTATGCCCGGCAGCGGTACTTGCGGAGCCATGTTTACGGCCAACACGATGAGTACCTGCGCTGAGGCGATTGGCATGATGTTGCCGCGCGGGGCGTCGCATCCGGCCGATACCGATGCGCGTAGTCCGATCCACAAAGACGTTCGGGCTCAGACGATGGCGTCGGTCGATGCGTTGTACGAGTTGATGGCGGCTGGCATTCGTCCCCGTGACATCATGACTGAGCAGGCGTTTGAGAATGCGATCACAACAATTTATGCGATGGGTGGCTCAACGAATATGTACCTGCATTTACTTGCAATTGCTCGTGAGGCGCAGGTACCGCTGTCGATTGAGCGAATCCAGGCCATTGGGGAGCGGGTGCCGCTCATTGCAAATCTGCAACCTCATGGCGCCTATGCCATGACCAGTTTGCATGCGGTTGGTGGCGTGCCTATCGTGATGAAGGAGCTGTTTAGCCATGGGTTTCTGCACGGTGACGTCATGACGGTCACGGGCAAGACCTTGGCAGAAAACCTGGCGTCTGTTCCCACACTTGATGAGCTTGACGCGCAAGACATTGTTTTTCCTGTGTCTGCGCCTATTGCAGAGCCGAATAACCACATTAGCGTGCTTAAAGGCAATATTGCTCCCGAAAGTTGTGTGTTGAAGCTATCAGGCAAGACGCTTGAGCGGGGGGAATTTCGTGGTCGTGCGCGGGTGTTTGAGTCTGAAGCTGAGACTATGCAGGCAATCAAGGCCGATGAAATTAAGCCTGGTGATGTGATCGTTGTCCGCAATGTCGGGCCGGTGGGTGGTCCGGGTATGCCAGAAATGGTGATGCTAACGATTCAACTGCAAGGTCAGGGTCTAGGGGCTGATGTGGCACTTATTACGGATGGCCGATTTTCTGGTGTTTCGCATGGCATATTGATCGGCCACGTCTCGCCCGAGGCGGCCCGTGGCGGGCCGATTGCGGCGGTACGCGACGGCGACACGATTGTCATTGACCCGGGCGCGCGCACCGTTAATCTCTCAATCAGCGATGAAGAGATTGCTGAACGCATGAAAGACTGGCAAGCACTAGACACCCAGGATCGAATGCAGCCTGGCAGTGTGCACGACAAGTACGTGCGGCTCGTGTCGACGGCTCACTACGGCTGCGTACTCTAGCCAAAGTGGCTGCGCGAGTTGAAAGACGCTAAAGGTCTGGCAGCGATCGCAACAATCACTTGCTTGCGAGGAAAGTCTCGGCTTCGGTTGTCTGTCTGACAGGTTCGTCAGACGAACTGGCAGTTACGAGGTTACGACCGTTTGATTTGCTGCGATAGAGTGCTTGATCGGCTCGGCTGATTGCGGCGTCTAGTTCCTCGTTATCGTCTAATGAGGCTGTTCCAATTGAGATCGTCGCTGAAAACGCGTTGGCCTTGGCAGCAAACGACTTCTCGGCGATTGACGCACGTAATCGTTCGGCTACTTCATATGAGCGTACGGCACTACTACCCGGCAGTAAGATCAGAAATTCCTCGCCACCCCATCGCGCGAGAATATCAACTTCTCGAAGACCTTCCTGGAGTATTTTGGCGATTTCCTTAAGAGTGGTGTCGCCGGCTTCGTGGCCGTATCGATCGTTAACCCTCTTGAAGTGATCAACATCAGCCAGTAGCAGGCCGACAGAGCTGCCTTCTCGACGGGCGCGGGCGACTTCTGTCGTTGCACGGCTCTGAAAATGGGCACGATTGCTCAGACCAGTTAGCTCGTCAGTTGTTGCCTGTTCCCTGAGTTTTTTCTCCGCGCGCCTTACGGTGTTTCGGTAAGCTGCTGCCGAAGATTGAAAGAAACCGATGATGACCAGGTAGTTGAGCGACGCCACTATCATGGTTTCGAACTGCCCAATGGGCGCCTGCGGGCCGACTAGACTGCTCGTGATGTACAACGCCAGGAATAGGAGAATGATGCCTAGTAAACGCCACTTAGCTTGCCCGCGAGGTGCACTGAGTTGGAGACCCGGAACGGCCAAAATGAGATAGAGGTAGTACGCGCTGCTCCAGCCAAGGAGCAGCGTTGCGACAAAAACATGAATAACGACCTCGCTCCACCACAAAATCATGACCAGCTTGTTTCTTCGAGCCTTGATTGATTGGTAGGCAGCCCAATAAATGGCAACTGAGAAGACACTCAGGATCGACAAGGTCGCGGAACCAAACCAAGCGAACAGCAATACCCAAAATGCGTTCAACCCTGCGGCCAGAACTGCGAGTTGACTCAACGTCGACCAATATGCGCCACCCATGACGCTGGTTGCGATATCTTGGTCGCTGGAGGAGTGTGAAGCGATGCTTGCTGACATCCGGAACTTGTATGGGTTAGACGGACTTCTACCGGGGCAATTGTTCTCCAATTCGGTTCAAATTGACAGCCGCCACCGACGAAACTGAGCCAGCGGCCGACCGTAGGCTCAATGGGAGAGTTGGGCGGTTCTTTTGTCGGGAGGATGCGGGGTGGCAGGGAATCGTAGGCATTACGCCTTTCACGGCGGCAATAGCGCGGCGCGTGGAGAAGCCTGGACCAGGAAACTGCAGCGTCTCCACTGCCGGGCAATACGATTCTGGGTTCCGGTCTGAATCTAGCGGCGAAGCAGATCCGAGTACCCCTTTAATAGGCGCTTTGACGGGCTACAAAGTAATTCGTTCTTGGCTAGCCAAAAAATGTCGTATCGGGTTGATACACTTACGCTTGCTTGTGATGTTTGACGATAGGGCGCAAGCGCTTGTATCTTTTTGCGTTTAGTAGGTTGAGGAGGAGAGAAGTATGCGATTGCATCCGATTCAAAGCGGGTATGTCGCCTGTCTTTACGGGGCCGTACTGACTGTTTTGTTGGGACTGGTGCCAGCGACCGTGGCGAGCGCGCAGACGATTCGCTCGGGCTATTTGTGCTGCAACGCGTGGACATACAACGACTGGATTAGTGACATCAACTACTACTACGACGGCTCAAAGTTGCTGCGGGTTGGCTCTCCGATTCGTGCCGTTGAGGAAGCAAGTAATTCGTTCAAAGTTATTGTGGGTGGCAAAGCGCGATGGCTTGGTAACGACTACAGCCGGTCGCTATCCCGCAACACCTTCCTTTACCGCTATATCGTCAAAGACGATCCCAGAGAGACAATTAAGACCTTCGACGCGTTCACTCAGGATGCCATAAGCCGGCTTCGCGTCATGCCCGGCATGACTAAAGAGCAGGTTGCTATGGCGATTGGCTACCCCGCAGCCAACTACACACCCAGTTTAAAGCGCCGCACGTGGCAATACTGGCTCGATAGCGGCAGCCAGGTGAATGCCGTGTTCGATAAAGACGGACGGCTCAAGGCGCTTAATGGTGAGTGGCCGGCCGTAAGCCGAGTCGCCTATTTCCCGCCAAAGAAAGTCATCGCTGGTGCTCAGACCCGACTCAATGAATTGACTCTGGATGCAGGCGAAGTGGATGGCCTATATGGACCGACCACTCGAAAAGCGGTCCGAAAGTTTCAGGAACAAGTTGGTTTGCCCACCCACGGATACTTGAACACCGCGACGCTGCGCGCGCTTGGGATTGGCATCGATGGAGCGACCGAACAAGAAATTGAGGCCACTGCGCCTGGTCAAGAAGAACGCTACTCGTTTAAGCCATCATCGGTCTTGCGTAGCCGTTCGGAATGAGTTGGTGATCCATGACCGGTTTGGCTGACTTGTTTGGCTAAACGCCAGGCCGGTTATGGCACATAGCCAAATGCAATTTTTGGCGTCACGCCGCTATCAATCCAAACACTCTTGGCGGCCGTGTATTCCATCAGCGCGTCGGTGCCACTCGAACGGCCAAAGCCCGAGTTAATAGAACCACCAAAAGGCGAAGAGACGTGAATCGCCTTATAGCTGTTTATCCAGAAAGTACCCGCACGCACGGCTGCTGCCACCCGATGCGCTCGGCCAACGTCACTGGTCCAGACGGCGCCGGCAAGTCCGAAGTTGGTGTCATTGGCCATGTTGATGGCTTCCGCCTCATCTGCGAATGGTATGGCGCTCACGACTGGACCAAAGATCTCGGTTTGTGCGGCGCGTGAGCTATTGCCAATGCCGGCCAACACTGTTGGCGGAACGAAAAAACCCGTTGCCGGACGCTCGCTGCGCGTGCGGACGTCTGCACCGTCAGCCTGTGCCCATTGGACAACTTCATTAACGTGGGCAAACTGCCGCTTGTTGCTAATGGGGCCAATCTCAGTTTCATCCTCGAGCGGATCGCCTAGCCTAATCTTGTTCATGCCGCTTGCGAGCATTTCAACTAACTGAGCGTGTATTGATTTATGGACGAGGAGGCGAGATCCTGCAACACAGCTTTGTCCCGCTCCTGAGAAAATCGCCGCTTGCGCGCCCAGGCAGGCGTGTTCGAGATTGGCGTCGTCAAAGACGATGTTTGCTGACTTGCCACCCAACTCCAAAACGACTGGCTTGAGCGCTGTTGAGGCGGCTATCGCCACCCGCCGGCCAGTCTCAGGTGATCCAACGAAGATCACTTTGCGAATGGCTTTGTGGGCAATGGCCGCTTGTCCGGTCGTGGGGCCCAATCCACACAACACATTCACCAGGCCTGCTGGCAGCCCGGCCTGTTCTGCGAGCTTCACGAGTGCGACGGTTGTTAGAGGAGTTAACTCGCTTGGTTTGATGACAACGCCATTGCCAGTGGCAATAGCAGGCGCAATTTGCCAACCACCGGTAAAAATGGGCGCGTTCCAGGGTGTGATCTGAAAGACAACGCCCAGCGGCTCACGTACGGTGTAGTTCAAATGTCCGCTGGGTACTGGTATGACCTCGCCATGCAGCTTGTCTGCCCAGCCGGCGTAGTACCGAAACATCTCCGCCACTTTGGCAACTTCAACGCGGCAATCACGAATTGGCTTGCCGGCAACCAGAGCCTCCAACGTTGCGAGTGGCTTCGCCTGTGATTGAATGGCTCGCGCAATCTCTTGCATGACTTCGCCACGACCAGCCGCCGTGTACTCTTTCATCCATGTTTGTTGTGCGATGTTGGCTGCGTCGCATGCCTGCTCAGCCAGTGCGGCGCCACAGTCTGCGTAGCTCGCCAGAGAGCTTTCGGTGAATGGGTCTTCAAGCGTAATCGTTTCGCCTGAACCAGCACAAAGCTCACCACCAACAAGACTCTGAACGTCATTCCCAAGGCCCAGTTCTGTCATCAACTGGCTCAACAATGCGCCGCGATCAATCACGATTGGGTCCTCCGTATTTATAGATCTCATTAAACTCGGCGCTGTCAGGGAGCAGCTCACGACTGCTCTCCCAAATGGCCGCTATCGCGCGCGTTCCGGGCAGATCGAGTGCATGACGATCAGCCAGCTTAACGGCCAGTCCGACATCTTTTCGCATCAGACCCATTGTAAAACCTGAGTCAAAGCTTTCGGTCAGGATCCACTTTGGAAAATTCACTTCGCTAACGCCGCTTCGGCCAGAGCCCGCGTTCACGCCCTCCAGGAGGTCGGTTATATCAATACCACTGCTGTCCGCCAACCGTGCCATCTCGCTGACCAATACGAGGTTTGCTGCACAAAGCAGGTTATTGGCAATTTTGGCGGCATGACCGGATCCGGATGGTCCGACATGAACAATCTTGCCTGCGAGATCTTCCAGTAGTGGTCTTACCTGCGCAATGCTCGCTTCCGGCCCGCCCAGGACGAATGTCATCGTGCCGCTCTTCGCGCCGAGCGGTCCGCCACTGACCGGGCCATCGAGAAAGACATAACCGGCCGTTTGCCCTGTGGCCGCTAACTGCCGGGTGGTTTCAGGCTCAGAGGTGGAGGTGTCGAGCACAATGGTTTCTGCGGGTAGATGTGGCCCAAGCTCTGCCATGACCTGTTCAACAATGTCAGCCCTTGGCAGCGACAAAATGATGGGGCTGCAGCGCTTGTTACCTAGAGTCGACAAGTTATCTGCGACGTGTCCTCCTAGTTGGCTGGCCCGCTCACGCGCATTGGCTTGCGCGTCATAGCAAAGCACATCGTGACCCTTTTCGATCAGGCGAGCCAGCATGGCACTGCCCATCGCGCCGCAACCTACGAGTCCAATCATTTGACCAACCCTCAATCTCGATCAGTGTTGATGAATAGTTTGCCGGCTAAACCGTTTAAGTCACCGGATCATTGCTTGACTTTAGCACCCATGCTCACACGCATACTGTTTCATAAACTGCGCGGTTGTGGTGCGGCACTTGGCACGGAGCACTATCAGGCGTTATAAGGAAGGCGTTAGTAGGGATTAGCTCGTTCGGTCAACCGATGGAGGCGCCAGTGAACGCTCAAGTGACACCTCAAGCAACATCGCCTAACTATGATTTGGCGAAGTCAAGGCTGAGAACCTTCCACGATGCGCGCGAGGCATTCGTCACAGGCGCTGACACACCGCGCGCCTACCTAGAGCGTTGCCTGGCGGCTATTGAGTTGCATGAACCAACGGTCAAGGCCTGGGTGACGCTCAATCCAGATGCAGCGTTAGCTAGTGCGGACGCATCAACTGAAAGGTATCGAACCGGGCAGGCGTTATCGCCGATAGACGGCATGCCGGTTGGGATCAAAGATGTGATTCAAACCAAGGACATGCCCACTACGCTCGGTAGCCCGATATTCGCCGGTCGCAATACGGGCATGGATTCAGCATCAGTCAATGCATTACGGCTGGCAGGCGCCAGTATTGTCGGCAAGACGGTCACCACAGAATTTGCGTTTATGGTGCCGGGGCCGACGACGAATCCCTACGATGCGAATCGCACACCGGGAGGCTCGTCCAGCGGATCGGCTGCGGCCGTCGGTGCGGGCATGGTGCCAGTCGCCCTGGGAAATCAAGTGGTTGGCTCGGTGATTCGTCCCGCAGCGTACTGCGCAAACTATGCGATTAAGCCTACCCTGGGCGCATTGCACGGTGGTGAAGGCTTGAGCCTGAGCCAGTTGCACCTCGGTGTGCATGCGGCGTCGCTTCAGGACATGTGGTCGGTTGCCTATGAGATAGCTCATCGTGCCGGTGCCGATCCAGGTTACCCGGGCTTGTATGGGCCCGCCAATAGTGCGCCTGCCGCTCAGCCGACGCGTCTTATCGCTCTTGAAACCGAGGGCTGGGAGATGTGTGACGAGGTCACCCGAAAAGGATTCGCGGCACTGCTTGAGCAACTTCAGGCCAAAGGGACTCAGGTGATCACGCGTCACGACAACCCGGCAGTTGAGCGATTCGAAATGGCGACGCGCGATAGCGTCGTTTTGTGCCGCATTCTTTGCAGCTACGAGATGCGCTGGGCGTTGCGCAATTATCAGGATACCGGCTTGCTGAGCAAGGAGTTGGGGGTTTGGCTTGCAATGGCTGAGAACCTAACTCTGGATGACTATCGACAGGCCTTGCATACCCGAGAAGACATTCGCACTGCCTGGCGTGCATTGCAACCCCATGCCGATGCCATGTTGACTTTGTCATCGCCCGGACCAGCGCCGGCACTGGACTTCCTGGCGGAAGCCGGCGAGCCTGCCTACGCATTCAAAACGGGTAGCCCCTCATTCAACGCTGCAACCTCATTGCTTGGGTCGCCAGCCATCACGGTTCCCATGATGTCGATCGATGGCATGCCTCAAGGCATTCAACTTATCGGCCATGAGCATCAGGATTGGCCGCTTTGTGGGTTTGGTGCGTGGTTTGAGAACGCACTGGAACGCGTGTCGCTCTAAGGCCGAGGCATGCAGTCAGAAACGGAGCAAGTTGTCCTCGGTGACCAGCGATACGGGGTGCAACGATTCTGGGGGCGCTGGCCTGAAGGCATGGCGCCCGCTGTCCTGAGCACACTGGCGGTTGATTCTTCTGGTGCAGTCTATGTGTCTCAAAGAGGCGGCGCACCGGTTATCGTGTTCGAGCCGAACGGTGACTATCGCGAGCAATGGGGCACCAGCGAAGTGACTGACCCGCATGGCATTTCCATTGATTTCGATGACCGGGTTCTGCTGGTTGATCGCGACGCGCATGAGGTTCAGATACGCAAATCTGATGGCGCCGTGCTCGGCAGACTGGGTGCGAGGCATCATCCCCAGTATCAAGCGCCGTTCAATCATCCGACGTCCGCGTTTGCGACCAGAGACGGCGAGGTTTATGTCGCTGATGGCTATGGCAATGCGGCTGTGCACCGATTTGCGCGTGACGGTCGTCATTTGTCAACTTGGGGTGAGCCCGGCTCCGGACCAGGGCAGTTCGCAACGCCTCATGCGGTTTGGGTCGATCAACGCGATCGCGTCCTGGTTGCAGACCGCGAGAACAATCGGGTTTGTGTGTTTGACAGGGCCGGCAAATACATCACTAGCTGGCTCGGCTTTTACCACCCCATGGACATCGGTGAAAACGACAAAGGAATTTATGTGACCGATCAGGTGCCGCGTATCACGCTTGTAGACTTCGAAGGGCACATCATCGGCCGGTGCCGGCCTGTCTGGAATGTGCCGCATGGGATAGCCTGCGCGCCCAATGGCATGATCTTTTTTGTTGAAATGAAACCGAGTTCGATTACGGTAATGAAGCCGCTCATCAGCGAGGAACGCTAGCGGGAGGAGCCTGTGAGTTTGAATCTTAACGACGCGATACTGATTGATGGTTTGGTCATTGCCCGCTTCTCACGTGCCGTGTTCGAAGATATGCGCAAAGGCGGCATCACGGCGGCTAACTGTACTTGCTGCGTGTGGCATGACTTCAGGTCAACCATGGCAAACATTGCCCAGTGGAAGCGCTGGTTTACTGAGCATGCCGATCTCATCAGGCCGGTCATGACGGCACAAGACATTCGTGAGGCAAAGACGGAAGGGCGGGTCGGTATCATCCTGGGTTGGCAGAACACCAGCGGGATTGAGGACGATCTCGGGAATCTCGAACTGTTTCGTGATTTGGGTGTGCGCGTTATGCAGTTGACTTATAACACCCAGAATCTGGCAGGCTCAGGGTGTTGGGAAAGCCGCGATAGTGGCCTCAGCGATTTTGGCCGTGATTTGATTGATGAGATGAATCGGCTCGGCGTTCTCATTGATCTGTCGCACGTCGGACCGGCTACCAGCAGCGATGCCATCGCGCATTCTCAAGTGCCTGTGGCATATACCCATTGTTGCCCAATGCTCAAACAACATGCTCGTAACAAGACCGACGAGCAATTGCGGGCCATCGCGGACGGTGGGGGTTTTGTCGGGTTTGCAAGCTACACGCCGTTTTTGCCCAAAGGTCAAGACAGCACTATCGACGACTGCGTTGCCGGTATCGACTACATGATCAATCTCATTGGCGAGGCCAATGTCGGGATTGGCACCGATTGGGTCCAGGATCAAGATATAGAGTTCTTTCAGTATCTCAGTGCTGACAAGGGCCGCGGCCGTGCAACAACTAACCCCTATGCAAAGGTGCCGCCTATGCCCGCCGGTCTCGAGACCCTCGGTGACTTTGGCAACTTTGTACCAGCCATGGAACGTGCTGGCTGGTCAGAAGCCCGCATTCGGGCCGTGCTGGGTGAGAACTGGTTGCGGTTTCTGGGTGAAGTGTGGCGTGGGTAAAGTCTCTCAAGACCTATGCGTGAATGCAGCGCTGGCGGCCTCACAGGCCGTTGAAACGGCGGATTCAATCGAAGCAGTTGGCGAGCGTCTCGCCCAGGTTATGACCGGTCGAATCGTTCTTGATCGCTTCAACATCGGTCGAATCGATGCGGCCAGGCACAGCTTTTATGATGCGTATGTGATTGGCCAGAATGTTCCTGGCCGTTCAACCGGACATCAGCGAAGCCTGCACGGGTCGGTCGTCGAGGCAGCTATACGAGCGGGCGTTGGTGACACCTTCGGGAGCGCCGACAAGCAGGCCTGGCTTGATCGGTTTCCTGGGTTTGGGCCGGTGTACGAATCCGGCATTCGCGCGATGCTCGCTGTGCCACTGAAGGATGATGGTGTCGTCTTTGCGAGTTTGGTGTTTGCCGCGTGCGACCCTGATGCCTACGACGAGCAGAGCCTGGCCGTTGCAGTTGCGGTGGGTGAGGCAGTAAGAGATAAAATCCTGGCCGTCATCTAGCCACTGAAAGCGCTTACGGTGTCCTCGTTAGCTGTGCCTTCGTTAGCCCTCTACACCGGCCTTCTGAGAACGCGTCCTGAAAACCCAGGGTTTAACCGGTAGTCGCGCACTGCCGCTTTGCCGTTGACCAAGACGTCTTTGATGCCAACCGGGTATTGATTGGGTTTTTCAAAGGTACCTTTGTCCAGGATGGTCTTCGGATCGAACAAGACAAGATCAGCAAAATTGCCTTCAGCGATTCTGCCGCGATTGTGCAGGCCGAACTTGTCTGCAGACAAACCCGTCATGCGATGAATCGCAGTCGCCATGTCGAATAGCTTTGAGTCACGTGCATAGTGTCCGACTACCCGCGCAAAACTGTTGAACAGGCGTGGGTGGGGGCGTCCGTTGAGTGTCGGAATGCCATCAGAGCCAACCATGGTCGAAGGATGCCGCAAAACGAACTGCACATCTTGTTCGCTCATCATGTGCAGTACCACTGTTGTGCCCGGGCTGGCAGCAACGATGGTGTTGCAGGTATCCAGGGGCGTCATTGCAAAAGCGTCCGCCAACTCAGCGACAGTCTTGCCTTCCCATTCACTGCGCTCCGGTGAGGAGGCAATAAGGACGTCCGTGGGTAGAAGGCTCGCGAACCCGCCAGCAGCATCGTCTTTAAAGACGCCGTTAGCCAGCACAGCTTTCAGGCTGGTGCTGCCAGCGGTGTAGGGGTATTGATCGGCATGAACGCTTTCTCCGCGCCCCTGCGCGGCCTCTATGAGTTTGATCGAGTCTTTGACCAGGCCCCAACTTGCTCTGCCTGAGGCCTTGTGATGCGAGATCTGAACGGGCACACCGGCTTGTGCGCCAATCGTAATCGCCTCATTGACCGAGTCCAGCAAGTGCTCTCCCTCATCGCGCATGTGGGTGGCATAAAGCGCGCCAGTCCCACGCATTTCTCTCGCTAGTTCAACGAGTTCACTGGTCTTCGCGTGGCGTCCTGGCTCGTAAATCAAGCCGCTGGAAAAGCCCAGCACACCGGCATCAAGCGCTTCGTGTAGCAATGATTTCATTGATTTAAGTTCGGCGTCCGATGGGTCGCGCGCATCGTCGCCGGTAATTGCCTTACGGAATGTGCCGTGCCCGGCGAGCACGCCAATGTTGATACCAGGCGGTGACTGTTCGAGCGCACGAGCGTAACCAGCATGTCCCTCATATTTGGGGAATTTCAAGTTAGGTGTGAGCGCGCCGAGCATCTCGACAGCCGCAGTGAATGGCGCCGCGCCAAACCCGCAGTTGCCGACAATACAAGTGGTGACACCGCCACGAGACTTGAACCCCATGTCGCGATGGGCGAGGGCGGCAAAGTCATCATGCGTGTGTACATCGATGAATCCAGGCGCCAGAGCATAGTCGGTACCGTCTATTTCGTGCTTGCCACTGGTCGAATCCAGGCTTCCGATATTTGAAATACGATCTGCTTCGATTGCGACATCGGCAACCTCGGGCGGACGACCAGACCCGTCAAAAACCTGCGCGCCGCGAATCAAAACATCGACTGTTTCTGGCATATCAATGACTCAAAAAAGGTAGCTTTGGATTGTTTGGTAATGCTGAAAGATCGTAGCAGCGCACACTGTACGCGTGTTGCGCTGCACCAGTTTATCGCGAGTGCACCACTGATTGACAGGCTGCGCACCAACGCATGTTCAATTGCCCAAGATAGGCGCAAGTCGAGCAGCAGGCTTGGTTCAGGGCAGCAGAAATCGGAAGCCGATCAAGCGCTTTCGTTGACCCCGATGATTCCGCTGTGTTAGCGTGAGTTGAGTCGGATCACCGTTGCGGTATGCAAATCGCCTTACCGCCATCAAAAAAACTATCCCAGAACGAAGTTGCATCTCAGGAGGAAATCCATGTTTTCGAGAAAGAATCTCAGGCGTCTGGTGTTGCCACCAGTTGTCGCAGCACTAGCGGCGCTGTCCATGCCGGCCAGTGCCGAGAAAGTTTTGAGAGTTGTCCCGCACGCTGATCTCAAGAATCTTGATCCCATCTGGACTACTGCGTACATCACACGAAACCACGCGTACATGGTGTTCGATACTTTGTTCGCTACGGATGAAAACCTACAGGTGCAACCACAGATGGTTGATACCTGGACAGTAAGCGACGATGGCCTGACTTACACCTTCAAGCTACGTGATGGGCTTAAGTGGCATGATGGCGCACCGGTTAAGGCCGAAGACTGCATTGCATCGATTACCCGCTGGGGTAAGCGTGATGGCATGGGGCAAAAGCTCATGGATTTCACGAAATCGATGGAAGTTGTCGATGACAACACGTTCACGATGACGTTGAAAGAGCCTTACGGCCTGGTATTGGAGTCGCTAGGTAAGGTTAGTTCGAATGTGCCATTCATGATGCCCAAGCGCCTGGCAGATACTGACGCGTTCACCCAGGTGGCCGAGATTGTTGGGTCAGGTCCTTTCAAGTTTGTCAAAGACGAGTGGGTACCCGGTTCCAAGGTTGTCTACATTAAAAACACAGATTACGTGCCTCGCAAAGAGCCAGCATCAGGCGCGGCAGGTGGCAAGGTCGCCAAAGTTGATCGGGTTGAGTGGCTCTACATTCCTGACCCAGCCACCACACTCAACGCGCTGACTAATGGTGAGGTTGATCTCTGGGAAACGCCGGCTGTTGATATGACTGCGCAGCTCAAAGCGGATGACAACATTAAGGTTGAAGTCAAAGACAGCCTGGGCACGCAGGGTTGGCTCAGGCCCAATCACTTGCATCCGCCTTTTGACAACCCCAAAGCTCGCCAGGCTCTGTTGTACGCAGTTAACCAGGAGGAGTATCTGCAAGCGCTTGCAGGAAGCCCGGAGTTCTACAAAGTCTGCCCGGCCTACTTCATCTGCGGTACGCCGAATGAAAGCAGCGTGGGGACAGAGGCGCTCGCCAAGGTTGACCTGACCAAAGCCAAAGAGCTGTTGGCAGAGTCTGGTTACAAGGGTGAGAAGATCGTGATGATGCACCCCACTGACATCCCGGTTTTGAACTATGCCACCCTGGTCACTGCCCAGATGCTGCGTGACATCGGCATGAACGTTGAAGTGCAAGCGATGGACTGGTCAACCCTGACGTCGCGCCGGGCAGAGAAGAAGTCACCCGCCGATGGCGGCTGGAATATTTTCCATACCTACAGTACGGGTGCTGATGTGTCCTCGCCGATTGCCAATATCGGTATCTCGGGCGGCGGCGTTGAGAAGGCGTGGTTCGGCTGGCCGACCGACGCCAAGACCGAAGAGTTGCGCGATAAGTTTGCTCGCGCGACAACTCGCGATGCCAAAGATAAGGTCGTCAACGATTTGCAGTCGCGATTGTTCGAGGTAGTGCCATACGTTAACTATGGTCAGTGGTTCCAACCGATGGCGTGGCGCTCAAACCTGACGGGCGTCTTGTCGTCGCCAGTACCGTTCTTCTGGAACATCGATAAGGAATAGCAAGTCAGTTTGACGGAACAAGTTCGTTCCGTGGCAGGTGGGGGCGCGCAATGCGCGCTCGCCTGCAACAACTTGCGACGTCGACCCGCAGCCATTGGGCAACGCTGTCAAACGCTTTATGGCGGTTAAGTTGCCGGTTAAGTTGCATTCCTTAGGTTTGATCGAGTTCTAGGCATTCATGTACGGCTATATATTGCGGCGTGTGTTGGCGACTATTCCAGTGATGGGTGTCGTTGCGCTGGTCGTTTTTCTGTTGTTACACCTAACACCAGGCGACCCAGCGGCGGTCATTGCCGGTGATTACGCCCGCCCTGAAGACATTGCCCGAATACGGCAAAACCTGGGTCTGGACCAGCCTCTCTATATTCAGTTCTTCAGTTGGCTGGGTAAGGTCTTGCAAGGCGACCTGGGCGTTTCGATTTTTTCGAACTTGCCCGTGACCAAGCTCATCATGCAACGGATTGAGCCCACCATTGCGTTGTCGATCTCGACCACGATTTTTGCGGTCTTGGTGGCTATTCCCATGGGCACCATTGCCGCCTACAAGGCCGGCACACTGGCTGACCGCGCGGTCATGGCTTTTGCCGTACTCGGTTTTTCAGTGCCCGTATTCGTGATTGGCTACGTGTTGATGTATTTTTTCTCACTGAAGCTGGGCTGGTTTCCCGTGCAAGGTTACAAACCCATCGGTGATGGGTTCTGGCCCTTCCTGCAATCCATTGCTCTGCCCACGCTTGCGCTCGGTATCGTCTATGTCGCGCTGATTGCGCGTATTACGCGTGCGAGCGTGCTTGAAGTACTCAACGAAGACTACATCCGTACAGCGAAGGCCAAAGGGCTGGACAACGCCAGCTTATTAATCCGACATGCCCTTCGCAATTCTGCGGTGCCTATCGTCACGATCATCGGCATTGGCGTAGCCCTGCTCATTGGCGGTGTCGTGGTGACTGAGAGTGTGTTCAATATCCCGGGGCTGGGTCGGCTCACGATTGACGCTGTACTGCGCCGTGACTACCCGATCATCCAGGGCGTGATTCTGGTGTTTTCGGGTGTTTATGTTTTCGTCAATTTGTTTATCGACATTCTCTACACGTTTTTAGATCCGCGGATTAGGTACTGACGTGGCGGCCGAACTCACTGAATCTGTTAAGCCGCCATCAGGCCGCTCTTTGTTTGGGCGCTTCGCTGAGTACTATCGGCGACACCCAGCCGTTGTGATTGGCGGCATCGTGCTGGGCATCATCATCATTCTCGCGATTATCGCGCCCCTTATCGCAGATGATCCTTTGCGGATTAAACCTGCCAAGCGCCTGAAGCCGATGGATGGCGACTATTGGTTTGGTACCGACTTTCTGGGTCGCGATGTTTATGCCCGAACGATCTACGGCGCGCAGATATCACTCGCTGTTGGCGGTGCCGTTGCCGTTATCAGTACGATCTTTGGCTTGATCATCGGACTGCTAGCCGGCTACATCCGCTGGATTGATGCGCTTGTTATGCGATTCATGGACGGCTTGATGGCCATTCCGGGTGTGTTACTGGCCATTGCATTGATATCGCTGGCCGGGGCGAGTTTATTCAACGTGATTGTGGCCATTTGCATTCCAGAAATACCGCGTGTCGTGCGGCTTGTGCGTAGCGTTGTGCTACAGATTCGCGAGTTGCCGTATGTTGAAGCGGCGGTATCGGTCGGATCGCCAACATCCAAAATTTTGATCAAACACATCCTGCCCAATACGGTAGCGCCTTTGATTGTTCAGGCGACTTATGTGTGCGCGTCCGCGGTAGTGATTGAGGCGATCTTGTCGTTCCTGGGCGCCGGTACACCGCCGGAAATTCCAAGCTGGGGAAATATTATGGCCGAGGGGCGCTCGTACTTTCAGGTGGCGCCCTGGATTATCTTCTTTCCGGGGGTGATGCTGGCCATTACGGTTTTGTCAGTCAATATGCTGGGCGACGGTTTGCGGGACTCGCTAGACCCTCGAATCGCCAGGCGGATGTGACGTGATGCAGATGCGGGTCTAATAGTGAGTGACGACGAAATCGTATTGCAGGTTGAGGGTCTGAAGACTTCGTTTTACACCCGCGAGGGTGTAGTGCGCGCCGTAGATGAGGTGTCATTTGATCTACGTAAGGGTGAGACCCTGTGCATTGTGGGCGAGTCAGGCTGCGGCAAGAGTGTTACGGCCTTGTCGATTCTGGGTTTGTTGCCCAAGCCGCCAGCCAAAATCGAAGGCGGTCGTGTCCTTTTCCTCGGCGAAGATTTGGTCGCGGCCAACGAAGAGCGGATGCGTGAAATCAGAGGCAATCACATCTCGATGATCTTTCAGGAACCGATGACCTCACTGAACCCAGTGATGAAAATCGGTGATCAGATTGCTGAAGCTTTGCTATTGCACCAAAGTGTCAGCAAAGATCAGGCTCGCAAGCGGGTGCTTGAAATGCTTAGCCTGGTTCAAATGGCTGAAGCTGACCGTCGGATCGATCAATACCCGCACCAGTTATCAGGCGGCATGCGCCAGCGCGTCATGATCGCGATGGCCCTGGCGTGTAATCCGACGGTGCTGATTGCTGATGAGCCTACTACCGCGCTTGATGTCACGATTCAGGCGCAGATTCTTAACCTGATGCTCGAACTCAAAGATCGTCTGGGTACCGCGATCATCATGATCACGCATGACCTTGGGGTCGTGGCCGAGACGGCGCAGCGGGTTGTGGTGATGTATGCCGGCCGTAAGGTCGAGCAGGCAGATGTGACGCAGATTTTCAGGAATCCCCTGCACCCGTATACCCGCGGACTCTTGCGCTCCATTCCGAGCGTCAACAAGCAACTGGCTCAGGAAGGTGAAAAAGTAGAGTTGCACGAAATATCCGGTGTGGTGCCGAATTTGCGAGATCCGATTGCCGGCTGCGCGTTTGCCGACAGATGCGATATGGCTCAGGCACGCTGTCATGCTGAACAACCCGTCTTTCTCGAGCGGCGCGCGGGTCATTTTTCGGCGTGCTGGCGTTCTGACGAACTTTTGGAAGCCTAGTTGACTGTGGAAAAGACGACCGTTCAGCAAGGCGTATCAAGCGAATCTGCAGCCGCAGAGCCGGTGCTTGAAGTCAATCATCTGGTTAAGCATTTTCCTGTGACCAGTAGTTTTCTTGGTCGCACGATCGGGCAGGTGAGGGCTGTTGAAGACGTGAGTTTTACAATCAACAAGGGGGAGACCCTCGGATTGGTCGGAGAAAGCGGTTCAGGCAAATCGACAGTGGGTAAGGTGGTCTTGCGACTGTTGGACGCCACTGATGGCCAAGTAAAACTCCATGGACAAGACATCACGACAGTGTCGGGCCAGGCGCTGCGCGATACGCGCAAACAGATGCAGATGGTGTTCCAGGATCCTTACGCGTCGTTGAATCCCAAGCTGTCTGCCGGCGAAACGATCATGGAACCACTTGAGAACTACCAGGATATTTCGCAGGCGCAGCGCAACGAACGGGCCAGTGAGCTGATTGACCGGGTCGGTTTGCGGCAAGACGCACTCCAGAGGTATCCACATGAATTCTCTGGCGGTCAACGCCAGCGACTTGGTGTGGCCCGCGCGCTTGCACTGAACCCGAGTTTGATCGTTGCTGATGAGCCTGTCTCAGCGCTCGATGTCTCGGTGCAGGCGCAGGTGTTGAATTTGCTGATTCGTTTGCAAGAAGAGCTTGACCTGACCTATTTGTTTGTCAGTCATGATCTCGCGGTTGTTGAGCATATTAGCCACCGGGTCGCTGTCATGTATCTGGGGCATATCGTTGAACTGGCTGACAAGAAAAGTCTGTTCACCTCTCCGCAACACCCGTATACCGAAGCGCTGCTGTCTGCAGTGCCCATACCGGATCCAACGGCTGACAACAAACACAAGCGCGTCATTCTCAGCGGTGATATTCCCAGCCCAATCAACCCACCGTCGGGCTGTTGCTTTCATACTCGCTGCCCAGTGGCCGAGCCGCGATGTAGTCAGGAAGTGCCAGTGCTCAAATCTGTCTCGTTGTCTCATCAAGTGGCGTGTCACTTGAGAAGTTAGGCGGCAGTCTGCCCGATCGATCAGTGATACCTAAAACAAAGACAGGGAGACTTCACATTGTATGACCTCGTACTCAAGGGCGGCCGCGTTATCGATCCGGCGGCTGGTCTAGATACTAATTGCGACGTCGCGTTTAAAGCCGGCCGGATTGCGGCGGTACAGCCAGACATTGACCCAAAGTTGTCCGCGGCAAGTCTTGATGTTGCGCATCAAATCGTCACGCCAGGACTCATTGATTTGCACACCCACATCTATTGGGGCGGGACATCACTTGGCGTTGATCCGACTAAGTACGCCAAACAGTCAGGTACGACTACGCTTATCGACGCAGGCAGTGCCGGACCGGGCAACTTTGCCGGATTCCGAGAGCACATCATCAAGCCTGCCGATCCCAAAATCTATGCCTACCTCAACATTTCCTTTGCCGGTATCTATGCGTTCAGCGATCGGGTGATGGTTGGCGAGTGTGCAGACATCCGCTTGTTAAGCGCACTGGATTGCGTGGACGTTGTTGACGCTAACCGGGATCTAATCGTCGGGATCAAGGTTCGCGTAGGCATGGTGGCCGGGGGGGCATCGGGCATCTCACCGCTTGATGTCGCGTTAGAGGTTGCAGAAGAAACTGGCCTGCCGGTGATGTGTCATCTCGACAATCCGCCCCCCAGTCGAATGGACGTGGTGAGTCGGCTTCGGCCGGGTGATGTGCTCACGCACTGCTTTCGACCGTTTCCCGGGGCACCGGCGCGCCGTGATGGCCATGTCTATGAGGAAATCGTTGCTGCGCGTGAACGAGGGGTGATGTTCGACATAGGGCATGGGATGGGCTCATTCGGCTTCGTGACAGCGGAAAGCATGTTGAATGCTGGCTTTCTTCCAGATTGCATCTCGAGCGATGTGCATGCGATGAGTGCCAAGGGGCCCGCGTATGACTTGCTGGTCACGCTATCGAAGTTGATGGATATGGGTATGACACTCCCCGAAGTCATCGCAGCGGCGACGGTTGGGCCGGCTAAGGCCATTGGTAAGCCAGAACTTGGATCGCTGGCAATCGGAACGCCTGGGGACGTGAGCATCCTGGAGATGCGTGAAGGGCCGGTTGTGTTTGCGGATTCCGCAGGTAAAACCCGCGAGGCTAACCAGCGGCTCGACGTCTCTGGTATGGTCATTGACGGGCAGGTATGGCCGGGCAAAGCAAACTGACAAAGTGCGCACAAAGCCTCTCGCTGCGGCTTTATGCGCGCCAATCAGATCAGTCCATCTTCGACAGTAGTTTCTCAAGATCGGCTGCTGCCTTTTTGCTCCCCCCCAGGGCTGACTCAAGCTTGGACTTCACTGTTTTGGCACTCGTTGAGGCGGGTAGCTTTTTGCGTCGTTTGAGTCGCTTGACTGCACTGGCAAGACTGTCCTCGTTGACCATGACTTTGCCTTTGTTAATCGCATACTTCAGGGTCAGCGGTGTGCGACCGACCTTGATCGTAGTCGTTCTTTCGGTAGCCACTGACCGCTTGGTAAGCGCTGCCCCCAGTTCAACCAGGCTGACTTGAGTTGTTATGCGAGGCGACAGAGAGTTGCTCGCAATAAGATCATGAAACGGCGCATTAAAGTTGGCGTAAGTGTCCAGAATCTGCAGTGCTTGACCATTCGCTGTTGGCAGACCGTACACGGTCTGGTCAAAGTCCAGGCCGGTTTGTGTACCGAAGTCTGCGGGGTCAAATTCAGGGTCTAGATACGTCGTACGATGATCACATGACACGAGAATTCTCGACACTTCAGGCGCAGAGAAAGTAAGCGGAGAGAGCGAGTCGAGTTCGCCGCTCAACGCGATCTCTGAATACCCGCGGATCGCCAGGTCTGTGGTGTTGGCCGAGTGCAGTCCAGCCACATTGGGCAAAATCGCCAGCGATGCCGACTTGCCGGCAGGCAGCCTGATACAGCTGACAAAGTGGCCGTTCTGTTTGTTGGGGATCAGCGCGCCTGCATCGACAAGCGTTGTTTGAAAATCATTGTCCTGCGTAATGTCGTAAACGACCGCATGATTGGTTGGCGTGAATTCTGTGTTCACACCGTCAGCCGCGGCTGCGACTGAAGTTCGCGTTCTCAGCACGAACGTAATGTCGCGTGTTTCCAGGTTGGAAATCTGAATGAAGTAGCCTTGTACTGCTACCCGTGCCACTTCGGCAGCCGGGCCTCCCGGAGGTGCAATAGGCTTAAGCAATAGCTCAAAGTTGCTGATGATTGTCATTGTTTGTGCTCCCGGCATCATATGAAGAAGGAGCGAACAAGACTAGAGACGCGACTGCTTGTGCGCGATACCCAATAGTCACTAACCCTAAGTAACCAGGTTTTTGCTGCAATTAGCCGATATGACAACGATTCCTGCGATCAAGGGCCGAGCAGTCCCTGGCTAGCATCAATGCTCAGGATGACACTGCCTGTGTGTTTATGGCATCGCTTGGGCTAGTATATTAACGGCCATAAAGCTAAAGGCACGCGTAGCTGCAGAGCGTGGCGACGGTGGCACGAATAGAGACAAGAGGTAGATGAAGCATGCTGATCAAGTCTGAATCATGAAGACCTATACCGGTGCTCGCACTTTTGATGGTGTTGTCGTTCTCGTTGATGGCTTGCCATTAGCACCGCGCGGTGACTTAAGGACCTATTCGCTGAAAGGCTACGAATGGGGCTATGAGGGGTTGGATCCTTCTCAGTTGGCACTCGCCATTCTGGCTGACGCAGCAGGTGATGAAGCGGCACTCGCTTTTGCGCCTGCTTTTATGACGGAGATCGTGGCCAATTTTGACAACGAATGGGAGATCACCGAGGAGCAAGTGGTCGATGCCCTTCAGGCACTCCGTACCCTCGAATCGTGAAGAACACGACTGGCGTTGCATCAGACTATGGCTAGTTGGTTAGTTGGCTAGTTCGACAATTGATCTATAACGACTCTTTCACTGGAGACTCCCAATGGAATTGACTTCAACCCCCATGCAGCCGCGTCAGCGAACCTATCGGGAAATCTACCGCCAGCGAATCAATGGCTGGTACAACGGGTACCTGCATGTGGCGATGATCTATAGCATCGGCGCGCTGAGTCTTTGGTACTACACTGCCCACCTTGACAACGTCCTTTGGTGGGAATGGCTGATTGTGCCGCTCGTGTTCATTGCGAGCAATATATTTGAGTGGGCACTCCACACACATGTCATGCATCGGCCGCAGAATTTTCCCGGTGCTCGGGCAATCTACCAGCGCCACACTTTGCAGCACCATCAGTTCTTTACCGAAACTGAGATGCGATTTGCAGGTGAACACGATTGGCGCGTTACCTTTTTCCCTCCTTATGCGCTGATTGTGTTCATTTTGATGTCTATTCCCGGCGTGGCCGTCTTGAGCTGGCTGGTTAGCGCCAATGTCGGCTGGCTGTTTATTTGCACCACCACGTCGATGTACCTTATTTACGAGTTCATGCATTTTTGCTGCCACGTAGAAGAGAATGCGTTTGTCCGCCATATGCCTTTCGTCAATACATTGCGCCGCCATCACTTTGCTCACCACAATCAATCGATCATGATGGAGCGCAACATGAACCTGACGTTTCCGATTGCCGACTGGCTGTTTGGTACTTCAGACCTGAATCGCGGGCTGTTTGGCCATTTGTTCAATGGCTACAACACGCAGTATGTCAAGACAGACATGCGAGAGGTTTCCCGCACGCCTTCGGTTCGCACGCGTGACAGCGCTGGCAAGCCACAAGCGGTTTGAGAGAGGGCTGAGCTATGCCAATGCCATACAAGATTGCCCTGTCCCTTATCGTGCTGGTGTTAGGTGGCGCCGTCGCAGCGTGGGAGTTCTTCGGCAGTCAGGCCTATCTGGGTTGGGTTGTGGCGGCCATTATGGCCGTCATGTTGTTGGGCCTTTGGGTCTTCCCGGAGGCTGGCGGCGGCAAACCTGCTGCGAATGGGGCCACGAGCAATGAAAAGAACGGACAAGCTTCATGAGTTATAGATTGCATGTCCCTTTTTGGATTCGAACAGCATGACACTCACCATTCGTAAATTGCACCCATCCTTCGCGGGCGAAGCCACCGGTGTGCGGCTACGCGATCTACAAGATGAGCAAACGCTGGCGCAAATCCGCCAGGCGGTGGATCAATATGCCGTTCTCGTGTTCCCCGATCAAGACCTCGACGACGATAGTCACCTGGCATTTGCCAAGCGCTTGGATGGCGTCATACATGCCAAACCTGGCGCTCGTGTGGTCGCCAAGAACCGCTTTGGCAATGAAGCCCTAACCGATATTTCCAATCTTGGCGCTGAAGGCGAAATCCTGGAGACATCCGATCGCCGCCGTCTTTACGGCCTCGCCAATCGCCTATGGCACACCGATGCCTCCTTCGAAAACCCGCCAGGTCGCTACTCGATGTTGTATGCGTATGTGGTTCCGCCAGTGCGGGCCGATACGCAATTTGCTGATATGCGCAGCGCCTACGACGCGCTGGACGATTCTATGAAAGCGCGCCTAGAGGGGTTGCGCGCTCATCATTCGATTGCATATTCGCGGCAAACGCTCGGGTTTGAGTTCAGTGCCGAAGAAGCAAACGTTTTGAAAGGTGTGTGGCAGCCGCTGGTGCGAGAGTTTCCTGATCAGAACCGTCGATCTCTTTATCTGGCTTCGCACGCGTCCAAAATTGATGGCTTACCCGTTCCCGAGGCGCGCCTGTTGCTCAAAGATCTCATGGAGCATGCGACTCAAGCTCAGTTTGTTTATACCCATGAATGGCAAGAGCGCGATCTGGTCATCTGGGACAATCGCGCCACTATGCATCGCGGCAAAGCATTCGACGACCAAAAGCACCGACGCGAACTCAGACGGATCACGACCTTGGATATCCCATCACCGGTTAGGACAAGCGCGTAATTATCCGCCAGCTGGTTTAGGGTCAGGCGTCAAAGAATGCAGTGGCATCCGGCCCGCAGTTGTGCCTGCATCTACCGGGAGAATGACACCCGTGACCCAGCGGGCTTCGTCGCTGGCAAGATAGGTCACCGCATGTCCGACATCCCATGCTGAGCCTTCAGTTTGCAACAGAGAGCGTTTGCGTCGAACTTCACGCATTTCAGGTGTCATGCGCTCGGCTACCATAGGCGTGTGAACCATACCCGGCGCGACACAATTGACCCGAATCCCTTCGCTACCATGTTGCGAAGCCATGGCCCGCGTCATATTGACAACCGCACCCTTAGAAGTGGGGTATAGCAGGCTTGGCGTGCCGCCTTGCAGGCCAGCTACAGAAGAAATGTTGACGATGGCGCCGCGTCCCAGTTGACGCATGTGCGGAATCGCAAAGCGCGCCATGAGCATCATTGACGTGACGTTTACCCGCATCGCCTTATCCCACTCGTCCAGATCGAGGTCAACTGCATCACCGGCAGGGCCGGTGATGCCAACATTGTTAATCAGGATGTCAACTTGGCCCCAAGCGTTGACGGCAGCGCTCACAGCTTTCATACAGGCGTCGCTATTCGAAACGTCTGTCTGGTGTACCAGGGCTTGACCGCCTGAGTTTTTGATCAGTTGGAGGGTTTCATTTGCCGCGGTCTCGTCGGCATCAAGCAGCATGACACGAGCGCCGCGCCGGGCTAGCAACACAGCAGCCGCCTTACCGTTACCTATCCCTTCGCTGCGCGAGCCTGCGCCAGTCACGATGGCCACTCGGTCATCGAGGCGGCTTAGGTCCGGGCAATCTGTTGGGTCATTCATTCAATTTCCAAGGGTGGGTTAGGGTTGATCGAGTTGTTCGATGAATGCTAGAACGCCTTCTGTAAATGGCTCGGTTCGAATCACCGGTGCGAAATGGCCGCCGCCACTCAATGCCAGCGTGTCTGCCTTGTCGATTTGCTGCGCGAGGAACGTCGACATATGAGGCGGTACGACGAGGTCATTCGCGCAGTGGACCACCAGAGCAGGGCACGAAAGGCGGCCTAGATCAGCACTGCGGTCAAATGCAAGCACGGCGTCGATGCGCTGCGCCAGTACGTCTGGGTCTCGAAAGCTCGCCGCCGCACGTTGTTCTTGGTCATCGGCGGCTTTTGGATTGGCGGCAATCCACTCGGGTGGATACACGCTCAGTACTTGTGCGCGGGCATAAGCGTCGCGGCCACAGTGTTGAAGTAAGGTTTTTCTTTGAGCGAACGCCTTTTGAAAGTAGTGGTCGGGGCGGGCCCATGTGGAACTCAGGACAGCAGCACGGACGCGACTAGGGTGATCGAGCGCGGCAGTTTGAGCAATCGCTCCGCCCATCGAGTGCCCCACGAACACGGCGTGCTTAGTATCGAATTTGTCTAGTATGGCTATCGCCAGCTGCGCGAGCCGATCGACATTAGGGGTTTCGCGAGGATCAGCGCTGGCGCCCATACCGGGATGGTCAAACGAAATCAAGCGATGTCGTTGGGCCAGCTTAGGCCAGCATGCCTGCCAAAAAGCCATGGTGCCGCCCAGACCGGGGATGAGTAGGAGCGTTTCGCCATCGACCGGTCTGCTTACCGGTGGCTCCTCGACTTGTATCCGAACTTCACGCGCCTCGAATGAAATGGAGTTCTGCAGGGCCGCCATGGCGTGGATGCTCTCTGTCTGTGTAGTTGATTCGCCCAGATTACACCAACGCTTCTCGCTGGCGTTGACAGGCAGATATTGCCTGGTTTGTTGCCTGATTCTTGACCAGGGTCATTGCCAGCATGTCAGTAGCGTGCTGAAATAACGCTAGAAGCGTTCGTTGCTAGCGTTTGCGAGCATCAGTTGCCATTCCTCACGACAATGGCCTGTTGGTACGCAGCGCAGTTGCGGCGGACACAACGACGACGACGGAACCATGCACAGCTATAACCTTAAAAGAGGGCTTGACCTTCCGGTGGCGGGTGCGCCAGAGCAGAAGATCCATCCGGGCCCCAAAGTCCACTCGGTGGCAGTTTTGGGGGATGACTACATTGGCCTGAAGCCGCAGATGCTGGTGCAAGAAGGAGATCAGGTCGTTCGCGGCGATCCTTTGTTCTGCCACAAAGACGCGCCTGAGGCTCGGATCGTCGCACCCATGTCTGGCCGCGTGGGGGCGATCAACCGGGGCGCTCGCCGCGTCTTGCAAAGCGTTGTGATTGAAGTATCTGACCCAGATGATGCGGGCGCAGACTTCTCAGCCATTGGTGGTGAAGATTCTCCAGAGCGTATTACTCAGAAGCTTTGCGCCGCTGGGCTTTGGACGTCGTTTCGTAAGCGACCCTATTCCAAAATGCCTCAGCCTGGCACTAAACCACAGGCAATTTTTGTAACCGCCATGGATACCGAGCCACTGAGCGCCGATGCCGCTCTGGTGATTTCCAATGCCGCCGCGGCATTTGAGGCCGGTCTCAAGGCGGTCAGTCAGCTCACAGACGGAACGACCTGGTTGTGTCACGCGCCTGGGCAAGCACTTCCCGGCGCTCGATTGCCTGGCGTTAGCGCCGCTACGTTTTCAGGGCCACATCCGGCGGGTCTTGCCGGCACCCATGTGCATTTCCTTCATCCGGTGGGTGCTGAAGATGAAGTTTGGACAATTTGCTACAACGACGTTATTGCCATAGGCAGGCTGCTCCAGACCGGACATCTCGACCCGCGCGTAGTGATCGCGCTGTGCGGACCGGCCGCGCGGAACCCTCGGCTGGTTGAGACGGTGTTTGGCGCGTCAACTAACGACTTGATTGCAGGCGAGATCGCTATTGAAGCGCCCGTGAGGGCTGTTTCCGGTTCGATTCTGAGTGGTCGGCAAGCGGATGGCCCGATGAGTTATCTGGGCCGCTTCGCGCGTCAACTCACCCTGATCGAGGAAGACCGCCACCAAATCCCGTTTGGCTGGATAAGGCCAATGCCCGGCAAGTTTGCAGTTCAGCCAGTGCTTGCCTCAGCATTCGCACGCAAACTCTATAAATTCACCACGAATCTAAACGGTGGCAGACGCGCTATGGTGCCACTTGGCACGTTTGAGGAGCTGATGCCGCAAGACTATCTGCCCACTCAACTGCTTCGCGCACTGCTTGTCATGGATACCGATAGCGCGCAGGCGCTCGGGGCGCTCGAATTGGACGAAGAAGATCTTGGCTTAGTAGGCTTTGCCTGTCCCGCCAAGTATGAGTATGGGATGGCACTACGCGATAGCTTGACAAAGATCGAGCGAGAAGGCTGAAAGTCAATGAATCTACGCAGTCTCTTCGATCAAATTGCGCCCCACGTAACAAAGGGCGGCAAATACCAGAAGTTATTCCCGATCTACGAAATGATCGAGAGCCTCTTCTACGCGCCATCCACCGTAACCACTGCCGCGCCACATGCCCGCTCATATGTCGATATGAAGCGAATCATGACCTATGTGGTGATTGCGACGATTCCGGCGATTTTGTTTGGACTCTATAACACTGGCTACCAGGCCAATGCTGCGCTTGCTGGTATGGGCTCGGAAGCGGCTAATGGTTGGCGCATCGCGCTGTTGCAAGCTGTTGGCATTTCGCTGGACGCGAATAGTGTCGTTGCTTGCATGTTGCATGGCCTTTTGTACTTTTTGCCCATTTACCTTACGACGCTTGTCGTGGGTGGCATCTGGGAAGTCATTTTTTCGACTGTTCGCGGGCACGAGGTCAACGAAGGTTTTCTAGTGACGTCGATGCTGTATGCCCTGATATTGCCAGCTTCCGCGCCACTGTGGCAGGTCGCGTTAGGCATTTCGTTCGGGGTCGTGATTGGGAAAGAGGTGTTTGGGGGGACTGGTAAGAATTTTCTTAATCCGGCGCTCGTGGGTCGGGCGTTTCTGTATTTTGCCTACCCGGCCAGTATGTCCGGGGATGCCGTCTGGACGCCAGTAGACGGCTATTCCGGCGCAACGGCTCTGGCCGTGTCCGCGGCCAAAGGGGTTGAGGCGCTCGCCAGTCAGGGGATTACGTGGATGGACGCGTTCCTGGGGTTCATTCAGGGATCTATCGGCGAAACCTCGACCTTGGCTTGTGCACTGGGCCTGGTCTTCTTGCTCGTAACTAAAATCGCGAATTGGCGGCTCGTTGCTGGCTGCCTCGCGGGCATGATTGGATTTAGCGTTTTGCTCAACCTCATCGGCTCAGACACCAACCCAATGTTTGCGATGCCCTGGTACTGGCATTTGGTTATTGGTGGCTATGCGTTCGGCCTGGTCTTCATGGTCACTGAGCCGGTGTCGGCCAGTCACACGAACCTGGGTCGCTACCTATACGGCGCGCTCATTGGCGTCATGGTGGTCATGATTCGCGTCATCAACCCCGCGTTCCCGGAAGGCATGATGCTCGCAATCCTGTTCGGTAACGTGTTCGCGCCACTCATTGACTATTTTGTCGTGCAAGCCAATATCAAACGGAGGGTGCGTCGCCATGCCTGACGCTGAACACCCGGGTTTTTTTGCTCGCTTCAAGGCGTTGCCCACCGATTCGGTTCCCAAGACGATAGCCGTTGCTGTCACGCTGTGTCTTGTTGCGTCGATGGTTGTCTCGGCCGCTGCCGTGATCCTACGCCCCGTGCAGGAAAGAAACCGCTTACTCGACAAGCAAAAAAATGTCTTGCAAGTAGCCGGTGCTTACGAGCCGGGTATCGATATCGGCAAGGCGTTTTCTGCGTTTGAGCCTCACATACTGGCACTGGAGTCTGGCCAATTCACTGACCAGTTTGAGATTGAGTCGTTCGATGAGCTCGCCAGATCGACTGACCCGGCAATCGTTCGTCAACTGTCAGACGATCCGGCCGGCATTGGGTCTCAAATGAAGTACCAAATGGTGTACATCTTGCGTGATCAGTCGGATCAAATTGACAAGGTCATCCTACCCATCAAGGGGTATGGGCTGTGGTCTACTTTGTATGGCTTTATAGCACTGGAAGAAAACGGGAATGACGTGTTTGGCCTGCAGTTTTACCAGCACGGGGAAACGCCAGGCCTGGGCGCCGAAGTCGATAATCCGCGTTGGAAAAGCCAGTGGCGTGAGAAGCAGCTCTTTGACGAAAGCGGTGAGTTGCAAATCAGTGTCGCTAAGTCGGTATCACCGGCCGGCAAGCAGTTTCATGTTGATGCGCTTGCTGGGGCCACGCTCACTTCGCGCGGTGTGGACAATCTCGTCAAATTTTGGATGGGTGCTCAGGGATATGGTCCGTTCCTTAAGCGCTTGCAAGCAGGGGAGATCTAATGGCACAGACAAGGCGAACTTTGCTGGTCGATCCACTTGTCGACAACAACCCGATTACGCTGCAAGTGCTGGGAATTTGTTCGGCGTTGGCGGTAACGTCATCGTTAACGGTCGCATTTGTGATGGCGCTTGCTGTGACGTTTGTAACGGGTTTCAGTTCGATGTTTATCTCGATGTTGCGTCATCATATTCCCAGTTCGATCAGAATCATTGTGCAGATGGTGATCATCGCGTCTCTTGTCATCGTGGTTGATCAATTCCTCAAGGCCTACGCTTACGAGATCTCAAAAACCCTATCGGTATTCGTCGGACTCATCATCACCAATTGCATTGTGATGGGCCGAGCCGAGGCGTTTGCCATGAAAAATCCGCCGGTGGCTTCGTTTATAGATGGCGTTGGCAATGGGCTGGGTTACGGTTTGATTCTGATGCTAGTTGGTGTGATTCGTGAGTTGTTTGGGTCAGGTTCACTCTTTGGTGTCACGATCTTACCGACGGTGAGCAACGGTGGCTGGTATGTGCCAAACGGATTGCTGCTACTACCACCGTCAGCCTTCTTTGTAATTGGTTTGCTCATCTGGGCGTTTCGAACATGGAAACCCGCGCAAGTCGAAGAGCGCGAGTTTGAAATTCAAAAGCTGGTGGAGTCGCACTGATGGAAGGGCTCCTTTCGCTCGCGGTTAAGGCGATCTTCGTTGAGAATCTGGCGCTGTCATTTTTTCTGGGCATGTGCACATTTATTGCGGTGAGTAAGAAGATCTCGACGGCAATCGGTCTGGGTGTGTCGGTTATGGTGGTACAGGCGATTACCGTGCCGGCAAACAATCTGTTGCTGACGGGTTTGCTGCAGCCCGGCGCGCTCGCATGGGCGGGGTTTGAGGAGGTTGATCTCACCTTCATTGGGCTAATTACCTATATCGGCGTGATTGCTGCAATGGTGCAGATCCTTGAGATGATTCTCGATAAGTTCTTTCCGCCACTGTATAACGCGCTGGGGATATTTCTGCCTCTCATCACGGTTAACTGCGCCATCCTGGGCGGCTCATTGTTTATGGTTGAGCGGGACTACAACTTTGCCGAATCCGTCACATACGGCTTGTCATCCGGTTTTGGTTGGGCGTTAGCGATTACCGCCATGGCTGGTGTACGCGAAAAGCTTAAATATTCGGATGTCCCTGAGGGCTTGCAGGGGTTGGGCATCACGTTCATCACGGCGGGGTTGATGGCAATGGCCTTCATGTCGTTCTCTGGTGTCAAGCTGTAGAGGAATTTGATGGAAACTTTTTCACTTGGCGTGATGCTGTTTACCGCGATTGTGCTGGCACTGGTCAGTATCATCATGCTGGCTCGTTCGCGGCTGGTCTCAACGGGTAATGTGAGCATCACCATCAATGGCGAGAAGACTATATCGGTGCCAGCCGGCGGCAAGCTGCTCCAAACGCTGGCTGAGGAAAAACTGTTTGTGCCGTCAGCCTGCGGCGGCGGTGGCACTTGTGCTCAATGCCGCGTCCGAATTTTCTCTGGCGGTGGGTCAATCCTGCCAACAGAAGAAGGCCATATCAACAAGCGAGAAGCCGCTCAGGGTGATCGCTTGTCGTGTCAGGTGGCTGTTAAGCAAGACATGGCGATTGAGGTGCCGGAAGAAGTATTCGGCGTTAAGAAGTGGGAGTGCACGGTTCGCTCGAATGACAATGTCGCAACCTTCATTAAGGAGTTAGTCCTTGAGTTGCCTGCCGGCGAAGACGTCAATTTCAGGGCCGGTGGCTATATTCAAATTGCGGCACCACCCCACGAGTTAGACTACAAAAGCTTCGAGATTGCGGACGAATACCGCGAAGACTGGGACAAGTTTGACCTGTGGCAATACCACTCGACGCTTGAGGAACCTATTGAGCGGGCCTACTCCATGGCGAACTATCCGAGCGAGAAGGGCATTATTATGCTGAATGTGCGGGTCGCGTCGCCGCCCCCACGCTCGCAGGGTATTCCGCCCGGCTTGATGTCGTCATATATTTTTAATCTAAAACCCGGGGACAAAGTCACGATTTCCGGACCGTTTGGCGAGTTCTTCGCCCGAGAAACCGAAAAAGAGATGGTCTTTATCGGCGGTGGTGCTGGTATGGCGCCGATGCGTAGCCATTTGTTTGATCAACTCACTCGCCTGAATACAAAGAGAAAGATCAGTTTCTGGTACGGCGCACGTTCAAGGCGCGAAATGTTTTACGCGGAGGATTTTGACAAACTCGCGGCAGAGCATCCTAACTTCGAGTGGCATGTAGCTTTGTCTGATGCGCTGCCTGAGGATGACTGGACCGGCTACACTGGCTTTATTCACAACATCCTTTATGAGCATTACCTGAAGGATCATCCAGCACCGGAGGATTGTGAGTACTACATGTGCGGCCCGCCAATCATGAATCAATCGGTTATTAGCATGCTGCTCGATCTTGGTGTGGCTGAAGAGGACATCATGCTGGATGACTTTGGCGGCTGAGCGTCTCAGCCGACAATCATCTGCTTCATTCGCAGTGCTTCGTATTCCAACTCAGTCAGGCGGAAGTTTACGACGTCGCCAATGGTGACCATGCCGCATAGCTTGCCGTCTTGCAGGACAGGCATATGGCGAAAGCGTCCTGCGATCATGCGGCGCAACAGACTCGTGAGCCGATCATCTGGCTCGCACGTCTCGACAGCACGCGTCATAAGATTCTCGACGAGCTGTGGCAGTGTCTGTCCGGGGGTGTCTGCCATGCGGCGAACGATATCGCGTTCAGACAAAATGCCCTGTAACTGCTCGGCTTCGTCTGTCACGATTACCGCACCGATTCCTTTGTCCTTGAGAAGTTGCACGACATCATGGATGGTGTCGGTTGGCCGGACAGAACACACCATGTCGCCTTTCTCACGAAGCAGCATAGCCACGGTTGACTGGCCACTCGCCAGGTTAGAGTCGAGTGTTTGGCTTTTGGTGACCTTGCCTGACTTGTCGGCCCGCATCGGGGCCTGGTACGAACTGGGCGCCATGGTGAATAACCTCCGGTCATCGTGTCGTTTGTGTCTGACCATCTTAACGCAGCGCGTTTTGTACAAGAAGCCTAAATTTTTGTGTTCTGCTCTGGGCAGCCGGTGCCTCGGTGTTTGATCTTTATCTGACGCCGCTCGCAGGCACGCTGGTTTTTGTTGTTGCTGTTATCTGCGGTCATCGGTTCAGGCTTGCGTGGAAGCGTCAGGACGCCGGTTGGCAAATGCGCGCGTGGTGCTTTGGCTCAATGGCTGCACTTGGCTTATTAATACTGGCATTCGTGCCGCTTGTGGTTGAGTAGACCATGATTCGGCGCGCAGTGTTGGGTCTGGTGTTGTCGGTGCTGGCGATTTGGTTTGCGCGTTCTTTTCTGGGCGACGGTGTACGTGAGAGCGTCAGTCTTACCGGCCAGACGATGGGAACTCACTACAAGGTTATTGCCATTGGGTCGGATTTGGATCGTGATGAACTGGCAACAAAGGTGCAAGATCGATTGGCGCAGGTTAACGGTCGGTTGTCGAGCTGGGACCCTGAATCAGAAGTGTCGCGATTTAGCGCGATGCCTGAGACCAAACCGATGGTCGTTTCGGATTCGTTTGTTTCGGTCATGACGCTTGCCATGCAGGTCCATGAGCAAAGCGGTGGCCGGTTTGACGTCACCCTTGGGCCATTGATCGAACTGTGGGGGTTTGGCATGAACCAACAGACTGATTCGGTGCCATCAGATGACAAGATTGCAGCGGCTTTGCAACAAGTCGGCCAGGGCCGATTGCTGACCGTGGATGAGGCGGCTCAATCTATCGCCAAACGAGACGGGCGCGTCGGGATAAATTTGAGTGCCATTGCAAAAGGCTTTGGTGTTGACCAGGTGGGGTTGGTTCTACGCGACGCCGGTATCGAGGAATACCTGGTCGAAATTGGTGGCGACTTACTTGCCAGAGGCCACAACGCATATGGACAGCCATGGCGAATAGGGATTGAAAAACCAGATTCGGGCGCTCAGGCCATCGAACTGGTCGTATCGCTACGCAATCACGCGCTGGCCACATCAGGCGACTATCGGAATTTCTTCGAGCGCAATGGCAATCGCTTCTCGCACATTCTTGACCCGATTTCTGGTCGGCCTGTCACGCATCGAACCACCAGTGTGACGGTTGTTGCGGAGCACGCCGCGTTGGCTGATGCATGGGCAACGGCCTTGTTGGTTCTGGGCCTGAAAGACGGCGTTGATCTCGCTAACCGCCTTGGCCTGGCGGCTCTGTTCATTGCCAGAGATGCATCGGGAGCGCAAGACACGTATATTACGGTTCAGAGCGAGTCGTTTTCCCAACTCCTAATCGACGAGTAACGCGTGATGAGCATGGCGCGATGAGTACCTTCATACTGGCGTTTGTCCTGTTGGTCCTTGTCATGGCTGGCATGGCGATTGGTGTCATGTTATCGGGCCGGACTATCAAAGGCAGTTGCGGCGGCCTGAATGCAATCTCGGGCGCTGACAAATGCCTCGTGTGCAAAAAGGACATTGACCCTAACAGTCCACTTCACGACAAGCTGCAATGCAAGCGCGTTAGGGTTTCCGCGTCGCTGTAGAGAAAGGGAGAAAGGCAGATCTACTCTTTGGTCTCTGGATAGCCAGATGAGGCTACCGCCATGACGGCCTGGGTTCTGGTGCGCACACCCAACACCCGATAGGCCGATGAGAGATGAGCCTTCACGGTGCCTTCAGATACATTGAGTTCTTTCGCAATGGACTTGTTCGACCCCCCTCTGACGACTGCCTTGAGTACATCGAGTTGTCGGTTTGTGAGTTCGCCCGTTTGTTTAGCGTCTGGCTGACTTATCTCAGTGTTCTGTTGTGTTTTCAGCTCACTGTCGTGAATTTCCCCCGCTGCATCAAAATATCTAAGAATAGAAGGAGGGAGATACACCCCGCCTGCCAGAACGAGTTCCAGTGCTGAGCCAAAAACGGCCGATTGAGTCTGCTTCAAGATATAGCCACTGGCGCCAGCCTCGATAGTTTCTCGTACCAGCTGCGGTGAGTCTTCACCTGAAACGATCACAATTCGTGTGCCGGTAAACGCATCTACGACAGCATCAAACGCCTGGCGCCCATTGGAGCCCGGCATGATGAGGTCAAGCAGGATCAGGTCAAAGACTTCGCCGCTGAGCTTAATTGCCTCAGCCGCACTATTGGCTTCTACAAACTCGGGCTTATGTTTCGACGCAAGCTCCTTCAGGATGAGCTGAAGCCCAGCCCTGAACAAAGCATGGTCGTCGACCATCAAGATCTTCATGAGACAGCAGGTTAATCCCTGAATGAGGCCGGGTCAGGATATCACCCTTGCCGAGAGCAGCCATTCCTCCGTCAGTGCAGTGGCTTGTCTGTTAGCGCGAGCGCTCGTTTCGAAAGCACTTCAACGAATGTTTGTCTCAACGGAATGGGCGAGCTGCTTGCGGGATACTCTGGCCAGTCGAAGCAACACATCATTCATCGTGCGTTCATTAGTTTTGGTGAGAATGCTCTTGATGTGGCATTTGATCGTGGAAGGCTGGCAATTTGACTCGCGTGCAATGGCCTTCGTTTTGAGGCCCTCGCAAAGCGCACGAAACACTTCAGATTCACGAGGTGTTAGCCCATGAAATGCGATGAAAGCTGTTAGGGCGCTTTCATCGCACCAATGCTGGCTTTCGATGGAAATTCTTACCCGTTGCGGTCCCGTTAGCTCGAGTAGGGCGTAAACCGGGCCTGTGGGGTCGCGGTAACAAACAGCCAAGGTTGGGTTTCCCAACTTGAGCAGAGCCTTAACCGCTGAGCGCCAGGCAGAACGGAGGTCAACTTGTTCAGGCAGGTATTCACCCCCATCGACGTAGAGATAAGGCAGATCGTATCCGGCGGCACTATAGCCGCTAATTTGGTGGCTGCTGTTGTCGGCAAACCTAGGCTTATCTAGGCCAGAGTGAGACGCAGAGTCAATGGGGATGCGACTCTCGGGCGCCTGAGCACGCGACAGAGGGGCTTCGAGCTTTGTGCCTTGTTCCATGTTTCTCCCCGAACCGACTGTAGGCTTACTCGATTCATTTTTACGTCTTGAGTATCTTGGGGTTCTGTTGGTACGGCAATTCGACTCATGGCTAGCTGCGATTAAGGCTCGACTAAACGAAAGTATTAAACGAGTGGCTAGCGTTGCAACTCTCTTCGAATGCTGCACGACCGCTACCTCGATTGAGTCATAATGGTGACTCGGGGAGCCTGACGAACTAAGCCAATCGTTTAGGGGGTGGCAGGCCACTAAATGGACAGGAGAGAGCACGCGAGCGCTTCACTGCGTTGGCCATTGCATCGTGAGACTAGCCTATCGTTCATCTATCGGTGAGAGATCTTCTCAACTTGATCTGAGTATCGCCGCCCAGTCTGTCGGCATTCGTGCCTCGCAGTCTGTTCATAGCGGCCCGATTGTGCTCGCTGGTGCAACCTTATGTGGTGTCGCGTTTGCGATTGCGGGTGGCGGCTGGTTGAGCCTGCTTGGCGCTTTGATCATCGTTGCGGGCGCCGTCATAAACCGTCAGATTTGCCAACGAATTCTGGAGCGCGGTGAGATCTCAGAACCTGGTGCGCTAGCTCAGGTCGAAGAAACGATGTGGTGGCTGACGGTCATGAACACCGTTTCCGTCGGCATCTGGATCTGGCTGGTCGGAACGGGTAGCTCGCAGACTGAGCTATTGTTTGTCGTGACGATGGTACAGAGCATGTATTCCCTAGGCGCACTGATAAACGCGTCTACGCACCCACCAACCTTTATCACTGGCACCTGGCTTAACTTCGGCCTAATGATTGCGTTTTGGCTAACGCAAGGTGCTTCAGGCGTGGCTGCGGCCGTTGCTCTGGTCGGGCTGGGGTTGTTACTGGGCAAGTTCTCCAGGCAGATTCATAAGGATTTCTCCAAAAGCGTTGAAATGCGATTCGAGAATGCATCACTACTTGAACGGCTACAAAAGCAGGTTCAGATTGCAGACACCGCGAGGGCTTCCGCAGAAGAGGCAAATCAGTCTAAGTCAAAGTTTCTTGCGGCGGCCAGCCATGACCTGCGACAGCCTTTGCATTCGCTCATGCTATTCACCGGCCTGCTTGAAGGGGCCAATGCGACTCAGCGAACCGAGTACATGCAGCAGATTCGCGGGGCGGCTGATTCATTAGACGCATTGTTTACCGGCTTACTGGATCTAAACAAGCTTGATGCCGGTGATGGCGCCGTTGATTTGCTGAATGTCGATCTAGGTAAGTTGCTAACGCCCATAGCCAAAGAGTTTCGTGCGGTGGCCGAGAAGAAGCAACTCGAACTTCATTGGCATTTGCCTGACTGCAAACTCAAAACCGATCCCTATTTGCTTGAAAGGATCGTCCGAAATCTACTAGATAACGCCATCAAGTACACCGACAGCGGTCAGGTAATGATGACGCTTAAGGTCGACTCAGATCAGGCCTTGCTGGACATTACTGATACCGGCCCAGGCATCCCGCTTGATCAACAAAAAGAGATATTTTCTGAGTTCCATCGCGTTGCGGATGAATCGAGTGCAGCGGTGTCGGGATCCGGGCTCGGACTGGCGATTGTGACGCGTCTTTGTGAGAAGCTTGGCTATCAAATTAGCGTCAATTCAACAGTCGGGCAAGGCAGCCGGTTCACTTTATCTATGCCTTTCCCAGAAAATCATCACCTCTCTATTCGTGAGGCGGAACCGGTTAAAGATACTGGCTGGATTGGTCAACTACCGACGCAGGCCACGGTGATTGTGATTGAAGACAATGACACTATTCGTCACGCGACTGCCTCAACCATCGAGCTAATGGGGGCAAGGTCAATGGCTTTCGAGTCGGGTGAAGCCCTTCGCGACGCCATGCAAGCGGGACGGGTAGGAGTGCCCAATGCCATCGTCGCCGATTTTCGGCTGCCGGGCGCTTTGGATGGTATAGAAACGATCATGTACTTAAGGCGCGAATTTTCGGACGTGCCTGCTGCCATCATCAGTGGTGAGTTGCATACGCTACCAACTGAGAAAGCGCTCCCTCCAAACGTTTCTTTCTTTCGGAAACCTGTCAGCCAAACCGTTCTGGTTGCCTGGCTGAAAGACGCACTGCATTAATCCTCTCAACGAGTACTAAACGTTCGCCTTGCCCGAACGGACAGCTTGACGCGCCCGAGTCCAGACTAGACATTCGCCCTAAGAATTTCAATAAGCGAACGGTTGGTTTTTAAGCCTACCAAGACAGGCAAGGGGAATCACTAGTGGGTGTGGATCGAGCGGCCTGGTCACGGCCCGTTGAGTCGCTGCTGGAAAAGGCAGCGGGTGAGTTGCATTGCGATGTGCTTGTAGTTGGATCGGGATACGGTGGCGCTTTTGCCGCGCTCGAATTAGCCAATCAGAATCGATCGGTTTGGGTGCTAGAGCGCGGTCGGGAGTTTGCGATCGGCGAGTTTCCCGAGTCGCTCGGCATCGCGCCCAAGTTTGTCCAGTATCGATCTGAAGATCGAGAGAATCCAGTGGGTTATCCAGACGGTCTGTTTGACGTTCGCAATGGCAAGGATGGCGCGGCTTTGGTTGGTTGTGGCTTGGGTGGGGGTTCTCTGATCAACGCCAACGTTGTCATACCGCCAGAGCCCGAAATTTTCGAGAATCAGCGATGGCCGGCGGCTCTGATGCAATCTCGTGGCTGCAAAAAAGGTGGACCACTGCAAACAGAGATGCAATATGTCAGGGAGATTCTGGATGTCGCAGAGTTCCCGGCTGCCGAGCGGTTCGGAAAGTCGCTGGCGCTGCAGCGGCTCTCCGCCTCAATACCTCACACTCAATGGAGGCCGGCGCCAATTGCCGTAACGTCCGAGTCTAAGCTGAATCATGTTGGTGTTCAGCAAGCGGCTTGTACCGCTTGCGGTAACTGCGTGACGGGTTGCAATGTTGGCGCAAAGAACACGCTGACAATGAATGCCATTCCGTTGGCAGTAGAACGCGGTGCTCAATTCTTTACGGGCGCTCAGGCAGCAAAGGTGCTTCAAAGCACTAGTCAGAATCGACGTTGGGCGGTTCGATTCACCCGAACGGCGGATCAAGTTCAGCCGGAGCATCGCGAGACGTTTGAAGTTCACGCCGATACCGTGATCCTAGCAGCCGGTACGTTCGGCTCGACCGAGATTCTTCTCAGATCAGAATGCACGCAACCTGACAGGCCCGGCCTCAGGTTTTCAGACCATTTGGGGGAAAGGCTTTCAGGTAATGCAGATTTTCTCGGGTTTGGATTCGGCCAAAAGAGCCTTGTACAGGCGGCAGCCATCCGGGGTGTGGATACCACCGATCCGGTCACTAACCGGGTTGGTCCAACTATTCTTGGGATCGTTCAAGCCAGTGGCTCCGAGTCACCACTACCCAAGCATGCCCTTATCGAAGACGGAGCGATTCCGTCGTGCCTTTCCGGGCTGGTGAGCACCATGCTTGCCATGCAGGCGATGCCAAAGCGCTACACCAAGTCAAACAGCCCCGCGTTCCATCAGGCGCGCACCGACTTGGATCCGCTTGGTGAGAGCGTCGAGGCGATGACTCATACACAGGTTCTTTTAGGTATGGGTGTTGATGCAGGCGATGGCAAGATCAGTCTGCAACCCAGCAAGCGTTCAGCTTCAAAGCATCGAGCCCTTCAGTTCACAATCGGTTCCCGTGTCGACGACGAGGCTACCGAGGCCATTCACATTGCGCTGCGCCAGGCCGAGAGGCGGGCTTGGTGGCACCGGCGTGATGGTTTCGATTCAGGGTATTACCTGCCAAATCCGATGTACCGTCTGTTGCCGGAAGAAGCTAGCGCAGTTGTCAATGAAACAGACTCAAGAAAGGTCACGGTGCATCCGCTCGGAGGGTGCGTCATGGCAGACGATGCCGGCAATGGCGTTGTCGACCAGTATGGCGCAGTGTTTAGTGACAAGCAGGGTAACCGAGTACATGTTGGTTTGCATGTGTTGGATGGCGCTATCGTGCCAATGCCCGTTGGCGCGAACCCCCTTTTAACGATCAGTGCGTTGGCGGTCAGGGCTGCTCGCAGGATTGATCAGTCGCTCAACGCAAGTTACGTTGCCAAGCGAGCAAGCCGTGTTTCGGCATCGCTGAGCAGGGCCTCGCCCAAGATTGGCGCAAACAATGCAGGGCGACAGGTTGCTACCGAAGACTGGCAGCGCAGGCAGACAATTGCATTTGCCGAACAACTTGAAACTTGCTCGCCGCTCAGTGCAGACATTCCGAGTGGGTGGTCTAGCTTTTTGGGTCAGGGCGACGAGTCCCTTGGCGCTCAACGCGAGTTAGAGTTGAGCGTTGGCCAGGCAAAGCTGAGATTGCACGTATCTGCTCATCATGACTTAGTCGCTTGGCTGGCAAATCCGTCGACTCCTTGGCATGGAAGCGTGAGTCTTGATTTCGTTCCGCCGGCCGAAGCTGAGTCTCAGCCATCGACTGTCGCATTGTCTAGTGGGTCAGTGACACTGTCGCTTCTCGGTTCAGATGAACCGAGCAATGCTTTTGTGCGCGTATGGAGGTGGTCAAGCGCTCTTTGGGCTTTTCGTGCAAGTCGAGCGAACAGCGGGGGGCTTCTAAGCACGATCTTTTCAACTAGCGGTGGCAGTCAAGATCGGTCTGCAGGCGATAGGAAGCCATCCTTGACCCAATGGTTGCGCACCATGCTGACTAATCTTCAGTTCTTTATGCGAACTGCCTATCTACATACCAATTGGAGGACTTTGAGTTATGAAGGACAGCTGTCCCAAGCCGATAAGGCAGTGGCTAGGTTCAAGGGGCAGAAAAGACTCGGCTACGAGTCGGGCGGTAAGAATCCATGGAGTAGCCTACTTGAACTCGACATTGAGCTAGAGCGGCCAGCCGACTGGACAAGCCAGGACTCCAAGCCGGAAGTTCGGTCATGGCCCCTGAGGTTCCATGTGGATGTGATGGCGCTCCTGAGAGATGGGGTTTATCAGCTTGGTCAAGCAGCACATACACCTCAGACAGTTGTGAATCTACTTGCGGTTGCTGGCTTATGGGGAAGAACGCTTGCTGCCACACACTACTGGAGCCTAAAAGGTCGTGACTACGGCCAAGAACTGTCCGTCCCGGTCTGCGGTGAGAGCCTGTCCGAGCTTAAGTTGACCAACGACTCAACCGTTGCGCCAATTGTTCATGAATTTGAGGTGCCGCGCTACGCTGAGGTTACGGAAGTTGATGCTGATGGTGTCGAAGATGATCGCATCGAATTTTCTGAGGGTGTTGAACCGAATGTCGCGCTGAGGTTGAGCCAGTTTGTCCCGACAGCAGAGTCTGATTCACGGCCGCTGCTTTTGATCCATGGTTTGGCTCACGGCGGAGAAGTCTTTACGACCAACACAGTCGACACTAATTTGGCGAGCTATTTTGTGAGTCTAGGTCGCGAGGTATGGGTTTTGGACCATCGCCTGTCAAATTATCTGGGTAACACCCCCCGCGAGTCATCTTCCGTTGACGACATTGCTATAAACGACATTCCGGGAGCGCTCAATGTTATCGCGACCTACTACAAAAAGCACAGGCCTAGTGATGCAGTAACGCTTGATGTGTTTGCCCATTGTGTTGGCTCTGCTGCGTTATCAATGTCAATTCTCGCAGGGCATGTTGAGCGCTGCTCAAGTCCGCAGTTTAAAATCGGGTATGTCGCGCTGCATGCAGTGCATCCATGGGTGATTCCGTCTCTGTCCAACAGAGTGTCTGGAGCGCTTGCAGCCGAATACCGGGACTTTTTACCCGGCATGGTGCTTGACCCGATCCCCTCCAAGACGACGAATGGGCTTGAAGAACTACTTGACCGCCTGGCCGCTTCTATCCCATGGCCTGATGCGCGCGATACCTCCCACTTCAACGATGATGGGCCCGACGAGTTTGGGACAAGCATCTGCAATCGTATGACAGCCTTTTATGGACGAGAATGGGTTCACGAAAACCTTGATGAGAGGACTCATCGCGATCTACACCGACTAGTCGGACCGGCGCACATTGATGTCTTCAGACATCTGTTCTTTCTCATCCTTCGCCAGCGCTTGACTGACAAGGATGGCAATAATGTCTATCTGACTCACAACAACATTCGGGAGTACTGGCAGTACCCAACGCTTTTTGCTACAGGGCTTGAGAACAAGGTGTTTGATCCTGTGAGTGCGGCCCATTCGTTTCTAACGGCCAATGAGATAATCAATAGCGCATCGTCAGATCAGACCTCGGTCCGTTTGTTTACGCCGGTTGATGTGGGGCACATGGATTTTCTGTTTGGGAAGTATGCCTCTCTTGAGCGGGACCCTCAAAAGCCAGGCTCGGGGGTATATCCTGCACTGAATCGCTTTTATGCCAGCCCTGAAAGTTTCTCCAATAGTTTGGCGACTAATGGCGAAGCCAGCATTGAAGCGCATCGACAGTCACCTGGCGGGGCATCTCAATCCTTGTCAGATGACCGGGCGTTTGCCAAGCGGCTAGCCCGCGACCGTCAAATGGAGCGCACGCCATTGTGCGGGCCCATTATCGACTATGAGATTGACGAAACAGCGTCGCCAACTGAGATTCATTTTCGAATCTGGTATGAACTGAGGGCTTACACCGGCGGTGAGATCGATGAGGCAAGAACGAGAGATGTAAATGATTCGATTGGTCTGGTGCAGTTCATATCGGCTGATACAGAGGATGATGAAGCGGTCAGCTCTCTGCCAGGCATATTCATCGTGCAGCATTTGGCGCTGACAGCCGATCAACTACGAACTCATTTTAAGAACAAATCAAGCGCCATTCAGACGCTCGTATTGATTGGGTCCACTCCTCAGCAGAATGCCACGCTAGATAGCGCGAAGAATGTCAGACCGATTTCCCCGACATCGGTAGAATCGCGCGAAGAGATCAAGCGAGAGGCGGGTTGCATCATTTGCGAGGCGCGGCTTGATTCGCCATGGGTGGAGCGTCTGGCAGCAAACGTATCGGCGAGTGACGGGGCCAAAGCACCTTTGAGTATCATGCTTGGTTCCTGTCGATGGCCCGGCCTGGTCGTTGAGCAGGAAGATCGGGACGAGTTGTTTCAGTCGATGCGTTCGACCGCATTGGCGCGCGAGGTTGATGCGCTTTGGCTGCTTGGCGATCAGATCTACGCTGATGCAACCGCTGGCATTGCCGAAACTACTGAGACTGGCGAACGGGCGGCTCAGAGGTACCGAGAGGCATTTACAGCAGATGTGCGTCTGGATGAGGTGTTCCGCAGTGCCGGTATGCGCGGTCTGCTGAGTGAACTGCCGGTTTGGATGGTCATTGATGACCATGAGTTTGTAGACAACTGGCCGGGCGGATCTGACAAGCAGTTGACGTCACTTTCGATTCCTGACTTCGAATTGCGGTTTGCAGCGTTCTATGCGTATCAGTGGCGCCGCTATCAAGAGGATTCGCCCTCAGCGAGTGAACTTTACGGCAACCCACGATTGATCCAGGGCACTACTCATGTCGAGCGTGGATTTTGGCGCCAATTCTCGTGCTCTGGTTGGCCTTGTTTTGCGCTCGACACCCGATCTGAACGGGAAGTTAGAACGTCCATGAATTGGCGAGCAGCGAAGATCATTTCGGACAATCAGTTCGACGCGTTAGAACACTGGCTACACGGCTGTAAGGAACTAAGCGGCCCAAAGTTTCTCTTGTCGGGCAGCCCGATCGGGTTAGTTTCCAGACGCTTGGCACAGGACCCGAGTATCGGCATCAACATGGATGATTGGAGTGGCTACCCGGCATCAATGGAAAGGCTGACTAAGGCGATATCGAAATCTGAGCTTAATGAGCTCTATATCGTGACGGGTGATCCGCATCTGACGAGCGTTACAGAGTTGACAATCAATGTCACCCCACAAGGCGAAGAAGCGCATGTCACCAGCGCAAAGGTCCATGTCGTGACTTGTTCGGGCTTAAATGCCAGCTTGCCGTTTGCAAATAGTACGGCTGATGAGTTCTTGTTAGCAGGTGTTGTCCCAAACCTTGACAGCTCGACCCGCATTGAATTCAAAACGGCAGTGCTTTCAACCTTGCAAGCCCAATTTGGCGTTTTGTCTGTCGAACCCGATCCTGACGGTCTTGAAGGAAGTGCTCGACTGGCGGTTTATGGTCGTGACGGCCCGGTATGTGAATTCGATATCTCGCGCTTTGAGAGCAGATCAGAGTCTATGATGCCCGGATCGGCTATTTAGCGCCAAGGGCTCGATAGCCAGAGCGCCTTGGGTCGATTGTTCATCGGCAGGGCATGCTCGGCGCCCGTTGGCGATTAATGGGCCACGGCCTCTTGATTATCGGGCACGTCCAGACTAATAATGCAAAGGGACCCATACGCCGATTCAGGCACATAGCTTTGCGCTGTTCGCGCGGTTGGCAATGGCGGTTTTGCTCTATAGCTACCGGGCGATTGCAAAGACGGTAAGGAGACAAGATGAAGACTTCCGTTGAGGTGGCCTCGGTGACGAGTCGAACCGGGCGATTTAACTACATGAGCCCTTCAGCCACGCCGTCACTGTTCCGAAACAGCAAGGTTCTAACGCGGCGCAATCAAGTTGGGAGTGACGCTGACTGGAT
>JBGCFG010000048.1:0-29988 GCA_045106815.1 Burkholderiaceae bacterium | reverse complement strand
GTCAGGGGCAATTGGCGGGCTGGTCGCAAACTCGCTTCGCTCAGACAAGCGCCCAGCTTTATCCGCCAATTGCCCCTGACAGTCGGCTCCTTCGACATCCCGAGACACAAGCCCACCCTGCCCAAAGCGTCACGCAACGATCAGTAATGCACCTCAATGCCATCAACTGAACAGAGAAGGGGGAGGGGGGTTACTTCTTCGCGCTTCTGTACAGGATGAAGCTGAGGTCGTCGGGCTTACCGGGGAGAGGAGGCACGGTGCCAGCCATGGTTTGGAGCATGGTGAGGTGCAGGGTTTGGTTGGCTTTGCCGAGGGGGCCGATGCGGATCAGATTTATTAGGTCGGCAGTGTTGGCGTTGTCCAAGACGCCGTCGCTTGCCAGGAGCACGGTATCCAATGGAGCGAGCTTAACGGGCTCGCTGATATCGATGGTCATATCGTCGATGCCCAGCAGGTTCGTGACCAGGTGCCTTTGTGGATGGGTCAGAGATTCCTGCTCGGTAATTTCTCCAGCCAACTCCAGGTAGGCGCTGGGGCAATGCATGAGTGTTTTGTGTTTGAGCTTGCCACGTTGCCCGCAGACCAGACTACCGGAGTCGCCGGTGTGATAGGTCCGTAGCATCTGCTGATTGATCTCTGCGACGATGAAGGTCGTTGCAGCGCCAATCCCCAACATCATGATGCGCTGGTGCGCCAGTTCAAACGCATCGGTAATGCGTGGGCGGAGTGGTTCATTTGGTTCAAGATCTTGCAGACATTCGTTGAGTGCTTCCAGGGCTAGTCTTGAGGCGTCATGCCCGCGCGGTGCACCGCCCACACCGTCGGCAATCGCTAGTACGCATTGCGTGTCGGATACTTTGAATGCAGCGGCGCAGTCTTCATTGATATGCTTGTTTGGTCCGGGCTGAGAGCGCATTTCAATGCGACCGGCTCCGCAGTCTGCACTGACAGGTTCGGCGCTCGCGTGATTGATCATGGCCAGTGACGGGCCGCCAGGCTGCTCAGTCATGGCTGATCAAATAGCAAGCGTATCCCCAGGGCGCCTAGTATCAATGAGCAGATCCGATCTAGCTGGACCTTGGCACGCAGGTATACCTTGACGGCAAGCGGCGTGCTGAAAAGGAGAGCCAGTCCGGTGTAAGCAATGAGTTCAACCACCAGATGATTGATCACAATCAGGGCCTGCTCCGGGCCACTCAAGCCTGCCGGGAAGATAACGACGAGTACGGCGCCGGCAAACAACACTGACTTGGGGTTAGCCAGGTTAATCAGCATGCCGTGACCGAACGCATTGTGTCGCTGACGAGGGGCCTGCGCCACTGGTTTACGCGCGCGCGCCCACGTGTGCCAGGCAATGAACAGTAGGTAGAGCGCGCCAAGCACTTTCAAGGCTGTGTAGGCCCACGGCACCAGCACGAATAAGCTGTCTAGTCCCTGGAGCGCGAGCAATGTCCACAGGGCAGCCATCGTGGCCAAGCCTGCGCCGGTCATGATGCCCTGCATTCTTGAGCCGCCGACACTGGCTTGTAGCGCAGCAAGCAAGGCCGGTCCCGGGCTTGCCAGGGCGGCAAGCAAGGTGAGATTAAACAGCGTCACGCTTGTGAGATCCATCGCCAAATCATACGCCGCAATGATTGAGAATTCGCCGTAACGCCCGAGTCTATGATTCAGCGCTGTTTCAGACGTGACGAGTCGCAACCGATACGATTGTGTTGCCGGGACCTTTAGTCGTCGACAGGTCAAGCCCGCAGGCTGTCAGCAATGACTCCCTGTTGGCTGCTGCCGTGATCTGACCAGTCGTGGGTGACAGGCCTACTTCCAGGGTTTGAACGTCATACGATAAACCCAGGCCCAGCGCTTTGACGCAGGCTTCTTTTCTGGTCCATGCCGTTATGAAGGCTTGCGCCGGCGCCGGATGCTTTTGCAAGGCGAGCTGTTCTGATGCTGTCATGATGGTTTTGCTCAATGATTGCAGCTCACCATCAGGCCAGTGCTGCACGTGTTCTATGTCCACGCCGATTGGCGCGATAGGGCTTATGCCGAGCAGCGCCATCTGCTGGCTATGCGACAGGTTGAAGTGCAAATGGGGGTAGTCAGCAAGCGCGGGTCTGCCCCAGTTGTTTTCAATGAAGACCAGTTCGGCTGGATCAGTCCCACAGGCATTGCCTAATACATGTCGCAAGAAGAGATGCGCACCAATGTAGCGTCTTCGAAGGGTGGCGGTAACGAAACGGTCTGCCCGTGCGCGCTCCCTATCGCTGAGAGGGGCTTCGTTCAAAGCGGCCGAATCAAGCTGGTCGAGGTCGAGGTAGCGCAGTTGCGCGACCCGGGCCGGCAAGTCAGGCATCGCGCTGCCAGCAATCGGCTGACTGTCGACGGCCCGCTTGCTCACGCTCAACGTTGCCCGAACAGACGGCCAAAGAGCCCTTTGCGCCGAGGCGCATTGTCGTCAGCAATGACGTTCTTGTCGGCCTCTTCATCTTTGATGACGGGCGGGTCGCCAGCCTCGCCTAGGTAGCTCAGCGCCAGTTGCTTGAGCGATCCAAAAACCATGAGCCGAGGGTTGCCACGAACACCTGCTACCCGTTCGATTTCGTCCATGACTTGCATGGCTTGTAATGACGTGCCGCCCATATCAAAGAAATTGTCCTCCAACTCGATCGCTGAGGCACTATCGAGTTTGAGCACACGCGCCCAGATTTCGGCTAATTTCACTTCGCTTTCGGTTCTACCCGCGGCCTGATCAGTCGAGTCGACTTCAATGACCTCAGGTTCAGGCAGTTGATCTGGGTGCGATTCATGAACGATGTTCGCATCCGTCACGTCATCCAGGTTTTGATAGGGGTGAACAGATTCCGCCTGCATGAGGGAGTCGGGCATGGGCATCGTTCCGCCCGGCATCAAGGTACTGTCAGCAGCCTCTGCATAAGGGGATTCGTCGGCCAGTTGCGTTTTATCGCGAGTGGTTTCTATGCGTGTGTCTTCAAAAGAGTCTTGCGGGGTGAAGTCAATGCCCTGTGTGCTTTCGTCTTTTGATGCTGTTGCGTCTTCACGATTGGCTGGCGGTTGTAAGTCTGGTTGGTCCTGTGGGGTCGACGCTTCTTGCTCTAGGGACGCTGGGCCTGTATCAGGAAAGAGGTCAGCCGGCAACGCCGGTGGCGGTTCGAGCGAAGCATCAGCCGATGGCTGAGGTGCAGATGTTTCAGGGGCTGGCGCCTCAGGTAGTGGTGGCGAATTCAGCGTTTGATTGGCAGCGTCTGACGGGCTCGGCTCAGCGACTTCGGGTGTTTGTGTGTCAGGGCTGCGTGCCTGTGTCACAGACTGCGCGGCGATTGCGGCGTTCGCGATTTCGCTGGAAGGCTGATTCCTGGTCTCGGGCAGAGTTTGTCGATCAACGACCGTGGCGCTCGCGACCGGCGATACCGATGAGGGATTCGCGGCACCGCGGGAGGTTTGCCTGTGCATGCGAGGCAGCAGCTTGCCGATGGTCATATCCGGATACTTCACAATTGCTTTGAGCAGATTCGAGAATCGCCGCCGTAACGTTCGAGCTGTTTCACGGTGATACAGATCAGTGTTGTAGGTGATGCCGCCCTTAAGACCATCTTTGCCGTCGAGCAGCCAGAGGCCAAGGTCTTCGGTTGCGCCACGCTGAAACACAGGGATATTGCTGTGCTGCAGGGCGCCCCACTCGTTTTCACGATCACGGGCATCCTGAAACGAGAACAAGACCTGATAGTCCAGGCGGCTCGCATCACCCACTTCGGTGGCAAGCCGTTCGAATGGCACGCGCTGGTGAGCGAACACCTCGATAACTTCACGTCTGACCAAATTGAGCCACTCAGTAAATGGCAAATCCAGTTGAGGCTGAAGGTGTAGCGGCAACAGGTTGTTAAAGAAACCCATCACGGATTCAAACTCCGTTCTCTCCCGGCCGCGCATCGGCAGGCCGATGGTGATTTGTTTATCGTTGGCGAGATCGCTCATCATGAGCGAATACGCAGCCAGCATCACCATGTTGAGCGTTGAGCCGGTGCGGGCGGCAGTTTCCCGAAGCCTTTCAGTCATGCCTGGTGACATTTCAATCCAGACGGTTGCGCCATCGCCGGAACGTTGGCCGCTTCGCGGCAAATCTGACGGCAAGGGAAGCGGTGTCTTAAGCTGGCTGAGTCGCTCAGTCCAGAATTCAATCTCGTCTCGGCATTCGCGGCTCGCAAGCCACTTCTTTTGCCAATGCGCAAAGTCAATATAGGTTGCGGCGGGAGCTTCTAGTGTTTCGGGTTCGTCTGAGGCGTAAGCGCGCGCGAATTCGTCGTACAGCACATCGAACGACCAACCATCCCAAACGATGTGATGGGCCATAAAGAAAAACACATGCTCACCCGGAGACAGGCGTAGCAGAGCCACTTTAAAGAGCGGGCCATTTGCCAGATCGAAAGGTTCTGCGATCAGGGCATCAAGCTTTCGTCGAAGCGCTACCTCTTGTTTGTCTGCCGGGATGTCGCTCAGATCAATGAGCGGCAACGTAAGCTGGGTTGTATCCTGAACTTGTTGGACAGCACCGGCTGTTGTCTCGGCGATAACAGTGCGAAGGCTCGGTTGGCGCGCGATGATTGATGTCAGCGCCCGCTCAAAGTGGGCTCTGTCAAGGGGGCCACGCAGCCGGTGCGCCGAAGGGACGTTGTAAACCACTCGGCCAGGCGACATTTGTTCGACAAAATGAACGCGCTGTTGCATGGGTGTGAGGGGGCCCTTGCTTTGGTCAGCGTGATGAACAACTGGTAGTGGATCGGTCGGGCCGCTTGCAGAACCTCTATCGGCGGCGCCAGGCGCGACGTGCGTTGTGAGCTGGGCGGCAGTGGGTGCCTCAAAGATTGCACGCATGGGTAGCTTCAGACCAAGCGTCTTGTTGAGGCTGGTGATGACTCTTGCAGCCAGGATCGAATGCCCGCCCACCGAGAAGAAGTCATCGGTCATGCTCAATTCAGGCTGATTTAGCACTTGAGCCATAACCGCCAGTACCTGACGCTCGCGGTCATTGTCAGGTAACACCTGGTTTGTTGCTGAGCCTTCAATGCGCCCCGTGAGCCCGTCGGGTGCTGGCAAGGCCTTCCTATTGACTTTGCCGTTCTCAAGCAGTGGCACCTCGTCGATGCTGACGAAGTGCTGCGGCACCATGTACTCTGGCAAGGTTTCGCGCAAGTGCTCGCGAAGCTGCGCGGTGAGGGCCTCATGGGTTATTTCATAGGGGCTAATAACATAAGCAACCAGCCGAACATCATCGCTGGCTACTTCATGCGTCACCACCACCGCTTGTTTGACGAGATCGTGCTGTTGCAAGGTTGCCTCGATCTCGCCCAGCTCAATGCGAAAGCCGCGCAGCTTGACCTGATGATCAAGGCGTCCCAGGTGTTCGAGATCGCCCGTCCAAGTCCAGCGACCCAGGTCACCCGTTCGGTACAGACGCGCACCAGCTTGCCCGGAGAAGGTGTCTGGCATGAAGCGCTCAGTCGTGAGCAAGGGCTGGTTGTGATAACCAAGTGCAACGCCTGCACCGCCAATCACAATCTCGCCGGGCACGCCTATCGGGCAAGGCTGTGCGCGCTCATCTAGCACGTGAATCTGGGTATTGGCGATTGGCCGGCCAATCCGAATACCTGCGTCAGGCTGGCGAACCCGCCAAATCGTCGACCAGATCGTGGTCTCGGTGGGGCCGTATAGATTCCAGACCGAGCGGCAATGCTGCAGCAGTATGCTGGCCAGATCCGGCGGTAGAGCTTCGCCACCAACAAGCGCTTTGAGTTGCCGATTGGCTGGCAGACCGGCATCTATGAGCAGTCGCCAGGTTGAGGGCGTGGCCTGCAGCACATTCGCGTCAGTCTGATTGATGAGTGCGAGCATCGCCGAGCCATCGCGCGTCGTCTCAGTGTCAGCCAGCACAATCTGCGCGCCTTTGACGAGCGGGAGCATGAGTTCGAGCACCGCAATATCAAAGCTTAGCGTCGTGACTGCGAGTAGTCGGTCATTGAGCTCCAGACCGGGTTTTTTCGACATGCTGCCCAGGAAGTTGATAACGGCACGATGAGGCACGCGCACTCCCTTGGGCCGCCCCGTCGAACCAGACGTATAAATGAGGTAAGCGGGGTCTTCGCCCTGCGGGTCAAGCGAACTAGCCGGCAAGGGCGCGTCAGGCAGGGTCGAGATTTCATCGGCCGGATCATCGAGCAGCATGACCTCACCAATGCCCAGATCCAGCCGGGAGACTGTTTCCAGGTCAGTGATGACCAGTTCGATACCGGCATCCTGCGCCATCATGGCCAGTCGTTGATCGGGGTAGCCCGGGTCTAAGGGCACATAGGCCGCACCTGACTTCAAGGCGGCCCATTGCGCTACAAGCAAGCGTTCATCGCGAGGTAGGCAGATACCGATGGTCTTACCGCGCCCAATCGCGCGTTGGCGTAGCGCTCGTGCCAACTGGTTGCTTTGACTTTCAAGTTCAGCATAGCTGAGCGACGACAAACGGCCAGACCGCGGGTCACGCGTCACAATCGCTCGGCGCTCGGCATGCTGCTTCGCACTGCTGCTCAGCCAGGTGCCCAGATTCTCAAACGCCGGTGTGTCGGTGTCGGTGGCATTCAAGCGCGCAATTGCCTGTGCCTGCTGTCGGCCGACAATATCCAGAATCGCCAGTGGCTGGTCAGGATCATCGGTCATTTGCTTAAGTAGCGTGCGCAAGCCGGTCAGCCAGAGCCTGACCGTGGCCTCATCAAACAAGTCCGTGTTGTACTGGCACTCAAGCGTCATGCGCTCGCGCGTTTGGGAGATGTTTAGAAACATCTCAAAGTTTTCTGCCTGACGCGGATTGGACAGAATTTCGGCTCGAACGTTTTCAAAGTCCAGATCATCGCCGTCGAGCGCCTGGTCCAGATTGAACATCACACTGACCAGCGTCGGGCGTGAAGGGTCGCGATCAATAGGCAGCTTTTTCAGCAGGGAGCCAAATGTGCAGCGCTGATGTTCAAACGCTTCAAACACTTTTTCTTGCACCGCTTGAACGTTCTCCCGGCTGCTCTGATTCAAGTCGATTGGTAATCGAACGGGCAATAAGTTCACGCAATGGCCAACCAGCGAATCGGAGCCAACGAGGGATTGTCCGGCAGACGGGACGCCGATCACTAAATCAGTTTGGCCTGACAACCGAGCAAGCAAACTGGCAAAGCCTGTCAGCAACACAGCAAAGGCCCCGGTCCGTGTCTGACCTGCAAATTGCCTGATCTGGGTGACTTGTTCTGCCCGAATGGCAAGATCTAGCCGGGCAGAAGAGAAGGTTCTGGACGCCGGCCTTGCTTGACTCGCGGGTAGGTCCAGTGGCTGCGGAATATGGCTCTCAAACTGGCTTTGCCAATACTTCAGATCGGCCGCTGCATCATTGAGTGTTTGTTGATCACTCGCCAGTTTGGCCGCGTAGTCAGCAAAACTGTCTGCTGGCGGTAAATCGTCAGCAGTCTGTGTCACGGCCGCGCGGTAAAGCGGTGCCAGTTCGCTGAGCAAAATACCAAATGAAAATCCGTCGCACACCAGGTGATGGGCGCCAAGCACCAGCGCGTGCTCATCCGGCGCGAGTGAAATCAAGCGCGCCCTGAACAGCGGACCATTAACCAAGTCAAATGGGGTTGAGGTTTCTGCGGCGAGAAATGCCGCGAGTAGCGCATCCGCTTCTGCCGGTGATACATCGGTTAGATCGTCGATTTCCAGGGCGACAGTGTTGGATTCCTGAATGAGCAATTCAGTCCCGTCGCTACTCAGCGCACCACGCAAAATATCGTGGCGAGCAATCAGGGCGTCAATGGCCTGGCTCATGGCTTGGGCATCGATTGATCCGCGCAGCGCGAGGGTGACTGATTCATTGAACGCCAGCGATGCTTTCGGATCGAGTTGATCGGCGAGCCAGACTTCTCGCTGGGCTTCAGTCGTTGGGATAACGGAAGCAATCGCGGCGCCTTCGAACGGATCGAAATCGACCTCAACAAAATTGGACTCTGAGTCGGGTTTCGATGTGTCTGATTCAGACATGATCTTTGATCCTTAAGTACTTTCCAGGCGCATCGGGGTTCGGAATGAACCAGGCCGGTTTGCCATCGCGGTCGCGGCCCAACCGCGCGCCGGGCACTGGCGGCCGTTTGGCGTCAAACAGCACGCCTGGCTTCACCCCGCGTGCTGGCAGGAAACGGCCGCGCTGCAGATCTTTAACGGCAGTCATGAAGGCATTCTTGATGATGTCGATGTCAGCATCTTGATGCGCAGTCGTCATGAAGCTGGGAAAACCGTCCAGTATGTGCACGCCTTGCTCGCGCATCATGGGGAAAAGAAGCTCTTGCAACATGTGATCGGCTGTAAAGGTGATCTTCCAGAATGAGCTGAAATGACGCACCTCAACGGGCGCACCGACTGATTGCGCAAACGCATTGAGCTCGCTCGCAAACGCAGTGGTTCGCGCATTGAGATCTGATTGAAGGGCCGGGCCACTGGCTTTAAGGTGTTTGAGTACCGCATCGGCAGCTGCAAGTGCCAGCGGATGCCGCACAAAGGTACCCGCAAAGTAGGTGACGCCTACCTCGGGGACCGAAGCGTCACCGAACTGCCAGAATCCACCGTCCAACGAATCCATAAAGGCTTGCTTACCGGCGATGATGCCAATCGGAAAACCGCCGCCAATGACTTTGCCGTAGGTGGTGACGTCGGCCTTGATATCGAACACCGCCTGTATCCCGGCCGGATGGGTACGGAACCCGGTTACAACTTCATCGAAAACGAGCACGATGCCGGTTTGCTCCGTGATCGTACGCAGTTCGGCCAAAAACTCTTTTGGCTGAAAATCAGGGCGACGACTCTGCACCGGCTCCACTAGTACGGCTGCAATGTCGTCCGCGTTGTCACGAATGACGTCCAGAGACTCCGGTAGGCCGTATGGCAGTGAAATCACGTTCTCTGCGGTGTTAGGCATGATGCCCGGGGCTGCCGGTATGGCGCGATGCCCGCGCGCACCGCGCACAATGACCTCATCAAAAATGCCGTGATAAGCCCCGTCAAAGACGACAACCTTGGGTCTGCCGGTGACGGTTCGTGCCATACGGGTAGCACCCATAACGGCTTCGGAGCCGGTGTTGCAAAGGGCCGCTCGATCCGCGCCAGTCATCTCGCATATGCCCGCAGCGACGCTCCCTGCCAGGGGATGCTGTGGCCCAATTTCGTAGCCCGTGGCCAGCGCCTCTGTGATCGCGTCGGTCACGAACTTCGGCTGCCATCCGAACAAGTTCATGCCAAATCCGTTGAGCGCATCCACATAGCGGTTGCCATCGAGATCCCACAGGTAGGCGCCGGCAGATCGTTCCGTCACGATCGGATAGGTGATTTCTTTCAGGATGGGTTTGAAGCCATTAACTACCCGCGGATCTGCCATTTGGCGGCGATTGTTCTGTGCATAGGCTTTTGAGGCGGCCGTGCGCTGAGCGTAGCGGTTAACCAGTGATGCAACGCGCTCGCGCTGATCGTCGGTCAACTCTGTCTGGCTGGTCTGAATGCGGGCAATCGCACCAAAAGCCTTTGCAGGCGGGCTTAAAGGTGACGGCGTCACGCCTGGCTTGCTGTCTGCCCGGTTCGAGGCTGCTGGTTGACGGGTGGTAGTAGTCCCGCTGGGGGCGGTTGCCGCAGGTTCGCTAACAGGGGCTTGATTGTTGAGATAGTCCGCAAGCCGGTTGATGCTGTCATGCTCCTGCATGAGTTGGCGGAAACTGACATCGGCCTTGAACGCGCGCTTAACTTGCAGCGCAATCTGGGTGAGTGAGAGCGAATCCAGGCCGAGTTCGGCAAAGCTCACTTCATCGTGGGCTGGCTCAAAAGACAAGCCCGAGGCCTGCTCAAGCAGGTCGCGCAGTCGGTCATGGATGGAGACCGGGGCACTGTCTGGTGTTGGCGACTCTGCAGCAGGCGATGCCATTGGCATCGTCGTTTGTTGCGCCTGGCCGTTACCGGACCAAGCGGCTGCCTCTAGCCAGTGGCGGCTGGGTTCAAATGGGTAAGTGGGCAACGGGATGCGCTGACCCTGCGTTGGGAGTGCTGCCCGGGTATCAAAACCCGCACACCAAAGCTGACCAAAGCAGTCAGCGAAGCTCTCGGCTTCTTTGTCAGCTTGATCGCCAAGCGAGGCAATCGCATGCGACTTCCCTTCGCTGATAAGGCGAACCAAGGCTGACAGGCTCGCACGCGGCCCCAGTTCAAGAAAGGCCGCATCTGGGTGATTGGCAAGCGCCGTGCGAACGGCCGGCGCAAACCTCACGGGCGATCTGAGCTGCTCGGCCCAGTAGGCGGGATCGCAGGCTTGTTCAGCAGTGAGCAGTTGCCCGGTCTTTGTGGAGACAATGGGGCGCTGCGGCGCATGCAGGCCAACCTGGCTCACTTCATTGCTCACTTCGCGCGCAAACTGCTCGGCAGCTGGCGCCATCATGGCTGAGTGAAAAGCGTGGCTTGTGTTCAGCAGCCGGCAGGTAAGCCCTTGAGCTTTGAGCGACTCGGTAAACGCATCAATCGCATCAGATGGGCCGGCGCATACCGCGGCTTCGGGTCCGTTTTCGGCGGCCAGATCAAGGCCCGACGGAAGAATGTCAGCAAGCGCCTTGGCGGGCATCAACACAGACAGCATCGCGCCGCTTGGCTGCGCTTGCATCAAGGCGCCCCGTCGCGAGACCAGTTTGGCGGCTGTGTCCAGACTCATCACGCCGGCAAGACTGGCTGCTGCGAACTCGCCGATGCTGTGCCCAATCATGGCTGCTGGCTCAAAGCCGGCCGCGATTAGCGTTTCGCCTAGGGCAAACTCAAGGCAAAAGAGCGCTGGTTGCAAGTTGGCGGTTTGCGCAAGCACTTTTTCATCAGCGCCGCTCAGCAACAGGTCGGCAAAGTTGCCGGCCACATGGGGGCTGACGGTATCGATGGCGCGCTGAAAAGCGTCGGCAAAAACCGCGTTGGCTTGCATCAGGGCTGAGCCCATTTGCACGTATTGCGCGCCCTGGCCAGGAAATACAAACACCACCGGGATCTGCGCACCTGTAAGCCTTGCTTCAACCGCTCTAACGGGTGCTCGTAATTTGGTGAGCACCTCAGAGATAGTCGTGCCGCTAACGGTGGCTCGCCAGGCCATTGGCTTGCGGGCAACGTGCAAGGTATGCGCGACATTCTTTAAAAACGCAGCATCGCCCGTGGTCGCGGCAATTCCTGCCTGTTGCGCTTCCAATCGTTCGGCTAGCTGGGTAAGCGCCCGCTGCAGCGCGGGCTGCGTCGCCGCCGAAACCCTGAGCACTTGTCTGGATGCCTGGCTCTCGCTGGAGTCGGACCGTTGCTGCTCAGACGGCTTTTCTTGATCGGGGGCTTCTTCAATGATGACGTGTGCGTTCGTGCCGCCCACCCCAAATGCACTAACGCCCGCACGCCTCGGTTGCGTATCACTGCGCGGCCATGGCTGAGCCTGGTCGGCGATTCGAAACGGGCTACCGTCTAAGTTGATTGCCGGGTTAAGCGAAGAGAAATGAAGCGTGGGGGGAATGACCTCATGTTTGAGCGCAAGGACTGTTTTAATCAATCCCGCGACGCCGGCGGCCGTGACGGTATGACCGATGTTGCTCTTAACCGATCCGAGGCTGCACCATGGCGCGTCAGGTAAGGTGCGCGTATTGCCGGCCGAAGCAAACACCTGCTTAAGACCGTCGACTTCAATTGGGTCGCCTGACGGCGTTGCGGTGCCATGGGCCTCAACATAACTGATGTCGGCCGGGCTGAGTTTCGCCCGGGAGAGCGCTTGTTGAATAACCTGCGCCTGACCCGCTGCGCTGGGTGCCATGAAGCTGGCTTTCCCGCCGCCATCATTGTTCACTGCTCCGGCTCGAATGACGGCGTGAATCGTATCGCCATCTCGCTTGGCAAGTGACAGTGGCTTCAGCAAGACGACTGCTGCGCCATCGCTAAACACCGTGCCAGCAGCATCTGCGTCAAAGGTGCGCGTACTGCCATCTGGCGACATCATCGCGCCTTCCTGAAACAGATGACCACTGGCCGGCGGGCAGGTAATCGACACACCGCCTGCAAGGGCCATCGTGCACTGGCCAGCCAGCAAACTCTCGGCCGCTTGTACCACCGCCACGAGTGACGTGGAGCAAGCCGTGTGGACGCTGATAGCGGGTCCGGTGAGATTCAAGCGGTGCGCGGTGCGGGTGGCAATGTAGTCTTTCTCATTGCCGAGCATGACCAGAAACTCGCCGAGCTGGGCGACCTTGTCCGGATGAGCCGCAAGATTGTTCTGCCGATAGCTTGCGTTGTACATCCCGCCAAATACGCCAACCGGATTGTTGGGTGTACTTGCCTGATCCGGAACGTAGCCAGCATCTTCCAGACAGCTCCAACACAATTCCAGAAAAACCCGTTGCTGCGGATCGAGTAGTTCAGCTTCTCGCGGCGAAATGCCAAAGAATTCAGCATCGAACTGATCTGCTCCGTCAATGACACCGCGCGCGGCAACATAGTTGGGATCATCTCTCAGCGAGGGGGGCAGACTGGCATCCAATTCAAGTGCGGTGAATTGACGGATTGAGTCAACGCCTTCGATGAGGTTGTGCCAGTACTGATCAACCGAATTTGCGCCGGGAAGTCTAACTTGCAGGCCAATAATGGCGACAGCATCGTCACCGGCTCTGTCGGTGCTTTCATGGGCGATTGCGGTGGCGGTTTCAACGCTATCTGACCCGACAGATTTGTTAGGCTGCAAGGCGGCGGCCAAACCGGCTGGGGTTGGATAGCTGTAAAAATCGCCCACAGGGCAATTGATGCCGTGGCTGGTGCGTAGGGTGTCCAGCGCCGCAATGGCCAGCAGGGAGTTACCCCCTTCATTAAAAAAGTGTTGGTGTTGCTCGAACCGCTCGTGACCCAAAACTTCGGCCATCACACGAGCGATGACCAACTCAAGAGACTCTGAGTCCTCACGCGACACCGTCTCAGGGCCACGGTTGCTTTGTATCGAAGCATTTGTGTCAGTAGGGTCGGCGGCGTCAGTAGCTTCAGGAGTGTTGGCGACAGCGCTCGTCTTAACCGTAGGTTCTTCAGCTTGTGAACGCAAGGCTCTCAGTGCTGCCCGATCGACTTTGCCATTGGCATTGACTGGCAATGCGTTGAGCATGAGGTAGGCAACCGGCAGCATGTAGTCGGGCAGTGTTTGCGCGAGCTGCTCAGCGAGCTCGGTAGCACTTTGCTTGCTAGTCGTTGCAACACACGCGATAAATCGAGTGGTCTTAGAGGCATCCTGTTCAGTGAGCAGGCAAGCCTGTTCAACACCGGGCAGCGCAGTGAGCACGTTTTCAATTTCCCGCGGCTCCACTCGATAGCCCCGGATTTTTATTTGATCATCCAACCGGCCAACAAACTCAAGCACGCCTGCGCGATTGAGTCGTACAAGATCACCCGTCCGGTAGAGTTGACGGGGTCCGTCTTTGAACGGATTTTTGACGAAGCTACGCCGCGTTTGGTCTGGGCTATTCAGATAGCCACTGGCCAATCCGAGTCCGCCGGTCAGGAGTTCACCTGTGACACCCGCAGGGACTGCCTGGCCCAGCGGGTTCACGATGGCGAGCCAGGTGGCCGAAACAGGTTTGCCAATCGGCACTTGTGTGGCGTTTGGTGGCAGTGATTCAATCGGCCAGGTACACGTGAAGGTTGTCGATTCAGTGGGTCCGTAACCGTTGATAAACGCAGTGTTAGGCAATGACTGTTGTGCCCGTTGAATATGTGGCACCGACAAGGCCTCGCCACCCGTCAGGATTTGCTTCAGTCCGGCTAAATGGTGTGGATCAGCATCAATGATCCGGTTAAACAAGGCTGCGGTAATCCAGGCGGCATTGGCCCCCAGAGCACTGACCGTCGCGGCGATGTCAAAACCTGTTGGCAGTGGTGCGGTGTATATCGCACACGATCCGCCGTTTAGTAAAGGCCCCCAAATCTCCAGAGTGCTGGCATCGAATCCGAGCGGCGCCATATGCAACATGCGGGTAGATTGATCCAGTTGCATAAAGTCGGGCGCACCGACCAAACGAAGAATCGCCTGGTGGGAAATGGCGACGCCTTTCGGTTTGCCGGTCGAGCCTGAGGTGAACATGATGTAGGCCGGCGTTTCCGGCAGCAATTCGACAGCGCTATCGGCGGTGAATGGCGTGATAGGTTCACCTTGGCTGAACGCATGCAGGCCATCATGCGAGCTAGTGTCGATCGGGTAGGTTTCAACTTCGTCACTAAACAGCGCAGTGTGTTCTGGCGCGCAGACGACAATGCTTGCCCGTGCATGGGCAAGCATGAAGCGCAAACGCTGGGCAGGAAAACTCGCTTCCAATGGCAAATAGCACGCACCGATCTTTACGCATGCAATCATGATCGCGATGCTTACCGGTCCGCGTGGAGTCGCCAGTCCTACCACGTCGCCATGCTCAATGCCTCGTGCTGCGAGCGTGCCAGCCCACTGGTTGGCGGCAGCGTCGAGCATTTGGAAGGTCCAGTGCTCAGCGGTAGCGGGGTCTGATCCGACTCTGCTGAAACACAAAGCCGTGGCATCTGGGGTGGCTGTGACTCGTCGGGTGAAGGCAGCCGACAGATTGCCTGGGCCGTCGTATTGCCAGCGTTCAATTGCACCCTGTTCATTGAGTCGCTGCATGGGCGCTAGATCAACGATGGTTTGCTGACCGATAGGTTGATCAGGTGCTTTGATAATCGCGCTGAGTGCGCTGCTGGCATCTGCTAGCAATCGCTTGGCGAGCAGATCATCCAGGTGAGTGGCATGAACGTGTAGTTCCAGATGAAAGCTTGCAGCATGGTCTCGCTTCAAGCTCGACACAAGCCAGTCAGTCGGCCACGCCGCGTGGTGCCGTGTTAGGGATTGGGTGACAAGTACCGCAAGCGAAGCAGGCGCTGTCGATGAGCGTATGCCTGCCGCCTGCCGCTGCTGGCGAACCTGAGCAATGCTTGACTGAATCTGTTGGCCCAGTTGGGCAGGCGTTTCTTCGTTCTTGACCTTAGCTGCGATACCGATAATCGTGACTGGATCGGCGGGAGCAGCCGGTTGAGCATTAACAGGCTCAACACCCAGCGCCACATCTGACAGCCCGGTTGTTCTTGCGATAAGCGCTGCCCAGGCAACACTCAGAACCTCTTCAGCAGAGACGTCCGATTGCAGAACGGCTTGTAGTGCGGCGCAAGCTTCGGCAGGCAAGGACAACTCAAGACGACGCCAACCGGGCTCGTCTGACAAGTCAGCATTCGGCAATACGTCAAGGCTGCGTAGCAACGCATCGCTGTTCGCAATCGGTGGCACGTCTTGCGCCTGGTGATTTTTCTGCTTCAAGTCTGTATCCGACAGTCAATACCGCTTCTTGGCGCCGCCCCATAGAGGGATGGATTGAGTCTATTTACATTCTAGGAGAGGCTGTCGCTACAGCGGTGCGCTAGTTCACAGTGAAACCAGTCGAATCGGTGTGCTACCGATAATTTGCTGAATGAAACCTTTTCCCTTTTCCCCTCTTTGCCGTTACGTCTGGCTGCGATCTCGCCAATCTTTCGCGGACCGTCTATCTCCCCGACTATCTCCTTTTGTCCGCAGCGTGCCCACGCCCAAATGCTGACTGAAATTGCGGCCTGAGCAGCCTCAGACCGATTGGCTAGGTTCGGCGGTACAGGATTTCATCCATATGATAATGGCCAATGGAGACAATGCGGGCGCCACCCTATGGCGATCGGCAATAAGGTCCCGGCGCATAAGTATCAAAAGCACTTCTCAAGCTTGCGTAGACGCAGCTTCCTAGAGAGGCAATCAACCGCCGAGAGCCTTGTGGACTCCCGGCATGGTTTGAATCGTGATGCGCTAGAACCCGATCGGGCCTGTGACCGGGTTTTCAAAGCTGCCTGCAGCGCGAATCAGCTGCGGTTTACCGTTATCGATGAGCACCTCAGCGGCCATTGGCTGGCTGAGAAAGCCTGATGGGCTTGCGGATAATCCGTAAGCGCCCGATTGCATGACGGCGATTAGATCGCCCACCTTTGGCATTGGAAGCGGGGTCTTGCGCCCGTAAGTGTCTAGCGGTGTACACAACGGGCCGACCACGGTTACTTTTTGGTCATGCGCACGATTCACGCCGGTCGCCAGCAATAGGGGGTAATCCTTTTTGATGACCTGCCCCAGATTGCCGCTGGCCGCCAGGTGATGGTTCATGCCGCCGTTGGTCACCGCAAACCACTGGTCGCGTGATTGCTTCATGCTCGCTACCTGGGTAACGTAGATGCCTGCGGGGCCCGCCAGGAAGCGACCTGGCTCAAGAATGACCCGTGCCTGCGTTAGCAAAGGCTCATCGTCAAGGATCGAAAACACAGCTGGCGCTCGTGACTTGATGACCTCCAGGTCAAGTGGTTTTTCCTGCGGGAAGCAAGCTATGCCCAGTCCGCCACCGAGATCGATCGTGTCGAGTGGTTTACCCAGCAGCTGGGCGACCCGTTTTGCCAGGCCCAGACCATGCGTCCATTGGGCGAGCAATACATCGGCGTCCAGAATCTGCGTGCCGGCAAACAGGTGTATCCCCTTGATCGTTACCCACGGATCGTTTTGGTAGGTTGCCAGAACAGATTCGATTCTTTCTTCATCAATGCCAAACTGAATGGCCTTGCCGCCCATTCGCATCGAGCCGCCCTGCGCGCTGTCTACCGGGTTAATACGCAGCGAGATTGACACCGGCGTTTCTTGATTGCTTGCAATCGTTCGCAGGCGCTCGAGTTCGTCAATCGCCTCCACGTGAATTTCAGCAATGCCTCGCTTGACGACATGCGCTAGTTCAGCAGTGCTTTTGCCCGGACCGGCAAAGACGATTCGATCAGGCTGGACGCCGGCACGTCGTGCGAATTCATACTCGGCGCCAGATGCTATCTCGGCACCAGCACCGGCTTCTCGAAAAACGCGAATGATCGCGGGGTGCGGATTTGCTTTGATTGAATAGAAAAGATCGACACGTTGATGTGTCGCAGCACGAATTTGATTAAGTGCATCGCGCATACGCGCCGCACTGTAAACAAATAGGGGGCTGCCGTATTCGTTTGCAAGGTCTTCGACCGATACGCCTTCAACGGTCAATATGTTCTGATCGTTCACTCCGAACGGAGGTGCCAGAAGGCGATGAGCCATCGAGTCGTTTTGAGCGTTCACTAGCGGGTAGCCTCACTAGAGTCCTGGACGCGAGAAGAGCGCAGCAACTTATGATCCACCTTGCCATTGGGCGTGACAGGTAGGTCTTCAACGAGTTCGATTTTGCGCGGCACCATGTAAGCGGGTAGCTGTGTGGCGCAGTGCTTTAAGGCCTGGGCAACCAGGGACTCGTTATCTGGTTCTGCGCCGGATGCTGCCGCGACTGCAACCGCATGCACGATTTGACCAGCCGCCGCATCTGGCAAACCGATCACTGCTGCTTGTTTAAACAGTCCGGTGGCCATGAGCGCTTCTTCAACCTCGGCCGGGCTAATTCTGTAGCCCGACGATTTGATCATCGCGTCGTCACGGCCGACAAAATATAAGTACCCCTCGTCGTCACTCATTACCAGGTCACCGGAGAAGCAGACCATATCAGGGCCTTCATCTGGGTGTATTAATGGATTTGATCGAATCACGCGAGCGGTGTCCTCAGGGCGCCGCCAGTAACCGCGAGAGACGGTTGGCCCACGATGAACCAGAATGCCGGACTCGCCAGGTGCGGCGCGCTGCCCGGTTTTATTGAGCACGAAAACCTCGCACTCCGGTATCGCCTTGCCAATGGAAGTCGGCCGATTGTCCAGTTGAGCCGGATCCAGAAAAGTTGAACGAAAGGCCTCAGTGAGGCCGTACATCAAGTAGATCTTGGTGTGCGCGAGCAAACGGCGCAGCCGTTCAACGGTTGCCGACGGAACAGGCCCACCTGAGTTGGTGACATACCGCAGGTGCACTAGTTCAGTGTTGTTCAGTTTCGGCGCTGCCTGCGTCAGAATTGCCCAGATCGTCGGTACGCCGGCCAGGCCGGTTATCTGATGCTTGGCCAGTGCACTGACTAATTGGTCGCCGAACATAAACGAAAACGGTACCAAAACGGCTCTTTGTTCAACCGTGGTCAACAGTTGATTCAGGCCGTAGTCAAAACTGAGAGGTAGTACTGACAACAGACGATCGTGCGAACTGATGTCGAGATAGGTCCGAACGATACGGGTGCCAGCAATCAAATTGTCATGAGTCAGCATGACGCCCTTTGGGCGCCCGGTCGACCCTGATGTATACAAAATGGCAGCGAGATCCGAGCTAACCCTGTTGGGTATCTCGTTGACCGATGCTTTTTGTTCTGAGACCGAATCTGTACTTGCAATATCCTCGATCAGCACAATGGTCGGGGGGCGCTCGAGTGCCAGAACAGCTTGTTTTACGGGCTCAAGCAAACTGGCCGTAGTGAGCATCACATCAGGCGTGCAGTCAGCACAGATGTGGGCCACCTGTTGCGCCTTAAGTAAGGGGTTGATCGGCACGAGTACGCCGCCTGCCAGGCTGACAGCAAAAACTGACCAGCATTCGGCACCTCCCTTGGGGAGGAAAATGACCGCTCGTCCGCCTGACGCGAGACCGGCTGATTGCAAATGGCTAGCCGTTGAGCGCGCGAGCTGATTCATTCGCGCATAACTCAGCGGGCCGTCTTTTCCGTCAAGGGCTGTTGCGTCGCTAGCTTGCCATTGCGTCAGCAGATCATGGAGCAGTCGGGGCGGATTAGGCATGGGGGTGTCATCAATTGACTTGGCAGTTTCCAGGTGATCCGCCATGTCGCAAGAGGCTATGCTCGTTTCTCGATGATGAATCGAGTCAGCGAATTGATGTTCTCGAAATTCTCAGGCTCGAAGTCGTCATCTTCAATTTCGATACCAAACTGCTCACCCAGAAATCCGACAACTTCCAAGATGCCCAGAGAATCGACTGCGCCACTGTCAATCAAGGACGTTTCCGGGGTCAGAGAGTCATTCAGGGCCGGGAAACGCGAGATGAGAAACTCAGAGAGCGATTGACTGATTTGGTCTGGGTTCATAGATAAAGGCTGCCTTTGAATCAGTGACTAGGAAAACCGGCCACTCGGTGGTTCCCCGCTTATTGCCCTTTAGCTCTAAGGACGACTTGTACGGTTTCGAACAAGATGATGAGGTCGAAAAAAGGTGAATTGTTCTTCACGTAATACAGGTCGTACTCAAGTTTTCGCGCGGCCGCTTCGACTGTATTGCCATATGGCAGCCTAACCTGTGCCCAACCCGTGACCCCTGGTTTTACATCATGTCTGAGCGCGTAATAAGGAATTTTTTCGGCTAATTGATCAACAAAATATGGCCTTTCGGGCCGCGGGCCCACAAAACTCATATCTCCGGCCAGCACATTCAAGAGCTGCGGTAACTCATCGATCCTTGTTTTGCGCAGAAATCTGCCGATCGGGGTAATACGACTATCGCTACGGCTGGCCCAGCGAGGGGTGCCGTCTTTCTCAGCGTCTTGCCGCATCGATCGGAATTTCAAAATTTCGTACGGTTTTCCAAACGCGCCGCAACGCGTTTGTTTGAAAAATACAGGCCTGCCCGACTCAATCACGATAGCGAGTGCAGCAAAAAACATGACGGGTGCGGCAAGCGTCAGCAGGCCAAGGGAAAAGGTGACATCAAACGCGCGCTTGGCTAAGGCCCTGGCAGTTGACTGCTCAAACCCGCGATTAAATACAAGCCAACTGGTTCTCAAATGATCGATCTTAATTAGGCCAAGTTCTTGCTCGTAGAACGAGACAAGATCCCTAATGCCATAGCCACGAAGTCGTAAGTCCAACAGCATCTTCATGGGCACCGCGCCGTTGCGTTGCTCACGACTTGTCACGACAATTTCGGTAAAGCCATGTCGTTGCACCAGTTGAGAGAAGTGAGTCGCGTTCAGGTCGATTTTTTCGAAGTCATCCCGATCGATCAGGCTGGACAGCGCAATAATTTCAGAAACGTTAGACGACACCCTGGCATTGTTTTCAGCAAGCGTCTGCAGGACCTCTTCTGAATCGGCAGGATCGCCAACAATCAACACTTTGCGAATTGGGTTTGAACGTATTTGGGCACGATGAAAGGCCCACCGCACACTTAAGACACCCAATAGCGCAATGACCGAGGCAATCGCAAACACACCGCGACCGACTTTGGCGTAAGGCAAGAAGTAAAACAAAACGGTTAGCATGGATAGAGAAACGACATACGCCATGAGCAGGCGCTGAATCGTGACTCTGAAGGGCTCGCGTATGTCCCCGTCGTAGAGGCCAAACGCAGTCATCGCGAGCAGCATCAGGGCAGCAAAGACGAGGCCATGCAAGATGGGAAGCGGCAGATTCTCATCGAGCCGCATTTCATACCCGATCACCATCGCCAGCACCAAGATGGCCCCCTCGATGAGAGGGAGCATCGAAAATCGACCACGCGCGTAGTGAAAAACGGCACCCATACTTATCGTGCTAATTCAATCAAGTGGGGCGCAGCCGACGCGCGCGACAAGACCGGACGTCGCGAACAGCTTCAAGGAGGAGCCTGCTCAACGTCTAACCGACTTGGTTTTTAGGCCAGCTGGCGTTGTTCCCATTGCAGGCTGGTTGTTACCAAGCCATCCGCCAATCAGCAAGTAAGCCCCAAAAACGAATGGAATCGCTACACCAGAGGCCCAGACACTGACGCTCGTTGTCCAGAAACTAGCCAGGCCAAGCAACATCATGAGAACAGCCATGCCATAAACGGCAATAGACGATGATGGTTGGGACAGCCACTTGATCAAGACAGGGTGAACCTGCGCAGGATCAAGTGTTGGCGCGACACGGAGCCGGATCTGCTCCCGAGCGACCTCAAACAGGGCTGGCAACATCATCCACAGGATTGCCACGAGTGTCGCACCTGGCCGCGGCGAATGGGTCGCCATTTGGATAGCCTCCCAGACACAAATGAGGCCCATAACCATTTGGCCTGAAGCACCCATACAAATTTGCGAGCTGGTTCTCCAGGGCAGGCGCCAAGTATAGAAACTACAACCCGCGATGGCCCCGAGTGCGGGCAGGAAGACGTGTAGAACATCTACCAATCCGCGAAATGCTAACCCCTCGGAGAAATCCGATTTCAAGCCGAGTATGACGATGCCTGTCATCGCGGGAACGACTAGATACGACGCATTCATCTCGGATCGGACTGGCATGCGGTCTTCAAGCGCGGCAAGTGCCAGTGGCGTCAATGCAAAAACAATTGCAGCGCCAAGTGTGAGGATCGCGCCAGTGGAGTCGAAGATCAATTCCTCGGGAAATCCGATAAACCCAAAAATCGCGAAGATAAGTAGAAGGGGGCCAAGCCTGTTACGCCAGGCCCTGGCTTTGCGAGGCGGCAACCGGAGCCAAAGAAAGAAGTTGAATGCAAGTACCAGTGTTATCGCGCCGATCAATGGCACTTCACTCTCAGGCATGGGTGTAAGGTAGAACGACACCAGCAGGAGCGCCAAACCAAGAACCAGACCGCCGACGCCAACCGCTGTTCCCGAATGAACATGGGCAGGCCTAAGTTTCGCCGCGATTCTTCTGCACACCGGTGCGCCACCCAGCATAGCGAGCAGGGCGACAAAAAAAGACGCAATGAGCAGATAAGACAGCGACATATCAGGGCGCGTTGGGGTTTAACCGGGCTGGTGGCTGTGGAGACTCCCTCTCCTAGCGGTTGAGTATGCCATGTCAACACGTTGGAATGTGCCCGCTGAGAGCGTTCTGATCACTCATATCAGGGACTTTTGTCAACTATCGCTAAGGTTTTATCTCAAGCGTCAAAATCTCCGAAAAACTCTTTTAGTCAATCCCCAATTTGCCTGTCGACCCCTTTAACGATCGACGCAATGAGTGCGTTTTCATTGCAAGCGGTGGTAACGAGCACTAGTCGTGACTTTTTTCTCCACATACGGGACAGCCGGGATCGCGGGGCACCCGAATTTCGTTGATTTCCATGCTGCGTGCATCCAGCAATATCAATCTTCCCGTCATGGGTTCGGTGAATTGTCCCGCGATTTTCAATGCTTCTGCCGCCTGCATGGTGCCGATAATGCCGGTCAGGGGTGCAAACACGCCCATGACCGCACACCGAATGTCTTCCACATCGGTGCCTTCGGGGAACAGGCAGTGATAACACGGCGACGATTCGTCGCGAGAGTCGAATACCGCCAGTTGTCCGTCGAACCGAATCGCCGCGCCCGACACAAGCGGAACGCCTGCGTTGACGCACGCCCGGTTAACCGCATGCCGGGTTTCAAAGTTGTCGCAGCAATCCAGTACGACTGTCGCCTGAGCCACCTGACGATCTAATTCAGGGCCGGTGAGTCTTTCCGTAATAGCAACAATCTCAATATCCGGATTGATCTCGTGCATGGTTTGCTTGCCAGACTCCGCCTTGGGCTGATCGATACGGTCATCACGATGAAGAATCTGACGCTGAAGATTGGTCAGGTCCACGACATCGCCATCGGCAATCACGATGCGCCCGATGCCTGCAGAGGCGAGATAAAGCGCTGCCGGCGACCCCAGTCCACCCGCGCCAATAATGAGTGCGGTAGCGTTTAGCAACCTGGTCTGGGCGTCGACGCCGATCTCATCGAGCAGGATGTGGCGGCTATAGCGCAGCAATTGCGTGTCATTCATCACAGAATTTCCAATGCTCGGGGTTTATCGCGAGGGCAGCGGCATTGGCCGCCCCCGAGTGTGATTATTGTCGGCGCGCAACTTGTCAGGTTCATTGACAATTTGGGCTAATTGCCGGTCTGTGGGTTTCATTCTAGTAGTTCACGAGACCGCATGCCCGCTACCCCTGGTGCACGCCCAATGTCGAGTTATCAGATTCCCTCCGCCGCTTCATCAAGTCCAGTTGCCAGTCCTTTGGCCGGCGACCGGATGGCGCGAGCTTTGGGTTTGGGTGCGCTGATCCTCACGATGGTTTGGTTGACTGCCTGGATTTGGCCGCTCGTCTCGCCGCTTGGATTCAATGACGATGCGGCGCAAACGCTGAGCACTGCAGCGCAATGGCAAAAAGGCCAGGGCCTGACGACTACTCTCCTTTACTACGATAGTCAGCTTGATCAGAAGGCTCCGGCCGCTCAAACGGTTTGGCCACCTGCACTGCCTGTTCTGACGTCCGTTGTATCGGATCTGACGGGTCTGTCTTTGCCCAACGCTCTGGTGGCGGTGCTACTCATATCGCATTTGGTTACCGCGGTCGTGCTCGGGTTGATCGTCTCAATGGCCTTGCAGACCGGTAAATCTCAGTCTGCGTGGCCTGACGGGATTGGGGTCACTGCTGCTTTGTTCTGGCTCACCTTGGCGCCTGCGCTTCTTGGTGTTGTCCGTGGGCTATCGGAGCCTTTGTTTGTGGCTTGGGCCACACTTTCAATGCTGATGCTGCTGCGCGCGGTGCCCGCTCATGAAACCCCGACATGGCAAAAGGCTGCCGCACCACAATGGCCTTGGTTAATGGCGGCCTCGGCCGGTGTTGCTGCTGCGTTGCTGACCCGATATCAGGCAGTCGCGTTGATTGTTCCGCTGGGTTTGGCCGCGGCTTTGGCAGGGGCGCCAGGAACTGCTCTGGCTCAGCGCATGCGATCGTTCATGTTGGTTTGCAGTTTTCCAGCGCTGGTGCTTGCGCTGATGTTCTGGCGAAACTGGTCTGTTACCGGGCTGCTGACCGGCGGTGCCGAGCCTGCTTCTGGCCAGTCTTTGACTGAGATAGCCGCCCGGCTGAGTTGGGTGCCCGTCGAATGGCAACAACTGGCTCTGGCAGGGCTGCTCGCGTCAATGCTGGCGGCGGGTCTGGGTGCTCTCGTGGTCTGGGTACGCGGTTTCAATAGTTGCCGTTCCGCACCCGCCAAAATGAGTCGACGTGCCCGCGTGGGCATGGTGTTTTGCCTGTCGGGCTATGCGAGCAATCTCGCGCTGATGGTTTTGTTGGCGCTCATCTCAACAGCCTACGCAATCGAATTGCGTTACCTGCTACTGAATATGTTGATGCTGGTGCTGCCTGGCGTGCTCGCTCTGGATCAGTTGCGTCACCACCGCCGTGTGAGGCGGCTGGCTATGCCACCCACGGCACTCGTGACGCTTGGCTGCCTGGTGCTTGCGTTGCAATTGCTTGCATTTAAACCGGTCATTGAAGACAGGCTCGCAAGCACGCCGCCGGTCCAACTGGCGGAAGTTTTATCGACAACCTTAATCGGAGCTGGCGGCGCACAAACCGACAGGTCGGTGCTCACCTGGCTTGCCCAACAGCCCGCTCCGGCCCGACTACTGAGCTCCAATGCCCAGAGTCTCGCGCTCGTCCTGCGCGCTTATGAGATACCGGTTGATACGATTGTGGGCATTCCTCTTCGAATCTACTCAGGCAGACGCTGGAATGATGAGCGGATTCGCGCGCTAGCGCGCCGGCATGCGGTCGACACCGTCATGGCGTTCCGCATAATTCCAACCTGGGTATTTGAAGACCCTCTGGATACCTGGCTGACGGGCCATGGCAAGGATTTGCCATGGCTAGAGCCGATAAACGCGACGCCGGCGCTTTTTTTAGGGAAAATTCGCTAGCCAGTGAATTCGTCACTGTGACGGACGAAGCTGTCCGATAAGCTACTAAAGACTGTCGCCAATGCATGCGACTGACTGATCGAGAAAACCAACCATGACATTGCCGCAAATTCTGCGAATCCTCTGGGCTCGCCGGATGACAATCCTCTGGCTAGGCGCCGGGCTATTCGCGCTGGCACTCACTGCCAGCCTGCTGCTGCCGAAAACCTACAAGGCATCGTCCGACGTCCTAATCAATTTGGGCTCTGCGGATGCGATCTCTGGCACCGTGGCGCCTCATGCCGCGCTTGCGGCCAAGGTTGCCACGCAAGTCGATGTCATTGAGAGTCGGCGCGTGGCGCAGCAAGTGGTCAAGATTCTGGCGCTTGAGCAAAATGAAGGTTGGGTACGCCGATGGCGTGATGATGCGGATGGCCGCGGCAATATTGATGAATGGATAGCCGACGAGCTGCTAGAAGATCTCGCGGTTCGGGCCGATTCCGAAGGCAGCATCATTCGCGTTAATTTTGAGGCAGACACGGCTTCATTTGCCGCACAGGCGGCCAATGCCTTTGTGCAGGCCTATCTGAATACGGCCACCATGCTGCAGATCGATCCCGCCCGTCAGAACGCCGAGTTCTTCCAGGCACGAGTTGGCGAAGCACGCACGCGGTTGGAGGCAACCAAGAAAGCGCTGTCGGACTACCAAAAAGAGAACAACATCATTGATGCTGCAGATCGATTTGATGTCGAGAACGACCGGCTCGCTGCGTTATCCCAGGAATTAGTACAACTCGAGAGTCGAGCGGCCCAGGCGCGCGCGCTGGGCCAGCGAACGCAGAGTCGGGATGCACTGCCTGAGGTGTTGTCCAACCCAGTGGTGCAAAGCCTTAGGCAAAGGCTGGCTGATGCAGAAGGGACATTGAGCCAGTTGAGTAACCGACTGGGGACCCAACACCCGACCTATATTTCGCAAGTACAACAAGTCAATAGCCTGCGCGGTAAGCTGAAGGCTGAGATTGACCGGCAGGCCAGTGCAATCGTGCAAAGTAGCCGTGTCACAACGAACCGAACCCGTGAGATTCGGGAGTCTTTGGAATCTCAGCGCCAGAAAGTGATTGATCTGAAAGGCAAGCGCGACCGGATGGATGTGCTGCGCAATGAGGTGGCGAGTGCCGAGCAGGCGTTTCAATTAATTAGTGAGCGCGGAACGGTTAATTCGCTCGCAACCGAAAATCGTTCCACGAACGCCTCGGTGCTGACGAAAGCGACGACGCCGTTAAAAGCGTCGAGCCCAAAGTTGGCCTTGAATAGCGTTGTCGGCGGCATGCTAGGTGCGCTTTTAGGGGCTGCTATTGCCTTGTTTAGCGAATCCAGTCGGCCACAGATCCGGTCGGTGGCCGATCTGACCGACGCGTTTGATTTACCCGTTCTGGTCAGCCTGCCGGATGGCAACCTGGGTGTGAGCAAGCGGTCGAGCAAATCGCCCCGCGTCTTACCCAAAATTTCTCATCTTGGTTCCTCATCAGCAGCCACGCCACGGCTTGAGAACAAATCATGAATGACCATTCGCCAAGTTGGAGAGTCTGACGCATGCGTAGAGATAAAGGCCTGATTCCGGGCGAATCGGATAACCCGGTCACGATTGTGAGCAACACCGGCGAAGTCATCGAGATGATCGAGGACCCGGATGGCACGATTGGCTCGCTGTTGGTCGATATTGGTGCGATGACGCCTGTTGAAGTGGAACGGGTGCTTGCCAAACAAGCCAAGAGCGACAAGTTGTTTGGCGAGATTGCGCGTGGCATGGGCTTCGTTTCACGCGCTCAGCTCGAGCAGGCGCTCGCGCGTCAGTTCAATTCGCCTTTTCTGCCGGTTGAGCAGACTCAGTCGATTTCTTCTCGTGTGGTCGCCGCCCATTCTCCGCGTAGTCCGTTCGTCGAGGCGATGCGTGCCCTGAGAATGCAATTGGGCAGGCGTTGGTTTGATGAGCCTGAGCGTCGCTGCTTAGCGGTGTGTGGCGTTGGTGGTGATGAAGGGCGTAGTTATGTCGCGGCAAACCTCGCGGCCGTCTTCGCGCAGCGCGGCGAGCGGGTTCTGCTCATTGATGCTGATCTGCGCCGCCCGATGATGCGCCGGCTCTTTCGGATGCCGCGCAGCCGCGGTCTGTCTGGTCTGCTGGCTGGGCGAGGTAGTCATCGGCCGATCAAGGCCATTACGGCTGTACCCGGTCTGTCGGTATTGCCCGGCGGCGCGGCGCCTCCAAATCCGACAGAATTGTTGGAGCAGCGCGCGTTTAAGAAGCTACTCACCGAGTTGAGTCAGCAGTTCAGCGTCATTATTCTGGATACGGCGGCTGCGGAAGGATCTACCGATGCGCAGATCGTTGCTCAGGCCGCTGGTGCATCCGTCCTCGTGGCTCGTAAAGATCGAACCCCGACTCTTGCCTTGCAGGAGTTGGATGCAAGTTTGCGTGATAGCGATGTGCAGGTTCACGGCCTGATCTTTAACGACTATTGATGTGAACGACTAAGGCTTGATCGCTTGATGAATCCTCAGCGACGACTGGTTCTAGGCTCTGCTGCCCTGTTGGCAAGTGGCTGTCGACCTGCGAGCGCCTACGATGTCAGTGTCGATCAGGCGCCTTTCGTGATGGCAAGTCGCTACCGGGAAACATTTTTTGATGAGTTCGAAGACCCTGATCTAAGTCGATTTTCTGAAGAGGGTCGCGCTCCGAGCGGAAATGCACCTGCCTGGCGGAGCCGGTATCGGCATCCACGCAAAGATTTCATCAATAAAGAGAAGCAGATTTATGTTGAGGCGGGCTATGCCGGCACTGGTGAGAAAGCGCTTGGCATCAATCCGTTTTCGATCAGCAATAGCGTCTTAACGATCACAGCACAGGCAACACCGGCGAGTGCACGCAAGTCACTCTATGATCAGGCTTACACCTCGGGCTGTATCACCACCGAGCGTTCGTTTGCGCAGCAATACGGATACTTTGAAATTCGCGCCCGGCTACCGCTAGGCAAGGGTTTGTGGCCAAGTTTTTGGCTGATGCCGCTGCGCGATGCGTGGCCGCCAGAGATAGACGTGTTTGAAGGCAGCGGCTCTCGGCCTGGCAAGATGCATTTTGCGGTCCGTGACCCGGAAGACAAGAAAGGCGCTGGCAGCGATTGGCTGAACGTGCCCCGAGGCATTGATGGCTGGCAAGTCTTCGGCTGCGAATGGACACCAGAGTCGATTAGTTTCATCGTTGACGGCATTCGCTATTGGCGGGTGAGTGGTCACAGTATTCATGAGCCCATGTACTTGTTAGCCAATTTGGCACTGGGTAGTCATGACAGTGGCTGGATACCTGACCCGGATGCGAGCACGCCGCTACCGGCTCGCTTTGAAATTGACTACATTCGCGCGTTTAGCCGTGGTTGATATGGTGCCCGACGAATCGCACGATCTGGCGGCGCGGACGCAACGCAGCGCATTCTGGCGCGCGGTAGAAACGGCCGGTAGTGAGGGTTTGTCGTTCCTGCTGTTTGTGGTGATGGCGCGCTTGCTCATTCCCGAGGATTTCGGGCTCGTTGCGCTGGCTAGTTCTATCGTGCTGTCGTTTCAGTGTCTGCTGCAGTTTGGTATTCCAGAGTCTTTGATTCAAAAGGCAAGCTTGACACAGGCCAACATCAAGTCTGCCATGAGTGCGAGCCTGATACTGGGCATCGCCTTATTCATGCTTGCTGGTTTGTTGGCATACCCGTTATCGCTTGCACTTGCCAGACCGGAGTTTCCGCCTATCTTCATGGCACTGGCCAGTGTCTTAATTTTGCAGAGCCTGAGTTTTCCGCTGCATGGCTTGCTTCGTCGCGCGCTTGATTTGAAGAGCATCGCGATTCGAACGCTAGTGGCCACAACGACGGGCGGCATCGTAGCGATTATGCTGGCGCGCGCCGACTATGGCCCGTGGGCACTGGTGGCGCAGCAACTAACGGTGGCAGGTATTGGCCTGCTCATGCTACTTCGGGTGTCAAAGGTCAAGCCCTGGCCGTTTAGCTTTGACTGGGCCTCTTTTCAACCGTTGATTTCGGTGGCTCGCGCGTTCATGGTGGGCCAGTTTGCAACACAGTCTGCCCGCAAGCTTGATGCGGTTGTGCTGGGCCTGTTTCTTGGCAATCATGAGGTTGGCATCTACTTTTTGGTGACACGCCTCATTCAGGCGGCTCAAACGATTTCGCAATTCTCAATTGGCGAAATCTCCATGGCGGTCTTGTCGCGTCTGCAGCATGACCCAGCGCGGATGCGCGATGGCATTCGCAGAGCCCTGCGTTTAACCGGGTTCGCCTGTTTGTTCTTGTTTGGCGGGCTGGCGCTTGTTTCGCCGAGTTTTGTACCGGCGTTGTTTGGCCAGGCGATGAGCGATGCAGCCGAGCCACTCAGAATTCTCGCTTTGTTTGCCACCGCTGGCGCGTTGATCTCCACTTGTGTTCATGTTTTGGTGGCGGCAGGCGGTAATCTGGCATCTGCTCGCCTGGCGGTTATTGCGTCATTGGTGCAATTGGCTGCCGTCGCGTTCGCGGCCCGCTACGGGATGATCTCGTTGGTGATTGGGATTGGCATTGCGCAGGTGTTGATGGTGATACCTGCCTTTTTCCTGGTGAAGCAGCGCTCGGGTCTTGCGCTGACGACTTTGATGACGGATCAACTTGTCATCATCGCTGGGTTCGGCTGTGCCTGGTGGCTTGGGTTTGCATTAATGAGTCATAGCCCGGGTCTTGTTGCCAGCGCTGTCTCGGTGACGCTGTTCACTCTGGTTATGGTTTTACTGGGTGCGGTGATCTTCCGGCACGATCTACCGATGCTGCTGAATCGGCAGCAAGAGAGCAAAGCGTGATGAGGGCAGGGCATCACAATCGTCGCGTGAAACGCTGCCTGTGGCTGGCCCGTGAAATGCCACTGCCGCTTGTTTCGGGCGACCGGGTCTACACCCATGGCTTGTCTCAGGCGCTCGCGAAGACGGGGGTCGATGTGACCTTTTTCGCGCACCAGGACACCCAAGGCCGCATAGCCGGAGACGCCCAGCCGCACTTGCAATATGAAGGGATTGCCGGTGGCACGCGCAATTACTATTGGGTGGCCATGACAAGCCCGCTGCCGATCACCGCGGCCATTCACGACACCCCCGCCGCGAGGCACCGTTTGGCTGAGATGCTCGCCGGCGAGCAGGGTCGCTTTGATGCGATCGTGCTTGATCAGTTGGGTTCAGGCTGGGCGTTGGCAAAAATTAAACGCT
>JBGCFG010000047.1:0-6264 GCA_045106815.1 Burkholderiaceae bacterium | reverse complement strand
TCGGTGCTGCTCACCGTGTGCTCTGCAACTGGACTCAAGATCGAAGAAGTGATGCGCTATTGCAAGTGGTTCATTTTGGCGATGTTCGTCACGCTCATGATCGTCAGCTTCACCCCGGCCACAGCTCTCTGGTTCCGCTAGGCAGCACCACTAGCCGGTACCACTCGATTGCTCAAGCAGAAGCCGTTCACGTCAAATGAAGTCAGAGCCGACCGTCTTCAGGGTTCATCGATCGAGCCGGCTTTGATGTGAATCAGCGGCGACCAGCTTCATGCTTCCGAGTCTGTCAAACCGATAGGAGCGGTGACTTTAGCCATAGCTCTTTAACTGCGCCTGATTGATGGCCGGTGAACGTTACCGGATAGTGAACGTCAATAGCAAAAGGGAGTCGCCCTACCACTACCGAAATGGGTCACTCAACCTGGCTTGCCGCTCGCATGGTCTCACTGATGTAGGGGCGTTCGTTTAGAGGCATTACCATATTGTCGCGCTCAATTGTCGAAGTCTGCTCATCGTACTTTCGTACAAGCGCCGCCTTCCCGAACAATTGGTTGCCAGATATAGTGACGTTCTTGGACTGAATTAAAGAAATTGCCTGCTCTGGGGCATGTTCCGCATCTTCGATGATAAAGATGTTGTTTCTGATGACAGCTTTGTCGCCAAAGTGAAGTTTTATGGGTGCCGCAGATTCCGTGCGTGCCATCCCCCGGAAGATGAAGATATTGTTCTCGATTACGGTCCCTGGACCAAACATGTAAGCGCCAGCCAAACTGTCAGTTACGACAATTTTCGAATCTCGGACCGCATTGTTGATACCGCTCATCTTGACGGCTGTTTTGCCTCCAATAATCTCAAGGTTGTCAACTGAGTTACCCCAGTGTCTCAACCCATCACGTTGAAACACGCGCGCAACCTCTTCTTTGAAAGCATCGCCGGTTAGATCTGTAAACGGCCGTTTTAGAGGTTTTAGCCTATCTACTAAATCAGATTCGAGACTTATGCGAAGTGTATGCCTTGGAATTTGAATAACATTGTAGGAAGTACCTGGCAAATCAATCTTCCCGTTTGTTATTCGAAGCGAGTGAAATGCGTACTCTTGATTCTCCGCCGATGCAATTCCTGTCTCGCTGGTGGAACCTCTCGGGAAGAACGTCCGTACACCCGGGCGCTCGACACTCTCACTACTTATTTCGTTTCCAAGTAAGTTGAGTTCCGAATTTGAAGCCGAAAACACTACCAGCGCTGAGTCATAACTCTTCATGCGCGGCCACTTGAAACTATATGGCTTTAGATTGCCGAAAAAGCTGCCTGTAAGGCAATACGCCCCCTGTTCTTCAAGTGCAGGAAACATCTGCGAGGCGTCCAAAACAGAGGGATCAAGCGCGTTGCAATCTGAAGACGCAAAGGCCGGGCTGGCCACCAATGCACACAGCACCACCTTCGAACCAATGCTCAATGAAAATGAATGTACCGAACTAGTTAACGACATCATTCCCCAGGATTAGAAAAATACTGGGACCAATAGAGTGCTGCCCTTCTTCGATCGTAAACTGAGTTTTGATTGATAACTCCACTTACAAAATCAATTCTTCGAGGTGTGTCTCCGCCAGTCCGAATACCCTGCTGACGCAAAAAGCTTTCAAGTGTCCTTAGTTTTTGATCAATTGACTGCGTGCTGCGCGGGCTATCCGGATCCTGCGACTCATGAATTGCGTTAAATTCGCGCAACATTACCTGCAAATCCTCCCATGAGACTGTCGCTTCTCGGCCGGCATATCGCCGATAAACTTGATAGAGGCCCTCCTGAATCGCGAGCGTTCGGCTTTCATTATGATTCCACGACACATTGTGGACGGGTGGTTGCTCAGGATTGTTCCCATCGACAACCACCACTGGAAATTCCTGGCAATGGTTATATGTATAGTCAGGATGGTGAACGTCATGGGCATGTCCGACTGCGAAGCCCCATCGGGTTGGTGGATAAGGCACATTGTTTTCATCCCGATGCGCTGCTGTATCAAGATACGGGTGGGAATAGACCCCCAGGTTGAACATTTGGGTCATCCTGTCCGGTGCGCTATCTACCCAGTTTTCAAGTACCGTTAGCCGGTGGCTGCTTGGGTTGCCGATGTTCGCGTTATTAGGATTTTCTTCATCCAGGACGAAGTGCCAGTCCCTTAGGACCTGCTGCCGTGTAAGCCCAGTGTCGACGAGGTCGCCCAAACCACTACGGCCATCAGGGCCAGTTCGGATAGGCTGTGTCGCGACGCCATTGTCTACATACTGATTCGCATGGGCGACTATTCGAGCTTCTTCATATGTCATCCCCGCAGCCAACGCAATCACCAACGTCGCGTAATAATGCATGTCGATTTCGTAGAGACCAAGTGGGTCTGTCGTATCGAGAGGAGAATGGTTCGAATAGGCATAGCGGTTCCCCCTGGCTCTTATGCCAAGCGGGTCTGGCCCCAAATACTGGCGCTTGCTTGGGTCGTAGGTACGAAGATAGTTATCGTGCAAACCTGTTTCCGCGTCATAGAGTTGCCCTGGAAACCGTAGCTTAACTTGAAACTCGGCTGCCGCAGGCATCGCCGTACCCCAAGGGTCAAGGCTCCCCTGCCAAAGCAGCCTTGCGGATTCGTCGCTTACAGATATCGGCAGTCCAATCGCATCGGTGTGAATCCATTGGATGCTCGGCTGCTTTTCATTCAGATCGATCAATGCCAACGGGCGACCATCTAACCAAACATAAAACTGCACCGGATTACCGATCACATCGGTTTCCATCATCAGCCGCTGGTTGTCATAGATGAACCAGCGGCTTTGCGAAGGATCAGTCAAGTTCAGCTTGCCGATTCGCTCCCCTTTGATGTTGTAGAGGTAGCGCCATGCTGACCGGCTCGTAGTAAGCGTCCATTGGGGGCGTCCATTTGAGTCCAGCGCAACTTGCGAGCCAGTTGGGCTTTTGTACCAATGGGTTCGGTTTGAGTGTTCAGCGCTCGCTTTCTGATCCGATATTTTTAGAACCCTCGGGCTTTGCGATCGCTGCCTTTGTAGTTCTTTGCTTGCTGCAGAATGCCTGTAGGTTGTCGTTCCGTTCTTGTCTTTTGAGGCAATCAGCCTACCCAATTCATCATGCTCGTAGTGGGTTATGTGAGGGCCAACTGTCTTGTTACTGATCTTTCCGCTTGGACCATAGGTGTATCGAACGGTTGGCGGAGAGCTTGCTTCTTTCGCGTTGACTTGATGTCTGATCTCGATCGGCCACATCTGTTTGTCAAACTTCCAGTCAACAGTCAACCCGTTACCTAAACGGCCGCTAATAAAGCCACGCTGTCCGCCAGCGAAGGGCTGCCATTTCAAACTGTCAGCCAGGACCCTCGTCTGACCGTCATTGTTGACCAGGGCCAGCCCGGTTAGTTCGCTCTGATCACTCCATGTGTACTGTAGCGAGTAACCCAAACCAACAGTTTGACTCTTTAACCTACCCTCAGCGTCAAATGACCGGGACAGTTCTAAAGCCTTGTCAAAGCCCTGACCGGTAACCGGATCATGATAGAGAACTGATCGCGCTGTCATTCTGCCATGTGCATCGCGCTTAAACGCTTCAATTTGATAGCGTTGAGATTCGGCTTTTAGAGCGCCCTCTTCATAGCTTCGACGAAGCAACTCCTCCGACAGATTGCTAACTCTCTCTAAACTTCCGTTCTCGTGATAGAAATACTGACTGACGTTTCCTGCGCCATCTACGCGAGCCACTGGCCTGTCTGCCTCATCGTAGACAAACCTTTCGATGCCGGTTTCACTATCGAAGCGTGCAACCACTCTGCCGAAGTCGTCGACGAGGGTGAGATCTGACTCACCTGTCGCCGATTTTCGTCGTTGAAAGATGCCACGCGCATGAGTGATGAGTTCAAGTGCTGGCTCGATGTCTGGCAGCGCTGTTTTTACTACCGTGCTCGGCCCCGTAGTTGGTCCTTTTAGGTTCAAAGCCCCTGACAAGATCGATGCAACCGTCAGCTCACGTGACTGGCTGTCTTTCAAAGCGACTATTTGGCCATTCTGATCACGAACTAAGTTAAGCGTGGGCCTATTTGACGCAGCTAGTTGGATCCGGCGCCCCGCAGCGTCATAGCTTACCCGGCTGATAATGCCGCGAGCCACACGCTCGATTACGCGATTGAATTTGTCGTACTGACGAGACTCTACGGCGGTACCGTCGCTGACCGTCGTGGCTAGTAAGCCATTCAGGTTGTAGTGCCAGTTGACTTGGCGTCGATGAGGGCCAAGGCGCGTGGTTGGTCGCCCTGCTTGGTCATAGACATAGCGAGCTGCGTCCTTTAAGCCGGGCAATGGCCCATCCACTTGCCATGGTAGACCTGCTGCGGGCCCGAACGGTACATATTCAATTGCCCACTGTCTTTGCAATGGTCGCCACTGCTCTATCCGCCACCGAGGGTTCTCCCCTTGCAGATTCGTCAGGGTTGAGAGGTCTGGTTCGTATCCGCTTTCGATCACTCGGACAATTCGCCCCAGACTGTCGCGCTCGAACTTCAAGCTATGCGTCTTTCCACTTGCAATCGATGACCTATCAATCTGGCTAAGTAGCGCGTCAGGCGCTTCGCTTTGATAGTGCAGTTCAACCTCGCTAAAGACAGCTCGGTCTGGATCTTGCTGCGAGACAAGTCGACTAAGCCTGCTCCGTTTGTCATATTGATAGCTCAGGCTATCGCCGCGTGGGTATTGCTGCTGCACTAACCGACGGTTATCGTCAAAGCGGCTGGTGATGCCACTAGCCGGGCAAACGCTACAACCCGGGCCTTGCGAGCTCAGCAATTGTCGTTGCTGCGTCACCGGGTCATAGCGCCACTGCCAACGGGTGGTTTGCCCTGGCGAATCGACCGGCTGGACATCTGTTTTGCCGATCTCGAAGACGGTGGATGGCAAGTCATAGCTTAGCTCCACCGCTTCAGCGCCCCCACCAAGCGACGAGTACACAGCACGACCCTGCGGGTTATAGCGCACGCGAGCGGTAACTTCGCCAAGCGCGTTTCGCACAGCTGTGATGCCACCAAGCAGATGGTCAGCATGTTCAAAGGACCATTGATGTTCCTTCCCGCGGGTAACCTTGGTTAGAACACCGACGGCATCATATTGGTAGCGCATGTCTTGCTGGTCTGGCAGTAGCACCCGGCGCAGGCGCCCGTTAGACTCCTCGTACTCAAAGCGTAGAGACTGACGGTGACGGTTCGACACTTCAAGCAGCCGTGCAGTCTGCCCCTCGTAAGTCAGCTTTAGACGCTGCCCGTTAGCTCGCTCAACACTCGTCAGTAATCCACGCTCAGAAAAGTACAGCGCTGACCCCTCTCGCCAACGCCAAACCCAGCGGCGGTCTGCGGCAAGTTCAGGTTGGTGTTTTACTGTGCCGTAGTCAGAGGGCAGCGCCTGCAAAATGGTCTGCGCTGACTCACCCTTGGCCGGGCTGCGGAAAACTATGCGTCTGCCGTCACCCTGCACAATTTGCACCGTGAAACGGCCTTCGCGGTGGCGCGCAAATAGACGCGTATCAAATGAGTGCCGCCACCCCGGCCCGAGAGCACCCTTGCTCGCGTTTCGGCTGTTGTAGTGGCGAACCAGCGTCAGCCCACCTGGCCAGCGCGCATCAAGCTGGCGCAGATACTTGTTGCCCGTAATCAGATCAACCGGATTGCCCGTAGAGGCGGCTGGGCCGGCCGGCGGGTGCACAGATGCCCCGGCCTCATCGCAGGCGTCCACTGGCTCACGGTTGTCACCACCCGCAGCACCACAGGCAAATGCAAGCGGCGTCACTGCCATGAACAACACCGCGAGAGCGAGCTGACAAAAAGTCTTTGCTGTTGACAAAATCATGCCAACAGATTGGCAAAGACACGCTTCTCAGGCTATTGCGCTCATGGCCTACTGAGGGTGCCACTTATGGCTTAGGTCTTGCGTGACACAACCGGCCTTGAACTGCCGCCAAGATGCATACCGGAATCGAGTTGAATCATTTCACCTGTTGTGGTTCTGGCGCCGGTGGCCAGCCAGATGACCGCATCGCTGACGTCTTCCGGAGTGCAGGCCTCACCGAGCGGTGTTGAACTCTCGTAGCCAGCCTTGAGTTTTTCATAGGCGTCCTGGCCGACGCCGTCCACAAACCAGCGGGTGGTGATCAACCCGGGGCACACCGCATTGACGCGAATGTCAGGCGCCAGCGCACGCGCAAAATGCAGCGTCATGGAATTG
>JBGCFG010000046.1:0-104947 GCA_045106815.1 Burkholderiaceae bacterium | reverse complement strand
GACCAGGCAGTCCTGTGACGGCACAAACGCCTGCGCTGCCCGGTGAAACATTTGCCGGCAAAGTCCAAGCCTTGTTGCCACAGGTTGACCCAGTGACGCGAACACGCAGAGCCCGCGTTGAGTTGTCAAACAAGAGCCGGCACTTGGTACCGGGCATGTTCGTTCAAATGGAATTGACTGACAAAGAAGCGCGCAAGGTTTTGGTTGTTCCGACCGAGGCATTGGTACGAACTGGCAAGCGAACGATTGTGCTCGCCAGAGAGGGGGAGTCATTTCGCCCAATTGAAGTTGAACCCGGCATTGAAGTAGGCGGTGATACTGAGATTCGCAACGGCTTGACGGCAGGGCAGGAGATCGTGTTGTCGGGACAGTTCTTGATTGACTCCGAGGCAAGTATTAAGGGTATTGAGGCACGTCTGGGGTCAGGAGAGAGTGAAGAGCAGACCTATACCACCATGGCTAAGGTTGAGGCGGTAGACGGAGAGACTATCACCCTGACCCACCCACCGATTGAAGAGTTGGAGTGGCCTGGCATGACTATGGACTTCGGTTTGGCGCCTGAGGTGCGCGCCGACGAGCTAACCGCAGGCAGCGAAATCGAAATCGAATTCAAGATGCAGGCAGAAGATATCCCGTTGGTGGTGAAGCTGCGGGGCCAGGCTAAATGATTGCCAAGCTTATTCACTGGTCGGTCAACAATCGATTCCTGGTTCTACTTGGCACAGTAATTCTCACGGTGTGGGGTGTGCTCGCCGTTGTTCGCACGCCGCTTGATGCCATTCCTGATTTGTCTGATACGCAGGTCATTATCCGCACCACCTGGCCAGGTCAGGCGCCGCAGCTCGTAGAAAACCAGGTGACTTATCCGCTCACCACCACGATGCTTTCAGTGCCGGGCGCGCGAGACGTCAGGGGTTTCTCGTTTTTCGGGGACAGCTACGTCTATGTGTTGTTTGAAGATGATGTCGATCTTTACTGGGCGCGCTCACGGGTTCTCGAATACCTGAATCAGGTTCAAGCCAGACTGCCTGCAGGGGCCACTTCATCGCTTGGACCGGACGCCACCGGCGTTGGCTGGATTTACCAGTACGCCTTGGTTGATCGCAGCGGCAAGTTGGATTTGTCACAACTGCGTAGCTTTCAAGACTGGTTCCTGAAATTTGAGCTCAAAACTGTGCCAGGCGTGTCTGAGGTAGCCACCATTGGCGGCATGGTTCGGCAGTATCAGATTGTGCTGGATCCAGACCGTTTGGTCGCCTACCGCATTCCCCATGGCAAAGTCATTGAAGCCATACGAGGTGCGAATCAGGAAACAGGAGGGTCAGTGATTGAACTGGGCGAGGCCGAGTTCATGGTGCGTGCATCGGGATATCTGAAGACGCTCGACGATTTCAAAGCTATCCCACTGGTCACTACTGCTTCAGGCGTGTCAGTTCGGCTGGGCGATGTTGCCCGCATTCAACTCGGGCCGGAGATGCGTCGCGGCATCGGCGAGCTTGATGGCGAAGGCGAGTCGGTAGGGGGCGTGGTCGTGATGCGTTCGGGAGAGAACGCCCTGTCAACAATTGCGGCGGTCAAGGAAAAGATCGAAACGCTCAAATACAGTCTGCCCGATGGCGTTGAGATCGTGCCCACATACGACCGCTCACAACTGATTGAGCGGGCGATTGACAACCTGAGCACTAAATTATTAGAGGAGTTCCTGGTTGTTGCGCTAGTTTGCGCAATCTTTCTGTTTCATCTGCGCTCTGCCTTGGTGGCCATTGTTTCACTACCGCTTGGCATATTGGCGGCGTTTATCGTTATGCAGGCGCAAGGGGTCAATGCCAACATCATGTCGCTCGGCGGCATTGCAATCGCAATTGGCGCGATGGTTGATGCAGCTGTCGTGATGATCGAAAACGCGCATAAACATCTTGAGCACTGGCAGGAGGAGCATCCGGAGCAAGAACTCGCGGGTGATGAGCGTTGGCAGGTCATTGCAAAGGCAGCCGCCGAAGTAGGGCCGGCGCTTTTCTTCTCGCTCATGATTATCACGTTGTCGTTTCTGCCTGTGTTCACGTTGGAGGCGCAGGAAGGACGGCTTTTCTCCCCGTTAGCGTTTACCAAGACTTATGCGATGGCCGCTGCCGCCGGTCTGGCGGTGACCTTGATCCCGGTCTTGATGGGGTATTTGATTCGTGGTCGCATTCCACCCGAGAGTAAAAACCCGCTGAGTCGACTTCTCATTGCGTTGTACCGGCCCCTGCTCAACGGTGTTCTGCGCTTCCCGAAAATGACGATACTGGTGTCGCTGTTGGCATTAGTGGCAACCGTTTGGCCTTTGCAGCAGCTTGGCAGTGAGTTCATGCCGCCTCTGGACGAGGGCGATATTCTGTATATGCCTACTGCTTTGCCAGGCCTTTCTGCTGGTAAGGCGTCGGAGTTGTTGCAGCAAACTGACCGCCTGATAAAAGCTGTGCCTGAAGTTGCTTCAGTTCACGGCAAAGCCGGCCGCGCTGTAACCGCAACAGACCCGGCGCCCCTGGTGATGTTTGAAACCATCATTCAGTTAAAGCCCGAGGATCAATGGCGTCTCGGTATGACGCCAGAGCGCATCATTGAGGAGTTGGACAAAACCGTGCAGGTGCCGGGCTTGACCAATATCTGGATTCCACCCATTCGAAACCGGATCGATATGCTCGCAACCGGCATTAAGAGTCCGGTAGGTGTGAAAGTTCTCGGCGCCGACTTAGAGGTCATAAACAGACTCACTGGCGAGGTGGAGCAGGCAGTCAAAGATGTCGCGGGCGTGACCAGTGCATTCGCCGAGCGGCTGACGGGCGGGCGATATATCGATGTAGACATTCAACGCGAGCAGGCATCTCGGTTTGGTCTCAATATTGCTGATGTCCAATCGGTTGTGAGTTCTGCCATCGGCGGCATGAACATTGGCGAAACCATTGAAGGTCTTGAGCGCTACCCGATCAACGTTCGCTACCCGCGGGAGGTTCGCGACTCACTAAACAAACTGCGGGTTCTGCCAATCGTCACGCCGCAGGGGCAGCAATTGGTGTTGGGTGATGTAGCCGACATTCGGATTACGAGCGGACCGCCGATGTTACGCAGTGAAAATGCGCGTCTAGCAGGCTTTGTATACATTGACCTACGTGGTCGTGACCTTGGCTCTGCGGTAAGAGAGATGCAGCAGGTGGTCAATGAAAGCGTCAAGTTGCCGCCAGGCTATGCATTGGCCTGGTCAGGCCAGTTTGAATTTCTAGAGCGAGCCAACGCAAAACTAAAACTAGTTGTGCCGCTTACGCTGCTCATCATCTTTGTCCTGCTGTATCTGACGTTCAGACAAGCTGGCGAGGCATTACTGCTCATGCTTACACTGCCGTTCTCACTGGTCGGCGGTGTCTGGTTGCTGTATTTGCTTGAGTTCAATCTCTCGGTTGCTGGCGTTGTGGGTTTCATTGCACTGTTCGGGGTGGCTGCCGAGTTTGGCGTCATCATGTTGCTGTATTTAAAGCAGGCTTGGCAGGCGCGCATTCGCAGTGGCAAGACAGCTGAAACCGATCTGCTCGATGCTATCCGCGATGGGGCTGTCTTGCGAGTGCGACCAAAGGCCATGACGGTTGCAGTGATCCTCGCGGGCCTGCTGCCAATTATGTGGGGAGTTGGCACAGGCAGCGAGGTGATGCAGCGCATTGCGGCGCCCATGGTGGGCGGCATGATCACCGCACCATTGCTATCAATGTTTGTGGTGCCCGCGGTTTATCTGCTGATGCAGCGAAGGTTGACGCGCGAGTCTGAAGCATGACTCAAGTCTGCCGCTGGCGCCACGTAGACGCTTCGTGGGAACGGGGCGCTAGCAAATAGAGTCAACCCGACTTTTTCGGGCAAGGAGAGCCGGTGGAGTTGATCAGCAAGTCATAAGCGCTACTGCTGCCACGCCAATCCAAATAGAGGAGCGACCGCAGGGCTGCCCGCGGGTGCCAGTGGTGTGCGGAGCGCCAATATAGACGAACTTCCCAAGCCTTTAGTGCGCTTATCTTTTGGGCGTAAGGACTACTATCAATTGCTCAGGGCTACCGAATCAAGTGCGCACGTAGCCGCCCATGAATTGCGCCATGCTGAACTGATGACCGCCCAATAGAGTCCTGCCTTGATAAGTCGGCGAATGTTCCAACATATCCGCAAAGTGCCGGATCCCCAGATGGGGATCAACCGGCTGACGATTGTTGCGGGTCAGTACTATGTAAGTACAGAAGAAGAAGTGGTTTGTACTGTACTGGGGTCATGTGTTTGCGCGACGGTTTACGACCCCATCCGAAAGATGGGTGGGCTGAATCACTTTATGCACCCGGGTACCGGACCAGGCGGCGCTGCTAAACGACACTCTCCGACAAATGCGTACTACGGAGAAGACGCCATGGGTGGCTTGATCGACTTCTTTACTTCGCAAGGCGCTCGAAAAGAAGGGCTCGTAATCAAGCTCTTTGGTGGCGGCAGCATTCAAAGCGAAAAACTGGACGGCGTTGGTTCTCAAAACCTGGAGTTTGCCAAATCCTATTTGGCAAGCCGCGGCTTCAAACTGACCGCCTCTGATCTGGGTGGCCCCTTCCCACGCAAGATTGAATTTTTCCCGTTAAGCGGAAAAGTTCGAATGAAACGCTTGCGCTCGATTCAGCGGGAACAAATTGCAGCGCAGGAAAGTGCTGCGATTAAATCAACCTTACGGACTCGCTGATGAACTCTCAACTCATGGCAACGCGAGGCTGACATGGCAATGTCTCCTGAAGAAATGGTCGACGGTATTTCAAACCTTGCTGGTTTTCCAGCCGTCGCAATCGAGATCGATGCCGCCTTGGTTGATGAAAATACCGGCGTGGATGAGATTGGTGCCATTGTTCAAAAAGACCCCGCAATGAGCGTTAACCTCCTGCGGTTGGCCAATAGCGCCTTTTATAATCGTGGCGCTGAGGTTGTCTCTGTCAGTCAGGCAGTTTCTGTGATTGGCTCGCGCCGCACCCGCGATATTGTCTTTACTCAAAGTGCCACAGATGCGTTCAAAGCTTTTCCGAATGACCTCTTAACCGAGCCCGATTTCTGGAATCACAGCGCGTATTGCGCGGTTGCGGCGCAGCTGATTGGTCAGAAAATCGGATTCTCTGGTTCAGATGGTTTGTACACGGCCGGGTTGCTACACGATATTGGACAGCTGATTATGTTTACGATCTGCCCTGACCAGTCGCGTCAGGCCCTGCAACTATCAGTTGAGCAAAGTGATGGCCTGTTTCCGCACCTTGCCGAGCGCGAGATCTTTGGGTTTGATCATGGTGCCGTCGGAGGAGCGCTGGCTCGTAAGTGGGAGTTGCCCCCCGCGCTTCAGGCGTGCATTGAGCAACATCATATTGAACCTGTGCAGGCAGACGTGCCAGTCACGGCCGTTGATATCGTCAGGGTAGCCAGTAGTGTGTCGGTGCTTGCCGAGTTGATGAGCGACGACATCGAGGAGTCACCTCGAATTGACGATGCAACGCTCAAGCGAATGAATCTGAATGATGAAGATCTGATCTCTGTCGGAGCCGCGACTCGCGAGCAGGTTGATGAAATGATGGGCGCGTTCGTCTGAGTGATTGGCAAAAGGCTAGCGTATCAATTGATCCAGAGTCAGCTGCCCTCAGGGAAGTCCACGTGTGATGTATTGCGCATTACGAGCAATATTGCCTAAAAGCAAACTACTGCAATTGCGAGGTTGGTAAGCCTGCTGCTTTCCAGGCTTCAATGCCCCCGCGATACCAAAGCACGTTTGAGTAGCCACTGTTGATAGCGCGCAATGCAGCGTTGTATGACATCCAGCACTGGGTGCTCGCACAGTAAAACACGAGTGCCTGGTTTTTCTGCCCACGAGTGACCTGCCCCAGGTACTGAGAGAACGCCCGCTGGGTCTCATCATTAAAGTTGCCGGGTGCCGAGGCTGGCGCTGCATACTGAGCGTTGGGAAGTGCTTCCTGACCGCCCAGAACATGAAAGACCAGGGGCGGTTGCTGGCCCTGACGCATCGCCGCTGCCAACTCATCTGTTGTGGTGACCCGGCCGCCGGGAATCTTCACAGGGGTTGGCCCGTGCATGGCACCAGCATGCAATTGTGAAGTAGGCGGCACGCCGAAATCCTGCAATTCTTTCTGAGCCAGAGAAGACTGACCCGGAGCTTGCTTCCCGGGCGAAGCTGGCATACGGAATCCGCCGCCTGAACCGCCGGGCTGGCCAGTTCCCGACAGGTTTGCCCTCGGGTTGTTCTGCGGTTGCTGGGTGAAGGCTGACTGATTACCCACGCTACGCGAACCCGCTTGCCCTGGTTGACTAGCCGGATTCTGCTGAATGCGAGACTGTGACGGAAACGCGTTGGCGGTATTTTGCGCAGGTGCTGTGCGAGCGGGCATGGTGGATAAACCCGGTTGGCTCTGGCCGGGTGGCGGAAAGCGATCTTGCGCTGAGACCATTGAGCACGACACGGATGTAAGTAGCGCAAAGACGCAAGCGCTGATGGCGGGTCTTGGGAATGAATGAGTTGTCATGGTTTCATTGTGTCCGTTGCAATCGCGTGGCATCAATACCGGCATCGGCTGGACGCCATCCGGGCTGGTCGCTGGTGATGATCGTGCCGTCGTTGTGTTGCCAGGCATTTGTGCTCGCTTCAACTTCGGTCGTGCCACCACCGGGCAAATTCCAGGTTTCTGTGCCGCGAATAGATTCTATAAATTCGCGGTGGCTGCGGTCCATTGCGGCGCTCCTTTCCTTGTAGCCCTTGTTAATGATGCCGCTCATGTCCCTTGAATGCTTCATCCGAATGTCATGCATCTTTTTCGAATGATCCATGTTCTGTCGGTTCATGACCTGATTGTGTTTATTGATCCGGGCAGACCATTCAGGTGCGAGTTGAATGGTCTGCCTGATTTGTTCCATAGCTGTGAAATTCAGTTGTCCCGCGGGGGCTCGCATCGCAAAAGCGGGTAGGCTGAAGCCCTGCAAAAAGCGCATGTCCGGGCCTACTCCCATCCCGCCAAAGACGCTTTCGGTAATCACAACGACGGCCGCGATTGATTCGCGCAAGGCTTGGCCATTTTGCTCATACCCAATTAAGACTTCACCTGCATCAGCCCGGGTGGTGCTTTGCATGCTGCCAACATTCATTTCATTGTTCAGTTGCGCACTGGATTGGCGCAGATCAGGCCGGTCACGGAAGTCAAGCACACGGGCGCCCTTGCGGTAGTGACTCACCCAGGCTTCGAGGTAGCCCTTGGCGCTGCGCACCTCAGCGACATTGCAGACATTTCCTGCCGGCTGGCCGGTCGAGCTCGCACCCCAGCGTTCGCTCGGAATAATCGTGACCGTCCATAGACCGTCGGGTGAGGCTGCTTGCCAGTCGAAGGTATGGCCTTGCGGGCACTCATTGGCGCCTAGCCGCCATCGAACCCCGCCCTGGGTTTTCATGCCGGCTGGCAGCATGATGGTGGCCGCCACCATAGGCTGTCCAAAGCCATTGCGATCAATGATCTGCGCTCGTTGCATCTGCCAGTTGCCCTGTGCCTGGGCGGTTTGCCCCACTAGCAAGCTGGCAATTAAGAGTGACGTGGCTGCTGCCGCAGCGCGCCATTGAACTAAGCTGGTGCCCATTGTGCGCTCCCCCGAGGTATCTTTAGCCCTTTAAGGTAGCACTGTCTGGATGGACAAATAATCACAGAATCTAGGTAGTTGGGCAGTGGGTGGCCTCCTTTGAGTCCAGAGGATTGGCCGTGACCAAAGAGATCGCAGGAAGTTGCCTGCTAAGCTTTGGGTCCATACCTAATATGCAGGGAAACCGGAGATGGCTTACACATTGGAGCAACTCAGCGACGACATTCGGTCACGGCTCTCTGCGGATCCGGGTGTCGCCGGCCAGCAGGCCCTCCTGGAATGCCTGACCAAGGCTCTGCTGGATGACGAGTTTGTTGCCAAGCACTTAACACCGGATGAGTGTCGGCCACGCAAGGTTTTGTATGAGGACCCGGAATTCGGTTTTTGCGTTTGCGGTCATGTGTATGAAAACGGTATGGGCAAGGCCTGGCCGCACGACCACGGGCCGACGTGGGCGATATATGGCCTGGCTGAAGGCGAAACCGAAATGACCGATTGGGAAATTATCGAACAGGGAACTGAAACCAGCCCCGCGCTGGTAAGGCCGACCGGCCAGCAAACCATGAAGCGGGGCGATTGCTATCTGTATGAAGTGGGGCAAGTGCATTCGCCCATCATGGGTAAAGGGACTAAGCTGATTCGGATTGAAGGTGCCAATCTGGACCATATTCAACGATCCAATATTCGGGCAGCATGATCAACACAGGCGCTTGAAGTAAAACTCAATAATGCACCTTGCTTGTCTGCCCTTTGCTGGATTGTCCCTGGGTTGATTCGAGCGCCCAAGCCAGGTCGGACAGGTATTGATCAACAATTGGCTCATGGGTGAGGTTGAGCATCAGGTGTATGCCGGGAGGCTCTGCCGTTCGGCCCACAAACCAATGTCTACTCTGCATCGCATCGGCAATCGGACCAATGTCGCGTTCCTTTGATCCGTAGACCACGATGCCCAACTCTGGTTTGCCCCAGACGGTCAAGCCAAGATCCGTCACGCCTTGCTCGATCTTTTCCCGGATGGCCATCACGCGCTTGGTAATGTCCATGTAGCCATCTTCCCCCAGGAAATTCATGACAGCCCAGGCGGCAGCAATCGCGCCGCCGGCGCGCGTACCCACCAGCGTATTGGTGCTGTATTTGCCATGTGACCACTCATCAAAGGTATACGCCTGGTAGTCAAAAGACTCCTGATCACGGTAAAGGACTGTTGACGCGCCTTTGGCGGCGTAGCCATATTTGTGCAGGTCTGCGCTCATAGAACGAACGCCTTCAACTGAAAAATCGAACGGCGGAATGGGCGCGCCCAGTCTTCGGGCGAAGGGTGCAATGAACCCGCCCACACAGGCATCAACATGCAGCCAGAGATTGTGTCGAGTGGCTATGCCGGCTAGCGCTTCGATGGGATCAATCACGCCATGCGGGTAAGCCGGTGCCGACCCGACGACCATGATGGTGTTGTCATTGATGGCTGAGGCCATCGCTTGTGGGTCTGCCCGGAAGTCTGCATCGATGGCAACGCGCCGCGTTTGCATCCCGTAGAAGTCAGCCGCCTTGTTGAAGGCTGGGTGCGCAGACTTGGCCAGCAGAATTTCGGCTGCCTGCACGTTCGGACGATGCTGCCGAGCCCACTGACGCGCTGCCCTGACAGCCAGAAAGATACTTTCCGTACCGCCGGTGGTCATGGCTCCGACAGCCTGTGGCGAGCCATTGAGCAGACCGAGCGTCATTTGAATGACGTCTCGCTCAAACCGGACCAGGCTGGGAAAGGCTCTTGGACCGAGGCCGTTCTCTGAGAAAAACTTTAGGTAGGCCTGTTTGGCCACCGCCAGGACTTCCTCGCCGCCATAGTGGATATATACGCCGATGCGGCCGTTTTGCCAGTCAACGTCCTGGCTGCGCGCCTCGTCCATCTCGGTTTCGAGATCGTTCCAGCGCTTGCCATGCTCAGGGAGTTTCATAGGTGTGCTCTCAATGACGGGTCTGGCTCAGGGTGCCAGTGACACCTAACCATACGGAGACAGGCCATTTGTTGCAACAGTTGAGCGCGCGTTGTTATTTCCCAGCACGAGGTGGCGAACGCTTCGGGACCTCTGGTTTTGCTGGAACAATCGATTGAACGATAGAAATGATGCAATAGGGGTGCCGAGTATGGGGCGACTTAAACACTGTCTGATGTGGTGCCTGTTATTGGTACTGGCCGGGTGTGGCGGCGGTGGTAGTGGCGACGGCGGGAGCAATACCGATACCGAACGAGTCGACGCGCCGACGGTGTCGACGCTGACGATCGCTCAAAGCAATGCTGAAACAGTCACACTGGCGTTTGACTACGCTGACATCAACGACACTGAACTGACTCTGATTCTTGAATACAGCCTTGATGGGGGTAGTCGTTGGTCTGAAGACTCGGCGGTTTCCAATAGGTCGTTAATGAGCGGACCAGAGGCGCGTGCGGGCACGGTCACCTGGACGTATCAGCCCACGGTTGGTTTTCATGGGGCCCTGGTCAGGCTGCGATTAGCAGATGCCTTGGGGAGCGTGGCCAGTGAGGCCGTAGCATTGAGTGGCCAGGCGGGGCTCAGAGCAGCAGCCAAAGATGTCGACTCCTACATGATCTATTACACGGCGCTCAATGACACCGTGATTGATCAGGCTAAAAACTATGATCTGGCGATTGTTCATCCATTCCAGGGGAACATCACGGCCGATGAGATTGATCGGATCCAGCGCGGGAATGACCCGACGACATCTGCCGATGACGTCATTGTGCTGTGCTACATCTCGGTCGGTGAAGACAGCCGCACGTTTGGCCTGAGCGACGCGCAAATGCTTAGCGATACTCGCGGGCGCTTCACGGGCGACGGCACTGGTCCGGTCACTGACCCACGCGGTCCGGCAGCGTCAGGCTCTAGCTTGGTCGGTTTGGATGTCAATGGGCTGCCGAGCAGCGGCGGGACAGGATTTGCGCCGTACTATCTTGATGACAATGACTACGACGGTTCGCCAGACCGCAATGGCAATTTTGATGTGGCGTTCGTTAATGCCGGGCATCCTGCATGGTTTGACGTCATTAACGGTATGACCTTTAGCGCCGATGGCGTACCGGGGCTTCGTGAAATGCTCAGCAATGAACCGGGCCTTGGCTCTCGCGGTCTGGGCTGCGACGGGTTGTTCCTGGACACCATCGATACCGCCGCGCCGAACTCATTCACCGATGAGACCAGCGCGAATCAATCTGAGTTCGAATGGACGGCTGGCGGGTTTCGCGCGTTTATCGAGCGCTTACGCACTGAATACCCCAACAAACTGATTTTGCAGAACCGGGGTTTGTTTTATTTCAATCCAGTTTTCGAGCACTACAAAATCACGACTGGTTCGCTGATTGATTTTGTCTTGTTCGAAAGTTACCGCCTGGATTCATCCTCAGCGCAGAGTTTTAACCCATACTTTGCAGCAGACAATAAATTCAACTTCCGCCCGCGACTCATGGCTGAGGCGCAACGCGAAGACGGATTCACCGTTCTGTCTCTGGGTTATGCGGAGGGGCCGCCCGGCGAGATGGATACCGAAACCCTGCTGGGCGAGGGTGTTGGCTTTGACTTGCTGATTCAAGACATCGTAGAGGCCGAGCAGCTTTCCGGCTTTCGTCACTACATAACCGACGAACAAATCGTGCTTGTGAATGACTTCGTGCGCACGAATGCAGTTCGTGAGGACACCACTGCGCCCTCCTGGAATGCCACCTTCAATGCCAACAATCCTGGGTTCCCAACGCCACCGGGCGCGCCCGATCCGCGTGTTGGTATTCAACAGGCAGTCACCGGACCAGACCTGGGTAGTGTCGTGGTGCGTTGGGACCTCGCCATGGACTACAACCAGGTTCAGTACCAACTCTACTACCAAACAGAGCCGTTTAACTTTGCCACTGACCCCGATCTCACCTTGGCCCAGAGGCTCGACCTTCAAGGCGTGCCCGGAGCGGGATATTCGACTGGCCCTAAACCCAGCGCGTACGCCAATGAGGCACTGATAACTGATCTTGAAGAAGGGCAAACCTATTACTTCGTGATCAGGGCGCGCGATGCCGCCGGCAATGTCGATCAGAACCAGCAGGTGTTATCGGCGATGCCATTGGCAAAAGCCCGCCAGTTTGCAATTGTGATTGATGGCAGCTTCACGGACTGGGATGCAGTACCACTGGCCTACCAGGATACGACCGACGCGGTCGGGAGCGACGGACCTGACTGGCTGACGATCAAGCTCGCCAATGACAATGCATCACTGTCGGTACTGACGACGTTTGTCCAGCCAAGCGCACTGAATGGTCGCTACAACATCTTCATTGATGCTGACCAGAATCCTGATACGGGGTTTCGATCCGGCAGTTTGTCAGGGCTCGGTGCTGACTTTCTCGTTCAAGGCACGTCACTGTATTCAATGGCAACAGGCGAGGCCTTTAGTACCTCGTTCTTACGCGCCCTCAATGCGAACGCCAACTCGGCAGGCGATGCGGTTGAGATATCGGTGGCACTCAGTGATCTAGGGGTAAGCAATCTGACTCAGACGATTGGACTCGTCTTTGTGAACGATGGTTCGCCAGGAGATTTCGCACCAGAAATTGGCGCGCCTCTGACCTTTGGTCTGGCTGCTCAGTAAGGGTATGCTGCGCTAAAAAGCCGAGCAAGGCCTGGAGTTATTGATGAAGCAAGCCATCTTTGAGCGCCTGCCGGCGCTTGAGCGTTTTCCAACCGTTGATCTGGGGCTTGATGTCACCTCCCTGGAGGCACTTCCAAGGCTCGGTCGCGAACTGGGCATATCACTTCTGGCCAAACGTGACGACGCCTCGTCACTGGCCATGGGCGGTAATAAGGTACGTCAGCTTGAGTACTACCTCGGGCCAGCCAAACGCGATGGGGCCGACACTGTGCTGATTACCGGCGCGGTGCAATCGAACTTTGTGCGCTTGTGTGCGGCGGCCGCTGCCCGGCTGGGCTGGCAGGCGGTTGTGCAACTTGAGCACCGGGTACCCAAAGATGATGCAATTTACAACGGTTCAGGAAATGTATTGCTCAATCATCTGCTTGGCGCACAGGTTCACTATTTTGATGAAGGCGAGAATGAGGCAGCTGCCGACGCCAACCTGGACCGAATGGCCCGCGAGTTAAGCGAGCAAGGGCGCCGCCCCTATGTAGTTCACCTCGGGATTGAGCATCCGCCTGTTGGCGGGCTCGGCTACAGCGGCTGCGCTGCCGAGTGCGCGATTCAACTGGAATCGATGAGTCAGGCACCTGATCACGTGGTGATCCCGTCTGGTAGTGGTCTCACTCATGCTGGCTTTTTGGCTGGCGCTCGGGTTTGTGGCTGGCAAGTGCCGGTGCATGGCATTTGTGTGCGCCGGGATGCCGTTGCCCAGCATGAGCGGATCACACGCCGGGTTAATGAACTGGCTCAGATGCTGGGCGGCGGCGACATCACAGGCAGCGATGTTCTGGTTGATGATGCCGTGCTCAGCCCTGGATATGGCCAACTCAATGATGCCGTAATGAACGCAATTTCGATGACGGCACGTCTGGAGGGCGTCCTGCTGGATCCGGTCTATTCAGGTAGAACGATGGCGGGCTTGATTTCGCTCGTGGAAAGCGGTGTCATCAAGCAGGGTGAGACCGTTCTTTTCATACACACCGGCGGCTTACCTTCGATTTTTGCGTATCAGAATGATCTGACTGAGCGCCTCAAAGGTGACCATCAGCAGTGATGCCTAATACTCCGACGAAGCGGCGTCTCTTCGCCGCTGACGGGTGAAGCTCATTTTTTGATTCAGCAATTTATCGGGCTCGCCGGTCCAGGCATAGGTCAACAGGGTGGGTTCAAAGTCGCCAGTTGTAATGCGGTGAGCCTTGTTCGGCGGGGTGTAAAGCAAGGAGCCTGGTGCATACACGCCTTCGTTGCCTTCAGAGACCGCACCGCTCAGGCACATATATGACTCAAAAATCCCATCGTGGCTGTGCGCGGGGTAGGTGCACCGTGGCGCAAACAGCACCACGCCCAGAATCAGGCGGTCGCTCACGACTGGGCCGTTTGGCCCGAGTAATTCTGCATAAGCGTACTTGCGCCGAAGTCCTGGCGGTACCCGTTCATAGCCATAAGTCCAGACCAATTCATTGGTCACATGGCGCAGGGCTCTGACCATGGGAGCGGTGCGTTCAAGCAGACCCTGGTCCAGCGCACGGCTGAGCCAGGCGCAAACGGGTAGTGTTTCAGGTTCGGTCACGAGCACGGTGGGGTCATGCTCCATTTCGGCGCTCAGGAGGTTACGAACCTGTCGTTGGTGTGTGCGAATAGGTTTACTCCCGCCCGCGGAGCTGAACCGGTACACATTCCAAAACTCTCGCAACACGTACTGCCAGTCGACTCGTTCAGATAGTTTGTCCACAGTGCCTTCCTGCTACGCCTGGTGATACCGCGTCTCGAAGAAGCGGTAGAGAATTGTTCGGGCGCCATGATGAACCGAACACGGCCGTCTGCCAAGCCATCTGGTTGTCGTCAATGGCTCTTCGTCGCATAGGGACGTGATTTACCATGATGTTTTAAGTCGTGCGGGGAGCGGTTATGCAAGCCATCAAGACCATTGCGCAGCTAGAAGCGCTTTACGGCGCTCCGGTGCCTGCCGCGATTACCAAAGTGGCGCCGCATTTGACTCCGCTCTATCAGCAATGGATAGGCGCCTCACGCTTTGTCATTCTGTCGTCAGTCGGCCCGAACGGTACCGATGGAAGTCCCAGAGGAGATCGCGGTCCGGTGGTTCATCTGGTTGATCGCCAGACGATTTGGCTCCCTGACTGGATGGGCAATAACCGGATAGATTCTTTGCGCAATATCGTTGAGGATGGCCGAGTCAGTTTGCTGTTTATGGTGCCGGGCAGTCTGAATGTCGTTCGTGTCAACGGCCGGGCCGAATTGAATGCCTCTCCAGAGGCGACCGAGCAATTCGAGAAAGACGGAAAACAACCTAAAACCGTTATCGTGATCACGGTGCAGGAAGTCTACTTCCAGTGCGCCAAAGCCCTCATGCGCTCTAACTTGTGGAACGCCTCTGCCGATGCCCCGCGCGTGCCAACGGCTGGCGCGTTCATTAAGGAACGGCAGGCCGAATTCGATGCTGATGCCTATGATGCAGGTTACGAGGCGTATGCAGCCGACCGCATGTGGTGATCGGCTGGCTATGCCCAATTATTCTTTAAAGCGCGCCAGATAGTAGGCCACGGTGTCGAGATCTTCCTGGGAAATCTCACTCACGGCACCCGCCATCGCCATCGTGTATCCCTGACGTTCCCCGTTTTTGAATTCGCGCAGCGTCATCTTCAAATAATCTTCATGCTGGCCGCCGATTCGGGGTACCTGTTCCCCACCACTGAAGTCATCACCGTGGCAAAAGCTGCATCGGTATTTTTGCGCCAATTGCTCTCCACGTTTCAATAATTCTGCGTCAGGCGCGTCGGCTTGTGGGGGCGGCACAGGCAGCATTGAAGAGATAAACGAGGCAAAGCCTTGCATATCTTCATTGCTCATGTTCGCCGCAACTGCAGACATCTCCTGGTTGGCTCGTCGCCCCTCCCGGAACAGAAACAACTGGGTAATGGCGTAGAACGAATGCTGTCCGGCAAGGACAGGAATGTTGTCCAGGTCGCTGCGACCTTTGTCGCCATGGCAACTGGCACAACTGCTTGCGTAGCGGGCGGCATAGTCGCTAGACACCGTTTCAGCGGGCGCAGTAGAGGAGGACTGTGCTTGCAGGCCGGCACTGCCAAGCAGCGCGGTAGCGGCCATCACCAACCGCGCCACTGCGGCTATCGAGTGGCGCGGTCGGCAAAGCGCGCGATGACGCTGCGCGCTTGCCAAAACAAAAGAAACAACTCGGTGCATTACTGACCCGTGTAGCTGATGCGATAAATCGCGCCTGCAAAGTCATCACTGACCAGCATTGAACCGTCTTTCATGACATGGAAGTCCACCGGTCTGCCGAGGTAGGTATTGTTCTCGACGAATCCGGTCATGAAGGGCTCCAGTTTGGCGCCACCCTTGCCGTCAGGCCAGGCGACCATGATGTCGGCGTACTTCTCCGTGCGGTTCCAGGGGCCGTGACGCGCGATGAACATGGCGCCCTGATATTTCTCGGGGAACATCTTACCTTCGTAGAACGTCATGCCAAGCGAGCCAGCATGCGGTCCAAGCAACGCCGCGGGTTTGGCAAAATCCTCACAAGACTTACCCCAGCCAAACTCGGGGTCGCGGATGTCGTCCTGATGGCAGTACGGGAAGCCAAAGTGCGGGTTCTCGCTTGAAACGACGTGAAGCGTGTCATTGGGGATGTCTTCACTCATCCAGTCACGACCATTGTTGGTGAACCAGAGTTCATTGGTCTTGGGACTAAAGTCGAATCCAACGGTGTTCCGCACGCCAGAGGCAATGGTCTCGATATCGCTGCCATCAAGATTCATCCGATAGATCTTGGCGTAGTCACCTGGGTCGCAAATATTGCAAGGAGCGCCGATGCTGTAGTAGAGCTTGTCATCGTTGATTCTGATGTACTTCCAGCTGTGATCGTCACCGCCTGGCAGTTTGTCGTACAACATGGTTGGCGTGCCAGGATTATCGAGTTTGGATTCGATATCGTCGTAGCGCATGATCTTTTCATGCGTTGCGAAGTACAGGTCACCGTCGTGAAACTCAATGCCGGTTGCATACTGCACTTTGTCGATGAGCGTCTTGGGCTCGCGCTTGCCTTCCATTGGAATGACGTAAACCTTATTGCCAACAGCGAATGTGCTGACAAACAGGTTGCCTTTGTCGCCTTCGCGCAGGGCGCGGGCATCTAATACGCCGGCCGCCCAGGTCTCAACCTTGAACCCAGGAGGTAGCTTGAATTTGTCAATTGGGAGTTTGTCAGGTGCCGTCGGGATGGGTGAAGCGGCTACCGGGGCCATCCGCTTTGCAGTTTCCGTATTAGGCCGGTCTTTAGCCCATCCTGGTAAATCGTCCTTGTTCTCAGCTACAGCGCTTGTCGCGGTCAATGCTGCCACCACGGCGGTTGCGCAAAATAGCTAGATCTTCTTTTGTTGAAAAAGAATCATGCACCATCTCCATTTATGATTGTCGTTGTGTCTTAGCGGTTTGAAAACGCCAAACCGCAGCATCCAGTGTATGCCCAAAAACAATTGACCAAATTCCTTGCTTGATCGCTAGGCATGGTCAATTTAGTTTTGGTGAACGCCCTGGGCGTGTCGAGCCCTTGTCTAGTTAAGCGTGCAGTAGGCTGACAGGGTTGGTCGACACGGTGTTGCCCGTTAAAGCACCTGCCCCAAAGCCAACTTGAAACGGTTCTTGATGTGTACGCCATCGCGTGACGGTAAGACGCGTTCAGGCTCATCTGTACCAACAACAATGTTTGCACAAGTGAGCGATTGGCCGGTTTGCAGTTGGGAGCGAAGCGCAGTAACGCCAGCCATATCGGTTATCTGGTGCGCGTCATCAAAGCCAACGCTAGCAGCCACTTGATCCAGTCTGATGCCGTGGCCAGCATGGCTTAGCTGCATACCAGTCTCGCCATAGTGACCATTATCTAAAACGACAATGGTCAGGTTTTTGGGCGCCTGCACGGCGATCGTTGCGAACGCGCCCATCGCCATTAGCATTTCCCCGTCACCGGTAATCACTAAGACCGATTCGTCTGGCTTTGCTTTTGCTATGCCCAATCCGATCATCGCGGCGCCACCCATCGCGCCCCAAAGGTAATAGTTACGGTCATGGTCGCCAGCCGCGAACACGTCATAAGTAGGAGAGCCAAGGCCGGTGACAACCAGGAGATCGCCACGATCCTGAAGCAACTCAGCGACGACAGCACGTCGGTCTAGTAAATCACTCATTTTTTACTCCAGACTTTTTGACCAATGAGTTGCTGGCTCAACAGCACGGCGCAGGCCTGATCACCTTCGAAGGCCATCGTGGCGGCACCGCGCAGCAGATTAGCCACTTCTTCCGGCTTCTGGGCTCGCCAGGTCATCACGCCCATAAGGTTCAGAGCGGGTTCAGCGGCTCGCCCCATCGGGTTCTGCCACTGATTGAACTCGGCCCATTCCCCTCGCATCGTGATGACCATGAGCAAAGGGAAGCGTGCATTGGCTTGCAACGACAGCATGTTGATACAGTTGCCAACCCCACTGGACTGCATCAATAGCAGACCACGATCCCCGGCAAGGTGAGCGCCTGCGAGGTAGGGAATCCCTTCCTCTTCCGTCGTGAGCACAACCGCATTGACTCCGGGGTCAGCCTCAAAGCGCTTGATCGCCTCTGAATGACCGGCGTCTGGCACATAGGCTGCATGCTTGATACCGACGGCTTTGGAGACCTCGTAGATCTGTGCGCGCCAATTGACTTCGGGTTCGGATGGGGTTGAGGTTTCTGGCATTGGCTGGTCCGGTGGGGGCGTTTGACTCGAGGTTTTTAAGTTGCTGATTGGCCGTAGGTCGACCGCCCGTGACTATAGCAATGGGTCTGCCAATCGGTCTGTCATGCGCCTGTGGCATGCTCGCTGACGGCCATAGGCACCAGGGCATGTCCAGCTTCTAGCGTATACATTAGAGTATTCGTTATACTACCGCCTGACGGAGACCGTCCTTGCCAGGTAAGTACCCGGTACCTACCAATGCATAAAAACTAAATACTGGAAGCTATGACGAAATTTCAAATCGCCTTGATCAAAGGGGACGGCATCGGTGTGGATGTTGTCGATGCCACGCTTGCCGTCCTTGAAAAAGCCCAGGCTCGGGTGGGTGGGTTTGACTTGCAATTCAATCCATTACTGGCGGGAGCTGCTTATTTTAAAGAGACTGGCCAGGACATGGCGCCCGGCGCAGAAGAAGCTGCGGGCAAATCCGATGCCATTTTCGTCGGGGCAATTGGCTTACCCAGCGTTCGTCATACCGACGGCACCGAGATATCACCGCACTTGAGGCTACGTGATCGATACGGTTTATACGCTGGCGTCAGACCCATTAAGGCCTACCCGAATGCGCCGATCAAGCTGGCGGATCCGAGAGCGTCCGACATCGACTTTGTGGTGTTGCGTGAGTCAACCGAGGGCTTGTTCTACTCGGCTGCAGCGAATAAACGCGATACCGTTGCCAACGATGATGAAGTGCAAGACATCTTGCGCATTACCCGCGCTACCACCGAAAAATTGCATGACTTCGGATTCAGACTTGCGGCAAAGCGGCGCGAGCGGGGAGGCAAGGGCAAGCTAACTTGCGTAGATAAAGCCAATGTGTTCCGGTCAATGGCGTTCTTCAGAAAAATCTACGATGAGCGTGCCGGCGCGTTTCCCGATATCGCGCGCGACTACAATTATGTCGATGCCACTGCGCTGGATATGATCCGCAGGCCCTGGGAGTTTGACGTCATCGTTACAGAGAACATGTTTGGCGACATCCTTTCCGACCTTGGTGGCGGGCTTGTTGGCGGAATGGGTATGGCCAGTTGCGCTGAGATTGGCGACAAACATGCTCTGTTTCAACCGGCGCATGGCAGCGCGCCCGACATCATTGGACAAGACAAGGCAAACCCAATTGCTGCCATTCTCAGCGGTGCGCTGATGCTTGACTATTTGGGCGAACAGCATGGTCATCAAGCTTGCATAGATGCGGCCGAAGTGATTGAGCAGGCAGTCTATGCCGGCTTTGAGGCAAAGCGGCTGCGGCCGCAGGAGTTCGGTGGCGATATGGGCACGAAAGCCGTGACACAAACCATTGCCGATATGATTGATGAGTCAAGGGTCAAATAAAAGTCGGAGGGGTGACAGATGAGCCAGACGGCGGCAGATCTGCCTAAACTGAAAAACGAAGCACTCAAGATACGCCGTAACGTCTGGCGAGCGCTGCATGCAGCTGGCTCGGGGCACATGGGTGGATCACTGTCAGCAGCCGACCTGCTAGCCGCGCTGTACTTTCACACCATGCGTCTGCGCCCCGCCGAGCCTGATTGGCCCGGACGCGATCGCTTCGTATTGTCGAAGGGCCATGCCAATGCCGCCCTAGGCGCGGTACTCGCTCAAGCGGGCATCATCGACGACGCGGTGATTGACCAGTTTTACGGCTATCAGTCTTTGTTTGGCATGCACCCCGACATCAAGCTTGCTGGTGTAGAAATGAGCACCGGTGGGTTGGGGCATGGTTTGTCGGTTGGTTTGGGTATGGCGCTGGGCGCGCGCCTGCAAAAGCGCGACTTCAATGTCTACGTGATGATCGGTGACGGCGAGTTACAAGAGGGCTCAAACTGGGAGGCCGCGATGGCTGCGGCCCATCATCAGACGCCCAATTTAACGGCCATTGTTGACTACAACAAAGTTCAGCAAAGCGGTCATGTGTCGTCGATGATGTCGCTGGAACCATTGGCTGACAAATGGCGATCATTTGGCTGGAGCGTTCGCGAGATCGACGGGCATGACATGGCGCAAATCGTGACTGCGCTCGATGCCCTGCCGTTTGAATCAGGGCCATCAGTGATCATCGCTCACACGGTCAAAGGCAAAGGGGTCAGCTTTGCTGAGGACACTCATCTTTGGCACAGCAATATGGTGACGGATGACGTCTATGAGAAGGCCTTGGCCGAGTTGGGAGAGCCGCTGTGAATGGAGTAGCTGAGCAGCAGCCCGAGTGGGTTGCAAAAGTCCAGAATCAATCGCGCTTATCTTTCGGGCTGGCGGTAGCGTCCATGGCCCGCCAAGACGAATCAGTGGTGGCCGTTTCGGCCGACACACTCGACCTAATTGGCCTGCGCGAGATGATGGCTGACAGCCCGGAGCGAGTGTTGGAAGCGGGCATTGCTGAGCAAAATGCGATGGGAATTGCAAGCGGCCTCGCAACCACCGGCATGCGACCCTACTTGTGCGGCTACGCGCCATTCTTTACCGCGCGTTCCATGGAACAACTGCGCAATGATGTTGCCTATGCCAATCAGCGTGTCGTGATTGGTGCCTCATGCTCAGGTATCACACTCGGTGTGTCTGGTGGCACGCATCATGCGGTTGAAGACTTGGCGCTGCTCAGAACGCTACCCAATATGACAGTGCTGGTGCCTGCTGATGCGCACCAGGCTTGGCATTTGACGCAGGCGACTGCGGCGCTTGATGGCCCCGTTTATGTTCGCCTCGGTGGACGCTACGAGGAAAAACCGGTCACACCGATTGATGCCGCTCCTGTAGTTGGCAAAGCCGACATTGTTCGTGAAGGCAACCATGTTTCAGTCATTGCATGTGGCTGCCTGGTCGCTGATGCGATCGAAGCGGCTGATCGTCTCGCGCCGGAGGGGATCACCGTGCGTGTCATCAATATGCACACCATCAAACCGCTTGATCGAGACGCCGTATTAGCGGCAGCCGCTGAAACCCACGGCATCGTCACCGCCGAAGAGCACCATGTGACAGGCGGTCTGGGCGGTGCGGTTGCCGAGTTGCTGGCGCAAGAGCATCCGACCCGCATGCGCTTTGTCGGCCTGCCTGATGAGTTTGCAATAGTTGGCCCAACCCCGACGGTCAGGAAGCACTACGGCATGAGTGCGGACAATATTGTTGAGCAGTGCAGGGCACTGCTTGACTGACTAGTTGTCGCAAATCTTCAAGACACACCCAGTGAGCAGGCATAGCATCAAGAATCGAACTTTTGAGGCCGATCAAAATGAGATTCAAATACACCATCCTATACGTTCAAGACGTTGCTGAAACGCTGGCGTTCTATGCGAACGCTTTTGGATTCCAGCGAAAGATGCTCCATGAGGGCGGAGACTATGGCGAACTCGATTCCGGGGCGACGACGCTTTCTTTCTCGTCACTGAAACTCATGCAAGAGCTGGGAAAGTCTCCGGCTAGCGCGACTACAGATGCTCCGGTTTTTGAACTTGCATTTGAGACTGACGATGTTGCAAGTGCACTCAGCCGAGCGCTCGACGCTGGCGCCAAACTTGTTCAAGACGCTAGAGACGAGCCCTGGGGGCAAACGACCTCCTACGTTGCTGATATGAATGGTTTTCTGATCGAAATCTGTTCGCCCGTTCGGCATCAGCCGTAACCGGGCTGCAGGAGTTGCTCGAAAATGTCTGATTGCGAAGTGATCGCGCTTGGCGAAACACCAAGCCATCGTTTCATTTCACGTGACATATGGGCCTGATCAGCGAAGCCAAATGAAATTGCGGCATCAGCCAGGCGGTCAAATTGAGGCAGGGCGCGACAGGCACGCCTAACCCGAGCGAGGGCAAACCAAAAGTGCGGCGACTTGCCAGTGCGGCTTCCCACTTCTCTTTGTAAGGTGCGGGTCGAGACCGCCAATGCTTTTGCAACACTGTTGATTGAACGCTCACCAGAGGCTAGGCAGTGGAGCGCTTCAGTGAGCGAGGCCGGCACCTGACAGAATTCATCAATCTGGTCTCCAGTGAGCAGATCAGTTACGTCATGACTCGTTAGCCAACTGTCCAGTGTAGTCGTATTAAAAATCGAACCTGGTTTCAACCGAAGCCCAATCATGACGTCGCCAGCAAGAACCTCCGCGGAATAAGTGCAATCACTGAGATCTGTGAGAAACCACGTTTTGTGGCCATTATTCTGAACAGTGATCAGGTCGATACATCCGTCTGGTATGACGATGGGCGCGCACGATTCACTGGCGCGAAAGGTCCATTCTGCGAGGACTGAGCTGGCGCTAGATGGCGACTTTGACTCAACTAACACCTGAATTCCTCGGTTTGGACTCTGAATAGCCTTCGGTTAACTGCATCGGATGCATCCTGGCAGACATTGGATCTGATTGTCCACATTCTATAAGTGAGCGCGCTTACAACCCGGTAAGGGCAATTGATGAATCATCGGCCACGGGCGAGGCCGCGAAGATCATCGCTGACTTTCGCGCGACTATGTTTGCAGGCCAGCCCATGGTTGCTATTGGTCATCTAACTGTCAATGCAGCGAATCAGAGAATTAGCCCATAGTGCGGTGTGGAGTAGACAAACAACCGTCAGATTACAAATTCGTCATCTGAGCGATTGACAGCTATCCATCGGATACACTCGAATACAACCCATTCGGGCAATGATCTAGCCTTCTGTTGAGACAAATGCCATGCGCTTACTGATTGCTGAAGACGAACGTTCTGCTGGGTCATACTTAGTCAAAGGGTTTTCGGAAGCCGGATTCATCGTCGATTGGGCCCAAACCGGTACAGATGCCTTACATCAAGCGACGGAAAATTCCTACGATGCACTGATATTGGATGTTGGCTTGCCAGGGATGGACGGTTGGAACATTCTGAAGCAACTCCGAAACACCAAACAGACGCCAGTGATATTTCTGACCGCACGCGACTTGATCGAAGACCGTGTGCGGGGCCTGGAACTTGGTGCAGACGACTATCTCATCAAACCTTTTTCGTTTTCTGAGTTACTTGCTCGTGTTCGTGTGTTACTCAGACGGGGTGCCGTGCTTGAAAAAGCAACGCTTTCAATCGACGATCTAGAAGCTGAAATGAGCGCCCGACGCGTCACGCGCGCCGGGCAGGTAATCAAGTTGACGGCAAAAGAATTTTCATTACTGGAGTTGTTTCTGCGTCGCCAGGGAGAAGTGCTGTCTCGAACACTGATCGCCGAAAATGTCTGGGATATCAATTTTGACAGCGACACCAATGTCGTCGAAGTTGCGATTCGGCGGTTGAGGGCAAAAGTTGACGACCCATTTAGCCGTCGACTTATTCACACTGTCCGCGGTTTTGGCTACATCATGGAAGTTCGCTTGTGAGTCGAGCGCCATGATGGTTTCCCTGAGATGGGCACGCGATTCGCTTGCCGGGCGGATGTCCCTTTATTTTGGCGTTGGCACCTTGCTCATTCTTGGCTTGTTAGGGACAGTCCTGTTCGTCCTAGTCGAGCGCCAAGTGAAAATTCGAGACGCTAACGAGTTAATCGCAAAAACCGTGGCTGTCCAGGCATTGCTAGAAAAAATCAACGCACGAAGTGATGTCGATCACTTCGTGACCCTGATCCGGGCCACGGAAGTCGGCCATCAGGATCTCGATATCGGCATTCTGATCAATGAGGAATGGGCGTTGATGCCAGAACCACAGCTTATTGACCACATGCTTGAACATACCGTTTCGCCCGAAACCCAAATTGGCCACCCGATGATCTCTGTCATCAATGATAGGCAATGGACAATGCACCATTTTGCACACGAAATGAATGCTCAGCCTGGCACTGTTCTCCAGGCAATCGTGGCAATCGACGTCACCGACACATCTGAGCTTATTACAAGGCTTCGAAACGCATTAGCTGGACTCGGTTTGGCAGGAGCCGCAATGATTGCCGCGCTGACTTGGGTCGCGACCGTCCGTGCGCTTGCGCCGCTTAAACGAATTGCACACGAGGCCGAGCAGATGACCGCTCAAGCACTTGGGCAGCCGCTGTCGATCGCTGATGCTCCAGTCGAAGTTCGTGGGCTGGTAACGAGTATCAATCAGATGCTGTCGCGACTGCAGAAATCATTCAGTTCGCTCGAGCAGTTTAGTGCCGATATCGCGCACGAACTTCGCACACCAGTTAATGCGTTGCTGACACAGACGCAGGTAATGCTATCTCGTGATCGAGCCATCGAAGAGTACCGAGAGACACTACATCAAAGTCTGGAAGAGTTGAATAGACTACAACGGATGGTGTCGGACATGCTGTTCATTGCCAGAGCTGATCGAACCGTCATCACAACACCATTTGAAAGCATCAATCTCAGAAAAATGGCGCTGGAAGTCGTCGAATACGTTGAACTGATTGCATCTGAAAACAACCAGATAATAGAGATCGAAGGGGACGTTAGTGCGCCAGGAGACACTCTCATGCTGCGACGTGCCATGACCAACCTACTGACCAATGCAGTTCATTATTCCACTGCCAATGCGCGCATCTTGCTTGTCTTGGGGGAGGATCAGGAACACGCGATTATTCGCGTAACGAATCCGTATTCTCAGCAAATGGATCCTACGCAGATTGAGCGCCTCTTTGATCGTTTTTCTCGTCACTCTCCCGAACAAGCCGGCCAGAATGCGGGACTAGGGTTAGGACTATCAATTGTTCAATCAATCATGCGAGTGCATGAAGGTCAGGTGACCGCCGGAACAGAGGCGAGTCAGTTCTGGGTGCAATTGCAGTGGCCGTTAGTCCCGTCTGCCGTGGCAAAGCACGGTGCATTCGATTGAATTAGCGGCTAAAGAGTTCACATCAGTGACCACAGGCATACCCTGGTCCTAAAGTTTCTCACCATACAACATTACAGAAATGTAATCTGTTTGACGGTATTTTGTCGGTTTGCCAGCTTATTCTTGTATCAATCCATGGATCTCCTGGAATCGACAAGTGCATCAGCGTGGATTAGTCAATGTCGTAGGCGCGTAAGCCATGACACCCCGAACGAGAGCGATTGAATGAAGCTATGTATCCGATGGGTCATTCTGACCGTAGCATTAAGCCTTCCCGGTTTGCCGCTGGCTAGTGCAAACCCACTTAGCTTGGAGTCGGCAACAAAGGAGCCCAACTACAACTCCGCATTTGAAGGCTACGTCAAAGACGAAGACTTCGAGGCAGGTGGTTGGGCTGGCGCTAACGAGCGCGTTGGGGAAATTGGCGGTTGGAGAACGTACTTAAGGCAAGCTCAGGAGCCAATAGACAATACAAAATCGCCCGGTAACGCTGAAGACTCTGGACAGCGTGAAGGGCCTGGTTCGAACGAGGCTTCGCAAGAAGGGACCAGACGATGAGCGAACCAGAAACCAATTCACCTTGGCTTCCCAAGCCCTTTGGTCAGTGGCGAATTAGTTTGCTGATACTCGGCGCGATCAGCCTTACCGGCTGCGCGTCATTCAGTGAGGACGGTGGATTCGGGGTGGTCCAGCAGACCACCGCAGAACGGCTTGGCAAGGATGTTCGTTGGGCTCGCACCATGCAAGACCGAAACGAAATTGCAGAGAGGGTCACAGATTTACTTGCGAGACCCTTGACGATAGACAACGCAGTTCAAGTTGCACTGCTCAATAACCGAGGATTACAAGCGACCTTTGATTCACTGGGTATTACGGAGGCTGAACGCGTGCAAGCCGGCCGATTACCCAACCCTGGCTTTTCTTTTGGTAAGAACAAACGCGGTGATGAGAGAGAGATTGAACGTGGGTTCCATGTCAATCTAGCCCGTCTTATCTTTATGCCGACAATTCTAAAACTGGAAACCAGGCGGCTGGAACAGGCGCAAGGCGATGTTGCTATGCGGGTGCTTGATTTAGCCGCTCAAACTCGAAAAGCCTGGGTGGAGGCTGTCTCAGGCCGAGAAAGTGCGTTGTATATGAATAAGGTCAAGAGAACAGCAGACGTTGGCGCACAGCTGGCCAGACGAATGGCTAAAGTTGGCAACTTCAGCAAACTCCAGCAGGCACGCGAACAAAGCTTCTACGCAGAGGCAACCTTGAATCAGGCTCGTGCGGAGAATGCGGCGCTGGCGGCCCGCGAGCGACTGACCCGGCTGCTGGGCTTGTATGGAGATCAGGCCAGGTATGAACTGCCAGAGCGATTACCTTCACTACCGGAAACGCCTGAGCAGTACCCTAATGCAGTCAAGATAGCGCTTGCCCAGCGACTCGACGTACAAGCGGCTAAAACTGGTGTTGAGCGGCTCGCGGGTAACCTGGGGATGGTCAAAACCAATCGCTTCATCAATGTGCTGGAGCTTGGTTCTCTCTACAACACCTCAAACGAAGAGCCAAAGCAAACTGGCTGGGAGATTGAGCTTGAGCTACCCATTTTCGATTGGGGGGATGCCAAAGTTGCTCGCGCTGACGCCATGTATCGTCAGGCAATGAACCAGGCCGCCCAGACGGCCATTGACGCTCGGTCAGAGGTACGGCAAGCCTATGCAGGATATCGAAGTGCTTTCGATATCGCGGCTCACTACCGCGACGAAATCGTGCCACTGAGTAAACGAATCTCCGAAGAAAATCTCTATCGCTACAACGGCATGATGATCGGCGTCTTTGAATTGCTGGCAGACGCTAGGGCACAGATCGGTGCAGTTGATGGATATATTGAAGCATTGAAAGATTTTTGGATGGCCAAGACGGACCTAGACATGGCAATGATTGGCAAGCCGAGCCTCACCGCCATGCCGGGCGCGCAAATGTCTGCGGACACTGGTGGTGCCGATCACTAAGTTCTAGAAGCCACAGGTAGATTATTAGGATTGATTCATGAATTCACGTCGTCAGATTTTTCGTGCCAGCGCCTCCATTGCGGCCGCAACCGCTGTGGCCTCAGTGAGTAGGGTGGCTATGGCGGCATTGCCCGAAGTTGTATCTCAGGATAGTCCTGAGACCATGTCACCCTTAGAGCCATCGACAGGTCGGCCTTACAAGCCAGTCGTTACGCTCAATGGCTGGACGCTGCCTTGGCGGATGAACAATGGTGTGAAGGAATTTCATCTTGTGGCCGAGCCAGTCGAGCGCATGGTTGCAGATGACTTTAAGGCCCATCTTTGGGGATACAACGGTCAGAGCCCTGGTCCAACTATCGAAGTAGTGGAAGGTGACAAGGTCCGCTTCTTTGTCACAAACCGGCTCCCGGAACATACAAGCGTTCATTGGCATGGTCAGCGATTGCCCAACGGCATGGATGGCGTTACCGGACTGAACCAACCGGGCATTCCAGCAGGCAAAACATTCGTCTACGAGTTTGAAGCGCGCCGCCCCGGCACTTTCATGTATCACCCGCACGGGGATGAAATGACGCAGATGGCCATGGGTATGATGGGGTTCTGGGTCACTCATCCCAAGCGCAAAGAGAAGCTGATCGATGATGTTGACCGGGATTTTTGTTTTCTGCTGAATGCTTTTGATGTCGAGCCGGGCGCCGCTACGCCCAATATCATGACGATGCTCGACTTTAATATTTGGTCCTGGAACAGTCGTATCTTTCCTGGGATTGACCCATTGGTGGTCCGCAAAAACGACAAGGTGCGTATCCGAATTGGCAATCTCACGATGACAAACCATCCTATCCATTTGCATGGTCATGAGTTTCTGGTCACTGGAACTGATGGAGGCCCGACGCCAAAAAGCACACGGCAGTTTGAAGTCACAGAGGACATCGCCGTTGGCCAGATGCGGCAGATTGAGTTTCTCGCAGATGAAGAGGGCGACTGGGCATTCCATTGTCACAAGAGCCATCACACGATGAATGCGATGGGTCATGATGTGCCGACGATGATTGGTGTTGACCATAGCGGCGTCATGCAACAACTTCGCGATCTGGTGCCCGACTATATGGTGATGGGTGAGCGCGGCATGGCAGATATGGCTGAAATGCAAATGGCCATTCCAGAGAATACGACGCCGATGATGACCGGCCAAGGACCGTTTGGCTCGGTTGAAATGGGTGGCATGTTCAGTATGGTCAAAGTTCGCAAAGATCAACCGGCTAATGACTACTCTGATCCGGGCTGGTTTGATCATCCGCCAGGCACGGTAGCCTACGAGTGGACCGGCGAACTGCCTAAACCGTCGCGCAGCTCATCTGTCGGCGGACAGTCCATGAAAAACGCCCGAAGCGGGCGCAAACCGATTGAAGTTCGTGCCAAAAAGCGTAGATCTGGCAGAGGTCACCATGGATAGCCACTTAGTCCTATTGGTTCGAGCGGGTTTCAGCCGATTGCTCACCATGGGTTCATAGGGGCGTTAGATATGAATCAATGCGCTTTAAGAATCGCTGTGTTGGTAGCTGGACTGGTGTTTGTTCTCTCAGGGCCTGTTCTGGCTCATGGCACGAAAAATCATGATGCTAGCGAGACGGCCGGTGACACATCGACAGATCTTGAGCAAATGCCCTGGGGTATTGCCGGTTCGACTGATCGTGTTGACCGAACAATAGAAGTCTCAATGCTGGACAAAATGCGGTTTGACCCAGAAGCGCTCAATGTGCAACTAGGTCAAACAATTAAGTTCATCGTTCGCAACGAGGGAAAAATCATGCACGAATTCGTTCTGGGTACCCAGGCAACTAACGATGAACATGCCGCACTCATGGTGAAGTTTCCTGGCATGGAGCATGACGCCCCATACATGGCTCATGTAGAGCCTGGCATGGTCGGCGAAGTAATCTGGACCTTCAACAAATCGGGTAATTTTAAGTTTGCTTGCCTGATCGCCGGGCACTACCAGGCCGGGATGGTTGGCTCAGTCAGCGTATTGAACGACTGATCCGATTCGTTCTCTCGCGAATAATTTCAGTCAATTTAGTCAAACAAGGAAACTCTATGAAGCGCTTCACACTAGCCTTACCCATCGTCGCAATGATCATCAGTGGCTACGCGTTTTCTGATGACAAAGGTCATCAGCATGCAATAGATCCCAAACTGATGAACCATGGCAACCAAGTCGCTGACAGTGAGCCGCTGAAATTGGCACAAAGCGCAGCAGAACTGGCTGATGGTGAAATAAAGAGAATTAGCAAAGGCTCCAAGAAGCTGACCATCAAGCACGGCGAAATAAAAAGCCTGGATATGCCACCCATGACAATGTCATTCGGCGTATCAGATGAAAAAATGCTCGAGATGGTTAAGAAGGGAGACAAAGTAAAGTTCAAAGCCGAAACTGTTGATGGAAAGATGGTGGTCACTGAGATCGTGCCGCAGTAAATCTTCATTTTTGGCTAGAAAAGTGACCTATCAACTAATTTCTGCCATCAAGGGTTCGCGTGATTGCGACGCGTACTGCCACTACGCGCCGTGGTTAGGACCTCAATGAGCTCCTTAACTTGGTTTGGTAGAAGGCACTTCATCAAGGGCTCCGTTGCCTACGCGACCACCACGCTTACACCTGGCCAATTCGCCTACTGTCGCCCCGAGCAACCCAAAGTTGCACTGGCCCTTGGGGCCGGTTCGTTACACGGAATTGCCCATATCGGAATTTTGAAGGCCTGTGAGGAGGTGGGACTTAGGCCCAGCCTCGTGACAGGGACGAGCGCGGGAGCAATTGTTGGAGGTCTTTGGGCTTACGGGCTCAAAGCAGTTCAGTTGCGAGTGATAGCCGAACTAACGAGCGACAGCAACATTGAGGATTTAGCGATTCCGTTTTCAGCAGTGGCAACTGATCTCGCCACTGGACAACGAACGGTACTCGACAAGGGATCCCTAGCCCGTGCCATTGCAGCGTCCTCGTGTATTCCGGGCCTATTCGAACCGGTCAAGATTGGCGGCATCGATTTGGTAGACGGTGCGTTGACTGAACCGGTCCCGGTGCGTACGGCACGTGAACTGGGCGCGACACATGTGGTGGCTGTTGATGTTCATGCCCACATGGATTCAGAGCACTACGCTGACGCTCTAATTGCACTGGGTACGACCGCCTTCCACGCCCAGTGGCCAAGTATTGCCAAGTCGTTAGGCCGGGGCAGCTCATCTTAGGCTGGAACGCTTGGCTGATTGACGGACGGATACCACCTGGCCGGTACGATTCTGGGAGACGTACATCCTTTAGACAGACAAGAAGCACGAGCCCTCGGTACCGACTGTGAGCAATGCGGGCACTGTTTTCCTAGAAACCAGCTATAGGAAGCAGGAAGAATGCCGAACCGTCGATTGAGCATCAAGTTGCGCTCGCGGTTGGCTCATTTGGCACGGTAAAATTAAGATTGAGATACGAACAGGGCAGTTACCGCGCTTGAATCGCTCTTGAAGAACATAAATCTTTTAGTGCAAGCTAGCCGGTGTGTTTTGGCTCGATAAGCGTCGGAGTCGAACCTGGCGATTTCACTAAACCGCACCGGTCTAACGGCTTGCTCAATTTCCACCTTTTTGCGGGCTACAAACATGCCATTTGATCAGCTACGCCGACGCATTTGCGCTGGTGCCGCGCTTGCACCGATTTTTGGTTCCCTCTTTGCTAAAACCGACTTGCCTGCCGTGGATGTATGGAAAAGCCCAAGTTGTGGGTGTTGCAATGATTGGATTAAGCATCTTGAAAAAAATGGCTTTACGGTGAGGGCTCACGACACCGGAAATAGCGTCATTCGTAGCCGTCTTGGAATGCCAACCCTGTACGCGTCTTGCCACACGGCAAGGATCGCTGGGTATGCGGTTGAAGGTCACGTACCCGCAACGGATGTGATTCGACTGCTAACCGTGAAACCCGATGCCATTGGCATTGCAGTGCCGCAGATGCCGGTTGGGTCGCCTGGTATGGATGGGCCAGTCTATCGTGGTCGCGTCGATCCCTATGACGTGTTGCTCATTGCGAAGGACGGCTCAGCCAGTGTGTTTCAGTCCTATCGTTGATAGTCCCGGTTGACCGGGAAAGGTATGCGAGGTCGTCGCGAAAAGCTTGATGATTGGGTTCGGGCCGCTATCGCGATGCCGCACTTGGGTTTAGTCAGCCGTATCGCCAATTGTTTCTGCCAGAAAACCGCCTGACTGGCGCGCCCATAGTCGCGCATAAAGACCATCTTTGGACAATAGCTGCTTGTGAGTGCCTTGTTCGACAATACGGCCTTCATCCACCACGATGAGCCGATCAAGTTGAGCGATCGTGCTGAGCCGGTGGGCAATCGCAATAACCGTCTTGCCCTGCATCAGGGTGGTGAGTTGCTCTTGGATGGCGGCTTCTACTTCGGAGTCAAGCGCCGAGGTGGCTTCATCGAGCACGAGAATTGGGGCGTCTTTCAAAATGACTCTTGCCAAGGCAATTCGCTGGCGCTGACCGCCGGACAGCTTGACGCCGCGCTCGCCTGCATGAGCCTCAAATCCGCTTCGTCCCTGCCAGTCTTGCAGGCCTTCGATAAACTCGTCAGCGTGTGCCTGGCGGGCTGCTTCAAGAACTTGCTCATCGCTTGCTCGAGACCTACCGTAGCGAATATTGTCCGCAATGGAGCGATGCAGAAGCGAAGTATCTTGCGTCACCATACCAATGGCGGCGCGCAGGCTTTCCTGGCTAACATCAGCAATAACCTGGTTGTCGATTTCGATCGAGCCCTCGTTGATGTCATAAAACCGTAAGAGCAGATTAACCAAGGTTGACTTGCCCGCACCTGACCGGCCAACGATACCGATGCGTTCGCCTGGCGCAATAGTGAGATCGAAGGCCTCCAGAACGGGTGTTGCCGTTCCCGGGTAGGTAAACGAGACGTTTTGAAAGCCCACCTCACCGCGGCTGACCTCGAGCCGGCCGGCATCTGCTTTGTCAACGAGTTGATTGGGTTGCGCGATCGTCTGCATGCCCTCTTGCACCTGACCGATATTCTCGAAGATGCCCGAGATCTCCCATGAGACCCAGCCCGCCATATTCGATGTCTGCCACGCAAGCGGCAAAGCCATGGCAACAGTGCCCGCATCAATGCTGCCATTGGCCCACAGGCCGATGCCCATCGCACCGGTGGACACAACAAGCAGGGCGTTCATTGTTGCGAGGATGACCATGAAGCGCGTAGATAGTCGCATGTGGTCGCTGACTCGCGCGCGGTGATCACGCATGGCGTCTGCAACATATGCATCTTCATCGGCCGCACGGGCAAACAGCTTGACGGTGAGGATGTTGGCGTAGCTGTCAACGATTCGGCCCACGAGGGCGGAATTGCCTTCAGATGAGGCGCGCGCTTTGTCACGCATGCGTGGCACGAAGTAGCGCAGAAACGCTAGATAAAAAACAGCCCAGATCAGCATGGGCATAGCGAGGCGCCAGTCGGCGACGCCCATGATGCCGAGCGCCGTCAGGCTGAACGCCAGGATGTACCAAACCGCACGGATTGATGCGGTGACGGTTTCGCGCAATGAGTAGCCAGTCTGCATGACGCGACTCGCAAGCCGCCCGGCAAAGTCATTCTGAAAAAACGGCAGGCTCTGGCGAACAACATGCCAGTGACTTTGCCAGCGAACCATCTGCGATACACCCGGCACCACCGCGTTATGCCGCATCAGGCTATCGAGCATCACCACAATGGGCCTACCCACCAGAATGGCGAACGCAATACCGGCCAGCAATGGCCATTGATCTTGCAGTGCCGCCATACGGTCGGGCGCCTCGACCAGGCGTACCAGTTGACCAATCAGCACGGGCACCAGCGTATCGATTAAGGCAATGCCCAGCGCTGTCGCAAACATGGCGGCGAACACGCTGGGGGCCTGCCCGATGAAGTACCAATAAAACGCAAACAAGCCCGCCGGTGGCGGATTGTTGCGTTGGGCATCTTCTAGAGGAGCAGGGCCAGGGATGAGCGCTTCGAATACGCCAAACAGCGAGCGTTTTGTCATTGGTCGATCATACGGCAGCGCGGCAGATACAGGGCGGTAGGCTCAATGCAGCAAGCGGGGTGATTAACGATCTTGCGTAGAATGCGGTGTGAATAGTGGCCATTGAGCCAGAGAGAGAATAATCGTGAACATAGGGAAATGGGGCCGCCCAAAGGCCCCCAATAGAGGGATAGTCAGAGCGGCGCTGGCCGGGGCACTTGTTGCAAGCCTTGGTCTTTTGTCCGCGTGCGGTGGCGGTGACTCGGGCGCGGTTGCCAACAGCCCAGCCCCACTAGCGGCAGAGCCGCAGGCACTTGCGCCTGATCAGGACACCGCGCAACAACTCGCCAGTACGGCGGCTGATGTTGGATCACGGTCTTTGCGCATCGTCCGCGATGAACGCGCGTTCGAGGAAATTGAGCGCTTCACGCGCGACTTGATTCCCCGAATCTTTGATAGCGGTGATTCCGCTAACAATGTCAACATTAACTGCCGACGTAATCCGCTCCGGCTTGCGCCGTTTCTCTGCTATGGCGAATTGACCTTTCAGGCCAACCAGAGATCGACCGATGGCTCAGTGGTTGCCAACACGGTTTTCAATCTTCAGTTCGACAAGTTTCAGGTCCTCACGCCAAGTTTTGACCGGCTTCGCGTAACGGGTGGTATTCGTTTGGATTACCTGACTGATGTGAGCAACGACCCGCGCCGCGGCACATTGCGATATGAATCGAGTGGCCTATCTACCAACAAAGACGACAACGTCTTCTCTGCTTCTGATGGTGCGCTAACCGTGCTTTACGGTGATGACTCAACCGTGATCGAAACAGACCGTGAGCGGCTTGTGGACGTATCGGTGGACTCACGCTCCGACATTGACGGTGATCTGCGCTCGGGCCGAACCCGCGCAAATTTCTCATCAGGCTATGTTGAGTTTCAATGGAACGGCTGGCCAATTTCAGGCGGCTTGCCTGCCGAAGGTGCTCGTGTTTCTGTTGTCGGAGCCGACAATACGTCGGCTACGATCGTCGTGCAGGATGTGCAAAGCGATCAGATCATTTACCGGGTCGCGATCACCGACGCTGGCGGCACCACTGAGTTTGAGGTCAGCGTTCCGCGTTGATGTATGCGCCGTACTGACATGCACCGTACTGACGTGCGCTATGCGCGATGAGTAGCTAATTTTTGAGGAGTAGTCATGACAAGCGATTTATCGATAACTCGACTTTCGGGCTCACTGGGCGCAGAGGTCAGAGGGGTATCGCTAAAGCAGCCCGCATCAGATCTGATCGAGCAAATTACCGAAGCACTTCTCGAGCACTTAGTTTTGTTCTTTCCTGAGCAGCACTTGTCGCCTGAGCAACATGTTGCGTTTGGTCGCCACTTCGGCACGCTTGAAGCCCACCCCAATCTGAACAATCCGTTTACCAAGGATTACCCCGAGATCTTTGAACTCGCGGCAAGCCACGGCGGTTTGGCTGATGAATGGCATAGCGACATTACCTTCGAGAAACATCCGTCAATTATGTCGATTCTCAACATGATTCAGGCGCCGGCGGTCGGCGGGGACACCATGTGGGCGAGTGCCTATGCCGCCTATGAGGCCTTATCGGCACCGCTGCGTGACATGTGTGACGGGCTCACGGCGCTGCACGATGCCGCCCCCCATGGCAGGCGGGACATGACCTATATTCATCCAGTCGTCCGTGTTCACCCCGTCACGGGTCGCAAGTGCTTGTTTGTGAACGAGCATTTCACCCGCCGAATCGTCGAGTTGAGTCACCAGGAAAGTGAACATCTGCTGGCTTATCTGATCAGGTGGGTGGCGACACCCCGGTTTACGGTGCGTTATCGCTGGCAGGCCGGCACGGTCGCTATGTGGGACAACCGCTGTACCCAGCATTTTGTGCTGAGCGATTTCGACGAGCAGCGCATTATTCAGCGGGTCACCATTGTGGGGGATACCCCAGAAGGCGCTGTGTCGCCTAGATGGTCGCCGTACGTTCGCACAGAAAATGTGGGCGCCACAAGCCGCTACGACAACCAACTCCAAAAGGCCCTGGGTAAGCGCGCCGCAACGCTCGAAGACAATGCCAAGGCTAGCTCGGGGGCCTGAATGTGTTGCTGGCATTTGGCTGGCTTCACACTTCTAAACATTCGCTCGTTAAACCGCAACGCACGACTGTCAGGATTGAGTCATTCCATAACTCAACTTGAAAAAAAGGCGAAGGAAATGAGCGTTTCAACCTCAAACAGTCAAAGCGGCATGGTCAGTCTGGTCGTGCTCACCATGTCATCAGCATTTCTGCTGGGCCTGGTTGCGGTGGCGACCATGAGCCAGTTTGGGCCGATGATTTGCGTGCTGGCTCGCGCATTTGGTCTGCCTCCTCTGATTGCCTGAGGTTCTGGCCTGCGTTTGCTGAGCAGGCAGCGCCAGGTGCTGCATCGCGACGTCACTCGCGGCGCAAGCACAAAAAAGCGTGATCTTTATCACTGTTGTCCTTAGGTAATCCAGCCAGACTGAGGGTCTAGTCAAATACCGGCCATGACGAGCGCCAGCCCAGCAGACCCTGCCAAGGCGTAGAGCACTCGACTGGTGAATGAGGAAATCAGTTGACCCTTCGCCGACAGGCGCAACCGTCCCGTCGTGCCGAGACTGCGCCACATCATCATCCGTTGCCCGACAGCGGCACCTTTCTCACCGTCCGGCGTGATGGCCAGGTTCTGTTTGGTCGAATTCGACTCGCCCGCGACTTCTTTGCGCGGTTGCGTGGGCTACTCCTGACCGGTCCGATGCAGGCTGACGATGGTCTGCTCCTAAGCCCCTGCTCGCAGGTGCATACGATTGGGATGACCTATCCCATTGACCTAATTTTTCTTGATCGAAGCGGGCGCGTTTTACGCTGCCTGTCTGACGTCCGCCCGTATCGCGCGGTCCGCGCACCAGGCGCGTTCTATACCCTGGAAGTGGCTGCTGGCCGCGTCAAAAGGCTAGGGGTCATGCCTGGACAGATGCTCAACTGGACGCCTGCCCAGACTTCTGGAGGTTCACGATGACGACACCTGATCTTCGAAGCGCTTGCCGACTTCCCCGTTTGTTGGCTTTTAGCGTTGCATTGCCGGTTGTGATTTCTCTGCAAGCCTGCGCGGCGCCGCCGGCCGGTGACAAGCTCGCTGATCGCCAGCTGGATACGGCGGCGCTAATTCGTGCTGGCGATGGGGCTTATCGACAAGGCGACTTTGATGAAGCCCGCCAGGCCTACAACTCCGTGATTGACGCCGCCCCCACGAGTTTTGCTGTCTGGCTCAAGCTGGGCAATGCCCACCTGCGCCAGGGCCAGGCTCAGTCGGCAGAGCAGGCATACCAAAAGGCCATTGAACTAAAGCCCGACGATCCCCGGGCCTGGTACAACCTGGCGACTGCTCGCTTGATGAAAGCCAAGGGTGCGCTACGAGGGGCGGCCGAGAATCTTGACGAAAGCGACCCGGCACGTCGCCTGGCCGTGCAACGACTCAGAGTGCTCGACGATTTGATTTTCAAGGCGCTTGAAACGCCGACTCAGCAAAGTGAGGCAACCGTCAACGTGCCGCCTGGACCCCGCAGTTAGAGCGCTCTGTCAGTGACAACCCGGGCGGGACGAATTTTCTAGTGTCGCGTTGTCAGAAGAGGCGACACTTATCCTCAAAATCACTCGTATGGCCGCCCGAATCCCCCAAAAATGCGCTACCCTCCGGGCAACCAAAATCGGGGAGACACTTTGGATTTCGCCCAACTCTTGATCGGCGGTATTGCCAACGGCTGTGTTTACGGACTGGTCGCGCTTGGCTTCGTCTTGATCTACAAAGCGACTGAGGCCGTCAACTTCGCTCAGGGCGACATGATGATGTTTGGCGCCTTTGTCACGCTCGCGTTTGTCAATGAAGACTGGCTTGGTTTGCCCTTCCTGGCCGGCGTTGCGTTGGCCATTACCGTCATGGTGATCCTGAGTTACCTGCTCGAGGTTTTTGTCATCCGCCAATTGTTCGGCCAGCCGCAGTTTGCTGTCGTCATTCTGACGATTGCACTTGGTTTTGTGCTGCGCTTCATCGCCGGTGTCATCTGGGGGCATGAGCCTCAATCGCTTGAGACGCCAATGGCGGGTAAGTCGATCACTTTTGCTGGACTTGTGCTTGGTTACGACGACGTATTCGTCATTCTCGTTACGGCCGTGCTCACTGGGCTGCTGTATCTCTTCTTTGCTCGCACCCGGCTTGGTGTGGCCATGCAGGCGTCAAGCCAGAATCAACTGGCGGCCTACTACATGGGTATTCCCGTCAAGCGGATCAGCTCACTGATTTGGGCGCTGGCCGGTTTGACCGCAACGGCTGCTGGCATTTTGTTTGCTTCCAAAGGGGCGATTGATCCGGCCTCGGGGCTACTCGGAATCAAGGCGTTTGCGGCGGCCGTCATTGGCGGCTTTGGCAGCCTGCCGGGCGCGCTGGCGGGCGGGCTCATCATCGGCATCGTTGAGCCAATGGCTCAATACTTTGCACCGCCCGGATTCAGTCAGATTGCGCCCTACGCGATCATGCTTGTGGTGCTTGTCGTGCGTCCGAACGGACTATTCGCCCAAATGCAGCAGAAGAAGGTCTAGCCGCTATGCGTTTTCACTTTAAGACCGACTACGTTCAAGATATCCGTCTGTTTGAAGACAAGCGCGATATGGTTTTGTATGCGGTACTGGCGCTGGTGGCGTTTGCGGCGCCGTTTTTTCTGGATGACTATTTGCTGGGTGAATTTACCTATGTGTTGATTTTCACGCTGGCAGGGCTCGGGCTCATGGTGCTCGTGGGTCATACGGGCCAAGTCAGCCTGGGTCATGGAGCGTTTCTTGCGTGTGGCGCATACCTGCAATACAACTTTATTGAGGCGGGATTACCGTTTTTTGTGGCCTTTCCACTCGCGGGCATTTTGTCCGGAGTAATTGGTGCACTCGTGGCCATTCCGGCGTTACGCATGAGTGGCATTTATCTGGCTATCGCAACGCTCGCGTTTGGCATCATTGTTGAAGATGTGATCATCTTGCTTGAGCACTGGACTGGTGGTGTCGAAGGTGTGTTCATTCCGAGTGTGACGATATTCGGGATGGATTTTGACCGCTACGCGCAGTCCTTGCCTGGCGCCGCTTCAGGACACAACTTTTACTGGCTTTGCCTGGTGGTAGTTCTCCTGGTGACGCTGCTTTACAAGAACCTGCTGCGCTCACCCACCGGCCGGGCGTTCACCGCCATTCGTGACAGTGAAGTCTCGGCGCGGGCTATGGGCGTCAATGTATCGGTCTACAAGTCGCTCGCGTTTGGTGTTTCGTGCTGCTTCACCGGCCTGGCCGGTGCGCTGCTTGCGCATTTCCTGGGTGCGTTTAACTACGAAGCCTTCCTGATTTTGATCTCCATTCAGTTGTTGTTAATGGTGACCATCGGTGGGCTGGGCTCTATTCACGGGGCCTATATCGGTGCGCTCGTGGTGGGGATGTTGCCGGTTGTGATTACGATCATTCGCGAAGAAATCTCAGCGTTTATGGGTTTGGGGAATGTCACGATTCCGGGCCTGGATTACGCTGTGTTCGCCACGATTCTCATTGTGTTCATCATGATTGAGCCGTTGGGTATTTACGGCCGCTGGCTGAAGATCAGAACCTGGTTTGAACTGTTTCCGCTGGCGCGCAAAGATATGTTTAAGCGGCATAAGTCGTACCTCAAGACGGAGCGTATGAAATGAGCCTGCTTTCTGTTGAGGATCTCTCCATTAGCTTTGGTGGCATCAAGGCGGTTGACGGGATTAGCTTTGATGTACAAGCCGGCGAGGTGTTCACCATTGTCGGCCCTAACGGCGCGGGCAAATCAACCATCTTCAATCTCATCAGCCGGTTTTATGAACCCACCGGCGGCAAGATTACATTCGACGGGCAAGACATTACGAACATGCGGCCGGATCAAATCTCGCCGCTGGGCATTGCCAGAACCTTTCAAAACATTGAGTTGTTCGAGCACTCAACCGTTCTTCATAACCTGCTGGTTGGGCGGCACCCGAGACGCGGCAGCAACCTGCTGCAAGATCTGCTCTTCACGCCAGCGGCCCGGCGGGCCGAGAAAGAGCACCGCGAACGCGCTGAGGCTGTCATCGACTTTCTTGATTTGCAACCGTACCGCGACAAGCTGATTGCCGGCTTGCCCTACGGTGTACGCAAAGTTGTCGAGATTGCGCGCGGCCTGGCATCGGGGCCCAGGCTTCTCTTGCTGGATGAGCCAGCATCGGGTTTGTCGGTTGAAGAAACGCAAGATGTGGCGTTCTGGATTGAGGACATGCAAAAGGACATGGGCCTGACGATCCTGATGGTCGAGCACGATATGAGTCTGGTCACCCAGGTCTCCAACCGCGTGCTGGCGATTGCCGACGGCCGGCCCTTGGCCATGGGGACAGCCAAAGAAGTGCAGAGCGACCCAGGTGTGATCGCTGCCTACCTGGGGGTTGATTCGGTGACCGAGGGGGCGTCATGAGCGAGGCCCCGGTTCTCGAACTCAAGAATGTAGAGACTTTCTACGGCCCCATCATGGCGATTCGGGGCGTCAGCCTTGAAGTGCCCAAAGGCAAGATTGTCACGATTCTGGGCGCTAATGGTGCTGGCAAGACCACGTTGCTTAAAACAGTGAGCGGTGTGATGGATCCGGAGAAGGGTCAGGTATTGCTGGCAGGCAAGGAGATTCAGGGGCGCGAGCCCGATCACATTGTGCATTCGGGTATTGCCCATGTGCCAGAAGGGCGCGAGGTGTTTCCGTTCTTAACGGTGCTTGAAAACCTCATGATGGGCGCTTATACCCGGCGCGATACAGATCAAATCTCTGCTGACATCGATATGGTGATGCAGTACTTTCCCATCTTGAAAGAGCGTCGTGATCAACAGGCCGGCACGATGTCAGGCGGTCAGCAGCAGATGCTGGCGATTGGTCGTGGCCTGATGACCAAGCCCAAGGTTTTACTGCTGGATGAGCCAAGCCTGGGGCTGTCGCCCATTCTTGTACAAGAGATCTTTGAGATCATCAAGCGGCTCAATCAAGAGCAGGGCGTCACGATGCTGCTGGTTGAGCAAAATGCGATGGTGGCGCTCAAAGCAGCGCACTATGGTTACGTACTCGAGATTGGCCGGATTGTGATGTCAGGCTCATCTGAAAGCTTGCTGGCCTCAGAAGATATTCAAGAGTTTTATCTTGGGGCGACCGGCGACACCCAGCGAGGCCAAAAGCGCTGGAAACGCAAAAAAACCTGGCGGTGATGATATGACTGACCTCTCTGAACAAAAGCATGTGCAGGCCATCGGCGCTGACCAACTGTTGGAACTGGATGGCTGCAATACGGTGCCGACACTGTTTCGTCAGCGTTGCAAGGAGTTGTCTACCAAGGTCGCTCATCGCGAAAAAGACATGGGCATCTGGCAGTCGTTCACCTGGCAGGACTACTACGACAATGCCAAATGGATTGGCCTTGGCCTGGTGGGTCTGGGTTTGCAAAGAGGCCAGCCGGTCTCTCTGCTTGCCGAAGACAGCAAGGAGTGGCTGTATTGCGATATGGGCATCATCGCTGTTGGCGGTATTACCAACGGTATCTACACCACGGACGCCGCCGAGCAGCTTGCCTATCTGATCAACGACAGTGGTTCGCCGTTCTTGTTTGTCGAGAATGACGAGCAGTTAGACAAGTATCTGGAAATTGCCGATCAGGTGCCTAACCTCAAAAAGGTCATCGTGTTTGAACGCGATGGCTTGCGGGAATTTGCGCACGAGCGCGTGATGTTCCTGGATGATCTGGTAGCGCTGGGCAAGCAGCAGAACGATGCTGACAGTGAGCAGTTTGAGCGTGCCATTGATGCGGCCAAGCCCGACGACACCGTGATCCTGATTTACACCTCCGGCACGACAGGGCGGCCGAAGGGCGCCATGGTGACGCACCGCAATCTAATTTATCAAATGATGGCGGCGGTACCGGTGCTGCAAACCTATCCGAGCGATGAGCAGTTGTGCTTTCTGCCGCTTTGCCACATCTACGAGCGGCTGTTGTCAGTGTTGGGCCAGCTTGCGTGCGGCGTCACGGTGAACTTCACCGAGAGTGTTGAAACCGTTGTCGAGAATATGCAGGAAGTCTCACCGCATACCTTTGCGGCCGTGCCGCGCTTCTGGGAAAAGCTGTACTCCCAGGTGCAAATTCGCCGCTCTGAAGCGACACCGCTCGGTCGTTGGGCGCTGGATCAAGCTGTAAAGGCTGGAGTTGAGAAGGCAACCCTCGAAGAGCAAGGGCAACCCATACCCGGATCGCTGGGGTTGCGCTACAAATTCTGGGATCGCGTGGTGTTGGCGAACCTGCGGCGTATGCTCGGAATGGACCGCATGCGTCGTGGCGGCTCAGGTGCTGCACCCATCAGCCCCGAACTGCTGCGCTGGTTCAGCGCTATTGGCGTGCCGGTACTAGAGGGCTACGGGGCCACTGAAACCACCGGCGTGGTGACGCTTAATACGCTTGAAGACAATGTGATCGGCTCTGTGGGCAAAGTGCTCAACGGTACCGAGGTTCGCATTGATGAGACAGGTGAACTGCTCGTGCGCGGGCCGGGTGTGTTCAAGGGCTACTGGAATATGCCAGACAAAACTGCTGAGACCATCAAAGGTGAATGGCTGCACACCGGCGATGTGGCCAAGATTGATGATGACGGCGCCGTGACGATTACCGGCCGCATCAAAGACATCATCATTACTGCTGGCGGCAAGAACATTACACCGGCTGAAATTGAAAGCCGACTGAAATTCTCACCGTATATCTCAGATGCAGTGGTGATCGGTGACAAGCGCAAGTATTTAACGTGCCTCATCATGATCGACCAGGAGAATGTTGAGAAGTTTGCCCAAGATGCCCAAGTGCCGTTCTCGGATTTCTCGTCTCTGTGTGCGGCGCCAGAAGTCAAAGAGCTGATTAGCCAGGAGGTGGCAGAGGTCAACAAGGCATTTGCCCGCGTGGAGCAACTCAAGGATTTTCGCCTGATCGATATCTTGCTGACCGCCGAAGACGAAGAGCTCACGCCGACAATGAAGTTAAAACGCAGTGTCGTCGAAACTCGCCATGAGGCGTTAATTAAACAAATGTACTAAATACCAAACAGGGAGAGTACTCACATGAAGAAGCTTCTAGCCGTTGCGGCCGGATTATCTATTGCAGCAGCACCCGCCTGGGCCGACCAGGGTGTTAGTGATACCGAAGTTGTTATTGGCAGCGCAAATGACTTGTCCGGGCCTTTCGCGGCCTTTGGTGTGCCTTCAATCAAGGCGGCTCAGCTTTACTTTGATGAGATCAATGCCAAGGGTGGGGTGCACGGTCGTAAGATTCGCCTCGTGGTGGAAGATCATGGTTACCAGGTGCCTAAGGCCGTTCAGGCAGCCAATAAGCTGGTGAACCGTGACAAGGTTTTTGCCATGTTGCTGTCACTAGGGACCCCACACAACATTGCGTCATTCAAGCTGCTAGATGCCAAAGGCATTCCGAACATCAACCCGCTGTCTGCGGCGCGTCAGATGCTGCAAGAGCCCATCCGGTACAAGTTTGCTGGCACAGCGAGCTACTACGATGCAGTTAAGGCAACCGTTGACTACATGGTCAAAGAAAAGAACGCCAAGACGGTTTGCTCTATGTACATCCCCAGTGATTTCGGTAAGGAAATTCAGGCTGCTGCGGTCGAACAGACCAAGGAACTAGGCCTGACCTATGGCGGGGAAACCACTCACAAGCCTGACGAGACAGACTACGTGGGTTCATTGACCAAGCTTAAGAATGCCAATTGCGATCTCGTTGCAGTGGCCTTGTCGGTGCGTGGTGTGATCACTGCAGTTGCAACCGCCAAGAAGATCGGTTGGAACAACGTCAGTTTTGTTGGCTCGTCAGCGTCGTTTCATACAGCCATTGCCAAAGTGCCTGGTGGCGTGACCGATGGTTTTTATGCTGGCGCAGGCTGGCAAGATCTCGAAGCGCGGGCCGCAGAGCCTGGTGTGGCCGAGTGGATCGCGTCTTACACCAAGGAAACGGGTGAGAAGTTCCCCGGCACCGGCGCCTTGCTTGGCCGCTCCGCTGCTGAAATCCTTGTCCGTGCGCTGGAGGCTGCGGGTAAAGACCTGACGACAGACTCATTTGTTAAAGCGATGGAGAGTCTGAACTATGACGACAAAATCATGGGCAACAAAGTACAACTCGGCCCTGACGATCACACCGCCGCTGAAGAGATCTTTATTTCCAAGATTGAGGGCGGTAGTTGGAAAGTGGTTGGCCAGGCCAAGTAAAAAGACCTTGTCATCGATGAGAGTGATCGGCGTGGCCTTGCCGTTGTCGATCACTCGGCTCGGGCAATCTCCAGGCAATATGTGAGATTGCCTTGGCCACTGTTTACTATCAGTTTCTGCCAAGCCCTGTCGGGCCGTTTCTTGTGGCCGGAACCGATGAAGCCTTGCACTACACTGGCTTTAAACTCGGGCGCCAACAGCTAAAGCGTGAGGCAAGCTGGGTAGAAGACGCAGCGCCTCTGGCTTATGCGATTGAGCCGCTACAAGCCTACTTTAACGGCGAGACGATCGAGTTTGATCTCCCGCTTAACCTGCATGGCACTGCGTTTCAACGCTCCGTCTGGGCGGCACTCCAAACCATTCCTTACGGTCAGACTGTGTCTTACGGCGACATTGCTCGCATGATCGACCAGCCGGGCGCAAGCCGGGCTGTTGGCATGGCAAATAACGCCAACCCCATCCCCATTATCGTGCCGTGCCATCGTGTGATTGGCGCTGATGGATCACTGACTGGATTTGGCGGTGGCTTGCCGGCAAAAACGAAGCTCCTGCAGATGGAGTCTGCCAATACGATTGGCGGTCAGCCTAGCCTGTTTTGAATGGCAGGGGTTCGCTAGTCGGGCATGGTCAGAGGGGGCAGGATCGCTTCCAGTGCTTGGGCGACCGCCAACAGATGTCGGTCACTACTGATTGGCCCATCTAGCTCAAGGCCCACAGGTAAACCTTCATGCGTGAGGCCGGCCGGTATGCTGATACCAGGAATGCCGGCATTGCTGCCCGCATCAGTATTCCGAATGTAGGCAGGGAACGTGGGCACTTGTTCGCCATTCAATTCAACCGTTTCATCCTGACCGATCGGTCTCGCGGGCAGAACTGCTGTCGGGAAAATCATGGCGTCAACGCGATGCTGCACGAAGGCCTGCGCGTAGGCTGCCTGCAAACGTGGTCGGGTGCGAAGGGCCAGGTCATAAGCGGCCCGGGGTAGCGCTTCGTCACCGAGTTGCGAGCTGAGGATGGCCGCAACATCGGGGCTACCCACTTGCGCGACAACTTCGGTCATGGTGATTGAGTAGCCGCAACTGGCCAGATACGCCGGCAGATCCTGCATGACCTCATACAGTGCAACTGGAAAACCGACCGCTTCATTCAGTGTGGCTAGTTCTGGTATGTCAATTTCAATCAGCGCTACACCCGCATTGGCCAGGCGATCCAACGCCTCATCAATGACGGGTGCAACCGTTGATTCAATGCCGTCATAAAAAAGCTTTCGCGGCACGGCGAGCCGTATCTCACTTAGCGGCACGGGGTCGAGGTTGTTCGGACTCTGCGCCATAACGCTGTCGAGTAACGCAATGTCGGCCATGCTCCGCGCGATTGGGCCGGGGGTGTCTCGCGTGTGCGAGATAGGTACGATGCCGGCGGCTTCATAGCGGCCTACAGTCGGTCTGAAGCCGGCGACACCGCATAGAGCGGCTGGCAGTCTGACGGAGGCACCGGTATCAGTGCCAATAGCAGCGGGGACGACTCTGGCGGCAACCGCGGCTGCTGAACCGCCGCTGCTGCCGCCAGGGATGAGCTCGGGGTTCCACGGGTTTCTGCATGCACCAGTCACCGCATTATTGTTGGAGATGCCAAATGCCAACTCGTGCATATTGGTTTTGCCGGCCAAGAGCGCGCCCGCATCGAACAGAGTCTGTGCAACCGGTGCATTGGCTGGCGGTGTCTTACCTAGCAAAGCCTGCGTGCCGCCGCTGGTGGGCAATGCGGTGGTGTTGATATTGTCTTTGAGTGCCAACGGCATGCCGGCTAGCGCTTGCGCCGCGTCGCGCGCGACCCCGGACTCGTCGACGCTTTTTGCTTGTTGCCTCAGGGTGTCGGTACTGTCGGAGATCCAGATGTTCAGTTTCTTTTGGGTCTGTGAGCGCGCGAGCAGGGCATCGATATAGTCGACGCAGGTGAGCTTGCCCTCGCGCATGGCTTGCCGCGCTTGTGTGAGACTGAAATCGAGTAAGTTCATCTCTATGCCTGCAACAAGTTTAGCAACGGTGTAAGGTCTTTTGCCTCGTCCAGTTGCTGTATCCACCGAGCAAACGCTTGCGCATCTACGGATTGAGCTGAGCCTGAGCTCGCAGCCAAATGACAGCACAACTCAAACTTGGCAACTCGGTCCGCCTCGCTAAGTGGCATATCCGGATGCCCCCATGCCATCGGAATCTCATACCTGAGCGTTTCTCTATCAGAGAACTCAATCGTGATGGTTTGCGGATAGAACGCATTTGGGTTGTCGTGCGGCACCTCTATCGTCTGTACTCGCCTGGCCAGATTTTCAATGCGATCGTCATGCAAAAACTCAGGCACAAACGTGGTGGGGTCAACTTTGCCCAGAAGTAACTCAGCAGCGGCCACGAAGGGAATACACAGACGTGCATAGTTGGGTGTGGGCCGATGCACCATCGGGCGGCCGGTCAGGCGAAAACCCAGTGGTGGCATCTCAACGCGCATCGCGGTGATCGTGTCGAAAGAGGCGTTGGCGGACAGGTCGAGTGCTTGCCGCATCTTGCGCAGCGTATGGATAACACCATGCGTGACCCGGCCACTGGGAAACGGCTTATGGGAAAGCTGAGTCACCTTCCACGGTGAGCCGAGTTGCCCCAGCATGTCCTCGAGGTGATCACTACTTTCAAAGTTCTGGTAGTAGCCAAATCGCCCGTCCAACACCTGAACCGGACCGGATACGCCGATCTTTGCCATCGCATGCGCCTGCACCGCGTTGCGCGCTGCGAATCCCATTTGCATGGCGAGCATCATGGAACCTTCCTCGTGTGCCTGCATCGTGCCGCACATTTGCGAGTAGCCGATACCAAACGCATAGCGCAGCTTGTCGCGGGGTAAAGGGTCAAGGCAGGCAATGGCAGTGAGGGCAGAGAACACACCCGTCGTGGTGGGCCTGAAAAAGAACATACTGTTGCGCGCGCCACCAGCGATGGTGCAGGACACCTCCAGAGCCAGAACAAAAGCACGAATGAGTGCTTTACCGTCTGGCGGGCGGCCGGCCGCGGTTAACTCAACGGCCTTGGTGTGAAGCGCTGCCAGAATAGGCGGCGTAGGCAAAATCACAGCGGGTTCGTAGACGCAGTCGTATTCGAGTGCATGACACTGGTAACCGTTTATCAACGCGGCGGTTGGTGCACTTCCCCTTGCCTTGGTGTTCCAAATGGGTACGCCGCTGGTTGATGAGCCGTCCCAGTCAGTCGCAAGCCCTTGCAACTCTTCTAATCTGGGGGCCATGCGACCGGCAAGTGCGACTCCGGCCGTATCAAGCAAAAAAACCTTTGCAGCAGCCACCGCGTCTGCCGGCAGCGCCTCGTAGGGCGTTTGTTCTATGAGATCAAGAAATCGCTCGATGCGATCAGGAAAATGGTCTGAGCCTGGATCGGGTGGGGCCGGCTGAGTCATGGTTTACGTGTCTCGTTTGTTGGATGGAAACTGTACGGGGGATTTGCTCAGGAAGGCATCTCGCCCCGCGATAAAGTCTTCGCTTAGGAACAACTCATCAAACGCTGCCTCGCTCGCCTGTATCGCTTGCACATCGTTTGATTCAACACTGCTTACGGTTTGCTTGAGGATGCCATTGGCTGCGCGAGAGTTCTGGCAAATCGCCTCAATGAGTTGCTTGCTGGCGCTGTCAAATGATTCAGTCTCGATCAGTTGATTAACCAAACCGGCTTGTAAGCCGCGTTCAGCCGACCAAACCTGAGCGCCAAAGAGGAGTTCGCTCGCGTTCGCTTTACCGCAAGCCGACATGAGTCGCCTGACATCATCCGGGTGGTAGGAAAGACCTAGCTTGCTTGGCGTGACGGCGAAGCGGGCGTTAGGGCTGGCCAGTCGAATGTCAGCGGCAAGTGCAAGCGCTAGGCCACCACCCACGCAAGGGCCATCGATCAAAGCGACGCTGGGCATCGGGCAGGCTTGCAGGGCATCAATAGCGCGATGGATCTCTGTATTTACCTCGCTCGCAGAGGCGGCGCTGGCATAGTTCGCTTCAAATTCGGAAATGTCGGCGCCTGCGGCAAAGCAACCCGGTGTAGAGCTTGCCAGCACCAATACGGACGCCGTGTCTTGCTCGCGAATCTGATCGCAAGCCGCTTCAATAGCACGCCACATCGCCCGACTGAGCGCATTGCGCCGCTGCGGGTTGTTAATTAGCAGGCGGGCGACGGCGCCGTCCTGCTCAAGGCTAATGGCGTTCATGGGAATGTGGGCCAGTGCTAGTATCGTTTGCTCAAGCGTATCAGTCTAACCCGGTCCCCACGATGATGAATTATCAGCCTTCAGACAAAGCTTATGCCTGGCCGCAGGACAGGCACCTGGCGCTTTCGATTGTGATCAATGTTGAGGAAGGGGCAGAGGGCAACATTGCAGACGGCGACAAATATCCGGAAGCCGTTGATGAAATGGGCATCGCGCTTAAGCGCCCCATTCGTAATCTGGGCAATGAATCCAATTATCAATACGGCTTGAAGCGTGGTGCGCCGCGCGTCATGCGCTTGTTGGAGCGCTATCAAATACCGGCAACCATTACCGGCTGCGCGTTAGCACTGGAACGCGCACCAGACCTGACCGCCGAGATCATGCGGCAAGGCCACGAGGTGACATCACACGGTTATCGCTGGGCGCACCAATTCATGATGACCGAAGATCAGGAGCGTGACTACATTGCCCGCGCGACCGAATCGATCGAGCGTTCAACCGGCAAGCGGCCAATGGGCTGGCTGTCTCGTTATCTCACCACCGAGAACACGCGGCGATTGCTCATTGAGGCGGGTTATCGGTATCACATGGATGACCTCAGTGACGACGAGCCATTTTGGGATCAAATTAATGGCAAGCCCATTATTGTGTTGCCCTATCAGGTGGACAATAACGACATGAAAATGTGGTCCGACCGCGCACACTCGCCTGATGACTGGTTGAAGTACGCCATCGATAACTTTGAGTGGCTGCTGCGTGAAGGTGAGCATGAGGTGAACGTTATGTCTATTGGCCTTCACCTGCGCATTATTGGCCGCCCGGGCCGAATCTGGGCCTTGGAGCGCTTTTTAGAGCATGTTGCTACCGCGCGCGAGCGTGCGAACGGCCCATGGATTGCCACCCGTCTGGATATTGCCGAGCACTTTGCCGCGCAAGTCCCTTTCACTTCAGCATGAAGGTAAGCACAAACTCGATTGACTGGGCTCAGGCCCTCAAGCCTGGCGATCATGTTGTGGCATCGCACATGTCATCCGAACCGAGCAAATTGCTTGGGTCATTGGCAGCGCAAGGGGTTGATTTCCCACTCACACTTGATCTGGGTGTGCCCTTCACGATGGCGCCAGATGCCTTGAGCACGAATGTCCGTCTTGAGGTAATGGGCGGCATGGGCACCGCGAGGCAACTGGCAAAAACCCACGCCATGCAGGTCAATCGTCTTGGCTATCGCGATATCGTTGCGTCCTACCGCGATGGTGAGCGAACAGCCGATGTCGTCCTCGTCAGCCTTGCAAGACAGGCAGACGGTGAGTTGTGTGTAGGCGCGTCCCACGGCGTGGCACTGGATGCTGCACGTTCGGCCCGCACGATCATTGCAGAAGTGAATGCACGGATGCCCGCCATTTGTGGCGCACCATGGCCGTCAGAGCTCAAACCAGCAGTGCTGCTTGAAACGGACTATGCATTGCCGTCCCCGCCTGTGCGAGAGCCTAGCGAGCGAGAGAAGGCAATTGCCGAACATCTTGCACCGCTGGTACCCAATGGAGCCTGCATTGAAGTGGGCATTGGCACCATGCCGTCCGCGGTGCTGCAGGCACTGGCCGGGCACCGGCATCTGGGCATTCATAGCGGCATGTTTACGGATGCGATGGTTGAGTTGCTGAGTGCCGGTGTGATTGATCATTCGCAAAAACCGAAAGAGTGGCAGTTTGCGTGCATCGGCGGTGCGTATGGCGACAAATCGCTGTACGACCTGGTGGCTGAGAATTCGCTCATCCGGCTTTGTCATACCGATATCACCCACGGCCCGGAGATACTGGCGAGTCTGCCGATGTTCACAGCAATCAACAGTGCGATTGAAGTGGATCTGCTAGGTCAGGCAAATGCCGAAACATCTGCCGGTCCTGGTGGCGCGCGCCGACAGCCAGGCGGCATAGGCGGGCTGCAGGATTTTGCGAATGGCGGGCTGGCATCTGAAGGCGGGCGCTCAGTGATCGCCCTCAGCGCTCGTACGCGAGACGATGAATCTGGACACGCGCGGATAGTGCCGCGCCTGACTCATGAAGTAACACTAGATGAACAACAGGCTGATACGGTGGTGACCGAATATGGTGTTGCCGAGCTACGAGGCTTGTCGCGTCAGGCGCGAGTTGAGCAGATGATTCAGGTTGCTCATCCGAATGATCGCGATGCGCTGCGATATCAAGCCAATGCGATGGGCCTGACTGTTTGATCTCACCTGAAAGGCATTGCAGCTAGACGATTGCTTCCAAAGTCTGCGCAAGCCTGAGGAGATCATGGTCGTCGTGTCGTTTCCCTATGAGTTGGAGGCCGGCTGGCAATGACCCGTTGTGTGCCGGCAGGGGCAGGCTGATCGCCGGGGCACCCAACACATTGGCAATTGCCGTTAGATCAGCACTGTCGGCAGGCTCGGTGTCAGTCATGGGAAACGACAGGTGAGCGCCAGTGGGTAACACGATCGCATCGAACGGTGCCGCCGCCCGCTCGAGGGTTTCGCGCGCATCCATTAGTAGCGTCAGTGCTCGCGCCAAATCAGCCGCGCTCTTGCCAGAAATAAAGTCCATCATCGCGGCGAGCATCGGCGGGAGCGCCGCTTTGTTGTCTGGATAGACACTAGCGAGTTGATGAATTAGTTCGGCCTCGCTTAACTGCAAGCCTGCCCGTCTGACGCGAGTAAACGGATACGCACCCAGATCAATGGCTGTTACGGCGTAGCCTGCTTCCTGAATAATTTGAACTGCAGTATCAAATGCTAAGCGGACCGGCTCTTCAAGAGCCAGCGCATCGAGATCGGCTGGCACAGCGAGTCGCCAGGGGTCGGGGCGGTCTATCGATTCAAGTGCTTGACGTCGGTTAGCGAGAAGGCCGTAAGCATGGCGGGCATCCTGCACTGTTTTACACAACACGCCAACATGATCGAGTGCACGGCTCAATGGCGTAACCCCTTGAGTGGGAATGTGGCCCCAAGTGGGTTTAAAGCCGACGATGCCGCAATAAGCAGCTGGTAATCGAACCGAGCCCATGGTGTCGGTTCCCAGGGCAATGCTGACCATACCGGCAGCCACCGCGCTCGCTGCGCCACCACTTGAGCCGCCCGCACTGTAGCCATCTTTAAGCGGGTTGTAGCAATCGCCAAAGTCCGGATTGTGCGTGGACGCACCCATCGCCATCGGGGCCATGTTGAGTCGGCCGGTCAGTACCAGCCCAGCTGCTTGCAACCTCTTGACAACCGGCGCGCTCGCAATGGCCGGTTCACGAACAAGCGCCTTGAGGCCGCATTGGGTTTTCGTGCCGAGAACATCAATGTTGTCTTTGACCGCAAAACTCACGCCGCTTAGAGCAGAACGGGGTGTTTCTTGCTGCCCTTGCCTGACATGATCAACCGGTTCTGTCAGTTCAATGAAGGCATTGAGTTGCGGGTTACGATCAACAATGACTTGATGCTGAGCGGCAAGCAAGTCTGCTGATAGCAGATTGTCGCTGGCGATCGCACCCGCCTGTGCGGTCGCACTCCATTGCCAGTGCGGCTGATCTTCTTTGGGCTTATGACTCATGACGCTCATCAATCAGCCGGATAGGTTTTTGGCGAGATTCGACACCTGTGACGGTAGCGAGCGATTGCGGCGGCACAAGGTCAACCGCGACCTCAACACCAAGCTTTGCCTTGAGATGCTGACGATAGAATCCAACCCGCTCAGCATCGTGCGGGGGGTGACATTCGATGCGAACGGTCAATTCATCGCGCTGCTTGTATCGCGTTAAAACACAAACATACTCACCCACAAAATCAGGCAATGGTGCAAGCACAGAGGCCAGTGCCTGTGGGTAGATATTGATGCCGCGAAGCTTAACCATGTTGTCGCTGCGACCCATAAAGCCACGAATACGACGAAACGGCAGCTTCAGGGCTGAATCGCCCGATAGCGTCTGAGTGACGTCATGGGTGTTAAACCTGACGATCGGAAAAATGTCTTCGCTAAACAAGCAGGTGACGACCATATCACCCACCATGTCGTCAGGAGCATTGTGCGATTTACCGGCAGGTATCGGTTTGCCGGTTTCGACATCGCAGATTTCAAGCAAGTGGGCATCTTCCATCACATGCATACCGTCATGATCCGGGCCCTCAGCCGCAATGAGTCCGGTGTCGCCAACGCCGTACCAGTCAAAGAGTTCTGCACCGCCCCAGGCTTGAGACAGTTTGTCGCGTGCGTCCGCCGACAGGTGACCCGAAATCATACGGATGTTGATGTCGTGGCCGGGAATGATGCCTGCCTCTTGTGCCACCTGAGCGAGACGCAAGATGTAGTCAGCGAACCCCACGATAACGGTGGCGCCAAAGTCGCGCATGTATTCAACCTGCTTAAGCGATGGCGTCTCGATGCCGGTGCCCGCCGAGAAGTAAAGGGCAGGTGTGTGGTGAATCACCGCTTCGCGAATGTAGTGTCCGCCATTGACCGGTCCGTGACCATAAACTGAGTGCACGACATCGGCTGGTTCCAGGCCCTGCATCAGGTAGGCGCGTGCCAGCAGCAACTTGTGGGCTTCGCGTGTTCTGGGGCTGAAGAACAAAGGTTGAGGAGAGCCGGTTGTGCCACTGGTGGCGTGCATGATCATGGGCAGAATCTGACCATTAACCGGAATATCTCGGCCATGGTGATCCCCGAAAGGGGGATGCGCCGCGATCGAAGCCATAATTTCAGCTTTGCCGAACGCCGGTAGTAAGTGCAGATCTTCGACATGCCTGATATCTTGAGCAGTCACACCGGTTGTGCGCCACAGCCGCTGGTAGAACGGGATATCCTGAGCCCTGGCCAGGACTCGCTTCAGGAGTGCCCATTGATGATGGAGGAGTTCATCCTGGCTCATGCCCACATAGCGGGAGAAAAACGAGTCACCGGCGGGAAACTCGTGGGCCATCCTGGCAATATCAATGGCCTCAAAGTAGTTTGCGTGGTGCATGGAATCCTTGTGCGAGTCGACCCGGTAGATTCTGCGCTTTGGCCTGAGCTCTCGCAAGAACAGGGTTAAATTCAATGACTAATCAGGAGCTGACTTGAGCACGGAACCTGTCTACATGACCATTGCCAGAGAGTTGATCGGGCACATTGCTGCCGGTAAGTATCCGGTCGGTGATTCATTACCAACTGAGCGGGAGTTGTGTGAGAACTACCGGATTAGTCGCCACACGGCGCGTGAGTCCTTGAGGCAGCTTGAGCAACGCGGCCTGATCAATCGTCGTCAGGGGTCTGGTTCCAAAGTCGTTTCGCTCAAGCCGCCGGTGCGGTATGAGCAAAGCATTCAGAACATTGATGATTTGCTGGAGCAAGGCCACCAAAGCCGCCTTGAAATAGTGTCCACTCGGCAAATTGTTGAATGCGACGACTTTGCCGGCAATCCGTGTATCCAGGTTAACGCTATTCGGTATGCGCGCCAGGACAAGAAGCCGCTCGCGCTAGTTGATGTGCAACTAGCGCTTCATAGCGTGGCACATGCCGAGGCATTGCTCGACAAAGCGCGCGCGGCAAGAGGCATTGTCGAAGCGCTTCACGCGGACCGGATCGGTCGCATTGAACAGTCGCTGGGTGCCAATAACCTGACCGACGCTCAGGCTCAGTCTCTTCAGGTCAAACCCGGGGCGGCGGCGCTCAGAACCGAGCGCCATTACTACAGCGCAGCGGGCGACGGTGAGCTCATGGTGGTGGCCCGGTCTTTGTATCGAGGAGATGCCTACACCTATAAGTCAACGCTACGCAGGGGGTCATGAGTTTACATTTGTCCGGACATCTTGTTTAATGGCTTTTTGACCATGTATGCCATCTACGGCGAATAAACCATGTCTTTTGCCCCTCGTTCGATGTTGTTCGTGTCAGCCGAAAAGCCGGATCGTTTCGACAAGGCAATCCGGTCAGGCGCCGATATGGTCTGTATAGATCTCGAAGATGCTGTCCATCCGGACAATAAACCCGCCGCCCGTGAGGCGGTCGTCAACTATCTTCTGGCGGCTGACTTGTCCAAGCATGATGTGACAGTTGGCGTCAGAGTCAATGGCGTCAGTACACCCGACGGACTACGCGACTTTGTTCATCTGGCTGACAGCGGTTGTCGTGTCGATGTCGTGATGATGCCCAAAGTTGTGAGCGTTACCGAGATCAGGCTGGCGCAAACTTGGCTTGCCAAGACTTGCTCGCATCTTGTTGCGTTGATCGAATCGCCCGCCGGTATTGAGCAGGCCCACGAGATTGCGAGCGCTAACCTGAGTGCGCATGGCGGTGGGGCAAACAGAGGGCCCCGATTGTCAGCCTTGTTGCTGGGCGGGGTTGACCTGAGCGCCGAGTTGGGCGCAAGCCTTTCATGGCACGGTTTGTTGTCGGCTCGGGGCCGCCTCGTTAACGCGGCAAAGTCAGCCGGCATTCAGGTCTGGGATGTGCCCTGTCTTGATATTCACGATGCCGAGGGCATTGAGAAAGAAACCCGCGCCGTTCGCGAAATGGGCTTTGACTGTAAAACGGCTATTCATCCGGCTCAGATTGCTCCCATTCATGAGGCGTTTAAACCGTCAGAGCATGAGCTCGAATGGGCTAAAGGTGTTGTCGCGGCGGGTGAACAGGCCGGTCACGGACAAAACAGTTCGCAGGCTGCCGGCGCCTTTTTGTTTAACGGCAAGATGATCGATGAGCCGGTACTCAAGCATGCCCAGCAACTGTTGGTGCAGGCCGCGCGTAGCAGCGAATAATCCAGCAGTTAACTCAGGAGAGAACAGTGAGTCAGAGCGCAATCCCTCAGGGGGGGCAAAGATACCGGGAATCATTTGGACGTAGTTTTGAGGACTTTGTGGTCGGTGACATCTACGAGCACAGACCTGGCCGAACCATCACCGAAACCGATAACACTTGGTTTACGCTTTTGACGATGAATCAGCACCCAATGCATTTTGATAAAGAATATGCCAAGCACAGCGAGTTTGGTCGCTGCATTGTGTGTAGTCCCTTGACTGTCGCACTGATGGCCGGCATGAGCGTGAGCGACGTGAGTCAGAAAGCAATTGCCAATCTCGGCTGGACTGATATCAAATTGACTTTCCCGCTTTTCGCCGGCGATACCCTGTATGCAGCCAGTGAGGTGCTTGCCAAGCGCGAGTCAAAATCCCGACCAACTGCCGGTGTTGTGACGGTCAAAACCACAGGTACCAATCAGGACGACAAAGTCGTTTGTACGTTCGAGCGAACAATGTTGGTGACCAAACGTGGTCATGGTATTGAAGACAAAGCGAAGTAGTGTTCACAACTGAGTAGAGACACCTATTTGGCTACGGCCGGGAATCCCACATGGATATGCGAGTAGAAGACAGCGGTGCTGAAGACCAGGCGATGGTTGATGCGGTTGAAACCTGGGCAGAGAAAGAGTTGCGGCCGGCCGCCAAAGAATTCGATCACGCCGATGAGTATCCGCACGAGATCGTTGAGCAGATGAAAGCGCTTGGTTTGTTTGGTGCGACGATTGGGCAGGAATATGGCGGGCTTGGGTTATCGGCCTGGACCTATGCACAGATTGTTATGAAAGTTGCGGGTGTTTGGATGGCGCCCTCGGGTATCTTTAATTCGCACCTGATCATGGCCTCAGCCATTGAACGCGCGGGCACAGAGGCGCAGAAACAAAAGTACCTGCCCATGATGGCAAGCGGCGAGTTTCGCGGCAGTCTCGGGTTGACCGAGCCCAATGCGGGCTCCGACCTGCAGGCCATTCGAACCACGGCAAGCCTGGAAGGCGACGAGTATGTTGTCTCCGGCACCAAAACTTGGATTACCAACAGCCTTTACGGTCACGGTACGTTGCTGCTTGTCAAAACTGATCCTGGGGCAGAACCGCGGCATAAAGGCATGAGTCTTCTCATTGCAGAGAAGGGCGACGGCTTCAATGTGACCAATAAACTCAAGAAGCTTGGCTATCGCTCAATCGATAGCTGCGAGTTGGCATTTGAAGACTATCGGGTGCCCAAGGAGAATTTACTCGGCGGCGTGGAAGGGCGCGGCTTTATTCAAACCGCCGGCGGTCTTGAGTTAGGTCGGATCAACGTGGCGGCTCGCGGTGCCGGCATCGGCGAAGGCGCGCTGATGCATGCCATTCGCTACTCGCAGGAGCGCAGCGCTTTCGGTAAGCCGATTCACGGTCATCAGGCGATTCAACTGAAACTGGCAGATATGGTGACCCAGGTCGAAGGCGCTAAACGGCTCATTCAAACGGCTGCGCTTATGTATGACCGTGGCGAGCGCTGCGATCTAGAAGCTGCGATGGCCAAGCTGGCTGGCTCTGAAGCCGGCGTGTTCTGTGCTCAGGAAGCCATGCGAATCTTTGGTGGCTACAGTTACTCAATCGAATATGACATTGAGCGTTACTACCGTGACTGCATGCTGATGTGCATCGGTGAAGGCAGCAATGAGATTTTGCGGACGGTGATCGCCAAAAAACTGATCGAGCGTTATCCGGCCTGACTGCTAGCCTGACAACTGCAACCCTTAACCGCAAACCCTCGGCGTTGATATGAAGCTTGAAGGTATCCGTGTACTAGATTTGTCTCAGTTTCTTCCGGGGCCGCATCTCACGATGATGATGGCCGATCATGGCGCTGACGTTATCCGCATCGAGTCGCCGGCAGGTGAGCCCAGTCGCGAGCTTGGCCTGCGTCAGGGCGAGCAGACCGTCTGGTTTGGCAATACGCACCGGGGTAAACGTAGTCTGGTGCTAAACCTGAAGCAGCCTTCGGCGCTGGCTGCATTCCAGCGACTCGCCAAAGATGCAGATGTGATTGTTGAGTCGTTTCGCCCCGGTGTTGTCGACCGATTAGGGGTTGGCTATGAGCAACTCAAGGCGCTTAATCCCCGTCTAGTTTATTGCTCAATTTCGGCGTTTGGGCAGACGGGTCCTAATACGCTTAAGCCAGCCCATGATGTGAGCGTGCAAGCCGAGACGGGTCTGGTCAGCTTGAATGAGGGTGCCGACGGAAAGCCCGCGATGCCCAACATTCCCGCCGCTGATGTGCTGGGATCTCTCATGGCGATGAATGGCATCGTCATGGCGCTGCTGCGGCGCGAGAAAACCGGCCACGGTGACTATGTTGATATTTCCATGCAGGACAGCCTGGTCAGTTGGCTGGTCAATGTGGTGGCGCCCGTCTTTGCCGCTGATCGTTCCCCTATACCCAAGAAGGAAAGATCACTCGGGGGCAATGCGTTCTACAACCTCTACGAAACCCAAGACGGTAAGCATCTGACACTTGGGGGTAGTGAAATGAAGTTTGCAGAAAATCTGCTCAATCTCCTCGAGCGCCCCGATCTGATTGACGCTTGCCGCACGCCGCCAGGCGACGGACAAATGCCGGCGCGAGACTTTCTCAGGGAAACCTTCTTGTCGCAACCCTTAGCGCACTGGGAGGAAGTCTTAAACAGCATTGATGTTTGCTGGGCACCGGTGCGATCGCTGCGTGAGGGGCTGGCCAGTGAGCACCTCAAGGCCCGTGAGATGATTCTTCAGTTTCCCGATCAGGCTCGGCCCGGTGAGCATGTCACCCATATCGGTATACCGATTAAGTACCGCGAAGAGCCGGCTCGTTTTTCCCCAGTCGCGCCCAGGCTTGGCGAGCAAACCCACGAAATTCTGGCTGAGGCTGGTCTAACTCAGACTGAAATTGATGAGATGATCGAGCAGGGCGCTGCCGTGCAGTGGTCGGCCATGCGCTCACACTAACCGCCCGCACTAGCGACCCTCACCGTCTGTCTTGGGTGCGCGTTGCAGCATGGACGCAATCGCGCCGGCCAGCATCACCGCGCCAGCTACCCATAGGCCGGTGCCTACCTCGCCCGTGAAGTCGGCAATGGCGCCTGCGGCAATTGGCCCCAGCGTCTGACCAAGCGCGAATAGAACGGTAAACCAGGCAACCGCTCGAGCCCAGTGTTGTGGCGCAAAGCGTTTGCGACTCAAGCTGGTTGCCGCCGTTGGCACAATAAAGAAGGCCGAGCCAAACAATGCCGCTGACGCCATGACCCCTACTGGCCCGGGAACGACCATGACCATCAGGATGGCAATGCCGGTCACAGCGCTTGCGCCCGCCATCGCCTCACCTGCTCTTGCTCTTGCGAGCAGGCGTTGCCAGACGAACGGTGATGCAATCACCATCAGACTGAGCAAGGCCCATGCGGCGGAAATCATCCAGGCATCCGCGCCATTGTTGCGCATCCACGCAACCAAAAATGTGAGATAGATAATGTAGGCAACACCAAACAAAAAGTAGGCAAGCAGTGCCGGCCAGACGCCATTCAATGAGAACGCGAGCGACGGACCATTGGGTTGATTGGCCGCTATCGGGTTTGTCTGTGGAACAGCCTTAACTGCCAGCCAGCTGATCGGAATCGCAATACCACTCGCAAAGCCAAGTGCTAGCCAGGTATAGGGCCAGCCGGCAGACCCCCAATGCTCCAGTAACAAGGGGATAGCAATGCCTGAGAGCAGCATCCCGACGCCGCCACCCCCTGCGAGCGCGAGCGCAATGGCCAGGGCATTGTGGCGCGGGCTGTCCTGAAAGAGGTTGGACACCAGTGCGCCTGCTGCAATAAAGACGGGTGCGCCGCCAATCCCTGCTAGCACTCGCCACGCGTTCAGCAACCAGAAATCTCGTGTGAGTGCTGTACCGACAAGGGCAATGACCATGAGCACCATGCCAAGGTTAAACAGTCGCCGGGCACCAAGCCGCCGCGTAAGCATGAGCGCAACAATCGCGCCAATCAAATAGCCAATGGCATTGGCCGTATTGATGGCGCCAGCCTGGGTGTAATTCCACGCAAGATCCTCCTGCATGGCTGGCAGGATGAGCCCATAAGAGAATCGGGTGAAGCCATTGCTAACGGCTGGCCCGAGTGATAGCCCGAGCACAATCAGCCATGGATTCATGCGCGCATCAGGTGTCTGCCTGGCTCAAAATTCTGGCGATCGCGCTGGTGAAAACCTGGCTGCCCAGCACGATATCGTCGTCGGCCGTATTTTCAGAGAAATCATGACTGACGCCATCGATACTCGGGATGAACATCATGCCGGCGGGCATGACGCTCGCCACGAACATGGCGTCGTGAACGGCGGCGCTGGGCATAGCCTGCCAGGTATCTGGTGCGTGTTCGACAGCCGCCGCACTGAGATGCTCTTGAAAGCCTGCATCCATATTGGCCGGGCGGGTTGGGGGAGAGAATTCTTCAAGGTCAACTTGAACCGGACCTTTCTCGTTAGCCTGCCGCACGAGTTCTTCTGCACATGCTTGTAGCCGATCAAGCTGGGCGTCATCCGGGTCGCGAAACTGCAGGTGCAACTCGCTGGCCCCAGGGATGATGCTTGCTGCGCCCGGGCTAAACGCGACACGGCCCATCGTCCAGACAGATTTGTCGCTCGCGATTTTCTGAAAAGCTTCGTTTAAGTGGTGTCCGAAACTCATCAAGGCAATGCCGGCATCCTTTCGCACCGGCATGGGAGTCGTGCCCGCATGGTTTTGGCGCCCGGTGAAGCGAACCGAGAAATTGCGGCTCCCCACAATCGCGGTCACGACACCGATACGTTTGGCTGCCAATTCTAGATGCGGGCCCTGCTCAATATGTGCCTCAAGATAACCCAGGTACTCGCCTGGCCCTGGCTTGGTGGCCTCACCATCCAAGCCTGCCTGGCTAAGGGCATCAGCCAATGACAGGCCCGCATCATTCTGAGCTGCTGCAAACTCGGCCTCGGTGACCATTGAACTAAACGTACGGCTACCAAGACAACTGGCAAAGGTCGACTCCTCATCAATCCACGCAACCACTTCAATCGGCAGGTGGGCCGTTGCCGGATCTTCAGCCAAGGCCCGGGCCGCCTCCAGGGCGTAAATCACGCCGAGTGCGCCGTCCAGCCAACCGCCGGTGGGTTGGGTATCAGAGTGCGAACCAACGAGTAGTTTCTTGCCTGGATTTCGCGAACGCCCAAACACATTGCCAATGCCATCGATATGCGCATCCAGTCCTGCGTCGTTGAGACGGTCAACCAGCCACCGCCTGGCCTGCATGTCGATCTCGGACAGTGACGGCCTAACGACACCCGTGCCGGAAGCGCCAAAGCTTCGCAGGTGATATAGATCGTCTAACAGGCGTTTTGCATTGGGTGTTGGCATGGCTTTGCCTCAATTAAGTCTGATGTAAAAAGCGTCGGTGGAAACTAGTAAGACTTCGGCAGTCCAAGACCGCGCTCGGCGATAAAGCAGAGCGCCAATTGTTGAGAGACTGGCGCGAGATAGGGAATCATCACCTCGCGAAAGAGTCGTTCAATATGGTACTCACGCGCATAGCCCATGCCGCCCAGCGTCGCCATGGCCTGACGGCAAATATCCTGGGCGGTCTCTGCCGCCAGGTACTTTGCTGCGTTGGCCTCAACACCGCAAGGCTGTTCGGCGTCATACAAGGTCGCGGCCTTCAGCATCATCAGTCGCGCAGCTTCCAGCCTGGCCCAGCCAGCCGCCAAGGGGTGCTGAATGCTTTGATTCATCCCGATGGGGCGTTCAAAGACAACCCGCTCATTCGCGTAGCTTGTCGCCCTGGCTAGCGCGTCAAGGCCAATACCAATGGCCTCTGAGGCAATCAACACCCGCTCTGGGTTCAAAGAATGCAGCAGATAACGAAACCCTTGGCCTTCTTCGCCGACTAAATCCTGAGTGGGTACCCTGAAGTTATCAATGAACAGCTCGTTTGTATCGACCGCCTTACGTCCCATTTTGTCGATCACGCGGACATCCACTGCTGAACGATCTAGGTCAGTAAAGAATAGACTCAGGCCGGCAGTGGGATTCGTGTCATCACGATCACTTGTGCGAGCAATGATCATGATCTTGTCAGCAACCTGGGCTGTGGATGTCCAGATTTTGCGTCCGTTCAGCACATAGTGGTCGCCATTTCGCACAGCCTTGGTTTTGAGGCGAGTTGTGTCCAGGCCTGTGTTGGGTTCAGTGACAGCAAAACACGTGCGGGTTTTACCCGAGATGATATCGGGCAGCCACCGCGAACACTGCTCGGCGGTTCCAAACCTGATCAGCGACTTAGGGCCAAAGATATTCATATGAATAGCCGATGCCGCTGTCATGCCGCCGCAGCGAGCCACTTCAGTCATCATTAGAGCGGCTTCCGTCACACCCATGCCGGCCCCCCCGAAGGACTCCGGCATGGTGATGCCTAGCCACCCAGCCTCTGCCATGGTGCGCACAAACTTATCCGGAAATTCACCGCTTTGGTCGCACTGGCTCCAATAGCTGTCATCGAAGGCACCAAGCGTTTTAGCCAAGGCATCAACCATAGACCGTTGGTCATCGGTAGTTTCGAAGTTCACGTTCTCTCCGGCAAAGACATTGCATGATGCCCAAGTCTACCGGGAAGCGATTCCGGCAGACTCTGGGCTGATTCGAGTGCTAAATTCCCTCTAGGGGCCATGTTGGCATTTCGGTGCCGTGTGTTTTGCTCGGTCTTTTATAGGTGGCGTTGGCAATGGAACTGAATTCAGACTTCTCCAAACGTGTCGTTGTCCATGGCGACTCACTGAGTTGGCAGGCATCACCGATGCCAGGTGTGAAGCGCCGCATGTATGACCGAATTGGTGAGGAAGTGGCGCGGGCAACATCAGTCGTCAGCTATGCCCCCGGCAGTCAGTTTTCGGCCCATGTACATGGTGGCGGTGAAGAGTTTCTCATTTTGGAAGGCGTCTTTGAAGATGAGCACGGCGCCTACCCGGCAGGCTCTTACGTGCGTAACCCTCCCCAGTCAGCCCATACCCCCGGCTCTGCGCCTGGTTGCATCATGCTCGTTAAGCTGTGGCAGTTCGATCCGGACGATCGCACACACATCATTATCGATACGAATAAAATCGATTCTGTTTCGGATGCTCACCGACCGGGTGTAGCGGTCACGCCGTTATTTCGAGACCCACGCGAGTCAGTTCGTATTGAGACGTTTGGCGCTGACGTGCGGGCAGCTGTTGATACGCGCGGCGGCGCTGAAATATTTGTTCTTGCCGGTGGCTTTTCGCAAGGCAATGACGTGTTTCGACCGGCTTCATGGTTACGACTGCCCATCGGTGAGGGGGCCGAGATTGTTGCCGGCCCGGATGGGGCAAAACTCTGGATTAAGAGCGGTCATCTGGCCTATGCCCAGGCCCCCGTTTCTTGAGGAGCCGGCGGCCCAGACGCCCCAAAATATGGGATTGCGCGCTCGCGTAACCGCCCGCATCATCGCGTGAATCAGTTTCTACAAGGTATCGGGGCAAGAGCAATGAACTTTCGACTATGGGGCGGCGCTCGCCCAAACGTCCAGGCTGTTCGTATTTTAGGTGTGCTGGCGGTTACGCTACTGCTGGGCTCTGTGTTGGGCCAAAGTGTGAACGCGCAAACCACGGTCTTTTCAGGTCAGACCCTTACTGAAAGGTCTCTGATCAATGCACTCGTCCCACGGCCTGCCGGGATTCGTACCCGCAGTCTTGATGGCGGTGGCGGCGGATCGGGAAGCGCTTCAGTCTTGATAACTTTTCGGACCAACTCCGATGCGATCACTCCCGAGGCGCAAAAGGAGCTGGACATCATTGCCGGCGCTCTTCAGAACCAGCAATTAACTGCCTATAGCTTCACTATCGAAGGGCATGCAGACCCGCGTGGCCCGAGCGACTTCAATATGAATCTGTCGCAGCGACGCGCGCAAAGTGTCGTGGCTTACCTCGCCCGCGCCAAGGGTGTGTCGCTTGGCCGCTTGCATCCTGTGGGTAAGGGAGAAACGGAACTGATGTTCCCGCAAAGACCTGCTGCGCCGGAAAACCGGCGCGTGACGATCAAAACCCGTGTGAACTGAATTTTTTTTGCTAGCCGCGCGGTCCGTACATGTATTTCGCGTTGGCGTCGTCTTCTTTGCCTTCAGATTTCGATTTTGACGGCGCGGGTTTACGGCGGCCGAACATTCGGCTCATCATGCCTTGTTTCTCTTCCGGCTGAGCCGTTGCGGTCTGGTTCTCAGCATGACGGGCAGGGGCACCATCGGCGTCAGTGAATGAATCGCCCTGACTTTCGCCGGTATCGAGTAGCCCACGCTTGTGCCGCAGTTCGACAGCAAGCATCACGATTTCTTCGTTGTCGGCTTCTTCGCCCTGGTCAAGCATCCTCCGCGCATAGGCATCGTCGGTGGAATAGCGCTCCAAATCCAGAGTGCCGAGCTTCGCTTGACGCATGGTGAACTTCAATCGCGCCAGTTGCTTTAGGGTGTCGTGATCCATGCTCATTATTCTTCAATCCCTAAAAGCTGACGGGCCATCGCGCGAGCGTCCTGTGCTGCTTCGGGGCCAAGTGGTTTAACTGCGTGGTAAAAGTCGTCGTACAGGGCGCACAGCTTTGTGAGGTCTGGCGCTTTTTTGACTTTGGAGCTGAGTCGGCGCCCGGAAAATCCGAGGCCGTTGGATAACGCTTTGAGCATATGGCTGCGAGCGCCTTCAAGGTCTGGTCCACTGGGCTGGGCGCTGTCCCCGTCAATTGCATGGCGGGCAAGAAAGCCGTCAGACTCGAGTTGTTCGATGACTCCGGCTTCAACGCCCGCTTGGAGCGCGAGATCGAGCAATGCACTGGCCGGCTTTTTGCCATCCGCCATGATCAAGACACTACGTAGTCTGGGGGCTACCCCATGGGTTCGGCTTTGGATTTCTTCGTCGGCCTTTTGCGTGCGAGTGAACGAGAAGGTTCTCGCATCTTCAAAAACGGTGCTCATACGGTCTCTGTTGAAAAGATAAAATGGCCGGAATAAGCCGACATCTTTATCTTTACATCAGAGGCCAAAGAAGATAACTACCGACGCATGAGCGGCCCTCACCGCTAGCCCAATGGTGGTGCAGCTATTTGATTGGCGGTGGTTGCTCGGACTGGCACTATTTTGGTGCGGCGTGAGCCGCTGAAAGCGATCTCAAAAGCAAAAAGTCGATCAGGCGAACATTGAGCCTTTTCAGGCCTTCTCGTGTCGCTTGGTCAGCACCCAATCAGGTCTAACAAAGTGACAGGTGTAGCCGTTGGGAATGCGCTCAAGATAGTCTTGATGCTCGGGTTCTGCTTCCCAAAAGTCGCCGACTGGCTCTACTTCAGTGACGACAGGCCCCGGCCAGATCCCGCTCTCATCGACATCACTGATGGTGTCGAGGGCGACTTGCTTTTGTTCGTTATCAATAAAGTAAATTGCGGAGCGATAGGACATGCCTCGGTCATTGCCCTGGCGGTTTTTGGTTGAAGGGTCGTGAATTTGGAAGAAAAACTCGAGCAGTTGGCGATAAGAGATCACATCGTTATCAAACAGAATCTCTATCCCTTCGGCATGGGTACCATGATTTCGATAGGTCGCATCAAGCACATCGCCACCGGTGTAGCCTACTCGCGTCGCGGTGACCCCCGGCATCTTGCGGATCAGGTCCTGCATGCCCCAGAAGCAACCGCCTGCTAAAACTGCCCGTTCCTGCGCCATATCCGTACTCCAAATTAGATCTAATCCCTTTTAGTTTAGCTGAGCCTTGCCAGAGCAGAATTGATAGCCATTCAAAGTATCCCCATTTATCGAGGCCCATATGGCCCTTCAGGGGAACTCTTCTGGCCGGCGGGCGTTTACTCTGTTGGGTGCGGCGAAAGTGGCCGGTCTGCATAGTTGAACTATTTGGCGGTCGGAACCGCGGGAGTCTGAGCTTAGATGGCATGGTGGGGCAAGCAATCGCAGGCTGGTCAAATACTCCGGCAACGCGAAACCTTCGAGGCGCTGCTTAAGCCTCAAATGGACGCCCTGTTTCGAACAGCCATGCGTCTTACCGGGCATCGTGGTCAGGCAGAAGACATCACTCAGGAGGCATGTTTGAAAGCCTATGAGCGATTCGACAGTTACCGGCCTGACAGTCACTTAAGGGCTTGGCTGATGACAATACTGCGACACACCTTTATTGATTCGGTTCGCCGCCAGGGACGGAGCCCTTTTGTTGCCATGACAGAAGAACAGTATGAGGTGTTCGCGGGCGAGCAGGCGATTCAAGCGACTCATGAAAAGGGTCCAGCTGCTAGCTTCGCCCAGCGGGCATTAGTGGAACAGGCTCAAAAAGCACGCGACGATTTGCCTGAAGATCTTCGTCTGGTTGTTTGCATGGCGTTGCTGGAAGACATGAGCTACCAGGACATTGCTGATGCACTGGGCTGCCCCATTGGGACTGTCCGCTCGCGCCTTAGCCGTGGCCGCTATCGAATGCAACAGATGCTGACCGACTTCGCGCCGGCGCAGGCGCAAGAACCTTCGCCGCGCCTTAGCGTGGTGAAGTCAAGCGGCGGGGGGCGATGATGGATTGCGACAAGGCCCGCGAGGCAATTTCTTCTTCAATGGATGGCGAGCCACTTGGTGTTGATGGAGCGGGGTTGGGTGCTCATCTAAAGACATGTGACTCGTGTCGGGAGTATGCACGGCAGGTGGCGGTGCTGGACAAGCGCTTACGTGAAATGCCAACGGTTGGAATTGGGATGACGCAGTCATCTTCTCGGTGGGCGCAGGTGAGCCTTGCGCTTGATGATCACGATCGAAAGCAGCTTGAATCTGTCGGATCCAAACCTTCCCCAGTCGCGCGAGCAGACGCCGGATCCTATTTGTCGGTTTGTCCTCGGCTGCGGTAGCTGCCGTTATCGGTGGTATCGGCATCAATTTGCTAAAACCAGGCAATGAGAACGTCGTAGTGGCTGAAGCTGTTAATGACTTCCTGACGTTTAGAGCCAGCGGAAAGACGCTTCATGTGACTGATGACAAGCCGGCACATGTGAAGCAATGGCTTGCCTCCCGGGTCAGTTTCGATATTCCGATCGACCCAACGCCGCCAGACGGATTTACCTTGTCTGGTGGTCGCCTTTGCTCGTTCCTTGAGAGGCGTTTGGTGTTTTTCTACTACCAGCGTCAGGAGCAGGCCGTTTCTGTCTACCTCATGGATGAAGACGGTCTGACCTTACCCAAGAGTCAGAAACAGGTGTTGGCTGACAAAGAAGTCAGCGTTGCATCACTAAACGGCGTGACCCATGTCATGTTTCGCCGCGATGGCTTGATTTATGTCGTGGTGTCAGATTTACAAGCACCGGAGCTGCTGGAGTTTGCGGCCGATATTTAGGGAAACAAGATGAGCGTTATGAATGTTGTGAGTGTAGTGGCCGCTTTCACTGGCGGTGCCGTGTTTGCGGTGGTGCTGATTCACTGGCAAACGCTGAGAGGTATGGCGGATCAGAGGATAAGTAGGCTTCACCACTAAAAGCTTTTTGCAAAGAAGAGGACTTTTATGCGTAAACGACAGGCAATTCGAACGGCACTGCTTCTTGGGGCTGGGGTAGCAGGTACCAGTTTTATGCCAGCCGCTGTTGCTCAGCATGCCAACCTATTGCGACCGGGTAGAACTTTTAGGGTACTGAATCCGCCCCAAAGAACCGAGGTTGCACCGGGAAAAATCGAAGTTATCGAGTTCTTTTGGGTCGGTTGCCCGCACTGCCGACGAATGGAGCCTGTCATTGAGGCCTGGAAGAAACTTGCTCCCGATGATGTGCAGCTTCGCAAAGTGCATGTGAATTTTCGAGTTTCCAGTCATTAGCAGCTCTTTTACACCTTGGTTGCGATGAATGAAAATGAGCGACTCATTGAACAGGTCTTCGATACGATCCACGATGAGCGCAATAATCTGGCAAGTGAAGCAGCGGTCTTAGCCTGGGCAAAAGACAAGGGACTTGACGGCGAGCAGTTCCAGAAGACCTATCGATCTTTCGGCGTCAAAACCGCCATGAGTAAGGCTGAAAGACAAATTAACGACTACGGTGTGGACAGCGTGCCAGCGCTTGCTGTTGGTGGGCGTTACTACACAGCACCCTCCATGGCCGGCTCGAACGCTAACGCGATGCGTGTTGTTGATGCGCTTATTCAGAAGGTTCGTAGCGAGACGTAGTTCTTTTGATTGTGGTTCTTAGATGTCTGCTGGCGGGTGTTGTTATCAATGCACTGCTTAGCTTCAATAACGTTTGGCCAACGCTGCTAGTCAGGCCGGACGCTCGTCTCGCGCCCGAGGCGGTTCTGGTTTGGGTGTTACTACTTGCATGGACCTGGCTGGTTGGCCGCGGCATGCGCTGGGTCACGGCCTCCTTGGCGACAGGTGTTGTGGTGCTGGCGCTGGGCCGCTATTGGGATGTCACCGTGCATGCTGTCTTTGGGCGTGAAATCAGCCTGTACTGGGATGTCCAGGAAGGCCGGCGCTTGCTTGGCGTCGCGATAGAGGCTGCTGGCGACGGGACGATTTTCTTTGCAATCGTTGCTGCCGCGTTCGGATTGATTGGGCTCTTCGTGCTGAGCGTGGTCGCGGTACGGACCCTTGCGCGAAACGCATCCGCAGCGCTCAGTTCCCGCGCTGCAATGATAGGTACTGCGTTTGCCAGCGGGCTAGTGATAACAAATGCGCTGGGCGTTCAGGCAACCTGGCCGTATGTGTCAAAACCAGTCGTACCCGTCTACATAGAACAAGCCAAACGGGTCTGGACATCATTGTCCAGCCGGCGATTGGCCAATGTGCTGCCGGCCTCCCCGGCGATGACAGCAGATCTAGCGCTATTGGATAGCGCAGATGTCAAAATGCTGTTTGTTGAGTCCTATGGGATTGCGACCTACGATGTTGCCGATATTCGGCAGGTCGTTGATCCTGCGCGCAACCAGTTTGCCGGTGCCGTTGCTGAGCACGGTCTTCAACTAGTGTCAGCCTTTGTGACGCCGCCAACATTTGCTGGTGGCTCTGGCTTGTCTCACATGAGCCTGCTCGCGGGCATTGATACCAGTGACCCGTTTCACTATCACCTGCTGCTCGCATCTCAACGCCCAACGCTGCTTTCGGCATTTCGCCAACGGAACTATGAAACGATTGGGGTGGGACTATATTCGGGCCGCACGCCAGAATCGAGCTTTTACCAGTTCGACTATCTCTATAGCGCGCAGGATCTGCAATATCGAGGGCCTGAGATCGGCATCTGGAAAGTGCCCGATCAGTTCGCGATGGCACGGGTAGCGCAGTGGCACCCACCGGCACCTGCAGGTCCGTCCAGATTCGTGTTCTTCCCGACGCTTGCTAGTCATCTACCGTTCGCACCCACGCCATCGGTCGAGTCGGATTGGCAGGCATTGATCGACCAAGGAACGGCAGACACCGCACACGGTATGGCGGCTCAAGCAAAGGTTGATTGGGATAACCTGGCGCCGTCGTACAGCCGCGCATTGACTTACACCTTTGATTGGCTAACTGGTTTTCTCGATCAGGATCATCCACGCGGATGCGTATTGATCCTAATCGGTGACCATCAGCCTGCCAGTTCAGTTTCTGGGCCCGGGGCAGCCTGGGAGGTGCCGATTCATATCGTGACAGACAACACGGCAGTGGTTCAGCAGCTGCTACACGCAGGGTTTGTGAGAGGAATCACGCCCGCCCGGCAGCCCATCGCTCGGCTGCACGAACTCACGCCGGTGCTGGTCGACGCCTTCAGCACGCCGGATCAGTCAGCAGCAAAGATCCCTCATACCAGGGTCGGACCTAACGGTTAATCGGCTCTGATCGATTGGTATAAGTGTTAAGCCGATCGGGCACGAGGCCACCACGTTCACGTGTGGGTTCGGGCCGGAAATTTACTTCATTGCCAGTGCGCGACCGCGGAATACTTGAACGCTGGCTAAAGCGGGTTGGCTGGCTAAGCGAATTGACTTCGGCGGTTGTCTGGTTGCCAGACCAGTCAATTTTGCCGACCTGGTTGGCATCATCCGTGTTGCGGTTTTGAGCGCTGGCCGGACTCATGATGGCTGTCGCGAAGAACACTGCTGTCGATGCAGTCACGACCATGCCTACTGCAGTTGTTGAAAATTTTGTCATTGTTTTGCTCGCTGCGGTTCCCTGTTGAAGTCAAGGATACCGCAACGGCAAATTTATGCGGGGAGAGGCGTAGGCAGTTTTCAGGCAATTTTGCGCAGGTAATCCTCAAGATACAGATCAAGTGATTCGTCCGCGTTGGGCAAAGCTACCGCCTGCTCGAACTGATCGGCAATCACTCGATAGACCTGCTGATCTCGCTTGTGCTCATTGACCCAAAAGGTGTCGCCTTGCTTGGTCTTAAGCCAACAAGTCAGCTCATTCGCCTGGGCTGCACCCGTTGTTTGCAGGAATGAATTGAGCGCGTCTTTGCTGAGGTTGAGCCGATCAAGGCCAAAGCGCGCAGAAACTCTGTATGGGGTACCAGGATTCTCCGGAGATACCGAGGCAGTGTTGGCAACACAAAACGAGTCAAACCATCGATAGTAGGCTTGCCAGGCAGGCGGCAGCATGCCAAGGGCTTCTTCAAAGGCGGGGCCGTCAGGCGCGCGCAAGTGCATTGCATTCATTTCGAATACCAGCCAGTTCGTCTCTCCGGGTGCTATCAACCGATTGATCCAGGTGGAACCCACTTGCTTGAAAACCAGCAAAGGCGATTCCCATTTCGCTTGCATCTGCGCTACGGTTCGCGGCAGCGCCATATGAAAGCCAGGGAACAATTGCTCAACCGGATTGCCCAACCCTTTGAGAATGACGGGCTGCACCAAGCCTTGTAAGTCGGTTGGCACATCTTGCCCGTTCGTGTAAGGCGGTTCCCACTTGAGGCCAGGTGAAAACAGTTCAGTCATTAGTTTGCTCCCTGGTTAGAAGCTAAAAGATCGTTGATATGAGTCTGGATTCTTTGTCGAATGGCAGACTGCTGGTCAGACAGATCGCTCAGGTAATCTGGATTCAGGGGCTCGCCCTTGTAGTGAGTCCATCCCTCACCAACGCGATGCTGCTTCGACATATTAAGCCCGGACGGCATCGGTTGCAGGTTACCTAAAAGATCGCCGTCATCCTGAATAATGGCTCGCATCTGATCTGGGGTCAGCTTGGTAAACCCTGGCAAATTGACAATTTCGTTGACCGGCAAGGTATGGTCAACATGAATCTTTTCGCCAGGTTTAGCCTGTCGTAACTCGTTCGTCATGGGGTCGACGAATGCATTGTTTTCGTGGCGGGCCCGCATGTCATCGGTCACGCGCGTAATGTTAATGACCTTATTGTTGGCAAGAACCGGGATGCCGCCATTGAGTTGTGTGCCTTCTCCAACGGCAATTCGGATATTGTCTGTATCAACTCTGACGACCGTTTGCCCCAACTGAGTGGCGACAATGTCATCGCTCGTGTTTCGCACGAGTTTGCCTGTACGGATTGCAGCGCTTGACGCAACATCGGCTGTTGTCGTAACCACTTTCGTACCCGCTCTAACCGCTAGACCCGAGCCAGTCAGCATGACCGCTCCCTCGGCGGCCAATGCCCCCAGGCTTTCACCCACCAATTGCCAGTCTTCAGCCCGTCCCGTTTGGATGGCATTGCCGTAGCGTTCCTTTAATTCAAGGACGGGTGCGATGAAGGCCTCACCCAGTAGGCTTGGGTCTTCGATAATTTGCTCTATGCCTTCAATCATTTGGCCCACGCGCGTGTTGGCGTCGCGAGTGCCGGTAGTGTCCCAACCCAGTTGGTAAAGACCCGCAAGAGATAGGTCTTTAGCCAACGCAACTGTGTCGGTCACCATTGACCCCAATGCATCGCCCGCGCCAATCCGGATGCCATCGGCGAGCGCAAGAGCGCCTCGCCATGTCAGACCTACTGGTTCGGTGGTGCTAGCGTCAGTCAGCGTCTTGCCGCTACCTGTGGCCTGCGCCAGGAGGACTGGCTGCTGCCCAAACGCGGGGTCAATTTCTGCTATCGCTCGGATCTGAGGCAGCAATGCCTGTAACTCAACAGCGGGCGCATTCTCTATCGACCCGTAGGTCTGCATGAGCGAGCGAACATTTTCTCCGAGTAATGCTCGCTGTTGTTGGAGAAGCGGGTTTTGTCCTGCCAAGGGGTCCGTTACAAGCGGAGGGGCCGCTATTGTCATAGCCCCGAGATCAACTGTGCCGCCCAGTAAACTGTGTGGCGTTGCCGCGAAGCTGTTTGCAGACAAGAGATTCCAGCCCGAACCAAACCCGTTGTTGTTTGTCGTTGTCATCGTTGGCCCCTTTAAGCACCCTATTGGCAAGTGCAACCTAGATAATCGGAGGTTAGTCAGGCAGGCTTTGCTCGTGATTTGCTTGCCTTAGCTCGATCATGTGACTTGCCAAAACAGACAGATTTCTGCTGCTTTTGCTTACGTGCATTCGCCCACCAGCCGCGCGCGCTACTGCATGAGTGGCGCTATCTCACGATAGGGGTCGCCCTGCCGGGTGTTTGACCTTGCTCGAGCCGATCGAGCAGGACGCCACCTCTCTCGCGCAGAGGTTTGGGCGCGATCGGCTCCTCATTGCCTGTGCGGGAGTCAGGGATGCTCGATTGGACATCAAACCGGGTTGGCTGGCTTACCGAATCGACTTCATTGGACGTGCCGGCCTGGCCTGACCAGTCGGTCTTGGGAGCCACTTGGTTTTGTGTTTCAAACCCTTCCATGGGTCGAGTTTGGGCTGACGCTGCATAAGAGGCCGTCAGCAGGGCGACGGCGGCTGTCGAGAACGCGAGCGTGCGGCTCATCCTTATGCCATTTATCTGTAAGACTGCCATGCCCAAACTCCGATTGTAGATCGGCTAATGATCACGCAATCGATGCGACGACGTTGCTACACATTGGACCCAGCTGTGAGCATTTGTGCCGCCAGCTTGCATCATGTGTTGCAATGCGCAGTCTCGAATCGACCCGACATCCCCGAACTGGAGCCAGAATGAGAAAGACAATGCTCGCGGTAGCAATGCTGATCTTGCTTGGTGCTAGCGCTTGCACCGTGCTGACCGCGGGAGAGTCGAGTCGGCCTGCGCCCCCCGGTCTGAGTGAGCCCACGCTGGTCCTTGTCGAGGCACCCTTCGTCCATCAATGGTCCAAATCGACCAGTCATCCTCTCTTAGCGGCAGCGGCCATTGATATCGATCGAGACGGGCGGGATGAAGTTTTTCTTGGCGGCTCTGATGGTCAATCAGATGCGTTGCTGGCCTGGCGCAACGGTCAGATCGTTGACATCGCGCAGTCTGTTGGTCTGGGTGATCAGACAGCCACCTATGGTGCGCTGTCGCTGGACTTCAATACAGACGGCAACACTGATTTACTGACGGCAGGCAAAGCAGGGCTCACGCTATGGCTTAACCAGAATGGCCGGTTCGACCCACAGCCGCTAGATGTTGTCTTTCCCGATGGCGCTGTGCCGCTCGCAATCACGGCTGGTGACTACGATCGCGATGGCTTGACCGATCTTTATGTCAGCCTCTTTATCAACGCAAAAGACATGCGCTCGCCCGTGTTTAATGATCCGACCCATGCAAAGTCAAATTTGCTATTACGCGGGGCGGGCAACCACAGGTTCTTAGATGTTAGCGACGACGTGACCCGTGGCCTTCAAAACACGTTTACCGCGTCTTTTGTTGATCTGGATAATGACCTTTGGCCTGATCTCGTACTTGCTCAAAACACAGGCGAGGTTGAAATTCTTCACAACCAGCAAGACGGTACGTTTAGGCGCGTTGATCTCGCCACCGGGTTTGGTTTCTGGATGGGCTTGGGGTTCGCAGACTTGCATGCGACCGGCCGGCTTGACTTTTTCTTGAGCAATAGTGGCAATTCAATTCCTGAACTGTTTACCAAGGGCGATCTGCGCGAGGATCAACGGGCAGAAAGCAAATGGTTGCTGCTCAAGAATGATGGCGAGATGCGCTTTGCCGACATTGGTGCGGCCGCTGGCCTAACCGGGTTCGGATTTGGCTGGGGTGGGCTGTTCGAAGATGTTAACCTCGACGGTGCGCTCGACTTGTTGGTGGCAGAGAATTACGTCAAGTGGCCCATTCACAAGCTGTTTAAGCTACCGGGCAAACTGTTGCTAGGTGGCTCAGTCGATGCACCAGACTTCTTCACTAGCGATGCTGCACAAAACAAAGCATACGGACATGTGCCGCTATTGGCCGATTTCAATGGCGATGGAAAAAACGATATTGTCTGGGCGAATATGGACGGCGCCGCGCGCATCTATCTGAATGAGACGCCCGGCCGATTCCTCGCCGTGCGCCTGCCAGACAACGCGACCAGTATCGGTGCACGGATTCAGCTTGAGGGTGTGAAGGCGCCCGTTCAGGTGATCATCGCCGGCGAAGGGCTCACCTCAGATCGCACCATGCTGCGAGTATTCGGGTTGCCCGAATCCGGACCTGTGCCGTCCGCCGTGGTCATCAACTGGGCTGATGGGCACAGCTCCCGAATTGACAACCCGGCGCTGAACGAAGTGATCGTCACGTCGCGCTCGGGTGCTCTGTAACTCTGTCTAATGGTTTATGCGGTTGCCTGGCGCAATGCGCTTTCACGGTTGCCAGATAGCGCCGGCTAACTGGAACTGATCGCCCATTGTTCATGACCAGTAGGCCTTCTCGGCCCTGAGCCTGAAGACGAGCTATATGAGCGAACGCTATCCAGTAAGAGCGATGACATTGAAGACCACTGACGGAACCGGTCTGTTCATTATGGTCAGCGTCCAGCGCCGCCATCTCTTCGATGGCATCGCGCAAGCGGTACAGAATAAGTGCCCGTCCAGAACTGGTCACCACTTCCATGTAGTGCAACTCTGACTTAAGTAGAACGATGTCAGTACCAATTCTTTTGGGCAACAAAGCAAAAAACCCAGGCTGGGTCGTACTGGCTTCATCAACCTTAGGGGGGGCGGGTGATGGCTCCTTAGTGCCCGGCCAGGTTTGTTGTGCTGCCTCCAGGCGGAGTCCCATGACCCAGGGGGCATTGATGACAACCCAGGTTATTACTGCCGGCGGGACAAGGTTGAGCCATTCGTTCGTGATGGCGGGCAGGCTGAACAGTGACTCCATTTCAGGTTCGACACCGAACCATACATCGAAGACCTGAGCAATCGGCGCATAGACAACGGCACCCAGTATGCCGGATAGGACGAGCCGAATCCATGGGTTCAACTGGGTGAACGGCGGACACTTGGCTAGGAACAGGTGCGCACCGATCAAAAACGCCATGACGCCGACGGTCTGGCTTTGCCAGTGCAGCAGACGCAGGCCGAGGGGAAGGCCGTCATCGTCGGGCGCAACGAACGCAAAGCAAAGTCCGATCAGAGCAGCAATGGCAAAGAAGTATTGGCCTGGGCTGAGCGCTCCTATTTCAAACTGACCATTCATGCAAAAGCCTGCCCGTTCGTGCAAATCCATAGAAAATCAAAGAGTTACGTCATGCCCGCTTCGTAAGATGCTTGCTGCTTCAGACACAGACAGGCTCGTTCTTTGATCTCACTCTTTTGTAGGCATGCTCTCATGAAAAAGCAATTTCACTCCCTCACTCGCCTGATGTTGTTGCCGGTCGCATTCGCAGCGCCGAGCCTGGTCATAGCTGCTGAATCGACTACCGGGCTTTATCTCAAACCCATCTTTGGCCTCAGTCAAATGTCGAATCAATCGGCACTGGTCGAGGGTTCTGGTTTGAGCAACGGCCCGGCGAGTATCGGGCTAGGTAGTGGCTTCAACGCGGGGCTGTTGTTCGGTTATCGGATGAACTCGAGCTGGTCGATAGAACTTGGCTGGGAGTATCGCAGCAATGAGGCTGACATTACGCTGGCAAATGGTGATCGGTTCAGCGACGGAAACTATGCCTCGAATCAGTTCTTTATCAATGGGCTCTACCACTTTGCCGGAAACGGCCGCTGGGATCCCTACGTGGGGGCCGGTCTGCTCTGGGGTCAGGAGATTGACATTGACCTTGAGCAAGACGGTATCGAGCAATCTTTTGATGGGCAGGGCGACATTGGCGTACAGGTTCTGGCAGGCCTGAACTATAGGTTGTCCGAGGCGTGGACTATTGGTGGGGAGTTCCGTTATGGCAAAACCAGTGGAATAGATCTGGGTCCGATAAGGGGTTTGAACTATTCGCCTACAACCTTGCAATTGACGATGAGTTATCGCTTTTGAACAACACTGGCGCCAGTTTCAAGTCCTCACTTTGACGCAACTCACTTTTCATCACGCTACACTGGTTAATAAAGTTTAAATAGGAGGAGTGAGATGAAAAAGCTATACGCGTTAAGTGCGGTTGCGATGGCCATTGCGGTCAGCACCGCACCGTTATCGGCACAGGTTGCGCCCAGCTTGGTTGATGCAGCAGAGTCGACTGTAGCTCCCGAGCTGCCGACCAAAGTCAGGCTCGGCACCGAAATGATTGTCACTGCAAACCCGCTTGCCAGTGAAGCGGGCGCGCGCATTTTGCGCCGCGGCGGCACCGCTGCAGATGCCATGGTGGCGGCTCAAACCGTGCTGGGTCTAGTTGAGCCACAGTCGAGCGGTCTTGGCGGTGGTGCCTTCGTTGTCTACTACGATGCTGCAAGCGGCAAAACGACGACCTTCGATGGTCGTGAAAAAGCACCCGCTAATGCGATGGAGGACCGTTTCGTTCGATTCACGGAGCCAGATGGCGGTGGCTTTCTGGCTGCCTGGCAAAGTGGGTTGTCAGTGGGCGTGCCAGGCACACCGCGCGTCATGGAGGTGGTACATGAGCGATATGGCCATCTGAAGTGGAAAAAACTCTTCAAACCTGCGATTGCGCTGGCCAGGCATGGCTTTGAGATCACCGAGCGTACGGCTACTCAAGTCGATGGCTTGCTCGCTCGCAACACCTCATGCGTGGACCGCTTGTTCTTCCGGGACCCGACCGCGTTCGACTACTTCGCCACGAGCGATGGCGATGAGTGCGCGGCCAAGCCTGCTGGCACCGAGATTACTAATGAGCCCTATGCCAGAACCTTACGGGCAATTGCTAAAGACGGCGCAGATGCTTTTTATGAGGGTGAAATCGCGCACGCCATTGCCAGAGCGGTTCAGAGCGATCTGAACGTTACTGGTGACATGACTACGACCGATTTGGCTAACTATGATGTCATTGAACGCGAACCGGTTTGTCTTAACTATCGCGGCTTTGATGTTTGTGGGATGGGACCACCGTCATCTGGCGCGATTGCAGTTGGCCAGATTCTTGGCATCTTAGAGAATTTTGATCTTGGCGATGACCCGCTCAACCCCAAAGCTGTTCATCTATTTGCGCAGGCCGGGCGCCTAGCATTCGCAGACCGCGGCTTGTATGTGGGCGATACGGACTTTGTGACCGTGCCTGTTGAAGGCATGCTCAACAAGATCTACCTGGCTTCTCGCGCTGGGCTGATTACAGACAAAGACATGGGTACGGCTGCTCCCGGCGTGCCGGCTGGGGTGTTCGATCCCCGCGCCCCTGATCCGCGCACCAAAGACAGCGGTACCAGCCACATCTCAATTGTGGATCGTTACGGGAACGCGTTGTCAATGACTACGACGATTGAAAGCTCGTTTGGCAATGGCGTGATGGTGCACGGCTTCCTGCTCAACAATGAGCTGACCGATTTCTCGTTCCGCCCTGTCGATAGCGAGACTGAGTTACCGATTGCCAACCGTGTGCAGGCAAACAAGCGGCCGCGAAGCTCAATGTCGCCCACCATCGTCTTCAACCGCAAAGGCAAAGTGAAATTGGTCACCGGCTCGCCGGGTGGTTCACGCATCATTGGCTATACGGCGCAATCAATCGTGAATGCGATTGATTTTGGATTGGACCCACAACAGTCGATCAACGTGCCGCACTATATGAGCCGTAACGGAGCGCTTGATCTTGAGGAGCCTATCCCGGGTATCACCTTGCCTTATGATGCAGAAGCATTGAAGAGCGTCATGGAGACAGAGTTTGGATATGAAAGTGTACGAGTGCTGACTCAGACCAGTGGACTCTCAATTATCAAAGTCAGAGGCAAGCGTTTGATTGGCGGCGCTGACAAACGCCGCGACGGGACAGTTGACGGCCGTTAGTTCCCGGCCTGAATGGTTTGAATCAATTCGAGTGCCTCGCTCGGCAGCGAGCCTCGATTGACAGCCTGTGTGGCTTGCTGGAATTCGTCGAGCGTGGCAATCCCGATCTCAGTAGTCGGTAGGCTGGGATTTGAGATCACATAGCGAATCGCGAGTTCTGGCAGGCTGCTTGCAAAGCCGGCGTCGATGAGCGGTTGAAATTTCAACGCATGCTGAACATCGGTCGCGTAGTCAGTCTCGGAGCCAATAGGCGCAACACTTTGCATGCCCATCGGATGACGGTCTTCCTTCCCCGACAAGGCACCACCGGCCAACACTCGCACACCAATTGCACCGACCCCGTGCTTGTCCGCCGCGCTTAGCAGTTCACGATAGTCTTGTGCGACATGCCCTGCTGGTTGTGGGCCGCCTGCTGAGGGGACCAGTAGGTTGTAAAAGATCTGACCACTGTCAAAAGCATCAGAGGCCACCAACTGATGTAGCTGATCGGTATCACCATTTGCGGTAAAGCCAAAGAACCTCACTTTACCGGCATCGCGCAGTTTCTCAAACGCTGGGATAACTTCCGCCAACACAAAGTCAGCACTCACCGCGCGCGGCTCATCGGATGTCTTTATGGTGTTGTGCAACTGAAATAGATCAACATGATCCAGCTTTAGCCTAGAGAGGCTTTTGTCGAGTGATGCACTGACCGCGCCTGCGACATCGTCCAAATCCTGCTTTGTCAGTCCAACCTTGGTCCCAATCACCAGCCCGTCTGAATTGCCGTTGAGGGCACGGCCAAGATTAGTTTCTGAGACACCGTCACCATAGCTTGCAGCGGTGTCAAAGAAGTTGATGCCATTGTCTCTGGCCCAGGCTATCGCGTTGTCCTGATCGGTAGCGCTGCCTTTGACCATCAGGCCGCCTACGGCACCGCAGCCAAAGGTCAGGCGCGAAACCTGAAGATCAGTACGGCCGAACCTCGCTTTTTGCATTGCATCCTCCTGATTGTGCGAATATTGAGCCAGAGTCTAGCAATGAACTTGTCAAGACAACTAAAGAGAGGAAACGATGGCAGAGATCGGAGACAAAGTAGGTACCAAAGTGGTTTTTGAGAATGACCGGGTTCGGGTCTGGGATCTGGTACTGGAACCTGGCGAAGAGACCGGCATGCATCGGCACGACATGTCTTACATCTGGTACGCCATTCAAGGCGGTCAGCTCTACGCCGAAGATGAACATGGCAATGATCTTGGCATCATCGATGTGCCGACCGGCAGCGTGTTCAATATCAGGCATAACGGCGGTGATCTTGAGGTGCTGTCAGAGGCAGGTCGGGGTATAAAGATTCCACCGACTCACAAGGCAAAAAACATTAGCGCTGAGCCATACCGCGAAATCCTGATTGAGTTCAAAGACTAGGTGATTGATCCAGGTTAACCGTTCGCCAGAGCGGGCCAACGGCTACCGTCAATGTCCCGGACTGAACACTTAGTCTTGACTGGCCTCACGAATCGATTCAAGTTTCGCCCTGGCAAGGTAGGCGTGGGGAGTGCCCTTTAGTTGATCGGCGACATAACGAAAGCGCGCAATTGCTTCGTCCCGTCGACCCAGGCCTTCCAGCGCCTCGCCTCGGATGTAGTTGATCTTGGCTTTCTTGTCGCGCGACAGATCGCCCATTAGATGCTCGGCAACTTCGGCTTTTGACAGTGCTTCATCGTACTGTTCGGCTTTTAGCGCTTTTTCAGCGCCGATGAGCGCGCCGCCCTTGACCATACCGCTGCATCCAGTAAGGATTGTTATCAGGGCAATCACAGTGATCGTTTTCATGGTTTTATGGTTCCTTGAGAAAGAATGAATTGAAACGGTTCGACCGTTTTTCAAGAGAACTCGTATGGTCGGTTCTGCGAAGCGATCGAGCATCGGTCTAATGGTCTGAATGACCTCCTCCCGGTGACTGAGACGCCACTCGTTCTTTCGGACGATGCGAAAAACCAAACGTCGGCAGTGAACTAGCGCGCGACCCGGCCGGTTTCATATGCCCACATCGCAATCTCGACTCGATTTCTAGCGTTTAGTTTCTGCATCAGGCTTGCCAGATGAGTTTTGACAGTGCTGAGGCTGATGTAGAGTTCATCGGCGATTTCTGCGTTTGTGAGACCGCGAGCGACGGTCAATAACACCTGTTCTTCTCGGTCAGTAAGCGGCTCAAACGGCTGGGTTGGCGGTGTGCCGGGATTCAGGTCAGCAAAAGCGGTCAGTAGGCGCGCGGTAATTCGAGGAGCAATCAGGGCCTCCCCGTTTGCAGCAGCGCGAATCGCTTGCGCCAGTAAATCGGGTCCGGCATCCTTTAGCAGGAAACCTCGCGCCCCCGCTTTGAGCGCGCTGTGAACATAGGTATCGATATCGAATGTTGTGATACCAACCACAGCCAGTGGTTTTTCAACCTCTGGTCCTGCCAAGAGTCGTGTTGCCTCGATGCCGTCGAGTACAGGCATACGAATGTCAAACAGGCACACGTCAGGCAGCAAATCCAGGGCAAGTTCAACAGCCTGCTGTCCGTTGACCGCTTCGCCGACGACATCGATGTCAGATTGGGCATTTAGGATCATACGCAGTCCGGTGCGCACGAGATCCTGATCGTCAGCTATCAAAACGCGGATACTCATGGCTTCACTGAGTCCTTCTTCTCGGGAGGGTGGCCTCGACGACCCAACCCTTTGAGTTACCGGGCCCTGCGTGCAGCGTGCCACCCAGTATCGCCACTCGCTCTGCCATGCCGCGCAAGCCAAAACCAGTCGGTGGTTGAGGCACGACGTAACTGCCGTCGTCAGTGATGCGTAGTCGAACCTGGTCTGGCTCTCCCGTTATTGCAACATCCACCTTATGGGCATCTATTGCGTGCCGAACTGCATTGGTGATTGCTTCCTGAGTGAGTCGGAATGAAGTTGATTCAAGCACGGCGTCTAAATCGTCCAGTTGCCCAGTCAGAGATATCTCAACATCCAGCGGATAGGCCTCATCATCGCCCAAACGCTTGAGATCAGAAAGGGTCCGTGACGGCGGTTGGATCGCTTCGGCATCATCCCGCAAGGTATGAACGATATGGCGCATCTCCGTCAGTGTCCGGGACGCTGCTTTTTCGATCACGCCCAGAATCTTGAGGGCTGCCTCTGGCTGGGTGGCAGCCAGTGCCTGACCCGCCTGTGCCTGAATAGCGATGGCCGACACATGGTGCGCCACCGTGTCGTGTAGTTCCCTGGCAAGGCGTTCTCGCTCTTGCATTCGCAATTGCTCGTTAGTGCGACGTTGCGCGCTATCTCGATAGCGGACTGAAGCGCCCAGCGCGGCAGGACACAGGAAGAACAGAACAGCACCCAGGTATTCTGTCCATGAGTGCATATCGACTGAAATCGTTGTCATGAATGGCACAAGGGCCAAGCCAACGGCAATCACAGCGTCACGGCCTGATCCCCAGCGAAAGAGCGCGTAAGGAAATAGAAGGAAGAAGACCACATTGCTATCCAGCCCGTTCCAATCAAGCCCACGAGAGTAGGCGGCGATCTGCACGATCACAATAGTGCCTAGCGCAAGCGCGCTCATCCTAACTGGATAAATGCGCCGCCATGGCAATGTTAGTGCGAGGGCGGCACTTAACAGGGTCGTCATTGGTCGCCAGATGATGCCTTGTGCCGATATGCCATCTACAAGAGAAATGAGTACGACAAGCCCCACCAGTGCCCAATCCCGCGGTTGTGGGCCCGGCGCGTCGGGGACGCGTCGCTCACGCCAAAGCGTTTCCAGGAGTCTTGCCATTCGTTATGCTGTGAGTGTTGAATATGCTGGAGTCTATTCGACACTCCTCGAACACGAATCGGTCAATCGGCTGATTTACTTGTCAGTGAATGCGTCGCGACAAGTTCAGGCATCAGGCCCCTACATACCGATCTCGAGTCGGTTTCTTGACCGGCAATGTCAATGGCATCAAGAAATTGCACGCTGCCACCACGACAACAACCAACTATAGTGGCAGTGCACTGCAGAGCTGAGAAGACTCTATTCCAGCGGTGGCACAACATCCGCAAGATTGAGCAAATCCACAATCGTGAACTGGCCTTCACCGGATGCTGATGGTAATGTCGGGCGCCAGTTAGGTGAGGCAGCGAGGTATGCCTCTTGGTCGGCCTGCAACAGACCGATAAAAACTTCGCCAACAATGCGCGCGCCGACTGGCCCCAAGCGGGTGCCCCCTTCCATGATCTCTGCCTCTTTGAGGATGTAGACCCAAAGCGGCGTACTTTGCGCCATTCCGAACGGAGCGAGTTCATTCAAGTCTAGCTCAGAGAGTGAGGGTAGGCCCATCGTTTGCGCAACCGATTGACCTGATGGCAGGCCGAAGTTCAGGTGTCGGATCAGGTTGCGCGATGCCAGTGACACAACTCCGTCGGTTGGCAAGCCAGGTGCGGGCACGTTCGAGCCAGGAAGATCAAAAAGGTTAGACGAGATCTTGATATCGATCAGCTTGTTATTTCGAACACTGCCGTCGCCAAAGTCAAAGAATGTTTGCCAGTCGACAAAGCGACGGGGCGCACGCTTGCCACCTCGTAAATCGTCTGGGTCAGTCGCATTTGGGTCGACCCGGTTATCGAGAACAAAGGCAAATACTTGTGAGTCATCGTCCGCGCCAAAATTAAGGCGGTAACTCGGACGAACTTGCGAGTGTCCAAAGCGATAAGCAGCTACCGAGAACTCGATGGGTAACTGCGGGCTTGTTTGCTGCGCCTGGGAGCGGCCACCGTTTTGGCCGCGGCCAGATCGACCTCGGGCACCGTTACCTGAAGCAGTTGGTGTCTGAAAAAAGCGTGGTCCTTGCTGCAAAATTTCATTTACGCGCTCCTGGCCAATTGTCAACGGTAAGAACTCGTTCAGAATAATCCATTGGTAGTGCCAGCGCACAATTCGTTGCGCTTCGCTGAACAATTCGCGGGGCGAACGAGTCTGGTTCGTATCGAGCGTCTGCAGGCGATCAGTCACTGTGTTGTGAAACCGTAGCATGGCAAGATGAAACTGCGACAAGATGACATGCTCATCGTTGCGGCTGTCGCCGATGATCGCATTGCCCAGAGTGTCCCGCGGCACGTCGTAGCGGGTGGCGCCACCGCGTGACACATTCTCTGACCCAGGAATCGCCTCAACACGCATTTTGACGGTTGGGCCGGTCTGGTCGTAAAGTTCGGGTGACTGCTGAGGACCTTCCCCATAAAGACTATCCAGATCAAACGCAGCTGAGCGAAAGTTTGCGGTTTTTTCTGGATCGGCGAGTGCCGCAATCTGTGATCGACGATCAAACGTAATGTCGTGGTCTAGGAATTGGCCAATGAAGGTGACGCCAGCGGTCATACTCGCATTGTCCCCGTTGTTAGGGCTAAAGACCGGTTGATTGATGATTGATTGCAAAGGGTCAGTCAGGTTGTCAGCAGCATCTAGTGGCCCACCCGCTGCGCCTAGCTGAGCGGCGAGCTCGCGGCCTTGGTCAGTCTGTTCTGTGTAAGGGGGCAGGTTGGGAAACATTCTTGAGAATGTTGAAGACTTCGTGTTCGCCTTAGCGGGGAATTTAGACCTTACGGTGTCGGCTTGTGCTGCGTGAACAAAGACTGCAGTCGCAACTGCGGAGATAGCCATTGTGACCAAAGATCGGTTCGGAGTAGGCATAGGATCCCTTGATTTGTTTGAGTTGTCGTGATCGCGTTCTGAGTGAGCGGCCATCCTAGGGATCAAATGTGGACACTATGCGGAGACTGTTTGCGGGCAGTGACAAGAAAGTAAGCAATTGCCAGAGAACGCTTCGGACACTCACGAGATATTGATGTCAGTCGCCGTTGTTTCTCCACATTCGCTCGCCATAATGGTCTTCTTCGGGCACGAGCCCAGACTTTATGGAGCAGAAAGATGCAGGTGAATTCAACTTCTTTAACTCAGTATGGCTTCGCTGCGCTTGCTGCAGTTGCCCTGGCGCTGACCAGTCTTCCCGCGTCAGCACAGCCCAAGCATAGTCATCGTGGTAGTCCTCCCGCAGAAGCACTTGCAGCGTGTCAGGCTTCAAGCGCGGGCGATCAATGTAGCTTTTCAGGCCGGCGCGGTTCGGTTAGTGGTAGCTGCTGGGCGCCAGCCAACAAGCCACTTGCCTGTCGCCCTGCGAATGTGCCAAAGCGTGGTACTCGTAGCGACTCGGAAAAGGCTTCTCGAAACTAGTCTGTCAGTGGTCTTTTGGTTGAACACCGACATCCAAAAGACCGCGTTTTTGGCACTAGTCGTTTTCAACGTCCTCAAGCTTGTAACCAGCGCCATATACCGAGTGAATAAGCAATCGGTCGGGGTTGGCTCCAGCACACTTTCTTCTCAAATTCTTAATGTGGCTGTCTATTGCGCGATCGCTGATGTCGAATTGCCCTTCGCGAAGTCGATCTAATAGTTGATTCCGGCTGAAGATGACACCTGGCAGGGCAGCAAGCGCTGCCAGAATCTCGAACTCGCTCGGCGTTAATTGGAGGCGCTGGCCGCAAAAGGTGGCGACCATTCGCTCCCGATCTATTGTTAATTGATCGATCGTCCGAACTGCGCCGTTCGCCCGCGTTGAGGCCACTCGTCGTAACACTGCCTTGACGCGCGCAACAACTTCCCTTGGACTGAATGGTTTACAGAGGTAGTCGTCTGCGCCGAGTTCGAGCCCTAGCAATCTGTCCACTTCTTCAACTTTCGCTGTGATCATAATGATAGGAATCTCGGAAACGCGACGCACTTCTCTACAAATGGTCAACCCATCCATGCCGGGCAGCATCAAGTCGAGCAGAATCAAGTCAATTTGCTCGGTCTTCGTTGCCTGCAGCGCATCGGGACCTTGGTCGCACCAGATAGTTTCATACCCACCCTGGTGGAGGTAATCGACTAACAAGCTCGCAATTTTCGGCTCGTCTTCGGCAATCAATATGACTTTTGGCTGTGGATTTCGGGCGTCGGTCATAGCTTAGCCAGAGGGATCGTTAGCGTGATCATCAGCCCACCCGCACTCGCCGGTCCGGCATTGATGGAGCCATCGTGCGCTTGCGCAATACTCTTGCAAATGGATAAGCCAAGACCACTGCCACCCGATGCGCGGCTTCTCGACGATTCCACTCGGTACAGGCGCTCAAATAGGCGTTCGTATTCAGCTTCAGAGACTCCCGGTGCAGAGTCACTCACGGTGATGATCGCTGTGTCCGTTGACTGCCCAACACGGACTTCAACACTGCCGCCCGCATCAGTGTATCGCAGGCTGTTCTCGAGCAGGTTGCCCAAAAGCTGGGTGAGCCTGCGAGCATCTCCCATGACGGTCGGGCCGGTCGCGGTGGATGAGTCATGAATCAAATGTAAGCTTGCCTGCTGGAAGCGCGCGGTAAACGCCTCACAGATCTGCCCTACGAGTTCACCCAGGTTCACCGGCTTCATTGAATAGCTCAGCGCACCTCTATCCGCAATGGCGAGTTCACGCAGGTCATCAATGAGTTGGCCTAGTCGAATGGCTTCATCGTGTAATGAATCAATAGCCCCCTTAGTTGGCGCTCGGACACCATCCCGAATAGCCTCTAGTTCCCCGCGAATGATAGCGAGCGGCGTGCGCAATTCGTGCGAGATATCGGAGACCCAGCGCTGGCGAGAGCGTTGATTCTCGTGAAGCGTTCGACTGAGTGCATCAATATCGCGCGACAGTGAGCCAATCTCATCGCGCCGTTGAGAGTCAAGTTGACCGCTATAGTCGCCTTCGGCCAATTTCCGCACCGCGCTGACGGTTTGCATTAATGGCCGTGTCAGGCTCAGCGCCAACCACCAGGCGACTCCACCTGCGAGCACAAGAACGGCTAACGCGATCATCATCAGATCTTGATATTGCTGCTGTAGAAAGTTCAGGTCGCGATTACCTGAGAGAGCCTTTGGTAAAGAAATTGCGAGGGTGCCGACCTGAGCGCCATCAGAAACCACGGGCGAGCGATAGATATTCGCCCCGGTTGATAATGGACGCCCGGCCAGTTGCTGATTGCTCGCGTTAAATAGACTCACGCGTGGTCCAAATCCAAGCGTCCCGGGGGGCGGAGGGCGGTCAGGTCTCTGCTTGCCCGGGCGCGGACCTGGCCGAGGGGGCTTGCCTGCGCCGTCATTGCCTGGGTGTGAATGAGGAGGCGGTGGCCGATTAGGTGGCGGGCGGCGACTCGGCGCGCCGCCCGATGGGCCCCCAGTCAGTTCGATCCACACTCTGCGGTTCCGAACAAACTGCCAGGATCCGGCTTGTTGAAATCGTTCGCCGATGGTGACAGCTAGCGCGTCAAGCCGGTCCCGATAGCTTTGATTGACATAGTCGAGAAAGCCGCGGTTCAAGTTTAGCTGGACGACAATAGCCATCGCGCCGATCGTGACGAGACCGAGCAGCATTTGCGCCAGAAGAACTTTCTGAAAGATTTTGATGAGGACTCCCGCATCAGGGCATGATTCACCCCAGCTCGACAACGCTTGCGACGAGCCAGAAACTACCTAGCGTCATAGCCGAAAGCGACGATACTCTTGCTGACAAGGTGAATGCGTTCTGCCTACTGGGCAATAATGCCAGAATGTGCATCGCGGACCCTACGAGTGCCAGGACTGCTACCTGGGCGAGTTCAATCCCCAAGCTAAATCCTATGAGGCTGATCAGCAGATCGTTGGTTTGCAAGCTGACAGCTTTGAAGCCTGATGCAAGCCCGAGTCCATGAATGAGGGCACAGCTAAAGACGAGGCCTATCCGCCAAGAAGGCATTTGTTTTTTGGCGGCTTTTGTATGCCAGTCAAAGAACCCCATCGCGAGAATCGTCATGGCTATCGCAGGTCCGACGACTATGGATGGCAGGTTTATCCAGCCGAAAACGCTCAAGGTCAGCGTCATTGTGTGGCCGATTGTGAAGGCAGTGAGCACGAGCAAGATTTGCCGCAAGCCGATGCTTCCGGCAATCACAACTAACAAGAAAACTAAGTGATTAAGTCCTCCCGTCATGTGAATAACACCGTCAGTGAGAGATTGACTGAATACGCTGGCCTGGGGTGGAAACAGAACGGCGGCTGGTTTTTTGGCGGTGAGCTCTAAACGATGGCGCTCGCGGCGTTCACTTCTAGATGCCGTAATCGCGTATGACTGCTCTACTGGGGTATCACCAAACAGCGAGATCGCGAAGCTAAAACCTTGGTCTAGTTCTTGGTCTAGATTCTGGGCAAGTGCAAACCGACCCATCATGGTCAGGTGACTGGACGAATTGACATGGCCATGTCCACCGCCAGATAGGGCTAGCATGATGTCTTGCAGCTCAAGCTGTCCGTTTCGATCAAACAGACGGATGTTCTGTGCGATGAGCGATGTAATGGCCGTTCGGTGACGCGTTAGTTCAGCTCGCGAAAGCTGTTTTTCACCGTTGAGATCTATGTTGCCAAAGGCACTGACAGGCAGGCTAACGACCATGAACGCACTGTTGCCGGTGAAGTTCAAGGTGCCGCGTTGAGCTGACATGAGGTGCGCATCTGCTGTGGCAGGCAGCAGGCTAACAAGACTCAGCCCAAACAGCAGCCCGAGCATGTGACGTCTGATGGTTCTCATTGCGCTGGACTCGCATTGCCGATTGGGGGCGGACCACCTCGAGTTTCAACTTCACCTTTCACGCAACGTGGCATGAATGGATAGGTGTCAGTTGCGCAGTAGTGGTAGGTACCCTCAGGGAATTCAGGCGTCACGCCGGTCCGTCCATTGCATTCATCAAGATCACCCGAACCGTCAACATACTCGTAGTCTTGCGCGAATGACCCCAATGGGTAGCTAGCGACATCTGGGCGTGATGGACTCACTGTCGTCACGAATCGATAGCTGCCTGTAATCTGTTTGAGCCCTGAACTTGCGTCAGATGCGGTGATATAGCCATAGCGTGCGTAGATCGGAAAACCATCCGACGCCCAGCCGATTAGGGTCATGGTCGAAGCGCTACCATGCTTCTTTGGCACCGTTTGAAATAGCCGCGCCGGAGAATTGCATTTTGAATGCGCTGCATCCGGCGCCGGTTGCACTACGCCATGTCATCGGTCACTTTGTACCTGACACCGTTTATGGCGCGCTAGATAAGATCCTGCCAGACCTGGTCCCGGCGGAGGGTGCTGGTAGTTTGTGCAACTTTCATGTGTCAGTGCGACCGCGCACTGATGCACCGGCGCCGGCGCACGCCCGACGCTCGGAGGTACTCAGCTTTAACTCGGGTGGCGCTGGTGCTCGTCCGGAACTCGATGGCCTTAGCGCCACGGCGTTTCCGTCTGGCGTCATGACCATGCCGATTGAGGCGACCGAACATGCCGGCCCGGTGATTATCTGGCGCAAGGAACTGCGACCCGATAGTGGCGGCGCTGGTCGAACGCGCGGCGGGTTAGGGCAATATATGGAAGTGGGCGCGATGGAAGGGCACGAATTCGATCTGCAGGCCATGTTCGACCGGGGAGCGCACCCAGCCCGCGGACGACGCGGTGGGGGTAATGGTGCGCCGACGCAGATTGCCCAGGATGACGGTACGCCGATGCGGGTCAAGGGGAAGCAGTTTGTGCCCCATGGCCGTAAAGTCGTGATGGCGTTTCCGGGCGGCGCTGGCTACGGAGATCCGAAGACGCGTGATATTGCGCTGGTCAAGCGTGATTTGGCGCGAGGCTATATCTCGGCTGAATCAGCCAAAAGCGACTACGGTTTGAGTCAGCAGGACATTGCAGCTGTTAAGCAGGCTGCGCTGAACGGAGAGACCTTTTAATGGCGGGCAGAACAGAAACCCCCAAGCAAAGCAGCTATGACGTTGTCATCATTGGTGGCGCAATCATGGGTGCTTCTACAGCATGGTTCCTGAGTGATAACTCAGACTTCAAGGGCCGCGTGCTCGTCGTTGAGCGTGACACCAGCTATGAGGCTTGTTCAACGAGTCACACCAATAGCTGCATGCGTCAGCAGTTTTCAAATGAATTGAACGTTCGCATCAGCCAGTTCGCGGCAGATTTTGTTAAGAATTTTCGACGTTATTTGGGCAATGATGATCGAGTTCCCGAGTTGTCGATTCGCTCTTTCGGCTATCTGTACCTCGCCGACAATGAGGCATTTGCAAACGTGTTGCGTGAGAGCCTGGCGGTGCAGCATGCTGCTGGCGCCGCTACCCAACTCATGACACCAAAGCAAATCAAGGCCGCTTACTCGTTCTACAACCTTGACGATATCGTGCTCGGTTCTATCAATCTCGTTGATGAAGGCTATTGGGACGGGGGGGCAGTTTTTGATTGGTGGCGCAGATCTTCTCGTGACCGCGGCGTTGAGTACCTGGAAAATGAAGTCGTCAGCATAAAGCGCAATGCTGCAGGCGAACGGGTTGAGAGCATTCAGCTGAAGTCTGGTGAGGTCATTGCCTGCGGGCAGGTGGTCAATGCGTCGGGCCCACGAGCTGCCCTGACTGCCCGCATGGCGGGTATTGACGTCCCGGTTGAGCCGCGCAAGCGATTCTCATGGGTCTTCAAGGCCGACAAGCCACTCGATCGTGATCTGCCACTGACCATCGATCCGTCAGGCATTCATGTGCGTGAAAACGGTGGCGGTACGTACCAGTGCGGCGGTCATACCGAGATTGACCCGGCGGTTGATTATGACGACTACGTGATGGACTTCTCGCTATGGGAGAGCCACGTCTGGCCGATACTAGCCACGCGTATCCCACAGTTTGAGGCGGTAAAGGTACAGTCTGAGTGGGCTGGGCACTACGCGATGAATACCTTTGATCAAAATGCAATCATGGGCCCGCATACCGAGTTGAGTAACTTCATTTTTCTCAATGGTTTCTCGGGTCATGGCTTGCAACAGGCGCCGGCCATGGGGCGCGGTACTGCGGAATGGCTAACCTATGGCGAGTACCGTACGCTTGATCTGAGCCCCTTCAACTATGAACGCCTACCGGCAAATCGCCCGTTCATTGAAAAGGCTGTTATCTAATGAGTAATAGCACTTTGGGCTTTGCCGCGTCTCGTCTGGCTCCCGTCAAACCGTCGGCGTCTGCCTGGGTGAGTCAGGCTGCGAAGGCCGCGCGCGCTGCGGGCGAGGATGTGATTGATCTTGGGCTCGGCGAGCCGGACTTTGACACGCCTGGGCATATTAAAGAGGCAGCTTATGAGGCCGCACTCGCTGGTGAGACCAAATATCCACCAACGGATGGCACGGCCAGAATGAAGGCGGCCGTGCAAGCCAAGTTCAAGCATGAAAATCATCTCAGCTTTAGTGCTGATCAGATCATTGTGTCAAACGGCGCCAAGCAGATCATCTTCAATGCGATGATGGCCACGCTTGAGCCCGGTGATGAAGTGATTTTGCCGGCGCCGTACTTTGGGCAATACAAAGACATTGTGCTGATAATGGGCGGTACGCCGGTCGCGGTTGCCTGCCCGGCCGTAGACAGGTTTCGGCTGACGGCTGACCGACTCGCCGCAGCCATCACCGACAAAACCCGTTGGTTGTTTCTGAACTTGCCGTCTAATCCGGCCGGGGCCGTGTATTCGGAGGATGATCTTCATGCGATCGGGTCGGTACTCAGCAAGCATTCGCGCGTGCTGACCTTGTCTGACGAAATTTACGAACACATCCTCTTTGACGGGCGCAAGTTCCATTCGTTCGCAGCCGTGTGTCCGTACCTGGCCGACAGAGTGCTTACGGTTAATGGCGTTTCAAAAGCCTATGCGATGACCGGTTGGCGAATCGGCTATGCCGGCGGGCATCGCGAACTCATTGCGGCCATGACCAAGGTGCAAAGTCAGGTCAGCTCAGGCGCGTGCTCCATCGCGCAGGCTGCCGCAGCCGCTGCGCTGGAGGGGCCGCAAGATGAAGTGAAGCGGCGCTGCGCTGCTTTCGAATCCAGGCGTGACCTGGTCGTGAGAAAAGTCGCAAAGATCCCGGGGCTAAGCCTCGATCCGCCTGGTGGCGCGTTCTACGCCTTTATTGGTTGTGCGGATCTAATCGGCAGTCAGGCACCAGACGGCAAGATCATTGAGTCGGACACCGACTTTGCCGCTTACTTGCTCACCGCCGCCGGCATTGCCTGTGTTCCTGGTAGCGCTTATGAGTTATCCCCGTTTTTCCGCTTATCAACGGCCGCATCGGAAGAGGTGCTGGCTGACGCCATGGCGCGGATCGGCGACGCCGTTGCTGCGCTTGGCAGTCCCGACCTTACAGAGAAGTCATCATGAAAAAACTCGTTCTCACCGGCGCGGCCGGCCGCCTGGGCTCCTACTTGCGCGAGCCACTTTCAAAACTCTGCGACGAACTCGTCTCAACCGATCTCGTCGAAGCCGTAGAAAAGACTTATCCGGGTGAGCGATATGTGCAGGCTGATCTGCAAGACCTGGATGCCATAGTCGATCTGCTCAAAGGTGCCGATATGGTGGTGCACTTCGGAGCTATCGGTGACGAAGCGCCGTTTGAAACTCTGCTTGGCCCGAACTTTATCGGGGCGTACAACATCTGGGAGGCCGCGCATCGCAACGGTTTGCGCCGGGTGGTTTACGCTTCGTCCATTCATGCGGTGGGCATGCACAAGAAGACCGATTTCATCGGCATTGATGCGCCACACCGGCCCGATACGTTTTACGGTCTGGCCAAGTGCTTTGCTGAGGACCTTGCCAGCCTGTACTGGGACAAGCGCGGTCTTGAATCGGTTTGCATGCGCATCTTGTCGTGCGCGGCCGTCTCAAACCCGCGCGCGGTGGGCACCTGGCTTAGCTACGATGATCTGATTCACCTGGTCCAGCGAGCGATCGATACGCCCGTTACCGGCTTCTCGGTTGTGTATGGCGTGTCAGCGAATGATCGTGCCCCGGTGGACAATGCCAAAGCCAGTCATCTGGGCTACCGTCCCAAAGACAACGCTGAGAGCCTGTCAGCCGAAATCTATGCCGAGGCGGGGCCGCTCGACCCACATGACCCGGGCAATGCGTGCCACGGCGGGCCGTTTGCTTCGATTGAACTGGGCAACAGCGGTGTGGCGATGCTGAACCTGAAAGCTGACGACACGGGTAAAAGCTAGATCAGTCGCTCCAGCCACCGCTTAATGAGAAGAACTGACCGGTCTGAAACGCATTAGTGCCATCCAGAAGCGTCGCGCAAAAGTGCGCGATTTCTTCCGGCTGGCCAAGCCGGCGCAACGGCACCATCGCTTCAATCTTTTCTCTCACAGCTGGGTCTGTCGCCCCGGTTGCATTCATAAACCCCGGATACTCAAGAAAATTGGTGCCAATCGCATTGACCGACACACCATGCTCGGCCACCGACAGCGCCGCATTCTTGACCATCATGTTGGCGGCTGCACGCGTCGCGCTGTATAAGGCTGCACCGGGGTAGGCGCGTGCGCCGGTAGCGCTGGTCACAATGACGACCTGGCCGCTGCCAGCCTTTACCATGGGCGGCAGCAATGCCTGAAGCGCGTGGAAGACCGACGCGATATTGGCGGACATGAGTGCATTCAAGTCTTCGGCCGAGGCGCTCAGAATATCGCCGGTGATAATGCGCCCGGTGCGAATGCATGCTGCGTCTAAGCGACCAAATCGGGAAAACGCTGTGTCTACCAGCCGCTTGACGGCTTGTGGTTCTGAGAGATCCTGAACATCTTCAACTGCCTCGAAACTCGTGTCGAGTTGGTGCAGCTTTTCCAGCACTTCGGCGGTCGGATCTCCGAGTACAAGTGAATGACCTCGCCTGGCTAAGGTAAGCGCCAGATCGGGACCCAGGTGCATGTTGGCATCCGTCACAATCGCCACTCGTTGCGACACCGGTGGCGTAGGCTGCTTGGCCGTCATAGCAGTCTGGGCTTAAGCCGCAACGCGAAACGGGCGGTTTTGCCGCTCTTGCAGCGTCATCTTTTCCACCTTGCCGTCTTTCATGACGCAGACAATTCTGGACGGGTCCTGCAACACGCGGATGTCTGACAGCGGATCACCGTCAACCAACAGCAGATCGGCCAGATAGCCTTCGCTCACCTGACCCAGTTCATTGCCATGGCGCATGAGTTCGCCGCCCCAACGGGTAGCTGCAACAATGACTTCCATGGGTGACATCCCCAGTAAGTTAACGAAGTGTTCGAGGTCGCGCGCGTTACGTCCGATGGGGTTCCAGGCAAAACCATAGTCGCCGCCCGGCAAGACTCGCACGCCTGCTCGCAGTAGATGCTTCATCGAGCGAACGCCGTATTCAATCTGATCTTGTACGCCCATCTCAAGCGCCATCTCGCGGCTCACGCCCCAGTCGCCTGCCTCGTTTAGTGTGGTGATGCCAATCCCAAGGGCCGGCGCCACAAAGATGCGATCACGCTGTGCTTCCAGCATCGATAGCGCTTCGTCGTCGGCATAGTTGGCGTGATAGATCACATCGGCACCGTGCTTAAGACACCACTTCACTGACTGAGCCGAACGGGCATGCGCTGCCACGCGTAAACCGTGAGTAATACCAACCTCACAAACCGCCGCAATTTCTGCTTCGGTCATGCAGGTCACCTGCCCTTTGTTATGCGGTACGAACTCATCACCGGATGGATTCATCTTTAAGACGTCCGCCCCTTCGCGCACCATCATGCGTGAGGTCTTGCGAAATTCATCGGCGCCATCACACACAATTGCAAAGCTCAGTCTGTCTGCGTGGTCCATGTTGACGTCACCAAGGCCGGCCGTGGGGGTCAGTTCGGGCGAGGCCGCCATCATGCGCGGGCCAGGGAACTGACCACTGTTCACCGCATTGCGGACAATGATGTCGGTGCGCTTACGGGCTGACGCGGCGCAAAACAAACTTGTGAAGCCGTTTTGCAACATGAGTTCAACATTCTTGAGTGCCGCCAGTGCATGTTCTTCCGGTGGGATTTCACCGACTTCCTCAACCCGCTCAAAGTTCAGGAACGAGGGATGGGCATGTGCTTCCACTAATCCTGGCATCAGCGTCATGCCGTTGGCGTCAACAACCGTATCAGCCGAGCCGCCGCTTGAGCCATTGCCAGACTGGCCGGCGCTGCCATAAGCACTGATTGGTGCAGAGGATGCACCCGCCACGCGGTTGATGCGCGAGATGCGGTTGCCATCAATCAGCACGTCTGCGCGAAAAGGATGTTGCCCGGTGCAATCCAGGACTTGGGCGTTTTTGATTAAGGTCGTACTCATCTGTGTCTCGCTTCTGCGGATGGGCTACCGAGCAGGCTCTGGCAGCAAAAGGTTGGACCCGGTACTCTCGCGGCCTTCGAGCCAGCGATGGGCGGTGGCTGCCTCGTTCAATGGAAAACGGCGGCCGACATGGGGGCGGAGAATGCCTTGGGCGATCGCATCGAACAGCCGGCTACTGCCCTGCTCGAGCTTACTCCGGGTATTGGTGTAGTGGTCAAAATTTGGCCGCGAAATCGTCATGGATTTGCCGGCCATTGCGTCGATATCCCACTGGCCGATGAGGCCTGACGCCTGGCCATAGCTCACCAGATGGCCACAATCGGCAAGCGCCTCAGCCGAGCGGGCGAAGGTTTCGTGGCCGACACCGTCAATCGCCAGGTCCACACCGCGCCCATTAGTGAGTCGCGACACTTCGGCCACGAAATCCTGTTCGCGATACTGGATGACGGCATCGCAGCCATTGTCCCGTGCCAGGGCCGCTTTCTCGGCGGAGCCAACCGTGCCAATGACGCGGGCGCCCAGTGCACTGGACCACTGAGTCAACAGACTGCCGACGCCACCGGCCGCCGCGTGAATCAGCACTGTCTCGCCGGGCTCAAGCCGGTGCACCCGATGCAGCAGGAATTCGGCGGTGAGCCCCTTGACCAGCGTGGCGGCCGCCACTTCAAAGCTGATGCCGTCAGGGAGTTTGACCAGCCGATCAGCCGGCAGATTGCGAATACTGCAGTACGCACCGGGCGGCAGACTCGCATACGCCACCCTGTCACCCGGACTCAGGCTTGCAACACCAGGGCCAACATCCAGGACAACGCCACTCGCCTCAAGCCCTGGAATTCCAGGCGGCTCAATCAGATCAAACAGGCCGGTTCGACAATACACATCGATGTAATTCACGCCGATGGCGTGATGACGAATACGCACTTCGCCGTGCACAGGCGCCGGCACAAACACTGTCTGCGGCGTCAGCACCTCCGGTCCGCCGTAGCGATCGAGCATGATCGCGCCGGCTTCAATTTCAGTGCCAGTCGATACTTCAGATGCGACCTGTGGTGCCGGCGGAACCGACTGGCTTGCGGTTGCCTGAACTGTTCGGGCGGCTGCCTGAGGGGCGACAGGTCGCGGCGGATCAGGCTGCAGGGGCGGGGCAGGCATGGCGGGCCTGTCGGCCATCTGGGCAGTGCTACTGAACAGGTCGCGAATCGCTTCAAAGCCTGCGGTGTAAACCCCTTCACCAACCAGTTCGCCGAGTTCGTCTTCCCGGCCATCTGGTGCGACAAAGCTAGAGGTCCACTCCCAATAGGTCGCATTGCCGTCTGTGACCGGGATCAGCTTCACATGCGCTACATACTCATTGAGCGGAATGGGCGACTGAACAATGCAATAGCTGAAGCTGAAGTCATGGTCAGACATCGTCAGCAATTGTTCGCGCAGGTATTCACCCGTCGTCAGGTGAAAACAGCGAACCGCACCCACCATATCGGTGGCCTGGCCGTCTTCCAGTTCACTATCCGCAACGGCCGGATGCCAACTGTCATGACCGTTATAGTCGCGCAGCACCGCCCAGACCTGCGCCGTTGGCGCGTCGATCACGGTACTGCGTCGAACATTCACCCTCATGGCGATACCCGGCCCTAGCGAAACCGGCTTTTAAGCGAGTCAAAGCCAGCCTGAAATACATCGCGGCCAATGTTGCTCACCAGGGTGGCTTCTTCGTCTGGCGCGCATTCGAATCTTGCGCTCCATTCACCAAAGGTTCGATTGCCGTCTGTGACTGGATGAAGCCGCACGGTGGCGACATAGTCGGTCAGGGGCATCGGGCTTTCCAAAATGGCATAGCTGAAGCTGAAGTCATAGTCAGAAAGCGACAACAGTTGCTCTCTGATTTGCCCGAGATCTTTGGCTCTGAAGTTGCGCACGCAACCAACCTGATCCGCTTGTTTGCGATGCTCAATCCGGCTTTCGGTAATAAGCGGATGCCAGGCTGGCAACGCATTGAAGTCGCGAATGATCGCCCAGACGGCCGGCACTGGCGCATCAATGATGCTGGAGGTAAAGACCAGAGCCATTACGTTTTATCAGCCGGCGGTGTGGCGGTACCACCTTCGGCTTTAGGTTCGCTGCTGCTCTTCGATGATTTCTCCTTGCCGCGTGAGAGCGCGTCAATATCGCGCGCATTCCGAAAGACATCGGCCATATTGCCGAGCTTGCCACCGTCTACGCCGATGTCTTTCATCAGGCTGTCAATCATCGGGGCCTGCACGCGGTAGCGCAAAGCCGAATTAATCACCTCATCGGTGACGCTGCCATCGCCCCCGCCTTCATTGCCATTGATGCCATCAACATGCAGGATGTTGATGCCGTTGATTTTCTCCATCGGCCGTACACTTTCACGGACGATGCCTTCGAGTTTGTCGAGCAGCTTCTTACGCAGTTGCGACATCCGAGCTGGTTCTGACAACAGATTCTCCGCCTCATTGAGGTTGCGGTTGCCTTCGGCATCAATTGCATAGCGAATCTGCGCGACTTCTGCGAGCACCTTCTCTGTGTCGGCTTTTGCCTGGGCTTCAACCCGCTGCATCTCGGCGTGGCTGGTGGCCGCTTCCCGTTCGGCTTCCGCCCGAGCGGTGATCTTCAAACCTTCGCGCTCAACTTCCTGTGAGGCTGCAATGAGTTCAAGCATCTTGCGCCGCTCCGCAATCTCGCGCTCGCGAGCGGTGAAGGTCTTCTCTTCAGCCTCTATGGCCTTGGCTCTGTCGCTTTCTGCGGCTGCCGTGGCGGCTGAACGCAAACGGGAGCGCTCAGTCAGTTCAATGGATTTATCCATTTCGGCCAGTTCAATGGCTTTTTGCTGGTCGATTGTGAGAGTCTTGAGCTCTTTCTCAAGCTCTATGCGTGCCTGTTGCAGCGCGCGATCGGTTGCGATACGCGCCTGCTCGACCTCTTCATTGGCCTGAATTTCACTGGCCTCAAATGACTGACGCTTGGCAATCTCCAATGCCTGCAGTTGCTGCTCACGCGCTATGCGCGCCTGATCAAGCTGGCGCTCCTGATCAATACGGGCCTGATTCACTTGCAAATCAGCATCCAGTTCAGCTTTCTTGGCACTTGCGTTGGCGGCAGTCACGTCCATCGCCTTGTTAACCAGCGTGATTTCTCTTTCGCGTTCGGCCACTTCATTGGCTTTGCGTCTTTCGATTTCCAGGCGCTCCTGCTCCTGCGTGCGCGCAATTCGTTCGCGCTCCAGTGTCAGCTCAACCGCGATGCGCTCCGACTCAATTTCCTGCTGCGAGCGCACTTCCGCTTCATCAATCGCTTTGCGGCGGGCAATCTCGCGGCGCTGGGTTTCTTCTTCATTGCTGATGCGGGTTTCAGCCAGGGCGCGTTCATACGTGATGCGGGATTTTTCAACTTCCTCTTTGGCCGCTAACTGAGCCTGCTCAGCTTCCTGCTCACGCAGGGCCCGTTCGCGGGCAAGTTCAGATTGCTGAACCGCGCGGCGTATTTGAATCTCACGTTCCTGCTCAATGCGGGCGTACTCGCCTTCACGGTCAATCTGCAGCACTTGCTGCTCTGCTTCAAGGTTGCGGTGGCGGATTTCAACCAGGGTTTGCTGCTCAACATCATTGCGCTGACGTCGGCGCGACTCAATCGTTTCGGTCAGTTGGGTCAAACCTTCGGCGTCAAACACATTGGTGGGATCAAAGAATTCGGTCGAAGTCTGGTCGAGATCGCTCAGCGCGACTGATTCAAGCTCGAGACCATTCAGTTCCAGCGTGGCGCCTGCCTGCTCGGTGACCTGACCCATATAGTCGTTACGGCGTTCATGCATTTCTTCGAGCGTCATCGTGGCGGCCACAGAACGCAATGCACTCGTGAACTTACCCGTGAGCAACTCATGCATGACATCAGGCTGCATGGCTCGGCGACCGAGTGTCTGTGCAGCCAGCGCCACGGATTCCTCATTCGGCCGGACCCGCACAAAGAACTCGGCTGCAACATCGACTCGCATTCGGTTCTTGGTGATGAGCGCATGCTGCTCTTGCCGCCTGACATCAATCCGGCTGGTGGTCATGGGTACCGGCGTGACTTCATGCAGCACCGGCACGACAAACGCACCACCGTTGATCGCGACTTTCTGACCCAGGAATCCGGTCCGGACAAAGGCCATTTCCTTGGTGGGCCGGCGATACAGCCAGCGTAGCAGGTAAACAGCGACCGCAATGATAATGATCAGTACGATGAGCCAGAGGATCAGGCTTCCAATGACAGTGGCCGTCATGATGACGTCTCCCTTGTGGGTGTTACTGAGAACAGAATGTTTAAAAAGCGATTTGTTTGAATCGGCGGGTTTGTTCGGTCAGGGCTGTTTCGGTGGGCAGTCGCTCCATGGAGGACGCGCCATAGAAGCCATGACAGTGTTCGGTGTTCTTCAAGATGTATTCGGCATCTTCTGGCTGTGCAATAGGACCGCCATGCGCAAGGATGATCGCCTTCGGGTTCACCTTGAGCGCAGCCGCAGACCAGCTATTGATCAGTGCGGGGCAGTCTTCAAGCTTGAGCGCAGTGTCTGCACCAATCGAGCCGCCGGTGGTGAGCCCCATGTGACAGACGATGATGTCTGCACCGGCCTTCGCCATCGCCTCGGCGTTGTCTTCATTGAAAACATAAGGCGTTGTGAGCATGTCTTTCTGGTGGGCAAGCGCAATCACATCCACCTCCTGCCCATAAGACATACCGGTTTCTTCCAGGTTGGCGCGGAAGTTGCCGTCAATCAGGCCCACGGTTGGGAAGTTCTGAATGCCGGAAAAGCCAATCGCTTTCACATCGTCCAGATATTTGTCAAAGATGCAGAAGGGGTCGGTGCCGTTCACGCCGGCTAGCACCGGCGTGTCTTTGGTGATGGTCAAGACTTCATGGGCCATCTCCATCACGATCTCATTGGCATTGCCGTAAGCCATGAGCCCTGATAAAGAGCCGCGCCCGGCCATCCGGTAGCGCCCGGAGTTGTAAATCACAATCAGGTCAATGCCACCGTTTTCTTCGCACTTAGCTGAAAGCCCGGTGCCCGCGCCACCGCCAATAATCGGCTGACGGTTTTCGATCATGTGTTGAAACTTGGCGAGCAAAGTGCTCCGTTCAAAGCGAGCCATTCAGGCGCTCCTTTTTTTCGATAGAGATTGTTGAATTTCATACAGGCTGTTAACGGCCTGGGTGACAAATGCGTCGTCGTTGATGTTCGCCGGTACCCGAATCAGGCGTTTGTTACCGACCGCCTGAAAGTTCGATTCAATGGCTTCAAACAACGCAGCATTCGCGGCCGGGTCATGAAACGGCTGGCCCGGCGCATCCAGCATCGATACGCCACCCTCGGGCAACAAGAAGCGCACCGGCCCCTGCATCTGATTCAGTCGCGAGGCAAGCCACTCGCCCAGCCAGCGGTTTTCTTCAACCGTAGTACGCATTAGCGTCACATTGGCGTTATGAACCACGAGGTTACGGCTACGGAATTTTTCTGGCACGGTATTCATCGCGCCGAAATTCACCATATCCATGGCCCCAACCGACCCGACATAAGGCACGCGGGTGCGAATCACTGCACCCAGCCGATCATCGGTTGCCGGGAACACGCCGCCTACATGCATGTCGGCCAGTTCGGTGGTTGTCATATCCATCACCGCAGCGAAGGCGCCCGAGTCAACCAGTTTTTCCATCGCACGACCACCGGTGCCGGTCGCATGGAAAACGAGGCAATCGAGTTCAGTATCGAGCCGCTTCGTAATCGCCTGCACGCAAGGCGTTGTAACACCAAACATTGTGATGCCGATCGCGGGCTTTGCGGCGGCCTTACTAGCCTGACGTTGAGCCTGGGATGGCAGGGCGTTGATCATGCCGGCCATCGCACTGGCGCCATTGCGCAAAATGGGTTCGCTCACCGAGTTAATGCCCTGCACATCAGTGACCGAATACATCATCGTGATATCGACCGGACCGACATAGGGAGACACATCACTTGAGGCAACCGTTGAGATGATGAGTTTCGGCACGCCAACGGGCAGGGCGCGCATCGCGGGCGCCACAAGAGAGGTACCGCCTGAGCCGCCGGCAGAAATGATGCCGCCAATGTCGCGCTGGCGCGTAATCCAGATTTCAAACGCCTCGGCCATCGCACTGACGGCGCTACCTCGGTCGTTGGTGAACACCGCCGTGCTGCCGCGTGGATGGCAGCTCGCAATCTCTGCCGGTGTGACGTCTGCTCTCGTTGCGCTTTTGCTGGTGGACAGATCAATCGTGCGGGTGGTGATGCCCTGTTGACGCAACTGGTCGCGCAGAAACATTAACTCCTTCGACTTGGTGTCGAAGGTGCCGGCTACGAGCGCCGTTTTGCCAAATTGATCAGCCACGCTAGGGGCCATACGAAGCGCCGAGCGTGATGAACTGTTGCCAGTCGATGCGCTTGCCGGACTTAACGCACCGGCCCCGGTGCTGCCGCTAAATTGCTGTGAACCAGTCTTACCAATCGATGGGAAATCCGTGCCCCATCGATTCGGCGCGCCCATGCCACGCGTGTGGTCGGTTGTGGTGCGCGTGCCGGCCGACGGCGCGGCGACAAACACTCGCTGTACTTGCGCGCCCGCAGGCTCCCGCTGCTTCTCAGAGCCTGGCTGATTATCAACGGCTTGTTCAGTGTCGGCCGCATCATCACTATGTCGGCCAACGCCGAGTAAGCGTTGTTGCAGTTCGCGGTCGGCAGCGAGTTCGCTCGCCTGCATCAAGCGATTGATGCGACCGTTCACCATAATCGCAACCTGCTCGGCTACCTCGGTGGCGACGCCAATGTTTTGCTCAACCAGCAGCACGGCAAAATCGCCGTCTGCAGCAATTTCGCGCAGCATGCGTTCTACCTGCTGTACGATCACCGGTGCCAAACCCTCGGTGGGTTCATCCATAATCAGCAGGTGAGGATTCCCGAGCAGTGCGCGCGAGATGGCCAGCATCTGCTGCTCACCTCCTGACAATTGCGAGCCGCCATTACTGCGGCGCTCAGCAAGTCTTGGGAAGGTGTTGTAGATGCGATCAACGCTCCAGGCGCCTTCTTCGCCGCCGCGCATCGCGAGGCGAAGATGCTCGTCGACGGTCAGGCTTGGCCAAATGCGCCGCCCCTGTGGCACATAACCAATGCCCAGGTTTGCAATGACATTAGGCGCGCGACCACGGATCTCGCGATTGTTGAATCGAATGGAGCCACTGCGGGCCTGCGTGAGCCCCATGATGGTGTTGCACAGGGTTGTCTTGCCCATGCCGTTACGACCCACCACCGACAAGATGCCGTGGGGCAGATTCAGCTCAATGCCCTGAATCGCATGCGACTCACCGTAGTAGACATGCAGGTCGCGAATACTGAGCATTGCGCGCTCACGAGCCTGGTTGCGCCCGTGTGAGTCGTCCTCACGGCCGTAGTCGTCAGCCATGCGCGCCACCGAGATAAATTTCCTGCACCTGGGGATCGTTTTCGATCTCGTCGGGCGTGCCTTCTTTAAAGATGCTGCCGTTGTGCATCATCGTGACGTACTCAACGACGCGCAGGGCGACATCCAGATCGTGCTCAATGATGATGTAGCCAATATGTTCGGGCAGAGCGGTGAGAATTTCGATGAGTTCGCCACGTTCGGTTGGTGATAAACCGGCGGCTGGCTCGTCAAACAGAATAAAGCGCGGCGCACCGGCCAGCGCCATGCCAATCTCAAGCTGCCTCTGCTGGCCGTGGCTCAGTTGGGCAACTGGTGTGTCGCCAACAGTGTCGAGGTGCACGAGTTCAACTATTTCGCGCGCAGCGCGCAGCGTGGTGTCTTCTCGGCGTGGGCGCAGGAGCGAATACCGGCCTCGGGTTACGCCGCGGCAGGCCAGAAACACATTGTCCAGCACGCTCAGCCCATGAAACAGCAATGAGATTTGATAGGTTCGTCGTAAGCCGCGCCTGATGCGCTCATACGGCGGATACTCAGTCACATCTTCGCCAAAAAACCGGATGTTGCCCGCAGTAGGCGGAAAGTCTCCGGTGATGGCATTAAACAAGGTGGTCTTTCCCGCGCCGTTTGAGCCGAGCACCGCGCGGCGCTCGCCAGCCCGAACCGACAGGCTGACATTATCGAGCGCCACGAGCGCCCCAAAGTGGCGGCTCACGCCATCGAGTTGCAGCGCATAGGTGCCGGCACTGGCAAGCCTGCTTGAAACGGTTTCAGCCATGAGGCTCACCGCCGTTAAAAGCAGGTGCCTGAACCACAAGCACCACAGCCGGACGCGAGAAAGACCGGTTCAACTTACTTGCACTCTGGGTTGTCGCGGCTCACCGGGCCAAGGGCAAGAAACTCTTTCTCATCCATACCGAGGGTCTGGTTGACGTTCTTCACGATCTTGACAACCTTGTTCACGAGCTTGCCATCCGGGCCTTCAACCACTTCCGTGATGAAGTTGTCGCCAATCGCCTGACGGTTCTTGTCGAGCTTGACCATGCCGGTAGGCGTCTCAAACTCAAGCGATGCCAGCGCGGCGCGGTAGGCTTTATGACCGTCTGACAAGTCACCCTTAACAGCTTGCAGGCCCAGCATGGCAGCCTTGGCATTCACGTAATAAGCGTGAGCGAAGATGGACGGTGAGGGGAAGCCATCGGGGTATTCAGCCTGGTAGGCTTTAACAAAAGCTTGCCAGCGTGGGTCGTCCCAGGTGTCGGCAATCGGGCTACCGGCTGGTGTGCCGATCACAAAGTCACGGGTACGACCCTTGGAGCCGAGAACAGACTGGTCAACGGTAATGGTGCCGCCGATCAGCGGTGCCTCACCGCCGGCCTGCTCGTACTGAGTCAGGAAGTTAACTGAGTCTGCACCGCCGAGCGCGACATAGATCGCGTCAATGTCATCAGGCAGGCCTGCAATGACGGATGAATAGTCTTTGTTGCCAATGGGGACCCAGAACTTCTCGGTCACCTTACCGCCTAACTCGCAGAACGGCAGCATGAAACCCATCACCTGGGTGTAGGGGAAGGAATAGTCTTCGGCCAGTACGGCAATGCGCTTATAGCTTTTCTCTTTGAATACATACTCGGCCAGGCCCGACATCCATTGCGCGCCTTCCATGTTGTAGCGGAAGAAATTGGGTGACGGATCACGCAGGGTGGTGTCTTGTGCGCCTGAACTACCATTGATGAAGGTCACTTCAGGCTTGGACTTGGAATAGTCCTTAACCGCAATGCCTTCCGAGCCTGACAGCGGACCAACCAGAATGTCGATGCCGTCTTGTTCGACCAGCTTGCGAGTCGCACGGATGGCGCTGTCGGGTGAGGCATCTGAAGACGCCGTGATGAGCTCAATCTTCTTGCCATTGATCTCGTAATTGAACTCTTTGAGTGCCATCTTCAGACCGCGCATCCCGTCTTCGCCAAGCGCGGCAAAGGCGCCTTCGAGTGTCGCAAGCCCACCGACCTTGATGGTGTCTGCGGCACTGGCGACGCTGGGAACGGAGAGCGCTGCGGCAATACTGGCTGCCGCCGCTGTTTTGAGTAGAGTTCGCTTCTGTAACTTCATGGTGGTCTCCTTGGTTTAATTGGATGGTTCTGTCTGGTCGATGGATTGACCGGGGAAGAGCTTTGGCTTGAGCCGTTGCCACAGGCCCAGAATGCCGTCGGGTGAAAAGAAAACAATCAGCAAAAATGCCAGGCCGATAACGGTGTTGAAACGCTCGCGGTCAATCAGATCAATCGCGAAGTTTTCAAGTAAGACAAACAAAATTGCGCCAATGAATGGGCCGATCGGGTGGCTCAGCCCGCCCACGACCGCAATTACCAAAATATCAATCGCAACATCAACGCCGACTGAGCCGGGTGAGATTCGGCCGTTAAACCAGACCGACAAGACGCCGGCGGTGGCGGCGATGATGCCGGCGAACCAGTACGCGGCAATCCGATGGGCATTGACGTTGTAACCCAGCGCGCTTGCGCGGCGCGCATTGTCGCGAATGGACTGCAGGCTGAGCCCAAAGGTTGAGCGACGCGCGTACAACACCATGGAATAGAATGCGGCGGCGACGAACAACGCCAGGTAGTAAAACGGTGTTGGGTCTTTCCAGTTGATGCCAAAGACAACCGGCGGCGCAATCCCGTTAAACCCGGTAAACCCGTTGAACACGGAGTAGTTCTGCCGCACAAAGTAAAAGAAGGCCACCGCAATCGCGAGCGTGATCATGATGGTGTAGATGCCCTCTGTGCGCACTGAAATGGCACCAATTAATGCGCTGGCAGTTGACCCAATCAGGATGGCTAGTGGCACGACGACCCACCACGGCCACTCGGGGCCGATGTTGGCGCCGTTTGCGCTGAAGATCGCGACCATGTAGCCGGCTAGTCCCGCAACACTTAATTGCGCAAGAGACACCATGCCCGCGTAGCCTGCAAGCATCATGAGAGACAACGCAATCGTGCCCAGGATGAGCGAATAAGCGCCGATTTGATACGCAAAAAACGGCGACACAATCCAAGGGTAGATCAGCAGGAGCGCAATGACTAACCACTGGCCAGGATGCAGACCGGCAATCCGGGACGTCTCAACCCCGGTTGCGCTATTGGCAGTATCAGGTACTGCACTCATCAGGCGCGCCCCATAATGCCTTGCGGCCTAATCGCGAGCGTGACGACCATGATGACGAAGGTCAACACCACCCCGTACGTGGGAAAGTACGCCAGCCCGATGTTCTCGGCTACACCAATGAGTAAGGCACCAATCGCCGCGCCTGTGACTGAACCCATGCCGCCGACGATCACCACCACCAGTGATGCGAGCAAGTAACGAATGTCTTCACCTGGCGCGATTGATAACGCCGTGCCGCCAATCACCCCCGCCAGACCAGCTAAACCGGCACCGATTGCGAACACAGCGGCAAAGACCAGTTGCACGTTTACCCCTGAGGCCGCCAGCATCTCGCGATCATCCACCCCGGCGCGAATCATCATGCCCACCCGGCTCTTGTTCAGGAACAGCCACAGGAGAATGCCAATGACGATCGCGGCGACCAGAACCGCAATTCGGTAGGTGGGGTACTTCATGAAGACCGCATCGCCGCTTGAGCGGAAACCGGTGACGATGGGTAACTGAGTCGCGCCAAAAAGCCATTCAGGTGGCTGGAACTGGTAAGTGGTGCCAGTCCATACCGCCAGCATCAGATCAGCCAGGACGATCGAGATGCCAATGGTGACAAGCGTCTGACGCAGGTCGTCACCTTCCATACGGCGAAACACCACCACCTGCAGGATGACCCCTACTACTGCCATCGATAAGCCACCCGCGACAACACCGGCATACCAATTGCCAGTGAGTTCGGCGACTTCATAACCGAGGTAGGCACCCAACAAATATAGGGAACCATGCGCGAGGTTGACATTGCGCATGAGGCCGAACACCAGTGTGAATCCACTCGCCACCAGAAAGTAAAGCCCTGCCAGTGTGATGCCGTTAAACAAGGCATTCACAAACAGCTTCTTGCGGCCAATCAGGTCAACCAATGCGTCAGGCCAGGGCGCAAACAGCATCCACGCAAGGATCGCGGCGAGTACCAGCCAGATGAGGTTACGAACCGGCTTGTTCATACGGCCCGGGTCCTCACGCGGCGATCCGCATACTGCCGCCGCGCGCAGGCGGACGGCGATGGAAACTGCCATCTTTCATCACGGCAAGAATTCGCTCTTTATGCTGCAAAACCGTAACGTCGGTGGCCGGGTCACCATCCACGAGAATCATATCGGCGAGGTAGCCGGCGTTTAGCTTGCCCAGTTCGTCAGGTGAGCCCATGATCTCGCCACCCTGGCTCGTGGCCGATACGATCGCCTCCATCGGCGTAAACCCAAGGCGGTCTACAAAATACTCAAGGTCTTTGGCGTTGGTGCCGTGCGGTGTCCACGCAAAGCCATAGTCGCCGCCGGGCAGCACGCGAATACCAGCGTCTTTCATCTTGCGCATGGTTTTAATCGCCTGCTCCAGCTCGCGGTGATAACCCATCTCGCCGGCGACTTCCGGTGGCAGGCCATAGTCTCCCGCGTGATAGCCGGTGTTAATGAGCCAG
>JBGCFG010000045.1:0-9160 GCA_045106815.1 Burkholderiaceae bacterium | reverse complement strand
CAGGCTGGTGCATTGAACAAGCAGACGATGAACGTTGGTAACGCCAAGAGATAAGTTTAGGGAGCAGCAGTAAGTAGTCATAAAGAGGTCGCCTGGCAGGTAATCCTGCTCGGCGGCCTCTTTTTGTTGTAGCGGTTGCTGTAATGACCCAGTGAATTCCTGCTCAAGTGTTATCGTAATCAGGAGAAACACATGAGCACCCTGATGGACGAAGCATCAAGCGCTGGACTGCCAAGCGTGAATCGGCCCTGGTGGTGGAAATATTCCGAAGTAAAACGACGACGTTGTCAACTTCGCCAATGATATGGCGAGCTGAGCTGATGAAACCAGCCAATCGCTACCACGGTCACCGTTTTCCACCCGATGTCATCAGTACCGCCGTCTGGCTTTATCACCTCTTTTCCCTGAGTTTTAGGGATGTCGAGGATCTCCTTGCGCAGCGCGGTGTGATCGTTTCGTATGAATCCGTTCGTCGCTGGCGCCTGAGGTTCGGGCCGATGTACCATCGAACGCTGAAACGACGCGAGGCTAAATGTGCGGATCGATGGTTCACCGATGAAGTCTTCATCAAGATCAATGGTAAACACCTTTACCTTTGGCACGCGGTGAATCAAGACAGTGATGTCCTGGATAATTTGGTGCAACGTCGTCGTAACCGGGTTGCCGCTGAGCGCTTCTTTCGGAAAGTGCTAGAACGTCAGGGCAGGCGCCTCGAGTCGTGGTAACCGACCGCCTGAGAAGCTATCCTGCTGCGGTTGCCAATGTTCTGCCTGGTACCGAGCACGACACGCGATGCTACGCGAACAATCGAGCGGAGAATTCGCACCAGGCAACCAGAAGACAGGAAAGGCAGATGCAACGATTCAAATCAGCGGAACATGCCCAACGGTTTCTGTCCCTGCATGCCAGGGTGAACAACTTGTTTCGATACGGACGTCATTTAGTGACGGCGCTGAACCATCCGTTATTACGGGATCGGGCGTTTTCGAGTTGGTCAGAGATTACTTGCGTCTGATGCTCGCGTAGCCTGTGTTTTCGTTGGGCTCCAGGGAATAAATTGACAACGCCCTGCCAGGCAGTTCGCCAGAACCAATTAAATGGCTGTCGCGGCTGGTTTCGTGCCGCCCACAGCCGCCATAGCGCCGTCGATCGGGCCGTCATGAAGAACGTCAGCAACGGGTCGATAAGAACGTTGTTATACAGGTGTTCTTTTGATCGATGGCTTACCCACAGGATGATATGGTCCGCCCGCTCTCTTGGCCAGTCCGCCTCTCGGCCTTACCCGCCTGGCGGCTATATATCGCCGTTGTTGGCTGCAGCATCCTACTTTCGCAGATCGCGACGCACTTCAGTCTTTACCTATCTGGGGCAAACAGCCGGGCACTATGGGTCGCCAGCCTGATTGCGGTGGTGGTACCCGCGATAGCCGCCAGTAGCTGCACCTGGGTCCTATTGCAGATGCTTCGCGAGCTCCGGAATTCATATGAGCATGCGGAGCGACTGGCCAATACAGATTCCCTGACAGGGGCACTGAACCGACGTCGTTTCGGTCAGATTGCCCTGGCAAGCATTACTGAGAATATGGCAGACGGCCGACCAACATCCGTGCTGTTGCTCGATGTTGATGACTTCAAAAAGATCAATGATCGCCACGGGCACGCTGCCGGTGATCTCGTGCTTCAGGTCGTCGCCAACACGATCAAATCCTGCATGCGCTCAAATGATGCCATCGCTCGCTGGGGAGGAGAGGAATTCGTCATTCTGTTGGCTGGCGTTGGAGATGCCACCGCACTCAATATTGCTGAGCGAATTCGCCAGGCGATCGCCCAGCAGTGCATCATTGCCAATGAGCGCAGATTGAGTATCACTGCCAGTGCTGGCTTGGTTACCCACGAGCCGTGTCATCAGCCAGATCTAGACGCTTTAATTAATCATGCTGACGCTGCGATGTATGCCGCCAAGACTCAGGGTAAGAACAGGGTCAACGTGTGGTCGAGCCCACTAGCCGCAGTGTAACGACTCGCCTGTCGGCTCGCTGGAGCCCGATTTTAGACTGACATCTGAAAAAACAGCCATCTGGTTCGGTTTTCTTGATTGGTTCGTTGTGGAGCATGGCCTCATGACGACCAGAATAGCGACATTAAACAAGTAGCAGATCCCGTCTGCGCTCGCCTGAAGACTGTTTGTTGTCATACATGCGTTGATCAGAAATCATCAAAAGACTGTGGATATCCCGGCCATCTTCTGGGTAGTTTGCGGCCCCGATACTTATACCCACCGTGATCGGTTGATCGGTTAACACAAAGGGCTTCGCAACAGCAGTCTGTAAGCGTTGAGTAAGCCGCTCTGCGAGAAACTCACCTTCTGCACCGTGTGCCAACAGGACGAACTCATCGCCAGCCAGCCGTGCGAAAAGATCTTCCTTATCTACACAGGCGTTAACCCGGCCTGCAAACGCCACCAAGAGCTCATCACCAACTGCATGTCCATAGGTGTCATTCACGGGTTTGAAGCCATTGATATCCATAAACACGAGGGTGCATGTCGAGCCGGTTTCCTTGCACTGTTCAAGCATCAAGTGCCCTTGGCGCTCAAACTGAGCCCGATTCGGAAGACTGGTGAGGTGGTCATGATTGGCGCGATGTTCGTGGCGGTGGCGTTCCTCATCAAGTGCCAGCATTGACTGATCGGCCTGTCGCGTAAAGTATCCTGCAGTGAAAGCACTGCCAATGATGCAGGCGATCATGGTGGCTACTTGTATGCTACGACGCTCGGCGACGGTTTCGGTAGTGGCTGGCAGCATGTTGGTGACATCCAGGCCAGCAACGACCAACAGGCCAGACACCACAATGACAGACCAGATCGAAGCGCTGCGGGTGCCAACAATCAAAATTGCAATCGGCATGACCACAATCAGCAGAGAAGTCACAGGCGATTCAAGCCCGCCTGAGCGAATCATCTCACCAAAGCATTGGAAAGAAACGCCGGTTACAAGTGTATGGCCGGCCAGATATGCCCGCCGCTTGGACCAAGCAAAAAAAGCCGCTAGAGCTGAAATTGCTGCCGCTCCAAGACTTGACCACGGAACGTTGAGCTCCTCAACGACTGCGAACGTCAATCCGGAAAAGAAAAGAAAAGTCGCACTGAATGCTAGGCACAACCAAAGCATGACCCGTGGTCGTTCCACCAGTCGTCCGGTCGGAGGTTGGCCTCGGGACATTGCTTTTTCTGCGGAAGGCAACTTCATGAAAATCACAATGACGGTAAAATGGTAGTTATACCTATTTGACTGACTAACAACAATTACGCCCTAATAGACGGTTAAGATGTGCCTATCAATGGACCATCATCGTTAGTTCCAACATGCCCGACCCTACTCAATTCACCCATAAAAAGTCATTGCACAATCTACGCATGTTTTGCTGTGCGATTGCACTGACGTCTGCGGTCCCTGCACAGGCAACTGAGTTGCTGATACGGGTGACGGGTATCGCGGGTGATCTGGGCCGGATTGGTTGCGCGCTTTTTGCTAGCGAAAGCGGGTTTCCCATGAACAATGCTGCGGCGGCCGCCACTAGCGACTGGCTGCCGGCAAGCGGCGACCAAATGAACTGTCACTTTGCTAACGTTGCCAGTGGCACCTATGCTGTTTCAGTCGGTCATGACACCAACGGCAATCTGAAGGTCGACACAAATTTTTTCGGCATGCCAACTGAGCAGTGGGGCGTATCCAACAATGTCAGACCAGCTTTGCGCGCACCAAACTTCGATGAAGCAAAATTCACTGTGAGCGACGATGCCGAAAGGCTAATAATGACGATCGAAATATCGAAATAAACTACCACTGCAACGCGCAAACTGCCTTGCCTCGCAGCGGCTTGCGATAGACAGCCGTGGCTGGTGTGCCTGCCGCTGCACCTGCGCATACATGGCACGGGAGTAAATGCTCTTCATGGGGATGGCAGAATCGTGCGGATGGCGCCGGCTCCCAATCGATGAGCATCTGTCGACATGTGGTGGAATCTATCGTTTGCCTGGTGCACGTATCGACAAGCTAGTCGTCAAAAAGCAAGTGAACCCGGCCCATCGGCGTGCCGATGAGCCTTTCAATATGGCCGCCATCGTGTGGTCTACCGATCGGGCGCCAGGCCATGTGAATACCCCATTCGCACAACCGCGTGACAGTGCCTCCGTCTTAAACTCGCGCGTGTTGTCAGCGTGGATCGTTTTGGGCAGTCCCCATATTGGCCAATCGACTTCGACACCGACATGTTCGAGCCACTGGTCTTTTGGTAGGCAGGCTTGCGCTAGACAAGCGGCAACCGACGCGCTACTAGGTGATTCAAGGGACAAGTGAAACCCGAGTACGCAACGAGTCGCCACGTCGATTGCCACCGTGATCCAGGGTCTGCCAATGCTTTCTCGCTGTTCATCATCGACGACATGAATGTCGACTAACGTGTGATCGATTTGGACAACGGCAAGTGGGGCGTGCTTGGTAAATGACTAAGGTTTCGCCCCGAATCGGCGTTCGGCCTCTTCTCGCCCTAGCTAGTGTTTGGCGACAACGAACGGGTCCAATCCTTTGATCCTGCGAATGGCGGTGTTTCTGCTCGGTTTGCGGACTCCCATTAGCTCGCATCGGCGCCACAGCTCCTCGCAGGCAGATTCGTAGCTGCCTTTGGGCCGGGTCGGGTAAACGTCGTCGATGACCTGGCGTATTACCGACTCAATTTCAACCGATATTCGTCGCTGATTCGTTCGAACCCCGCGTCCGTCGAGGACCAGAGCCTCAACAGATGGCTACTTTCGATAGAGCGATACCCACTTCCAGAGTGTTCGTGTGTGAATCTCTTTCTTCCGACTGACTAATTGAATGTTCTGGTCACCACAACACTCATAAGCTGTCGAACAAAGGGTGACGGCTGACGCCTTCCATCGCAGGGCGGTCTGGCCCAATTGCCAGATCCACGTCACCATCGAAAATGGCATCTACCGGTTTTTCTACTTTCATATCGATAATGCGGACGACGACTTTGGGTCTTTGTTCGACAAAGTCTTTGATGGCCTGAGGCAGAACCATGCTTGCGAGCACTTGGGGGCTGCGATTCGCAAAATGCCTGATGCACGATTGAGCACATCGTCGGCAGTCTTTTCTGTGAGCCGAACATGGCGTAGCGTCGTTTCTGCTGAGGCGAGAAACTCCCTGCCAGCGGCCGACAGGCGAACGCTTCGGGTGGTTCTTTCGAATAGCCTGAACCCCAGAATTGATTCAAGTTCGGCCACCAGGCGACTCACCGCTTGAGCGGTTAGTGCGAGTCGGTCGCTGGCTTTGCTAAGGGTATGAAGCTCGGCGACGGCGACAAAGGCTTCGAGTTGACGCAACGAAAACGACTGAAGGGCATCTCTCGATTATCAAGTGTAGGTTGATAAAAGGTAACTTTAAATTGGTTGTGGTGCGAATTAGGATTGCCCACAATACAGGCAAATCAGGGAGAGACAACAGAATGCACGACACTAAGCCCGCGCTTGATACCGCCACACATCAATCTCTCGCGGCCTCGCTTCACGAGGCCGAGCGTACCGGCAAACAGGTCTCGCAGTTCTCCATGCAACATCCGGAAATGACAATCGCCGACAGTTACGCGATCCAACATGCCTGGATGGAGATCAAAAGAGCTGAAGGCCGAAAACCCATTGGACATAAGATTGGCCTGACATCTCGCGCAATGCAACTTGCCTCGCAAATTACCGAACCTGACTACGGTCTGCTGCTTGACGACATGGTTCTTGGCGACGGCACTGAAATCGATACAGCTCGTTTTATCGTGCCGCGTCTGGAAGTGGAGTTGGCCTTTGTACTGGACGCCCCCTTACAAGGGCCCGGCATCACGATAACGGATGTACTGGATGCAACCGCGTACGTGGTCCCAGCGCTGGAGCTTATTGATGCGCGTATTGAACAACTTGATGCGAAGACCAAACAGCCCCGCAAAGTGCTAGATACGATTGCAGATAATGCTGCCAATGGTGGCATCGCGATCGGGGGGCGACCGGTTCGTCCCGATGCGATTGATCTTCGGTGGGCAGGTGCTTTGCTTTACAAGAATGGTGTGATCGAAGAATCTGGTTTGGCTGCTGCTGTGTTGAATCATCCGGCGAATGGCGTCGCCTGGCTGGCCAACCGTCTGGGCGCACATGATGAACCGCTGGCCGCTGGCGAGATCGTTCTGGGTGGGTCTTTTACGCGGCCAGTTGCGTGCGCGGCAGGTGACTGCTTTCATGCCGACTACGGGCGCCTGGGCTCTATCTCGCTTCGTTTCGTTTGAGGTGCACGGTGATGTCTAAACCCGATCTCAGAAAGTTGCGCGATGCTATCAGCGGTCGTGTATTGGTTGAGAAAACCGACATGGCTGCTTTTCTGACCGACTGGCGCGGCAAGTGGACGGGCAATGCGATTGCCGTGGTGCAACCCAACTCAGCCGAAGAAGTGGCCACAGTCGTTGGGTGGTGTGTAGACCAAGAGCTTGCAGTTGTACCGCAGGGCGGCAATACCGGTTTGTCAGGCGGTGCGACGCCCGATGAATCGGGCCGGAACATCGTGTTGTCGTTGACACGGCTTAATAAGGTGCGCGAGATCGATCCGGTCAACAACACGTTGACGGTTGAAGCTGGCGCGTCGCTACACAACGTTCAGGAAGCAGCGAGAACTGCCGGTCGCCTATTTCCGCTGAGTCTGGCGGCCGAAGGCAGCTGCACCATTGGAGGCAACCTTGCCACCAATGCAGGCGGTGTGCAAGTTCTACGATATGGCAATGCCAGGGACCTATGTTTGGGACTTGAGGTGGTCACCCCACAAGGCAAGATCTGGTCGGGGCTGCGAGGTCTGCGCAAAGACAATACGGGCTACGATTTGCGTGACCTATACATTGGCAGTGAGGGAACGCTCGGCATCATAACGGCCGCTGTCTTGAAGTTGTACCCACAGCCTGCCAGCCGCACGGTGTCATGGGCCTCAGTGCAAAATGCCCAGGCCGCCACTGATCTGTTGCAACTGGCCCGGCAAGAGCTTGGTGCCGGACTGAGCGCGTTTGAACTGATCAGTGGAGCCTGTGTGGATCTGGTTGCAGCGCAGCGCCCGGATGTCTCGCGCCCGCTGGCTCAGGATGCCCCGTGGCAGGTGCTACTTGAATTTAGCGATAGTGAGGGCGAGGGGCATGCCGAGACACTCCTGGAGGGTTTTTGGAGTCTTGCGTTTGAACAGGGGCTTGCCACGGATGCCGTACAAGCATCCAGCCTGTCTCAGGCCGCAGCACTCTGGTCTTGGCGAGAGGATATTTCAGAGTCGCAGGCAGCCGCTGGCCCAACGATCAAGCACGATATCTCGTTGCCTATTTCCCGGATTGCCGATTTCATCGAAGTGACTGGCGCTGAGCTTGGCACCAATTTTCCGCAGGTCCGGCTAGTAGTGTTCGGTCATCTCGGCGACGGCAATCTGCACTACAACCTGTCACCGCAACCCGGTGCCAGTGCGCAGGCGCTTGCCGATTTCATCGCACTGGAACCAGCCCTTAACCAGCTGGTTCATGATCAGGTCGTGGCGCATGAAGGGTCCATCTCAGCCGAGCATGGCCTGGGTCAGTTGCGACGCGATGAGTCAGCACGGTATAAGTCGGCAGTCGAACTGGAATTGATGCAAACGATTCGCCAGGCGCTAGATCCGCTTGGTCTAATGAACCCCGGCAAACTGCTGGCTTCAACCCACAATTGAATTTACTGGTGAGATTGAACCGTGAAAGATTCCATATTCGAAGTCGCTGGGGCGTAGTCACATTGTCGGGACCATTGCATTGTTGAGCAATGAAGAAAGCCAATCAATACGCCAACCATAGGTTTCCACCGGAAGTTATCAGCACAGCCGTTTGGTTGTATCACCGATTTTCTCTGAGTTTTCGAGATGTCGAGGATCTTATGGCTCACCGAGGTGTGATCGTCTCCTACGAAACAGTCCGTCGGTAGTGTCTGGGTAATCCCCCCAAGCAGCTCGCCTGTGACGCGTTTCAGATGTACATCCAGTTTCGCCCAGAGGAGGCAGCTGGCAAGAAAGGGTGGGGCGCCAGTGGCACGCTGTCACTCAGTCTCATCTGCGAAGTGGCTAATTTCCCGCTTTGAATCAGCTCAGGCCGAATGCGGGCTAAGCCCAAAAAAGGGCGTTGATCTACCGTGTCTGATCGGTACGATCACGAATAACGAAGCCTTGAATGCAATGGCCAATCTCTTTTCAGGCGCTGAATGGAAAAAAATCAACGAGCGCCGCGATGTGGATCCACTGGGCCAACCCGAGCGACGCCCCTGAATTGGGCTAACCTACGGCTCGCAACAACTTCGCACAGCGTCATCCACTCCTTAGGAGAAACCATGTCCTTAGTCGCCGTATTCGATACTAGCAAGGGGACGATTCGTCTCGATCTGTACGCAGATGAGACTCCCGTCACCGTCGCCAATTTTGTCAACCTCGCCCAGCGCGGATTCTACGATGGACTAAAGTTCCACCGCGTTATCCCGAATTTCATGATTCAAGGTGGCTGCCCACTCGGCAATGGTACCGGCGGGCCAGGCTATCAGTTCGCCGATGAATTCGTGCAAACACTACGCCACGATGCGCCAGGTAAATTCTCTATGGCGAACGCTGGCCCTGGCACCAATGGCTCGCAGTTCTTCATCACCCATGTACCGACCCCGCATCTCGATGGTGCGCATACGGTCTTCGGGGCTGTTCAAACTGATGACGATCAAGCAGTGGTGAACGCGATTGCGATGGGTGACCAAATCAACTCGGTGAGTATCGAAGGCGACGCCGCGGCCCTGTTGGCGTCCGTGTCCGAAGTCGCACAGTGGAATGCCAAGTTAGACGGTTAAGCGCGCTGACGAGAGCCTCGTGTGAAGCCCTTGTTTCAACAGGGGTGAAGAGTAATTTGCGCAAATAGTCGGGTTTTGATCACCCCGAACTGCGTTGGTGTTCTATTTGGCATAAAGAGTGTCATGCGAAGTAAGTAATTGAATAATAAACTGTTTTTGGGGGTATTTAGTCATTGTCTTTTCCATTAACAGAGCCATCGCTAACCAATCAAACGCCAGACTCCCAGAGCAACGCTAAGCC
>JBGCFG010000044.1:0-79073 GCA_045106815.1 Burkholderiaceae bacterium | reverse complement strand
CTCACCCATGGTTAAGCGGGTATTGGTGGCCGAATGATCATTCAGTCGATTGCCGTCAATAAGCCCCGTCGTGCCGTTAGCAAATTCAAGCACGATGTAACCGGCATCCTCGCCCGCAATGGCAGGGTTCATTCTTCTCAGACGAGCTGTGACTGCTTGCACTTCACCGAATAAAAACCGAAAACTGTCGATGAAGTGAATCGCGGTTTCGTGAACGAGAAAGCGCGGCATTTTTTGAAAATACGGCTGTCGGGAAAGGTAGGCAGATGGTCCCTGCCCGTCTCCTGGTCTCATTCGAACCGAAATGGTGTGTGGCTCACCGAGTAAACCCGCGCTCAAAGCACGCTTCATTTCGAGATACCAGGGCATCCAGCGAAAATTCTCATGCACAACCAGGCGAATTCCTGATGATGCAGCGGCGGCAACCACTTCTTCTGCCTCAGCCAGATCTGGTGCGAGTGGCTTTTGAACGATGCAGTCAATCTTCGCCTGTGCTGCCTGACGCACCAACGGCAGGTGAGTGGGCGGTGGCGTGGCAATATCGAGCAAATCAGGTTTGGTTTTGGCGAGCAAGTCATCAAGCTGCGCGAAGCCTGCCGTGGCGCCAAACTGCCTAACCGCCGCCTCACAACGAGTTGAATCGGGCTCAACAACGCCAATCAGTTCTGCCTCACCCGCCTTCGCAAGTCGCTGCCACGCCTCAAGATGAAACTGAGCAAAGTAGCCAGCACCCAGTACGGCCACTTTTAAGGGTTCAATCTGGCGCGCATCAGTGACAGATGAGTTCATATCAGGCGTCCTCGGCAGAATCAGGGGGCGCGTCATCAGGAGCCGCGTAAACGGCACCGTCAGCCCGTAAAGTCGTTATCTCTGCCGCGGTGTAGCCAACGCCTTCTAACAAGCTCACCGTTTGCTCTCCGAGTCGGGGCACCGGTTTTGTCTCTTCAACCGGAGTTCGGCTCCATTGCACCGGTGTGCGCATCTGGCGCAGGCGTCCCTCGCTAGGATGCTCCACCTCGCGGAAGAAATCAGTGGCGGCCAGTTGCGGATCAGTCAGGATGGAATCCAGCGTGTGCATCTGCATGTAGGGCACATCCGCCTGCTCGAGTATCTCAATCCATTGATCAGTTGTACGCGTCAGAAACAGCGACGACAACATCTCGTTGATCTGGTCAATACGCTCGGCGCGGCGCTCAAAATGCCGCAGAAAATCATATTTATCAAACCAGTCGAGCAGATCCATGGTTTTCAAAAATCTTTCCCACTGCTGGTCGTTATATACCAGTGCACACAGGTAACCATCGCTCGTTTGAAGGGGGCGTCTATCAGGTGATAAGTGTCGCGCGTACCCCGCTGGCCCATGCGAGGGCGAATAGGTATGACCGCCCAGATGATCACTCATGACAAAGTGCGTCATGGTCTCGAACATGGGAATTTCGATTGCTTGTCCCTGACCCGTTTTTTCGCGCGCATACAGGGCTGACGTCACTGCACCCACAGCGGTCAGGCCGACCACCCGATCGGCCATCGCATTGGGTGCGTACCGGGGAATATCGCTGCTGGCACGCGCCATCAAATCTGAAAACCCTGAACCCCCTTGAATCAAATCATCATAGGCAGGACGACCTGCATACGGACCACGCTGATCGTAGCCAACGAGATTGGCGCAGATGAGCCTTGGGTACTGCTCAACTAATGTATCTGCAGCTAAGCCGAGTTTGGCGAGCGCGCGCGGCCGAACATTGGTCACAAAGACGTCCACTGTAGCCATCAGGCGATGGACAACTTCCCGGCCGGCGGCTGCTTTCAAGTCAATTGAAATGCTTTGCTTGGACCGGTTAGTGTTGAGAAACACAGCCCCCATACCGGGATTACGTGTCGGGCCCAGGTCGCGCACCAGATCGCCTGCCAGTCCTTCAATCTTGATGACTTCGGCACCGTACTCACCCAAAGTCTGGGTGGCATACGGCCCCATCAGCACCGTCGTTAGGTCAAGAACCCTGACACCATCCAGCGGTCCGCGCATCAGACGACGCCTGCGCGAGCGGTGAACAGTTCGTCACTTTGATCAGGCATTAAGCAATATCGGTTCAAGCGCATCCCCTTGTTTGACGACTCGGCCAATGACCCTTGTATGGGGATAGCCGGCCTGTTTGAGTTCATCCACACAGGCCTGCACTTTATCTGCCGGGATACTCGCGAGCAAACCGCCAGCCGTTTGCGGATCAAAAATCAAACGATAGCGGGGATGCTTGACCATCTCTTCCTGATTACGCAGCGCTCGCCGCAAACGCACATTCGCAGGTTGCAACGAGCTGAGTATGCCGGCCGCAGCGGTTTCCTCTGCACCGTCGAGAACCGGCAGCGCCGACAGATCAAGCTCTGCGTCAACCTCCGAGGGGCGTGTCATTTCAACCAGGTGTCCCAGCAAGCCAAACCCGGTCAGGTCAGTACACGCCGTGGCGCCCGCGCCGAGTACGATGCGTGAGCCCACCTGATTGGAAATCACCATCGACTTGAGTGCGCCATCAATCCAGCGGCCCTTCGTTGCGAGTAAGGGATGCGCAGCAAACAAGGTGCCGGTACCGATGGGCTTGGTCAATATGAGCTGATCGCCAGGCTGCATGCCGCCCTTGCGAGTAATCGCGTGCAGGTCTTCGTCAATCAAACCGTTGATTGCAAAGCCGAGCGCCAACTCACGCCCTTCTCCGGTGTGTCCACCCACCAGTGCACAGCCAGATTCGTTTAGCACTTCAACCGCACCCGACATCATCTGAAACAAGGTCTCTTCGGTTTTGCTTTCGAGGCCAGGCGGCACGGTGACCACGGCGGTGGCCGACTGCGGCTCGCCGCCCATCGCGTAAATGTCCCCCAATGCGTGGTTCGCCGCGACTTTGCCAAAGATGTAGGGGTCGTCAATGAACGCCCGGAAAAAATCAATGGAATGCACCAGGGCCTTGCCGGGAGGAATGCGCACGACAGCCGCATCGTCAGGCGCATGCAAACCAATGAGCACATCGGAGCGATCAACCGGCTGCAGAGCACCGAGAGCGCGCGATAACACGGTGGCACCAACCTTTGCCCCGCAGCCGCCACAACGCATGGCGATAGCTGACAAAGCCTGAGCCGCTTCTTCTTGATTCAGATCAACCGGTGACTCGGGCGCTTTCGCAGGCGCTTTAGATTCGTCCATCGGCGGCAGATCGGTGAACTTCTTCATGAAGCGCCGATCGATCCAGTCTTTCCAACGCCACACCCACTCGCCCTGAAACGACAAGCGGCCACGCGAGGCGACAGCATATTGATTGCCGGTACTGATGAGCGCAAGCCAGGAGGTCTGCGGTCGATAGGGTTCCTGCAGTCGGCCCGTGACGGCGCGGCGCAAATTATCAGCCAGTGGCCGCCCCTGACGCACGGCAAACACGCCCGCTTTTTCAAGTGGGAAGTTCACCATCGAGGCAATATCGCCCGCCGCATAAACGTCGGGATCAGTGACAGTTTGCAGCGTGTCTCGCACTTTGATGAAGCCGCCGGCATCCAGCTCAAGCCCGGTATCGGCCAGCCAGGCGGCACCACCGGCCTGGGTGACCCACATCACCTCGTCGGCAGAAAACTGACCGCCAGATGCGGTCGTCAGAGCCCCTGATGCGACATGAGTGACAGCGTCATTGAGATGAAGCTGTACGCCGCGCTCGCGCAGTATCCGCTCATAACTGGACCGGACATCGGCATTGTGAGTTGGCAGAATCTGCGGTGAATCAGCAAATAGTTCAAAACTGAGATCTTGCGGTGCAAAGCCCAGCGCTTCACGCTCGCGCGTCAGGCGATGATGCATTGCCAGGGTCAGTTCAACACCTCCGGCCCCTGCTCCCACCACCGCAATCTTCATTGGGCCGGTGGACGCACGGACTCTCTCAAGCAAGGCCAGCCAGCGGTCATTAAACTGGTTTATCGGCTTGACTGGCACTGCATGATCAGACGCGCCATCCACCCGCGACACTTGCGGCGTTGATCCGATGTTGATCGAACACAAGTCGTACGCAACCGCTGGACGTCCATCGCAAATCACCTTCTTGCGGTTGCGATCAAGCGCTACTACAGAGTTGCTGAAGAAGCGCGCACCCGCAAATTCAGCGAGCTTGCGCAGGTCAATGTGAACATCATCGTAGTCGTAGTGTCCGGCGATGTAGCCTGGCAACATGCCTGAGTACGGGGTATGCGTGTCACGACAAATCACCGTTAGCCGCACACCGGGCACCGGCTTCATGCCAAAACGCTTGATCACGCCGACGTGACTGTGACCGCCTCCGATCAACACGATGTCGCGCAGAACGGGTTGCTCGCTTGTTTGCATCAAAGACTCTTAACAGGGAAAAACAGGAAGAATTCGGGCTCAAACCCCCAAGGATAGCGGCTTTGCTGTTGCCATCGCTTGAGCCAGGGATAGCCAGGGATAGCCAGATTTGGCGGCTGGCGCCCGCTTTCCTGACAAAGACGTCAGGTCTTGGCGGCCGCCGGCTTGATCAGAGCCAGCGCCAGCGCCGTCGCAGAGCAGATCATCGCCAGCCACTGCAGCATGCCCAGGGGCTCGCCGTGCACGACTGCGCCAGAAATCATCGCCACGATCGGCACCATAATCGAGGACAAACTCGCAATGTTGGCGGGCAATAAGTTGACGATTGAAAACCAGGTCCAGGTACCCAGGCTCATCGGAATCAAAGCGATATAGGCAATCACCACAATAGATTGCCAGGTGGGCATAAACCACTCGCCCTCCGCGAAAACGATGGCAAATAGCGTGATCGGAATGCCGCAAATCACCAGTTGCCAGCCAGTCATCACCAGCGCCGGCATGCTGACCTGCCCGCGTTTCAAAATGATGGTCCCCACCGCCCAGCCAAACGCCGCAAACAAGCCCGCGGCAAATCCAGCCGGTGCATCCGCATAAGCGCTCAGGCTGGGCACCATCAATAGCACGACCGCTGTAGCCCCGAGGGCAATGGCCAGCATAATGCGGCCCGCCGGCCGATCACCGAGAAACAGCCATGAAATAAGCGCCACCCATAGCGGCATGGTGAACGCCAGCACCGCGGCCTGTCCGGAGGCGATTACGGTGGCTGCCCAGGCACTGGCGACGTTCCAGACCACCAGATAGCAAAGCGCCGAAAGCAACACGGTACGCCGGTCTTTGGGGGGAATTCTGAGTGACAATCCGCGCAACCGGGCGAGGCCCAGAAGCGCAAAGCCCCCGAGGAAAACGGAAATCGTACGGAAGGTCCAGACTGAGATCTCTTGCATCGCCAGCGGGAAAAGCGGCCAATTGGTCCCCCAGAGCAGGGTCAGGATGATCAGCAGGACAAACGCGCGCGGCGGGACGGTGGGTGCGGACATGGGGCGCGAGCGTCTCACCTTTGGGCTCGCTGTGCAAGATGGTCTGTCCGATTGCTGACGACGGGCAGGTACACTCGCGGGCATGAAAACCATCGAATACTTCTATTCGTCGCATTCCGGATTCGCGTATTTTGGATCAGCCAGGTTTCGGCAAATCGCGACGGTGGCTGGGGCAAAGGTCATCCACCGACCAGTCGATTTGCGTGCCTTGCTCGAGGCCGTTGGCCCTGGCCCGACCGGCTTACTGACGGAGGCGCGACGTGAGTACTTTTTTGGTCGGGAAGTCGCACGCTGGTCACAATATCGCAATGCACCCATCAAGCATCTCAGACCCACCTGGCACGACCATGATCTGGCGCAATCCAGTGGCATGTTGCTGGTGGCCATTGAACAGAATCTGGACATTGATTCACTCGCTCACGAAATGCTCACGGCACACTGGCGCGATGACGCCGACCTGATCAACGAGGAACACCTCAAGGGAATCGCCGTAGCCGCAGGCCTTGACCCCGAGCCGCTCTTGGCGCGGGCGATGAGCCCAGAGATTCAGGCTCGTTTTCGTGACAACACAAGCGAAGCGATCGAGCGGTATGTATTTGGCTCGCCAACCTACTTCCTGGATGGGGATATGTTCTACGGGCAAGACCGGCTTGACCTGCTGGAACGCGCCCTGGTGAAACCGTTTGACTGACACAGTCAGTTGCTAAGCCTTCCCCCCGAATTCAATTCTTACTTCAGAGACGCCTGCATGAGCCAGACGCCCCCGCCACAAAAGAGTAATCCGTTTCTAGAACTCATCATCAACATCGTCCTACCGTCGATTATTTTGATGAAGTTCAGCGGCCCTGATGACCTTGGCACCGTTGGCGCTTTGGTGCTGGCGCTGGCCTTTCCGCTCTGCTGGGGCTTGTTTGATCTGGTGCGCTCGCGCAAGGTTAATTTTTTCGCGGTGCTGGGTCTGATCAGCGTGTTGCTGACCGGCGGGATTGGCTTACTCAAACTTGATGCACAATGGCTGGCCGTCAAGGAAGCGGCGATTCCCGGCATTATCGGGCTGGTGGTGATGGCCTCAGTGTGGACGAAAAAGCCGCTCATCAGAATGCTGATCTACAACCCGACTGTTGTGAATACTGACAAAGTGCAGGCTGCACTCAGAGAGCGCCATTCAGAACAAACGTTTGAGAACACGCTGCGCATGGCAACTATTCTGCTTGCCTGTACTTTCTTTTTCTCATCGTTTATGAATTACGTGCTAGCCAAATGGATTGTGGTGAGCGAGCCGGGCACCGAAGCCTTTAATGAAGAACTGGGTCGCATGACCCTGCTGAGTTATCCCGTCATTGCGATACCGTCAATGATTATGATGATTGCGGTCTTCTTCTATCTCACACGCAGCGCCAAGAAACTCACCGGTCTTGGTCTGACCGAGATGCTCAATATGCCTGAAGAGGAACCCAAGGCCTGACATGGCGCGGTCAGACCTGTCGGCCAGTCTTGCTGCCAGATTCACAGCGGGGCTGCTGAGGTCTACTGTCAGAGTCATCATGTCGCCCCGGTTCGGCATTTCGACTCAGCGTAAGCTTATCGACATTCTTAGTCTTACGGTGCCAGCCGTCAGTGGCGTTCGCACCACCCATCTGACACTCGGTGAAATCCCTACGAGCCGCGTTGATGCGACTCATGCTGACCATGCAGACGCGCCCAGCTCCGCTGAAAAAACGGCTGTTCTCTATTTACACGGCGGCGGATTCGTCATTGGATCAGCATGGTGTTATCGCGCCCTCACGAGCCGCCTCGCGCGCTGGACGGGTCTGCCCATCTTTGTACCCGACTATCACCTCGCGCCCGAGCACCCGCACCCGGCGCAACTCAATGACGCTTTGAGTTGTGTTGAAGCACTAGCGGCCTCAGGCTGGCCAACCGACCGGCTCATCATCGCCGGTGATTCGGCTGGCGGCAACCTGAGCCTGGCGGTTGTACAGGCATTGCACGCAAAAGGGTTGCCAGGGCCACGCGCGCTTGCGTTGATATCGCCCTGGTCTGATGCGTCTTCCTCAGGCGACAGACAGGCAAAAGATGCCGTCATTGACCCTCTTTGGATTGATACGCTAAGACCCCTGATCGGACCTGAAGATTTGTTGAAAACCCAGCGATGTCGCCTGTCTTTGGCGACTTTGATGGATTCCCGCCCACACTCATTCAATCTGCGGGCGGCGAAGTCATAGCGCCAATTGTGAAAGCCCTGGTTGAACGCATGCACGCGCAACTTGTACCGCTGACCTGGACGGAAGCACCCGGACTCTGGCATGACTTTCAGTTGCATGCAGGCACAGTGCCTGAGGCGGCTCGAGCGCTACGCGACATGAGCGAATTTATAGTGAAGCATTCAGGCTCAACAGGATGACAAATAGCAAAACCGAGTCAACACGAGTCGTGATCATCGGCGCTGGCATGTCCGGTCTTTGTATGGCCATGTGCCTACGCCGCCAGGGTATCAACGATTTTCTGATCCTTGAGAAGTCGGCAGATGTCGGGGGAACCTGGTATGAAAACCGCTACCCTGGCGCGCAATGTGACGTGCAATCCCATCTCTACACTTTTTCATTTGCGCCCAATCCTGAATGGTCAAGACGCTATGCGAATTCCCGCGAAATTCAGCATTACCTGAGTGGTTTGACCCAACAGTTTGATCTGCACGACAGACTGCGACTGAACACACGGGTCAAGTCTGCACGCTTCGATGAGCACGCATTGCACTGGGTTGTTGGAACAAATGACGGCACCATCATCAAGTCCCAGGCCATTGCGCTTAGCCAGGCGCCGTTACACACCGCCAAGTGGCCGGAGATTCAAGGCCTTGAGCAATTTAGAGGGCGAAAACTGCACACAGCCTTATGGCCTGACCAGGCAAGCTTTGATGGTCGGCGCGTCGGGGTTATTGGTAACGGCGCCAGTGCAGTGCAACTGGTACCGCCGGTTGCCGCACAAGCTGAGCACCTGACAGTTTTTCAACGCTCGGCAAACTGGGTACTGCCGCGAGGCGACAAGCCGTTTAGCGCCACTCAGAAAAGACTCTTTGCCATCAAGCCAATCGGCAAGCTCTACCGCTGGTGGCTGGCGAGTCTTTACGAATCGAACCGGTTCGGATTTGTACCCGATAGCTTTGCCGGACGGCTTGCGCATAAACGGGCGACAAGCCACTTGGCCAAACGCGTGCATGACACGAAACTTCGCGCTAGCCTGACGCCGGATTATCCTGTGGGCTGCAAGCGTATTTTGATCACTGACGAGTACTACCCGACGCTCCAGCAGCCTCATGTGGCGCTCGAAACCCGTGGTATTCGCGAAATTGAAGCGAGTGGGGTTCGCCTTAATGACGGGACGCTTGTTGAATTAGACGATCTGATCTGTGCGACGGGCTTCGACATTACGGGCAGTGTCGCAAGCGTTGAGGTTCTGGGCCTGGCCGGTAAACCCTTGGCTGCAAGTCAGCGGGACAAACCTCAAGCCATGCATGGCATAACGGTGCCGGATTTCCCAAACCTGTTTCTACTGTTGGGCCCCAACACAGCTACCGGACACACGTCCACCCTGCTTTATATCGAAGCACAGGTGAACTACATCATTCAGTGTTTGCAGGAACTTGAGCGGCGCAAGCAACACGCCATGACCATCTCAGCAGAGGTGTTTCGACAACACAATGAAGATCTTCAAGCCAGGCTGAAGCAGTCAGTCTGGGGCGCTAATTGTACGAGTTGGTACAAGACAGCCGACGGCCACAATGGCACGCTGTACCCAGGCTTTACGCCTCAATACCGCGCTGCGGTAAGGCATCCTGACTTCACTCAATTCGAATTTACGTAACCCGCGTCACCCAAGGCATCACGCCAATCGGCAATTAACGCTTGGCGGAATCGGGCCGTGACGGTGCTTCTTTAATAAAGTCGCCGTCAATCACTTCGCCTTCGGCGCTGCTTTGACGGCCAGATGGCCTGCTCGCACCGCCGGGCCCTGCTGATGCACCACTCCCCATTTGACCTTGTTGACGGGCCAACTCAGCCTGCATGGCCTGCATTTGCTCTTTGAGTTGTTTGCGAACGCCACGAGTCTTGAACCAAAGATATCCGAAGCCAATCGCCCCGACGGTGAGCACAATTGGCAGCAAAATCAGCGAAAATGTGATTGCGGCGACGAGCGCTCCGCCGATCAACAGGCCGGCGGCGGTGAGCGCAACAAATCTGCCGAAAAAGCCGGTCTGCGGTAAACCACCCGCTGTGCCGGTGGTTGTGATGCGAATTCTGGGGGGTTCGGTCATAAAAGAAAGGCTCCTGAGCCTAAAGCACCATTGCCGTATATTGGGCATCTGCCGGGCAATTCAAGTGATACCTCGCTGCTTGCCCCAACATCTTAACGAGTGAAATCTCATGTCTGCTGACAAACCTTTCGATTTGATCGTTTATGGCGCAAGTGGCTTTACCGGCCAACTGGTTGCCGAATACCTGTGCAAACGCCCTGCCGACCCAGGCCTCAAACGCTGGGCCATCGCCGGTCGCAACCGCGCAAAACTCGAAGCCGTACGAGATGCCTGGCCTGATGCCGCGCTTAAACCGGACATCGTCGTCGCGGACGCCACTGATCCCGCTTCGCTTGACGCAATGGTCGCATCAACCCAGGTCGTGCTGACCACCGTTGGGCCCTACCAGCAGTATGGCGAGCCGCTGGTGGCCGCATGCGCTAAAGCGGGCACAGACTATGTGGATTTATGCGGAGAGCCTGCCTGGATGCGCCAGATGATTGATGCTCACGAGGCTACCGCCAAAGCCTCGGGCGCGCGCATTGTGTTTTCTTGTGGGTTTGACTCTATTCCGTTCGATCTTGGCGTCTGGTTTTTGCAGCAGGCGGCGATTGAAAACACCGGCAAGCCTTGTTCGCAGGTGCGTGGGCGCGTCGTCAAGATGAAAGGCACCTTCTCGGGCGGCACGGCCGCAAGCTTCAAAGCGACCATGGCGGCCGCAGCGGCTGACCCCGCCGTGATGGACTTGTTAAAAGATCCGTTCGCGCTGACCCCGGGGTTTGTCGGCGCGAAACAGCCCACCGGGCATAAACCTACGTTTGATGAAGACCTTCAAAGCTGGGCAGCCCCGTTCATCATGGCACCGATCAACACGCGGAACGTGCACCGGACCAACCTCTTGCTCGGGCACCCCTATGGCGAAGACTTTACCTATTCCGAAATGGTAGCGACCGGGCCGGGCGACAAAGGTCAGCAGATAGCCGAAGCCATGGCGGCAGACGACTCCATGAGCAGCGACGATGGCCCGAAGCCAGGTGAAGGACCCAGCCTGGAGGAGCGCGAAAACGGTTTTTATCAGGTGATGTTTGTTGGGACCGCCCACGACGGCCGCTCTCTCACCGCAATGGTTAAGGGCAAACGCGACCCGGGTTATGGCTCAACGAGTCGCATGATCAGTGAAAGCGCGCTTTGCCTGCTGCAAGCCGACTTTAAAACAAGCGGCGGATTTCACACTCCGGGCTCAGCATTGGCCACGCCACTACTTGAGCGATTAGCTCAGTATGCCGACCTGAGCTTCGCGATGTAGAGCGCATAGATTTAGTCGCGGCGCCTCATGGCGCAATGCCCGCCCGGCAAGGCTGGCTACTGACAAAGCGACTACTATCGTGGGTCTTCTGACGGGCTGCGCGTGCAGCTTGTGCCCTGTTCTTGCTGTCGAGAAATAAGTATTCAATGACTGATGACGCCCGTTTGCCCGGTGGGGCTTCCCTGCCCGACTCTGATTCCCCAAACGACGAGCCCGCGGGCAGCTACCTTGGCAAACGCCTGGGCTCCAGCATCCGGGTTCGGGGCGCCCGCCAGAACAATCTTAAAAATTTGTCACTTGATATTCCCACCAACGAGCTAGTTGTGGTGACGGGGGTCTCAGGCTCGGGCAAATCATCACTGGTGTTTGACACGATTTATGCGGAAGGTCAGCGGCGCTACGTTGAAACCTTCTCAGCATATGCACGTCAGTTCCTCGACCGTATGGACAAACCGCAGGTTGATCGCATTGAAGGCGTGCCACCGGCGATTGCGATCGACCAAACCAACCCGGTCAGAACATCACGATCCACGGTCGGTACGATGACCGAGATTAACGATCACCTGAAACTGCTGTTCGCGCGCCTGGGCCATCTGGTTTGCCGGCAATGTGCTCAGCCTGTTGGGCGAGACTCGGTGAGTTCGATTGTTGATGCGATCACAATCGCTGCGCGCGATGCTGACCCCAGACTGATTGTGACCTTCCCGGTCCGTGTGCCGGCGAGTTATTCGGAAGAAGAAGTCGAGTCGCACCTGCTCGCGCAGGGATACACACGGGTACATCATCGTGAGCCAGGCACCGACGATGGCGTGGTGTTGTATGTGGTGCAAGACAGGTTTCGAGCAAGTAAGGTCGACACCCCCCGCATTGCCGAAGCGGTTGAACTCGGCATGCAACGCGGACACGGCCGTCTCGCGGTGTTTGTACCGGGCGCAGACGACGCGGATGAGGCAGATCCAGTTGTCTGGCGCTATAGCGCTGACCTGCACTGCGCGAGCTGCGATATTGCCTACGCCGATCCGCTGCCCAGCATGTTCTCGTTTAACTCGCCTCTTGGCGCGTGCGAGAGCTGCCGCGGGTTTGGACGGGTCATTGGTATTGATATGGGCTTGGTGATCCCTGACGAAAGTAAGACGCTGGCGGAAGGCGCCATCAAACCCTTCCAGGCTGAGAGTGCCAAGGGTTGTCAGCGTGATCTCGTCAAGCTCGCCAAACTACGTAAGTTCAATCTGAACATCCCGTGGCGAGACATGTCTGATGATGCCAAGCGTTGGATCATCGAAGGCGATGAAGCCTTTACCGGGAAGTGGGCTACCCAGTGGTACGGCATTAACCGCTACTTCACCTGGCTAGAGGGCAAAGCCTACAAAATGCACATTCGTGTGCTGCTGTCGCGTTACCGGGCCTACACACCTTGCACCGACTGCATGGGCGCGCGCTTAAAGACTGATGCCTTGCTATGGCGAATCGGTGACCGAGATGCCGCCGCACTCGCCCTTGAACCCGAAACCGATGATCCGATGGAGCGGGCAAGTCTTTTCATTCCTAACGGTGTGCAGTGGCCTGATGAGGCAGATGAGTTCTTGCCCGGCTTATGCCTGCACGATTTGATGTTGCTGCCGATTTCGCGGCTCGCCAAATTCTTCGATAAGCTCGCCACAGCACTTGCCGCTCGCCCCGAAGACAAAAGCGGCGAAGCAGAAGCACTCGATATGCTGCTAACGGAACTACGTGCTCGCCTCGCGTATCTGCACGAGGTGGGTTTGTCTTACCTCACGCTGGATCGGCAGTCGCGCACTCTGTCAGGCGGCGAAGTTCAGCGAATCAACCTGACAACCGCGCTGGGCACCTCACTCGTCAATACGCTGTTTGTGCTGGACGAGCCATCGATTGGCCTGCACCCGCGAGATATGAACCGCATTATCGGCGTGATGCACCGGCTACGTGATGCGGGCAATTCACTGCTCGTGGTTGAACACGATCCGCAGGTCATGTTTGCAGCGAACCGGGTCATTGACATTGGTCCGGGGCCGGGTGAACGCGGCGGCAATATTGTGTTTGAAGGCACACCTGAAGAACTACGGTCGGTCAAGACGCTTACCGCGGATTACCTCAGCGGCCGCAAGCAGGTTGAGACCACCCAGCGCCGGGAGATTAAGGCGTCAACCCCGCGCCTGGTCATGGAAGGCGCGCGCGAGCACAACCTGCGCAATATCAATGTGAGCATTCCGCTGGGGCGCTATGTGTGTGTGACGGGTGTGTCCGGCAGTGGTAAGTCAACCCTCATTCAAAACGTGTTGCTCCCCGCGCTCATGAAAGCCAAAGGCAAGCCAACCGAGGCGCCAGGCGAGTTTGATCGTCTGTTGGGCGAAGACTGGCTGGATGACGTAGCCTTCGTTGATCAATCGCCCATTGGTAAAACGGCGCGGAGTAATCCGATCAGCTATGTGGGCGCGTTTGATCCGGTGAGGAAGAAATTTTCCGCCACGCCGCTCGCCAAAGAGCGTGCCTACCGGCCCGGCACCTTCAGTTTCAACTCTGGTGATGGCCGATGCCCGACCTGTCGGGGCAATGGCTTTGAACATGTTGAGATGCAGTTTCTGTCCGATGTGTATCTGCGCTGCCCGGACTGCGATGGCAAACGCTTTCGGCCTGAAACGCTTGAGGTCACGATCACGGGCGCCTGGGGTGCAAAGCGAGAAGATGGGTCGCCGTTCTCGGCCATGTCGATCGCTGACGTTCTTGAACTAACGGTTGCTGAAGCACTCCGATTCTTCGCGGACAGTATTGACGTCCTCACCCGTTTACGCCCCTTGTCTGATGTCGGTCTTGACTACCTGAAGCTCGGTCAGCCGGTGCCGACCCTGTCAGGCGGAGAAGCACAACGGCTAAAACTCGCCGGGTTTCTGGCTGAGGCTCAAACTCAAAGTACTCGAACAAAGCGCGCGCGCTGCGGCACGCTGTTCTTGTTTGATGAGCCCACTACCGGCCTGCACTTTGATGATGTGGCGCGGCTCAATGGGGCGTTCCGCAAGCTGATTGCCGCCGGTCACTCCCTCGTGGTGATTGAACATAATCTCGATGTCATGTGGGCCGCTGACTGGCTGCTCGATCTTGGACCCGAAGGAGGCGAAGGCGGCGGCCGACTAACCGCCGAGGGGTCACCTGACACCGTCGCTGCCGGTGACACCCACACAGGCCAATCACTCGCCGCTTATCGCAAAGCGATTGATGATCACAGCCTCCAACAGGCCAGTGCTCTGATTGCATCTGACATTGTGGCGGCACCTGAGACTGAGGCCAGTTCACGGATGCGCGCGCAGGCGCGCGATGCTATCGTGGTGCATCACGCACGCGAGAACAACCTTAAGAACCTTGAGGTGCAGATTCCGCGAAATGCTTTGTCTGTGATTACCGGTGTGTCGGGCTCGGGCAAATCCACGCTGGCATTTGATGTGGTGTTTGGCGAAGGGCAACGTCGCTATCTTGAATCTCTGAATGCGTACGCGCGCCAGTTTGTGCAGCCGGCAACTCGCCCGGATGTTGACGGTGTTTTTGGCATCCCCCCAACAGTGGCCATCGAACAACGCACCAGCCGCGGGGGCCGCAAGTCCACTGTGGCGACACTCACTGAGGTGTATCACTTTTTACGGCTTCTCTACGTCAAACTTGGTCAGCAGCATTGCCCTGACTGCGATGTCGCGATTGAACCGCAGAGCTTTGATTCAATTGTGGCGCGCATCATGCGCGAATACCGTGGTCAGGACATTGGCCTGCTCGCGCCACTAGTGGTGTCGCGCAAAGGGGTCTATACCGACCTCGCGAAGTGGGCGAACAACAAAGGCTTCACACACCTGCGGGTAGATGGGGAGTTCCTGCCCGTCAAAGGTTTTCCGCGCATCGACCGCTATATTGAGCACAACATCGAGCTGCCCGTGGCTGACCTGACCATTGACGCCAAGCATGAGGCCGACCTGCGCGAAGCCCTCACGGCGGCTTTGGGCTATGGCAAAGGCGTCGTGATGGTGGCGGCTGGACTGGACCGGCTGCGCGAGGCGATTGAAAGCGGCGACACGTCGGGCGCCGGCGCCGAGCTCGAGACGCGCATTTACTCGACCTCACGTGCCTGCCCTTCCTGCGGCACCAGTTTTGCTGAGCCTGATCCACGGCTGTTTTCCTTCAACTCCAAGCTTGGCTGGTGTCACGATTGTCTGGGCACCGGCGTTAATCTGCCCTATCAACCCGTGATTGATGAACGTAAGGGCGGCAGCGACACTGACACCACCAGCGGCGCGCTTGGCGCAGCCGCTGAAAAGATGATCGATCAAATGACCGAGAAGCGTTCGGACAAACCCAAACGCAAAGATGACGAAGACGAGGTGATTGAGTGGAGCGAATGCGATTCCTGCCACGGTGATCGTCTAAACCCAGTGGCGCTTGCCGTTCGACTCAAAGGTGAATCGATTGCGGCGGCGACCGCCCGCCCCATAGAAGACGCAATCGGCTGGCTCGACAAGTGGTCGCTTAATGAACGGGAAGCGGCGATTGGTAAAGATTTGCTGGTGGAAATTCGCTCACGCCTGTCGTTTCTCAAAGACGTTGGACTCGGCTATCTGTCACTGGACCGGTCGGCCCCATCACTCTCAGGGGGAGAGGCCCAGCGCATTCGACTGGCTGCGCAGCTTGGGTCGAACCTGCAAGGGGTCTGTTATGTGCTGGATGAACCGACCATTGGTCTGCATCCGCATGACAACCGGATTCTGTTGCAAACACTGACCGCACTACGCGACAAGGGCAATACTTTGGTGGTCGTTGAGCATGATGAAGACACCATGCGGCAAGCCGACCACTTAATTGACATTGGCCCGCGCGCCGGCAAGCTTGGCGGCGAAGTCATTGCAACCGGTTCTTTGGCAGACCTGACCGCCAACAAGAACAGCCTGACAGGCTATTACCTCGCCAATCCCTTACAGCACCCGCTGCGCGGCACATCTGTGTCACCGGCAAAACAAGCTGATCAACGCTGGCTCACACTTAACAAAGTCACTCAGCACAATCTGCGTAACGTGAATGCGCGGATTCCCATTGGTTGCCTGACGGTTGTCACCGGCGTCTCGGGTTCAGGTAAGTCCACGCTCGCGCGCGATGTGCTGCTTCGCAATGTGAAGGCAATGGTCGCCTCGCAGCGCCGTCGTAACAATCCCCTGCCGCCACTGGCAGGCGTTGAATCAATTGACGGCTGGGAAATTTTTGATCGGGTGCTGGAAGTTGATCAGACACCAATTGGTAAGACACCCCGATCATGCCCCGCGACCTACATCGGTTTTTGGGATGCGATCCGAAAACAGTTTGCTGATGCGGCAGAAGCCCGCCTCCGTGGCTATGCACCCGGTCGATTCTCGTTTAATACAGCTGGCGGGCGCTGCCCCTCGTGTGACGGTCAGGGGCAGCAAACGATTGAAATGAGCTTTCTGCCGGATGTCAAAGTTGCGTGTGATGCCTGCGGTGGTCGTCGGTTTAATCGGGAAACACTTGAAATTGTTCTGCGCGGCAAGAGTATCGGTGATGTGCTTCGAATGAGCGTTGAAGAAGCTGCCGACTACTTCAGCGCCCATCAATCGATAGGGCATCCGCTGAAGTTGCTCAATGACGTAGGTCTGGGCTATCTCACGCTGGGACAGCCCAGTCCGACGCTATCCGGCGGCGAGGCCCAGCGCATCAAACTGGTGAGCGAACTGGCCAGACTGCGGCACTGGGAACCCACCGATGATTCGCCGGCTGCGCGACGCGCTCGTTCTCAGGCTTTGTATGTGCTTGATGAACCCACCGTGGGCCTGCACATGGCTGATGTCGAAAAACTGATCAAGGTGTTGCATCGCCTGGTGGCAGTCGGCAACACGGTCGTGGTGGTCGAACACAACCTGGACATTTGGGCAGAAGCCGACTGGATTCTCGATCTCGGTCCGGATGGCGGCGCTGGTGGCGGCAAGCTCGTTGGCGCCGATACACCTGCTGCATTAGCAAAAAAAGCCAAAACCCACACCGGCCGGTCACTTGCCCAGTTTCTGGCGGGTCCATAGGTCGGGCGCCGGGGGTAGCGCCACACCCACACCGTGCAGGGCTGGTCAAAATCAGCCCTGCCCGTTCGGCTAAACTTCCAACTCGACCAACTGACCCATTCAAGGCTCCCCATGGCTGCCAGCGCCACCGATTTGACGAACGATCAAACCACTCAGCGAGCGATCGAGATCCTCGAAAAACTGGTTGGGTTCAATACCGTTAGCAGCGAGTCGAATGTGCCGCTCATTGAATGGGCGGCCAACTATCTGGATGGCTTCGGATTCCAGTCGCGCATTCAAAAGACCGCGGACGGCCGTCATGCCAACCTCTTCTCGACCATCGGCCCGGCCGATGGCGAAGGTGTCAGTGGTGGGGTGGTGCTGGCCGGGCACTCGGACGTGGTGCCGGTTGAAGGTCAGCCTTGGACCACAGACCCATTCAAACTGACACCCCAGCAAGACCGTCTACTCGCCCGCGGCTCGGCCGACATGAAGGGCTTCATTGCTTGCTGCCTGGCGCGCGCTGAGCAGTTTGCCCGCCCAGGGTTGAAGCAGGCGGTACATATTGCAATGTCGTACAACGAAGAAACCAACATGCAGGGCATGCAAGACCTTACCGACTTGCTTGCTGGCGAAGGTTTATCGCCTAGTGCCTGCGTGATTGGGGAACCAACCATGATGCAGGTCGTTGTAGCTAATAAGGGCGCGGCGATCTTCAACGTTGCGGTGCGCGGTTTCCCGGCTCATTCTTCCCTGAGGGACAGCGGGGCATCAGCGGTTGAAGTGTCAGCGGAAATTATCAGCTACCTAAATGGCATTCAGAAAAGACTACGCGACGCCGAACGCCATGATGGGTTCGACTTCCCATTCACGAGCATTCACGCGGGCCGTATCCATGGTGGCACTGCCCACAACATCATTGCTCAGGACTGCGAATTCGGCTTTGAGATCAGAGCGCTGCCAGGTGTTGATGCAAACGAAATTCTGCGTGATATTCAGCAGTACTGCGACACGCAGTTGCTGCCCGCCATGCGCGAGATCAGTGATGAATGCTCCATTACGATCAAGCCCGTCGTGAATTCGCCGGGGCTTGATGAAACGACCAATCGCAACCTGGCACAAGCCATCATGCCTTTGTGTAATTGCCTGAAGCCGGGGCGAGTGAGCTTTGGCACGGAAGCGGGCTTTATGACGAAAGCCGGCGTGCCGACGGTTGTGTGCGGCCCTGGCGATATCCACGTGGCGCACCAGCCCGATGAATTCGTCGAGGTGAGCCAGATCGGGCAATGCGTGGCTTTTCTGGACACTCTGGACGCAAGACTTCGACAGTCCAGCCTGCTGCAGGGATAAGCATTCGTGACTTTCTGGATTCTGCTGGGATTGTTGTGTGTATTGTCGGTTGGTGCGGTGGCCTGGCCACTGCTTCGAAAACAGCCGGAAATTGGCCTTGATGTTCAGGAGAGTCAACTCGCGGTCATGCGTGACCGGCGGCGCGAGATTGATGACGAGCAAGCAGCGGGCCGACTCACAGAGGCCGAAGCAGAAGAGGCGCGCAACAATCTGATTGACAGCCTTGCGCAGACCTTGCCGGCCGAGTCCGGCACAGCACCATCAGCCTCATCACCTTCCGTTGGCCCGCGCCGCGTTCTGACCGCAGCAACCGTCGCTATGTTGCTCCCCACCCTCGCATTTGTGGTCTACCAGCAAGTGGGTGAACCGATGATTGGCGCCTCGCCCCATTTGGTCGATGTCAACACCATGCCGTCACGACAGGAAATCGACAACATGGTGGCGCAGGTGATCAAGGCCACCGAAGATACGCCGGAGGACGGACAGGCCTGGCTTGCCCTCGGACAGGTGCGCCAAGCACAGCGAGACTATCCGGCTGCCGCTGAAGCCTTTGGCCGGGCGGCCGCTTTGCTGCCGCCCAATGCCCGCCTGCTCGCCGAACAGGCAGAGATGCAATGGCTCGCACAAGGCCGTGACTTTGCTGGTAAGCCCGAACAACTGCTGCGCCAGGCGCTGACAATCGAGCCAGGCGAACTAAAGACCAACGGGCTGATTGCTGCGTATTACATGGAATCAGGTCAGCAACCTGCTGCACTGCCTCATCTGAGGACCTTGCTTGCCGCGATGTCGCCCGACTCTGAGGAAGGGAAGCAGGTTGGCCAGTTGGTTGACCAAATCGAAGCAAACATTGCCGCGTTGAAAGCAGCCGGTAGTCAAGGCGGCGCGGCGCCGCCGCCCATCGCCCAGGCGAACAGCAACCCCGGCTCCCAAACAAACTCAACGGACAAGCCGGCCGGCGATGCCCTACTCACTGGCCGTATCGAGCTTTCAGGTGAGCCCGTACCTGCCGGCGCGGTCTTGTTTATTTCTGTTCGCGCCGCGCAGGGACCGCGTATGCCGTTTGCTGCCCTTCGCATTCCTGATCCAAGCTTACCGATGGATTTCTCACTGAGCGATGCAAACGCCATGAGCCCGCAGCGCCGCCTGTCTGATGCGGCAGAAGTGGTGGTGGAAGCCCGACTGAGCCTGTCCGGCAACGCCATCAGGCAGACGGGTGATCGCTTTGGCCAGAGCGATGCCGGGTCTAACAACCGGCAGGGTCTGGTCATCACCATCGATCAGACTGTGCCGTGACATCATCGCCCTCGCCTTTGCTGGCGGTAGAGTCGCTCGCGTGTGCCGCAGGCTATCGCCCGCTGTTTACGCATCTGGCCTTTTCGCTCAGGGCTGGCGAGTGGATCGAACTGACCGGACCAAACGGCACAGGCAAGTCGACCCTGCTTAGAGCGCTTGCCGGGCTGATCAGGCCGCTTGAGGGCCAGATGTTCTGGCAAGGCCAGCCGGTCAATCCGGTGAGCGCGATTTGGCGTTCGAATCTGCTCTACGACGGGCATGCGCCTGCCATAAAAGACAGCCTGACCTGTGCTCAAAATCTCTCGCTCTGGCTAACGCTTGACCACGGTAAACAACCTGACGATTCACAATTACTCGATGCATTGGATCTCGCTGGCATTGCCGCATGTGCGCCGCTGCCGGCGGCCAGCCTGTCGGCGGGCCAGCGTCGCCGGGTGCAACTCGCGCGTTTATCGCTCGCTTCCAATCGGGCGCTGTGGCTACTTGATGAGCCAGGCAACGCACTTGATCAGGCTGGCCTGACGCTGCTGGACAGTTTGATTGCCCGGCACCTTGAAAGAGACGGCTGCGCGATCATCGCAACTCATCAACCCCTCGCCCCGGGGCCAGAAGCCATCAAACTGCAAATGCCCGACTTTGCTCCCGGGATGGCGAGTTCAGTCGATGACTGAGCGCGGCCTGTTATTCGCGGCCTGGTGGGCAGCTCGCCGCGATTTAATGATTGCGTTGCGGGCGCGCGGCGAGTTGGCCGTCGTGTTGATATTCTTTTTGCTGGTCACGAGCCTTTTTCCGCTCGCGATTTCTCCCGACCCGAAATTCCTCACCGAGATCGCACCGGGTGTTGCCTGGATCTCCGCGCTTTTAGCGAGTTTGCTTGCGCTGCCCCACTTGTTTGCCAGTGACCATGCGGATGGGTCACTCGAGCAAATGGTGCTGTCCGCCGCCCCATTGCCCGCGCTGGTCGCCGGAAAAGTCGCTGCGCACTGGCTCACCACCTCATTGCCCATCATGCTGTTGGTACCGCTGATTGCTGTTCAGTTCCGCATGAGCTGGGATGATGCCGTGTTGTTACTGGCAGCTCTCGCGCTGGGCACGCCGGTTTTGGCATGGCTGGGCGCTATTGGCGCAGCCCTGACCCTGGGCGCGCGTGGTGGGGCGAGCCTGCTTGCCCTGCTGGTGCTTCCGCTGGCCGTGCCGATCCTGGTTTTCGGGACTGGGGCGGTCGGTGCTGCCCGCGCCGGCCTGGGCGCTGAAGCGCATTTATCGCTGCTTGGGGCAGGATTCATCATTGCCAATGTGGCCGGCCCGTTTGGAGCCGCTTTGGCCGTTAGAATTGCCCATGAATAATGTCTAAAGTCCGTCGCAACCCTTTCAGTCGCAACCCTCCATCGCCCGCTAAAGCGGGTCTCTGACTATGTCGGTGTTTAAGTTTTCAGCCCCTTCTCGGTTCTACCACCTGGCCGGCAACCTGATCCCGTGGTTTGCCGCCATTGCGGTGGTGCTGACGGTTTACGGGATGTACCTGGGCTTTTGGGTTGCGCCGGTCGACTATCAGCAGGGTCAGGCCTATCGCATCATCTTTATCCATGTGCCGGCTGCCTGGATGGGCATGTTCATCTATCTGGTGATGGCTGGCTGGTGCGCTGTCTCGCTCATCTGGAACACGCGCTTGTCGTCCATGATGGCGCAGGCACTGGCCCCTACTGGCGCCATGTTCACGTTTATTGCACTGTGGACTGGCGCGTTCTGGGGCAGACCCACCTGGGGCACATACTGGGTCTGGGATGCCCGCATCACCTCAACACTGGTCTTGCTGTTTTTGTACTTTGGGTTTCTCGCGTTACGAGCATCTATCAACGATCCGCGCCGTGCCGACCGCGCCAGCTCGCTGCTGGCCCTGGTTGGCGTGATCAATGTGCCCATCATCTACTTTTCGGTTCGGTGGTGGAACACCTTGCATCAGGGCGCGAGCGTCAGTGTTACATCAGCGCCCAAGATGGCCGAAGTAATGCTGATGGCAATGCTCGTCATGGTGTTTGCGTGCTGGGCCTATGCGATTGCCATTGCACTGCACCGAGTACGAAGCATCATGCTTGAACGTGAAGGGCATACCGACTGGGTCAGGCAATTGATTGCCGCCCGCTGACGGAGTAAATCACTTGGAATTTGACCGACATACTTTTTATATCGCCGCCTCTTATGGCATGGTGATTGTCGCGATCATCATCGAGATGCTGGCCGTCAGGCGCAGGCGAGCGAGCGCGCTCCAACAAGCCGAAATGATGACAGCCATACAGGCGCCGCCTACTGGCGGCAAAAGCGCAACGCGGGCCAATGGCCAGGTTGCATCGGAGGCCTCATGAAGCCGCGTCATAAACGAGCAGCCCTGGTTGTCGGCGGTCTGGCTGCACTCGGTATTGCAGCAGCGCTGGTGCTCAATGCGTTTCAAAGTAATCTGGTTTTCTTCTTCACGCCATCTCAGATAGCGGCTGGTGAAGCGCCGGTTGAAAAACACTTTCGGATTGGTGGTCTGGTCGTGCAAGACAGCGTTGTGCGCGACGGCACGCAAGTGAGCTTCAAAGTGACCGACAGCCTTGAGACAGTGCCTGTGAGCTACACCGGCATCCTGCCTGATCTGTTCAAGGAAGGTCGCGGCATTGTCGCTCAGGGACAGTTGCAATCTGACGGCAAGTTTGTCGCCAGCGAAGTCCTCGCCAAACATGATGAGAACTACATGCCGCCTGAAGCGGCCGAAGCGCTCAAGCAGGCCGGCCACCCGATTGGCGCCCCTGCTGAATTCCTGAAAAATCAGCCGGGTATCAAGCCAGGCGAACAGTAGACCGGTTGTGAACGGGTCAGATGTCAAAGGGCTATGAAGCCTGACGGAGTTATCTTGTTATGAGCGTTGAACTAGGACACTTTGCACTATCGCTGGCCTTACTCATGTCAGTGGTGCTGGGCGTTGTCCCCATGGTGGGTGCAGCACGCGGTGACGCCCGCATGATGGCGGTTGCCAAACCTGCCTCTGGCATGCTGTTCTTATTGGTAAGCCTGGCTTTCGCCTGCCTGATGATGGCGTTCTACAACCATGACTTCTCGGTCAAGCTTGTTGCCTCGCACTCCAATAGCGACCTACCCGTTCTGCTGAGAATTGCGGCCACCTGGGGCTCGCATGAAGGCTCCATCCTGCTTTGGGTCCTGATGCTCGCCGGCTGGACCTGCGCGGTAGCGCTGTTCTCCAAGAGCTTGTCAGATGTTTTGCGGGCGCGAATTCTCGCGGTCATGGGGCTTATCACGATCGGGTTCATTGCCTTCACCTTGTTCACGAGCAATCCGTTCGAGCGTCTGTTGCCACCGGCAGCAGAGGGCCGGGATCTCAATCCGTTGCTGCAAGACCCTGGCATGATTTTCCACCCGCCCCTGCTTTACATGGGTTATGTGGGCTTGTCGGTGGCGTTCAGTTTTGCGGTGGCTGGTTTGATTGGCGGTCACTTTGATCTGGCCTGGGCCCGTTGGGCACGCCCCTGGACGACGGTGGCGTGGAGTTTCCTGACACTCGGCATTGCGCTCGGCTCATTCTGGGCTTACTACGAACTGGGCTGGGGTGGCTGGTGGTTCTGGGACCCGGTCGAGAACGCATCATTCATGCCCTGGCTGGTCGCCACCGCCTTGATTCATTCGTTAGCGGTCACCGAAAAACGCGGCGTGTTCAAAAGCTGGACGGTGCTGCTCGCGATCTCGGGCTTCTCGCTCAGCCTGCTTGGCACCTTCCTCGTGCGAAGCGGCGTGCTGACCTCCGTTCACGCATTCGCCACCGACCCAACCCGCGGTGTTTATATCCTGGCGTTTTTGGCAATCGTCATTGGCGGCTCCCTGGCACTGTTTGCTGCGCGCGCGCAGAAGATTGGCCTGGGCGAAAGCTTCGGGCTGGTTTCCAGAGAGTCCATGCTGCTCGCCAACAATATCCTGCTGGTGGTCGCCACCGGTGCGGTGCTGCTGGGCACCCTGTACCCACTCATTCTTGACACCCTGGATATGGGCAAAATTTCTGTAGGACCACCCTACTTTGATGCCGTGTTTTATCCGTTGATGGCGCCGGCCATGTTCCTGATGGGCATCGGGCCCATCATGCGATGGAAGTCTGCCCACCTGCCCGACATTGCCACCCGGCTGCGCTGGGCCTTCGCCGTGGCAATCATCGCCGCCTTGCTGGCGCCGGTCGTTGCCTATTGGCAGGGTGCCGACAGCAGCATGGTCCGCCCAATGGCCAGCCTCGGGTTTGCGTTCGGATTCTGGATTGCCGCGTGCGTACTCGTGTCAGTGATTGATGCCATGCGTGGCGCCGATGGCCAGTTCAGGTTTGGCGATGCTCTGCGTCGGGCACGGATGCACTCAGCCAGCATCTGGGGCATGCATCTGGCGCACCTGGGGGTTGCTGCATTCGTCCTGGCTATTACAGCGGTCAAGACCTATGAGGTGGATACCGAGGTAGCCATCTCGAAGGGCGAGACAGTCGTCATTGGCCCTTATGCGCTACGCTTTGACGATCTGGGCCCCAAGAACGGTCCAAATTATGATTCGACCAAGGCAACATTCACGGTTTTCCAAGCTGGCCCCGATGCAGCAAAAGACCCGCTGCTTGCCATCCCGCCCGGCGCTCAAGCCTTAGGCACCCTGCACCCGGAAAAGCGCACCTACCGTGCGAGTGGGCAAACCATGACCGAGGCTTCCATCAACCGGAGTCTGACGCGTGATTTGTATGTATCGATGGGCGAAGCCGTGTCTGCCGAACGCTGGGTCGTTCGCGCGCATGTGAAGCCTTATATCAACTGGATCTGGCTTGGCTGCGTCCTGATGGCGCTGGGCGGCTTTGTTGCGATTGCCGACAGGCGCTACCGCAAAACCGTCGCGGCCCGCCAGTTACGAGCGCAGAATGCGGGCGCTGCACGCGCCTAGTTAAGGACAGCTGAGAACGCATGAGGGTCATTAAATACCTGTTGCCACTGGCGATATTTGCGGGCATTTTTGTTTTTCTGTTCAAAGGGCTGAGTAAAGACCCGAGCCAGATTCCGTCTCCCTTGATAGACAAGCCCGCACCAGCGTTTACGCTGCCATTGCTGGGTAGCGAGGGCGAATTTTCTCCCGCCGACCTGAAGGGCAAGGTTTGGCTACTGAATATCTGGGGAAGCTGGTGCGCTGCATGCCTTATCGAACACCCCGTTTTTCTTGATGCTGCCGCGAACAAGTCACTGTTGATGGTGGGCTTGGCCTGGAAAGATGATCCCCAGGCGTCCGTGCGCTGGTTGCGCAGACACGGTAACCCCTTCGAGATTGTGATTAGCGATGTGCCGGGCAGATCAGCGATTGACTATGGGGTTTATGGCGCTCCGGAGAGCTTTCTGATCGATAAGCAAGGGATCATCCGTTACAAGAAAGTTGGCCCTTTCTCCACCGAAGAATTCAACAACGAACTGTTGCCGCTGGCTGCCCGCCTGGCCAGTGAATAGGGAGTTTTGTCAGCATGGCTACCGGCCCCGTCAAAACCGAAGTGAATCTGCCACCTTTGAGCGAAGCCGAACAAACGCGTATGAAAGCGCTCGAGGAAGAATTGCGCTGTCTGGTTTGCCAGAATCAAACGCTTGCTGATTCCAACGCTGAATTGGCGGGTGATTTGCGGAACCAGGTACACGAACTCGTGGCGAGCGGGCGTTCCGATGATCAGATCAAAGAGTACCTGGTCGCGCGGTATGGTGACTTCGTGCTGTATCGCCCACCGGTGCAGCGAAACACCGCATTGCTCTGGGGCGGTCCGTTTGCACTGCTGGCAATTGGCGCTGCAAGTTGGTTTGTCATTCAGCGCCGGCAAAAGCTTGCGGTCGAGCAAAATGCTGAAGCACAAAAATCGTCGAGCCCGGGTGAAACAGATCGTGCGCGAGCCCGCGCCCTGTTGGACGAATAGCGGACTAAGCTCCGACCTGTTCGGCGGCGCGTTCACGCCGGACAATCACAGCCGCGAGCGCAATATTCACCAGCGCCATTGTGCTGAGCGCCCAGGCAGCATTTGACCAGCCGCCCGCGAGTGCAGCAGACCAGGCGACGATTGGTGGCAACACAAATTGACCGATGGCCGAGACTTGCTGCATCAAGCCCACCGTGCTCGACACCGTATCGGGTGTTGGCGCATAACGCGGGGCAAGCGTAAACATTGCGCCCGGAATCAGTCCCGCGATGGCGGAGGTCGCGACCACAATCACATAGCGCACACCAAAAGGCAGACCACTCGCATAAACCAGCCAGGCGCCCAGGAACAGCGCCAGCGCGGCTGCTAGCATCAGTTTGCCCGCATTGACACCGCGTTGCGTCAGCCACCCGGCAGCCAGGTTGCCAAACAGATTGATGCCGGCGACAAGCGCGGTCATCGCTCCAGCCGTGGCCAGCGAAATCCCGGCCTGCTGATAAATCGTGGGCAGAAACGACACAATACTCAAGTACTGGCCAGCATAAGCACCGAACGAGATGCCCAGCAGCCATGGCCCTGACGATCCGAGTGTGAGTTTCAAGAGTGCAGCGAAGGCGCGCTTAGGGTGGCGTTCTGATCTAGCCAGCGTCGTCTGCGGCAACGGGGCGCCGCCTAAAAGCCGAAATGCAAACCAGCTTGCCACCACCAACAACCCGTGGCCCAGCCAGACCCAGCGCCAGGATTCAAGCGAGATGTTTGCTTGTATGGACAGCGTAACAAGCCACGGCGCCGCGAGCAGGCCAGCGGCGAAGCCAGCAGGCATGTAGCTGCCCCATACGCCGAGCCAAAGCCGCTGTCGCTCGAGCCCAACCGACTGCCGAAGCAATACCGGACACGGCAGGACGGTCAGGATAAAACCAAAGCTCTCAATGGCGCGACTAACAAGCAGCACTGCCGCGCTATTAGCCAAAAGGCTCACGGCTATACCCATGAGGGTCATAGCCAGCCCAAGCTGCAGAATGGTACGGTGGCCAAATCGATCAGCTAGCGAGCCTGCAAACACCCCAATTAATGCACCTGCGAGCTGAAACATACTGATCAGGAAGCTCGCTTCAAACAAACTCAAGCCATAGGATTCAGACAGAATAAGCAACACAGGGGGTAATTTGCCCGCGCCAAATGCCGCCACAATCCCCACAATGAGGATCACGGGCGCACTGAAGCGGCTACCGGCACTTAGGGTCATCAGTTACCCTTCAACATCAGATTTTCGGCATCTCACACATAAAACGATGCAAGCCAGGGAGAGTAGATTCATGAAGACACGGATGACATTGCTCGCAGTTGCGACAACGGCATTATTGAGCGGCTGCCTAGCCTCAACGATGAGCACCGGCGATAGCAGTGCCAAAACTGTCGCCACAGGTTCGGCCGGTGGCGCCAATGCCAGCAATGCCAATGGCGAGTTACGTCGCTGCGACGAAACACTGGGCACGCTGGCAGTCGTTGAGAACCAAAGCAATTGGTCAGGACTAAGAAGATATAGCCTCGGTTCCCCGATTCCTGTGTTGCGTCTGTTGATTCAGCAATCGAATTGTTTTGTTGTGATTGAACGTGGGCGAGGCCTGCGCGCAATGGAGCAAGAGCGGCGCATTAGAAACTCCGGTGAAATGCGTGCCGGCAGCAACTTCCAAAAAGGCCAGATGGTCGCTGCAGACTACCAGATGACGCCATCGGTCACGTTCTCAAACAATGACTCCGGCGGCATTGGTGGTGCTTTGCGCGGCCTGAGCGGCAGGCTGGGCGTTGTGGGCAGGCTGGCAGGCGGGCTGAAATTCAAAGAAGCGTCCACCCTGCTCACGATGGTCGACAATCGGTCCGGTGTGCAGTTGGCCGCTGCGGAAGGTAGCTCCAAAAGCACTGACTACAAGCTGTGGGGTGGCCTGTTCGGTTCCCGGGTAGGCGGTTCACTTGGTGGTTATACCAAGACGGCCGAGGGCAAAGTGATTGCCGCCGCATTTGCAGACGCCTACAACCAGCTGGTTGATGCCGTGCAGAACTACGAGGCTCAGACCGTTCAGGGTGGACTCGGCACTGGCGGCAAACTCGGCGTGCAAGGCGGCTCTACCAAAGCGGCGCCCAAGTAGTCGAGCGTGTTGTACGGAGCGGCATACCCGCCGCTCCTGCTAGCTGACGAATTGATCCAGTACCGCGCCCGGCCCATGCGGCAGTGTCGTATAAGACTGGCCGTCATGCACCTTGACGCCATTGACCCAGGTGCCATGACAACCCAACGGTTCTCGCACCATGCGTGACGCCCCTCCAGGCAGGTCACTGACCGGTTGAGGCGGCGACAAGCCTACTGTTTTAGGATCGAATAACAACATGTCAGCGGGTGCGCCTAGCTGCAACCGCCCCCGCCCAGGAATCCGAAACTGATCAGCCGGGTCGCTGGTCAACCGGCGTACGCCTTCAGCGAGTGTGAATTTGCCCGTGTCTCGAACCCAGTGAGCCAAAAAGTGCAAACCAAAGCCAGCATCGCAAAAGTAAAGCAGGTGAGCACCCGCGTCGCTCAGTGTGATGACACCGGCGGGATCCTGAAGCAATGGTGCAACACCCTCATCACTATCCTGAAACAACCGCGCCAGGAACCGTGTGTCTAGGCTGTCACTCAGGGCCAGATCAAAAAACACATCTAGCGGGTCTTTGCCCTGTGAAGCGGCTAGGCTCGCGATTGTCTGCCCCTGGCAATCGGCGAGTGCCTCACTGGCACAGATGCTCACCTCAATCTTGGACCAATCACCCAAAAACAAGATGCCTTGTCCCGGCGACTTGAGATTCTCGCGAAAGCGCGCCCGAAACGCCGAGTCTTCGTAAACGGCCTTCAGCGACGCATCATCTTTTTGATCAATCACATCAAACGCATCATGACTTAGCAGCAAATAAGGATCTCTTAGACTGAAATCAAAACGCAGCGGCTGACAACTAGTCAGCATATTTAGATCATGGCCGCGAGACTTGGCGTCGCGACAAGCTTGGTAGTAGGTGGCGCATAGATCAGGCTTGGCATCGTTATACATCGCCAGCACAGTGGAGATGAATGCTGGCCGCCCGGTCCGCTCGACAATTGCCTCCATTTTTTGGGGCGTGAGTCTTGAGCCGGTGGCAGACATGAAAACGCCCTTGCCACTCTGCGCCATTGAATCAAGCAAGGCATCAAGTTCACGCTCGCTGGCAATTGTCGAAGGCATTGGCCGACCGCCATATCCCGAGTGATTCGGCGAAAAAGATGATGCAAAACCAATGGCGCCGTCACGCATTGCCTGCGCCACAATCTGCTGCATTGACGCCAATTGTTCGGCGCTTGGCTCCACCTGCTCAGAGGCCGCATCACCCATGACGGCGGTTCTGATAGCAGAATGCCCGGCGAACACCGCAACATTGGCCATGGGGCCAATCCGTCGAAGGTGAGCCATGTATTCACCAAAGCTCTCGAAACCCCAGTCAACGCCCTGCAACAAAGCCGGTAAATCCATCCCCTCAACCACCGACAGATTCTTGAGCATGGTCTCTCGCTGCGGCTGCGGGCAAGGGGCAATACCAAAACCGCAATTGCCAATCACTGCCGTCGTGACCCCGAGCGCAGGCGATGGAGAAAGCGTTCTATCCCAGGTGACTTGTGCATCGTAGTGGGTGTGCAGGTCTACGATGCCCGGCATAAGCGCCAGGCCGTCAGCGTCGCGCATTTCGCGGGCTGGGCGCCGGTCGGCGCCGCTCGCAGCAAGCTCAACGATTCGGCCGTTTCTGACCGAAACGTGTCCAGCATAGGGCTTCTGTCCCGAACCATCCAGGATCAGCACATTAAAAATACAAAGATCATCAACCAAACTTGTCTCCTGAAAGATTGACGTTCAGGATTTGGCCCGCTTATTGCACAGACCGGTCAGCCCTTGAATGTGCCCGAGCCGATGTAACCCATCCCAAACTGCGTTGTGCTGCGGGTCCACCCGTGCACTCTTGACTCGACCCCCCGCCAGGGTCGCCACATGCCACCGGCTTTACCATTCCACGCGTAATTCTTGAAGAATGCATACAAGTTCAAGGGCCCTGTCCACCATGGGAAAAACTTAACGCCAGCAACCGCGACTCGGGCACCCGGTCTGACGTGTGAAAACAGATTGTCCAATGCCAGTGGCGTTTGCAATATATCGTGAGCGTAGTGGAACAAGATGGCATCAAAACTCACGGGCAGGCGCACGGTTTCCATATAGCCTTCGACAACCGTTACGTTTGTCCAGCCCCTGCTTGCCACGCGCTCTCTGGCAATGGCAATCATCTCGGGGCTTTGGTCAACCCCGACAACATGACCGGCCGGCCCAACTTGCTCAAGCAATTGATCAAAACTCTTACCTGTGCCACAGCCAGTATCCAGGACGACATCGCCGGGCTTTAATGCGAGAAGGGCAATCGTGTTCTCGCGGATCTCCTGCGTGCGGGCAGTCGTGTCGTCATAGGTGGCAGCTTTATCTCGATATTTAGCGATGGACGCAAGATTGGATGCTGCAGGTGCGCTCACGCCAGCCGTCGAGTCATTGCTCCCGAGGGCGTGGAGATTGTCTGTGTCGGTGTGAGACATATAGAAGCGGTATCGCTGGAAAGAAAATGCGGCCAACACGCGTTGGATCGTTGCTAGTTATCGGAGCCCAGTTTTCAAAGCCCGTCAACGCGCAGAACCTCGAGCGCAATCATAAGCCAGTGCGCTAAAAGCATGCGTGATGCCCAACCAGCTCAGCATGGGTCGTCCAAGCTTACCCACACTTTCTTGCTAGCTATGTGCTGCAGTTCTACCCAGGGCTTGATTGCCTGCCCTGGCTTCCCGGCAAGCCAGTTAACTGAGGCGACAGATTTTGTCGGCGATCTTGACGGTAACCATCTCTCAGCAGTCACGCCCGCGCATTCAGGGCTCTGCATTTACGCCCGACAGTCACGCCGCGCATTGATAGTCGTCCTCAGGTCACCGCATGCCGCCTGAGGACTGAACCAGGCAGTGAAAAGCCTGCCAGCCAGGCGGTTTCGCACCATATTCGCCCTTTTTGCACCAGCTCGGTTCGTGATCAGTGCGAAGTCAGTGCAAAAAATTACATTTAGATGCATAATCTGACATACAGACAAGGGAGTTGTCTCCGCAGCACGCTAAGTAGCTGAAAACAGAGCAGTTTTATGACTGGCCTGTTGTTTGCTAAATCTGACGTACGACTTGTAGCAGGCACATTGCACACCGGTTAGCGTGCAATTGCCTCTGTCGCTTTCAATTGAATCGACCGTTTTTGACCTCACGCCACCATGTTTAGATCGATCAGCCTTGTGCTTGCCTCTGCTTGCGTTACCGCTCTATTGATACTCGGTTTCGCCAAGTTGCCGGGTGGGGAACGAATCTCGCAATCGCTCAACAGCGCTGCAGAAAACTGGTTCAGCGTGCCGCTCGAAACTCAAATGATTTCTGCCCTGAGCGAATTGAAGCATCCAGAGCAACGAGGCCTCATGGTTCAACTGGTGATGCAGCACATTGCAAAAGACGCGCGCCTGGCTCGCCACAATGAAATCAGCACGCGCCCGCCCGCTGGCTGGCAAGTCCCTTTGCCAAGTCTCGTCATGAAGTCAGACCAGGCCTTGCAGGCATTGAAAGAAAACAACCTTGTGACGATCAAGCCGAGCCAACCCTTGTTCGAAAACAGTGAGGCCAAGCACTTTAACGGCTGGGCCGCCCTCGCTTGCTTTCTCGTCGCGGTGTTATGGGTGAGTCTGCGACGCGGCTGAACTACCATGTGCGCTGACTTTGTTTGTCGGCCACCTGATGAAAACAGCAGAATCCAAAGCCGCGTTTTACGACCGCGAATATAACGCCCGTCTCGGCATTCCTGATTACCCAGCCATCGTGAAACGCTGGCAACAGCGAAGTGCGCTAGCCCGCGCACAGGCGCTAAGTCTTGGGCGCAATCTTCGCTACGGTCCGCATCCAGAGGAAACTCTCGATCTGTTTCGAGCACCGCGATCGAGCAGTCCACTATTTGTTTTTATTCACGGCGGATATTGGCGAGCCATCCACAAAGACGATTTTTCCTATGTCGCGCCTCATCTCGTCTCCGCCGGTGTTTCTGTTGCGGTGACCAACTACGCGTTGGTGCCGTCCGTCGATATGGAATCGATCGTGCGTCAGAACCTGCGGGCACTCGTTTGGCTATGGGATCACGCTGAAATGCTGGGCTTTGACCGTCATCGGATTGTCGTGGGTGGACACTCGGCTGGCGGACACCTAACCGGCATGATGGCAGCCGCACTTTGGCCAAGGCTGCGTCGCGACCTGCCTGAAGACCTCGTTAAGGCGGGTGTGGCTATCAGCGGGCTATTTGATTTGCGCCCTATTAAACAGACCCCCTTTCTCAACAAGGATCTTCGACTCACCAACAAACGCGCCATCCGCCTGAGTCCGGCGCTCATGTCGCCGCGCCATAGAATGCCCTTGGTCTGTGCAGTAGGAGAGCTGGAAAGCAGTGAGTTTCATCGCCAATCACGCTTGATGACTGAATCGCGCCCGGGCCTGGATGCACGCTATGCATCGCTCACGGGCTGTCATCACATGAGCGCGGTTGACACGCTGGCTGACCCGAATCACCCGCTGTTTGCGACAACCGTACGACTATGCAAACGCGGAGGAACAGCCCGCATCGGCTAGTGAGTATCCAGCAACCCGTGTTCCTAACTCACTGAGGTTGCTGGCGGCTGATATCCCGCCGAAAATCCCGCAGCACTTCGGCGGCATTGAAAAGACCGCGGGCTCTAGCCTCAGTGAGCCAGGCATCGCTGATGCGTTTGAGCCGCTTGGCAAGCGCTGCGGTGTCTCCAGGTGTAGCCGCAATCGTTAGCAGGCCTGCGTTTTGCAAGAGCTCTCGATGGTTCTGCTCGAGACGATCGGCTGCGCGTCCGAACAGGCGCGCTGCAGTTTCGCCGCTCATATCGGCCAATGCTTTCTTGGCCGCTTTGGGCAAGCCAGCATAGGCGGCGGGATTCATCAGGAGTCCATAGCTATGACGATAGAACCCCCCAGGCACCTGCCATCGATGACCCATCGTGGCGACAAGCCCGTAGCGATGCACATTGCCGGCAGTCGTGAGCACACCATCGAGTTCATGGTCGGTGATGGCATGCAGTGTGGCTGGCAACGGAATCCTCTTGGGTTCGATGCCAACCGCGGCAAGCTGCCTGAGTACCTGACCACCCGTTCCTCCCCCTGCGCTGATGCTCAGACCACTCAAATGAGACACGCGCTGCACCGATTCAACCGCCGTATACAAGTCACCCGCCGTCTGGGTAAAGACAGTCAACACACGAACCCCCGCATGCTCGCTTTGCTGGCGTAAGTGCTTTTGCCAAGTTCGGTAGTAAGCGACTGACACCTGTTCTGCAGTACCTGCCTGCAGGGGTAGCTCAGCGAGGCGGGTCAAGACATAGCGATCTGGGTCCAGGCTGTGAACCACCAAAGCAATGTCGACTTGGCCATCGGCAACAGCAGTATGGGTTTCGCTGATACCAACTTCGGCTTTTTCCATCCATCGGCAACGCACCGATTCTCGCGAGCGAACTTGCAGTTCATCGCACCACGCCGCTAAGCCCTCGCGCAACAAGTGGCCTGGCGGCGCCCAACTTGTCACTCTCAGCTCAATGACACTGGCAGGCGATGCAGCTTGCGTCGCCAACACCAATGGGGTTCGGGCATGCGTTATCCCGCTGGGCACGAGCAGCGCAATCACCAAAACCATCGGGGCGAACCACCGCCCAAACGCCATGCCATTCACAGGACACTCCAAAGCTTCTGCAGGACGCGTGAATACCCGTCCACCTGCTCGTTAACGGACTTGTCGGCAATACCTTTAGTGGGTGGCGGGGCGAGGCGGGAATAAATTGCCTAGCTGAGGAGTGGCTATCGCACACCGGATGAGGGATTTGAGATCTTGGTCATGCTGCATTGCAACATGACATTTTCGACCCAACCTGGCGCGCAAAAGAAAAAGGCGCACCATCGGTGCGCCTCAAATGGCAGCGTTGCTGCCTCTCCTCCTCCTCGATACTTAATTGAGGCTTAAGCCATCAACTAAGAATCGTGATCCTAATGAAAGCGTAATCCGAAGTAAACGGTTTTTTTGTCCTGGACAAAAATAACTCAGGCGCCCCACTACCGAGCGCCGCCCACCCGGCCTAGCATCACCATAGCGATCACAAACGCCACCAAGCTGGGGATCGTCACGGAAACCCAGGCTGGCCAGGTATTGAGCAGTCCAAGGTGAGAAAACAAGCCATTTAAAAAATGGAACGCCACCCCCAGCATGATCCCGGCAAACACCTTGACCCCGATACTGCCTGCCCTGGCATGTAAAAACGCGAATGGCAATGCCAGCGCCATCATGACAAGCACTGCCATTGGGTAGGTGACTTTTTTCCAGAGAGCGAGCTCATAGCGGCTGGTGTCCTGCGCGTTTGATTGCAGATGATCCACGTAGCCTGACAGATTCCACGCACTCATGCGGTCGGGTGCAATTGCCATGACACTGAGTAGCTCGGGCGTGAGTTCGCTGGTCCATTCCCGCTCATCGGTCCGCTTACGCTCGACACGGATTGTTTCCGTGTCGCGTACATCTGCTGATGCAATGTCAAGTTCAGTCACCTCATCGAGACGCCAGAGATCCCCCCCTGAGAAATTGCCGCTGGGCGCAGTCAACACACCGACCAGCCTGAACTCGGTATCGAATTCATATACCCGCACATCGCGCATCTTGCCGCTGGGGTCTAGCTGGCCAACATTTACAAAGCGCTGGCGCTGCGGCACCCCCTGTTCGTCACGAACCGTGTCCTTGATCCAGATCCCGGAGCGAAACTGTCCGGTGATCTGCCCCCCCATTGCCCCCAGGCGAATATCCTGAGCCCATTTCTCAGCCGGTGGCGCAATGATCTCGCCAATGCCTGCCGTAATTAACGCAAAGACCAGGCCAATTCGCAGCAACGCGCCGAACGCTTTGATTCGTCCAAGGCCGGCAGCGCGCATAGCCGTAAACTCGGAATTGGATGCGAATTGAGCCAGCGCGTAGATCGTGCCAATGAGCACGACAACGGGCATCAATTCATAGGTATGGTTAGGCAGGCTCAGCATGACGTAAGCCAGTGCATGCTGAAACTGATAATTACCCCGCCCAATGTCTTCCAGCTCGGCTACAAAATCAAAGAACGAGAACAAAGCCAGGAACCCAGCCAGCACAAACGCCACTGCCGCAAAGGTTTCCCGCGCGAAATAGGCGTTGAGTGTTTTCATGAAGCTGCGGCCACTGAGTCATCCTGGGAACGTGCCAGGCGTTGCCACGGCCAGCGGAATGGAGGCAATAGCCGGCTTAAACTCATGCGACGCCACATCATCATCAGCAACATAATCGCAGCGACGCCATGGACGATCCAGACACCAATCCAGAATGGCATTTTGTCTTGCGTCACCCATGCCTGCACGAGAGACAGCAAATTGGCATAAACCATATAAACAAGCAACGCCACCACGAGATTGATAGAACGCCCCACACGCGGGTTTGATGACGACAACGGAATCGCCATCAGTGCGAGCAGTACAGCCGACACCGGCACCCCAACTCGTCGGACCAACTCGCCATACTCTGCACTACCGGGGTTATCAAGCAAGGCCATGAGTGTTTTGGTTTTGGTCGGAATATTTGTTCTTACGACCGGTTTTGGTTCGATGCGTAATCCGTAGCGTTCGAACTCCATCATTCTGAGTTCGGCTGCGTCCGCCTTGCCGTCATAGCGGCGGCCTTTCGACAAAACCAGGTATCGCTGGCCATCCTCGCGGTTTTCAATCTGGCCGCCCTCGGCCACCACGATAATTAGGCTGTCGCCGCGTTGCTGGGTCACAAATACATTGCGTACCTCGGTTTGTTCCGGGTTAAGTGACTCAACGAAAAACACCCGATCGGCCGATGAAGACTCCCGAAACTGCCCCGCCGCGATCATGGAGACGTCCCCACGCTGGGCAAAACGAGCCTGGTAGTCAGCAATCTGCTGACTGGCCCATGGCGCCAGGACGAAGGAAACCAAGCCGGCCAGCAAAACGATAGGCGCAGCAAATCCAAGTACCGGTCGAATCCAGGCCGCCAAACTCTGGCCGGAAGCCTGCCAGATCACCACTTCAGAATCGCGCCAGGCGCGCGTCAGCGTCATGAGAACGGCGACGAACAAGGTCAACACGAGCAATGGCCCCAGTATGTTCAGGGCTGAAAAGGCAATCAGCGGCAGCACGCTCGACGAATCTACTCGCCCACTGGCCGCGCGACCAAGAAACCTCACCAGGCTGGTCGTGAGCATGATGGTGAAGACGGTCGCAAAAACGATCCCGGCAATGCTGCGCAGTTCACGCTGAAGCGATTTGGTAAACAGCATCGGCAACCAAAGACCCGGCATCGAGGAGTTCACCGAGACACGACAGTGTGCCCCGGCGTCGCGGACGGCGACAGGTACACGCCGACTCATCTGTACGCCAGCCATCGGCGAATAGCTAAAGTTTATGGCATCGGCGGCTATAATTGTTGGCTGGACAACAATAAAAGCACTGTTGCCGCCGACTTTTTTGGTCGAGTCGCGCCGTTCGCCCTGCGACCGACTCGGCCTGATCCTTCCCAATCTGATCATGTCTTAACCGAGTGGCCAGGCATCCTGGCTGCAGCTACGGAGTTCTCAATGCAATTTAGCGTCAAGCCTTTACCCGTCGACAAGCTCAAAACCGGATGCCTTATCGTGCCAGTCCTTGCCCAGAAGCGTGCCGATGGCAGCGCCTTGGCAGAACCCGTAGATGCAGCCATTCAGCAAGCGCTGAAGTCAGGCGATCTGGGTGACAGTCCTGGGAGTTATTTGCTACTCCATACTGCTGCGCCAGCAAAGCGCGTATTGCTGGTTTCGCTAGGAGATGATCGCAAGGCCAAACCGCAAGCGTTCATTGACGCCTGCAAAGGGATCTACCGTCGGGCTATTTCACTTGGCACCAGCGAGGTGACGAGTCTTTTAAATCAGGCACCGGTAGATGGCCAGGACCCGGAGTGGCTTGTTGAGCAGGAAGTGCTGGCAGCCCGTACCGTGGCTTATCGCTTCGATCAACTGAAGAGTCAGGCCTCCAAGAAGCCCGCGACTCTGGCCAAAGTCGCCCTTGCCTGCCCCTCGGCCAAAGGTAAGCTAATCAAGGGCGTGCTCGCGCGCGCGCAGGCAACGGCAAACGGCATGGACCTCACCCGCGATCTGGGTAATCTGCCACCCAACATTTGCACGCCCACCTATCTGGCCGATACGGCTCGCAAGATGGGGCGCGAGTTCAAATTCAAGGTACAGATACTTGAGAAAAAGCAGATGGAGCAGTTAAAGATGTTCTCGCTGCTTTCGGTCGCGCAGGGCTCTGCGCAACCACCAAAACTCATCGTGATGCAATACAACGGCGCGGGCGCCAACAAGAAGCCGACGGTGCTCGTGGGTAAAGGCATCACTTTCGATACTGGCGGCATTTCAATCAAACCGTCTGCCGGCATGGATGAAATGAAGTACGACATGGGTGGCGCCGCCTCGGTTCTGGGCACCATGCGCGCGGTGGCCGAAATGAAACTCAAGATCAATCTGGTTGTGCTTGTACCGACCTGTGAAAACATGCCGAGCGGCACCGCCACCAGACCTGGCGACATTGTGACCAGCATGTCCGGACAGACGATCGAAATTCTCAATACTGATGCAGAAGGTCGCCTCATCCTTTGTGATGCCCTCACCTATGCAGAACGCTTCAAACCACAAACAGTGATTGATCTGGCGACCCTTACTGGCGCCTGTGTTGTCGCTTTGGGCCATGTGCATACCGGCCTATTCGCTCGTGAAGACGATCTGGCCGACGAGATCTTGTCTGCGGGCCGTTACAGCATGGACACCTGCTGGCGCATGCCGCTCGACGACGCTTACCAAAAACAGATCAAGTCACCGTTTGCGGACATGGCCAACGTCGGCGGGCGCGACGCGGGCGCTGTTACCGCAGCCTGCTTCCTGGAGCGTTATACAAAAGCCTACGACTGGGCGCACCTGGATATCGCCGGCACTGCTTGGCATTCGGGTGCCAATAAAGGCTCGAGTGGCCGACCGGTCCCGATGCTGACCCGTTTGCTCGCCTTGCGTGCCGGGGTCTGATGACGCGGGTCGACTTTCACTTTAATACTGCTGACAAACTGGCCTATGCCTGCCGGCTTGTACGAAAAATCTATCGTGCCGGCCATCAGGCCGTGGTCTGGGCGGATGATGAAGCGCTGTTGAAGCAATTCGACAAACAGCTGTGGAGCTTTTCCCAGCGCGACTTCATCCCCCACGTCATGCATACTGATACGTTAGCGCCGCAGACGCCGATAGTGCTCGCTTGCGATTCATTGGCGACCGATCACCATGGTGTTATCGTGAATCTGGGCGCCAGCCCGCCACCGGTTTTTGGTCGTTTTGAACGACTGATCGAACTGGTCGCCCAGCACGAAGATGATCGCGCAGCAGCGCGTGAGCGGTGGCGTTTTTACCGTGACCGCGGCTACGAAATGACCCGCCATGACCTGGCGGGCTAACGGGAACCTCAACCAATGAGTGAATCGACCGACCCAGACCAGCCAGCCGATAAAACCGAAGGCCTCCCTGCTGAAGGCACCGCTGAGCACGACGCGCTTGAGAAGGCGTTCGGTAAAGACCTCGACTTGCGCCAATTCATTGAGGAGGCCAAGCAGGCCACCCCGGGTGAAGACGCAGAGTCAATACCCAAGCTCACTGAAGTCCTACCGCTACCCGCCAAGACACCGGCCGCCAGCGACGGCCTGAATGACGAGCAGTGGCGCAAGCTTTCACTGGATGTTGAGCGCAGCGTCTTGCAGCGCATGCTGCGACGGACAGACGGTTTTGTCGAAGGGCCTCTCGCGGAGCAATTTGAAGAGATGATTGATCGCGGTACTGAGCGCCTGATGGCAGAGATTAAATCAACCTTGCGTCAGGCTGTGCGCGAGTCAGTCTCCCGTGCCATTGCAGAAGAACTCAGCCGGCTACGCTCAGACCGTCGTCAGTAAACATCAGGTAAGCCGCCCAAGCGCGGCAGCCCCCGTCCCACCCCTCCTCATGACAACAATGACCGACCCCAACAGCACGCCGTTACTGGACAGCCTGAGCAAGAGCTTTGAGCCAACCGCCATCGAGACTGACTGGTATCAACGCTGGGAGTCGCGTGGTTACTTTGCCGCGGGCGACAAACCAGAAACCGATGCCTTTTGCATCCAGTTGCCGCCGCCAAACGTGACCGGCACGCTCCACATGGGCCATGCGTTTAATCAAACCGTCATGGACTCCCTCACTCGCTTTCATCGCATGAAGGGAGAAAACACCTTGTGGCTCCCCGGTACCGATCACGCCGGTATCGCCACCCAGATTGTGGTGAGCCGGCAATTGGAGCAAAGCGGTCAGTCGCGGCACGACCTTGGCCGCGAGAAATTCGTTGATCGTGTCTGGGAGTGGAAGCAGGAGTCAGGCTCCAACATTACCCGCCAAATGCGCCGGATGGGCGCGTCCACTGACTGGGCACTTGAGTACTTCACGATGGACGACACCTTGTCAGCCATCGTCCGCGAGGTGTTTGTTGAACTGTATCAGCAAGGTCTGATTTATCGGGGCAAGCGACTGGTCAATTGGGACCCCACGCTGATGACGGCGGTGTCTGATCTTGAAGTCGAAAGCACGGAAGAAAATGGTTCACTCTGGCACATTCAATACCCGCTGACTGACGGCAGCGGCCACCTCACCGTGGCCACGACCAGACCCGAGACCATGCTTGGGGATACGGCGGTGATGGTGCACCCCGAAGATGATCGCTACACCCATCTCATCGGCAAGACGATCCGCCTGCCCTTGTCAGCAACTGATCTTGAGCAAGACCCGGTGACGAGTCAGCACATTTGGCGCGAGATACCGATCATTGCCGATGACTACGTTGATCCTGAGTTCGGTACCGGGGTTGTAAAGGTAACCCCCGCGCACGATTTCAACGACTTCGCGGTGGGTCAACGGCATGACCTGCCGATGATCGATGTGCTCGATCTACATGCGAAGGTCAATGACAATGCACCGGCCCGCTATCGGCAAATGGACCGCTTCGAAGCCCGGCGCCAGATCGTCTCTGATCTTGAAGAATTGGGCCTGCTGCAAGAAACTGAAGCCCACAAACTGATGGTTCCGCGCTGCGAACGAACGAACCAGATTGTTGAGCCCATGCTCACCGATCAGTGGTTCGTAGCGATGAGCAAACCAGGACCTGCGGACTCACCCCTGGCTGGCCAATCCATTGCCGAAAAATCGCTGGCCGTGGTCGCTGATGGCAGCATCCGCTTTGTGCCGGAAAACTGGACGGCGACCTACAACCACTGGCTTGAAAATATTCAGGACTGGTGCATCTCACGTCAGCTCTGGTGGGGCCACCAGATTCCTGCCTGGTACCCTGCAGACGACCAAGGCAACGCGATTCACGATGGCCGCATCTTTGTGGCACGGGACGAAGCTTCTGCGCGCGCCGAAGCAAGCAGACAAGGCTACGATGGCCCGATCGCGCGAGATGAAGATGTTTTGGATACCTGGTTCTCATCAGCACTAGTGCCTTTTTCGACCCTGGCAAACGAGCAGGAACCTTTTAAAGAAGGCAGGCCGGTGCTACAGCCCGCCCTCGAGCAGTACATGCCCTCTTCGGTTCTCGTGACCGGCTTTGACATTATCTTTTTCTGGGTCGCGCGTATGGTCATGATGACCACTGCATTCACCGATAAAGTCCCTTTCAAAGAGGTCTACGTACACGCGCTTGTGCGCGATGGCGAAGGCCAGAAAATGTCGAAATCCAAGGGCAACACACTGGACCCGATTGACCTGATCGACGGTGTTGACCTTGAGACGCTGCTCAAAAAGCGCACCACGGGCCTGATGAACCCGCGCGACGCCGAACGCATTTCGAAACGAACCCGCAAAGAATTTCCAGACGGCATTGCGCCGCATGGCGCGGATGCCTTGCGCTTCACGTTTGCCGCCATGGCAACACCCGGTCGCAACATTAACTTTGATCTCAGCCGTGCCGAGGGCTACCGAAACTTTTGCAACAAGCTCTGGAATGCGAGTCGCTTTGTCTTGATGAATTGCGAAGGCCATGATTGCGGCCTGGAACCTCACAGTGCACTGCAATGCGGTATCACTGGTGACGGTGACACGAACGAAAAATACCTCACCTTTAGTCAGGCCGACCGCTGGATTACGTCGTCCCTGCAGCGTGTTGAAGCTGACATTGAGAAGCAGTTGCTAGAGTACCGCTTCGATCTGGCTGCGCGATCAATCTATGAATTCATCTGGAACGAGTTCTGCGACTGGTATCTGGAAATTGCAAAAGTGCAGCTCGGCCGCGACTCGGGCGCAGAGCAAAGAGCTACCCGCCGAACGCTTGTTCGCACACTCGAAACAGTGCTGCGCCTGGCTCACCCGATCATTCCGTTCATTACCGAGGCGCTGTGGCAGGCCGTTGCGCCACTCGCTCACCGTTACGGCGAACGAGGGGAGCAAACGCTGTCGGGAGAAGATCTTCAGCAAGCCCTTGCCGCCCAGCGCTTTTCTATTTGCGTGCAGCGTTATCCGCAAACAGAGCCTGGCAAGATCGACGAGAAGGCCGAAAGCTGGATGGCTGAACTCAGATCACTCATTGATGCCTGCCGCGCACTCAGGGGAGAAATGTCCATCCCACCAGGCCAGAAACTGCCACTCATGGCCACCGGCAATGCCGAGCAGCTCAATGACTTCACACCGTATTTGATGGCTCTGGCGCGTTTGTCAAAAGTTGATGTTGTGTCGGAGCTGCCGGCTGACTCAATCGCGCCGGTGCAAATCGTCAATGAAAACCGGCTGATGCTGATGGTCGAAATCGATCGAGACGCTGAGCTTGCGCGGCTTGGTAAAGAAGCTGCTCGCCTGCAAACCGAAATCACTAAAGCAAACGGGAAGCTTGGTAACGCCAGCTTCACCGAGCGAGCACCGGCAAATGTTGTCGCCCAAGAACGCGAGCGCTTGCTCAAGTTTGAGTCAACCCTTAGCCGCGTCAATGAACAACTCGAAAAACTTTCAGCCAGTCAATCCTGAGGTAGCCAGTCATGTCGTTTCGCCAGCAACTTAACAAGGCACTGTTTTGCGCTGTTTGGTTCGCACTAGCCAGCTCGGCCAACGCATCAGACTGCAAACTCGACCCAGTTCGAGAGGCGGGTGTCGCAGAAGAAGTTAGGCTTGCAGCGTTTGACGGAGAACCAACCGACATTTCGCTTGCCGACGGTCAGGAGTCGCGCTCTTTTCTCGCGATGTACTACGAAGGCAGCACAGATAAAAAACCTTTTGTGATTGCTCACGGACCGGGGCAAACGCTTGCCAGTCACTTCATGACCGACTTGGCATTATCTCTGAGCGAATTGGGCTACCCAGTACTGGCGCTGCAGATGCCGCTGGTTGAACGCGACTGCGAGGGCGCCGAAGCATATCCAAACACATTTCCCAATGGCTTCAAGCGCATCAATGCAGCCGCCACCTGGTTACGCAGTCGGTATGATCAAGCACCTGCCCTGGTGGGTCACTGGATTGCCAATGTGTACTTTGAACAGCAAAAGAACGCCCCCTTTGATACCTGGATCATGACAGGCATAACCGGCTCAATCGGTTCTACAGGCGACAACTTCCCGCGCATCCTTGATGTGTACGGGAGCGAAGGCCACCAAATGACTTTGCGTTGGGCATGGTTGCGGCGGTTCTGGTTGTGGCTTGCGCCAGGATCCGAACAAGTCGAAATCGACGGAGCAGACCATGAATTCAATGGCCAGCTCGATGAGGTCGCCGTGGAAATCGATCGCTTCCTCAATGAAGCTCAGGGTGAATAACCTGCCTTGTGATCATCAGGCTGCTATTGCAAGCGCGTACTGCAAGCGCATACAGCTAGGAATCAGTTTCTATTTGTAAACGATTCCAGTGAATCAGTCAGGCATTTACACAAGCCAGTCAGTCATTGTTAAGGTGTCCCACGACGCGCTTGGGTTCACGGGTAGTCAGACTGCAATCGTTCAAAAAATCACAACCATCACAACACAGAGACTCTTGACGGAATGTCGGCCTTCAGCAGACCTGTTGAACTTGCAACCTTGATTCACAGCTTGCGGGAGCACACGGAGCCAACCCTGGTCAGCTGCTGCGAGATGGCGGCGACGCTTTGCGAAAGCGATATGAGTCTTGTCAGTCTGGTCGATGGCACCACTCAATGGGTGGTAGCGAGTCACGGCCTAACGCTGAAAGAGTTGCCGCAACGCGGCACACTTTGCGACCTGGTGGTTTCTGACCCGCGCCTGCATGAGGTGCCTGACATTACGGTCACCGAAGGCTACGAAAAAAATGCCTTGTTTATTCAGTTTCCTACGCTGCGGCACTATGCGGCAGTACCGCTGGTTGTGGATGGTCAGGTCATTGGTGCGTTCTCAGTTCTCGATCATGCCTCGCATCAGTTAACGCCGGAACAGCGAGAAGCGCTTGAACGACTCGGTCAGATCGCAGCTGGCCTGCTGGAAAAGCGGAGCGCACAGTTGCGGGCCAGCCAGAGCCAGGCACGGCTCAACAAGATGAGTCGCCTGAGTGTTGACCAGTTTTGGGAAATCGACGCTGATCAATTGGTCACCTGGTCAACCGCGAACGTTGATGCCAACGCCATGCAGGGCTGGCAACTGCAAATCGGACAAAAACTTCCCACAGCTTTAGTCTGCGATAGTAGCGGCCGGCCAATCAAACCCGCCCAGCAAATGACAGACTTGCTGCGTGAGCGCCAACATCTTGATCCGACGCTCATTCAGTTGGAAACGCCCGAAGGACCCAACTGGTTGCAGGTTTCAGTTGAGCCGCTGCTTGATAAGCATGGCCGCCAGACAGGTCTGCGTGGTCGCGTTAGCGCCCTGCTCGAGATGGTGTCGCGGCAAAAGCATGAAACCGATCGAGACATTCTGCTGGCTCAGGTTGCGCGTCATGTGCCGGGGTTCTTTTTCCAGCTTGAAGCAGCGAGTCTTGAGGAATCAAATGTCTCGTTTGTCAGCGATGGCGTGCTGAAGCTTTGTGAACTCAAGCCAGCAGACATCAGAAGAGACTTCCAGCTCTTTGTCGAAAAAATTCATCGACACGACATCCATCGTGTCATTCGCTCTTTGGAGCGATCCGCCGGCTCGATGAAACCCTGGAAAGACGAGTTTCGCCTGGTTGTTGCAGGCAAAGAGATCCGCCACCTGGTCGGATACGCAATGCCTAAGCCAGCCAATAACCGAATGATTGCCTGGTATGGCTTTATCACTGATGCCACGGAGTTAAAGCAACTGCAGCAAGACAAAACGGCTGCCGAACAGGCGAGCGCGGTGAAGACAGAATTCATGTCGCGTGTGAATCACGAGCTACGGACTCCGCTCAATGGTGTATTGGGTTTTGCTCAACTCATGATGAGCGACCCGGTCTTTCCGCTGGCTGAGACTCAGCGCGAGCGCCTTTCGCACATCGAAACTGCCGGCCTGCGACTGCTTGATCTGATTGACAACATGCTTAACCTGACCCGCCTGGAACAGCGGGACAACTGGATTCAGCGGCAGGAAGTCGATCTCACAACCGTGGTTGAAGAGTGCACAGCCCTGGGCCGATCACTCGCCCATGACAAAGGGGTCACGCTCTCTTTGACGACTTTGACAGGGGGCGGCACCGTCATGGCTGACGCCCACGCGCTGGCTCAGGTACTGGGACATTTGTTATCGAATGCATTGAACTACAGTCCACGCGACTCCACCGTTCATGTGGTGGTTCAGGATATTGATAACCGATACTGCGTGTCCATCATCGATCGTGGGTGCGGCATCAGCCAGGACAAAATCAAGCAATTGTTCCAGCCGTTTAATCGGCTGGGTGCCGAAAACACCACGACCGCGAAAGGCGTCGGTCTGGGGCTTAGCGTCTCTCAGGCACTGGCTGAGGCAATGGGGGGGCGTATTACGGTGAAGAGCACGCCAGGAAAAGGATCATGTTTTCGCCTCCACCTTGAAAAAGCCGCCGACCGGTCTAAAATCGAGAGCGAGCAATTAGTTCCCAAGTCAGGGCTTGCAGCGACCGGCTCTTTGCCACAAGCGCCTTCAGCCGGTGCCACGGCCGACGGAGAAGCCCTGATTGTGTATGCCGAAGATGACCGGCTGAACGCCGTATTAATCACCGACGCGTTGCAGCGCCGTAATGGCTTTAAGGTCATCCACCTGGAAAACGGCCGACTGGCGCTCGACTTCTTGATCGAGCGTCGTCCTGACATCCTGCTTGCGGACATCAATATGCCCGAGATGGATGGCTATGAGCTCATCAGTGCCGTGCGTTCGCACCCAACCCTGTTCAATTTGACCTGTGTCGCAATCTCGGCTGATGCTGCACCGGAACAAGTGCAGGCGGGCCTGGATGCGGGCTTTGACGCTTACTGGCCAAAGCCGATCGATTTATCCCAACTAACGTTGCGAGTCGAGCGATTGCTCACTCGCGATGAGCCACTGCTGCCGGTTGATCTTGCCGAAGTCAGCGATGCCAGCGACTAGCGCTTAGGCATCTGGCCAATCCTGCATCTGGCCAATCCTAGTAGTCAGGCCTGCTCCGCTGGCTCTTCACTTTCGAGCGCGCTTGTTTGTTGTCCAGCCGCCGACGCTTGGAAGCCAATGTTGGGCGAGTTGCAACTCGCTTTCTGGGCGGCACTGCCGCCTTCGCCACCAGCGCGTTCAGACGCGCCAATGCGTCTTCACGGTTCGCTTCCTGGGTCCGAAAACGTTGCGCTTTGAACGTCAGCACACCATCGCGCGAGATGCGCCGGTCTGCGGTTGCCAGCAGCCTGTCTTTGACGTCGGCTGGCAAACGGGAGGCGCGAATATCGAATCGCAGTTGCACAGCGCTGGACACTTTATTGACATTCTGACCGCCTGCGCCCTGGGCCCTCACAAACGTGATCTGAACGTCTTCCGGATGAACTTGTGATGGCATGGTCATCCCTTATGGTAGCTTTGAAGCCGCACGCGAAGAAAAACGAGGCCCGCCAGAGATGACGAAACAGTCCGGTGACAATTCAGTTAATAGCCCCGGCGATTTAGCGCCCAGCCCAGGCGACCGCCGCCGATTTCTTAACGGCTGTAGAGCGGGCCTGGCGTTGGCTTGCGCTCTGCCGTCGCTCGCGCGAACGGCCAATGCCGCGACACGATATGAACCCGCCGCACTGGTCGATCAAAACGGACAGGCTCTGCGCGCCTCAAACGTCCAGGTAAACAAGGAGTACATCTTTCACTACCCGTTTAAATCAACACCGTGCTTTTTGATTCGGCTAGACAAGCCTGCAGCAGGGGGCTCAAGCCTCGCAAAAGCCGACGGCAGCGATTACATCTGGAAAGGGGGCGTCGGTGAAGACCAGTCTATCGTTGCATTCTCAGCCATCTGCGCCCACAAGCTCACACACCCATCGCCGATGGTGAGTTTTATTGGATACCGTGAACAACCGGTGGGCTTTTATAACCAGAAAACCAAAGCCGTCGAGCAAAAGGCCGGCATCATCCAATGCTGCTCGGAGCACAGTATCTACGATCCGGCGCAAGGAGCTCGCGTGATGTCAGGCCCCGCACCACAGCCACTGGCAGCCATCGAATTGATCGAAATGCAGGGGCAGTTGGTCGCAACAGGCGTTTACGGCGGAGATTTGTTTGATCGCTACTTTGAAGAATTTGGCAATCGCCTGATGATTCAACATGAAGGCGATGGCTACCTTGCCCCCGTTACGCAAGAAGCGGTTGTGATGCCTGGTGACGAGTTCACCCAAAACCGCATACAGTGTGGCTAGGCAGCCGCGACCTCGATCATTGCAGACCAACAGCTAGTGCAATTTCGCGCGGCGTGCGGCCTTTGAAATCGGCCAGATCCGGATTGCCGCCGGCCGCCAGCAAAACTTGGTAGAGCTTACGGAATTCACCTGCGGCAGCGAGGTGCATGGCCGTCTGTCCGCGGGTGTTAAACGCATTGACGTCGGCACCTCCTTTGGCAAGCAGAATCTTTGCGGTGCCCAACCGGCCCAGGTTGCTCGCCCGCATTAAAGGCGTCCATCCATAGACATCGCGCGAGTCCGCCTGTGCCCCGGCAGCCAATAACAAGGCCAGCGTGTCTTGATGCCCCTTGGCGGCGGCCATCATCACCGCTGTCCAGCCATTGGAAGCGGCTTGCTCCAGGGGAACGGCCTTTGCCAACAAAATCTGAATGATCCCCGTGTTGCCACCCCAGGCGGCATAGATCAGCGTGGAGGCGCCCTTGACGTTGACTGCAGCAGGGTCCGCGCCGGCTTCCAGCAAGCGCTTAAACAATGGCAGATCTTTGCCTGCCGCTGCGGCCATGAGCGCGGTTTTGCCCTTGCGGTTTCTGGCGTCCGGTTCACCTTTGGCGCGCAGATGCTCCTGCAGCAACGCCCCAAGTCTGACGGTGTCGTTGAGATTGATGCCAATCGTCCACTGCTCCTCCTGTACTGCCGACAAGGCCTCATCCGCCCAAACAAGGCTTGAAGGAGCAAGCGCTACCGTCAGGTTTAAAGCGACCAACAGAATCAAATGTCGAACCATCTGAAAATTATGACCCGAAAAGGGATTTCGCCCAGGCATGTCAGAATATTGCCTTCGGCGGTCCGCCAGGGCGATCAATTCTGCGGGGGCTCGCCAGAGCCTGCCAGCCTCCATTTAAACGACGCGAGACAATCTTGACGAACCTACCCATTCAGCAAAAGGGTGCGCCGATGCAGGACGCCCCACCCCTGCAAAGCCATTTGCCGGTGACGGTCGTCATTCAGTGCACGCCGACACCTGAACATCGCTGGCAAACCGAGACGCGTGAGCTGATTGCTGTGATGCCGCGAGCAAGTGAGCAAAGTCAATCCGCAAGCGCTCCAAACAACGAATCGCAGCCACCCAATGGTACGCAGATGCTGCGCTACGATCACCTGCAGATAGAGCTGCATGCTGACGAAGCCGACAGCTACTACCTCAATATCTCAACTGAGCAGCCGCGCTGTTTTGTCGTGCTCAACGAGAACGAAGAGACCGGCGAGTACGAACCTTTCATCGTGACTGCGAGCCCCGATCTGGCAGCCTCCTACGAGTCAGTTGATCATCCGATCGAGGTTGTCCCGCTTGATCCGGCACTCTATCCGCCCATTGAGGCATTCGTGCTGACCCATCACATTCCGGAAGCCTTTAAAAAGCGGAAGCGCAAGAACTGGAGTGAGACATGAGCCGATCCACGCCCAACAAATCAGACGCAAATTTTCTGGGTCGGTGGGCCCGTCGCAAATCACAAGCGGCGACTGAAAAAGCCGGCGGCACGGTCGAAAATGAGCTGCCCTCAGAACACATGACCGTTGACTCGGATGCTGGCGCGACCTCACCCGAGAGCGTCCCCGAAAAAACCGATCTGCCGGCACCGGTACCCTCACTTGAAACATTGGACGAGCACTCGGATTACGCCCGTTTCATGGCCAAGGATGTCACCCATGACCTGCGGCGGCTGGCCCTGCGCAAGTTGTTCAAGGCGCCCGTGTTCGGCATTCGCGACGGACTAGACGACTACGACGAAGATTTCACCACGTTTGAGAAACTCGGTGACATCGTGACAGCCGACATGAAGTTTCACAAAGAACGACTCGAGACCGAGGCAGCGAAGGAAGAAGAGGAACGGGCGCGGCTGGCACTCGCACAGACCGAAACTGATGATGTTCACGAAAGCACTGACTCAGATGAGGCAACCGCGGGTACTGAGCCCCAGGACTCTGTCCACACCGAACAGCTGGCCGAGCCCAGTTCAATCAACCCAAACCCGGCACTGCCTGTTGCAGACTCACCGGCCATGATCGTGCAGGCACTCCCGGCGCAGCGCCCAATTGAAGATGCCCCCCCTGTCCTTGCGCCACAACGTCAGCGGCTTCGCTTGCGTCTTGAAGAGACTGACGACACGCCGGAGGCATCATGACCACCCCCCCGACCGACCAAGCCGCTATTTCAAGCAGTCCTGAGGCCAAGCAGGCCGCGCTGGCGGCGGCGGCTGCGATAGAAGCCGAGCCAACCGGCCTGGTTGAATATCGGTCCGAGGGAAAAGTGGTCCTGATCGGCTCTTCGGCCGCAGTGGCTTCTGCATTTGCGAAAATTGACTCCCAGGTCAGCGTCCGAGCCCTGCTCACCAGCGATGCTGACCAACAGCCTGCAGGGATTGTTTTTGAAGCTTCGCCTGCGCCAGAAGTCCTGATAGAGGGTTATCTGGGCGCGTTTGAGATCAACAGCCGGGCTGGAAGGTGGCAATGCGACCTCGTCATTGACCTTGACCAGACTCCCCGTCTGACCCAGCCACTGCCACCTCCCGGCTACTTTGCCACCCGGGGCGATGCTGAAGCACTTGCCCAGGCGATTGAGCAATTGCCTGATCTCGTGGGTCGATTCGACAAACCACAGTACTTCCGGCTCAAACCGGAAATTTGCGCGCATGGTGCAAGCGAACTGACCGGCTGCACCCGATGCCTGGATGCCTGCCCTGCCGAAGCAATCTTTTCGATCGGTGACAAGGTCGAGGTCAACCCACACCTATGCCAGGGCGGCGGCGTCTGTGCAACCGTCTGCCCGACCGGCGCAATTAGCTATGCCTATCCGCCAGCAGCCAATACGCTTGATCGCATGCGCCGCATGCTGCGAGCTTACCGAGATGCTGGTGGCACTGCAGCTAAGCTTGTTCTGCATAGCGAGGCCTATGACCCGACCAGCCTGGCGAACGATCATCTACCACTCGCATTGGAGGAACTCGCCAGCGCCGGCCTTGAGCTGTGGCTTTCCGCACTCGCCTTTGGGGCTCAGCGCGTTCTGCTTGTGCGAGATGCCGGTATTGCTGATGGCGTTCTTGCTGCACTGCAAGAACAAAGACAGGTCGCGAACGATATTTTGGCAGGCCTGGGCTTTGATCCGGTTGTGCAGTGGCTCGGTGCCGAGCAAACCGGCCAGATGCCAGATATTAAGGCGGCAACCTTTGGGGCTGGGACTGGTGGCAAGCGTGAGGCGCTTTTCGCCGCGATTGATCACCTCATCGAACAGGCCGATAGCCGGCCAGATCTCATAGAACTCTCGTCTGGCGCGCCGCTGGGCACGGTGCAGGTGGCATCAGGCTGCACGCTTTGTATGGCGTGTGCTTCGGTATGCCCGGCCAAGGCGCTAGCTGACGGGGATGGCGTACCTGCGCTGCGATTTTATGAGTCTAACTGTGTGCAATGCGGCCTTTGCGAAACGGCCTGCCCCGAACAGGTGATTTCCCTATCGCCCAGACTCATGACTGATGCCACAAGCCGGCGCAACGTCAGAGTGCTAAATGAAGAAGCCCCGTTCAACTGCATACGGTGCAGCAAGCCATTTGCGACACGTTCTGTCATAGACAAAATGACGTCAAAACTGGCTAACCACTCGATGTTTCAAGACGAAGCATCGCTCAATCGGCTCAAGATGTGCGGTGACTGCCGAGTCATTGACATGATGAAAGATGACGCCTGAACAAACCGATCTCGAGCAAGTTCGATCTGCTCAACGACAACCGGCTATGCGCTTGCGATGAGTGCAATTTGAGCTAATATCTCTGTATGTAACTGAAAGGCATCGAGCCGCTTCGGCGCGATGTACAAGTACCCGTCGCACCTGCCCGATCCAAATCTGTCTTTTCATCTTGCTAGCCACGCAAGGCCATCGAGACATCCGGATCAACGCAACGGCAGCTAATGATTAAGTGGCACAGGAGACAAGTCGGCCATGACGGTTGACTCACCGCAACAGAGCAGCACTTCAAGCGAAGGCATTGCCACCGCTTCAGTTGCCCCCCCATTGGGCACTGATCAGAAGCTACGGATCGGCGCATATACCCTGATCGCAAGTCTGCTGCGTGACGCACCGGATCAAGCCGTTCTGGACTACCTGATCGAAGCTGGCCGCAATGCCACCGACACCGACGATATTGGCGGTGCCATGCATGATCTGGCCACAGCTGCTGCCGCCTGCTCGACTGATCAGGCTAATGAAGAATTTCATGACTTGTTTGTCGGCATTGGCCGCGGCGAGTTGGTTCCATTTGGGTCGTGGTACCTCACCGGTTTTTTGATGGAAAAGCCCTTGAGCCTGCTGCGCACTGATCTGGCCGAACTTGGCTTTGAACGCCAACCTGAAGTGGTTGAGCCAGAAGACCATGCCGCCGCTCTGGCCGAGGTAATGGCAATGCTCATCAGCGACGGCACCGTCCACGAAACCCAACTGAAGTTCTTCACGCAGCACATGGGCCCTTGGATGGGTCGCTTCATGTCAGATTTACAGAACGCCAAATCAGCAAATTTTTACCGTAGCGTCGGCAAATTCGGCGCTGCCTTTATCAGCCTTGAATCTCGCTATTTTGAGATGCAGGCCTAGACACTAAGTTGGAAGTTCCTTTGAGTGATCGCTTCACTCTTTTTACCGCCGGGAGAATCAAATGAAAAAGACCGCCCCGTTTAAATCCGCGCGCCGTCGCGCTTTGCGTGGCCTTGCCACGACACCTGCACTTGCTGCTGGTGCTGCAGCTGCCGTCGCCACTCAGGCCGGAGCGGAACCAATTGCCGAAGCCGAAAAAACGGTTGAGGCAGATAAGGGCTACCAGGAAACACAGCACGTGCGTGACTACTACCGCGTCGCCTCTTTCTAAACCAGCCGACTGAAAGCACAGGAGCTATTGATGAAAATCCGCAGAGTCACACGCGATCCAAATGCCCAAGTCGGGCAAGAGCCGACTGCGAAAGGCGGCGTGAATCGCCGTACGTTTATGCGTAATTCCGGCCTGGCAGCCGGCGGTGCCGCGCTCACCACATTGGCCACCGCCCCCGGCATGATGCGCAAGGCCCATGCCGTTAAGTCTGAACGGGTTGGCGAGATTAAAACCGTTCGCTCGGTCTGTACCCACTGTTCAGTTGGCTGCGGCGTGTATGCCGAAGTTCAGAATGGGGTCTGGACCGGTCAGGAGCCTGCATTTGACCACCCGTTTAACCTCGGTGCTCACTGTGCCAAGGGCGCTGCACTACGTGACCACGGGCATGGCGAGCGCCGCCTGAAGTACCCCATGAAACTGGTCGGCGGAAAGTGGCAGAAAGTCAGCTGGGAAGACGCGATCAATGACATCGGCGACAAGCTGTTGGAGATTCGCGAAAAAGCCGGCCCCGACTCAGTTTTCTGGCTTGGCTCCGCCAAATTCAACAATGAACAGGCTTATCTGTTCCGCAAATTTGCAGCGTTCTGGGGAACCAATAACGTCGACCACCAAGCCCGAATCTGCCACTCCACCACAGTTGCCGGTGTTGCCAACACCTGGGGCTACGGCGCGATGACCAATTCGTACAACGACATTCATAACTCGAAGTCGATCCTGGTCATTGGTGGTAACCCGGCCGAGGCTCACCCGGTCTCGATGCAGCACATCTTCCGCGCAAAAGAATCCGGCGCGCGCATGGTGGTGCTCGATCCGCGTCGGACGCGCACGGCCGTGCACGCTGATCAGTACGTCCGCATTCGCCCGGGTACTGACGTCGGTGTCGTTTGGGGCATGCTCTGGCACATCTTCGAAAACAACTGGCAGGACGACAAATTCATTGAGCAGCGGGTTTACGGCATGGATGAGATCCGCGCCGAGGTTGCCAAGTGGACACCTGAAGAAGTTGAGAAAGTCACCGGGGTCGACAAAGAGACCTGCTACAACGCGGCCAAGCTTATGGCCGAGCATCGGCCGGGCACCTTCATCTGGTGCATGGGCGGCACGCAGCACACCAACGGCAACAACAACACGCGCGCCTATTGCGTCTTCCAGCTGGCGCTGGGCAACATGGGCGTGTCTGGTGGTGGTACGAACATCTTCCGCGGCCACGACAATGTTCAGGGCGCTACTGACCTTGGCGTTCTCGCCAACACGCTGCCTGGCTACTATGGCCTTTCGGCCGGCGCCTGGAAGCACTGGTCACGGGTTTGGGGTGTTGAATACGACTACATGAAGGCACGCTTTGAAGGCGGCTCATACGAGCAGTCCAAAGGCAAAGATGTACCGGTCATGAACACCAAGGGCATACCGGTATCACGCTGGATTGACGGTGTGCTTGAGGAGCCTGACAACATTGCTCAAAAAGATGCGTTCAAAGCCGTGTTCATGTGGGGTCATGCACCCAACTCACAAACGCGCGGTGTTGAGCAGAAAAAAGCGATGGAGAAGCTCGAGCTGCTGGTAGTGGTTGACCCCTACCCCACCGTTACGGCCGTTATGCAGGACCGTACCGAAGGCATGTACCTGTTGCCCGCCTGTACGCAGTTTGAGACCCGCGGTTCCGTCACAGCTTCTAACCGATCTATTCAGTGGCGTGATCAAGTCATCAAGCCGTTGTTTGATTCCAAGCCTGACGAAGAAATCATGTACATGCTCGCCAAGAAGCTTGGCGTAGCTGACGAGATGTTCAAACAAATCAAGGTTGAAGGCTCTGCGCCCAACGTTGAGGACATCACACGTGAGTTCAACAGCGGTATGTGGACGATCGGCTACACCGGACAGAGCCCGGAGCGGCTGAAAGCCCACCAGCAAAACTGGCACACCTTCAACACCACCACACTGATGGGCGAAGGCGGACCTGCCAATGGTGACTACTACGGTATGCCCTGGCCTTGCTGGGGTACTGCGGAGCACAAGCACCCGGGCACGCCGAACCTGTACGACATGAGCAAGCCCGTTGCTGAAGGCGGTTTGACCTTCCGTGCCCGGTTTGGTGTTGAACGCGATGGCGTTAACCTGCTGGCCGAAGGCGCCTTTAGCAAGAAGTCCGAAATTGAAGATGGTTACCCAGAATTCACCGCCGATATGCTCAAGAAGCTTGGTTGGTGGGATGACCTGACGGCTGAAGAGCAAACGGCTGCTGAAGGCAAGAACTGGAAGACCGATTTGTCGGGCGGAATTCAGCGAGTAGCGATTGCTCATGGCTGCGCCCCGTTTGGCAATGCCAAGGCGCGCGCCGTGGTCTGGACCTTCCCTGATCCAGTCCCAATTCACCGCGAGCCGCTCTACACGAACCGTCGCGATCTGGTCGCTAAGTACCCAACCTACGAAGACCGCAAGAGCTTCTGGAGACTGCCCACCCGGTACAAGTCAATTCAGGACCAGGACTTCTCAAAAGACTTCCCGCTCATCATCACGTCCGGCCGTCTGGTCGAGTACGAGGGCGGCGGTGACGAGACCCGATCCAACCCGTGGCTGGCCGAGTTGCAGCAAGACATGTTTGTTGAAATCAATCCGGTCGATGCCAACAACAACGGCATTAAAAACGACCAGATGGTGTGGATTGAAAGTCCTGAAGGCGGTCGCATTAAGGTCAAGGCCATGATCACCACGCGCGTTGACGCAGGTGTTGTGTTCTCTCCATTCCACTTCGGTGGTCACTTCCAGGGTAAAGATCTGCGTGAGAAATACCCGGCTGGTTCTGACCCCTATGTGCTTGGTGAGGCAGTCAACACGGCCATGACCTACGGCTATGACTCGGTGACTCAGATGCAAGAGTCGAAGGCTTCACTCTGCCGCGTTGTGGCAGCCTGAACCCAACGGACTCATAAGGAGAATTGAAAATGGCAAGAATGAAATTTCTCTGCGACGCTGAGCGTTGTATTGAGTGCAACGGCTGCGTGACGGCCTGCAAGAACGAAAACGAAGTGCCCTGGGGCGTCAATCGACGGCGTGTGATTACGCTGGAAGACGGCAAGGACGGCGAGAAGTCAATTTCAGTGGCATGTATGCACTGCACTGACGCACCCTGCGCCGCGGTGTGCCCCGTCGACTGCTTCTACACCACCGCTGACGGCGTTGTCTTGCACGACAAAGATCAGTGTATTGGCTGCGGTTACTGCTTCTATTCGTGCCCGTTCGGCGCACCGCAATATCCTCAGGCCGAAGCCTTTGGTGTGCGCGGCAAGATGGACAAGTGCACCTTCTGTGCAGGTGGTCCGGAAGCAGACAACTCTGCAGATGAGTTCACCAAGTACGGCGCCAACCGTCTCTCGCAAGGCAAATTGCCGTTGTGTGCAGAAATGTGCTCAACCAAGGCGCTGCTCGGCGGTGACGGCGACCAGATTGCGGACCTCTACCGCGAGCGTATTTTGCGCCGCGGTGGCCGGCCACAAACCTGGGGCTGGACTAAAGCCTACGGCACTTAAACCGGAGACTTTGATGACCAAACGATTTGGAATTGCGTTGGTCCTGGGTTTTGCGGGCATCGTGACCCTCGCCGGTTGCGATGACCCGAGATCCAAAGTCCAGCTACACGCGCCCGGTAAGTATCTTGGTCCCGTAGATCCGCTGCTTGAAAAATCGGCCAGTGGTTCCAACGAAGAGGCGCTTAAGCAGCGATTCGCGAGCATTCAGCGCGACCGCTAAGCAAATGAAGGAGGATTCATGAATCAAGAGTCCAATAAAAAAGCCAAAGCCCCGCGCACCATGATGCAGCGCCACATGATGTTGCTTTGCTCGATTCTCGTGATCGTGGGGCTCTCGTTTGCCCTGCCCTTCACGGGTTTGCTGTTCACTGATGCCGCTCATGCACAAAACCAGCAGGAGCAGGGGATCAGCGATGCTCAGAAAGGCTTTGGCAGCGATGTGAATCCACGCTCAAATTACTGGCGTGCGATTCGTGAAGGCAATGCGGGTATCTCAACGGTCAAGAGCGTTGATTCCAATGTTCTGATTAACCCCAATGGTGAGAACTGGCGAGCGGTCCGTAACGGTCCTGTGAGCTACTGGGGTTGGATCGTGATTGCCGTCATGGCGGTTGCCATTTTGTTGTTTGCGTTGCTGCGCGGAAAGGTCAAAGTTGAAGGGGGCATGAGCGGCGTCAAAGTCAAACGGTGGAATGGCTTTAATCGGTTCTTGCATTGGGTCACGGCAATTACGTTTATCTTATTGTCCGCGACCGGACTAGCGCTGTTCTATGGCAAAGCAGTGTTTATTCCACTCCTAGGAAAAGATGCGTTTGCCTCATTTGCGCTAATTGCCAAAAATATTCACAACTACACCGGGCCAGTCTTCAGTGCCTCCTTGATCATCTTGTTGTTGATGTTGCTGGGCAAGAACATTCCCAATGGCTCCGATATCAAGTGGTTCCTTAAAGGGGGCGGCTTAATTGGTAAGGGGCACCCGCCTGCTGGCTTTGCCAATGGCGGTGAGAAAGTCTGGTATTGGTTGCTTGCTACCTTTGGTGTTGCGGTCATTCTCACGGGTCTGGCGATCAACTTCCTGGTTGACCTGACCCGCGATCAGTCCATGCTCGCCCTGACAGTCCATGCAATCGCGTCGTTTATCGTTATGGCCGTGGCACTTGGCCATATTTATATCGGCACGCTTGGAACTGAAGGTTCGCTTGAGGGTATGACCACTGGCGAGGTGGATTTGAACTGGGCTCAGCAACACCATGACGAGTGGGTTGCCGATCTACAAAAAGATGGAAAGATAGCCACCGGGAACGCCTCGGGCAGAGAACCGCCCATGGGAACTGCCGCGGCCGTTGGTGACTGACTGCGTTGATCACCGACAGATTCATCAAGCCCCGCCTTGGCAGGGCTTTTTTCTTGCGCGCTAAATTCAGAAGTCTCGCTTGAATTGAATTGGCCTAGTACTCAAGACGGCATCCATATGAGCACAATTACCGATACAGAAATCACCCGCTATCAAGATAAAGGCTTCATTGTTGTACCTGACCTGTTGTCACCAGCGGAATTGAGCGAGATTCGCGAAGAACTCGCGGATCTAATGGCTCGCGCTGACCAAGTCAGTCAAAGCGATGCTACCTATGACCTCGGCCCGGCCCACACACGGGAGCGGGTAGATGTTCGACGTATAAAGGCCCCACACGCCGTTATGCCGAGCGTGAAGCGGCTAATCTCTCATTCAGGCATGGTGGATGTTCTAACCCGCCTAATCGGCCCCAACGTACGGTTTCAGACAAGCAAGCTCAACATCAAGGCGGCCGGCGATGGCGCCGCAGTCGAATGGCATCAGGACTGGGCGTTTTATCCACACACCAACGACGATTTGCTCGCAGTTGGCATCATGCTCGATGACATGACACCTGAGAATGGCCCCTTGCAGTTCTTGCCAGGTAGCCATAAGGGCCCTGTATACGATCACCACGCCAAGGGATTCTTCTGCGGCGCAATCGACCCCATCAAAAGCGGACTTGGCTTTGAGAATGCCGAGTCAATTACTGGCAGTGCCGGGTCGATGAGTTTCCATCATGTCAGAGCCGTGCATGGGTCTGCACCGAATCGCTCTCAGACCTCAAGAAACTTCCTGCTGTTTCAGTTCACTGCGGCCGATGCATTTCCACTCGTACACACCGTGTCAGATCTCGCTGCCTATGACCGCTGGATCATTGCTGGCGAACCCACAATTGAACCCCGAGTGACAGCCGTGCCTGTCCGTATGCCATTGCCACCTGCACCCGACCAGGGATCAATCTACGCCAATCAAAGCAATGCGGATAACCAATTCTTTGAGTAAACGGCTCCCGATTTGTCGAGTAGTTTGGGGGATCGTGCCCAGCTTAGGCTATAACAGCCTCCAGGGCTCTGCGAAGGGCCGCATCTGGTAAACCCGCATGGCGTAAGCCAGCATGCGCGCACATCGCTTCCAGCTTACTACGCTCAGCCGATCGAATTCCGAGGCGACGAGCCTGTCGCAGCAGATCCGGATTCTCCTTCAGAGTGCTAGCAGATACCGGCCGGTCAAAGGTCATCAGTGAGCCCATCGCGCCCCTCCACATCAGTTCAGTGCGGGCATCGTCACGCTGCCCGCGAGCAAGAGGCGTGATATTCATCACATTCAGCCGCATGTGCGACTGGTCACAGGATGAACGGCCAGATAACGTGCCTGAACGGCAGGCGATTCAAGTCGCCTGTTGGGTAGCCGAAAACATTTGAAAGCAGTTTTCGCGTTATTCCCAGGGATTTTTAACCATGTGGCATCACCTTAGGCTGAGCAGCCTGCAGCGCTATTCGTTAGCAAGCATCTTAGTAAGCGCGTTCGCTCTTGTACTACTCGTGGCGATACCTCTGCCCGCTAAGGGATTGGCTGTCTCTTCAAGTCACGACACGTTGCCATACCGCCTAGTGTCTACCAATAGCCCCACAGCGCTGCTGGACCAGTTATTGCATAGCCGGCGCCCGTTGAACTGGAGACAAGCGTCGACAAATAAAAAAGCTGCGGACAATCAGCTGATTATCTGGCCGCCCATTGATCAGCCGCTTGATCTACGCGGGGGATATAAGCGGTGGCATCAGCCGAGCCGAAAGCCCGCTGGCAATTCACGCGCAAACACACCGATTTTGAGCCAGGCAGATTGCGAAGCAGCCGGCGCATTCATCATGGCCGGCGCCCGCGCGCGGGACAATGGCGTCAGCGCTGCGCAATTCCTGGGGCAACTGCGCAGCGACATGCTTAGGCTTGCCGCTGAGCCACCGACCAAGCGCTGGTTTCTCCATTCCCAGCTTGAAGCGCGGCTACTCATGAGAGCAGCCAACCGCCTTTACAGCGAACCTCGCGCGGCAGCCTGGCACTTCAAGGACTTCATTGAATCATGCGATGCCCACCGGGCATCACGCTGACGCTTTCAGAGCAGCCCACACGCGGGCTGGCGTGTAAGGCATATCCATTGGTCCAGCGCCAGCGCTTGCGAGCGCATCCATCATCGCGTTAGAAATGGCTGGCAAGGATCCGGAGCAGCCAGATTCGCCAACGCCTTTGGCACCCAGTTCATTGAGCGAGGTTGGCACGTTCTCCCATTCGCAGCGGATGTTCTCAATGCTGCCCGCGCGCGGCATGGCATAGTCCATGAAACTGCCTGAGAGCAATTGGCCGGTTTCTTCGTCGTACACAACCTGCTCAGTAAATGCCTGGCCATAGCCCTGTACGACGCCGCCATGTACCTGTCCTCTTACGAGTGTGGGCGACACGACATGGCCCAGGTCATCGACCGCGACGTAGTTAACGACCCTGCTTTGTCCGGTCTGCGGATCAAGTTCAATTTCGGCCAGATGACATCCGTTGGGAAAGTTGGCACCCGTCGAAGTCTCGGCTTCCGCATTGAGAGGATGTTCTGCCGGATCATCGGTGGCGAGTTGCTCTGCAAGTGCAACTAGTGACAGACGTTTGCCACCGCCAAGAAACTCTCCGTTATCGAATTTGACTGAATCTTCCGACACGCCAAGCGCCTTTGCCGCATGAGCGCGGGCATTGTCAATGATGCTCGTGACCAGATTCTTAAACGCGGACCCTGTGCCGTATAAGGAGCGCGAGCCGCCCGTGCCGTTACCAATCAGTGTGAGACTTGGGTCACCGGCTTTATAGAAAATGCCAGCAGGGTCTATGCCAAGGCCCTCTCCAACAATCTGCGCAAACGAGGTTTCATGCCCCTGCCCTGACGAACCACTGACTGCGTGCAGCACGAGACGTCCGTCGCGATGGAACCGACACGACACCTGGTCTTTCGGCGCGCCGCCAGCGCCGGATTTCTCCACGTAACAGCCAAAGCCAATACCGCGCAGCATACCCTTAGCTGCCGAGTCCGAGCGTCGGTTGGCAAAACCTTCGTAGTCCGCTAGTTCGAGCGTCTTGCTAAGCACGGCGCCAAAGTTGCCACAGTCGTAGACCGTGCCGTTGGCCGTGGTGTAGGGAAACGCATCTTCGGGCACAAAATTCTGACGCCTGAATGCCACTCGATCCAACCCGTGCTCAGCCGCACAGTGATCAATCAAGCGCTCAATGGCAAACGCAATGTCCGGACGCCCCGCCCCTCGATATGCCGAAACTGGCGATGTATTGGTATAGATAAGGCGCGACTGCATGTGAAGCGCGGGCACCTGATAAACGCCGCCCATCGTCACCGACAAATTGTTGGTACCAATGAAACCGCCAAAATAGCAGTTGTACGCACCCAGATCGACTTCATCATTGAAGCGGATTGCAGTGATCTTGTTGTTCGCATCCAGCGCAATCGAGCCTTCGAGCGTCAGTGATCGGCCGTGCCACTCACCCACAAACAATTCGGATCTTGACCCGACCCACTTAACCGCTTGGCCGAGCTTTCGGCTGGCCAATACGGTCAGTGCCTGCTCAGGGTAGGTACTCCCGCGCAGCCCGAATGAGCCGCCCACGTCCTGGGAGATGACTTCGATCTGCTCTGGCTCGGATTGCGTCACCGCGCAAAGGGATGCGCGCATGCCAAGCATGCCCTGGGTGGGCGTGTACACCCGCGTGAGATTGCTGGCGGTGTCATGGCTAGCCATACATGCACGCGGCTCCATGGGGGCCCCGTATAGGCGCTGGCTCACGATCTTCAAGGTGCTGGTTCGGGCCGCGTTGGCGAATGCCTTCTCAACAGCTTCAGCATCGCCAGCTTCATACAAGAGCGAGGTGTTTTGATCCGCACTGGCATGTATGGCCTGCGCGTTAGGCGCCAGCGCAGCAGCAACCGTGCTGATAGCAGGCAGCTCTTCATAGTCCACTAACACTTGCTCCGCCGCATCTCTGGCCATCAGCGCCGTCTGCGCAATGACCATCGCAATTGGCTGCCCTACGTAGCGCACGCAATCTGACGCCAATAGCGGCAAGGGTGCTTTGTGTTGCTGCATCCCATCTTTACCAACGATGTCCGGACCGGATGGAATCGAACCAAAGCCAGCGGCCTCAACATCTGCCGCCGTCAGGATCAGTTCAACGCCAGGCATTGCTTTCGCGGCAGCCAGGTCAATCGATGTAATGTTGGCGTGGGCACGATCGGATCGCACCATGGCCGCATGCAATTGGCCATCCACCTGCCAGTCGGCGGTGAACCGGCCCTGGCCGGTGATGAGTCGCTGATCTTCGTGTCTCAACAAATTCATGCCTGACTCCTCAACTCGGCTGCAGCTTCACGGACTGCGGCCTCGATATTCACGTAGCCGGTACAGCGGCAAAGGTTGCCTGCCAGGCCATCTCGAATCTGCTCTTCGGTGGGGTCCGGGTGTCGCTTGAGTAGATCGGCAGTGGCCATAATCATGCCGGTCGTACAGAACCCGCACTGCAAACCGTGGCAACGCGAAAAGGCCTCTTGCACAGGATGCAGCGCCTTGTTGTTGTCAGTTGCCAGGCCTTCGATCGTGGTGACTTCGCTGCCCTGCGCCTGCACGGCAAGCATTGAACAAGACTTAACAGCTATGCCATCCAAATGCACCGTGCAACAGCCGCACTGACTCGTGTCACAGCCAACATGGGTGCCGGTCAGATTGAGGGAGTCACGCAATGCGTCAGCGAGCAAGGTTCTATCTTCAACCGTGACTTGTTTGGTCTGGCCATTTACTTTGAGTTCGATTACTGGCATCAGGAATTCTCACATTGTTCGACCGCCCGCTTGGCCATCACCGCGATCAGGTTGGCTCGGTATTCAGCAGGCGCATGCATGTCGGCGTTGAGGCCGTCAGCCGAATGGGTCAGACCCTCAAGTGCAGCTGCCGAAAAGTCTTCGTTTAATTTGGCTTCAGCATCGGCCCAGCGAAACACGCTGCTACCTGCGCCGGTAACCGCCACCCGCACGCCATCATCAAGACGCGCCACGAATACACCCGTCATGGCATAGCCAGAGGCGGGATGGTGAAACTTGGCGTAGGCAGCGTGCTTGGGAATCTTGAAGCGAATACTCGCAATAAGTTCGCCCGGCTCAAGGGCCGTGGTGAACATACCCTGAAAGAAATCGCTCGCAGCGATTTCGCGGGCATTGGTTACGACTACAGCATCGAGCGCCAAGACGGCTGACGGATAATCAGCGGCAGGGTCATTGTTTGCCACTGAGCCGCCGAGCGTGCCGCGGGCGCGAACCTGAGGGTCACCAATGCGGCTAGCCAGTGAAGCGAGAGCAGGAATGCGCTCGATTACGAGCGAGTTTGCGGCAACTTTGGCGTGTGTCACCGCCGCGCCAATCTCAATCTCGCCGTCAACTGAGCGCACTTGCTGCAAATCAGTCAGACCGCCAATATCGAACAACTGGCTAGGTGCGGCTAGCCGGTGCTTCATTGCCGGCACAAGGGTCATGCCGCCCGCCACCGCCATGGCGTCAGGGTCAGCTTTTAGTGCTTTGAGCGCCTCGGCTAACGAGCCCGGGCGCTGATAAGTAAATGGCATCATCGATCGTATCCTCCACCGTCAGGATACCACCGGGATGCCAAGCGGGGCTCTAGCCCCTAGCCCGGGTTATTCATGAACCGGCTATGCGTGATGCCAGCGTCCATGCAGGGCGCGAAGGGTGGCAAGCGTCACCGGTGCATGGCCGGGTGCTGAACGCGAGGGGGCCTGGTCAAGATCAGCACAAACCATTGCGGCCTCATCAAACTCAGCCTGCACAAAATAAGCGCTCGGCGTCACGATCGTACATAAGGCGGCAGCCCGCGCGGCTTGTAATCCATTGGGCGAATCTTCAATGACGATGACGTCCTGTGAACTGTATTGCATGTGCGTCAGGGCTTCCAGATACACATCGGGCTCAGGCTTTTTGCGTGCAGCCTCATCACCGGTAATCACCGCCTCAAACATATTCGTCCAGTTCGAATCAAACATGCGGCCAAGCAAGGCATCAACATTTGCCCGTTTACTGGTGCTGGCAATGCCCTGCACGACGCCGGCTTTCTGACACTCCTTCATCAGCCGCATCACGCCGGGACGAATGGCAACGGTTCCTTTGTCAAGCAAGCCGCGATAAATCTCGCTCTTGCGCCCATGAATAGAGGTTGCGAGCGTCCGCTGCGCGACGTCATCAAGCGATGGCCATTCGTTTCTGCTCTCCAGCGCTCTCATGTCCGCCAGAATGCGTTCAAGGCCACCGGAAACTGACAGCAACTCACCGTAACGCACAACATCCCAGCTACGCCCAACACCATGCTCTCGCATCGACTCATTAAACGCTACCCGGTGCCCATCGCGCTCAGTCTCGGCGATCGTGCCGTCCACATCCCATATCAGTGCATGCAGCATCGTCTCAGTCTCCTTGTCAAACACGGCGCGCATTTTTAGGGGCGCTGCCAGAGGAGCAATCGTGCCACGAGAATCGAAGCTCTGACGTCGGATGCCTTAATTTTTTGGCGGGCATCTCGTATGACAGAACGTACTGCCATCGGGTGGTCGTGTGAGGCGGAGAAGTCACACGAAACAAACGTGAACAGTCAAAGTACGCCTGGGAGAACCACTGTATGCGATTACACATACCCGGCGCACTACTCTGGATCGTGAGACCAGTGCTCTCGGTCTAAAAGTTCACCCCATTTGCGATTGAACGGGTGAACACCGTGAGTGGTTTGCTGCCCTTTGAAAACCGGCAAGCCTCGGTTGGCCCATTCGAAGATAGATCCCTTCAGGTTAACAGCGTCTGAAACACCGGCATCCTGAAGCTTTGCGACCAACCGAGCGGAACGCACACCGACTGAACAGTAAACAATGACTGGCGTATCGTCTGGTCGGTCAGCCAGGAGCGCCTTTATCTGCTCAACCGTTTCGGCATGCCTGGCACCTTCAATGTGGCTCACCGAGAATTCTTCACTAGCGCGCGCATCAATGAGCAATGGTGCCGGCTTGCCGTCATCAGCAAGACGTTGCTCAAGCATCTGCGTACTGATGTGCGTGACCTGCGGATAGTCTTCGAGTAACTCCGTGTTGATTGATGGCCAGGTCGGGGCTTCCCAAAACCAGGCATGGGCAGTCGGAACAAACAGAACAAGCGCAGCGCTCAAACAAACGGCTTTTAGCCAACGGCCAGCAAGCTGTCGGTCAATGGCGGCGGCTGAAGGACTGACTGTTATAGTTGATTCCATGAGAGCTTTTCGTTGGTTAGGGGCTGCGTTAGCCATTATCGTACTTGCCGGCGCTGCCTGGCTGGGCTGGCAACAGATGAATGGCCAGGCGAGCGCAGGTGTTAGAGCAGTCCCACTGGAGCGCACAACCTTACGCGCAACATTGCGAGCAGTCGGCAATTTATCATCGCAAGACGAACTCAGCCTCGCAGCGCCCCTTTCGAGCACCATTCTCACTCTGCCCGTTCAACTCGGTGAGACGATTGAAGCGGGCTCGCCGCTGGTGAAATTTGACCCGCAGGATTTTGATGCCCGCCGGCAGGCGCTTGAAGCCGCACTGCGGGTCGTCGATCAGGATGTCACCAGTGCCAGGCGCGAAGTAACGTCGCTTAGGCCCGTTGTTGCGGCCGGGGGTGAGCCACGAAAAAGCCTGCAAGATGCCCGCAGCCGGCTCAACAGTGCTCTTGCCCGGCAAGCGCAGGCTGATGCTGAGCTTCAGGCGCATTTGAGTCTTGGAAGCAGGCATGTGCTTAACGCCCCCGTGCGCGGCATGATTACGCAACTAGATGCGCGCGCCGGTCAGTACGTCACACAAGGTACACCGCTGATGCGGCTGGTGCCACTCGACAACCTCAAGATTCGCGCTCGCATTGATCAAAGCGCGTCGGAATCATTGCGTCCGGGTAACACGATTGAAGTCACCAGCGAAAGCCAGCCAGAGGTGGTCCTGACCCTGACCATTGAGTCGATTGACCCAGCGATCGAACGCGAAGGCAATGCAAGCTATGTCGTTGCCTGGATTGCTTATGACCCTGAAAGCGAACTCACCCTCCGCCTCAACCAGCAGGTCGATCTAAAAGTCGTTACGCAAGAACGACAAAACGCCATTGCGATGCGACTCGAAGGTCTGGTCTCGCGCGCCGGTCAGGAGCAGGTTCGGGTGCTGGTTGACGGTCGCATTCGCTACATCCCTGTGACAACTGGCATTCAAGATGGCGGCCTGATTGAGATTGCTGATGGATTAACGGGTAACGAAACCGTCGTGGTGCCAATACAGGGCAATGTGCTGGATGGCGCCGCTGCTGAGCTGATTTCCAACTAAGTGAGCATGGTATCGACCGCAATCATTGAACTGAAAGACGTTAATAAGTCCTATGAAATGGGGACGGTACGGGTACCCGTCTTACACAACATTGACTTACGCATTGCGCCGGGTGAGTTCATGGCCATAGTCGGCCCGTCCGGCTCTGGAAAATCAACCTTGCTCAACATTCTCGGTTGTCTTGATTCGTTCGATGACGGGCACTATCAACTGGGTGATCAGCAAGTCACCAAGCTGGACCAAACCGCGCTTGCCGGACTGCGCAATCAACGTTTCGGGTTTGTCTTCCAGCAATTTAGTCTGGTGCCGCGCCTAAGCGCATTGCGTAACGTTGAACTCCCGCTGATGTATGCCGGCATCAATCGCCGGACACGACGCGAACGTGCCCTCCAATTACTTGATTCGGTTGGGCTGGCCGATCGCCAAACGCATAGCCCAATGCAATTGTCGGGTGGCCAGCAACAGCGGGTTGCGGTGGCTCGCGCCCTGGCCAATGACCCAGATGTCATTATTGCTGACGAGCCAACCGGCGCGCTTGACTCGCAAACCGGCGATGAAGTGCTGCAGCTGTTCGCCGACCTCGCCGCGAGGGGAAAAACCGTTTTGATCGTGACTCACGATAGCCAGGTCGCTGAGCGGACACGCCGCATTGTCAGGCTGGCCGATGGCAAAATCGTTTCGGATAGCTGGCAGTGATTGAGCGATTCATTGAAAGCTCCTCAGACCAGCTTGAGCAGGCCATGCTCAGCTTGGGCCAGTACCGGCTGCGAACAGTCATGAGCATCATTGGGATTGCCATTGGTATCGCTGCCGTTGTGTTGATTGGCGCTGTCGCACAAAGCGGTAAGGCCATGGTGTTCGATGAACTGCAAACTTTTGGCTTGCGGTCAGTCTGGATTTATCGCGACCGGCGCGCGGTCAATCCGTCCGGGACGCAATTGGCCGGTAGCGGTATTACCAATGATGATCTCGAGCTAATTTCGCCTGAGGTGTGCTGTCGAAGTATCTCGAAAGTGTCACCGGTGGTTTATGGCTCCCGATCAGCGACCGGCGAGGCCCTGACAGCTAGTCGGCAAGGTAAATTCAGCCGCGCGCGGTTGCAAGGCGTGGGCGAAGCCTTCCTGACCATCAACAACGACACCGTTGTGCAAGGTCGCGGCTTCAGCCGGCAAGACATTCGCCAGCGTAAGGCAGTCGCTATCATCGGCCCAACGATCCGCCAGACGCTGTTTGAAGGCAGCCAAAACGTTGTCGGCCAGGACATCGACCTCGGTGCGTTCAAGGTACAGGTCATCGGCGTGCTGGAGGCAAAAGATCGCAGCTTTCTCGCGAGCATTGGATCAGCGGGCGGGCAGGATGCAAACACTCGGATCTTGCTGCCCTATACAAGCTTTCAGCGAATGCAAGGCATAAAAGATGTTCACTCGCTACAGGCGGAGGCTGTGACTTATGAACAAAGCAAAACCGCTATTGCTCAAATCAAGAACACGCTAAGCCGTCAGCACAATGGGCGTTACAGCTACGGATCGCAATCCATGTCCGACTTCGTCGGCACGGCTGATCGTATTTTGGGTGGGGTTTCGATTATCGGCATTGTGGCGGCGGCCATTTCGTTGCTGGTCGCAGGCCTGGGTATTTTCAACATCATGACCACCGCTGTGTTGGAACGCACCCGCGAGATAGGCATTCGCAAAGCACTCGGCGCCACCGAACGTTCAATTCGCGATCAGTTCCTGCTTGAAGCGTCGCTGGTGAGTACGCTCGGGGGCGCGGCCGGCTTGCTGTTGGGGCTGACTTGTATCTGGCTCGCCCAATGGTTCACTGACTTCAATCTCAACCCGGCCTGGGGTGTTGTTGTCACCGCAATGCTGATTTCTGTTTTGACTGGCGTCTTGTCTGGTCTACTGCCTGCCATCCGGGCGGCACGCCTGCGGCCCGTTCAAGCACTTCGATACGAATGAACATGATTAGAATGCTCGATTTTCGCGTCTTTTCTCGCGTCTCTTTGCGCGTCGTCGTCGCGTCACTCTCGTGGGGGATTACGCTAAGCGCCGCAGCGCAGCCAAATGATGCCCATCCCCTACAAGCGCTGATAAGCGAAGCTATCTCGCAGCGCGCTGACAGCAGAATCGCCAGACTTGACCAGCAGATTGCTGCCACAAAGGTTGATCAAGCGCGGGCTGCGCAACTGCCCAAACTCGACTTTGGTCTCAACAACACCGTGACCTCACAGCGAGATCGTTTTACGGGCGTAACCGCGACGGCAGACATCAACGGTCAGCCCATTCGGGTGGATATCGAATCGAATCGCCCCCGATCGGTTTTGTCGTCAGATTTGCAACTCACCTTGCCGCTCTACACCGGCGGCCGCAATACCGCGAACAAAGCCGCTGCGAAGGCCGGACTTTCCGCGAGCGCCGCAAGTGCGCGACTGACCGAGCAAGCGATTGCACACGCGGTCGCGCGTGCCTGGATTGCCGTGCATCGCGCCAATACGAACCTAAGCCATGGCGCAAAACAACTTGAGCTTCTCAACGAGCAATTAAGATTGCTGACCGTTCGGGTGCAGCGTGGCCTGTCATCACAGTTGGAGGTCGATGAAGTCAATAGCCGTCGAGCAGAACAACAGGCCGGGTTGGCCCAAAGCCGGGCCGAACGAACGCATCACTGGATCCGACTTTGCCAGGAACGCGGACTAAGGCTCATCGCGCCCGAGCCCGACTGGACTAATTTCACAAGAGACACTGAACTTAATTCAGCATTGGCTGCATTAGGCGCCTATCGCTTGCCAGGTGAGCGTCAGGCGCGCCAGCGCTATCGCATCAATCAAGCCCGACAGGGCGTTGCCGCTGCACGCTCGGCGTACAAGCCCCAGCTTTCCTTGTTTGCCCAGTATGGCCTGATCGGCCGGAGCCGCGGCACAGAATGGGTGCCCCTCGACCGCGTTCGGGCCGGAGACTTCCTGGTTGGCGCCCGGCTTGAATGGAACTGGTTTTCCGGGTTTGATACAGACGCCAAAACGCGTGAACAACTCGCGCAGCTAGAAGCCGAGCAAATCACCGCAGACGAAACCGCCGTCAATGAGCAATACGAACGGGCCCTGGCAGATGCGGCCATTGCTGCCGCTGCCGCAAAGCTCGCAGCACTTCGTGCACGAGAGCCCCTGCTCGCGCGTCAAGCCCAGGTGGTTGAGGCTCAAATCAAAGGGGGGCGCGCGGGCGAAACAGATCAGCTACGGCAACAAATTGAAGCACAAGACCTCGCCGAGCAGATCAGTCTGGCGAAAATGGATTTATTGCAAGAACAGGTGAATGCGCTTTTTCCGGCTTTGCTGACAACAGCAGTAGCCAGAGACTAGGCCCTAGTGATTTTCAGTCGCTAAAAGCTCTGCCTCCTTGAGTTCAGACACCCGTCGATACTCCCGGGGTGTGACCTGCTTTAGATCGCGAAAACGTCGATTGAAGTTGGCAACATTGTTGAAGCCAACCGCAAAGCAAATGCTTGTAATCGGCTCATCAGTGGCTGTTAGCAACTCGCAAGCGCGCGCGACGCGCACGCGATTTAGAAACCGACTGAAATTGTTGCCGGTTGCCTTAGAGAACAAACGGGAGAAGGCGCTTTCGCTCATACCGATCAGGTCGGCCATCTCGGTCAGCAGAATGTTTTGGGCGTAATGTTCGCTCATAAAGCTAATGACGCGCTCTACTTTATCGAGCGTTTCGTCATCTTCCCGAGCGCGCATCGGAAGTGTCGAAAGTAACCTCTGGTCGGGCTCGTGAGACAGAAATTCGAGAAACTGTAAGAGCAACGCTATGCGAGAGGGCCCATCGGCAGCCTCAAGGCGCTGAAACCATGGCTCGGAGGCCGATAGCGGCGTGCCGTGAAACAAAAGGCCATGACAAGATTTTTGCAGCAGGGGCAGCAACGGCTTGAGTTCAGAAGAAGCCGCGGCCATAGATGGCACGAGATCTTGCCGAAACTGCACTACCCGGTCTCGAATCTCGACACTTTCGCCGTCCTCGACCTCACTAATCCAGTTGTGAGGCAGCCCCGGACCAGTCAGAACCAATTGCCCGGGCGAGAACCCACCGACATGGTCGCCAACAAAGGCCTTGCCCACTGTCGCGACGATGAGATGCAGTTCGTAGTCATCATGGCAATGCCATCGCACCAACTCTGACGGAAAGCCGTGGTGAAAGCACAAAATGGAGCGCTCATCGGTTTCAGAGTGCTCAAGCTCTGGTGGGATAGGGAGTTTCATCGCTACTGACACGATGGGGCCTGCCTCGCTGAACGGGGGCCCCAACTATAACCAAGTTCGGATGTAATCAGCCAAGCAGCCTTTGTCCTGGCTGATCAATCATTGACGTAAGCGGCCAGAGTCTGACGGATGCCATCCCGCCAAAGCGCCTCAATTGCCGCCGTGAACTGGTGCTTGAAAGCCTGGTTCTCGACCAGATCACCATAAACATCACGCATCTCGAGCCATGCCTCGGGCCGTTGGCGGCACTCATACGCCACTTTTTGAAGGTGATCCCAGGCAGGGTCGTTAGGCTCGATGTTCGCGCCACTTTCGGTGGTGCCTGCGCAGTACCGGCACCAAAGGGCACTGGCGAGCGCGAGCCCTCTTACCGGGCCATCAACGGCTATCTGGTCGCAGATGGTCGGAATGATGAATTTGGGCTGACGATTGGACCCGTCCAGACAGAGTCTGCGCACCGTATCGCCGATGCTCGGATTGGCAAACCGTGTCTGAATGAGTTTGAGATAGGCAGTGAGATCAGTGTCGGGTACTGGCGGCACGACAGTTAGCACTTCCTCGCGCTCAACTTTATCCAGAAACTGCTGAATAAGCGACTCCGTCATAGCATCACTCGCGAACTCGATATCCAGCAGCCCTGCGGCGTAAGCGATGAGTGCATGCCCGCCATTGAGAATGCGAACCTTCATGGTTTCGTAGGGCGTTACGTCATCAACAAACTGAACGCCCACTTGTTCCAGCGGCGGTCGTCCCGCGACGAAATTGTCTTCCAGCACCCATTGCAGGTAATCCTCGCAATAGACAGGCGCCTGATCGGCAATGCCGTATTCGGCGCGGACCAACTGGAGCTCGCGATCTCCCGTCGCCGGTGCAATGCGATCAACCATGCCGCTTGGGAAGCTCACCGATTGTTCTATCCACTGAGCCAATTCAAGATCGATCAGTCGGGCCATCCCCAACACAGCATTGCGTGCGATGACACCGTTGTGTGGCAGGTTGTCGCACGACATCACGGTAAACGGGCCATGACCGCTTTCCCGGCGCATTGCCAAGGCACGAACGATTAAACCAAACACGGTGGACGGGTGCTGCGGATGATTCAGATCTTCCTGGATAGCCCGGTCTTGTTCGTTGAACCCACCGGTCTCAGTGTCAATGAAATAGCCACCTTCGGTAACCGTGAGCGATACGATCCTTATGCGTGGATCGGTCAGCGCAACGAGAATGGCCGCTGAGTCTGCGATGGGCCGATAGTCAAGCATGGGCCCTGTGACTCGTGCCTCTTTCTCGCTTGCCGATTGAGCCACGACTGTCGTGAGCCAATCCTGGGCAAGCAGCTTGTTGCGCTGGTCTTCGTCACCGCGCATTACGCTCACACCGATCAGTCCCCAGTCGAGTGCCTGGCCCATGTTCATCAGGGCATCCAGGTAGACCGCCTGATGAACCCGATGAAAGTTACCCGGCCCAAAGTGAACGATGCCGGGAGACAGGTCGGCCCGCTGATAACGGGGCAACCCAACCTCCGGGTCAAGACGGTCAAGTGACGCCAGTGAAAGTGCGGTGGCGCTTGCAATACTCATGCTCACATCGCAGCCCCGGCAGCATTAAACCGATGAATGCGATCGGGTGCCGGAGTCAGCCCAATTCGATCACCGTGTCGTGCGGGAAAGTCGCCATCAGCGCGAGCAGTCATCGGACCAATGCCATCAACATCAACATAGACAAACGTGTCTGAGCCCAGGTGCTCGGATACGCCAACCACGCCTTGCCATTGGCCACCTTCCATCGTGAGGTCCAGGTGTTCAGGTCGCACGCCAATCGTCTCGGCGCCGTGCGCTTTGGCGGGCTCGCCGGTGACCAGATTCATTTTGGGACTACCGATAAAGCCGGCGACAAACAGACTGCGTGGGTTGCGATAGAGTTCCAGCGGCGTGCCCACCTGCTCAATACGCCCCGCGTTCAGCACCACGATTCGGTCGGCCATCGTCATCGCCTCAACTTGATCATGGGTGACATAGATCATGGTGGTCGCGAGTTTCTGGTGTAGCTCGGCAATTTCAAGGCGCATCGTGCCGCGCAAGGCAGCATCAAGGTTAGACAACGGCTCGTCGAACAGAAATGCCGCCGGTTCGCGCACAATGGCCCGCCCTATTGCCACGCGCTGGCGTTGTCCGCCAGATAGCTGGCCAGGCCGGCGGTCGAGATAGTCGGTCAGATTCAGCACGTCCGCTGCCGTCTGAACCTTTTTGTCTATCTCGCTTTGTTCAAGGCCTGACATTTTGAGTGGAAACGCAATGTTCTTTCGTACCGACATATGCGGGTAAAGCGCATAAGACTGAAACACCATGGCCAGTCCGCGCTTGGCCGGCGGCAGCGCGGTGACATCGTGACCATCGAGTGCAATACGCCCGCCAGACACATCTTCCAGGCCGGCAATCAAACGAAGCAGTGTTGATTTGCCACAGCCGGAAGGTCCGACGAACACGACAAACTCACCGTCTTTTATCTCAAGGTCTAATGGCGGAATCACTTCAACGTCATCAAACCGTTTGGTCACTTTACTTAGCGTGAAACTACCCATTGAATTTCTCCAAGTTTTGCGCCTGTCGCGCTGCTTGTCCGGTTTACTTAACAGCGCCGAAGGTTAGACCGCGAACCAATTGTTTTTGACTGAACCAACCCAAAATCAAAACCGGGGCTATGGCCATCGTGGAAGCCGCGCTGAGCTTGGCGTAAAACAAACCCTCTGGGCTTGAATAGCTCGCAATAAATGCCGTTAGCGGTGCCGCTTTTGCCGCCGTCAGATTCAGCGTCCAGAACGCTTCATTCCAGGCCAGAATCACATTGAGCAGCATCGTCGAGGCAATGCCGGGCAATGCCATGGGTGTCAGTACATGCAAGATTTCAGCACTTAAAGACGCACCATCCATACGCGCAGCTTCCAGGATCTCTCCCGGAATCTCCCGGAAGTAGGTAAACAGCATCCAGACGATAATGGGCAAATTCACGAGCGTGAGCACCATGACAAGCCCGGTTCTCGTATCAAGCAATCCGGTATCCCGAAAGAGCAGATAGATCGGAACCAGCACACCCACCGGCGGCAGCATCTTGGTTGACAGCATCCACATCAACAAGCCGCGGGTGCGCCGAGTCGGAGAGAAGGCCATCGCCCAAGCAGCTGGGATGGCGATGATCAGAGCAATCAAGGTTGACCCAATTGAGACAATCACCGAATTCATAAAGTGCAGGAAGTACGGTGATCTGGTTTGCACTGCGGTGTAATTTTCCAGCGTCCAGTCAAAACTGAATAGAGCCGGTGGGCCGATTGCCGCTGCTTCTGTCTTGAAGCTGGTGAGGATTGTCCACAGAATGGGAAAAAAGATGGTCAGGGCGAACGCCCAGGCAAGCACTGTCCATCCGGTCGTTTGGGCGAGAGTCGTTTTACGAGCCATGATTAAACGTCCAGGTTTTTGCCGACCATGCGCATTAGGAAGATCGCGACAATGTTGGCAAGAACAACCGCCACAATGCCGCCCGCAGACCCGCCACCCACATCAAACTGCAGCAGTGACTGGGCGTAAACCAAGTAGGTCAGATTGGTGGAGTCAAAGCCTGGCCCACCATTCGTGGTCACCAGAATCTCAGCGAAAATCGACAACAGGAAAATCGTTTGAATCAGAATCACGACCGTAATGGCTCGCGACAGGTGCGGCAAGATGATGTGCCAGAAACGTCGCAACGCGGGTGCACCGTCCATCTCGGCCGCCTCTAACTGCTCGCTATCGAGCGACTGAATCGCCGTGAGCAGAATCAAAGTCGCAAAAGGCAGCCATTGCCACGCCACGATCAAAATGATTGAGGCGAGCGGCGCATGGGCAAGAAAATCAAACGGCGCAACCCCCACCGCTTTGGCGGCGTAGGCGAACAAGCCGCTTACCGGGTTCATGAACATGTTTTTCCAAACAAGTGCAGAAACCGTTGGCATTACGAAGAAGGGCGCGATGACCAGAATTCTGACCATGCCCTGCCCCCAGATTGGTTTGTCCAGCAGCAATGCGAGTAGGACGCCACCTACTACCGTAATGAACAAAACGCCGCCTACCAGCAGCAAAGTGTTACCCAATGCTGCAAAGAAAGCCGGGTCAGTCAGAAAGTACTCATAGTTCTCCAGCCCAACAAACATCTCGGTGCCGGGGCTGAGCAGGTTGTAGCTCAGCGTGGAGAAATACAGCGTCATTGCCAGCGGTACGATCATCCAGCCCAACAGCAGCAGGACCGATGGCGCCACCATAAAACGGGCCGTCGTTCGAGAGTGATTAGTCGCCATGAAGCCTCCGCCCAAAGGATGGATAAATCATTTACAGGGGAATCTGGGCGGCAGGGTGACCCCTGCCGCCAGCGCCGTGAAGCAGGCGCTTAGAGGGACTTACTTGGGATAGCCCGCCCGCTTCATCGTGCGCTCGGTCATCGTTTGCGCGCTTTTCAACGCTGCGTCGACCGTGATGCTGCCAGCCAGGGCAGCCGAGAACTGCTGACCCACTGCGGTGCCTATCCCTTGAAACTCGGGAATCGCCACGAACTGCACACCAACGTAGGGCACTTTATCAACCGTAGGCTCGGTTGGGTTAGCTGAGTTGATGCTTTGAAGCGTCATCTCAGCAAACGGTACTTTCTGGTACTCAGGATTCTCATACAGAGACAGACGGGTACCCGGAGGCACGTTTTGCCAGCCCTCCTTACTTGCAACGGTTTCGAGATACTGCTTGGAAGTTGCCCAGGCGACAAACTTCTTGGCAGCCTCTTGACTATCACTACTGGACGGAATGGCGAGTGACCAGGCCCAGAGCCAATTACCACGCTTGCCCAAACCCTTGTCAGGTGCGAGCGCAAAACCGACTTTGTCGGCAACAGTTGATTCCTTAGGGTTGGTCACGAACGAGGCGGCAACCGTCGCATCGATCCACATCGCACACTTACCTGTCTGGAACAACGCCAGGTTCTCGTTAAAGCCGTTGGAAGAGGCTCCGGGAGGTCCGGCGTCTTTCAACAGATCGACATAAAACGTCAGCGTTTCTTTCCAGGCCGGAGAGTCAAACTGCGGCTTCCAGTCCATGTCGAACCAGCGGGCACCGAATGAGTTGGACATAGCCGTCAGGAAGGCGACATTCTCGCCCCAGCCCGGCTTGCCACGCAAGCAAATGCCATACTGCTCGGCGCCTTTGTCGGTGAGCTTGCGAGCAGCATCAGCAACAAAGTCCCAGGTCGGCTTCTCGGGCATCTCAAGACCGGCCTTCTCGAACAAATCGGTGCGATACATCACCATCGATGACTCGCCATAAAACGGTGCGGCATACAACTTGTCGTCAACCGACAGACCTTTGCGAATGGCCGGCAGAATATCGTCTTTGTCGTAGTCGCCGCCAAGATCGTCAAGCGAGAGCAACCAACCCTGCTTTGCCCAGATGGGCACTTCATACGTGCCAATCGTCATGACGTCGTATTGGCCACCCTTGGTCGCCACGTCTGTCGTCACGCGTTGACGCAGGATGTTTTCTTCAAGTGTTACCCACTCGAGCGTGATGTCTGGGTTTTGAGCGGTGAATTCGGCCGACAGCTTCTGCATGCGGACCATGTCACCGTTATTCACCGTTGCGATCGTGACCGTCTCGGCCGAAGCGCTGAACGATGTGCCAAGCGCCGCGAGAGCCAGCGCCATAGTGCCAAGCTTTAATGACTTCATTGTCTTCCTCCACGTTTGATATTCTGGGTGGCGTTACCGCCGTGTACCCAGTGAAATCTACCGATCAGAGAAAAACCGCTCCAGTACTTGACCGCCTAATTTCGATACTTAAATGCGCCCCAGGAGCCAAACGAGGCCCCAGAGCGCAAGGATTGTTAGGAATCTGAGCTAGATAAAGCGCTTAGCTAGGCTGATTTCCCTCTCTTTGCTGCAAAAACGCCTCAAAATCCTTCTTGTCGGCGCTTTGCTGCTCGGATTCCTTGAAGGCTTCAAACGCGCGGACCAGCTCATCAAGTTTGACTTTTTCGGACCGAATGCGCTCCTGTTCGCTCTCAAGGTAAGACGCGAGGGCCGAGTTGCTCGGACGGCGGCGCATACGAGAGGACGAATAGGCGCTGGCGAAGCCTGTGCGTGAGGACGAGCCGCATCGGTGCCCGCGAAACTTCTGAACAATCGGCCATTGGCTGACCGGTTCACGCCATGCCGCCCAAAGCAATAGCGCCAGGCCCAGAGGCCAGAAGATTAGAAAGGCAATGAAAGTGGCAGCCAGATAAAAGCCGCTGATTTTCCGTGGCTCATGGCGGTGCTCGTGCGCCCCTGGCGACGATTCGGCCGGATCGGCCATCGGGGTGCTGTCAGGATTAGCCGTAGTGTTCATGGTGACTCCTAAAGAGTAAAGGAAGGATCACCGCGATTTGGACGATGGGTCCGCATGCGGTGGCGTCACCCAATCGATGACGTGCCTCCATACTAGGCAAGCGCTATTGCCGTACCGCAAGGAATTACGAAGCTTTGTTAAGCAGTCGAGCAGGCGTTGCTACTTGCTAGAGCAAATTGTGACGGCCAGTACCTGCAACTGATTGGCTAGGCGCCTGTTTTTGGCAGCAACCCCATGTCTCTCAGGGCCGCTTTGTAAGCCCTTACCTCTGAACGCAACCACTTGCGAAAACACAATACGCTGGGGTGGTTCTCATGGCCTTGCCGACAAACCACACGATACATAGCACTGCTAGCGAGCACCGGGCGAAACGGTGCCAACTCGACTTTCAATTGGTAAATCTCAGACTTTCATCATGGATGAGCGTTTCGTTTTGAAAACTGCTTGAGCGTGTGATGCGCTTAGCTGCCTCCGGTTTCATCATCGGCACAACCCATTCATCACAGAGCTTTTCACTAAACAACTCGTCACTGATTGCCTCGCTGAGACAGTGATTACTCGGCAATGTACTTGGGCCTGGAAGCAATGAGCAAGATTAACAAGCGCGAACCTTAGTTCAAAGCCAAGACTTTCGACCCACCCTATTGATAATGATCAATACAGCTTTTCTCAATTGAACGATCCTTCAGACTCAGGATGTTATCCAGACACGACTTCTTTTGGGAGAGTTACTGTGAAAAGGACCTTAGCTTTATCGATTCCGTTCGCCGCTGGTCTTGCAATTTCAGTTGGACTTGCTGTTGCCGTTAGCGCGCACGCACAATCTCAATCTGGTGAGTGCTACGCCGAAGATGCACCGGCCAAGGCTCTGGCTGAGTGCAAGCCGTTGACGCGGGCCGAAGTCAAAGCTGAAGTCGAGAAAGTTGGGGCATCCACAACTGACGTGGGCGAGTGTCCGAACATCGCAGCGGCGCCGACGCAGGCCGGAATGGTGCGTACCCGCGCCGCCGTGCGACAGGAAGCCAAACAAGCGGTTGCGCAAGGCAAATCGATTGATCTTGGCGAGTGCCCCCAGTAAGCCCCTGAAGATGAAAGCTTCGGGTCTGACCCAAGGCTTTCATCAGTCGCCAATACCAGGTGTGGCTGAGTCCGGGTTGAGTCCGATACGGCCACACCAAAGAGAGCATTGCTATGAGTAAACGAGCATTTCTGCAGCAGTCGGTTAACTGCCTGGTATTGGGTGCTTTGGTTCCCAGACTTGCGCACAGTGCAAGCACATCGAATCAAGCGCTGGTAGAAGGCAATCAATACAGACTGGTGACGCCGCCACAGGCAACTCAGACAGTAAGCGGCAAAATTGAGGTGATCGAATTCTTTTGGTACGCATGCCCGCATTGCTTTGCGTTGGAGCCACTACTTGAAAGCTGGGTAGAAAAACTCCCAACAGACGTGACTTTTCGGCGCGTCCACGTGGCGTTTCGATTGCCGCAGCATCAACAAATTCACTATACATTGGAGATGCTCGACAAGCTCGACGAGCTTGGTCCTAAAGTGTTTGATGCCATTCATCGACAGAGAAAACGAATGCGCGAGACAGATGAAATCGCCGAATGGGCTGCGAGCAACGGAATCAATAAGCCTGACTTCTTGACGGCATTCTCCTCTGACTCTGTTCGACAGAAGATGCAACAGGCGTCAGAAACCGTGGCGGCGTTTGGTATTCAAGCCGTGCCTCGTCTGGCCATCAATGGTAAATACGTCACCTCGCCCAAAATGGCCGGATCCAACGAAGCCGCAATAGCAGTGACAGACTTATTGATTGATCGTGAGCGCATGCTGTCTTAAAGATTCTGGCCAGTACCATCCGCTTGATCGAACTTCTGGCCCGAGCCCAAGCATGGTCCTTGGCTGCCTTCTTTACTCACGAATGCTGGCTTAACCAGGTGCATCGCTCATCTAAGCGGCAATGAGACAAGGAGGTTCGCTATGACGCAGCCCATCCAACGACTAGCTCACCTGCAAACTGGCACCGTGGATCTGCACGTGCAGCACGTCGAGGGCAGTCCCTGGCATGCGTTGTTGTGGATCTTCTTCGGTCGTGAGCGCATTGAGGGGCTGCCGCTCAGCGTCTATGTCATCGAGCACCGCGATGCCCTCATCCTCATCGATGCGGGCATCTCACCGCGGGCTGTGACGGACCCGCAATTCTGGCCTGATCCAGTCACACGCGTCATCATGAACAATATCTTCCACTTCCACGTCAAGTCCGAGGACGCTCTCGGGGAGCAACTGAGTCGCGCCGGCTATGCCCCGAAAGACGTTGATAAGGCCATCATCACGCATCTTCACTTCGACCATGTCGGCGGCATCGCGGATATCCCTGGAGCAGAGCTTATTACCTCCAAAGACGCGTGGAGTCACATGCTCGGTCCACACCCGGAGCGAGAAGGTGTGCTGCGTCGTGGCATTGAGATCCCGGGAGCAAAATGGCAGCAGATCGAATACGCGCCACTTGAAGACACCTCACTGCAGCCGTTCTCTCATGGGCACGACCTCATGGGCGACGGCTCGATCATGCTGCTACCCACTCCGGGGCATCTCGACGGATCGTTGTCGGTTTTCCTGCGGGCTGACCCACCTATCCTTTTCGTAGCGGACTTGTGCTATCGCGCTGATCTTCTGGTCAATGAACAGTTCCCGGGCACAGGGGAGCATGAGTTGCTTGCGCAGAGCTGGGGCAAGGTACGCGCACTGAAATCGCACTTGCCCGATCTCATGATCGTGCCAAGCCACGAACAGGCCGCCGTAACCCGGCTCTTATCACACCCCCTCAGCAGCAAGGGAGGACAGTAATTCGTAGTCATTTGATTGGTTAATGCCCATCAACAGGGAGCGCTCGGCCTAGCGCGACGATGAAAAAAATGGCTCATTGGGATGCACGGGACAGTGGCTTCCGCAAAAGACGTAGCGGCGTCAGGAAAGGGGGGTATGTCGACAGCTGATGCTCTGTCACGTATGAGCCACAAGGTGTTGTTGCTTGAACAAGCGCCGACGATCGGTGGGTTGACGCTGCTCTTTTCCCGCGCTGGGTTCACGTGGGATGTGGGATTACATTGCTGTGGCATGTTTGGCCGTGATCAGCCCGCAGGACGAGTCTTGAACTGGCTGAGCGATGGGGCGATCGAATATCGTTCGTTCGGTCCGGGCTATGATGTTCTGCCAAGCAAGTTTGGCACCAAGACCAATCAGAATGCCACCACCTGAAGCCACCATGGATCTGGCGGCTTCACTAGATTGCCTGAGCTTGTCAAAGCTGATGCCAGCAAAAAAAACGTAAACAAGGTCGGCTGAAGCAACGCTTTCCACGAAAGCATGCCGGACGGACTTCTGCGATCCGGCCATTGGAATCGCCGCCGACGACTTATGACTAAACGAGCGACGGTTTGCGCTGCGGCAGACAGCAAAGCTGGGCCAGGCATGTAAGCAAATAGCAAGGTCGCTGCAAGAAAGGCGAGCATCAGCACAGTTGCAGGCACTGGCCCTACCTAAAGTGATCGTGCT